>NZ_LUUB01000001.1 GCF_001641635.1 Bradyrhizobium centrolobii
CCTGCCTTATGGGCAAAGCCGGTAATGGGGAGCTGCCAATCGCGATCACCGTATTTTCCTGTGTATTGCCGCTCTCGAGCTCTCCATTACAAGTCGCCCGTGCGGCCCCGTTGGGTCGGCCACTGATGGCCGGTCACATACGGAGACGGACATGTTGGAGACGTACTTCTCGGCAGCGAAGATGCTGGGGCATCTGCGCAGTGGGCCGAGCGGGCCTTACCTTGACGGGTTTGCAGCGGCGCTGGAGCGGCAGGGCTATGGCCCCGAGACAGCGGTACGCTATTTGCGAGCGGCGGCTCACATCGGCCATGTTATGGCCGAGCAAGGCGTGGGCCTGACGGACGTTGATCTCGCCGCGTTCGGCGAGCACCTGCGCACTTGCCGGTGTCCACGCGCCAAAGGCGGCCGGCGCAACCACCACACCATCTACGGTGCCAGGCTCTTTCGTCGGCACCTCGTCGAGCTCGGCCTTTGCCGGTCCGCGGCCGTGGGGGCAGCACCCGCCGAGCCGCAGCTGGTCGCCGACTTCAAGACGTGGCTGCGCAAGCATCGCGGCGCATCCGATGCCACCGTCAGGCTCTACGCCCGCGACGCCGCGGGCCTGATGATGGAGCTTCGATCTGACCCGGACGGCTGGAGGCCGAACGATGTCCGCAGTTACTTCCTGGAGCGGGCGAGCCATAGCGGGAGTGGCACGATCGAGAAGATGACGACGAGCCTGCGGGCCTTCCTGCGGTATCTCGCAGTCGCAGGCCGTTGTCAGGCAGGTCTCGACGGCGCCGTTCCAGCCTACGCTCATTGGCAGCTTGTCGACATGCCCCGGTATCTGTCGACCGAGCAGGTCGACCGGCTGATCGCTGCCTGTGACGGCGACGTCGGTGGGCGCCGGCGTGATCGTGCGATCGTACTTTTGTTGGTGCGTCTCGGCCTGCGGGCCGGTGACGTGTCGCAACTGCGTCTCGCGGATATCGAGTGGCAAACGGGATCGCTACGGGTCTGCGGCAAGTCGCGCTACGAGGTCCGGCTGCCGCTACCGCAAGACGTCGGGGATGCGATCGCCGCCTACCTCGAATGCCGGCCGTCTACCCGCCGGAACGATCTCTTGTTCCTGCGCACGATCGCACCGTGCCGGCCATTCCGACGAGGCGACGGCATCTCGTCGGTGGTCAAGCGTATCATGAAGCGGGCCGACATCGTGGCGCCGGTCAAAGGGGCCCACGCTCTGCGGCACACCGCGGCGACCGAGATGCTGCGCCATGGCGTGCCGCTCGACAAGATCGGCCTCGTCCTTCGGCATCGCGGCATCGACACGACGGCCTATTACGCAAAGGCCGACGTCGCGCTGCTGAAGCAGGTTGCTCAGCCGTGGCCGGAGGCGCTCTGATGCTCGACGCCATCGAGACCTATCTCGCGCTCCGCCGCACCACGGGCTTCGCGATGTCGACCGCGGAGTACCTGCTGAAGAGCTTTGCCGCCTTCGCGGCCGAGCGCGGACAAACGTACGTCGAGACAAAAACAGCGATCGACTGGGCCGCGCTCGGACCATCCGTCGCGCAACGCGATGCACGGCTCAGAGCCGTCTGTCGCTTCGTACGCCATGTCCGGGTGGAGGACGTCGGGCACGAGCTGCCGCCGGCAAATCACTTCGGCGCCCGCAAGAAGCGTCGCACGCCGCACATCTACACGACAGACGAGATCAGTCGGCTGGTCGAAGCTGCGCTGCGGCTTCGGCCAACGCGCGGCTTGCGCCCGCACACGCAAGCGACCTTGATCGCGCTACTCTCATCCACCGGGCTCAGGATCTCCGAAGCCCTGAAGCTGACGATCGCGGATGTGACCCGCGACGGTCTGCTGATCCGCGAGACCAAGTTCCGCAAGACGCGACTGGTGCCGCTGCACGACACGGCGGTCGCCGGCTTGCAGCGATACCTGGCACGTCGCAGGCCCGGCTCAGACGATGATCCGGTCTTCATCGACAAGCGCGGTCGGCCGCTACGCTACATTGCCGTCAAGGAGACCTTCGACAGGCTGGTCGACAAGGCTGGCATCAGATCGACGTCGGCTCGCCGTCCTCGCCTGCACGATCTACGGCACACGTTTGCGGTGCGCGCGCTGCAAGGCAGCCCTACCGGCCGAGGCCGGTGCGGGGCGCACATGGCGGCACTCGCGACCTACATGGGTCACGTCAACATCTATGCGACCTACTGGTATCTCGAGGCCACGCCCGACCTCTTGCGCGATGTCGCCATGGCCGGCGAAGCGTTCATGTCCGAAGGGAGGTTAGCATGACGCCGATCGCTCCCCTCATCGAGACGTTCCTGCGCGACACCCTCGCTTGCCAGCGGGGCGCCAGCCGGCACACGAGGGACTCCTATGCCTCGAGCTTCCAGCTGCTGTTCGTGTTCGCCGCCGACCGGCTCAAGGTCAAACCTTCGGCGCTGACGCTCGAACAGATCGATGCCGGGCTCGTCAGCGCCTTCCTTGAGCATCTTGAGGACGAGCGCAAAAACGCGGCCGTGACGCGCAACGTTCGCCTGGCGGCGATCAAGTCGTTCTTCCGCTTCCTCGAGTACCGGCAGCCGGCGGCGCTCGAGCAGATCCGCCGTGTACTGGCGATCCCGTTCAAGAAAACTGACACGCGCCTGGTGCCCTACCTTCTGCGCGAAGAGCTCCAAGCCGTGCTCGACGCTCCCGATCCGGCGACACGCGATGGCATCCGCGATCGCGCAATGCTGCACGTGGCCGTCTGCGCAGGGCTGCGCGTCTCCGAACTGACGGGCCTCAAGGTCGATGACATCGACCTGCCTTCGATGAGCATCCGCGTGCTCGGCAAGGGACGCCGGGAGCGGACGCTGCCGTTGTGGAAGCCGGCGGCCGCTGCACTGCGTGCCTGGCTGGCCATCCGCGGGCAGGTCGCGACACCCGAGGTGTTCGTCAACGCCAGTGGTGAGCCGCTGAGCCGATGGGGCTTTGCCTATCTGCTCAGGCAGCACGCCGCGACTGCGGCTCGCAAGCAGCCCGGTCTCGCCAAGAAACGCGTCTCGCCCCACGTGCTCAGGCACACCTGCGCGATGGTCGTTCTGCAAGCGACCGGGGACATCCGAAAGGTGTCGCTGTGGCTGGGCCACGCTACGCTGACGACCACCGAGGTCTACACGCGCGGCGATCCAACCGAGAAGCTCGATGCGATGGAGGCGATCGTGCCGCCCCACCTGCGGCGCGGCGTCTTCCAGCCCACCGACCAGCTGATCGAACTCCTCAGGCGTACCTCGTAATGGAGAGCGGGGTTGGCGGTGATTGGTGCAGGAGCACGATGAAATTGCCGCCAGCTCCCCATTACCGGCTTTGCCCATAAGGCAGG
>NZ_LUUB01000002.1:0-17163 GCF_001641635.1 Bradyrhizobium centrolobii
CGCGGCTGAGGATAACGAAGTCGTCGGCATAGGAGATGACGTGAGCCTGGAACGCGTCGCCGCAGCCAGTCAAACGCCAATGCTTCAGGAACCGATTCATGTAAATGTTGGCCAGCAATGGACTTGCGACGCCGCCTTGCGGCGTGCCGCGTGTGTTTCGCTTGCCGCCACTCATGCGCCGGGTTCCGTCCGCGTCCCGTTCTTCGATCGGCGCCCTCAGCCACATCTTGATGAGACGCAGGACGTTTCGATCCACCACACGCCGGGCTACTGACTTGATCAGCTCGGAATGCGGTATCGTATCGAAGTACTTGGACAAATCAGCATCAACTACGTCAGCATTGCCCCGACATAAATGCCGGTGCACTTCCTTGACCGCGTCCACCGCCCCGCGAGCGGGCCGGTAGCCGTAGGCATTGTCCTCGAAGTCAGCCTCGAAGATAGGTTCGATCACGATCTTGGCGGCAGTCTGAATCACACGATCACGAATGGTCGGAATGCCGAGCGGACGCTCGCCACCATTCGCTTTCGGGATCATCACCCGCCGCACCGGATCAGGTCGGTACGTCTTCGAGACCAGTTCCGCGCGCAAGTCCGCCAACCATGCTTCCAGGCCCAGCTCTTCGATGCGAGCAAACGTCATCCCATCCACACCTGGGGCACCCGCATTAAGGCGAGCGAGCCGATAGGCGTGGACCAGGATGTCCTCGCGACAGATCTTGTCGTAGAGCAGATAGAAGCGGAAGGTGGGCTCCGCCTTCGCTTTGCAGTAGAGCTTTCTCTGAAGGCTCCGGATCTTATCAGGCGTTGTCAGGCTCATCACCAATCACCTTCACCTCACCATCTTCAAAAGCGCACCAGAAGTCGGGGCCCTTTGCTCCACCGGCATTACCCGGCATCAACGCTCCTATTGCCCCGTCCGACTCCCGCCGTGACCACCGCCTCATGCGATGTTGAGGCCGCTACCCTCGTCCGCGACGGGTCTCCCCCTGTAACTACGAACTACCCTTCCGGCGTGCCGTGCCCACTACCCCGGCGGATCGCGTGGGTGCGCGTGTCGATTGCTTCCCCACACGTGCGGCCTTCCCCAAATGACCGGCGGGTCGGCATCCGCATTCGAACTTTCGAGGCCTGCTCAGGCTTCACTTTGTTACGGCCCATCGGATCGCTCAGCAGCCCAAGGCTGCCTTTGTCGCAGGGCTCCGACCCAGTCAGTTACCCGACCGTGCCGCCTGCCAGCTTCCGGACCAATCGACAATTATCCGGGTGAGATCCTCCCTCACTGATAGTTCGCGCCCTCGGGGCGCACGGTCATTTTCGACGGATTCAGCGGGCGTCGTCGGCTGGTTGAAGTCCGCTTTGTCCCGAAAGCGACGAAGCGGGCCAGGCCAGGAGCGTTGCGTTTCGCCGCACGGCTGTGATTCAAGTTGCAGAACTGGGGCTCGAATCGTACGCGATGAACTCTGCGCTACGACAAGCTTGCTGCGAACTACTTGCCTTCGTCCAGCTTGCAGCCATCCGCTATGGCTGGCTACGCGCTAATGAGTCCACCCCCTGGTCACGTCCTCTGCACGAGCTGGGCATAGGCCTCCGCCCTCATGCCGTAGGTCCATGCGACCGCCTCGCGCGCGGTGCGCAGATTGGCCGGCACCTGGAGGAAGAAATGCCGGCGCGTGCCATCCGGCTCAGGCGTTGCGTTGATCACCTCAACCGCAGCCCACGCATCCGCGGCGAGCCAGTTCCGGCGCCACAGGATTCCGGTCTCGTCTTCTGCGATGCGGGTCGCTCCGCCGAGCGCGACGTAGCATTCCGGCGTCATGATCTCGATCATGCAGCGGCGGACCTGGACGTCCATCTGCTCATCGATCGCGGCAAGCGTGATCTGGTCCCTGCGCTCGATGATCCAGCGGGGCACCTCCACCCCGCGCCAGGCCCAGACCGACCAGCCGTCCGGATAGCGCAGCGCCGGACCATCCGCCTGATGCAACCGGTCGCGCGCGTCGCCGCACAAGAGGTTCGGCCGCTCGGCGAGCCAGCAGGTGCGCGCATGCGGCTGCAACCAGCCGACACTGGATGCGAGCTGCATCAGACCGCACAGCGGCTCCGTCTCGGCGTGCAGACGGAGAACCTCGCGGAGATAATCGTACACGCCAAGCCACGACAAGTCGTGCGGCCCCGCTGCACAGGACGCGAACCCCCGCGGGGCAATGATCGCGTGGAGCACGCCGGACCACGACAGGCCGGTACAACGCAGATGGCCGAGCATGGAAAGACTCGGCTCCGGCACGCTCCGGATCACCGCCTCGGCAACGGCCGTGACCAGCGGATCGGCGGGATTGACTGAGTTCTCAACAGCGACCAGGACCTTCCGAAGCACCCGCCTCTCGATCAGTGAGGCGACTCTTCGGCGAACGTGGTCGACCAGACGGGAGCGGACATTGCCGCCGTCGTCATGCGACGCACGGCAAACCCGTCCGGCCAGCGCAAGCGGGCTGTCGCACCAGACGATGCGGGCCGGCCGCTCGAGTCCTGCAGCATGATAGGCAAGCCGCACGGCCTGTTCTGCAGCGCTGCGATCGGCGGGCGTTGTCGACCGCCGGACGGCAGCCCACCGTGCGCGAAACTCCCCAAGCGCCGTCGTCTGCTCCGCCGTGAGCGACCGTTCAATCGGCAAGGACGCGCGCATCACGTGGTCCGAGCTCGCGCTGGCGGCGTACCCGGTATGTCCCTCGCGGCAGCGTCAGCGGCGCATGCTCTTCATGCGTCACCCGCGCATAGGCCGACGCGATCAGGAGATGCCCGACATAGAGCCCGGCCGGAATGTCGCGCGCCAGATCATCGTCCCGAAACAGCGTCACGCGCTCGCGGATCGCGTGACAATGTCCGGTGGCCTCGCCCTCCAGCAGAACCAGCGGCACACCGTCAGCCGTTTCGGCGAGCGTTCCCGATGGCGCCACATCGGGAACCCGCTCGATCAGCAGGTCACCTTGCGCAAAGATCTCGGTCATCGTTCCCTCTCCGTGCCGGGCATCCGCGGGCCGCGCGGATGCCCGGATTGCTTCGACATCGTCATGGGCGATCTAGTGCACGACCTCGCCATGCAGTGCGAGGTCGAGACCGTCGCGTTCCATATCCTCCGACACCCGCAGACCGACGAACAGCTTGACCACATAGAGGATGATCAGGCTGACGACGGCGTCATAGACAAAGACCGTGGCGACGCCGATGCACTGGTTGACGAACTGGCCGGGATTGCCTTCCAGCGCGCCCGCGGTGCCACCATATTGCTCGACCGCAAACACACCGGTGAGCAGCGCGCCGACCATGCCGCCGATGGCGTGGACGCCGAAGCAATCGAGCGCGTCGTCATAGCTGAACATGCTCTTCAGCCCGGTGCAGCCCCAGTAGCAGAGCACACCGGCTGCGATGCCGATCACGAAGGCGCCGATCGGGCCGACGAATCCGGACGCAGGCGTGATGGCGACGAGACCTGCGACCGCGCCCGAGCAGATGCCGACGACGGTCGGCTTGCCCTTGAGCGACCACTCGACCAACATCCAGGTGAAGCCAGCAACCGCCGTTGCGATCTGCGTCACCAGCATCGCCATGCCGGCCTGCATGCCTGCCGTCACGGCGGAGCCGGCGTTGAAGCCGAACCAGCCGACCCAGAGCAGCGAGGCGCCGATGAAGGTGAGCACCATGTTGTGAGCCGGCCCTGTCTCCTTGCGCTTGCCGAGCATGATGGCGCACATCAGGCCGGCCACGCCGGCGTTGATGTGCACGACGGTCCCGCCGGCGAAATCGAGCACCTTGACCCAGGCGGCGTCGTTGCCGGAGGCGAATATCCCGTCGGGGCCCCACACCCAATGCGCGATCGGCGCATAGACCAAGATCGCCCACAGGCCGATGAACCAGAGCATCGCGGAGAATTTCATCCGTTCGGCGAAGGCTCCCGCAATCAGCGCCGGCGTGATGATGGCAAAGGTCATCTGGAAGCAGATGTAGACGCTCTCCGGTATCGTTGCCGCGAGCGGATTGGGATTGCCGATGCCGCCCTTGCCGATGTCGCTCAGGATGTCCTTCAGGAACATGCGATCCAACCCGCCGACGAACGGCGTGCCGGCGCGGAAGGCCATGCTGTAAGTCAGGATCGCGAACAGGATCGTGACGAGGCACGTCACCGCGAAGCTCGTCATCACGGTGTCGCCGACATTCTTCTTGCGCACCATGCCACCATAGAACAGCCCAAGCCCTGGTACGGTCATCATCAGCACCAGCGCAACGGAGGTGAGCATCCAGGCGGTGTCGCCGGGATTGGGCGTGCACTTCTCGAGGATCTTGCCGCCGCAAGCCGGCGGGCTCGCATCCTCGGCAAGAGCAACCTCGCCGAGGGCGAGGTAGAGCAGCGCAATTCCCAACAACGCGACCACCAACGTCACGAGCCTTTGGCGCGTGGATATGCTTGATTCCATCGTCATCCTCCCAAGTCGCAAGAGATGTCTTCTGGCGATTGCCTTGACTGGAACCCGCGAGACGTGGGTTCGCGCCGGCGCGTTGGCGCCAGCGTAATCAGCTCGGATTTTCGGGACACAATGTTCGCGGCTCGGCGCGATGAGGTCGTCGAGTGTCGATGGCTCGAGACTGGCGTCGACCAGCCTCATGGCTTATCGGCCTTTCCCTTGTCGCCAGATCGGAAAGCGTCAGAGACGGTTTCAATTCCCGGTCAAAGAGAAGCAAAATTCACGCCATTGACGCCCTTCATTCAACCCGCTGAATACGCATCGATTTCACTTTGCTGCTTTGCGGCAAGCGCCACGCGTGCTGCTTCATGCAGCGGCGTGTCGCCCAACGAATGAGCAGAAGCTGACGATGCCTATGCCGTTCGCAACAGCGGCGGCGCTGTCGGACGGATCAGCGCAAACGCGATCTGGACGATGCCGGCGGCAAGCCCCACCGCCACACCGATGCGCCAGGCCAAATTGTAGGAACCGAGCGCATCATAGATCAGCCCGCCGCCATAGGCGCCGACGAAGCTGCCGATCTGGTGGCTCATGAAAGCAAGCCCTTGGATCATCGCCTGCCACTGCAGGCCGAACATCTCAGCGACCGCGCCCGCCACCAGCGGTCCGACGCCGAGCCAGAGAAAACCCATCAGCGCGCCGAACACGAGTGTCGAGGCCGGCGACGGCGGCAGCATGAAATACCAGGCGAGCACCAGCGAGCGCGCGACATAGATGCCGCCGAGCAGCGCGAGCTTGTTCCATCGCTGGCCGGCCCAGCCGAAGAACAGCGAGCCCAGTACGTTGAAGCCGCCGATCACGCCGAGCGTCTGCGCGCTCAGCATCGGGTCCATGCCGCAGATCTGCAAGTAAGACGGCAGGTGCGTGGTGATGAAGACGAGTTGCATGCCGCAGACGAAATAGGCGCCCGTCATCACGGAGAACGAGGCGTTGCCGAACGCGGTCACGGTCGCCGTGGTGGCCGAGACATCGCCGAGCCCGCTCGACTGCGGCAGCGGAATGCGGTCGATCCGGCCGGCAAACCACGCCGCCGGCAGCATCAGCAGCGACAGCACGACGAAGCCGCCGAGCCCGATACGCCAGCCATAGCCCTCGGCGAGCACCTGCCCGATCGGCGCCGACAACAGCGCGCCGAGCGAGCCCGCCGCCGAGACGATGCCGAGCACCGTCGAGCGCACGCTCTCAGGCGCCGCGCGCGCCGCAACCGACATTGCCATCGCCGCCGCGGTGCAGGCGAGCGAGGTGCCGATCAGGACCCCTGCCCCCAGCATGATCGAAATCATGCCTTCCGCACTTGCCATCAGCGCGAGGCCCGCAATGTAGAGAAACGCACCGGCGATCATGATCGCGCGAAAGCCGTAGCGGACGGTGAGCGCGCCGGCGAGAGGTTGCAGAAAGCCCCATGCAAGGTTTTGCACGGCGATCGCGAGCGTGAAGTCGGACACGGAGATGCCGACGTCGTGGGTCAGCGGCTGCAGGAAGATGCCGAGCGATTGCCGCAGGCCCATGCTGAGGGTGAGCATCAACGAGGCGCCGATCAGGATCGGGAGCGTCGGACGAAGCGCTTGCAGCAGCGGCATTCTGGTTCCACCTTTTTCTTGTTCTCGCGTTTGTTGTTCCCACGGTGCCTGCAACCGACTGACGTCCGGCTTGATTACACAGGTCTGTGTAATCTAGAATGCAACCTGGCGCCGTTGTCAAGGCGCTCGTTACACAGGTCTGTGTTATGCCGTCCGCCGTAAAATCCGACATGAAGGAGCGGATCCTCGCCACCGCCGACAAGCTGTTCTACCTGCAAGGCATTCGTGCCATCGGCGTCGACACCATTGCGGCCGAGGTCGGCATCAGCAAGCGGACGCTCTACAACCACTTCCCCTCCAAGGACGCGCTGATCGCGGCGTATCTCGAGCGCCGCTTCGTGCAGCCTCGTCTCTCCGACAAGCCGCCGGCCGAACAGATCCTCGCCACCTTCGATTCGCTGGAACGGCGCTTCGCGGCGAAGGATTTCCGCGGCTGCCCGTTCGTGAATGCGGTGGCCGAGCTTGGAGCCGGGGATCGTGCGGTGAAGAAGATCGCGGTGGCCTTCAAGGAGAGCCGCCGCGTCTGGTTTCGCGACCGCCTGAACGAGCTTGGCGTTGCGGCGGCAGATGCGCTCGCAACCCAGCTCGTGCTTCTGGTCGACGGCTCAATCGCACAGGACCTCGTGCGCGACGATCCCGCGATGGCCCGCGCGGCGAAGGAGGCTGCGAAGGTGCTGCTGCGGAATGCGGGGGTGGATGTGGGGGATGATGCGGCGAAGCCGGCTGTGAAGCGAGGCAAGCGCGCGCCGCACTAACCGCTGCTGTCGCATCGCACGGTGTCATCACCCGCGAAAGCGGGTGATCCAGTATTCCAGAGACGGTCGTTGGATGCGGAGAAGCCGCGGCGTACTGGATTCCCCGCTTGCCGCCTACGCTAAAGCTTCGGCGGCCCAACAGCGTAAGCCCCGGCGAAGCCTTGGCGTAGCCGGGTCGTGGGGAATGACAGCGGAGTTTGTGGAAAGAGCTGCGCGCGACAACCCTCCCTGCGGTTGTTGCGCGATGATAAACTAATGCCGGTGTTTTGCCCGACGTGTCAAATGGCTTTGCGGACGCACAAGGCATCGTCCGCCGGCCATCAGCTACTTTGCATGGGGTTGTTTTCGATATTTTTGCGGCCACACTTGTGGCGAGCTATCCCCCCAGCGTCGTCCCGGACAAGTGAGCGCAGATCCGGGACTTCCGCGCGAGCGCTTGCGCTCGTCGCGATAAGCACAGGCAGTGGTTTGGTGAAGACTCGTGGTTACCCGCCCGCGCCACAACCGCTCCCTGGGGTTATGGGTCCCGGCCTTCACCGGGACGACAGTTGAGTTGGTGGCGCGAGCAACGCGCCCTCACCCGCCGCGGCGTCACGCCGCCTGCGACACCACGCGATTGCGGCCGTCGTGCTTGGCGCGGTAGAGCGCCATGTCGGCGCGCTTGAGGACGTCGGCGACCGCCTCGCCCTTCTTCTCCAGCGTGGTAAGCCCGATCGAGATCGTGACCTCGATGCGCTTGGCGCCCTTGTGGATAGCGAACGGCTCGCCCGCGATCGAGCGGCGCAGGCGCTCGGCGACCATGCCGGCGACGTGGAGATCGGTCTCCGGCATCACGATCACGAACTCCTCGCCGCCATAGCGGCAGGCGAGATCGATACCGCGGATCGATTTGCGCACGCGCACGGCGAATTCGCGCAGCACGTCGTCGCCGCCGTCATGCCCGTAATTGTCGTTGATCGACTTGAAATAGTCGATGTCCAGAAGCATCAGCGCGAGCGGCTTGCCGCGGGTCGAGGCCTGCTCGGCGAGCGTCGCCAGATGGCTCTCCATGTAGCGGCGGTTGTGCAGCCCGGTGAGCGCATCGGTGATCGCCATCTCGATCGAGTTCTGCACGTTGTCGCGCAGATGGTCGGTGTAGCGGCGGCGGCGGATCTGGGTGCGGGCGCGCGCGAGCAGCTCGTTCTTGTCGATCGGACGCAGCAGATAGTCGTTGACGCCGATCTCGAGGCCACGGAGCAGCCGGGTGCCGTTTTCGGCATCGGCGATCGCGAGGATCGGCACGTGGCGCGTGCGCTCCAGCGAACGCGCCTGGCTGCACAGCCGCAGGCCGTCAAAATTGTTGAGGTCGAGCGAGACGATCAGGAGGTCGTAGTTGCCCTCGGCCGCATGGAACAGCGCCTCAGTCGGATTGGGCTCGACTTCGACGGTGTGCTCGGCGGCGAGCAGCGTCGCCAGTCGCTCATAGGAGGACTGGCGGTCGTCGACCAGCAGGATGCGACCACCCTTCCCGGTGTCGGCCACCGCGCTGCGCTCGGGCGCCTGCACGCCGATTTCGAGCGAGGTGATCGCCCGCATGCGCAGTTCGTCCGTCATCATCTTCAGCCGCGTCAGCGAGCGTACCCGCGCGATCAGCACGACGTCGGAAACGGGCTTTGTGAGGAAATCGTCGGCGCCGGCTTCCAGCCCGCGGATGCGGTCGGCCGGGCTGTCGAGCGCCGTCACCATCACGACGGGGATGTGGTGGGTCGCCGGATCGGTCTTCAGACGGCGACAGACCTCGAAGCCATCCATGTCGGGCATCATCACGTCGAGCAGGATGATGTCGCATTCGGCGCGGCGGCAGATCGCCAGCGCCTCGGTGCCGTTCGCGGCAGTCATCACATCGAAATATTCGGCGGAGAGACGGGCTTCGAGAAGCTTGACGTTGGCAGGGACGTCATCGACGACCAGGATACGCGCAGACACTGAAATTCACTCCCTACCCGATGAAACGTCGGACCGTCTCGATGAACTTGCCGACCGAGATCGGCTTGGACAAATACGCTTCGCAGCCGCCCTCGCGGATGCGTTCTTCGTCGCCCTTCATCGCGAACGCCGTGACCGCGACGACGGGAATGGTGCGCAGCTCCGGATCATCCTTGATCCAGCGCGTCACCTCCAGGCCCGACACCTGCGGCAGCTGGATGTCCATCAGCACGAGGTCGGGTCGCATCTTGCGAACGAGATCGAGCGCCTCGTAGCCATTGCTGGTGCCCGAGGTCTGATAGCCGTGTGCCTCCAACAGGTCGCGGAAGAGCTTCATGTTGAGCTCATTGTCTTCCACGATCAGGACGGTCTTAGCCATCCCGTCCTCCCGATTGGCAAGGAGACCGATACATGTGACGCCTCAGGCGCCTTTCGCCGGCGCTTCGAAAACTGGATTCAAACTAGCCTCAGATTCGCTCTAGTTTCGTTAAACCCGAGGGTCGACTTTCTGCGATGTAGTTTCCAGTTGCTTGTCTGGGATCGTAAGACTCGGGCATGATGATTCCAAATTAGAGACCGAAAGTTAACGGAAAGGCAAATCGGGCCCTTGAAAAAGCCTGTTCACACCCCCCGCGAAGTGGCTGAAATCGTTGCGATTCAGGCGCTCTCTTTCGTTGCGAGCGAACCTGAGCGGCTGGGCCTGTTTCTGGCCGAGACAGGCGTCGGTCCGGAGACGCTCCGGAGTGCCGCCTCGGACCCGAATTTCCTGCTCAGCGTGCTCGATTTCGTGCTGCGCGATGACGACACCGTGAAGGCCTTCGCGAGCGCCTCGGAACTTCATCCGACCAACATTGCCGCAGCGCGGCAGGTGCTGGGCGATGCGCTCGGCGACCGGCCCTGGGAGCGCGACGTGCCGTGAGCACCCCCGACCCGGCCGGGCCCCGCTGCTTCTGCCGGGATTGTCTGGCCGATCTGGACATGGGCGCGCGGCGCTGTGCGGCTTGCGGTTCCCCTCGCCTCGTCCGTCACCGCGCGCTCTCGACGCTGACGATCGCCCATATCGACTGCGACGCATTCTACGCGACGGTGGAGAAGCGCGACAATCCCGATATCGCCGACAAGCCCGTCATCATCGGCGGCGGCAAGCGTGGCGTGGTGTCGGCCGCCTGCTACATCGCGCGCACCTTCGGCGTTCGCTCGGCGATGCCGATGTTCAAGGCGCTCGAGGCCTGCCCGCATGCGACCGTGATCCGGCCCGACATGGCGAAATATGTCCGCGTCGGCCGCGAGGTGCGCCAGGCCATGCAGGCGCTGACACCGCTGGTCGAGCCGCTCTCGATCGACGAGGCCTTCCTCGATCTCTCCGGCACCGAGCGCGTTCACGGCATGGTTCCGGCCAAGGTACTGGCGCGCTTTGCCCGCGACGTCGAGCGCGACATCGGCATCACCGTCTCGGTCGGCCTGTCCTGCAACAAGTTCCTGGCCAAGATCGCCTCCGACCTCGACAAGCCGCGCGGCTTTGCCGCGCTCGACCAGGAGGAAGCGCGCCTCATGCTGGCGGAGAAGCCGGTCGGCTTCATCTTCGGCGTCGGACCTGCGACCCAGGAACGGCTGACGCAGCGCGGCTTCCGCATCATCGCCGACCTTCAGAAGGCCGACGAGATCGAGCTGATGCGGCAGTTTCCGAGCGACGGCCGCAGGCTGTGGCGGCTCGCCCNNNCCCGCGGCATCGACGACCGCCGCGTCGAGCCAGACCGCGGCGCCAAGACGATTTCCAGCGAAACCACGTTCGAGACCGACATCCGCGATTTCGCGACGCTGGAGCGGATTCTGTGGCGGCTCTGTGAGAAGACATCGTCGCGGCTGAAGAGCAGTGAGCTTGCGGGCACGACCATCACGCTGAAGCTGAAGACCGCCGATTTCCGCCAGCGCACCCGGTCGCAGTCGATCGCCGGTCCGACCCAGCTTGCCGCAAAAATCTTCGCGATCTGCCGCGAGATGCTGGCCAAGGAGATCGACGGCACCGCCTTCCGCCTGATGGGCGCCGGCGTCAGCGCACTGCGCACCGGCTCGGCTGACGACGACACCGACATGCTAGACCGCCGCGCCGCGCACGCCGAGCGCGCGATCGACGGCTTGCGCAAGAAGTTCGGCAGCGCCGCGGTGATCCGCGGCATCGCCTATGACGGACCCGAGAAGGCGCAGGAGTGATTGGGCCCGGCTGAACTCAGTCGCGTTCGAAGATCCTGGCGCCTGGGTAAACCCGCCGGGCGTACTGAACGACCAGCTGCCGGTCCTGAGTCGCCAGGAACGGCGTTCGGATCTGACATGATCCGACGATGAGGTGCCACAGGCCGTTGAGCTTTCGAATGATGACGTTCATTGAACCTCCTCGCGCTAACCCGAGTGGGCTCAAATTGTAAGAATCGCCCGCCGTTCTCAATTGTACGAGCGTAAGGGCAGCGCATGAGAAGGATTAGAGGAGATATACAAAGGTATGTTGGCGAGACCCCTGTCAGTTCCCGGCGCGGATGGGTTTCGCAAAGGCCCGACCCATCCTGCGCGCTGAGAGGCCGACACCATGACAGGCGAACGCAATCTCGAGGCGCTGTTGAGGGACATGAAACCAGAGATGCAGCAAGGCACCTTCGTGTTTTGCACGATCCCACTGAACGAGCGCATTCCGGCGGCAGTCAACCCGCTGATGACGTTCCGCGAGCAGGAAGGAACCACGCTCGTGATCCCGCGCGAAGAGGCCGAAGCGGCAGGACTACGCTACGAGTTCGCCTCGGGCCTGATCACCCTGACGGTGCACTCAGCGCTCGATGCCGTGGGTCTTCTGGCCGCGATCACGTCGCATCTGGCCGAAGCCGGTATCAGTGTGAACGCCGTCTCGGCCTTTCATCACGACCATCTCTTTGTGCCTACCCACAAAGCCGACGAAGCGCTGGCAGTTCTGCGAGCGATGTCCGGAGCGAAGCACGCGTAGCCCGGATGGAGCGCAGCGAAATCCGGGACAGCGTGTCAGCGGCTCGAGGCTTTCCGGATTACGCTGCGCTCCATCCGGGCCACGGATTCAAGACCTCAATCCGCAACCGCTACCGCCTCGATCTCGATCATCCATTCCGGCGCCGCAAGCGCGGAGACCCCGACGAGGGTGCTGGCGGGCGGCTCCATGCCTTCGAAGAAGGCCGAGCGGGCCTTGCCGATGACGGGGCGCTGCTCCGGCTTGTAGTTCACGACGAAGGTCGTGATCTTCACGATGTTGGCGTAGCTCGCACCGGCCGCCTTCAGCGCCAGGCCGAGATTCTGCATCACCTGCGTCGTCTGCGCGGCGAGATCGCCTTCGCCGACCACCCGTCCCTCCTCGTCAACGGACACCTGCCCGGAGATGTAGATGGTGCGCGCGCCAGAGGCCGTGACGACGTGGGAATAGGCCGGATTGTGATGCAGGCCGCTGGGACGGAGATGATCGAGCTTGGGCATAATGCTGCCTCCCGGAGGTTTGTGGTTGGAAGGGAGCGTAGCTGGTGATGGTGCTGAGGGCTAGATGCGACGAGCGCTGGCGGTGCACCGTCATCCTTCGAGGCTCGCCCTGCTGTACACCGCAGGACGAGCGCCTCAGGACGACGGTGGATGGAATAAACTGCGCTGCTCCTACTAAGGAGCACTGGGCCCGAGACCAGGACGAAGCCTCAATTACAGGGCTTGCTGTCCTTCACGTCGAACTTGCCGAGTGCGCCGGAAATCACAAAGTCGTTGTAATCGAGCACGAGCTGGCGGGAGACGCCGTTTTCGTAGAGTTCGAACGACATCGCATAAACCGGCGTCTGCTCGCCTTCCTTCTGCTGCACGTCGCGGTCGAAATAGCTGACGGTGACGGGCCAGCGCTTGATCGATTTCATGTGCTCGTCCGTGGTCGACGGATCGGACGAGGTGGCACGGTCGGCGGGGATGGGCTGGCCGATCACGGTCAGCGTGTTGTAGACCTTCTGGCCGTCGTCCGAGCCGTCGTAGACCGAGAGCTCCAGCAGCGACTTGCCGTCCTCCGCGGCAGCGATGATGCGCTGGATCTGCTCGGTCGGGAACACGATCTTGCCGTCGAGTGTGAAATTCTTCGGCGCCGGCAGCTTCAGCTTGACGTTGATGTGGTCGCCGTCGCGCTCCGCGGAACCGTCGACGTTGCTGGACTCGGTCTCGTTCATCCGCGTCTCGATCCGGAAGCGGTAGCTCTTACCGGCAGCATCCTCCCAGGAATTGGAGCGAAGGTCGCTGAGCGTGACCTTGCCCTCGCCGCTGTCGAGCTCGGAGACCTGACGGAATTCGGAGGTGTATCCCTCGCAACTATTCCCGGTGAAATTGTAGAGGATGCGGCCGCGCGCGCCGTTGACCGAGTTGGAGCGCGATTTGACGAGGCTCAGATCATAGAGCGCCTGGTGCGCGAGGAACGGACCGCTCGCGGCCTGCACCCCGCCGCTCGCGCCGAAAGTGGCCGCAGCGAGCGCCATCACACCGAGCGACGTCCGGAAAAGGTGCACCATGTCTATTCCCTGGGGAAGCGCAGATTCGACACTTTAATGACCGTCCCATTGCGTCGCAACTGCGGCCGTTTCACGTAAAGTTGCGCCTTTCCGTTGAACCTTCTGTCCTGCCTCAACAAAATGCAATCCGGCCGGGCTGCGCTCCACCGCATCGGCTTGCTTGCATGTGGAAGCGCAATGGGCGAAACAGGCGCGCCCGGCTGCGACTGACGCGCCGGGGCAGATAAATCCCTGGATATCGAGGTCGAACATGGCTGGCACGGTCGAGCAGAAACTGGCGGAACAGGGCATCAAGCTGCACGAGGCCCCCACCCCCGTGGCCAACTACGTGCCGTTCGTGCGCACCGGCAACCTGCTGTTCGTCTCCGGCCAAGTCTGCTTCGATCCCGACGGCAAGCTGATCGCCAAGGGCAAGCTCGGGGCCGGCGTCACGATCGAACAGGGCGCCGCGGCGGCGCGCGGCTGCGCGATCAATCTGCTTGCCCAGGTCAAGGCGGCGCTGGGCGATCTCGACAGGGTGGTGCGCGTGGTACGCCTCGGCGGCTTCATCAACTCGGCGCCGGATTTCGTCGACGGACCAAAGGTCCTGAACGGCGCCTCCGACCTGATGGTCGCGGCCTTCGGTGACAAGGGCCGCCACGCCCGCACCACTGTCGGCGTCGCCTCGCTGCCCGCGGATGCGGCGGTCGAGGTCGAAGGCCTCTTCGAGGTCTCCTGACCTGGGAGTAAGCAGCGTGCGTGCTCCGGATTGGCTGACAGCGCGGCCGGTCGCCCATCGCGGCCTGCATGACATTTCGCGTGGCATCGTCGAGAACATGCCGGGCGCGATCCAGGCCGCGATCGCGGGCAATTTCGCCATCGAGGTCGACATCCAGCTCACCGCCGATGGCGAGGCCATGGTGCATCACGACCATGCGCTCGGCCGCCTCACCGAGGCCACCGGCGAGCTGATGGCGAAGACCGCGGCGGAGCTCAGGGCCGTCACGTTCAAGGGTACGTCCGAGCGGATGATGTCGCTATCCGATCTCTGCGCCATGGTCGCCGGCCGCGTGCCACTGGTGATCGAGGTGAAGAGCCATTTTGCCGGCGACCGCAAGCTGGTGAAGCGGATGGCGCAGGTGCTGTCGTCATACGACGGCCCCGCCGTCGGCATGTCCTTCGATCCCGACCAGGTGCTGGCGCTACGCGAACTCCTTCCCTCACGCCCGCGCGGCATCGTCGCGCAACGCACCTACGAGGACGAGTATTGGGCCAAGCTGACGCAAGAACAGCGCGACGGCATGCTCTACCTGCGTCACGGCTTTCAGACCCAGCCGCATTTCGTCGCTTTCAAGGTCGATCACCTGCCAGCACCCGCGCCCTGGATCGCGCGGAACGTCTTCGGCTGCGCCCTGCTCGGCTGGACCGTGCGCACGCCCGAGCAACGCACGCGGGTTGGGCAATATGCCGATCAGATGATTTTTGAGGGGTTCGTGCCGTAAGGCTCCGTCATTGCGAGTGCCGCCCAATGTCGTCCTGGCGAAAGCCAGAACGACTCGGGGATGGGATGTCGAACGCCGCGTTTGCGGCCAGACAGGTTCCCGCCCCCTTGAAGTCGCTGCTGCGATGCACGATCTTTGGCGGGGACTGTTCAAGACACGCGATGGCATCATCCGAAATCACGCTCGAGGCTGTACCTTCCGTCGGCGAAATCTCGCCACAGGATTGGGACGCCTGCGCCAATCCCGGCGGAAGATGCAACGGGGCTGGCCCGGGAACCTTATCCGGGCTCCCAGGCGATTCCGCTGGCCTCTCAAAAGCCGCCTATAACCCGTTCGTCTCGCACGCGTTTTTCTCCGCGGTTGAGAATTCGGGTTCGGCCACGCCGCGCACCGGCTGGGGGCCGCGGCATCTCGTGGCCAAGATCGATGGCCGCGTCGCCGGCATCGTGCCCTGCTATCTGAAATCGCATTCGCAGGGCGAATATGTCTTCGATCGCGGCTGGGCGGATGCCTATGAGCGCGCCGGCGGGCGGTACTACCCAAAGCTCCAGGCGTCGGTTCCCTTCACGCCGGCGACCGGGCCGCGGCTCCTGATCCGCGACGGCGTCGATCGCGAACGCATCGCGGAGGCGCTGGCGGGCGGGCTGGTGGCGCTGTGCGGCGTCAGCAAGGCCTCCTCGGTGCACGTCACCTTCGCGCGCGAGGCCGAGTGGAAGTTGCTCGGGCAACATGGCTTCCTGCAGCGGACCGACCAGCAGTTCCACTGGCACAACCAGGGTTTTGCGAGCTTCGACGATTTCCTCGGCACCCTGAACTCGCGCCACCGCAAGTCGATCAAGCGCGAGCGGCGCGACGCGCTTGCCGCCGGCATCACGATCCACTGGCTCACGGGCAATGACATCACCGAAGATGCCTGGGACGCGTTCTTCGCGTTCTACATGGAGACCGGCTCGCGTAAATGGGGCCGGCCCTATCTGACGCGCGAATTCTTCTCGCTGATCGGCGAGACCATGAGCCAGGACGTGCTGCTGGTGATGGCGCGACGCAATCATCGCTGGATCGCGGGCGCGATCAACTTCATCGGCTCGGACACGCTGTTCGGCCGCAACTGGGGCGCGGTCGAGCATCATCCGTTCCTGCACTTCGAGGTCTGCTACTATCAGGCGATCGATTTCGCGATCAAACGCGGGCTGGCGCATGTCGAGGCCGGCGCGCAAGGCGAGCACAAGATCGCGCGCGGCTACCTGCCGCGCACGACCCATTCCGCCCACTTCATCGCCGATCCGGGCCTGCGCCGCGCCATCGACGATTACCTCAAGCGTGAGCGCGCCTATGTGGCCGAAGCCGGCCGCGAGCTCGCCGAGCTCGGGCCGTTCCGGAAAGGCATCGAAGAGGCGCCTTGACGGCTTCTCCGACGTGATGACAGTAAGGCCGCAACTTCAGGAGCAGCCGCATGACCGCCTACGATCCCAACAATGTCTTCGCGAAAATCCTGCGTGGCGAATTCCCCTGCTACAAGGTCTATGAGAACGAGCATGTGCTCGCGTTCCTTGACATCATGCCGCGCTCGCCCGGTCATACGCTCGTCATCCCAAAAGCCCCTGCCCGCAACATTCTCGACATCAAGCCGGACGATTACGCCCATGTCGCCCGCGCCACGCACAAGATCGCGGCGGCTGCCACGAAGGCGTTCAACGCCGACGGCATCACGGTGCAGCAGTTCAATGAGCCCGCCGGCGGTCAGGTGGTGTTTCACCTGCACATGCACGTGATGCCGCGCTTTGACGGCGCGGCGCTGCTGCCGCCTGCGAGCCGCAAGGAAGACGGCAAGGTGCTGGAAGATCACGCGGCGAAACTTATCGCGGCGCTAAAGGAGGGGTAATTCTCTCGCCTCGTCATTCCGGGGCGACGCGAAGCGTCGAACCCGGAATCCATTGCACCACCATCTCTGCCGCCCAGTGGATTCCGGGCTCGCGCCTTCGGCGCGCCCCGGAATGACAAAGGTGAGACCTCACTCCGTCTGGAAATCCCCCGGCTGCGGTGCGGCCAGCGGCGTGAACTCGCAGCGGTCGGGCTTGATGTCGATCAGCGGCGTGTTGTCGATACAGTCGAGGCCGCGCACCAAAATCGTGTTGCCCTCGACGCCGACCAGCTTGACGATCGATGTGCCGATCGGATTGGGCCTGACCGGCGAGCGCAGCGAGAAGGTGCCGCGGGTGTTCTGGTTGTTCTTCGGGCTTTGCAGGATGATGTCGCGGCGGGAGCGGTCGAGCCAGTACAGCACTTCGAGATTGCTGTAGAAGTCGACGCCCTTGATCGCC
>NZ_LUUB01000002.1:17168-64248 GCF_001641635.1 Bradyrhizobium centrolobii
TCTCGAGCCGGCACACCGGCCCGTCGTGACGGCCCTGCCGCGGCGTCTCCAGCCGCGAGGTCCAGGGCGTACGGATGCGACCGATGAAGACGAGGCCGGCATCCTCCGTCGGCGGCAGCTCGATGGCCACCTCGCCCTCGCGGAGCTCATTTTCGCGAACCATTTTCAGTTCCTTGCTGTTCGCGAGCGTTTTAACCCAACCACCACTTTCCGACCAGCATGAAGACTTCGCCTGTGACGACGCCTGCAAAAATCGAGCGGCGGGTCAGCAGGAAAACGACGAGGCCGGCACCCACCGCGCCGTAACGCAAGCCGTCCGGCACGCTGGCCAGCGCCCCCGGAGGCTCGACCACGATCTGCGCGATGACGCCGGCCAAAATCGCGGTCGCGACCGCCCTCACCCAGACCAGGAGCTCGGAACCCTCGTCGATGCCACCACCGAACCACAGGCCCAGCATGCGCCATATTTGGTTGGGAATAACGCCAGCGACGAACAGCACGGCGAGTGCGTGCCAGTCGCCGATGAGCTGCGCGACACTCATGCACGCACCTCGCGCCACCAATGCACGCCATAGGCGATCGTGCCGGCGGCAACGCCGCTGACGAGGATGTCGAGACCAGAGTTCATCATCGCCGCCAAGGGATAGAGCACGATCCCAAGCGCCAGCGCGACGACATCGGCGACCTCGCGGCTGTTGCGCGCGGTCGAGAACAGGAAGGACAGCGGCGTCAGCAGCAGGATCGCACCGCCCAGCGTCTGCGTCAGATTGGCGGCGAGGAAATAGCCGACCGTGTTGGCGCAGAGGCACACCGAAACCAGGCCGAAGCCGAGCCCGTGGACGAAGGCGATCCGTCGCTCGCGCGGCACCTGCGGCAGGAAGCGGTGGCATTCGACCCACAACGTCACGGCGGTGAGATGCGCAGCGAAAATCAGCTCGCGCCGCTTCGTCTGCGGCGTGCGCATCAGCGGCAGCACCGAGACCACCATGGGAAACAGCCGGATCGCGCTGACCGTGACCGCGATGGCCGACTGGATGATGGTCGCGCCCGAGCCGAGCGTGGTGATCAGGATGATCTGCGCGGGTCCCGCCCAGACGAACAGCGTCGAGGCGAGCGCCCAGGCCAGGCTGAAATGGGTGTCATGGGCGAGCGCGCCGATGCCGAGATAGGTCACGAACAGGACGATGGTGAGGATCGTCTGCGTGATCGAGCGCAGTCCCCACGCAAAGGCGCGCCAGGGGCTTTGCCATTGAGGAGAATCGAGCGGAGGAAGCGCCACAGGAGTTTTGGCCGGGTGAGGAATCGTGCCCGCATAACGGGCAAAGCGGATGCTGACGTCAAGGAAGCGCGAGGCGGGGCTGGCATGCGCGCGGGCAAACCATCCCGTCATTCCGGAGCGCCGCGGAGCGGCGAGCCCGGAATCCATCGGGCCGCAGAGTTCGTTGAGGAATGGATTCCGGGCTCGCGCGAAGAGGCGCGTCCCGGAATGACGGCGGGGAGAGCCGCCCTACCCGCTCACGCCCCGGTTCTTCAGCACGAAACACGCGCCGCCGGCTTTGCGGATGCGATTGCAGAGATCGTCCGCCTCGCTGCGCGTATCGGCGCCGATGCGCACCTGGTAGAAGGCGTGTGTGCCGCGGCTGCGCATCACGGACGACAGCAGGCTCGGATCGCGGTCGCCGATCACGGCGCTGAGGTGCGTCACGGCGCGGGAATACATCGCCAACGCCCTGTTACGGTCGAAGCCGGCAGCGAGCTGCACGCCCCAGACTTTTGCGGCCGCAAGCTCCACATGCTGCTCGAGCTCGGCGACGAACGGGTTTGGCGCGCGCTTCAGGAGCGCCATCAGATCGCGGCAGCTTGTCGTCGGCGCATTCGGCGGCCCCTTGCCGGTCGCGCCGGCCTTGGCCCAGGCGTCGACCGTCGCGCCGGTGATGGCGTAAACGTAGTTGCGAGTCTGCTCCGGCATCGGACCAGTGCCGGCGAGCCATTCCTGCACCCGCCTCGGCCCGGCATTGTAGGCAGCAGCCGCGAGACCAAGATTGCCAAACTGGTTGCGCAGCTCGTTGAGGAATTCGGCCGATTTCGGCAGGGCCTGCACCGGATTGAAGGGATTGAGCAGCCCGCGCTCGCTGGCGGTGCCCGGCATGAACTGCGCGATTCCCTGCGCGCGCTCGCCGCTGCGCGTCACCGGCCCCACCGCATCGGCCTGGAAACGGCTCTCCTGCCAGATCACGCGGGCGAAGAATTCCAGCGGCAAATTGGCGTCGCGCGCGGCGGCCTCGATGATCAGGCAGATCGATTCCCGCGTGTCGCTCTCGCGTGCATCGGCCGGCTTATCCGGCGGCCTTGCGAGCTCCTCGACGCTTGGGACGGCGATATCGGTCCTTGCCGGTGATGCATCCCATGCCGCTGCCTGCGTTGCCGACAGGAGCAGTGCGGCGATGATGCGCAGGGGCCTGCGCGCGGCGGAGACAAGCTGCATGCGCGGTCCCGAAAGCTGCCGGCTGGAGCGAGCGACCAGGGAAGAATGCAGTCCGCCACGACGCGGCGCAAGTATTACGGTGGCATGCCCCGGCCCGGCGTGCCACAAGGTGCTGTGCCAAACTGTTGCATCGTGACATGGCTTAAAGACGTCGCCGATATGTTCCCTGGTCTGCTCCTCCCAATGCTTTTCCCCATCAAACGGATCCGCACCTTCCTCGCCCTCGCCGCCTGGGCCGCGCTCGTCCTGAGCGTCGCGCCGGCTGCCGCGCAAGTCACCTGGCGGATGACCACGGAATACCCGCAGAACAACATTTCCGGGATCGGGCTCACGACCTTCGCCAGCCGCATCGCTGAGCGCAGCCACGGTTTCGTAACCGTGACCAACGCTTTCGACAACGAGCTCAAGATCAACTCGGGCGAGATGCCCCGCGCCGCACTGGACGGCCGGATCGCAGGCGGCGATGCCTTTGCCGGCGCGCTCTCCGGGATCGACCCGGTGCTCGGACTTTCCACCCTGCCCTTCCTGGCGCAATCGGTTGACGTCGCCCGCGCCACCAACTTGCGGGCGCGCCCGCTCTATGAGAAGGCGCTCGCGGCACGCGGCCTCAAGCTGCTCTATCTGACGATCTGGCCAGCGACTGGCCTCTGGTCGGAGCGTTCGCTCGAAGGCGCCGACGACCTGCCGAAGCTGAACTTGCGCGCCTACGACGCCAACTCCAGCGAGGTCATGCGCGCGGCCGGCGCGAATGCGCAGTTCCTGCCGATGGACGCGGCGCTCGCCGGACTCAAAGAACATCGGCTGAATGCGTTCCTCACCTCCGGCGACGGCGGCGCAGGGCGCAAGCTGTGGGACTTCCTGCCCTACTTCACTGCCATCAACTACGCGATGCCGGTCTCGATCGCTTTTGTGCGCAGCGATGCGTTTGCCGAGCTTTCCGAGCCGATGCAGCGGGAGGTGCTGGCCGCAGCGGCCGAGACCGAGCAAAGCCAGTTCGCGCTACTGGCCCATCGCACATCCGAGAACTATGCGCGAATGCGCGACAATGGCGTCCGCATCGCCGAGCCGGCGTCGTCGTCCCTTGTCGCCGCGCTCCGGAAGGCGGCAACGAACGCGATCGCCGGCTGGGAAGTGCAGGCCGGCGCGGATGCCGCGGCGATCGTCGAATGGGCGCGGCAGCAATGACGCATCCGCTCTTGACTTGAAAGCCGATCCAACTAGCAACGGGTCGGTATCAACGCAGGCTCGGCCCGGATGCAAACCATCTATTTCGATCTCGACGGCACGCTGACCGATCCCAAGCCGGGGATCACCCGCTCGATCCAGTACGCGCTGGAACGGCTCGGCGCGTCTGTTCCGAGCGAGGATGAGCTGACCTGGTGCATCGGTCCGCCGCTGCATGCCAGCCTGAAGAAGCTTACCGGAACCGACGAACTCGCCGACCAGGCCCTGCTGCTCTATCGCGAGCGGTTCAGCGAAGTCGGCCTGTTCGAGAACGAGGCCTATGCCGGCATCAAGGACACGCTGGCGACGCTTGCAGCGGCACATCCGCGCATGTTCGTCGCGACCAGCAAGCCCGCGGTCTACGCCAATCGCATCATCGATCATTTCGGCTTGCGGCCCTATTTCGAGCGTGTGTTCGGCTCCGAGCTCGACGGCACGCGGGTCGACAAGCGCGACCTGCTCCGCTACGCGCTCGACGAGGCAAAGGTCGATCCTGGCAGCGCGATCATGATCGGCGACCGCAGCCACGACGTGGTCGGCGCCAGGACCAACGGCATGAGCGCGATCGGCGTGCTCTACGGTTACGGCAGCGAGGCCGAGCTCAGGGACGCCGGCGCGCATCACATCTGCGCCGCCCATCCCGAGCTGCTCGGTCACTGCGTGGCATAGAGCACTGCGGGCCGAGGAGCTTAATTCACCTCTCCCATAGGGAGAGGTCGGATCGCATCGACAGATACGATCCGGGTGAGGGGTTACTGTCTCACTGCGTGCCATGGCCCCTCACCCGGATTGCACTGGACGATGCTTCACATCGCCAGGCGCAATCTGACCTCTCCCCGCTGGGGAGAGGTAAACAGGACTCAGCAGCAGATGAGACTTGGCCTCAACTGCGCCAAGCTTCAAGCGGTGACGGTCTCGACCGCCGCCAGCATGCCCGTCTTGGGATGGCAGTTCAGGTATTCGAAGAACTGTTCATCTGCGGCCGCCACCGTGACCTCGTGATAGAGCCGCAGCTTCGCTGATGGCCCGAGTGTCGAGAGATATTTCATCGCCGCACCAAAAATCCTGACATGGGTCGGATGCGATTCCGCCCAGCGCTCCAGCGCGGCGAGGCTCCTCCACCAGCTTTGGCCGTAGGATTTTTCGCTTATGCTGCCGTCGGCGCCGAGCACGCGCATGTAGCGGTTGACATAGCAACCGATGGCGAGCCCGTCATCACGCAGGAAATCCATGCCCTCGCGCAACACCGGCTCGACGTCGTCGAGATAGAGTTTTCGCTCCGATGCCTCGGTATCGCTCCAGTCCTGCCCCGAACGGATCAGACAGAGATTGTCGTGCGCCACGACGCGCAGCCGCGCACCGTCACGGACGAGCTCGGGATTGCCGCCGGGCGCCATCGCGTCGGTTTGCGACAGCGGAATGCGGTCGCGCATGCCGCCCCAATAGGCGTGCTCCTGCACCTCGCCGCTCATACCATCGGCGATGACGGCGACACCCTCGGGCCGGCCGAGCGAGGAGAACAGCGTCTCGTGCCGCGCCACTGCTGGCCGCAGCACCTCGATGAAGGTGCCGATGCCCTCGCGCCTGGTGCCGGTCCACGCCTCGCGCGCCGGTTCAAACCAGGCGTCGAAGCGCGCAACGTCGTCCCAATAGGCGACCGAGACCTCGTTGGCATAGCCGGCCTGGTCGACATAATGCGCGCGATCCCGATGTGAGGGAGCATCGGCCGCGACCAGACGCCGGTCGATCTCGGCCAGCGCCTCGGTCGCGGCAAGCGGCACCGCGCCGCGATACTGCACGCCGAAATAGGCCATCACCACGCGATCGACGTTCGGCTTGTAGCGCGCCACGAACGACGGATATGGCGGCTGATAATCGTCCGGCACGCGCTTGTGGCGCGAGCGCGTCGTCTGAAGATGCGGAGGAATTGCGGATTCCATGCTCATGCCCTCCCCGTGGTGTCTTGCGCGCGGGCAGCGATCAGCTCGCCGCTGCGCCGATCTCCGTCGGCTCGACCGTGTCAACGGGAAGCGCGAACTGCTCGACACGGTTGTACCGTTTCGTGTTGAGCAGGAGCCGCGTCACGTCGGGCCGCGAATAATGCCCGGCGGGATCGGCGGCGTTCTTGGCAACGCCAATGGCGCCGAGATCGATCTCGGCGATCAGAAGCCCCTCCTGGTCGGGCGCGAGCTTGTCACCGATCTGGCTGCCGTCGGGGCCGTAGATCGCGGCAAAGCCGCCGCCGGCATGCAGCAGCGCATGCTTGTCGGGCCGGTCGCAAAGCTCGTCGATCATCGCCTGCGAGACGGTCGCGCAAGGCGCGAGCACGAAGCAGGAGCCCTCTACCGCATAGACGCGTGAAGCGGCATTGTTCACTTCGGCGCCGAGCGCCGGCGCGAAGGGATCGTAGAGCGAGAAGCTCGGCCACGCCGCGACATGCACCTGCTCGTTCTGGGCGTACATGGCGTATTTCGACAGCGGCTGGAGATGCTCCCAGCAGCAGAGCGCGCCCAAGCGCCCGATGTCGGGCCGGGCGTGGACCGCGAGGTCGCTGCCGTCGCCCTCGCCGTAGACGGTGCGCTCGGCATGGGTCGGCCGCAGCTTGCGGCGCTTTGCGAAGGTCTCGCCATCGGGTCCGATCAGCCATTGCGCGAGATAGAGGCTGCCGCCATCGCGCTCGGAGAGGCCGAGCACAGCCGTCACCTTGGCCTTGCGCACTGCCTCGCGCAGCCGCTCGGCCTGCGGACTGTCATAGGCGAGCGAATTGTCGAAATAGCGCTGCACGAAGCCGCGGCCGATCGCCCAGGCCGGCGAGTCCAGCCAGATGTACCAGGGGTAGCCGGGGATGAAGGCCTCCGGAAAGGCGATCAGCTTCGCGCCCTTCTCGGCCGCCTCCCGGATCAGCGCGATCGACTTGTCGATCGACGCGTCGAGATCGAGCCAGGCGGGTGCTGCCTGCACCACCGCAACCCTGTATTTCGGATGTTCGATGCCCATTCCCGCCTCCATCGTGTCCACTGGGACAGGACCGCTTTCCGGTTGATCGCGGCACAGGCCCGATGCAGTCTATTGGGCCACGGCCGGAGGGCGTCTGCTCGACCGCCACGGCACGAAAATTCGACCAAAACGGCGGTATGGAATTTGCCGCGTCCCCGGACAGGTCAGCGCCGGCATGCGGTTTTCGAGGTGTGAAAGGGAGGCCTGCTCATGCCCATCCAGTTCACGACGGACGGCAGCCCCGGCCACCGGCGCCTCGCCCTCTGGCAGGACATTGTCTGCGACGTCTTCGTCGGGCTCGACTGCAAGTCCGACCTCGGCAGCGCCTTTCACGGCTCGGTGACGCAGGCCGCGCTCGGCAAGGCCGTGTGCTCCGAGGTCTGCTCCGACCGCCAGCGCGTCTTCCGCACGCCCTCCCGCATCGCGCGCTCGGACCAGGACTTCGTCCTGATCGCGCTCGGCGATCGTGGCGCCGGCGGCGTGGTGCAGGACGGCCGCGAGACCGTGATCCATCCCGGCGAGTTCGCGCTCTACGACACCACGCGCCCCTATGAACTGAAGTTCAACGACGCGTTCAGTCAGACGATCTTCAAGGTGCCGCGGGAGATGCTGCAACGGCGGCTCGGCAGAACCGAGGCGCTGACCGCGATGTCGTTCGGCGGGAACGCGCCCCTCGAGCGGCTCGCCTACGATTTCATCTACAGACTGTGCCAGAGTGCGGACCGCATCGATCCAGGCAACGCCGCCGTCCTGTCCGAGCAGGCCGTCGACCTCCTGGCGATGGCGCTGAGCGAGCGGCTCGGCAAGACATCGCTGCCCTCCTCGACCCACCGCTCGGCCCTGCTCTACCGGTTGAAGGCGCACATCCGCTCGCGTCTCGCCGATCCCGACCTCTCGCTGTCAGAGACTGCCGCCGCGCTCGGTATCTCGCCGCGCTATGTCAACGATCTCCTCGCCGACGAGGATACCTCGTTCCAGCGCTACGTTCTGGCCGAGCGTCTCGCCCAATGCAGGCGCGACCTTGCCTCACCTGTGCTCGCTCATCGCCACGTCAGCGAGATCGCCTTCGCGTGGGGCTTCAACGACCTCTCGCATTTCGGCCGTGTCTTCCGCGAACATTTTGGCATGTCGCCGCGCGGCTTCCGGCAGAGCCAGTTGCGGCATTAGCCGCTCGTTGCGCGATCGCACTATCGCTTGGCCATCAGCGCAGGTTGGCGCGGAGCTCGCGCACGCCTCGCCCCAGGCGTTCACGCAGAAGCGTTCGCAACGTCGCTCCGTCGACGTAACCGACCTCTGCGGCGATGGCGTCGATGTCGAGGCCGCTGCCATGGAGCAGCGATTGGGCGCGTTCGACGCGAAGATCCTGGAAATAGGAAAGCGGCGATTTGCCGAGCACCGCCTCGCAGCGGCGTTGCAAGGTGCGCGCACTCGTCGCAAGCGCACTGGCAGCCTTTTGCAGCGAGAAACACATGCGCAATCGGCAAATCCGCCGACACCCACCACGAAAATCCTCGCGATCGGGACGCTGAACCCCGGTGTCGATCCCGCCGCCGCACGCGCTATTCTTCCGATCGAAGTCCGGGAGACGGTGAAGCTCTACCTGGATGGCAAGATCGACCAGTGGTACTCGCTTCAAGGACGGCCCGGCGTGGCGTTCATCTTGAACGTCACGGACGCGGCAGCCGCGCACGCAATGCTCGAAAAGCTGCCCTTGGGGCAGGCTCATCTCATGAGCTTCGAGCTAACGCCTCTCGCGCCGCTTAATCCGCTCCGGTAATTGCAGGGCATGACGCCGGGCCCACCATAGGGTGACGCGGCGCTTCGAGCATGGTCACAATCCCTAGCTATCGCGCTTAGCCTTCGTCGTGGCCGAAGGCAAGGCTCGGCAATTCCAGATTGTCTTGTTCAGGGGCGTGCCTCAAGCTGGCGCGCATGAAGACCGACTCCACGATAAGCGGATCGGAGATGCTGCTGACGGTGATCGCGATCCGACTCGCGGTGCTGGTCTTGGCAGGCTGGAGCCTGGTTCTGCTGCCGCGGCAGGCTCACGATGGCGCGCCCGCCTGCGCTCTCGCGTTGGCAACGACAATCGAGACGCAGGCTACATCGAACATCGCCAGTTTGCATGTCAGCGATCCCGCGTTCGACGACATGCTTCTGCATGACTAGGGCCATTCCCGAGCAAGCGCGAACGAGAGCAGCTTGCACGCTGCTCCCGCCGGTGAGCCTGCGAGGGCAATCCTGACCTATGCTCGCGGCGCCGGGAGGCCTGCCGCCGGGGCAGGAACTCACCGTGCCCTGCCGGGTTGCGATCGATCTGACGGTTTTCTAATCCGGGGATGAACCACGACCCAGATCAAGCTCATTCCCGCCATGTCGTCTGCCCCGATCGAGCATGCCGACGGCCTGCCGCAGCCGCAGCGCAACCAGGCGATCCTGACCATTGCGCTCGGCATCACCATGTCCGTGGTCGATGGCGCCATCGCCAATGTGGCGCTGCCGACGATCGCAGCCGACCTCAATGCGAGCCCGGCCTTCTCGATCTGGATCGTGAACGGCTACCAGCTCGCCATCACCATCTCGCTGCTGCCGCTGGCCTCCCTCGGCGAGATCGCCGGCTATCGCCGCGTCTATCTGGTCGGGCTGGCGCTGTTCACCCTCGCCTCCGCATTCTGCGCGCTGTCGCACACGCTTCCACTGCTGACGGTGGCGCGCATCGTCCAGGGCTTTGGCGCGGCCGGCATCATGAGCGTGAATGCGGCGCTGGTGCGCTTCACCTATCCGCGCAGCCTGCTCGGTCGCGGCATCGGGCTCAACGCGCTCGTGGTCGCCTTCTCCGCCGCAGCCGGGCCGACGCTCGCCGCTGGTATCCTCGCGGTGGGAAGCTGGCCCTGGCTGTTCGCCATTAACATCCCGCTCGGCGCGCTGACGCTGGCCTTGGGCCTGCGCAGCCTGCCCCATACCAGGCCGGCGAGCCGTTCCTTCGATTGGCCGAGCGCCGGGCTCAGCGCGATCACGTTCGGCGTCGGCATCGCCGCGATCGACAGCGTCGGCCATCGCGAGGCGCCCGTGATCTGGCTCATCCAGTTCGCCGTCGCCCTGGTAGCGGGCGCGCTGCTCGTCTACCGCGAGACCCATATGACCTCGCCGCTGCTGCCGGTCGATCTCTTGCGCATCCCGGTCTTCGCGCTGTCGATTGCGACCTCAATCGCCTCCTTCTGCGGACAGATGCTGGCCTTCGTCGCGATCCCCTTCTACCTCCAGAGCCGCTTCGGCTATTCAGCCGTGCATATCGGCCTGCTCATCACGCCCTGGCCGATCGCGGTGGCCTTTGCCGCGCCGCTCGCCGGCCGCCTCGTCGAGCACTACCCGGCCGGCCTGCTCGGCGGCATCGGGCTTGCGCTGTTCGCCTGCGGCCTCGGCGCGCTCGCCTTCTTGCCCGCTGCGCCTCCGCAGCTCGACGTGATCTGGCGGATGGCGCTCGCAGGCCTCGGCTTCGGCTTGTTCCAGACGCCCAACAACCGCACCATGATCGCAGCCGCTCCGCGCGAACGTTCGGGCGGCGCCAGCGGCATGCTCGGGACCGCGCGCCTCCTCGGCCAGACCACGGGCGCGGCTCTGGTCGCGCTGTTCCTCGGCCGCTACCCGCAGGAAGGCACGCGCATCGCGCTGCTCACCGCGGTCGGCTTCGCCCTCTGCGGCGCGCTGCTCAGCATGCTGAGGCTGTCGCCCGCCGGCGCCCGAGGCGCGGAGCACGTGCGGGTGCAGGACGGGCAACGGATGAAGGGCGATTAGCGTGTGCACTGATTGACGCGCGGCCACGGCCGTATTGATTTGGCCCGCTGCACTATCGTCATTGAAATCGAGACGCCGCGAGATCTAACCCAGAGAAGATGTCAGAGCCCTGAGAACGAAAATGCTGCAAGCCTGCCTGAACGGTGGATTGTTAAAGTCTGCGCATCGCGGAGTACCTACGTCGGAGATGGCGGCAGCGTTTGGCCTTGCGTTCGCGAGGCTTGGCGCCTCAATCTTTCGACCAGAATTGGCTTCGAGGACGGAATTCACCTGCCGAACGATACTGTAGCCCCAGACAATGCCGAGCTGGTCCGTGCGGCAATTCAGCTTCGCGGATGACCCGCCACTCGGCGTGGAAGCCGGGGCAGCCGCCGGCGCCCGGCGCGGGCATACAAGGCTCGACGGCTACCTAGATGCCGCAACGAAAAGGCCGGCTTCTTAGGCCGGCCTTTTCAATTCATGTGGCTTTCGGTCAGACCTTGACCAGCGGCCCCTTGGAGGTCGGCCCCTTGGAGCCGCCGGGGCCGCCCGGCTTGGACTTGCCTGGCGGACGCTTGCGGGTGCCGGGCAGCTTCTCCTGCTTCGGCGTGACCGGGCCCTCGACGAATTCGAAGCCGATCTTGTCCTTGGTCTCGTCGGCCTCGTCCTTGACGAGGACGACGCGGACGTGGCCACCGCCCTTCAGCTTGCCGAACAGCACCTCGTCGGCCAGCGGCTTCTTGATGTGCTCCTGGATCACGCGGGCCATCGGCCGCGCGCCCATCTGCTCGTCATACCCGTGCTTGATCAGCCAGGCCTTGGCCTCCTCGGACAGCTCGATCGTGACATCGCGGTCGCCGAGCTGCGCTTCGAGCTGGAGCACGAACTTCTCCACGACCATGCCGATCACCTCGACCGGGAGATGGCCGAAGGAGATGATCGCATCCAGGCGGTTGCGGAATTCCGGCGCGAACTGCCGGTTGATCGCCTCGTGGTCGTCGCCTTCCCGCTTGGAGCGGGTGAAGCCGAACGCCTGCTTGGCGAGATCTGACGCACCCGCATTCGTGGTCATGATCAGGATCACGTTGCGGAAGTTGACCTGCTTGCCGTTGTGATCGGTGAGCCGGCCGTGGTCCATGATCTGGAGCAGCACGTTGTAGAGATCGGGATGCGCTTTCTCGATTTCGTCGAGCAGCACCACGCAATGCGGGTGCTGGTCGACGCCGTCGGTCAGCAGGCCGCCCTGGTCGAAGCCGACATAGCCGGGAGGCGCGCCGATCAGGCGCGACACGGTGTGTCGCTCCATGTATTCGGACATGTCGAAGCGCAGGAGCTCAACGCCGAGGCTGGAGGCAAGCTGCTTTGCCACCTCGGTCTTGCCGACACCGGTCGGACCCGAGAACAGGTAGCAGCCGATCGGCTTCTCCGGCTCGCGCAGGCCGGCACGCGCCAGCTTGATCGAAGCGGAGAGCGACTCGATCGCCTTGTCCTGGCCGAACACCACGCGCTTCAGGGTCTGCTCGAGATGCTTGAGCACCTCGGCGTCGTCCTTCGACACGCTCTTCGGCGGGATCCGCGCCATCGAGGCGATCGTGGTCTCAATCTCCTTGATGCCGATGGTCTTCTTGCGCTTGTTCTCGGCGACCAGCATCTGCGCCGCGCCGGATTCGTCGATCACGTCGATCGCCTTGTCCGGCAACTTGCGGTCGTGGATGTAGCGTGAAGAGAGCTGAACGGCGGCCTCGATCGCCTCATTGGTGTACTTCAGCCGGTGGTAATCCTCGAAATAGGGCTTGAGACCCTTGAGGATCGCGATCGCGTCCTCGACCGTCGGCTCGTTGATGTCGATCTTCTGGAAGCGCCGCACCAGCGCGCGGTCCTTCTCGAAGTGCTGGCGGTATTCCTTGTAGGTCGTCGAGCCCATGCAGCGGATGGTGCCCGAGGCAAGCGCAGGCTTGAGCAGGTTCGACGCGTCCATCGCGCCGCCCGACGTCGCACCCGCACCGATCACCGTGTGGATCTCGTCGATGAACAGGATGGCGTTGGGATGCGCCTCGAGCTCCTTGAGCACCTGCTTCAGGCGCTCTTCGAAGTCGCCGCGATAGCGCGTGCCCGCGAGCAGCGTACCCATGTCGAGCGAAAACACGGTGGCGGCCGCCAGGACTTCCGGCACCTCGCTGTCGACGATGCGCTTGGCGAGACCTTCCGCGATCGCGGTCTTGCCGACACCGGCCTCGCCGACGAACAGCGGGTTGTTCTTCTGCCGGCGGCACAGCACCTGGATCGCGCGGTTGATCTCGGAATTGCGTCCGATCACCGGATCGATCTTGCCGTCACGCGCCTTCTTGTTGAGGTTGACGCAATAGGTCTCGAGCGCCTCGCCCTTCTTCTTGGAGTCCTCGTTGCCCTTGGTCTCGGTCTCCTCGTCGACGCCGCGAACGGGGCGCGCCTCCGAGACGCCCGGCCGCTTGGCGATGCCGTGGCTGATGTAATTGACCGCGTCGTAGCGCGTCATGTCCTGCTCCTGCAGGAAATACGCAGCATGGCTCTCGCGCTCGGCGAAGATCGCGATCAGCACGTTGGCGCCGGTCACCTCTTCACGGCCGGAGGATTGAACATGGATCACCGCACGCTGAATCACGCGCTGGAAACCGGCGGTCGGCTTGGCGTCGTCGGCACCATCCGTCACCAGGTTTTCGAATTCGGTCTCAAGATAATTGACGAGGCTCGTGCGCAGCTTGTCGAGGTCGACGCTGCACGCGCGCATAACGGCAGCCGCATCCGAGTCATCGATCAGCGACAGCAGCAGATGTTCGAGCGTCGCGTATTGGTGATGACGTTCGTTTGCGATCGCCAGTGCACGATGCAGGGATTGTTCAAGGCTTTGGGAAAAAGTCGGCATTCGCGTCCTCTATGGCCCCCACCATCATGATCGCCATCGCCCGCTCAGGCAACAACAACCTTTGTCACATATAGTTATACAAGATCGCGGCAAAAGACCGGTTCCGCGGCTCTGGGCTCATGCACCCACGGCATTCTCGATGCAAAACCCGTTCCGATTTGGGCGGGATTGGTACCGACGTATGTTTCCGTAGTTTCGCCGGCCAGGAGCAAGACGCGCGCACAGCGACCACACCGCCGCGGAAGAAGAACCCGGCTTCGAGCGCGCGATTACTTCTTTTCCATCACGCATTGCAGCGGATGCTGGTGCTTGCGGGCGAAATCCATCACCTGCGTGACCTTGGTCTCGGCAATCTCGTAGGTGAACACGCCACACTCCCCGATCCCGTGATGGTGGACGTGCAGCATGATCTTCGTCGCGGCCTCGACGTCCTTGTTGAAGAACTTCTCCAGCACATGGACGACGAATTCCATCGGCGTGTAGTCGTCGTTCAGGATCAGCACACGGTACAGGTTCGGCCGTTTGGTCTTGGGCTTGACCTTGGTGATGACGGAGGTGCTCGGGCCGGACTGACCGCCGGAGCGGTTCTCGTCATTGCCCATGCGGGGAGCGTGGACGGTGGCTGGCGCGGACAGGTCGAGTCTGGAAGCTAGTTGCGGCATGGCACAGGCGTTCAAATTCCCCACGGAAGCGGATGACGGTCCGCCGCGAACCCCGCCCTTCGGAGCCTCGCACAGGCGCGCCGCCCTTTGGATCGCCGCTCCCGACCGGTCCGATCCAGGCCGGATCAGTCACGACGGAATATGGGCCTACCCCCGGCCTGCCGCAAGCGTGCAAGGCCGGCCAATGCGGCCGCGACGGTCCCGATTCCCGGTCCGGCGATCCCGACCAAGGTTAATCAATCCCGATCGATTTGACAAAAATTTCCGGCAAGCCCGTTCAGAACGTGTTGACCAGGAACACTGACGCGTGTGCCCTGCGACAGTTTCGCGCGGTGATATCTCCGGCTTTCTACGGTCCTATTTACCTGCCGTTCAATGGGCTGGCGCGAAATCGGGCAAAACCACAGATTTCAGGGATCATCATGTTTCGCCTGCCCGTTGTGAGCCGTATTGGTCGGCAGCTCGCCCGTTTCGCGGTTGCCGAGCAAGGCAATATCGCAGTGATCTTCGCCATCGCACTGCTCCCCGTCCTGAGCTTCGTAGGCGCCGCGGTGGATTACAGCCGTGCGGTCCAGGCCCGCTCATCGATGCAGGCCGCGCTCGACTCCACCGCCCTGATGCTGTCCAAGGACCTGTCGGCCGGCACGATCACGACGGCGGACATCAACACCAAGGCGCAGTCCTATTTCAACGCGCTGTTCACCGATACCAACACCCTGCCGAAGGTTACCGTCGCCGCCAACTATACCGCGAGTTCGTCCATGGGCTCGACCATCCAGGTCACGGGAAGCGGCACGTACACGACGACCTTCATGAAGGTCGCCGGCTTCCCGACGCTCGACATAGGGACCAGCTCGACGAGCGCCTGGGGCATGACGCGCATGCGCGTCGCCATGGTGCTCGACAACACCGGATCAATGGCCGACAACGGCAAGATGGCGGCCATGCAGACGGCGGCCAAGAACCTGATCGATCAGCTCAGCGCGCTCGCCAAAAATACTGGCGACGTCTACATCTCGATCATTCCGTTCGCCAAGGACGTCAATGTTGGCGCCAGCAATTACAGCAAGTACTGGATCGACTTCACCGATTGGGGAGCTGCGAACGGGACCTGCAGCAACTCCAGGTATACGTCCCAGTCGCAGTGCGTGAACGCCGGCAAGACCTGGACGGCGGCAAACCACAATACCTGGACCGGTTGCGTGGTCGACCGCGACCAGGATTATGACATCAAGAACACCACGCCGACGAGCGGCAATACGTCGACGCTCTTCCCGGCCGACCAGTACTCCTACTGTCGGTCGGGCAGCTCGGCCTATCTGCAGCCGATCATGCCCCTGAGCTACGACTGGTCCTCACTCAAGACCGTGATCGACAACATGAAGCCGACCGGTAACACGAACCAGGGCATCGGTCTCGCCTGGGGCTGGCTGACGCTGTCGACCGGCGATCCCATGAACGCGCCGGCCAAGGACACGAACTACACCTACAAGGACGCGATCGTTCTGCTCTCCGACGGTCTCAACACGCAGAACCGCTGGTACACCAATGCGTCGCAGATCGACGACCGGCAGAAGAAGCTGTGCGGCAACGCCAAGGCCTCGCCCTATAACATCACCATCTATACGGTGCAGGTGAACACCAGCGGTGATCCGACCTCGGGCGTGCTGCAATATTGCGCGAGCAGCGCCGACAAGTTCTATCTGGTGAAGTCGGCAACCGACACCATCTCGGTGTTCAAGGACATCGGCACCTCGCTGTCGAAGCTGCGCGTGGCGCGCTGAGGCGGATCGCTCACCTCAAACGAAAAAGCCCGGCTGGTTCAGCCGGGCTTTTTGATTCCAGGAACTTGTTAAGCGCGTCAGTTCGCAGCCGGGGTGAACTTCGAAACGATCGTCTCGACCGGTTTGAACGCCTGCTTGGCGAGATCGCTGTAGAGGCCGGCGATCTTCTGCGATTCCGCGACGAAGGTCTCGTAGCTGGACCGGGCGAAATCGGTCTGCGCTTCGAGGGCCTTGTCCAGCGACTTCACGCCGGAAAGCTTCTCAACGAAGGACTTGGTATCCTCGAACGACTTCTTGGTGTAGTCGCCGTAAGCGCTGGCGATCGCCTGGAGGCCGTGCTGCACCGAGGTCGCGGAGGCGACGCACTGCTCGAACTGCTCTTTCCCGTAGTTCTGAAAGTCTTCAACCTTGAACATCTCGGAATCCTTTTTCCCTGGCATTTGTCGGGAAGCCCCGGCTCCCTGACTCTGCCCACAATTAGTGCAATGCACAAAAAAGTCAAGAATCTTGTGCGACGCACAAAAATATATAGAAATTGAGATGATTCCCGGAGTTTCCCGCAAGGGTTCCTTAAGCTTTTGGAAACCGTGCGCCCCTACCCTGATTCCCTGGACGTGTTCACCTTCCGCAAGCGGTCAAAAGCCGTTTGAGAACATCACCTTAAGCCAGAACAGCGGCTCAGGCCCGCCGCCCTCGCATCGAGCACCAGCGAAGGGACGGCTTGAGCAGGTCATGATCCGGGTCCGCAGGGCACAATTTTGCCTCACGAGCCGGTGATCAAGTCAGAAACGGGGACGGGGTCTCATGCTTCGTAAAAGCTTGTCTTCCTCGCGCTTGGCGCGGGTTGGGGTTTTCGGGCTTCTTACAGTCACCACAGCGGTCATCGTCACCACCGATGCGGCCGAGGCGCGGCGCTATCGGCATCACGCGCACCACCGGGTGCAGCGCGATGCGTCCGAGAGCTCCAGCTCGCGGTTCGCATCGATCATCGTCGACGGCAATTCCGGCGCGGTACTCCAGTCGACGAGCCCCGACGGGCTTCGCCATCCCGCCTCGCTGACCAAGATCATGACGCTCTACCTGCTGTTCGAGCGTCTTGAGTCCGGCAAGATGAAGCTCGACACCGAAATGCCGGTGTCGCAGCACGCCGCCGACCAAGATCCGACCAAGCTCAACCTGCGTCCGGGCCAGACCATCCGCGTCGAGGATGCGATCAAAGGTCTCGTCACACGTTCCGCCAACGACGCGGCCGTGGTGATCGCCGAAGCGATCGGCGGCGACGAAGACGATTTCGCCCAGATGATGACGCGCAAGGCGCGTGCACTCGGCATGTCCAGGACGGTCTACCGCAACGCCTCGGGCCTGCCGAACGATGAGCAGGTCACGACGGCCCGCGACCAGGCCACGCTCGGCCGCGCCATCCAGGACCGCTTCCCCCGCTACTATCGCTACTTCTCGACCGCCTCGTTCAATTTCCGGGGACAGTCGATCCGCAACCACAATCACCTGCTCGGCAGTGTCGAGGGCATCGACGGCATCAAGACCGGCTACACCCGCGCCTCCGGCTTCAACCTCGTGAGCTCACTGCACCGCGGCAACCGCTTCCTGGTTGGCGTGGTCCTGGGCGGCCGCAGCGGCGGCTCGCGCGACGCCATCATGCGTAACCTGCTCGCGGAGAACCTCGAGAAGGGCGCAAGCACCCGCACCGTCGCCGCCATCAGCGAGCGCAACGGCTCCGAGGCCAACACCGACGTCGCCGACGCCTCCGAGACCCCGGCCCGTCCCGCTCCGCAGGTGCAGGCCGCCGCGGCTCCCGAAACACCGGCGGCGCGCCCGGCCTCGCGCCTCTCGGCGCTTGCCGCCGCCACCGCCGCGATGCCGCCGGCCCAGCCCAAGTCGGAAGCCAAGCCGGCCGAAGCCAAGATCGAGCCCGCGCCGCTCACCAATGGCGTGATCGCGAGCCAGCCGCTTTCGATCATCCCGGGATCGTCCGAGCCGATGAAACCGGTTCGCGTGAAGACCGTTCAGGTCAAGGCCGGTCCGGTGAAGGTCGCTTCCGCTGCCCCGGCGCAGGCCGCGCCGCCTGTCACCAGCACCATTCCGCCGCGCGCAGACCTCGCCGAAACCTCCGGCGCGGTCGTCGCCCGCGCCGACCTCGTCAACAAGCCTGGGATCATCAACAAGCCGGAGGCCCCGAGGGCCGAGGCCGCCCGCACCGAGCTGCCGGCGCAGCCGCCGGGCTTCGGAACGGGCAACGGCATCCTCGGCGTGCTGCCGGCGACAACCGCCGCCGCGCCCGCGCCGGCCGCCAAGCTCGCTTCCGTCGATCCGGCGCCGCAGTCGATCCAGATGAGCACCACCAAGCCGGTCGTCACCCATAGCGGCTGGATCGTCCAGGTCGGCGCGCTCGAGAGCGAGAGCGAGGCCCAGCAGCGCATCGAGGCCGCGCGCAGCTCGGCCCGCGGCCTGCTCAGCAGGGCCGATCCGTTCACCGAGGTCGTCGCCAAGGACAATCGCAAGCTCTACCGCGCCCGCTTCGCCGGGCTCGAGCGGGACCAGGCCGAAGCCGTCTGCCGCACCCTGAAGCGCGCCGACATTTCCTGCATCACCGTCCGCAACTGATCGTCCGCTTCGCTCCGATCCGAATGCCCGCGCTCCCGACGCGGGCATTTTCGTTTGGGGGATGCGGTGATGCGAAAGCTGTTCCGCGACAACTTCTCGTCAAGAATTTACGGTTAAAATTTAGCTCAAGGGATCGACCACGCCGACAATGGCGGGCATCTGGGCGACGGCAAACAGAGCAAGCGGAGCTGACGCGGTACGGGCGTTTGTGGCGTGTTGCCGGAGTTAGCCGTTATGCGTGCGAAGCAGAGTATCCTTGGCCTCGTTTACACGGGCAGCGAGATACGTCGAGCCCCCCTGGTCGGGATGCAGTTTCTTCATCAGGGACTTGTGGGCTCGGCTGATGTCGTCACGCCCCGCCCCCGGCTGCAAGCCAAGGATCTGATAGGCTTCCTCCGCCGTCATTTTGCCGCCCGCCGCCGTGCGGCGCTGCCCCCCTGCCGCATCGCCCTGCGCGTTCTGACGCCAAGCGGGAAACCGGCGGTCCAGATAGCTTTCAAGTAAGGCCACGCTCTCGGCATCGAAAGCCGGAGCCATCGCGAGCAGCGCAGCGAGATCGAACTCGTCGAGATTGCGTCCGGCGTACGGCCCGGCGACGATCTGGCCTCCGAGCCGGCCGCTGTCGTGATCGAGCTGCATGTCCAGGAATTGCGAGCGCACGCGCGAGCTCTGCCCGGTCGCCTTGGCCGCGCCGCCGCCGAACAGCCCGCCGACATTGCCGAAGGTGGAGTTCGCAAGCGGCGTCCAGCCAAGCAGGCCTGCGCCGAAGATCCCGAGCGGGATCGCCACTGCCAGTTCGCCTCGCAGGCCGGTGAAGGCCGCAACCGCCAGCGCCACCACGCCGCCGCCCACCTTGATGGCACGCGCAAGCACCGCCGGATTGGCGGCACGGAACATCTGGAGCAGCAGATAAAGAGTGACAACGGCGACAACGCCGGCGATCAGGGTCGGCATGACCGGAATATAATCGTCCCGCCAGAAAAATGCATGGCGGTCTTTCGATGCGCCGGCAACGGCGATGATACAAGAAGTTCGTTTGCCGGAACGTCCGCACCGCCCGATAGTCCAGCCCGACACGGCCAGGAACGGAGCTGGGATATGAGTGCAGATGGATTGGTGACGCATGCGAGCCCGTACGGCCCTCGCGAGACCATGGACCGGCTGGAAGCCGAGGTGACGGCGAAGGGCCTGCAGGTCTTCGCTCGCATCGACCATGCCGCCGGCGCGGCCGAGGTCGGCCTGTCGCTGCGGCCGACCGAAGTCCTGATCTTCGGCAGTGCTAAGGCCGGAACGCCGCTGATGCAGTCCGTCCAGTTCATCGGGATCGACCTGCCGCTGAGGGCCCTGGTCTGGCAGGATGCGTCCGGCGCCGCCTGGCTGTCGTACAACGATCCGGCATGGCTCGCGGCACGCCATGGCGTGCCGGGTGACATGGCCGTGCTTGGCAACATGTCGGCGCTGCCGGCGGCGGTGACGAAGGCCGCGACGGCGCCGTCGTCCTAACCAGCGGGCGCGAAGATTTGGGGGCGACAATGAGCAAGGGTTTCGAGCCGCCGATCGTGCCGGCTGCATTCTTCGGCATCGTGCTTGGACTTGCAGGTCTCGGCAATGCCTGGCGCGCTGCGCCCGAGGCTCGGCATCCAGCTCGCACCACCGGCAGTCGGCGCGGTTGCGTATCTCGCGATCAATGGCGGCATGCCTGATATGGTCGCGCATATCCTCGTCGGAAACGGGCTGATGATGGCGCTGTTGCTGCTTCGCCTCCTTCCATGGATCATGGAGCAGCCCTTCTCGGTGTCCTATTGGGGCTTCACCTTCGGAGCGACCGCATTTGCCATCGCGCCGATCCGCATGACCGGACATGGCGATACCGGGGCGATCGCGCTGCTCGCGCCCTGGCCGTTCGCGGCGACCAACCTCGTGGTCGGATTGATCGCGCTCGGCACGCTGCGCCTGATCCTGCAAGGGCGCCTGCTGCCGCCACCAGTGGCGGCAGCGTCGTCGCAGGCCGCACCGGCCTGACCGACTACTTCATCTGGCCGATCAGCATGGCCGCGCCGCTCGTGGTCTTCGACAATCTCAACAGCGCGTCGCGGCCGCCGGCGGCATAGGCTGCGGCGGCGCGCAGCAGGTCGCGCAACTGCGCCGCCGCGCCCGGATCGAACCGGCACCAGGCGCCGCCGGTCAGGCGCGCGATCTCGCGGAACGCCTGCTCGGCCACGGCGTCATGGCCCTCCTGAAACAGGAAGACAGGTACCTTCAGCATTCCGAGTTCGCCCGCCTTGGCGCAGAGTTCGTCGACCTTCTCCTCCATGGCGTCGCCGACGAAGACCACGGCGCGCACACCGGAGGCCACCGCCTCGCGCCGGGCTTCGCTCAGCACCTTGCCGATCTGGGTGTCGCCGCCGCGGCAATCGATCTTGCTCATCAGCGTCGCAAGCTTGGTGCTGTCGGAGATCCAGCCCGTCGCGCGGCATTCGTTGAAGCCCCGATAGTAGACGAGCCGGATGTCGAGGCTGCCCAGCGCCGCTGCCTCGCGGAACATGTCCGCCTGAAGCGCACAGGCCATATCCCAGGTTGGCTGGCGGCTCATCGTCGCGTCCAGCGCGAAGATCAGCCGGCCCTTCGCGCCGGGCGCATGCGGTGACGTGGCGCGGGCCTTGGAGACGAAGGCCGCGATGTCCTCCGAGGTCGACGTTTTCGCCTGCGGCAGCGCGCCGTCTCCTTGCGCCGAGACGGCATCGCGGCTGCGCGGTTTGCTCGGTTCGCCGGACATTCCTGCTCGCATCTTGTGTGAGAGCCTAATGTGGAGAGCGCTCCCTGCCCGGTCAATGCGCAAAGCCTCCGCAGGCGGTCGCCGGCAGAGGCTTTGAAAGTCGGTTGGCTAAATGAGAGACGCAATCAGCTTTTGGCGGGCGCCATCAAGGCAACCGGACCAGGCTCGAGGATCTTGGGCGGCGCCGAGCGGGTATCGACGGGCGCGATGTCGCTGTCGGTGGCGCTCAGGAACTTGTCGAGCATGCCCTGGATCGAGTTCTTCGCGTCGTCCGGTCCGGTGTCGCGCATGTCGTTGTGCTGGAATTCGGTCTTCACGACCTGGATCCCCGCCTTCTCGCATTCCTCGTCGGTGGGGATCACGCCCGGATCGGTCTTGAACTGCGGATCCTTGGAGCGGAACGACAGGATCTTGAACTTGCCGGCGGTGACGAAGGGCACGCGCAGATTGTCCAGCGTGACGACCTTCTTGACCTCGTCCGGATACTGCTTGGCGAAATACATCGTGATGTCGCCGCCCATGGAGTGGCCCACCATCGTCACCTTGGCGTAGTCGGCGTTGGGCTGCACCTTCTTCATTTCCTGCATCGCCAGATGGATGTTGGCGACACCGCGCAGGATCTGCGGCAGCCGGCCGACATAGAGCTCGCCGGGCTTGGTCACCATCGGAGGATCGGTCGGCAGATCATGCTGCGGACTGACGACGAGATAGCCGCGCGCCGCGAAGATGTTGGCGAGGAAGCCGTACTCGGTGTTCTTGACCGTATTGCCGTGATTGATCACGGCGACCGGCAGCGTGATCATGCCGGCGTTGGCCTGCAATTCCTTGTCGCGACGGATCGCGACGTCGACGGGCACCGGACGGTTGTCGCGTGAAGCGTCGTAGAAGGTGATGGTCTCGTGCTTGATAGCCCACTTGCTCGCCGTGAAATAGGCGACGCCGCAGAGGGCACCGACGGAAACTAGAACGGCAATTCCACGCTTCATTTTCGTCCTCAGCCCCAGACCTTCTGGCCTGATCCCTGTTGAAAATCGTTGGTAGAGGGCTCTCGTCGGCCCCTTGTCGCCTATTCCCTAATATATGTCACAGCCACGTGACAGGAAGGCCAAATATTGTGATCCGGCAGCCCTTTCATTGTGCGCCGCACACGTTTCTTGGGCACCTTATTCCAGCACCACTACGTGAGGGTGTAGGTGCAGTTCGGACGCAACCTCACTCTATCAACTTCAATTTCAGGGCAAATGCGACATGAAAACGGCGTTGCTCCCGCTCGGTTCCCTGGGAACCGCCGGTTCCAGCCTGGAAATCCCTCTATCGGAAGTAGCGCCGTACCGCCCAATTCAGGCGCCGAGGATGTCGTGAACCTCGAGCGGCTTGTCGACCTGGCTGAACCACTCGGCGCGATTGGCGGCGCGGCGGCGGCCGCGCTCGTCGAGCGGCAGCTTGAGCTGGCGGAGCAGGCTCGTCACCTCTTCCCGCGCGGTGAGATGGCCGAGATTGGGCCGCATGCCGAGCGTTGCTTCATCGATCTCGTCGAGGGCGGTCAGGCCGCGCGGAAAGAACTCGCGGTAGACGACGCGCTCGGCAAAGCCATCCACGTAGCGGAAGCCGAGCCGCAGCGACAATTCCTTCAAGCCGTCGGCGACGAGCTGCTTGTTGCGGGAGCCCAGCATGGACAGGCGGTTGCGCACGACGATCCAATCCGTGGTCGAGCCGTCGAGCTGGCGGCGCTTGCGCCTCGTGTCCCGCACCATCTCTGCATAGTGACTCTCGCCGGTCACCGCATAGTTGGTGGGGTCGACGGTGCCGAGCACATCGAAATCGAGGAAGCTGTCGTTGATCGGCGTCACCAGCGTGTCGGCCATCGAATGGGCGAGCCGCATCAGATAGCTGTCGGTGCCGGGCGTATCGATGACGATGAAGTCAAAATTGCTCTCGACCGCCGAGACCGCCTCCATGAATTGCAGGAACTCGGAATTCTCGTTGTCGGCGATCTGCATGGTCTCGCCGAGCTTGATGCAACGATGCACCGGCAACTCGAGGTCGAGCTTGGTACGGCGCGCCCAGGCGGAACGGTTGTTGATGTAGCGGGTGAAGCTCTGCTGACGGCAGTCGAGGTCGATGGTGGCGACGCGCTGGCCGGCCTTGAGAAGCGCGACGGCGATGTGCAGGGCGGTCGTCGACTTGCCGGAGCCGCCTTTCTCGTTGCCCAGCACGACGACATGCGCCGAGCCGGATTGGCTTTGGCTAGCCTGCACAAGCATAACGAACCTCGAACCCCCTGCTGAATATCTTCGAGTTGGCCGCGTCTGCGGTCAAGTGAAATGCGTGACAGGATATCGAAATAGCACTGCATCGCTCTTCATCGTGAACCGCAGCGCAGTCTTGCGTCTGTGTTCCCGTCCACAATGCAGCGACATCCATTGCGGCGCTGCGCGGGATGCTCTGCCGCATGCGACTGCATGGCGTCCACGACCGCCGCTTGTTAAGGTTAGCCGGTCGCGCGGCAGACCGTGCGGCCCACCCGAGTCACAACCATCCCAGAGTCCTGATGTCACCCAGCCCCTTGATCGTCCGCACGGTCCCCACCCTGCGGCGCGCCGTCGACAATCTTCGCAAGCGAAAAGCCACGGTCGCGCTGGTACCGACCATGGGGGCACTCCATGACGGGCATGTGTCGCTGGTGCGCTTGGCCAAGAGACGCGCGAGCCGAGTCGTGGTCTCGATCTTCGTGAACCCGACCCAGTTCGCCCCGACCGAGGATTTCGGCGCCTATCCGCGAACCTGGAAGGCCGATATCGCCAAGCTTGCTGCCGAAGACGTCGACATCGTCTGGCACCCTGGCGTCGAGGCCATGTATCCGGAGGGCTTCGCCACCCGCATCGTGCCGGAGGGGCCGGCGCTGGCCGGACTCGAGGACCGCTTCCGGCCGCACTTCTTCGGCGGCGTCGCCACCGTGGTCGGCAAGCTGTTCACGCAATGCCGGCCGGACGTCGCAATCTTCGGCGAGAAGGACTTTCAACAGTTGCGAGTGGTGACGCGGATGGCACGGGATCTCGATCTCGGCATCAAGATCATCGGCTCCCGTACCGTGCGCGAGCGCGACGGGCTCGCGATGTCCTCGCGCAACGTCTACCTCTCGCCGGAGGAGCGGCAGATCGCGACCACCCTTTACCGTGCGATGAAGGAGAGCGCGGGCCGTATCCGCGCTGGCGAGGCGATCGCACCCGCCATGGCTGGGGGCGCCGAGATGATCAAGGCGGCCGGCTTTGCGCTCGACTATTTCGAGGTCCGTCACGCTGAGACGCTTGCGCCGGCCAACTCGCGCAAGGACGGACCCTTGCGGATCCTGGTCGCAGCCAAGCTCGGCTCGACCCGGCTGATCGACAACATCGCGGTCTAAAGCGCGATGAGACCCGGATCTAACGCGGCCCTTCGGGTCCGGATCATGCTCAGAGCAGCCCGAGGTCGCGCAGCTCGCGACGCATCGGCTCGGGCATCGCAGCGATGGTCCCCGCGGCGGCCTTGCCGAGATCGGGTGGCACGGCGTCTTCGGTGAGATAGCGCCAGCCCTGGAACGGGCGCATCGGCCGCGGCGAGACCGAGATCACCTTGGGCTGCATCACGATCCGGCAGCGCCCGATGCCGTCCTTGTCGCGGAACGGCTCGATGCCGATGATTTTCTCGCGCGCGGCAATCTCGCCCTTGATCACCCAGTAGAGTGACCCGCCCGAGAGAATCTCATCTCCGCGCTTGGGCACCATGCGGGTGATGTGGACGTGGTGTTGCGGCAGCCCCTTCTTCTTGGCGGCCTGCATCCGTTCGGCGACCCACTCCTTCAATTCCTTGACGGAGTCGCAGCCGACGGCGAGCTTGATCAGATGTAGTGGCATGCCCAAACATTTAGCGGGCCGGCCGCGGATTTGAAATGCCGATCTAGTCTTTATCCGCAGCCGCGGGGGCTGGCGCGGCGGGCGGCGGCGCGAGCGGAACCGGCGCGGCGGCCGGAGCGCGCGCGGCCTTCGGCGCCGGCGGCTTCTTCGCAGCCGGTGCGGGTGCCGAAGCCTGTGCCGAGGCCGGGGCACGTGGAGCAGGCGGCGGCGCGGCGTTCGCGGCAGGCGCCTGGCGGGCCCCGCCCGTCGACGGCTCCGGCGCCATGATGCTCACCGCCGGCGTTGACGAGGCGCTCGGGAACTCCGCATTGGTCGGCTTGCCCGTCGGCACCGACGGTGGCAGCGCGGCGAGCGCGGCTGAGGCCGGCATCCCCGGCGCCGCGGGCGTGTTCCAGGTCGGCGCATAGCGCGCGACCAGCGTATCGTAGAGATGGGAATCCATGTTCGCGGCGATCTGCTGCTGATCGGTCAGAGAGCGGAAGGCCGCGCAATCGAACTGCGTGCATCCATTGCGCGCGACCAGCACATGCGCGACGACCCCGTAGCGGTCATGCTCCAGCGCTTTGCGCAGCGCCTTCAGTTCCAGCGTCATGCTGCTTTCGGCAGTCGCGGCATCGCCGAGCGCCGTCAGCCGATCGATCCGCGCTGCGGTGTAGGAGACGGCCGCGGCGGCCGCGTCGGGCGAGCCGAACAGCGCCTTCTCGCAACCCGTAAGCACGGCGTCGCCGGCAAGATCGTCGAGACAGGACAGCGCGGGCAGGCTCGCGGTCACCATGGCCGGCGCGCCGGCTGCGCTCGCACCGCCTCGTCCCGCCGGTTCATAGACGCGCATCGTGGCGGCCGCCGCGATGCCGATGGCAAGCAGCGTGATCACCGTCAACGCGCCGTTGGCGACCGACTTTTCGGCGCGCACGAGCGTGAACAGGAGGATCAAGCCGAAAAAAGCGGCGGCGGCCAGCGTCAGCCACATCGGGAAGGCCGGTGAGCGCCAGCTTTGGTCGAGCGAAGTGGCCCATGCCCAGTTCATGCGCGATGTCCCCTCACGCGAGCAAAGAGCGAATTGTCAAGGCAAGCACCGCGAGTCGGCAACCGCCCCCGCCTCCTTTTCGAGCTGAAGCGGGCCTTTTTGACGGCGGCACGAAACAAACTCGCCGCCAGAGCCGATACGCTGTGCCATCAGCCCAGTGCGAGCTGGCTTTCCTTGGCGACGCGCTCGAAGGCTTCGGTCGAGCTTTTGATCCGGTACTGGCAGTCGTCACCATCCGTCGGCAGCAGGCGGATAACTTCATAGGTGCCGCTGGCAGCCGGGCGCGCGATATTGCTGGCTGTGAAGAATACGCGCGTGCCCACGGGGAATTTGTGCTTCAACACCCTCTCCTACTCAAACAGCGCCTGCCTCGCCCATGGTCCCACTGCGATGGCCGGCCGGAAACCCGGTCCGCTCTATAGCATGCGGCCGGCCTTTTTGGCCAGCGGCGTACCCGCATGGCAAACGTATCATTTTTGCAATGTTTTCAGAGCGATACCGGAAAAGCCGGCTCGCCGATAATACCGGGGAAGCCAGGGCCTCAGGCGGTGTGGGGCAACCTGCCGTCGGGGCTCGCATGATCCACGGCCTTGGGCAGCTCCTGGGCCAGTATCTGGCTGAGCTGGTCGACCGGGATGTTGTAGCGCGCGGCAAGCTGGCGGACGGCGTCGCTGCCGAGCACGGCGCGGAGCTGGTCGGCGCTGATCGGCAGGTTCTGGCCGTTGCCGAGCCAGGACTTCACTTGGTTGCCGAAGCCGGCCTGCTCGAGCTTTGCAACGATCGCGCTGAGGCGGCCCTGGTTGTTGTTGCCAAACACCTCGCCCAGCACGGCCGGCAGCACCGCCGCGCCGAGCTGGCTCAGCGCGCTGCGGAATGCGGGGTTGTTTTCCAGCGAGTCCAGGATTCCCATGGCCGTCCCCTTTCCTTCGACGATCGTCACTCTGCGATTGAGCGCCGCTGGCCGGCAGGCCGTCAAGCGGCACCCAAATCACAATCTTGATTAGTCAGTCTCGAACTTTTCGATGACGAGCGTTTCGGTGAGGCCGTCGCGGGTCCATTCCTGGAACGCCGGCAGCGCCATCATCGTCTCCATGTAGGCTTTCGTGTCCGGCGCGACGTCGATGGCGTAGGTGCGGAAGCGGTGCACGACCGGGGCATACATCGCATCCGCTGCGCCGAAGCGGCCGAACAGGAACGGTCCCTTGGCGCCGTAGCGGTTGCGGCATTCGCGCCAGATCTCCTGGATGCGCGCGATGTTGGCCTTTGCATCCGCCGACAGTGTCACGGGGCGCACCGGCCGATGCAGGTTCATGCCGCATTCGCTGCGCAAGGGCACGAAGCCCGAATGCATCTCGGCGCACACCGAACGGGCATGCGCGCGGGCCGCGACGTCGTCGGGCCACAGCTTCACTTCCGGGTAGCGCTCGGCGATGTATTCGATGATCGCGAGCGAATCCCCCACCGTGATGTCGCCGTCGACCAGCACCGGCACCTTGCCGGCGCGGCTGAAGGAAAGGATGCGCTCCTTGTCCGCGGGATTATCGGTGTAGAGGGGGATGACGGTCTCCACGAACGGGATGTCGTTGGCGCGCAACGCGAGCCAGGGCCGCATCGACCATGACGAGTAGTTCTTGTTGCCGATCGCAAGTTTCAGCGCAGCCATGTGACCAGTCCTTACCTAGAGGCTTCATCGTGCGGGCTGCTTGTAGCGCTTTCGCCTACCGCCAATCAATCGTTGCCGCTTGCGAACATGCATGGCAATCCTCAGGCAAAGAGGGGATCACGATGCACGGATACTGGGTCGACATCACGGCCGTCGGCTTCTTCATCATTGAATGGCTAACATACGCCCTCACGCTGGAGCATTCGGCCTACGGCCGCAACAGCCTGTCGGCGCGCATGAATCGCTACCGCGAGGTCTGGGTCCGCCGCCTGCTCGACCGTGAGACGCGGATGGTCGACATGCAGATCATGGCCTCGCTCCAGAACGGCACCGCCTTCTTCGCCTCCACCAGCCTGTTCGCGCTCGGCGGCGCGCTGGCGCTGCTGCACGCCACCAGCGATGCGATCACCATTTTGAGCAAGCTGCCGATCGACCTCAGCCCCTCGCCCGCGCTGTGGGAATTGAAGTGCGTCGGCCTCGTGCTGATCTGCGTCTACGCCTTCTTCAAGTTCGCCTGGGCCTATCGCCTGTTCAACTATGTCGCGATCCTGTTCGGCGGCATGCCGCCGTCCTCCCAGCGCGACACGGCGGAGGCCGAAGCCCACGTCATCCGCACCTCGCGCGTGTTCGAATCCGCCGGCCGCCACTTCAACCGCGGCCAACGCGCCTTCTTCTTCGCGCTCGGCTATCTCGGCTGGTTCGTCAGCCCCTGGGTGCTGTTCGTGAGCACGGCGGCGGTGGTCATCGTGACATGGCGAAGACAGTTCGCCTCGAGCGCCTGGGCGGCGATGGCGCCGGAGGCGTTGGCGGTGGATGATGAGGCACGGTCTCGAGCATTGATCTAAACTCTCGTGTCCCGGACGCGCTGCAATGCCATCAGCGTTAGGGCGGAGAGCCCGAACCCATTCCGAAAATTTTAAGCAGCTTCAACTCAACGATGAAACCGTGCATTGTATGTTTCTGTTTATGCACCTAGATGCGACTGACGTTCAAAGCTCGTCAAGTCGATCGGCCAGTCAATGTCTGCACTCGTTGATCTCTCGCAATCCCTGTATTCTCTGTTTCCCGATATCGTTCCAGCGGAGCTGCGACCGCCAGGCCAGTCGTAGCTCGTAGGATGGGTAGAGCGGAGCGAAACCCATCGAAATTCTGTCCGACGATGAAGCATGATGGGTTTCGCTCCGCTCTACCCATCCTACGCACTATTCCACGCCAGTGTATTAGAAGGAATCTGATGAAGGACTTCAGTAATTTCCTGACCAGGCTTGGCAACCTCCACGATTGCACAATCACTCTTTTTGAGTGGCGACCAGAGCAGAATTCGATCAGCTTTGAAATTGAAGACCTTTACTTCAATTTTGAGGGCCTGCCCGAATATCCGGGGGCTCAATCGGGGCGGCTTGTGTTGGAAGAGGTCCAACTCGTCAGCATCGATGTGCGCGATCTAGAGCGACCGCTACGAATTGATGATTTCACTGTCGAGGCGAACACGCCATCTGCGGCGGCCGTGTCCGTAACCCTACAGCCAAGAGGAAGGATAAGTATCCGCTGTCAGCGCGCGACCTTCCCCGACGTCGGCTTGCCATAATTCTGCTTCGTTCCACAGCAACGGCATTTTTGGAAGATCATAGGCACTTTCCATTGCAACCTAAGACGACTGGATGGCAGGAGCAGTTATGGAAAGAGACATCGCGATTTGAATCGACGGAATGCTGATCGGTGTGCAAGGCAACCTAGATGGCATTGCTCACTACATGAAAAACAACTTGTCGGACGAGGGGTATTCAAAGCTCGTCAAGTCAATCGGGCAGTCAATATCCGCACTCGTCGATCTCTCGGCGCGCCTGCATTCTTTGTTTCCCGATATCTTCCCAGCGGAGCTGCGACCGCCCGGCCAGCCGTAGAGGCGGAGTTTGATCTTCGTCAGGGCGGCCGCGTCGCGGAGCCGCAGGCTACGACCCGCCAAAATCCCGCGGCGTGAACGGAAGGTCCATCACCTTCCACTCCTGGTACTTGTCGGCCGGCAGCATCTTGTAGGGCTGGCAGGCCTGGAGCGCGCTCATCGCGGACTTCACCAGCAGCGGTCCCTTCGCGGATGGCGGGGCCTCGATCAGGATCGGCGCCCGCGCCAGCGTGCCGTCGGTGGCCATCACCGTGCGCAGCTTGATGCGCACGCTGTCGGTCGGTGCCACCCCGGCCGGCAGCTTGGCGCAGCTCCGCAAGTGCCGGCGAAACTCCGCGATGACTTCAGGTGCAAGCTTGGCCGAATCTGAATCCTTGGCATCGCCGCCGTCGTCCTTGGGGGCGTCCTTCGGCGGCGGCAATTCGGGAGGCAGACCCAGCATGACGCCGTATTTGACGGTGACGTCGGGCTCCGGAGGCAGATAGGCCGGCGTCTCGGCTTGCGGCTGCGGCGGCACGGGTGGCGGTTGCTGCGCCGGTTGGGGTTGCTGTGTCGCTTGCGGTTGCGGCGTCGCCTGCGGTTGCGGCTGCGCGTTGGTCTCGCGCTGCTTCGGCTCCGATGAGGGCTGCGCCTGCGATTGTTGCTGCTGCGGGGGCTGTTGCGGCTCGGGCGAGGCCTGCTGCGCGGGTGACGCTGCCGGCGCCGCCGGCTTGGCCGGTGGCGCGGCCGCCTCGACCTTGTCCTTGAAATCCAGCTTGGGCAGTTGCAGCTCGGGAAGCGGCTCCGGCGTCTTGTCCTTCGCCTCCTCCTTCGCTTCCTGCTCCTTCACCTGCTCCGGTGTGACGATGTCGACGGAGACCGTCTCGGGCGGCGCGGCATGGAACGGATGGACTTCGCTGATCAGGATGATCAGCCCCACCAGCGTCAGATGCGCGATCGCCGACGCTGCAATGTCCGTCCGTATGATCCGCCGCAGTTCCATCGCCCGATCTTGGGTTGCCGCGTTGGTCCTAGCATAACGGAAGCCCCCCTCAATCCCATTTCGGCGCGAAGCCGAAATCGGTCAGGCGGCCCCTGGGATGGGCGAGCCCGGCGATCCGGCTCATCTCGTCGTCCGACAACTCGAAATCGAAGATCTCGATGTTCTCCGACAGGCGCTCGACGCGCGATGTGCGCGGGATCGCAGCGACATTCTGCTGCACCAGCCAGCGCAGGCACACCTGCGCCGGGCTCTTGCGGTGCGCGCGCCCGATCGCGGCGAGCGTCTGGTCCGTCTTGATGCGGCCCTTGGCGATCGGGCTGTAGGCAACGAGCGCAAGGGAGTGCCGGTCGCAGGCCGCCCTCACCTTGGTCTGGTCCAGATAAGGGTGATATTCGACCTGGTTGCACGCGAGCGGCTCGGGCGAGAGCGCAACCGCCTGCTCGACCAGGGCCACCGTGAAGTTGGAGACGCCGATATGCCGCGTCAGGCCCATTTGCTTGGCATGCGACAGCGCCCCCAGCGTCTCCGCCAGCGGCACGTGCGAATTGGGCCAGTGCAGCAGCACGAGGTCCACGGAGGGAAGCCTTAAGCGCGCCAGGCTCTCCTTGACCGAGCGCTCGAGGTCATGGGGCGCGAAATGGTTGGTCCAGACCTTCGTGGTCACGAACACGTCGTCGCGGCGCACGCCGGAGGCGCGTAAGCCATCGCCGACCTCGCGCTCATTCTCGTAGACCTGCGCCGTGTCGATGTGGCGATAGCCGAGCCGCAGCGCCTGCTCGACCACGCGCGCGCAGGTGCGGCCGCTCAACTCCCAGGTCCCGAGCCCGAGCGCCGGGATCTTTGCGCCATTGGCCTCGACGAACAGCATGAGGAATCCTCTCTCACGTTCGCGCCGGCCGCCATTATGGACCCCACCCATGGCACTGCCAACCGACGCGGCGGCAGGCGGACGGGATATCCAGATCAGACTTGATGAGGTCTTGCCGTCAGACCTTGGCAAGCGCCTGGAACACCATGTCCGGCGCATGCGCGATCACCGCAAGCAGTGCCCGGGCAGGTCCGCGCGGGGCGCGCTTGCCCTGCTCCCAGTTGCGGATGGTCTCGACGGGAACGCCGAGCTTGGCGGCGAACTCCATCTGGGTGAGACAGGCGCGGCGGCGCAGGTCACGCACCGCGAGCGGGCCGGCCTCACCCTGCGCAGCCTGGACCGCGGGCTGCACCGGAAACTCCTGCCCGTCCCGCAACTCGACGATCCGTCCGTCCGCCTTCAGCCGCAACCGCATGTTTATCCCCTTAGCGGGGGCATGATGCGCGAGGCCGCTTAAGTTCGGATTAACGATAGCGGCGCGTTTGGCTATTTCAGGCCGAACCAAAGCGTCGCGATGCCGAGGAAGGAGAAGAAGCCGACGACGTCGGTCACGGTTGTGACGAACGTGCCGGACGCCACCGCCGGGTCGGCCCGCACCCGTTCGAGCCCCATAGGGATCAAGATGCCGCCGAGCGCACCGGCGACGAGGTTGCAGATGATCGCAAGCCCGATCACCATGCCGAGGCCCGGGATCTTGAACCAGGCCACCGCCGCGATGCCCGTGATCACGGCGAAGGCGAGACCGTTGACGAGGCCGACCAGACTCTCGCGCATCACCACGCGCCAGGCGTTGGAGGAGCCGAGTTCGCGGGTGGCGAGCGCCCGCACCGCCACCGTCATGGTCTGGGTCGCGGCGTTGCCGCCCTGGCTCGCGACGATCGGCGCGAGCACGGCGAGCGCCACCATCTTCTCGAGCTGGCCCTCGAACAGGCCGAGCACGGAGGATGCAAGGAACGCGGTGGCAAGATTGACCAGGAGCCAGTTGAAGCGGCCGCGCGCGATCGTCAGCACGCTGTCGGACAATTCCTCATCGCTGGTCACGCCGCCGAGCGCCTTGAGGTCCTCGTCCGCCTCCTCCTCGATGACGTCGACGACGTCGTCGACGGTGATGACGCCGACCAGGCGATCCTGGGTGTCGAGCACGGGGGCTGCGACGAGATTGTACTTGCCGAATATGCGCGCCACCTCCTCCTGGTCCTCCAGGACGGAGACGCGGCGGCGATCCTCGTCACAAAGGTCGGCGAGCGGAACGGGGCGGCGCGAGCGCAGCAGCACGTCGAGCGGCACCGCGCCCTGCCAGTGCTGCTCCTTGTCGACCACGTAGATCTCGTAGAAGCGACCGGGCAGATCCGGCGTCTCGCGCATGTAGTCGATCGCCTGTCCGACGGTGAAATCCTGGGGCACGGCGATGAACTCGGTCTGCATCCGCCGTCCGGCGGAATTTTCCGGATAAAGCAGGCTGCGCTCGAGCGCGACGCGCTCGGGCAGTGGCAGCTTCTCCAGGATCTCCTCCTGGTCCGCCTGATCGAGGGTTTCCAGAAGCTCGACCGCGTCGTCGGATTCGAGCTCTCGGACACCCTCGGCGACCGTCTCCGGCGGCAGCTCCTCGAGGATCTCCTCGCGCACGGTCTCGTCGACTTCGTTCAGCGCCGAGAAATCGAAATCGCGCCCCGTGAGTTCGACCAGGCGGACGCGGTTGTCGGGCTCGAGCGCTCCGATCAAATCGCCGAGATCGGCCTCGTGCAGCTCGCCGACGATGGCCCTGAGCAGCGTGCTGTCAGCAGCTTCGATCGCGCGCGCAATCTCCTCGACGAATTCGTGCCGAATTTCGCCGTCTTCATTGCGCATCGGCACGTGGTCGAGTACCGAGGCCGCGGCGGATGGGGCAACGTCCATTTGTTCATCCATGGCGCGCCTCGCCGTTTGACAGGTTGGATCAGCTGGTTTGAGCTATCGGCTCAGGCAATACCCAAAACGCAACTGCAAGCGCAATGACAAAGATGCATCGGCCGAAATGGATCCTGATGTCGGTGGGCGCGATCCTCGCCGCCCTCGTCGGCACCGCCTCGGCCGAGGCCGCCGACTGTCCGCGCAAGGATACGCTCGGCACCTCGCGCGTGCTGAGCGTCGATGCCAGGACCACCCCGCGCGTGGGGCTGAAGAGCTTTCCGCAGACGCTTGCCCTCGCCGATCATGAGGTCGTGCTGACCTTCGATGACGGTCCATATCCGCCGACAACGTCGAAGGTGCTGGCGGCGCTGGCGCAGGAATGCGTGCGCGCCACCTTCTTCCTCATCGGCCTGCACGCCTCCGAACATCCCGAGATGGTGAAGCGGATCGCACGCGAGGGCCACACCATCGGCCACCACACCTGGTCGCATCCGTTCGTGGCGCGGATCCCGTTCGAGAAGGCCAAGTCCGAGATCGACCGCGGGATCGCGGCCGATGAGATGGCGCTGCACCGCACCTCGACGACAACGCCCTCGACGCCGTTCTTCCGCTTCCCCTATTTCGAGTCGACGCCAGCGACGCTCGACCTGCTCCAGGCCCGCGGCATCGTCGTGTTCGGGGCCGATCTCTGGGCCAGCGACTGGAACAAGATAACCCCGGAGCAGGAGCTGAAGCTCGTGACCGAGCGGCTTGCCGCCGCCGGCAAGGGTATCATCCTCTTCCACGACCCGAAGGCGCGCACCGCCGCCATCATGCCGGCCTTCCTGGCGTATCTGCGGGAGAACGGCTACCGTGTCGTTCACGTGGTCCCGGCCAATCCCGCGCAGAAGAGCGCCGATGCGCATTGATGCCGGAATGTCACGCCGGCGCAAAATGGGGTGATGCCGGGCTTATTAAGTCCCTGTTCATGCTAGGCCATGCAATGATGACAGGGGACCCGCGCCTGAACCCTTTCGGGCCGTCTCCGACCAACGTTGGACATGGCGCTCAGGAATTTGGCCGCCAACGGATATGAGGACAGACGGGATTGATGATCGGCAGTAGCGTTGCGTTTCGGACGCGATCGTGGATCGTCCTGTTCTTCGGCGTGCTGACCTGCGCATCGCCGGCGGCCTTCGCGGCCGACTGCCCCGGCCATCCGGACGCGCTCGGCACCTCCCGCACCCTCGTCGTCGATCCGCGCGAGCATCCGCGCATCGGCACCATGCAGTATCGCGAGACGCTGCCCCTGAAGGATCACGAGGTTGTCCTGACCTTCGACGACGGTCCGGTGCCGAAATACTCGAACCAGGTGCTCCAGATCCTGGCCGATGAATGCATCAAGGCAACGTTCTTCACCATCGGCAGCCAGGCCAAGGCAAATCCCGACGGCGTCCGCAAGCTGGTGGCAGCCGGGCACACCGTCGGCACCCACAGCATGAACCATCCGCTGACTTTCGAGAAAATGCCGATCGAGAAGGCCGAGGCCGAGATCAATGGCGGCATCGAGTGGACCTCGGCCGCGATGACCGATCCGACCGTGCTCGCGCCGTTCTTCCGCATTCCCGGCCTGCTGCGCGCCGAGGGCGTCGAGAACTATCTCATCTCCCGCGGCATCCAGGTCTGGAGCGCCGATTTCCCGGCCGACGACTGGCGGCACGTGTCGCCCGATCGCGTCTATCAGCTTGCGATCCAGCGGCTGGAGGCCAAGGGCAAGGGCATCCTGCTCCTGCACGATATCCAGGCCCGCACCGTCGCGGCGCTGCCCAAGATCATCCGCGACCTGAAGGCGCGCGGCTATCGCATAGTGCATGTGGTGCCGGCGACCGCCGACCGGCCGGCAACGCCGACCGAGCCGGTGGAATGGCTGCTGCATCCACCGACCGAGACGACGCCGATCGCGCGCTGGCCGGGCGTTCCGAACTTCGTTTACACGCAGACCCAAACACTGCCGGCACCAAACCTCGCCGATCTCAACGCGCAGGCTGGGCACCAGCCGCTATTGCCGGGCCGGACCAAGGCGCAGGCGAGTGTCGCCGCCACCCTGCCCGTGCCCGGCCGCGATCTGTTCGCAATCCCGGAAGGTTCGCTCGAAGTCTTGCTGTCGACGACGCTGTCCCGGCGCGCTGCAACGCGGATGGCTGCGGCCGAGGCCATCGGGGGCCACAAGGGCAAGACCGCCACAGCATCGTACAAGCGTCAGACCGCGCATGCCGCGCCCGCCACGAAGCGCGCGCCGCAAGCCGCCAAGGGCGCCGCGCCGCATCCGACGCGCCTCGCCAGTCTGAAGAAGCGGCCGCAGTAGACCTACTGCCGAACGATGTTGGCGACGCAGAGCAGCACGATCAGCGCCAGGAAGAACAGGTCCATATAGGACTTCAGCTCGCCATCGCGGCGCAGCCGCGCAACGTCAGCCACGATCTGCTTGCGCGCCGTCGTTCCGCCCGAGCCGTCATTGATCGGCGCTTGCAGGCGCTTGGTCTCGGCCTCCAGCTTCTCGATCTTCTGGAAGAAGTAGAAGGCGCGCAGCGTCGAGGCCGCCCGCATGGCGGTATAGACCAGCACCAGGATCGCCAGGATCGCCCGGTTCGGATACTTCTCCATGAAGTTCAGGCTGAAATAGACCACTGCCAGGAACGCGAAGTTGGTGACGAAGCGGTAGACGAAGCTGAGAAAGACCATGTGGCTCCGGCCTTGAGACGGCGCAAACGGGAAGATTGCGGATTGCGGGATTGCGGTCGCAAGCCGGAACGCCCGGCCTGAATGTTGCCCCGCTGCTTTACGCCAACTTTGTTGCAGGAAGGATAAGATTGCCTGCCCGCAAGTACCCCTTGTCGGAACCAAACGGGCGACGCACGCGAGCCGTGCGCCTTTTGGCCACGCGCGTCATAATGCAAGTGATCGCGGGCCGGCGTTTTGCGCTGCGGGCACGCAACGGCTCAATGGAGATTCGCCGCAAGCCACGATAGACTGCCGCCGCCACCGCACGTGGGGTCTGCCGATGCCGAAGAAGGGAATCACGGGCCACGACGAATGGGTCCTCACCGAGGCGCTCGCGACCGCGCTGGTCGCGCTGGAGCAGCTCGCCCCCAAGCACCAGCCGCGCGCGCATATGGAAGACATCCGGAAAATGCTTTCGAATGGCAAGGAGCCGGCCACGGTGAGCCTGCACCTCGCCCAGGCCAAGTGCCGCCTGTTCCCCGACCTCGATCCGCTGGAGATCTACCGGGAATACGGCATCGGCGAGGAATACGGCTAAGCGCGCCGCCACCCCCGGCGAGCTCCCCCTGCAAACTCCGGCATGTCGTCAGCTCCTGACCAACGCGTCGGGAGCCGACGTCAACCATCTGAAATTTCGACCAAACTCTAAGTGGGACGCAAAGCGCCTTGACAGATGGGCCCCGCAAAGAATGTAATGTTATAACATTACATCTCGGTCCACGTGCCCAATCCCCCGCGTCGCCACCCTATCCCCTTGAAAAGGCTCTTCGATCTTCATGCCAAAACTCCCCGTCACCGTCTTGTCCGGCTTCCTCGGGGCTGGAAAGACCACTTTGCTGAACCACGTCCTGAACAACCGGCACGGCCTGAAGGTGGCGGTGATCGTCAACGACATGAGCGAGGTGAATATCGATGCGGATCTCGTCCGCGATGGCGGCGCGAACCTGTCCCGGACTGATGAGAAGCTCGTCGAAATGACCAACGGCTGCATCTGCTGCACGCTGCGCGACGATCTGTTGAAGGAGGTGCGTGCCCTCGCCGAGAATGGCCGCTTCGAATACCTGCTGATCGAATCCACCGGCATCTCCGAGCCGCTGCCGGTCGCAGCGACCTTCGATTTCCGCTCTGAAGATGGCCATAGCCTGTCCGACGTGGCACGCCTCGACACCATGGTCACCGTGGTCGACGCAGTGAATCTGCTCAAGGACTACTCGTCGACCGATTTTCTGGAGCAACGCGGCGAAGCGCTGGAGAACGACCACCGCACGCTGGTCGACCTGATCGTCGAGCAGATCGAGTTCGCCGATGTGATTGTCCTCAACAAGGTCGACGACGCCTCGCCGGAGCAGCGAGAGGCGGCGCGAAAGATCGTGCGCGCGCTCAACCCGGAAGCGGATCTGATCGAAGCCAACCACAGCCGCGTCGATTTCGATCGCATTCTCGACACCGGCCGCTTCGACTTCGAAAAGGCCCAGCAGCATCCGCTCTGGTACAAGGAGCTTTACGGCTTTGCGGATCATGTGCCGGAAACCGAAGAATATGGCGTGACGAATTTCGTCTATCGCGCGCGCCGGCCGTTCGATCCGGCCAGGTTCGACAAGTTCATCAAGAAGTCCTGGCCCGGCGTCATTCGCGCCAAGGGACATTTCTGGCTGGCGACTGCCCGCAATGGCTCGGCGAGATCAGCCAGGCGGGCTCAATCACGCGCACCCAGGCCCTCGGTTTGTGGTGGGCGAGCGTGCCGGCGGAGCGATGGCCGGACGATCCGTCATGGCGGAAGCGGCTGCGCGCGAGCTGGAACGATATCTATGGCGATCGCCGCCAGGAAATCGTGTTCATCGGCACCGGCATGGATGAGGCTTCGATCCGCGCCCGCCTGGATGCATGCCTCGTCCCGGGAAAACCCGCCATGAATGTCGCGGAATGGGCGAAGCTCGCAGACCCGTTCCCGATCTGGCGGCGCGCGGATGAAGCGACCTAGCGGAGAGCGCGCATGACCAACATCATTCAATTCGTGCCGAAATCAGAGCTCGAGCGCGAGCGCCTGATCCGCGAGGCGCGCGCGATCTACGACAGCATTTTCCCTCCGGTGACCGTGGGCGGCGGGCAAGCGGACGGTGGTCCCGAACAAAGGACGCCGCGCACGGCGGTCACAGAAATCCAGCCAAAACAACAATAGGGCACGTTCGACGTGATGTATCTCTGGGCTTACCCCACTGCCCTCTCGTGGCCAAACAACAGTTTTCCTTGGCGACGAGAGCAACGCTTGGACACGCGATCAAACATGCAGATTAGCGGAACGGCATTCGCTGCGGGTAACAATGCGGGGACAGGAATCGCGATAACAAACGGCAACGCGCACCGACACAGAGGGTCTCAAAAACGGTAAACTCTATATTCGACCATTCCGGCACCAACCCGCCCCTCCGCTGCAAATAGTGTTTGATTCAGCCATGCATAACGCTGGTCGCCAGTCTCGAAGCGTGGCGTGACCCGAAAATATTGATCGCCGTAATCCGTCTGCCCGCCGCTGGCCAAAGCTTGACCGACTTTCTGGTTCAATTCGAGTAGGCCAGGATAGTAGGCGTAGATCGCAGCACCATCCTCGGTCAGAAACTGAACGCGAACGTCGAGCCGCGCAAATCCGTCCCCTCCGACAAGTAGCCAGTCTCCTCCGCCGGTCAGCACTTTGCCCTTAATCCTCTTGCCCTCAATGCTTCCCCCGGCGACCTCGTAGTACCTTCGGACGCCAAATGGTCCCGCTCCAATGTCCAACGGTGCCTTGAGGTTGCCAACGACTGCAAATTCATATTCGAAATGCATTGTAATTTCTCCCTCGCGCAAATCGTCAGAGCCCTCTTGCCATGAGACCGCAGAAAAAAGCTTGCAGGTGACGCTCGCTTATCGACCGCGGCATCACTCCGAGACTTACAACCGCTTTGTTGCAAACGTGTTTCGGCCTCAACGTAATTGGTTACAAATGGAAAAAGCTCGCAATCTAACGCTTGCGACAATGCATTTCCTGATTCCGCAAGGAGCGCGAAATGTCCAATAGCGTAAGCAAAGCCGGTGCCACAACGCGCGGCGAACGGCGGATGTGGCCGACGGCTAGGCTCCGCGTCTGCCCGCTATTGTCCACGCGGCTGCGGTGCGGATGACAGTTCATCGAGCAGGGCTTTCGCGTCGGCCAAGTCCGCCGCATCACACCCTGAGTCAAAGAACCGATAGATGTTCAGCAGGCGGTCATGTGCCTCCGCGTGCCCTCCCTGCTCGGACAAGACACGAGCTAGGCTTGTTGTCGCGCGCAGTTCGAACGATCGCGACCCCTGCTCGCGGGCGACGGCGATCGCCTGCTCGTAATTGGCGACGCCCTCGGCACTTGGTCCGCCGCGGGTAAGGAGATCACCGAACAGCCGATGGATTTCAGGTTCAGCCCATCGCTCACCGGTTTCGCGCGCAATCCGAAGCGCCTCCTCGAACGTGCGATGGGCTAGGTCCGGCTTGTCGTCGGCCGCATAGGCATCGGCGAGGAACGCCAGGCAAATCGGACGGAATATCCGTGAGCCCGTTTGCGCCCAAAGCCGCAGCCCCTCTTGCAGCAGCCCGACCGCATCTGCCGCTCGGCCTGCGCGCGCGGCGCACCAGCCACACAAAAAGTCACCGAGTGCCTGCCAATACGGAAGCTGGCGATCATTGGCGAACTCCGTCAGCTTACCTCCGATCTCTGCCACCTTGTCCACATTGCCCAGCAGCACGTAGGTCATCCCGGCATGCCACAGTGCATAGAGCCTCGACTGATCGTCGTGTTCCAATGCGTGACCTCGTTTCAGCTCACTTTCAGCAGCCTTCTCTGCATCCGCAGGCTGGCCGGACAGCCACAGCGCCCATGATCGATAGGAGTACATCGTCACGCCCACGTCATGGCCGAAGCGCGCGCGCAGGCTCCGCCCGACCGGCGAGGCGGCGCCGTGCTCGTCGGGATCGTAGCGCACAAGCGCCTGATGCAGTGCGTCGCTTGCGTCTGCGATGTACCCGTTGATCAGACGCGACGTTCCGACCAGGCGATACCCGACCATGATCGGGCCCGCTTCGTCTTCGCGCTGGGCAAGCGCCAGGAATTCGTTGGCCTGCTCAAGCATCGCGGCGGGTTGGCCACTGAGGTAGTTATACGCCCACAGCCCATAGAGCGCCGCGAGATGCATCGCCGCATCGCCCACGCGTTTCGAGAACTCGCGCGCCTTGGCGTAGGCCTCACCTACCTGCTGGTCCCCGTAGCCCTTCTGTTCTTGCAGCGTTCGGGCGAGCGCAGTCTGCAGCTTCAGCTCCTCGCGCCGTCGGATGTCATCGTCGGGCAATGCGGAAATCAGCTGCAAAGCCTGGGTGATATGCTCGTACGCCTCCTTCAGCGCGGAGTGCGACAGCGCGCGGTCTCCGGCGGCGGACAAATAGGCGACCGCCTTTGCGACATCGTCCGCCTCGCGGTAATGACGCGCAATCAGCTCGGGCTGGTTCTCGGAGATATCGGCGAAATGACTTTCGAGGGTCTCTGCGATCCTGGCATGAAGCGCACGTCTCGGCTCGCGCAGCAGCGTGCTGTAAGCCGCGTCCCGTACCAGCACATGCTTGAAACAGTAGGTCGGGTACGGCGCGCCACCGCGCTGGAGTAGCAAACCAGCCGAAATGAGACGGTCAAGCGCCGCTTGCAGTTCCGCCTCCGGCTTGCGCACGACTGCCGCCAGCAGGGGATGAGAGAACTCGCGTCCGATCGCCGCCCCGATTTGCGCCAACTCCTTAGCGGGGCCGAGCCGGTCGAGGCGCGCCATCAAGGATGCGTGCAGGCTTGCGGGCACCGCCAGCGCCGGCGAAGGAACCAAGGCGGCGGCCCGCCGTGCTTCGCTTTCGCTCTCTGCCTCCAACACCGCCTTCGTCATCTCTTCCACGAACAGGGGAATGCCGTCCGTACGCTCGATGATATCCTGCCGTATGTCCGCCGGCATCGGCTTGTTTTCAACGATGTGGTCGATGATGGCGCCGACCTCGCGGCGCGCCAGCCGATTGAGACTGAGGGAGGTCACGTGCGGCTTACCTACCCAGCCCGGCTCGAATTCCGGCCGGAAGGTTACGATCAGCAACACGGCTAGTGTTCGAATCCGGTCTACCACCCGCCCCAGCAGTTCCAGGCTGGTGGGGTCGGACCAATGCGCATCCTCGAAGACCATCAGCACCGGACAGGAGCGGGCCAGAGCCTCGATCTGGAGCACAATTGCTTGCAGCGTTCTTTGCCGGCGCTGCTGCGGAGTAAGCTCGGCCTCAGGATAGCGGCGGTCGTTCGGCAGCGACAGCATCGCGGCAAAGAGCGCGGCGTCCTGCGCAGATGTCGAGGTCTGTTGGAGCAACGCATCGAGTTTGTCGAGTTTCGCGCGCGGCGTGTCCTCGCGCGCCAGTCCGGCCGCACGTTCGATCTGGTCGATGATCGGGTAAAGCGCGCTGTCAACGTGTTGTGGGGAACAGGAGTAGCGCAAGCGTATGTGGGGCTCGCCAACAAGAAGTCCCACGAACGCGCTCGTGAGCCGTGATTTCCCAATACCGGCCTCGCCGGAAAGCAGGACGACTTGGCCTTCACCGTCCGCTGCCCTGAAATGGCACCGTCGCAGGAATTCAATTTCTTGTTCGCGCCCGACAAGGGCGGTCAAGCCGGTCGCATGCAGGGCCTCGAAGCGGCTTGCCACGGAACTTGCCCGCAGCACCGCCCACGCCCGCACCGGTCCGGCGATACCCTTGAGGCTCCTCATCCCGAGGTCATCGAACTGGAAGAAACTGCCAAGAAGCCTTCGCGTGCTTTCGGCGATGACGACCGTGTTCGGTTCGGCGATGCTTTGCAGGCGCGCCGCAAGATTCGGCGTCTCGCCTACCATGCCCCGCTCCTCCGACTCACCCGATGGGATCAGGTGCCCGACAACGACCACTCCGGTCGCAATGCCGACCCGGACCTGCTGACGCGCAGGCGTCCTCAACCCAGCAACGACCGTAACCAGATCAAGCCCAGCCCGCACGGCTCGCTCGGCGTCGTCCTCATGGGCGTGCGGATAACCAAAGTACACGAGGACACCATCCCCCACACATCGGGCGACGAACCCGCCGAAGTGGTGCACGGTATCGGCGACGCATTTCTGGTAGGCCGAGATCACCTCTCGCAAGTCCTCCGGGTCCATGCCGGTGGAGAGCGCCGTAGAACCGACGAGATCGGCGAACATCACCGTGACTTGGCGGCGCTCGGCTTCGTCGCGCGGGCTCGGTTCCGACCCAGGCGCAAGCTTTGGCTTGGTGGAGGCGGCTCCGGCAAGGTCGGCAATCGCCCGGAGCAATTTCCGACGATCTCCAACAGGCACGATGCCAAGCTCCTCCTTGAGATCCTTGTCCGTGAGGTCGGGGAGGATCGAAAATTCGATACGGTGTTCGGCAAAGCGGTCCGCATACTCGGACAGTCCGTGCGAAGCCAGCCACTCTTTGACCGACGGCATTGTGCTACGCGTCCCGCTGCGCGAGGTCGTCGATGCAAGCGCGCGTGCATCCAACATCGGGACTTGCAGGCACGCCCGCGAATCCTGAGCGGGCGAATTCGCGCGCCGCGGCCTCAGCAAATCCGGCGGTGCGGGGCTGCCCCAGTGGTTGCAACAGAGGCTTAGGCATCACCACGTCAACCATGCCTGTTACAGGCTCAGTCTCCAAGGCATACAAGACGGCCACCTCCTGATCAGCAGTCATCACACGCCATTCTGGCTCCCCGTCGCCTTGACCCAAATCAATGGGACGCGGACCGCCTTGGAAGAAACAAGGGCGGTATTAGGACGCAGCAAAAGAGAAAATCTTGTGATTGCGAGCCAATGATTTTGGCCATTGGCGCCGTAAGCCAGATGTGGACCATTGGCAAACATGCGCTCAGCCAGGCCCAGAAGTTTCCGTACCATACCGAGCGCCACCGGAGGGATTGCTCGTCTCGCGTGCACCCAACTACGCAAGTTAGGAAAAGACCTGCGGCCTGTTGTGTTGCGGGCCGGGCTGACCGCACAAGAGTTGGACAATCCGACCACGCGCCTTGAGGTGCGCACCCAGATCAAAGTCCTGGAATCGGCAGCGGAAGAACTTCGGGATGACTTTCTCGGGTTTCACTTGGCCTGCGGCTTCGACCTGCGCGAAATTGGTCTGGTCTACTATGTGATGGCATCCTCAGCGCAACTTGCGGACGCTCTGCAAAACTGCGAGCGCTACAGCCGGATTAATAATGAAGGGGTCCGCTTGCATTTCAGCCTGGATCGAGCGGCAACGATCGGTCTCGACTACATAAACGTTGACCGATGGTCGGACCGGCATCACTTGGAGTTTTGGCTGGTTACGCTGGTGCGCCTCTGTCGACAGGTGACCGACCACCGACTTGAGCCGCACAAATTGAAAGTCAGGCATTTTCGCGCTGATCCGCCGGCGGAATTCAAAACCTTTTTCGGCGTTGATGTTGAATTCGGCGCCGATGCCGACGAGATCGTTTTTTCGGCGTCAGTCGCTTCACTTCCGATTGTAGGACGCGACAGCTATCTGAACAAGTTGCTGCGACGATATGCGGAAGAAGCGCTTGCTTCCCGGCCGAAAGAGCGCGCCAGTATGCGTTCGAACGTGGAGCGACTCGTGCCGCAGCTACTTCCACACGGCAGAGCCAGCGCGCCGGAAATCGCGCGCCAGCTTGGGATGAGTTCTCGAACGCTGTCGCGGAAGCTTCGTGATGAGGGGGTTACCTTCGCAGATATGCTGGACGAACTGAGGGCCGCTCTCGCCAAACGCTATCTCAGCGATCGCGCGTTGCCGGTTTCCGAAATTGCGTGGCTGCTGGGCTATCGGGAAATCAGCTCTTTGACAAATGCCTTCAGGCGGTGGACTGGAATGACCCCAAGGCAATTCCGGTCATCCGAGTGCCGTCCCAGCAAAGAGAGCAGACAGCGCGCGAGTTTCAAAAAGGCTGGTCGGCAACGAACAGAATGGTAATCGGCGACGCTGCAAACAGGCAGATCACAACTGCTCTCTAACGGGGCATCAGCGCGAGCGCAGTCTTTGGCGTTTGATTCCGAAATGACCTCACAGCAGGGCGAATTCGGAAGTGCGCACAGACAGCACGGAACGGATACGTTCCGTGCCAAAAATTCGAAATTTTCTTGAGATTTCAAAGCCTAAAGTTGATTTGGTGCGCTCGGAGGGCGGTCGCATTTCTTGCGATTTCAAGGGCTTGTTCGAGCGCCCGATCCGATGTCGAAGTCTTTCCGAACGACGCGCGACGCGAAGCTGGATATCAATTGTTTCAGGTTCAGATCGGCGAAAATCCTTCCGACTGGAAACCCATGCCGTCGGTTGGCCCCGGCGTTCGCGAGATCAGGATACGTCAGGCGTCCGGCGCCTAGCCGAGTACGAGGATATGTCTTTGGCGCGATTACGCGATACGATGGCGCAGGCTCGCCGCGTCGGGCACGTGGCGATGGATGTCGTGAGAGTAGCGGGAGTACGCGCGGTCGGCGTTGCGGTAGCCACGGCAAGCGGTCGGCCGGTTGCAGCCATAAGCATCGCCGCCATCGCCTCCCGTATGACGCCCGATCGCGAAAAGGGACTTGTAAAAATACTCGCCCGGGAGGCGCAAGCGATTGGTGCAGAGCTGAGCCAGCGATAGATCGCAGGCTCATCAACGACTGTCTGGGGGCGGGTCAGCAATTCGCGCATCGCCTGTCGCCAGCGAGGTCAAGAGAAGACCGATTTTTCAGCAAGCACGCCCTCGCCCGCTCTGCCCGCACGCCCCCGATCAGAGTAGAGGTCTGAATCGCGGCAAGCACAGGCCAACCTAAAACGCCCCTGCCCTATTTCAGAACGCCTACTCACGCTGGCCGTCGCAGGATTTTTCTTGATCTCCCGGTGCACACGCGGCCTTCTAATGCATTGAAAAACTTGAACTCTCGCTCCAGTCCATCATGGGCGAGTTTGAGCTAACTACAGCCAAGAAGATCGAGGCCAATCGAGTTTAGTCCGCTTTGCGCCATGAACTGCCCTTCGCAAGATCGAGGCGGTCTCGTTGCTGGGCTATGCTGACGACCGAAGCCAACGCGGTGGTTGAGCCAACCCATCCCAAAGCGATGCCGGTGATCCTGACGACAGCGCGCCGTGGGATGAGGCGAAGGCGCTGCAACGACCGTTGCCGGATGAGGTGCTCAAGATTGTGATGCGCGGCGAGGACAAGGAAGATCGGGCAGCGGCATAGCTGAAAGCAAGGAACAACTCTCCTCAGCCCGAATTGGCTCTTTGGGCCACAAGTAAAATTGGCCCGACGGCCCCGCCCGTCTGTGCCTCGCCAAGGCGGGGATCTGCGCTCTGCGAGAATTCATCATGGCTCGCCCAATAGAAGAGCAGATACGGAAACGCGCGTTCGAACTGTGGGAGCAGGCGGGCAAACCCGAAGGACGCGAAGACGAGTTCTGGCACCAAGCGCAGAGGGAATTGCAGGGCGCAGAGGAGCGCGGTGACCTAAACAAGGGTGCCGACATTTAACTCCGCGTTACGTCAGTGCACCACAGCCTGGCCGGGATAAAAACTTCCGAACTATCGCCTTACTGCGAGCTAGGAACGCGTTCAGATGAGGTTGCCCCGTGCAGCGCCCTGGGATGAGGCGAAGGCGTTGCCGCGGCCGTTGGCGGATGATGTGCTCAAGATCGTGAGCGCGGCACCGACAAGAAGTGTCTTTCAAGAGACCGGCGTGAACGCCGCTGCTCCGCGAATGGCGGACGACGTAGGCCACAGAATGCGCGCGCGGGGCATCGCCAGCCGCTCACCGGATGATCTGATGAGATCATATCCTGCGCGCGTTCACCGCTTCGGGTTCAATGGAAAGATACGGGTGTAGCCGTTTAGCAGCAGCGCGATCTGCCCTAAGCTCTCATGAGTCTTCAAGCGCTCAGAACCAGTGGGATTACGGTGCGGCACTTTCCGGCGGAAGATGGAACTGGCGGTTCGGCGGCCAACTCAACAGACACGTGACCAAGCCCATACTCATTCAACAGCTTGGTCAGTTCGGAATGCACCGCCCGCCAAACCCGGCTTGGGTCAGCGTCGGCTGCGGGATGTAGGCGAACGCGCAATTGTGTTGGCGCAGTCTGCACTATCTGAAACAACTCCACACCGGGTACATGATCGATCTCAAGCGCGAGCGATGGCACTGCGACTTCCTCTCCGCGTTCGGTTGGAAACGTGAGGATGTCGGCAGCTCGGCCCCGTACGCGGATCGCCGGAAGTGGGTTGCCGCAAGGACAAGGATCAGGTCGTTGCAGGATGCGGTCGCCTAGATCGTAGCGGAGGATCGGCTGCACGCGATTGGCGAGGTTGCTCACGAGGACCGTATGCGACTCCTCGCCGGGCGGAACCGGCCGATAGCTCGCGTCGACGGGTTCGAGAATCACCCAATCGCTGTTGACATGATACCAACCGTGTTCACAGCCGATGGCCATGAACAGGCATTCAGTCGCGACGTAAACGGTCCGGACCTTGGCGTGGAATGCCCTTGCGATCCGGTCGTATCCGTCCTGCGAAAGCCCTTCCGAAGTCGGAAGAACCAGCACCGGCTGAATATGTAGGCGACCGGCATCCTGCTCGGCGGCCAATAGTGCCATGACGCTGGCGTATCCGATGAGCAGAGCCGGGCGGTACCGATTGAGTTCGGCGACCAGATTGCGCAACGGCGCCTGCGCCGGAAGGGCCCGTAATCGTCGGGCCGATCGCTTTGTACGGATTGCAGCAAAGCTGGTTGCGCCGATGTAATGGCCGCCCATCGCCAGGACCGACGCCGC
>NZ_LUUB01000003.1 GCF_001641635.1 Bradyrhizobium centrolobii
GGCACGAGAGTGCCAAGGAGTGGGCGCCGTTTGAGGCTCCCACGATTCGGAGGAGCAAGCTATGCCGTCAATTTCGACAATCGGTCTGGATATCGCGAAGTCGATCTTTCAAGTGCATGGTGTTGATGCAGCTGGCCACACGGTCATACGCCGCCAGTTGAGGCGCCAGCACGTCCTGGCATTTTTCCAGAAGCTGCCGCCATGTCTGGTGGGGATCGAGGCTTGCGCGTCATCGCACTACTGGTCCCGTGAGCTGGAGACATTGGGGCACGCGGTGCGGTTGATGCCTCCGGCCTACGTGAAGCCCTACGTCAAGCGACAGAAGAACGACACCACGGACGCGGAGGCGATTTGCGAGGCGGTCACGAGACCCAACATGCGGTTCTTGCCGACCAAGACGGTCGAGCAACAGAGCTGTCTGATGCTTCATCGAGCGCGCCATCTGTTCATCCGCCAGCAGACTGCCGTCATCAATTCAATCCGCGCGTATCTTGCCGAGTTCGGGATTGTTGCCCCCGTCGGGCGCCGGGGCGTCGAGCAGTTGCTGGAAGTCGTCGCCGATACAGCCGACCGCCGGCTCCCCGAGGTGGCCCGTGCATGTCTTGCGGCTCTCGGCGGCCAGTTTCGGGCCCTGAAGGCCCAAATCCTGGAGTTCGACCGATCCATCATCGCCTGGCATCGATCAAGTGCGACGAGCAAACGGCTGGACGCTCTCCCCGGCGTCGGGCCGGCGCTGGCCACAGCGCTGGTCGCCAGCATTGCTGACCTAGGAGCCTTCCGATCGGGACGGGACTTCTCGGCCTGGGTTTGGGCTCGTGCCGAAGCGGAACTCGAGCGGGGGCAAAGACAAGCTCGGCAACATCAGCAAGCAAGGCGATCGGTACTTGCGCAGCCTGTTCACGGCAGGCGCGCTCGCCGTGATCCGCTATGCCAAGCTCCATGGCTCGGGGCATCGGCCCTGGCCTACTGGGTTGTTGGCGCGGCGACCCACCAAGATCGCCGCGATCGCGCTCGCCAACAAACTCGCCAGGATGGCCTGAGCCATGATGGCCAGGAACGAACGCTACAGGGAACCTGCCGCTCTCGCGGCGTGAACGAGATCACACCGGACAGCCGGTGTGACGTAACAGTTGGGAGGGCGAACAGCACGTAATGCAGCGCCGGTCGATCTGGCGATCAGGACAACCCACTTGGGCCAAGGCATCATCGAGTGCGTGCTGTTGACCGGGACCTGATCCGCGGAGGGCATTATGGCCAGCGGTCACGCGAGCCGCGCTAACAGGCCGAACACATGGCTGCTCCGACTACCGCCGCATGCGTAAAGGAAACCCTTGCCAACCCGGAGCCGTCCACACATGGCCCTTCGCGTCGGTGGGCAGCCTTTGAGAATTTGGTTGGTTTTGGGCAGCTGCGGACATGAGAGCGCGCCGCCTCACCCGAAACGTGGTGGATGATCGCCGGCGAACGGTGGCGCTCGATCCGGCCGTGATGCAAAACACTGCGCTCAAATTCGGCGACGTGGTAGGGTCTAGTGGTTGGCTGCTTCCCGAGGCACGCGTCATGGGGCTGGCTGGTCGATCCGAGCAATCCTGACGTTGCCGGAGACCAAAACGAACCAGATGCTGGTGGGGCCCGCATGTTGGGACTGGAGTTCCATGTGCTGAGCCTCTAGGGCTTCGCGCTAATTCCGGTCACCGCCCCACCGAGCAAGCCCGTTGGCCGGGTGAACTCAGGGCTGGATAAGACTTGGGGCAAGGCTGAAAAAAATGAGCTGAATGGCAAGCACGCCGAGAAGGAGCATTCAACCCGAGTTGTATGGGGTGATTCTTGCACTGGCCCGCGGAGATTTACTGTCGGGTGAGCGCATCCTGCAGGCTCTATGGTCAGGCTATGAAGCAACAAAGCGTGGCAGTAATTCTTCCTTGTCGCAATGAAGAGGCGGCCGTCGGCGCCACGGTAGCCGCATTTCGTGCCGCTCTGCCTGACGCTGTCATTTATGTCTTCGACAACAATTCGACTGATAATACCGTGAATGTCGCTCGTGCTGCTGGCGCGATAGTTCGAACAGAACTGACGCAAGGAAAGGGCAACGTTGTCCGCCGGAGTTTTGCTGACATTGATGCCGATGTCTATGTGATGGCCGACGGCGACGCGACCTACGACGCGGCGGCTGCTCCGACGATGATACGGGAGTTGATCGAATGCCAACTGGACATGGTGGTCGGGGTGCGAAGTTCGCTCGCTGATGCCGCTTTTAGGCCAGGCCATCGCCTCGGCAATGCGATCCTCACTGGCATGTTGTCGCGTATCTTCGGTCGCTCGTTCAGCGACGTCCTGTCGGGTTATCGCGTATTCTCGCGCCGGTTCGTAAAAAGCTTCCCAGCTCTCTCGGAAGGCTTTGAGGTAGAGACGGAGATCAGCATCCATGCTCTGGGGTTGCACATGCCAGTGGCCGAGATCGTGACTGCTTACAAAGTACGGCCGGAAGGTTCGACGTCCAAGCTCTCCACGTTCCGCGACGGCTGGCGCATCTTGCTAACCATCCTGACGCTGTTTCGAACTGAAAAGCCGATGCTTTTTTTCGGTATCATTGGCACGTTGCTCGGGTTCGTATCGATCGTGATCGCGGTACCTCTTGCCGTCACGTATGCTAAGACCGGCTTGGTGCCGCGTTTGCCCACCGCGGTTCTTTCGACAGGACTCATGATACTCGCCTTCCTTAGCTTCTTCAGCGGAATGATTCTCGACACTGTCGTGCGTGGCCGCCGCGAGTTGCGGCGGCTTGCTTATTTGGCCCTGCGGCCTCCGGAAGATGTCACTCAATCCGTCTCGAGCGGTGCTCCGTAAGGGCGGCTTTCTTCGAAAGGCAGCGCCCAGGTTCAGGAGGCTGCCAACATTGCGGCGCTAGCGATGCGCTCGCATTTTCTGCGCACGAGAGCTCTCGAATGATGCGGTTAGCCCCTCCGCAGGCATGCGATCGTTTCGGCCAGTTCGCCGGCGAAAAGCGACAGCATGACGCCCACCATCGGCACTGAGGGAATCAGATATCGCCCGACGTCTAGGGTGTGGGCACCGGCGGCGGTTACGATCGAAGCCGTCCACATCACGATCACGATACCTGCGCGCGTCAAGAACCCGCGGCGCCGAAGCCGCACAGCGGTCACCGTCCAAAATATGACGGCGATGACGAACGCGGTGGACAATGCCATGTACAGATGGGTGGAGACGCCAGGGAGATCTGACAGCAGGCCGATGCGAACTGGTCCGCCTTGCAGATCGATCGGCTGAACCGACCGGCCGTGCCGCGTCATGATGTCGGATACGTGCGGCACGTCGTCGGTTGACACCGGTATGGCAGAGTCAAGTCCGTAGGGCGGCCATGCGACCGCGGCCCCATAGGCCATCTGACGGACGAACTTGCGCGCGTAAGCCAGCGGCCGGTCGCGCACGGCGGCCAGGAAGATGTGCCGGTAGGCTGCGGCCGCGCCGACGGCATTCCCGGTATTACCGGCGACGTCTCGATCCAGTGCGGTGTCGAAGAAGCACGCGTCACCGAAGAACCCGAGCACGGGCCAGCGACCCGGCTCCGCGGCGAAGTCGCCCGCAAGTCGCGCCATCGTGACGTCAGCGCGGGCACCGGCCGCCGACACGATCTCGCGTCGCGCTGCATCGCTTGCGAGCACGATGTTCAGGTGATTGCAGAACAGTGTCTTGGGGACGAATACGACCGAGGCTTCGTCGGAGTTGGAAGCCCCGAACCGGGAACCGGCGACGAGGAGCCCCAGCGCTGCCGCGACGGACAGGACAATCACGGCGAGGCGCGCGGACGTGTCTGGCCTGGCCAGGCTGGCGCCCACCAGGACGGCGACGATTGGGACCAGGATTCCCTGCGATCTGAAGCTCGCCGCGAGCGCAGCACACAGGACAGCGGCAGAGACCGCACAGCACTGCGCCGTTTTGCCGACGCAGGTAGCAGCGAGCAATCCGGCCATTGTGAGATTGAGGAAGACTGCAAAGAGAAGATCTGCGGTGAGGACGTTCCTGAATAGCAGAAGGCCCGGATACGTCGCCACGAGGATGATCGGCACAAGCCCAACGGCGCTGCGCGTCGCCGCCTGGGCGGTTGCGGCAAGCGCCAGCATCAGGATAGCCCACGCCGCCTGCTGCAGGTGCACCACCGTCCCGAGCTCGCCCCCAAACGCGAACGTGACGGCGAGCAACGCGGGGTAGCCCGGATCGCGCCCACCCGCCACGGTCGGCCATCCGGCCTCGAGCGTACGAAAAGCAGATTCCACGAAGGATGGCGTGTCGCCCCAGATGACCGGGACCGCGGGCCTGAACGACACGACGATCGCCACCAGCAGCGCGCCCCACGCCAGCACAGTCCATGACCACGGGGACCCGACGCCGCCCAGGGAGGCCGCTCCGTCCGTCTTACGCGCTGGAGCTTCGCGCTCGGACCGCACCATCGCCTCCCACACGAGATGAAGCTCGAAATGCTACCCCCAGCTTCTTGCCAGACAAACGCTCTGCAAGACGATCGGAGGGCACGGCGTGCTCTCGGCTCCTTCGCCTTCCCGTCAGCGTCTGCGAGACATGATGGTCGACGCCTGCATAAACTTTGCATCCAGGATAGCGAGGCCTTGGTCCACGCGGGGGCGCCGCTAGTTGAGATCGCGCAGAGCGAGAAGGGTGCCGCGCTGCGGATCGATGGGGGCCTAGATCATCTTCGCAGTCATCGGCACTAAATCTCAACCTCGAGACCGACCTCCACGACCTGGGCAGTTGGAACTCCGAAATACGCCGCCGGCAGGTTGGCGTTGAGGTGCATTGTGGCGAACAGGGATTTTCTCCAGACCGCCATGCCTGACGCCTTACTGGAGGCGATCACCATCACTCGCCTGAAATAATAGGTGATGTTCTCGGGATCGATGCCGTGAAGCTCGGGCTCGAGGCAGGCGAGCTTCAGCCCTTCCATCACGTCCGGTGATTCCATGAAGCCAAAATAGAACAGGACGCGGGTGATGCCGGCGCCGACCGGAACGAGCTTGATACGGTCGGCTGCTTCGACCCGCGGCGCATCCACGCTGACCGAAGCGATGAACAGCACGCGCTCGTGCAGCACGCGATTGTGCCGCAGGTGATGGGTCAGGCAGAGCGGGATCCCAGTGGTCGCTGCGGTAAAGATCGCCGCCGCTCCCGGTAACCGAACGGGTGGCGTCCTGACGACCCACTCGATGAACTCGTCCTCTCGCTGGCGGAGCTTGGAGCGCTCCTGCTCAAGTAATAGCCATCCCGTGCGCCACGTCAGCATCAGGAAGGCAATCACGCTCGCCAGCAGGAGTGGAAACCAGCCACCTTCGATCAGCTTCGTCATGTTCGCGGCAACGAAAACCAACTCGATAACAAGAAAGAACCCGTTCACCGCCACGACCAGGAGCGGGTTGTAACCCCATTTCAGGGCGACGAGAGCCGCCAGCACGGTGGTCACCGCCATCAGCATGGAGACGGCGATGCCATAGGCTCCTCCGAGTGCGTCGGATGAGCCGAAGATAAGCACGGCCGCGAGCGTGCCAATGGCCAGCAGCCAGTTCACTACAGGTATGTAGATCTGCCCCTTCTCGTGGCTCGCCGTGTGCAGCACCCGCATGCGAGGCAGGAAGCCGAGCTGCATCGCCTGTTGGGTGAGGGAGTACGCGCCTGAGATGATCGCTTGCGACGCGATCACGGTGGCGAGGGTCGCGAAGGCAATCATCGGGTAGTGCGCCCACCCAGGTACGAGCAGGTAAAACGGATTCTGAGCCGCGTGGGGGGCGGACAGCAGCAGCCCTCCCTGACCGAGATAGTTGAGCATCAACGCCGGCGACACGATCGCGAACCATCCGAGCTGGATGGGCAGCCGGCCAAAATGGCCCATATCGGCATACATGGCTTCGCCGCCCGTCAACGTCAAAAAGGCAGCGCCGAGCACGGCGAAGGCAATGCCGGGTCCGGCGTGAGTGAGATAGAGCACGGCGTGATGGGGGCTGATGGCGGCGAGGATGGCCGGGCTCTGCAGGATTCCCTTGATGCCCAACACGGCGATCGCGACGAACCACACGAGCATCACCGGCCCGAAGATGCGACCAACGAACTCGGTTCCCTTCCGCTGGACCAGGAAGAGAGCGACGAGGATCGCAATCGTGACGGGAACGACAACGGGCGCGAGCGCCGGTGCGTCTATCTTCAGGCCTTCGACCGCGCTGAGCACCGAGATCGCCGGCGTGATCACGCCGTCGCCATAGAGCAGCGCGGCTCCGACCAGGCCGACGATAAGCAGGGAGGCACGCGGGCTTCCGCGAGGGGCATGCCTGGCATCGAGCAGCGCGAGCAGCGCCACGATGCCGCCTTCGCCGCGATTATCGGCCCGCAGGATCAGAATAGCATATTTGAGCCCGACGATCAGGACGAGGGCCCAGAAGATCAGCGAGACGACACCCATCACCGTTTCCGGCGTGGGCCCTCCACCGGAGTCGATAGCCTGCTTCAACCCATAGAGCGGGCTGGTGCCGATATCGCCGTAGACGACCCCGAGTGCCGTCAGCACTGCAATGGCCGGCAGCCTTCGCGGATCCTGCGGCGGCATTACCTCGGTCTGAAGGGCCTGGGTCATCCGGACGTCCCTTCTCTCGGTCCCGAAAGTATGCACGAAAATGGCGCGCTGAAAAGCTTGTGACGCTATGGCTCATAGCGGGTCCGCAACTGGGCCCTGAGCTGAGCAACGCAGTCACGGTCGGCTCGTCGGCTGTCAGCGGTACACCGGAAAGGCGCCCTCACGGGCGCGACTTTCGCTCATGACCCAGGCAGTCCTCATGCGGCTTTTCTGGAGTGCAAGCTAAATCGAGCGCCTCGCACCGACGTCAAAATGCCAACAAATCGCGACTTCTGGCGCTCTCCGGATCTCTCGCGATTTCCATCATAGCGCCGCTAATATCTGCTCAGTGTACCATCGAACGCGCCCGATCCGAGCGCCCTGATGAGTACGCGGCCGGGCTTATCCTGTCGGAACTGGCGTCTCGTTGACTCCGGACAATCGGGAGAGATGATCGTGCTTACTCGGCATCTGACAGAGCGATGTCTGGGTGTGGTCGCTGTTATCATCAAGATATCGCTGATTGCTGTTTTGGCGAGCTGGCCCAGCACGCTTGCAGCCGCGGAAGAGAGCCTCTATCGCGCGCAGACAAGCGTGACTGGACAGGGCGAAGTCAATCGCATCATCGGCTTCGCCGCCTGTCTTGAGGACGTTCTCATCAAGGTATCCGGGGCGCTCACGCTCGAGGGCGATCCTCGATTAAATCCGTACAAATCGCGCTCGGCTGATTTCGTGAGCGCCTATAGCTACCACGACCAGATGTCCGGCACGCCGAAGCGCGACGAGCAGGGCACCCGCGATCGGCCGTACGATTTGATCGTCGATTTCGATGACAAGAAAATCAACGACGTTCTTGACTCGCTTGGCGTCAAGCCCTGGCTTTCGCGCCGCCCGATCCTTGGCGTTTTTGTCGAGATGGAGCAGGGCTCAAGACAATACATCGCCACATCAGATGCAAAGCAGTCCGACCTGCAACGTGACTCCCTCCTCGCCGCAGCCTCAAAGAGGGGCATGATGATCGTGCTGCCTGATGCTGCAGCATTGGTGAAAGCGAACATTAATGCCGCAGGGCTCTTGACGACACCATCCTCGATATCGGCATCGGTGGCGGCCGAACGGGGTGGCGAAGTTGCCTTGGTCGGACGACTGAAGTGGGAGGATTCTGAGCTCGGATGGGCGACAGAGTGGCGGATGGACTGGAATGGCCGGATGCACCGATGGCAGCTTCGCGGCGTCACGTTTGATGAAGCCTATCGCCGCGGCATCGGAGGCGCAGCTCAAATCCTCTCAGGCAACGGCGATCCCGGATAGACGGTCGCGGCGATCTGCGCAGTGTGCGGCGCATCAGTCCGGGTCTGGACCAACTCTGACCTAGCCAGATGTCCACTTTTGTGTTGCTGTTACGGGCGATGCGGCCTACGCGTCTATATAGAGCTCTAGGACGAATGAATGCGGCAGATTCCGTTGGGAGCCAGAGGAACATCGACATTGCGGGTGCAACCCGAACATCTTGCCGACCGTTTCAAGGACGCCCTATTGCCGCAAGTGCTTGCGACGCCCGTGATGATCTTGATCATGGAAAACGCCGCGCTCAATGCCATCAGACCGTTTTTGGATGCAGGTGAAAGCGCGGTCGGCACTGCAGTTGATGTACAACACTTCGCCGCCACGCCTGTAGGCCGCGCGGTGTGCGCGACGGCCGAGGTAGTCAACGTCGAGGGAAAACGAGTTGACTTCAAGGTGTCGGCAAGCGACGGCACAGAGGAGATCGGCAGCGGGACCCACCAACGAATTGTGATCGATCTTCGTTCGTTCAACGAGCGCCTTGCCAAAAAGAGGCTTCCGTGATCGGGCGCTGTCGCCGTCAGCCATGATGGCGTCACGGCCCCGCGTGCCGGACCTGCTCGTGAAGCAGCGGTAGCGCCTTGTGATCCGAGAGGGGCAAATCGGGTGCGACCAGAAGGCGAGAATAGCATGACTTCTCAGTGGCAGTATCAGGTTAGGTTCGATGTGAACGATTCTGCTACGGCGGAATCGGCACGCCGAAAACTCCGTGATCGGGCGCTGGCGCCGCTGTTCGATATCCTCGCCCAGCATCGCGCTACGCTGAAATGCCAGTTCGACGCCTTTGCAGAGTATGTCGCCGCAGCAGAAGAGCACGGCATCGAAAACTATCCGCTCTACCACTGGACGAAGGCGACGATCGAGAATCCGGCGAAGAAGGAAAAGTATTTGAAATCCTTTACGCTCTACGTTGACGACCGGGAGGTATATGCCAAGGAGATTGCCGACGCGCTGGAAGCGGACTTGCAACCGCTCGCCACTCGCGGGCTCATCGCGCGACTGGCTGCGGCGACGCGTTCCAGGCTCACGTCATCTCCTATGCCGACGACTTCGTTATCCTCAGCCGCGGTCGCGCAGTGGAGGCATTAGCGTGGACGAAGGCGGTGATGACCAAGCTTGGGCTGACACTCAACGAGGCTAAAACTTCGCTGAGAAATGCCCGACAGGAACGCTTCGACTTCCTCGGCTACTCGTTCGGCGTGCATTGGTTTGAGGCGAACGGGAAATGGTATCTGGGCGCGAGCCCGTCCAAGAAGAGTGTACAGCGGCTCAAGACAAGGGTCGGCGAGCTTCTGGTGCCAAGCAATATCGATCCATGGCCGGAAGTACGTGACAAGCTGAACAGGTCACTGCGAGGCTGGTCCAACTACTTTGGCTACGGCTCGCGGAGCAAGGCATACCGTAGCGTCGACCAATACGTCTTTGAACGTGTGCGCAGGTTCCTCGCGCGAAGGCACAAGGTGCAAGGGCGCGGCAATCGCCGATTCATATTCGATGTCATCCATCGAGAACTCGGCGTTCTGTGCCTCCAACGCTTGCCCCGAGCGGCCACGTCGCGTGCCTCGCGGTGAAGCCAGCCGGAAAGCCGGATGCCGGAAATCGGCACGTCCGGTTTGATGAGCGGGGATGGGAAACGGGGCGATGGCCAAGGGGCCCCCAAGCTACCGCGCCCATCCTCGACTCTACC
>NZ_LUUB01000004.1 GCF_001641635.1 Bradyrhizobium centrolobii
GGCACGAGAGTGCCAAGGAGTGGGCGCCGTTTGAGGCTCCCACGATTCGGAGGAGCAAGCTATGCCGTCAATTTCGACAATCGGTCTGGATATCGCGAAGTCGATCTTTCAAGTGCATGGTGTTGATGCAGCTGGCCACACGGTCATACGCCGCCAGTTGAGGCGCCAGCACGTCCTGGCATTTTTCCAGAAGCTGCCGCCATGTCTGGTGGGGATCGAGGCTTGCGCGTCATCGCACTACTGGTCCCGTGAGCTGGAGACATTGGGGCACGCGGTGCGGTTGATGCCTCCGGCCTACGTGAAGCCCTACGTCAAGCGACAGAAGAACGACACCACGGACGCGGAGGCGATTTGCGAGGCGGTCACGAGACCCAACATGCGGTTCTTGCCGACCAAGACGGTCGAGCAACAGAGCTGTCTGATGCTTCATCGAGCGCGCCATCTGTTCATCCGCCAGCAGACTGCCGTCATCAATTCAATCCGCGCCTATCCTCATGCGGCGACATCCAGCAGTCGGCCCGATCCCCGCACCAGCACCTTGCGTCCCGCGGGCGTCATCGCCGGCACGCCGTCGTTGATGACGACGAGACCGAGCTTGACGAGGCCTTCGACGAGATAGGCCTTCGAGAGACGACCGTTCGAGGCCGGGTTGCGAAGCGTGCGCAGGGCTTCCCATTGATCCGATGAAAGATCGAAGTCGACGTCGTTGCTCATGTTGCCTCAAGCGATGGTATCGTCCGCGCGCATCACTTAGCCGCGGTGCATGAAGACCATGCGACGACATTGAGTCCGGAATTCGGTGAGGTGTTTAGAACCTCTCTTCACAAATTGCCGCACTTTGTTGCGCCACAAGAGTTAAGATCGCTTGCCGACCAATATCGTTCCGCTCTCCGATCACTAATTGATGATCTGCGCTTGATGCTGCGTTGCGAACTACCGCAGTGCACGGGAAGCAGCGCTGTCCCATTCTACGTCGCGATGTGCACAGAAATCTTGAGCCGAGATGTTCAAGACTCTGTTACGCTGATTCGCGGGTGAATGACTTCACACGGCAGGAGTGGAGTGCATGAACAGGCTGGTGGAAATCCGCAGTCAGGAGTCGCTCTGTCGGGAGCGTGCGGCGTTCGATTCGGAGCGCCGGGTTTTCTGGCTCACGCAGGCCGAGGAGTGGAAGCAGCGCGCCCTCGACGAAATCGCTCATCACTTTCGGGAGTGCAATCTCGCCCGGGCCGAGCTGGCTCGCGGCTGACTGCCGGCTAATGTTCTCCGCGAACGCGATCGCCGTTTACTGAATCGCCGTTTACTGATAGGTGGCCACGATATCGGACACCGCGCGCTCGAGCTGTTGCGCGGTGGCACATTGGCGCACCACGCTGCAAAAGGTCGCATAGCGCGGCATCTCGGAATCGCCAAAACCCCAGGCGAGACGTCCCTCGGGATTGAGCCAGACAAGCCGCTTCGAGCGTTCGGAGATACGGCGCAGGATGTCGGCGCGCGGGTCGAGATTGTTGCTGCGGGCGTCTCCGAGCACGATGACCGTGGTCTGCGGCGTCAACGTGCTCATAAACTCCTTCTCGAAACCGACCAGCGCCGAGCCGTAATCGGACGAGCCGAAACCGACCTTGGACATGATCTCCCGCATGGCTTCCTCGGGCGACTTCGTCTCCAGGATGTCGCTGACCTCGACCAAATGCGAGGAGAAGGCGAAGGAGCGGACATCGTCGACCACCTCATGCAGCGAATGGATCAGGAGCAGGAAGAAATCGGACACCTGCGCGACCGAGCCCGAGACGTCGCAGAGCGCTACGATCTTCGGCCGGTCGCGGTGCTTGCGCTTCCAGGCGGTGAGGAAGGGCACGCCGCCCCAGGCGGCATTGCGGCGCAGCGTGCGGCGGACATCGAGATGGCCGCGACGCTGGCGCTTGCGCGGCTTCGAGTAACGCTCGCGCAGGCGCCGCGCGATCTGGCGGATGAGTGCACGCATCTCTGCGACCTGCCGCCGCTCGATGCGCGCGAGCGGCGCGTTGCGTAAGATCTCGTTGCGGAGGTTCTCGGCCTCCTCGCGCGCGTAGAGCGCAAGCCCCTGCGAGACAGTGTCGCGCACGGCTTCGCGCAAGGCGTCGAGCGCGGCGCGTAGGCGCTCGGCCAGCGACGGGTTCGTCGCGGTCAATTCGTCGAGATCATCGCGCAGGCGCTGGAGCCCCATGGCATCGAGGATGCGGCTCGAGAAGATTCCGCGCTGGGTGGAATAGCGGATGTCGGACAGAGAGGCCGCGCCGGCAGCACTGGCGATCGCTGCGGCGATCGCATTGCGATCCTGCGACAGCAGCATCTGTGCAAGCGGGCCCAATCCCTCGGGCGGCTGACCTCCGCCCGCGTCGCTGCTCGCGCCGGGCGAGGGGGATTGATCCGTCTCTTGCGCAGTATCGTGGCTAGCGGCCTCGACCTGTTCCTGCCGAGGTTCCGGCTGGCTGAAGAACAGATCGAAGCAGTCGCCGAGCGCAAGTTTCTCGTCCTGCGATTTGGCGAGCGTCAACAATAGCGCGTCGCGCAAGATGGCGCGGTCGGACACGCCGACCTGCGCGACAACGCGCATCGCATCGATGCTTTCTGCGGGCGAGACATGGACGCCGGCGCCCCGCGCCGCCCGAAAGAAACGATGGAGGTTCTCGCGCATCGGCGTCAACCGAAGACGTTGGACCGCGCCGCCTTGGCCATGAACGTCGTGACCTGAGGCGCAGCCGCCTCGATGTCGGCCTCGTATTTCAGGAGCACGTTGAGCGTGTCCTTGACGATCTCGGTATCGAGCTCGAAAGCCTGTAAGAGCACCAGAACACGTGCCCAGTCGATGGTCTCACTGACCGAGGGCAGCTTCTTCAGGTCGAGCGTGCGGATCTCGTGGATGAAACCGACCATCTGCCGGCGCAGCGTCTGCGAGATGCTGGGCACGCGGCTCTCGACGATGCGTTCCTCCAGCCGTTGCTCGGGGAAGCCGATATGCAGATGCAAACAGCGCCGCTTCAAGGCGTCGCCGAGATCGCGCTCGCTATTGGAGGTGAGGATCACGGTTGGCGGCGTGATCGCGGAGACAGTGCCGAGCTCGGGGATCGTGACCTGGAAGTCGGACAGAATTTCCAACAGCAGCGATTCGAATTCGGCGTCCGACTTGTCGATCTCATCGATCAGCAGCACGCAGCCGCCCGGCTGCTCCAGGGCCTGAAGCAGCGGCCGCGGCTCGACGAATTCCTTGGAGAAGAACACGTCGCCGAAGTCGTGGAGCTGGTCGAGTGCGGCGTGCAGCGTCTGCGCGCCTTCGAGCACTTCGCCGAGCTTGTCCTTCAGGATCTGCGTATAGAGAAGCTGCTTTGCATACTTCCACTCGTAGAGCGCCTTGGCCTCGTCGAGGCCCTCGTAGCATTGCAGGCGGATCATCTTCATGCCGCGCCAGGCGGCGATGGCCTTGGCAAGCTCGGTCTTGCCGACGCCCGCGGGACCCTCGACCAGGATCGGCTTCTCGATCTGTTGCGACAAATAGACTGCGGTCGCGATCTGCCGGCTCGCGATATAGCCTTGCGCGGCGAGGCCGCTCTCCACTGCCTCGATCGAGGTCGAGGCCTTCTGATCAGCCACGAATGGGCGCTCCCAAAGGTCTTGCTTGAGGCTTGTTCTGCCTGCGTTCCCGGCAAAGAACAAGCCTCGTTTGGGAGGAACCAGATCCGCGTGAGCGGCTGATTTTCCGCTTAGCGCAAATAGATAACCGGGAGAAATTCGCTCCCGTCAGTGCCGCAGGAGCTCCGGCTTGCGGATGGTCTGCCTGAGCTCGGTGCCGCAATCGGCGCATTCATAGACGAAGTCGATTTTGGCAAGGCTCCAATGCGGCTCGACCTCGCGCACATACATTGGCAGGAACCCCATGCAAGTCGGACAAATCACAGGCGCGATATCGATATCCTGATGATGCTGTACATAAGCTGGCATCTCGGCTCTCCTTCGCAGACAACCACCGAACCCCGCGCGAAAGGTACTGCCGAGTGTCCTGGCGCCCTCATCAACTCTCTCGAACAGAGGTGGAACGGCGAGCGTTTGTCGTTCGCTGTGACATTCTTGTTACGCCTCTGTACTGTAACGGGCGGATTAAATGCCTATTTCACGGCCCGAACCCGGTTCTCCGATCCTCAACTCCAACAATAAGGGAGCAATGCCCATGACCCATGCCATTCGTTTTCACAAGACCGGCGGTCCGGAAGTCCTGGTCTGGGAGGAAGTCAATGTCGGCAAGCCCGGGCCCGGCGAGGCGCGCATCCGTCACACCGCTGTCGGCCTCAATTTCGTCGACATCTACAACCGGTCGGGCCTTTATCCGGCGCAATTGCCGAGCGGCCTCGGCAGCGAAGCTGCCGGCGTGGTCGAGGAGGTCGGCCCCGGCGTCACGGATCTGAAGCCCGGCGATCGTGTTGCCTATGGTGCCTCGCCCCTTGGCGCCTATTCCGAGGCGCGGCTGATCCCCGCCGACCGATTGCTGAAGCTGCCTGACGGTGTCGACGACAAAACCGCGGCGGCGATGATGCTGAAAGGCCTCACCACGCAGTATCTGATCCGGCAGACCTATCGCGTGAAAGCCGGCGACACGATCCTGCTCCATGCCGCGGCCGGGGGCGTCGGCCTGATCCTGAGCCAGTGGGCGAAACATCTCGGCGCGACCGTGATCGGCACGGTCAGCAACGATGAGAAGGCCAAGCTCGCCAAGGCCCATGGCTGCGATCATGTCATCATCTACACGCGCGAGGATTTCGTGAAGCGGGTCGACGAGATCACCGGCGGCAAGAAGGTGCCGGTGGTCTATGATTCCGTCGGCAAGGACACGTTCCTGAAATCGCTGGATTGCCTCGCGCCGCTCGGCGTTGTTGCGCTGTTCGGTCAATCCTCGGGCGCCGTCGAGCCGCTCAATCTCGGCCTGCTCGCGCAGAAGGGCTCGCTCTACGTCACCCGTCCGACGCTGTTCACCTATGCCGCCAAGCGGGAGAACCTGGTTGCGATGGCCAAAGAGCTGTTCGACGTCGTGAAATCCGGCGCGGTCAAGATCGAAGTGCACCAGACCTATCCGCTGAAGGACGCCGCCAAGGCGCACGCCGATCTCGCCGCGCGCAAGACGACGGGATCGACGGTGCTCCTGGTGTGATGTCCGATCCGACGACGGCGCAGGCGTTCCGCGCCTGCGTCACGTCCGTTCGTGCTTGCGCAGGTCGCGGGCATGATCGAGGCCGATGGCCTGGAGATCGATGTCCTCGGGCGGAACCTGCGGGAGGGCGGCCTCAATCAGGATGGCCTCGGTCACGTCCTCGACCGAGCTGTCCACGATCTCGTGAATGAAGGAGATGTTGCTGTATTCACCCGAGACGACGCGGGAGACCACCTCGCGCCGGGTAATCTCGGGATCGACGACCTCCTCGCGGCCGCGCCGCCCATAGTCGATCATCACGACGAAGTACTGCATGAACTGTCCCTGCCGCGGCCCGTGTGTCGCAGGCCTGCGGCAGATATTTCCGAAAAACGGAAATTGGTCCAAACGCGATTTCCAGAAATCGGAAATCGGCGCGATTTTTCCGCCTACCTGCCTTTCTTGCGCGGCCGCGCCGACTTGGCGCGCAGCCGCTCGAGCTGGCCTTTGGGCATGGAGAGGCAGATCTCCCCGACCCATTCCAGCTTGACGCCGACGATCGGCTTGGCGTTGAAGCTGGTGAGATTGACGACCGACGGGCTTTTGCCGCGCTCGATGGTCTTCAGGTAGCGTTCGCCGGTCTTGAGCCGGACCACGGCCTCCTCGCCATAGAAGCTCGATAGCGGATAGCGCTGGTCCTTGTAGACCACGATCACGTCGCCGCTCTCGTATTTGGGCAGCATCGAATCGCCGACGATCTCGAAGGCGACGGTTTCTTCCATGATCGGGAAGGGCAGCACGACGTCGCCGAGCCCCTCGGGGGGAACCTGCTCGAAATCCGGCTCGATCACGGCGCCGGCGCCGACCCGGCCCATGATCGGTGCGAGATTGAGTTCAAGATATTCCATGATCGGCAGAATTTCCGACGCCTTCACCAGGCGTTCGCCGCCCAGGATTTCCGAGACCGCGCCCGGGCGCACGCCCATGGCCGCTGCCAGCCCGCCCTTGCTCTTGCCCGTCTTCTCCAGGCCCCGCTCGATCATTGCAACGTCCAACATGGTGATTCCCTCGATTGACCATGGTCCCTGTCTCTTCTAATCCGAAATTCGGAATTGATGCAATTATGAATATCAGAATTCTCGCTTGACTTTTGTTTCGGAATACCGGAATGTGTGTCTAACGATCCCGGCCGTGCCGGCCGGCGAGGGCGCATCACAGGACAGCCGCATGGAACCGGGGAGTTGGCCGTCGGAGCACTCCGACGCGCTTCGCGACTATTTTCTCAAGGGCATGTCATATGCGGAGATCGGACGGGAAATTAACGCAAGATTCGGAACGGCTTACACGCGCAACGCGGTGGTCGGCCGGGCCAGGCGGCTCGGGCTTGCGGCGCCGGCACGGATGAAGAGTCCATCGATCGTCCCGGCCTTCCCCGGCGAGCCCTGTCTGTTTCCACCGCGGCCTCCGGCGTTGCAGAGCTGGAGCGTGCCGCCGAAATCAGCGATGAAGCTGGCCGCACCGGTCAAGTTGCGCTGCGTGGGCATCAAGCCCCGCCTGATCTCGCTGCTCGAACTTGCGCCTGGCGACTGCCGCTATCCCTATGGCGGCGACAAGGACGGGGAAGAGATCACCTTCTGCGGCCATCCCCGAACGTCCGGCTCGAGCTATTGCACGCCGCATTTCCACCTGACCCGCGGACCCGGATCGACGTCCGCGCGCGTGGCGGGTCCCCTCGTGCTGAGGCTGGTCTCGGCCGCCTGACGGGCGGCGTGGCATCCCTTCAATCGTCAATTTCGCAAGGAGTATCCGCGTGGTACGCGCCAGACGCAACAAGTCCTACAAGTTGGCAAAGCTCTATGACCGGCGCTCGCACGAACTGCCGTTCAATGCCGAAGTGGCCGAGATCGAGGTCGACAATCCTCTGGCGCTCGAACCGGGCGAAAAGATTGCCGCCATGCGCTCGATCCGAAATGATCCGCTCGGCCGGCTGCATTCCCACCACCAGATCGACGAGGCGCAATACCGCGGTGGCCGTGCCTTCCAGAATGATTGGGAGAAGGCGGAGCGCGGTCCCCAGGCGGTGGATCCGACCCGCGAATATGTCGATGGCGCGCGCACGCGCGAGCCAGTCACCGAGAGCCAGCGCCAGGCGGTGCTGCGGCTGAACCGGGTCGAGCGCGAGCTCGGCACCGACGGTGCCGCGCTGGTGCACGATGTGCTGGTCCTGGGTCTGACCATGGACCAGATCGGGCAGCGCCGCGCGGTACGTACCCAGCGCTGGAACGACTATTTCGCGCGCCGCTTTCGCGAATGCCTTGACCGGCTGGCGCTGGTCTACGGCTTTGCGACCGAAACTGTGGGGCCGCGCGCAGAGCAGCGCCGATGAGAGCGGCACGCCGGCGGCTGCGGCCGCCGGCGTGCGGTGCTGCTTACGGATGCGGCACGATCTGGTACGGCGTCGAATAGGGCTCGACGCGGAGCGAGGCGTTGGCGAGGAGCCCGACCTTCGCCGTCGGCGCTTGCTGCAGTTCTCCGTTCTGGCCGCGATGCACGTTGTACTGCCAGACGGTGAGGTCGCCCTTCTGCGCCAGCGCGTGCGCAACGGCGCTCGCATCGCTGCCGCCGAGCGCCTGCAGCTCCTCGGCTGACAATCCGATGATGATCTCGTCCTTGACGGTGACGATCTTGAACAGATTCATTTTTGTCTCCTGCGCCCATGCGCCCTGAATCGAGAGTGTGAGCAGCGCGACCGCGGCGCCCTTGATGACATCGCAGCGAGAAAGCATGCCGTCGTCCTTTGATGCTGTCGCGCGCCCGAATCGAAGAGGTCAGTCAGCCATGGCGCCCGTGATCTGCGTGGCCGTTTCGCACCGGCTTGGTCGTCTGATCTTGAACGGCGGTTCACGGATCGGAAAATATTGGGGACCGATGAACCCTGACGCGCAGAGCCGAGTCCAAGTCGAGAGCTCAAAGGATTCATCAGATGAAATCTATCGTCACGGTTTGCATTCTTGCGTCGCTCGGCGTGCCGAGCACCGCCATGGCCGCCGATCCGTTCTATGTCGGGAGCTGGGCGGTCACGACGGCCGTGGTGGCACCATGGGCCGACCAGCACCGCAAGCCTGATGGTACCGAGCGGGCACGGCTGATGAGCAAGACGCTGGTCCTCAAGGCGAAGGAGATCTCGGGGCCGCGGCCCTTTGCCTGTGCCAAGCCGCAGTACAAGGTGACGGACTATGGTCCCGACATGATCTTCCAGGGCGCATTTGACGAGATGCAGCGCGCCGACAAGAAGGCCGATCCCAAAGCGCTTGCTGCTTCGCTCGGCTTCAGCGGCGCCCGGATCAAGACGCTGGAGACCGGCTGTGAAATCGACTTTCATTTCGTCGATGATGCAACCGCCGAGGTCGGACTCAACGATTACGTGTATACGCTGAAGAAGCAGTAGCTCGCTCAGTCGGGCGAAGGGCTTCGACGTTCCGTGATCGAACGCCCTCCCTCAAATCGAGGCAATATGCTCACATTGCGATGCGTGGACCTGTTCACATTCAGACACAAAGCAAGGCTGATCGCGCGGCACCGGAGTTGATCAAGGCAGCGTGCACATCGATGCCGCTTCTTGACGCAGGTGGGTGACGTCGGTGCATATTCCTGTTATCCGGAATTGCCGTGGTGCGGTGCTGGCTGAGCATCGCTGCGCCGATGGTTTGGCTTGCCCGAAGGGTTGTTCCTTGGCATAGTTGCAACCTGACGGGTTGAGCCGGGCCGTCCGGATGCGCAGTTCAGCGTACCAACCCGCTGGAGGGCTCCGGCCGAGAACCCTTCGCCGCCATGGCGTTGGTTCTTGAGGGGAGGTCCGACCACGAAGGCCGATCCTTGTCATAGGTGCGAGATGAAGAACCTCAATTTCGCGGCTGAACTGCACCTCAAGCTCGGCGCGCCTGCAAGCAGCACCGTCGAAAGCCTTCGCCTGCTGCGTGCCTTCCTGAAGCTCGCACCCCGGCAACGTTTTGAGGTCATCAAACTCGTCGAGGACCTCGCCACCGACGAAACCCTCCCTGAACGTCCCCTGTCGTGAGCCGGACTGCGCGCCGGCGTCGTGCTGCCTCCATGGTTCGTCCCGCCTAACGGCGTTCCGCCCCCCCCCCCCGGTTGCGCCTGCCGCCGAGGCTTGGCCGCTGGAAGCGGAAGCGAAAAATGTGATAATCAGTAAGAAAAAAGGGAGGACAGCGACATGATCGAACCGAAGCTTGAAGTTCCGGCCGAATTGCGCGACCTGGCCGAAAAGACGATCGACCAGGCGGAGAGGGCATTCGGCATGTTTTTCGAAGCCGCCACCAAATCGATGTCAACGGTGCCCGGAGCGGGCACCGAGGTGTCGAAGCAGGCGCTCGCTTTCACCGAGCAGAACATGAAGTCGGCGTTCGAGCATGCGCGCAAGCTTGTTCACGCCACCGACCTTCAGGAAGCCATGCGCATCCAGTCCGAGTTCCTGCGCAGCCAGTTCACCAGCGCCGGAGACCACATGCGCCAGATGACTGGCAATTTGATGCAGTCCGGCAAGGGCAAGTCCTGATCCACGGGACAGCTTGCCGTCCATCATCCTTTTCTGGCGATCCCTGCCGGCTCGACCGGCAGGGATTTGCATGTTGCGGGCGCATGGCGAAGCGCAGAGTTCAACCGCAGCACGATCCCGGGAATTGCGAGAGATCGATGCGGGCGATGACCGACCGGAACAGTCGGCGGGCCGAACGATAGAAATGACGGACAAGACCCGGTACCCGTGCCGCGGGTGGGCCTAGGCTTTTGGCATAGTGCGACAAATGTCTCTCCGGCGCTCTGGGAACTGCCTTATCGCGCGTCCGGCCTCGAGCCGCCTTGATCTGCCGCAAAGCGGCCAAAGCGCGATCGCCGTCGCGCATTGATCCTATTTCCCGGAGACATGCCCTAGTAATCGCCGGGGTTCATGATCATCGGGCTTGTCGTGTCGGCAGGTGCAAGCTCGCTGCTGGCGCTGTCCCGCAGGAAGCGGTCGAGCGTCGCCTGAATCTTCTCCTTGACCGAGTCGGGCCCGCGATCGCTCATCTCCGTGTGCTGCGCGCCGGTATGGACGATATCGATGCCGCGCGCCTTGGCCTGTTCCGGCGTCGGCAGGACGCCGGGGTCGCTCACGAAGTGCGGGTCCTTCGAGCGGAACGACAGGATCTTCAAGTGGTCGTTGAGCTCGAACGGCACCCGCAGATTGTCCAGCGTGATCACCTTCGACACCAGTTCGGGGTGCTGATGGGCGACATACATCGAGACGTCGCCGCCGTTGGAGTGGCCGACCAGCGTGATGTGATCATATGCGGCGTTCTCCTGGCGCTTCTTCAGCTCTCCCAGTGCGAAGAGGATGTTGGCCTCGCAGCGGATGTAAACTTGGCGCCGGCCGACATAGGGCTGGCCGACGTGGGTCATCAGGGGCGGGTCGGTCGGCAGGTCCTGCTGGATGCTCGCAACGATATAGCCGCGCGCGGCGAGCACGTTGGCGAGGAACGAATATTCGGTGGCCTTGACGGTATTGCCGTTGCTGATGATGGCTAGCGGAAGCTTCCAGAGGCCGAGATTAGCCTTGGTCTCGTAATCGCGCCGCACCGCGAGCTCGACGGTGACCGGCCGCTGGCGCGCGGCGTCGAACAGGCTCAAGGTCTCGTGACGGATCGCGAACCTGGAGACCACAAAATATTCGCCGACGCCAAGGACGCAGAGAAAGGCCAGAACCGTAAACACCCTTTTCATGGTTCCATCTCAATCACTTTTGACTGTACGTGGCCATTGGGAACTCCCGGATCGAGCGATCGTGACCAGAGTGCGGGATTAAATTTAGGCAAGTGTGTGAGAAAGGTCCCAAACGGGCCGCATGTCGGGGCAAATCGCGGCGACGCTGCTCGGCTAGGGACAGCCTGCCTTGCCGCGTTCCGGCCGCAGCGCGCTGGAGAGCGTGAACAGGAAACGCGGGCTGCGGCGCTCATTGTCCGGCGCCCGGTAGCTCAAGGGGACGGCGACGCCGAAATCGGCCTGGAAATCGTCCCAGAGGAAGAACCGGGCGCCGATCCCGGCAGAGGTCAGCGACAGGCCATCGCTCAGGTGGTAGCCGTCGTTCCAGACCGCGCCGGCATCGCCGAAGGCGTAGAGCTGGTAGCCGCTCCAGTAGCGGAAATTGAGCTTCTGGTCGAAGCGTAGCTCGAGCGAGCCGGCGAGGCCGTTGTCGCCGCTGATCTCGGCTGCGCCATAGCCTCGGCCGAAGGCCGCGCCGCCGAGGTAGAATTGCTGCGAGATGAACAGCGGTCGCGATGCGGTCTGGCTTGCCGCGGAGAGCTTGACCGACCAGACATCGTTGAGCGCCTGGTAGCGCGTGAACCAGAGATTCAGCACCGAGAAGTTCGACGAGGCGCCGTCGCGCGACAACAGATCGTCGTCGAAATGCGAGGCGCCGAAGATGTCGAGGCCCTGGCGATAGGTCAACGTTGCGTAGTTGGTGCCGCCGAAGCGATCCTGGAGCCGGTAATCGGCCGTCAGGCTCGCGGTCCTGATGTGGTCGTTGTAGTAGGGGCCGAACAGATCGTGTTCCGATACGTTGCTGAGGGTGCCGGCCAGGGTGAGGGTGAGGGCCGACCATTGCGACATGAAGGGGACGGTACTTGCCCGCACCTCGAAGGCTTCGGTCGTGGTGATGTCGCTGTCGAGGCGCCGCGCATCGCCCGGCCGCACCGCGCTGTACAGGACGGAGGCGCCGAGGCGCACGCCGTCGACGCCGACCGGCGCGTCATAGGAGAGCCGTGCGAAGCCGAGCTCGCGCGGATCGTTCGCGATGGTCGACAGATTGACCGCGAGCGTGTCGCCGGGGGCGAGGTAGGAGTTGAACGCGCCCGTCGCATAGGTCTGCAAGGGGCCGACTGACGATGATCCGAGATTATCCAGTCCGAACGACGCAAAGACGTGCCAGGTCTTCAGATAGACGGTGAGACGAAAGCGACCGGTCGGGCCGCCGATCTCCTCAAGCGCAGTATCCGTGATCCGGACGCCCGGCCTGCAGCTGATGAGGAACAGCTGGCGTTCGAGCGTTGCAAGACGCGACGGCTGCTCCGCCAGAACCGGCCCGAGCATCGGCCTGACGCCGAACTGCTCGGCGCCGTCGCCTTTGAGGTCGGCCTGCACGATGGCCCCTTCGATCACGCAGATCTGGACGCGACCGTCAGTGATATCCTGCGGCGGCACGATCGCCCGGCTCAGATGAAAGCCGTCGGCGCGGTAGAGCTCGCTGATCGCGCCGGCGATCGCGGCGAGATCGGCCTGCGAGACCTTCTTGCCGAGATAGGGCTGATAGACCCCGGCGATACGGTCGCGGGAGATGGCATGGGCGCCGCTGACGTTGACGCCGCGCAGTACAAATTGCGGCTTGGTATCGCCGCCGGTGTTGGGCTGGCCGACCGTCGGCAGCTTGACCGGAGGGCGGTTGAGCGTTTCCTGATCGGATTGGTTTTCGAAATACTTTTCGGGCTGGCGCGGATCGAATCCCGGCTGGTTCGCCTGCTGCGCGAACGCCTGCGGAATTCCCGCAACGATTGGTGCGAGCAGTACCAATGCGGCAACGAAATGCCGTCCCATCCTATCGACCGTGCGCTGCTCTCCGTAGTTCAACGGAGCGGCCCGCAGGAGACGGTAAAGATTCGTTAGGCGCATGATTTTTCATAGGTTTTTATGGTCAATGAAAAGTTAATCCGACCGTTTGCATTGCCGGTTCCGGCTAATCCTATCTTGAGTCATTTCGGGTACTCCTCAGCCCGGCCGGACAGGGGACTGAGGATCGTCATGCTCGACAGAGTTGGACTGCGGCGCGCCTTGATGGCGGCGCTGCTGCTGGGAATGGCATCCGGCGCATCCGCCGCAGAGGATGGCGCCTGGTCGATCAGCAAGACCTCTGGCGAGGTCTGGCTCGCGACCGGCGGCGCGCAGCAGGTCTCATTGAAGCAGGACGAGACGCTCAAACCAGGCGATACCATCCGCACCGGCCGCAACGGGCGGGGGCTGCTCGTCCGCGGCGAGGAAACGATTCTGATTTCTCCGAACTCGGTGGTCGGCTTGCCGGCCGAGAAGAAGGAAGGGCTCTCGACCACGATCATTCAGCAGGCCGGTTCGATCCTGCTCGAGGTCGAGAAGCGCAACGTCAAGCATTTCGAGGTCGAGACGCCTTATCTCGCCGCCGTGGTCAAGGGAACGCAGTTCAGTGTCACGGTGAACGCCGGCAGCACCAAGGTCGGCGTGCTCCGCGGCCAGGTTGAAGTCTCCGACTTCAAGACGGGCCAGATCGCGCAGGTCTTGCCGGGACAGGCGGCGACCGCCTTCGAGCACGGCAAGCCAGGTCTTCGCCTGAGCGGTGCCGGTACCTTCAATCCGATCGAACAGGGCAAGCCGCGCGCCTCGACGATCGAACGGATTCCAGTGCCGAAATCGGGGCTGTCGGCGCCGCGCAACGCGACGAACGGACATGCGATCCATGCGCTCGGTCCGGTCGACAAGGGGGCCAGGGCTGGCGGCGCGCCGATGCAATCGCATCAGGCGGCCGTAGCCACGCCACCCAGGGCTGGCGCCGTGCGCATCTCGAGCTCGCTCGGCGAGGTCAAGCTGAACTTCCACAAGGTCACGCATGGGCTTGCCCATGGTGCCGTCGCGCCGGGCCGCGTGCGCAGTGCCGCGAACGCCGGCATCGACACGGTCTGGAGCGACACGAGGGCAAGCACGACGACTGCAGCCAGCAATACCTCGAGCCTGACCGCGGTGACCGTGAGCACCAGTGCTGCCGCGAGTAGCGCCGCAGCGACGTCATCAAGCGCGACGACGACGGTGGCTACGACTGCCGGTTCGACCAGCGATGTATCCGGCGGAAGCTCCGGCAGCGGGAGCGGCGCGACCGGCAACAATGGCAACAACGGAAATAGCGGAAGCAGTGGAAACGGCAATAACGGCAACAATGGCCACCACTATGGTTGGAATTGGGGCAGGGGCCATCGCTAGGACCGTGCCGTCAACATGAAGGGGAGCACATCGCGGCATCCGCCGGATGTGCGGGGGAGCAAGGTGAAACGCTACAGGCCGCATATTCTGGTCGTGATTGCGCTGGCGGTCGTGCTGTCTACGGGATGGCACGCTGCACTCCGCAATGCGCTCACCGATCTGCGGTTCGCCTGGCAATCACGTGCGGCCAGCGGCAAAGTCGTCGTGGTCGCGATTGATGCACCCTCGATCGACCAGATCGGCGTGTGGCCCTGGCCGCGCCGGCTGCATGCCGAACTGCTGCAGAAACTGGAAAGTGCCGGCGTCCAGGACGTGGCTTTCGATGTTGATTTCAGCACCCCGTCCGATCCCGCCTCCGACGAGGCTTTCGTCAAGGCACTCAGGGATGTCGGCGGGGNNNGGGGTGACGATCCTGCCGTCCTTCAAGCAACCGGCACCGAACGGGGGAGCGGCGCACATCAATCGCCCGCTGAGACCGTTCAGCAACCAGTCCTGGCCGGCAGTCGTCAACGTCAAGGTCGAGCCCGACGGCCTCGTTCGCCGCTATCCCTTCGGGGAGAAGCTCGGCGACAACTTCGTGCCGTCGATGGCTGTCGTGCTGGCCGGGCAGAATGCAAGCCGAACCCCGCCCTTTCTGATCGACTTCAGTATCCGTGCAGTGTCCATTCCGCGCGTCTCCTATGCCGACGTGCTGCACGGCGACCCCGCGACCCTGGCAAGCCTCAAGGACAAGAAGATCATCGTCGGGGCCACAGCGCTCGAGCTCGGCGACCGCTTCAGCGTTCCGAACGGCGGCATCGCGTCGGGCCCAGTCCTTCAGGCGCTCGCGGCAGAATCGATCATGCAGCAGCGTACGCTGCGCTGGACCTCCGACGTGGGCATGGCGCTCGGCCTTTCGGTGATCTGCCTGTTGATGATATTCTCATGGCGCCGCATCGCTCCCGGTGTCCGCGTGGCGATGCTGGTCGCGGCGGGGGCAGCAGTCGAGCTTGTCGCAGCCCTCGTGCAGGCGAAATGGCCGCTCGTCATCGACACGTCGCTGCTTCACATCGCCATCTTCGCTTATCTGGCCGCGATCGCGCTCGACGAGATCGACTTCCGCAGCCTATTGGGGCGCATCGCAGAGAGCCGCTTTCATCGCATCGCGATGTCGCTTGGCGATGGCCTGGTCTGCACCGACGAGGATCACCGGATCACGGTGTGGAATCCCGGCGCCAGCGCGATCTTCGGTTACATGCCGACCGAAATGATCGGCCAGCCCTTCGAAGCGCTCTGCGCAATGCCGGTTGACGGTAGCTCGAGGGCCTTCGCCATGCGCGATGCTGCGCGCCAGGCACTCCTGGTCCCGGGTGGGGCGGTGGTCGTCGAGTTCGAAGGACGGCGCAAGAATGGCGAAACGTTCCCCGTCGAGGCAAGCTTCTCGGGCTGGCAGGGAACGGATGGCTTCCAATATGGCGCAATCCTGCGCGACATCTCGGTCCGCAAGCGCGAAGCCGAGCGCGTCAGATATCTCGCCGAATACGATGCATTGACCGGTCTTGCCAACCGCAACTCGCTGCATGCCGGGCTCGTCGACCTCGTCGCGGGTTCGGAACGGGGGTCTTGCAAGGTTGCGCTGCTGGTGCTCGGGCTCGACGGCTTCCAGCGGATCAACGACCTGCTGGGACACGCCGCCGGAGACCTCGTGCTGCGCGCGGTCGCTGGACGCCTGAAGGCAGAAGCGGGGGGCAAGGCGATCGTCGCCCGACTCAGCGGAGACGAATTCGCCATTGCGCTTGAATACGCGCAGGATGGCGAGCCGGTTGCGCAGTTCGCCGAGCGCATCGCGCGCGCATTTGAGCTGCCGCTCGCCACCGGCACGCGCCAGCACCGCGTCAGGATCAGTGTTGGCGTCGCCGTCTACCCGGACGGCGGGCTCAGCGCTGACGACCTTCTGAGCAACGGTCATCTCGCGCTCTCCAAGGCAAAAGCAACCCGGCGCGGCGGCCATGTGGTCTTCGAGAGCACCATCAGGCAGGAGCTGGAGAACAGGCTGACGCTTGAAAGCGAGCTCGCGCTCGCCGCGGACCGCGGCGAGTTCGAATTGTTCTTCCAGCCGCAAGTCCGCCTGGTCGATGGCAGCCTGGTCGGGGCCGAGGCGCTCATCCGCTGGCGGCATCCCGTGCGCGGCTACGTCTCGCCCGGGGAGTTCATGCCGGTGGTCAACACCTCTGCGTTGTCCGAGCGGATCGCGAGCTGGGTGATGGAAACCGCCTGCCGGCAGGCGCGGGCCTGGGAGTTGTCCGGCAGAAGCGTCCGCGTCGCAATCAACCTGTCGCCGTCGCAGCTTCACTCCGGCGATCTCGCGCAGTCGGTTGCGGCGCTTCTCGATGCGACGGGGCTCACGCCCTCGCTGCTCGAGCTCGAGGTCACCGAGGACATCCTGCTGCGCGACGAAGGCCGTGTGCTCGACATGTTCAAGCGGATCCAGGACCTTGGCGTCCGCATCCTGTTCGACGATTTTGGCACGGGTTACGCGAGCCTGAGCTATCTGAAGAAATTTCCGCTCGACGGGCTCAAGATCGACCGGTCCTTCGTGCTCGACCTGCTCTCCGATTCCGACGATGCCGCGATCGTCAGCTCGACCGTCGGCCTCAGCAAGCAGCTCGGCCTCACCGTCGTTGCCGAAGGTATCGAGAACCGCGCCACGGCCGACTTCCTCGTCAGCATGGGATGCGAGGAAGGGCAGGGCTATTTCTTCGGCCGTCCGATGCCGGCCGACGCGTTCGCGCGGCAGTTCCTGGTGGTCCAGCGCGAGACCGTCAGCGCTGCCTGAACGGATATACGCGTCCGGTTCAGATCACTAAAGCGCGATGAGATTGGGATCAATCGTCATCGCGCTTCAGGTTATTGTTTGAGCATGATCTCTTCAGAAAACCGCTGCACACTTTTCCGGATCATGCTCTAGGCGCCTTCAGGTCGCCACCGGGGTGGGGCGGATTCCGGCCCCGGTAAGCCGGGATTGAGTGCGGTCAGGTACTGGTACGGGTGATTGTGTTCGACGCAGTGATGCAAGACCGCAGTGTCGCGCGCCGACGATCGAACCGGGTTGAGTCGGCCCGCCATGAGGCACGCGCTCAGCCGGGTGCCTGCTCAAGGATTGGCTGTTGATTCGCACGCCCGAAGGCATGGTGCCGACGGCAGCGCCGGGCCGCTCCCGTTCAGACCTCGACTTGCTCCGCTAGCGAGAGCGCGTCGTCCGCGCCGCCTGAAGGCCGGAAAGTGCGCCCAAATGCATGACACTGCGTCGCTATAGTGACTCTGGCCGACCACGGTCGCGCAAAACATCGGTAGCCTGCAACGATTGTCGACCAAGGCCCCCTAGCTTCTGAGCTGTTCGAGTTTCCACACCGCCCAAGCCCCGAAGCCGTCATCAAAACGCTCACTGGAAAGAGAGCACGTGCTCAATCACGTCGATACGCCTTGAACGAGAGGAAGGCGCCGAGCCCCAGAAGCAAGATGGCTCCTGGAATGATCGCGCCGGTGGTCTGACCAATTCCGCCGGCAATTGCGGCCAGGCGGGTTGGGAACAACATTCGTGCAAGGCCACTGAGGATGGCAAGCCAGCCAAGGATGGTCACAAGCACCGGCCATTCTTTCGTCCAGCGATTGTGAGCGCGCACAATAGCAAGTCCAGCGACGAACAGGAGGATGCCGGACACGAAGATGAGCGCGGGGTCGCGGGAAACCTGTTCAGCCAACTCAGGGAACGAGCCAATGTTCAGCAGCATTCCGGCAGCGATTGCAACAAGCGTGGGGCCGATCAGGCCGGCGATTGTTTTCGAGGTGGTCATCTGGTTGGCCTCCGGTCCGAGCACAGTCTCTTTCTGCCCGCACGACGCAGGGAGCTTTTCCCGCCAGGAGTCTCGTGAATTCAATCTCGTCGCCACCGTGAGCGATCTCAAATCCAAGGCCGCGGTAGAAGTGGAGGGCGCGCGACATGTGGGGGGCACGATGGCAACCGCGCTGATGCTCTCGATCATTGTGGCCCAGCTCCGCTGCCGATGCGCCACCAGCTTATTACAAGCCGGATCCACTCCCCTCGAGTTGAGAGAACCGGACGGACAGGATCTCCTTCATCGTCATTTTGCCGTTGGCGAGTTTCTCCGCCAGAATGAGCTGCTGCGCCGACCGGTATGACCATTTTGCCACCCGCTTTCAATTGGTGGATCAGCGGAAGAGGAATGAGATCGGGAGCGGCCGTCACGATCACCTTGTCAAAGGGCGCGTGCTCTGGCCAACCGTGATAGCCATTCGCAATCTTGAGTTCGACATTGCTGCAGCCCTGCTGCCGGAGCCGTTGTTTCGCCTTCTGGCCAAGCTCTTCGATGATTTCAACGGAGTATACCTTGCGGGCCAACTGCGCGAGGACAGCGGCCTGATAGCCAAGACCGGTACCGATTTCGAGAACGCTGTCGTCAGCCATGACGTCGAGCAGATCGGTCATCAACGCAACGATGAAGGGCTGCGAGATCGTCTTTTCGAAGCCGATTGGAAGCGGAATATTTGGCATACGCGTACGGCTGAAATTCGATTGGCACAAACTCATGCCGCAACACCTTGCCCATGGCCGTCATGATGCGTTCGTCAAAGGCGCTCTTGCCGATTGTGTCGCGCAACGCAAAGGCGCAGGCGGCGATGACCGCGAGCATGTCTTCACGCAGGGCCTCAACATCTTCTGCTCGCATTGGCAACTTTCAAAGGCATACTGCGGTCCACCCGCCGCACGCCTAGCCGGGCTATTGCAATAACTGGCCACCCGTCACGACCGCTCTCGCGGGCAGTGCGAACTTAGTTCTCAAGCGGAACTCCGTCTTCCAGGACACGCTAGTCGTGGCAGGCCCATTGCGGACAGGACAACGAGACGCCTTCAAATGGGCGAGAAATGATCAGGGCGCCCGGTCCGCGGGGGTTACCCTACAGAGTTTGACCTCCCCCTACCGCGCACGGCTTCCGCGGTGGTTGGGTTCAACGTAGCGAAATGACCTCGGAATGACAGGCGTGCCGTTCTTCAGGCCGAGCTTCTCAAGACAGGTCTCGACGTTGAGCGTTGCACGTCCTCAGGATCGAAGCCCTCGATCTGAACCAGCCTGGCATCGCCACCATCTCGCAGGGTCCCTGGTCTTAATGCTTCGGCCGGGACTCGCGTTTGCATCGCCGCTTCACGAACGTCTCGCTCGAGGGTCCTCTTATCTTGCCGGGCACGGCTGACCGCTCGGTAGCACGCATCCCTTCTCGCCAGGCTTTGCTGCGCCAGGCGGCGGTGCCGGCTTCGCAGCGGGAGGTGGTGGCGGAGGCGGCGGTGCCGGTCGCGCAGCGGGAGGTGGTGGCGGAGGCGGC
>NZ_LUUB01000005.1 GCF_001641635.1 Bradyrhizobium centrolobii
GGCGCACTCCTCGTTGGAGAAGAGATCGAGGAGTTCGCCGACCTTTCGCCAGGTTGCCTCGACGTCGCGTGGCTCTGCGGCTCGGATCAGGTGTTTGAGTTTGGCGAAGACCTGCTCGATCGGATTGAGGTCGGGACTGTAGGGCGGCAGAAAGAGCAGATGGGCTCCCTTGGCGCGGACGGCGTTGCGCGCCTGCTTTCCCTTGTGACTGCCGAGGTTATCGAGGATCACGACCTCACCCTTTGTCAGAGTGGGCGCCAACACCTGTTCGACATAGAGGGTGAAGAGCTCACCATTGATCGGGCCATCGATCACCCAGGGCGCGCAGATCTGATCGTGGCGCAATGCCGCGATGAAGGTCATGGTCTTCCAGTGTCCGAAGGGCCAGATGCCTGGAGACGCTGCCCACTCGGCCCCCAGCCGCGCAACGGTGCCATGTTGGTCTTGATCCACGTCTCGTCGATAAAGACCAGGCGCGAAGCGTCGATCCTGCCCTGATGGGCCTTCCAGCGCGTCCGTTTACGGGCGACGTCGGGACGATCTTGTTCGGCTGGCAGCATCGTTTTTTTTGAAGCTCAGCCCTTCGGCGTGCACAAACGTCCACACCGCCCGGACGTCTGTCTTGATCCCGCGCACCGCCAGCTCCTGTGTCAGCTTCCGCAAGGTGAATGGCCCCGAGCGAATGCGCTTGCGCAGCCAGTCGGCATTAGCGCCGGACAAAACCGGCTTCTTGTGACCACCGATCTTGCCGGGCGAAACGCCTCCGGTCTCCCGCCGCAGATTCTTCCACTTCGTCACACAGGAAGGACTGATCTGAAGCGCTTCCGCAATCGAACGGACGGTCTCGCCGGCGTCAGCCCGCGCCAGAGCGCGTTCGCGAAGGTCTTCCGAATAGGGTCGCGTCATCCATGCTGGCCCCCGTTCTCCAGCATGGAGTTTGAATCAGAAATCTGTCCCGCTGGGAATCCCGATTCCGGCAAAAAAACATCATGCTCTAGATCAAGAATACGCAGCGACGATCTCACTCCCGGGAAATCGAGCGAAGTGGACGGGTACGGCGATGCCGTTGAGCCTTTTGCCTTTCTCAGGGAGACACTAGATCGAGTACATACCTGACCGCGAGCTCCGTCGTCGGAATGAGGAGATCGTCGGCGACTGCGAATGTTGGCGTATGCACTAATGATTCGTTGCCGGCCGTGCGGGTACCGAACCAGAAATAGAGCGACGGCACGCATGCTGCGTAGAAGCCGAAGTCATCGCTGCCTGCAGCTCGCTTTTTCGCAGTCAAGGCGTCGCGGCCGAGAGTGTCATGAACGACTTGCCGGAAGCGCCTCACCATTTCGCCATCGTTGACCACGGGCGGCTCGCCCGTGCGAAAGATGCATTCGGCCCGGCCACGGTGCATCGCAGCAACGCCTTCCGCCACTTCGCGCACGCGCTGGGATAGCAGCGTACGCCGTTCCGGGCTGCGGGTCCTGATTGTCCCCTCCATGACGACGGAGGGACAGATGATGTTAGTCGCCTCGCCGCCGTGGATTGTTCCGATCGTGACGACGGCGCCGTCATCGACGGGCATCTCGCGGGAGACCACCTTCTGCACCTCGTTCACGAAGGCAGCAGCGATGGCGATCGCGTCGATGCCGTTATGTGGCGCCGCGCCATGCGCCATCTTACCGGTGATGTTGATCCTAAATTGATCCGCGGATTTGGTTATGGAGCCCTCGCAGGCGTCGAACACGCCGGCCGGAATGTCGGGACTAACGTGGAAGCCAACGGCGCCGTCAAATCCGTCCAACAACTGCTCTTCCTTCACCGTACGCCCTCCGAGCGGCTCAGCCTCCTCGGCTGGATGGAAGAACACGCGCACCTTACCGGCGAAATTGTCGCGCATCCGATGAAATGCGAGCGCGGTGCCGAGCGCGATTGATGCGTGCACATCGTGACCGCAAGCATGCATAATCCCGTTGACCTGCGAACGATAGGGGAGATCCTGGCGCTGCTCCTGAATGGGGAGAGCATCAATATCGCCGCGCACCGCGATCGATCGCTTCGGGCCGGAGGCGGTACCGTCGATGTCGATATAGAGACCAGTATTGTGGAAGGCTTTCGCACCGTCGAGGCCGAATCGCTGAAGTATGTCGCGAATGCGCTCCTGCGTCTTCCATTCTGCGTTAGAGAGTTCAGGCTCGCGATGCATGGCGTGGCGCAGCTCGATCACCGCCTCGCGCTCGGCATCTGAGAGAAAGTTATTGGTGCGTTTGCTCATGCGGCGTTTCCTTCATTTCCAGCGCAGATTGACCTGCCTCTCGCGCAGCGTTCTGGCGCCGCACCGTGACCGTTGTCCCCGCGCCCGTAACAATCGTGAAGTCAAACTGTCTGGACTCGACGGCGGATCAGACGCAGACTTCCCCGGAGCGGCTGGGCGCGTTGGAGATGGAATGATCACAGTGAGCGCGAGGTTTGCGAGGCAATGCTCGTAATCATAGCTCAGACAGAAGCCAGTTTCTCCGATCCTCGCGCGTTATTCGCGGAAATTGCGCGTGAAAGGGGACCATGGCGACGCTTTAATGCGGGTTACCATTCGCGGTCTGTTACATCCATTTTTGGTTTTCGCCTCAGCGCCCGACTCTAAGCAAGTTCCACTAGTAAAGTGGCGCAGTCATTAGCGTCAACGATCGCTGAAAGACGTCCAGCATAGCACCATAAGGCGTGCCGGTCTGCAGCGCGTGGATCAAGTCGATCCTCGACCACGCGCCACCCTGCGCATCTTCACCATCTATTGCACTCCCTCTCAGTTCGTCCGTTCGAGGCGGCAAGGAGAACAGAAACAAGCCCTCCCTGCCGTTCGTCGTGTTTACTTGGCGACCCAAACCGTAAAGCGCTGTGTCAGCTCGTCGCCCTTCTCGGCCCAGAACGCGGCGCTAATCAGTAGGGCACTGGCCATATGGTCGGGCGCATTTGGAAGGTCGGGCAGGATCGCCGGATCCACAAGCGCCAACGCCTCCTTATTGGTCGGGCCGCCAGGCATGATGTTCGCGAAGTTGGCCTGCGGCTGGGGTAAGCCCGCAAATGCGAGGAACTTGTAGGCGGCGTCCCGATGCGGGCTCCCTGCAGGAATGACCCAAACACCCATGCTCAACTGCTGGGTATCCCACATAATCTGAAAATGCTTGCCGGACTTTTTGACGGCATCGACGATGCGGTGGCTGTAGGCCGCGGCCATAATGACCTGACCATCTGCCAGAAGCTGCGGCGCCTGTGAACTGGTCTGAAACCAGACGATGTCCTGCTTGATCGTGTCGAGCTTTTTGAAGGCCCGATCAACCCCGGCGGGGGTACTGAGGACCTTGTAGACGTCCTTGAGGGGCACGCCGTCTGCTATCAGCGCCCATTCGAGGTTTTCTACGGGCCGCTTCTGCAGTCCACGCTTTCCGGGGAATTTTTTTGTGTCGAACAAGTCGGCGACGGTTTTCGGGCCATTCGGGAATTTGTCCTTGTCGTAGGCGATGACCTTGCCAGTGACCACCTCCGGCACACCGCAGTCAGTCGTTTCACCCTCAATGAAACTGGCCCGGTCGAGACCCAGCTTCTTCCAGTCGATGGACTCAAGAATGCCTTCGGCGCACAGTTGTCCGGCCAGGCCAGGGTAAAGGTCCACCACGTCCCAGCTCACGCTTTTCGACTGGACCATAGCGCGGATCTTGGAGATCTCGCCGTTGAACACGTCTTCGTTGACCTTAATACCGCTCGCCTTCGAGAATGGCTCGAACATCGCCTTCCGGAGGGCATCCTGGGCAGGCCCGCCGAACGAGGTAATCGTCAGCTCATCGCCCGCAAAGGCGAATTTCGCCGGCGCGAGTGCTCCCGCTGCCAAGCCGATTACGGCCAGTGCACCGACCTTCATCAATAATGTCTTCCTCATCATCTGCCCTTCCTCTGTTATGTTATAATACTAGTTATGTTATTCCCCTGCTCACGACGGCGCCGGCGCTTGCCGAAACTGCGCTTGCTCACGGCGAAGCTTCAGTCCGTCGTCACCTCGTGTTGACGCGCCCGACAATCTTCTGTTTTCCACCTGATCGCCGCGCCCGGCTCGAGCTGCACCAGGCCTTCCGAATTCGGCAGCTTCATCACAAAATCATCACGGCGACACCCCCGACGCACTCCTGCTGGCCGCCGGAAAAGCTGAGGAGGCCGGCGCGTGCCATAGCCGCCGAGCTGATCTTCTTGAGCGCTCACTACATTTTGGCCCCGATTTCGATCCTGCCTTGCTTGTGCAAATTGAGTGGGAAAGCGAGGTTCTTCTCCACGGGTCGTAGGTGGAAAAAGCGCGTAACCATTGAGAGGAAGTGGCCGTTCCTGAGCGCCTAGTATGAAGTGACGGCCGGGCGGTCGATGACCTTCCGTCGGGGTGGAGGAGTCTCTCAGCACCGCGGCACCTGCTCACTGAACCTCCGAAAGTGCGATAACCCTTATCTACGGAACGTAGCAGAGGTTGACCTATTGCAGCAGCGTCGTGGGGCGAAAATGGCTCGAACGGAGCCAGGTTGGCGTTGAGGCCGAGTTCATCACCAGCCGCGCGAACCGGTAATAGGTCCACGTCGACTTGCGCGAGCGGCGCGATAAGACCATGTACCGGGTCTTCAAAGGCGAGCAGCCCAACCGCTGCACCTCGGCCAAGCAGGAAGAACTCTGCTATCCGACCCGCATCAGGTATCCCGCAACATGACGTCACCGCTGACCCCCGCCTTCATTGTCAGCCTGACTTTATCGACTGCAGCGATACTATCGGCAGCAAGAGTCGGTTTTTATGTATGTTGCGGCTCGAATAGCCGAAATCCTGCGTCGAGTCGGGTAAATTCGAAGCTTTGTGTATTCGCTAGCGGGAGGCCGCTGAAGCACTTGCTCAGAACATCAACTACGGACTCCTGCCACGATGCACTGCCTTGTGGGTCCGATCCGACTAGCAGCAATTTACCGGATGACCGGCATTCGAACTCACACAGCTCAAGTTAAACTGGGCAAATGCCCATTCCTTATAGCGTGTGGCTATACCTGCCATGAATAGGTGATCCGGCTCGCGACGACATCAGTCGTTCTTCTCAGAATCGAACGACGCGAAGATACGTCCTTGGATGATGTGCTGAGGTCTTAGCTGTAGGAGCTCACCAAAGCCCTTGAACATAGAGTCGCAGTTTTCAGTCCAGCCGATACCACTATCTACCTTTCCAAACCGGATCTCGCTTTTCGGAAGGCTCGGCGCTCTTATAGGGCGGCACGCGACCCTGTTGCCACCCCTTACAGAGCAGATCCCGATCATCTCGTGGGATAAAACTCCGCTCAGACGCCGTGTCGAGAAACGCCCGCGTGCCGCTGCGCAAGGAGCGTCTCGATCACCGCGCGATCACGTGCCGCCGAAAGTGTGGCTTTGTCACGACCAGCCTCCATGGTGCGGCAACCCTCACTCATGGCTTTGATAAACTCAGGTGTGAACTCTGGAGGCGTGTGATGGGAAAGAGACCGCTCGCTGCCTAGATTGAACCGCTCGAAATAGCCGCCGATACCGCCGGCACTGCTCCCCATGTGGCGCACCATGCAGGGGCCAATCGCACTCCAGCGCGGAGCCAGACCATGTACAACCGCGGCATCAATCTGCTGGGGCGTAGCGTGCCCCTCAGCCACGAGGTGCATGGCCTCGCGCTCCAGTGCGGCCTGCAGATGATTGGCGATGAAGCCCGGAATCTCGTGATCCATGCGGATCACGACCTTGCCGATTGACTGATAGAACGCCTCTGCCGCGATGAGCGCCTCTCTACTCGTATGCACTGCACCGGCTACCTCCACGAGAGGAATGAGATAAGGGGGATTGAATGGATGTCCAACGATGACACGTGTAGACTGGCTCCCCCCCGCCTGAAGATCGGCAATGCTGAAGCCGGATGTAGACGTGGCGATGACCACATCGGGCGGCGTCACGAGCTCGATCGAGGCGTAGAGATTTCGCTTCAACTCCAGCCGCTCGGGAGCGCTCTCCTGCACGAAGTCTGCCGTCTTCACCGCTTCCTCAGCCGTGCTCGCCCAGCTCAGGGTGCCGCGATCCTCGGCACGTGCGCCGAGGCGCTCTAAGGTCGTCCAGGCGGTCGTAAGGATTTGATCGAGGCGATCCTTGGCGTCAGGCGCCGGATCCCACACGATCACGTCGAGCCCGCGCGCGAGGAAAAGCGCGACGAACCCGCCGCCGATCAGTCCCGTCCCTAGGCATGCGACCCGGCGGATGCGATCAGGCCCGCGAAAGGCGCTCGTGGTGGGGCCTCGGTCCGGCAGAGTCCCATTAGTGTCGTGAATGTCCATCGGTTTACCCTTCTCTGGCATCGGAGTTACGAAGACGCTGCCGCTGATCCTTCGGCCGGGCTGCGCCACCGGCGCTGACTATCGGGGGCCATACTCATCGCGCTGGCGCACCTGCCGCGAGAGATGCCGCGCGCCCCACATTCCGCGGCGGCCTTGAGTCCTGATTATGTTGCGCGTCGCGAAGACGCGTGAAGACCTCGGTGCGGAAAGGCTCGACCTTCCGACTTGCCGTGCCGACGTTGAGCTGGAGCTGCTCCGCTGTCGCCGCCAGCATTTGGTTGCGGTCATCTACCATCTCTTGGTGGAGTACGAATCGCTTGGCGTCGAGGTCAACGATACGAGTGGCGATCGTCAGGCTCGTTCCGGCAGGGATCTCGCGGACGTAGGTGATGTGGAAATCACCCGTGAAAACTGAATGACCTTCCTGGATATAAGACAATCCCAGTCCCAAGTCATGGCAGGCGAGGTCACTAGCGTCGGAAAACACCTCGAAATGTCGGCGGGCATTCATATGTCTGTTCGCATCAAGCCAAGATGATCGAACTTGGCAACGGTAAATAAACATCGGTTCCTCGAGGACTCGTTCGTACGCTCAGAGCCTGATTTCCGGCATGCGCCAGATGTCGCTGTGGCCTCTGATGAGGTTTGGGGGCGCCCCGGTTCGGGTGGGCAGCCGAGAGACAAACGCCTCCTATGAGAGGAGGCTCTCCCACTGCATCGCAAATCCAGGCGACAGATGAGGGCATGATAGTTGCCCGACAGAACAGCGGGCCTGAAGCGCGGCGCGGAGCGCGCCCGCTCGCTTTTTTTTAAAAGGATGGAAACATGGACCATCTCTCTCTTTAAGTCAGCCAATCCGGCGCGATCGAAATGCAAATGCTCTTTCATACCGTGCCCGCGAACGCTTCGAAGCCACTGCAGGGCAGACGCATCGGCGTACTTCCTTATGCGGACCGCGCTTGTGGCCGAAGCGCATCGCCACTGTAGAATTGCGCGAGCTCAAATCTCCTGCGTTATTCGAGGAAATCCGCACTATTCCTGCAATTCATCGCTTACACATGAGAAAATTCTCCGTGCTTTCCACTTCATGGGCTCACGCAGCGGGCCATTGAGGGCCCTGGACCCCTAGCCATTATCGAGGTCTATTGGTCGCCGAACCATGCCGCTCGATTTCACTCTCTACTGGGAGACGCCGGAGACCGAGGCGGGATCAGGGGCAAATAACAGCGCGTGAGAGGCTCGGCATTTGTCGATTTTGCGCGGAACTTCTGCTGCACAGACGCACATTTCGGCGGAATCCAACCGAAGGTGGGAGTATATCTTGTGCGTGAAATGCAGTTACCACACTTCTCGAAATACTTGACGTTAAACGTGGGTTGGATGGCGGCAGCACCGCACTGCGGGGCAGCGGTCGGTTCCCGGCGATCTGGAAGAATGTAGCGGAAACCTAGGCTGATTTGTCCGACACCGGGCAGCAGTGGCGGCCACGAATTTCCGGTGCAGTGCCGGGACAGTTGTTGGAAGCAATCTACTTCGTCGTTGCCATCAAGAAGGTATGCGACTCTCTTTGAAATCGTACCAGCAGTCCAGAAGAGTTTAATTCCGTTCTTGCCAAGCCTGGCACTCTCGTGGATCTTATGATGTTCCAGTTCTGGGCAACATCGAAGGACGCACAGAAGACGCGGCGTTTTTATCAGCTGGTGCGCCGATGAATATGGTCAAGGATTCGACAGAAGCTTTCCAGACCATGCCCTTTTTGTGCCTCGTCCATCAACCAACCCGGCCATTTCTGGTTAGCGAACCCGGTCACAGCACATATTATGACAGCCTCGAGGCTCTCGGCAAGAATGCGCAATTGCAGGACTTCTCCAATCCAGCTCGACGTTACGTTTTGGTCGCCCAAACAACTTCATAGGCTGCAGCCATCTGAGCGTTGAACCGGGAAAATCGTTCCTTGACGCTGAAGCAGCATCTGCGCGGGGGGGGGCGGGCCTCTGAAGGCCATACTCCTCCAAGGCCCCTGCGCAGCCAATGGAGCCGGCGGATGACCCCCGCCGGCTCCACGTGGCGCGTCAAAGCCAAGCGGCAAGCAGATCCCAAGACCAGCGACCATCAAAGACGTTACCGAGCTAGGATAGTGGCGGGCACTCACCTAACATTTTGAGGTCCGCTCGAAATGTCGCCGGACGAACATGTCACCGTCGTTACTTCCGACTCGTCCCTCTTCGCCGAAGATCTTCGATCACCGAGCGGGCTGAGGAGACGAGGATCGTCTGCAGCTCGAGGGAGGCAACGTTCGCGAATTCGGCGATGAATCCGCCGCGAGCCGAGTCTGGCAAGATCGAGGAAAATGTCGTTGCGTGCGGTGGAAGCGTGGCGTGCGTGTTGCGAAGCGTGCACCGCGCCAACCATGCGGGTACGGCATCATTGGGCTAGCCGTTGCGAGCGCGCGAGCCAGGACGATGGGATGAGGACGCCCTGCTGTCAAATTGACCGGCACGCCCGTTACCTCGTTCCACGGTTAATCGGCCCCTCGTGGAGCTTCTCCAAGGCGGGGGCCTCACGGGCGCCGGTATGGCAATCTGGGCCACGATCACCTTGGTTCGCCCTTCCCGGCTCTCATTCGCCGCCGCAATCGGCGTGTTCTTAGACTACGACTGCGCAGTGCCGCTCGATTCCTCCTTGCGCAGCGCTAGAAGTGAGCAGCTACACAGAAAGCGCCGGCCGCTTGTTCCGCCAGGGTGTCGCCTTCTCGTACTGATGGCCAGCACGCAATACGGTCGCATCTTCGAAAGGACGGCCGACCAACTGCATGCCGAGAGGCAATCCGGCGGCGGTGAAGCCCGCGCACACGGCGAGCGCCGGAGCGCCGCGGACGTTGAATGCGCCAGTGAGGCAGGGGAGCTCGAACCAGTTCACGTTGGTCTGCGTCTCGATCGGCGGGGCCTCGGCTCGCGTCGTCGCGCAGAGCAGCACATCGACCTTGAGCATCGTGTCGTCGAAGGCGGCGCAGAGTTCGCGCCTCATGCGCTGCGCCTCCACATAGTCGCCGGCGCTGAGGAACGCTCCCATGGTAACGTAGTCGCGGAAACATTGACCGTAATCCTGCAGTCGCGACTTCATCCATTTCTCGTGGAGGGCATAGCTCTCGGCCAACACAATGATCTCACCGCACGCCGTCCAATCGGCGAGCGGCGGCAATGTTACGTCGATGACCTCTGCGCCAAGGTCGCGAAAGACAGACACTGCGTCCTCGAGCGCCCGCCGGGTCGCGTCGTTGACCGAACAGTCGAGCTCGTGGAAGTGGCGGACAAATCCGATGCGCATCCCCTTAATCGAGCCGCCGAGTGATGCCCGGAAATCGGGTGCCTGTACATTGGCGCTGGCGGAATCACCGGCGTCTGGGCCTACCATCGGCTGCAGCATGATGGCGCAGTCCTCGACTGTCCAAGCGAGCGGGCCAACATGGTCGAGCGAATAGGCGAGTGGCAGGATGCCGGTGCGCGGACAGAGCCCGTAGGTCGGCTTGAACCCGGCAACACCGCAGAGCGAGGCGGGCAAGCGAATCGAACCGCCGGTATCCGAACCCGTTCCCCCGAGAACGAGACCGGCTGCGACCGCTGCGCCGGTCCCGCTCGACGAGCCGCCGGTGAAGTGCGCGGGGTTCCAGGGATTGCGCGCCGGGGGCCAGGGCAGATCGAAAGATGGGCCAACGGTGGCAAATTCGTGGGTTGCTAGCTTGCCGAGCATAACCGTTCCGGCCTCGACGAGTCGGCGGACTACGATCGCATCCTCCGCGGGCACGTGGTCGATCAGTATCTTTGAATGCGCCGTCGTCGGGATGCCTTTCGTGCAGAAGATATCTTTGTGGGCGATGGGAATGCCGTGCAGTGGGCCGCGCGGGCCGCTCGTCATGATCTGTGCCTCGGCCGCCTTCGCCTCGGCAAGCGCACGCGCGGGAGTGAGCCGGATGAACGCGTGAAGCGTATCATCAAGCTTCTCGATCCGCGCCAGGCATGATTGTACGAGTTCGACGGGCGAGAGCTTGCGCGCAGCGATGAGGGCCGCTGCCTGGGCGATTGTCAGGGGCGGGGTCATTGCGCGGCCTTATCCGGATCGAAAACGACAGCCGGTTCGACCCCGGGCGCGCGTCCTCGCCCGCGCACGCGCTCCGCCATCGCCGCCACGTAGTGATAGGTGCCGTGGAGATCACGCTCCTCGGCCGGCGTCAGTGTGAGCCCGGCGCGCCGCGCGAGCGCTTTGAACGCTCCGAGATTGATCGGTGCTTCTGTCAGTTGGCGCTCCTCATTGCATTCAAGGCGGGGAGGAGAAGCCAACCCCTTCCCCGCGTTCGTTGTTCTCACTTCGCGAGCCAGGCGGTAAAGCGCTGGCGTAGCTCATCACCCTTCTCGGTCCAGAAGGCAGGGTCATTCCGCAGAGCATTAGCAATATGGTCGGGCGCGGTCGGGAGGTGGGGCAGCATCGTCGGATCGACAAGCGCGATCGCGGCCTTGTTGGTGGGCCCGTAGGGCACGTACCTCGTCAGGTCCGCCTGCGGCTGTGGCGAGCCGATGAACGCGAGGAACCTGTAGGCGGCGTCCCGATGCGGGCTGCCCGTGGGAATGGCCCAGACACCCATGTTCAATTGCTGCGTATCCCACATGATCTCGAAATGCTTGCCGGAGTTCTTGACGGCATCGACGATGCGGGCGCTGATCGCCGAGGTCATGACGACTTGACCGTCCGCCAGAAGCTGCGGCGCCTGGGAGTTGGACTCGTACCAAACGGCGTTTTTCTTAATCGTGTCAAGCTTCTTGAACGCGCGATTGATACCCTCGGGCGTGTTGAGGACGTTGTAGACGTCCTTGAGCGCCACGCCGTCCGCGATCAGTGCCCATTCGAGGTTTTCCTGGGGCCATTTTTGCACTCCACGCTTGCCGGGGAATTTTTCTGTGTCGAAAAAGTCGGCGATGGTTTTCGGGCCATTCGGGAGCTTATCTTTGTCGTAAGCGATGATCTTGCCAGTTACCACCTCCGGCACACCGCAGTCCGACGTTTCACCCTCCACGAAACTGGTCCGGTCGAGACCCAGCTTCTTCCAGTCGATCGGTTCAACCGCGCCCTCGGCGCACAGTTGGGCGGCCGGACCGGGGTCGAGGTCGACCACGTCCCAACTCACGCTCTTGGACTCGACCATAGCGCGGATCTTGGAGGTCTCGCCATTGAACACGTCTTCGTTGACCTTGATGCCGGTCGCCTTCGAGAAGGGCTCGAAATAAGCCTTGCGCATGCTCGCCTGGGACGGCCCGCCATAGGAGGTGATCGTCAGCGGATCAGCCGCGTAAGCAGGTTTTGCCGGCATCAATCCACTCGCCGCCGAGCCAAATACGGCTAGGGTACCGGCGACCACTACTAATGTCTTCCTCATCGTCTACTCTCCCCCTATTGTGTTATGTCCTGTCCAGATGAGCAGAATGCCTACCTTGCTCGCGGTGAAACCTCGATCGTCGTAATGGCGCGTCTCGCGACGTCGCGCTTGTGCGGCGGCATATTGTCGATCGAGCACCTCTTCAGATGGGTTGAGCCACCGGGACACCTCGAAGCCTGTGGGCATCATGACCGACATCGTCTTGCCAGAGGCGGAGGCCCAGTACGGTTGACATTCTTGACGGCCACCGTTCGTCCTCATGGGACCTCCTCGACGTCGGAAAAATCAGAAAGGCATTGTCCGTGCTTGGCATCGCCCTCTCCCGCCTCTGGCGCGCCTGCCTACTGCGGCGCCGCCGGCGACCTAGACCACCGTGTTCCTGCTTGACGGATTGCAGCTTCTTGCGCGTGCGGTCGACCATGAGGCGCATTAGATTAGCTGAACGGCGCATTTCTCTCTATCTACGTTTCTTCGCGACTATCTGCGGTCGAAACGTTTTTATCGTTCACCGGAAGTATGGCGACTTCAGAAGCCTGTTTTCATCGATTTATTCCTCCGGTACGCTGAAATTCTTCGCCGATTCGGCAGAGTGCGAGAACTCATGTTCGTCTCTACAACTTGAAGAGCCGATCTGCTGGGGTACCCCGTGCCGATCCTAGACGGCGGCTCGTGATTACGCTCAGCGTGAAGCTGCTTTTGTTATTCTTCCGCAACAAAGCCGCGAACACGCCACATTGGCAGCCACACAGATCTGGTCCGCGTCTCGGAATGCCGCCTAACTAACCCGCATTTCTCGCGCTGCAGACCTGGCTTTGCAATGAACGGGGTTTTCTCTGGCTGGGTGACGCAGTCAGTACGGGCCGGCGCGGACGGCGATGGTGCCGCAGGTGGCGTCGGCGAAGCTGGTTTCGGCCAAGCCGATCTTCCCACAGCGCGCACACTAGCACATAGTCATTGAAGCGAAGCGCAGGCTGGTTGGCGCGCATGGTGGCGGCCGAGGTACGATCGGCATAGAGAACGAGCCGGCATTCCTTGATGCGGTGCGGTTCTCCATATCGCCGAGGGCGCAATAGATGTCTTCGTAGAGGTGTCGCGCGCCCGCCGCGGCTCGCTTGAGCGAGGTGACGATGAAGCGCGGATTGGAGCGAGCCGCGGCCTGACAGGCCGACCGCGCAAGTCGCCCTCAGAGTCGTCACAGACCCGAGTTACGCGTTTCATCTTGGCAGGCTCGTCCTCTCCTCAATCCGACACACGCGAATTGACGCTTGGAGTTGGCATTTTGAGCACAGGCTTTCCAAGGTGTTATGAGGGTCTCAACATGCGATAGGAAGCGTCAGCTGTTGCGGATGCCGCGCAGGCGCTCCGAACGCCTGCGTAGCAGCTCGACCGTGGTGAGCATGGCGATGGAGAACAGGATCAGGATGGTGGCGGCGGCAGTAATGGTCGGGTTGATCTCCTCGCGGATGCCGGAAAACATGGTCCTGGGTAAGGTCCGCTGATCGACGCTGGCTATGAAGAGAGCGAGCACAACTTCGTCGAAGGAGCTGCCGAAGGCGAAGAGCGCACCGGAGATCATGCCCGGTAGGATGAGCGGCAGCGTGACATTGAAGAAAACTGTGACCGGCGGCGCGCCGAGCCCGGCGGCTGCACGAGTTAGTGAGTGGTCGAAACCCGTTAGGGTTGCGGTCACGGTGATGACCACGAAGGGCGTGGCTATTGTCGTGTGCGCCAGGATCAATCCCAGGTAAGTGTTGAGCAGCCCGACATCAGCATAGAAGAAATACATGGCCACCGCGGTGATCACGACCGGGACCATGATGGGCGAGATCAGGAGACTCAGCAGCGCCGCACGCCAGGGGAAGTTCGGACGACTGAGCCCCAGCGCGGCAAGTGTGCCTAGAGTAGTCGACAGCAGCGTGACAGACACAGCGACGAAGATCGAGTTGTATAACGCGACCTGCCACTGGTTGCCCAGGAAGAATTCCTGGTACCAGCGCAGTGACAACCCTGGCATCGGATAGCTGAAGAAGGGCACGGAATTGAACGAGAGCGGGATGATAACAAGGATCGGTGCGATCAGAAACAGCAGCACCGCGGTGCAGATCAGCCGGTGCAGATAGTACCAGCCCTTTTCCATCGGAGAGGCATAGGTGGAGGCGGGCATCATTCTCACCCCATCTTGATCCGGTCAACGCCGACCAGTTTGTTGAAGACGTAGTAGAGCACCAGGGTCGCGGTGAGCAGGATGGCGCCGAGAGCCGAGGCCATGCCCCAGTTGAGCTCCTCGTTCGTGTAGTGGGCGATAAAGGAGCCGACCATCTGGTCGTTGGGTCCTCCGACCATCGCGGGGGTGATATAGTAGCCCAGGCACAAGATGAAGGTCAGCAGAGAGCCGGCGGCGATCCCCGGCAAGGTCTGGGGAAAGTAAACCTTCCAGAAGGCGTAGAAGGGCCCGGCGCCAAGCGAGCGGGCGGCGCGGACATGGGTGCGCGAGATCGTCTTCATCACGCTGTATATTGGCAGCAGCGTAAAGGGCAGCTGGATATGGGTCATGGCTATCACCGTGCCGATCCGATTAAAGATGAGCTGGGCCGGCTGTGATATAATATGAAGCCCCAACAGCATCTCGTTGAGAACGCCATGCTGCTGCAGGAGGACGACCCAGGCGACAGTGCGTACCAGCAGCGACGTCCAGAAAGGCAGCACGACCATGATCATGAGCAGGTTGCTATACTTGGCCGGCAATGTCGCCAACAGATAGGCCACCGGGAAACCCAGCAGCAGAGTCGCGGCGGTCACGCCGATGCTGATACCCAGCGTACGCAGGAACATGTCCCAAAAAATCGCGTTCTCCGGCGGCGAAGCGACGATCTCACTGTTAGGACCATACTGGTAGTCAACCGAACGGAGCAGGTAGTACGCCGTATAGGCCGAGCTTCCGCGCTTGAGCAGGCTCCAGACGTCTTGCCTTCCCCAGAGCGGATTGATCTCGATCAGCGCTGGCTTGTAGGGACCGGCGGAAAGCGTGCTCGCTTTTCGGGCGCTCGATGTGACCTGGCTGCCGAGGCCCGGAAGCTCATAATTTATCCGCTTGGCGATCGCTCCCGTGGCCCTCTGCGCCCAGGCCTGCTTGAGATCTTCAGCAAGGGCGGCATATGCGCTCTCATCGGGCAGGTCCGCGCCATCCCAGGCGCTTAGCGCCGCCGTGGTTCGCGGCATCAGCGTCAGCAGCGTATCGTCATGGACGGCGTTGAACATCATCCGGCCGATTGGCAAGACGAAGCCGATCAGGATGAACAGCAGCAGCGGCAAGACGAGGGTGAATGCCCTCAGCTTGCGGCGGCGCTCGACCCGCGCCAGCTTGGTTCGCAGCGGCATGCCGTCGGGCCCCCTCGCGATTTGGACGGCCATCGTTACCATCTACTCACCTCCTAGAGTTCGTTCTACGAGGCAGGGAGGACGCAAACCCTCCCTGCCGTTCGTCGTGCTTACTTGGCGACCCAAACGGTAAAGCGCTGTGTCAGCTCATCGCTCTTCTCGGCCCAGAATTCGGCGTTAATCATTAGAGCACTGGCCATGTGGCCGGGGGCATTCGGAAGGTCGGGCAGGATCGCCGAATCCACAAGCGCCAATGCCTCCTTGTTGGTCGGGCCGCAAGGCATGATGTTCGCGAAGTTGGCCTGCGGCCGGGGCAAGCCCGCAAATGCAAGGAACTTGTAGGCGGCATCCCGATGCGGGCTCCCCGTGGGAATGACCCAAACGCCCATGCTCAACTGCTGGGTATCCCACATAATCTGGAAATGCTTGCCGGAGCTCTTGACGGCATCGACAATGCGGTGGCTGTAGGCCGCGGCCATGACGACCTGGCCATCTGCCAGAAGCTGCATCGCCTGTGAGCTGGTCTGGAACCAGACGATGTCCTGTTTGATCGTGTCGAGCTTTTTGAAAGCCCGTTCGACCCCCGCTGGGGTACCGAGGATGTTATAGACGTCCTCGAGGGGAACGCCGTCTGCTATCAGCGCCCATTCGAGGTTTTCTACGGGGCGCCTCTGCAGTCCACGCTTTCCGGGGAATTTCTTTGTGTCGAAGAAGTCGGCGACGGTCTTCGGGCCGCTTGGGAACTTGTCCTTGTCGTAGGCGATGACCTTGCCAGTGACCACCTCCGGCACACCGCAGTCAGTCGTTTCACCCTCCATGAAATTGGCGCGATCGAGACCCAGCTTCTTCCAGTCGATCGGCTCAAGGGTGCCTTCAGCGCACAGTTGTCCGGCTAGGCCGGGGTAAAGGTCCACGACGTCCCAGCTCACGCTCTTGGATTCGACCATAGCGCGGATCTTGGAGATCTCGCCGTTGAACACATCTTCGTTGACCTTAATCCCGCTCGCCTTCGAGAAGGGTTCGAATATCACCTTCCGGTTGGCATCCTGAGCAGGCCCGCCAAACGAGGTAACAGTCAGCTGTTCGCCTGCAAAGGCGGGTATCGCCGGCGCGAGTGCGGTCACGGCCAGGCCAATTACGGCCAGTGCACCGACGTTCATCAACCGTGTCTTCCTCATCGTCTGCCCTTCCCTTAGTATGTAAAACTCTGCCAAGCATGGTGCCGGCGTTGGCAAAAACCGACCGTGCTCGACGCTTCGGCCTGTCGTCAATTCGCGTCGAGCGCCCGACAATCTTCCGTTTTCCAGCCGACGGTGATCGCCGCACCCGGCTCGAGCCGCACCAGGCCTTCGGAATTCGGCAGCTTGATCACAAAATCATTATGGCCGCACACCGAGACGCGGGTGCGCACGTGGTCGCCGAGGTAGATCACCTCCGCAACCTCCGCGCTGAAGACATTTGGCAGCGTACCCGGCGTCGGGTTCAGCTGCACTCGCTCAGGCCGCAACGACAGCACGGTCGGCCGGCCGACCGCGTCGACATTGATCGCAAGTGCTTGCACGTTACCCGCCCCTGCAATCTCCACCTTGCACGTCGTGCCGTTCATCGCCACGACTTTGCCATGCAGCTGATTATTCTCGCCGATGAACTGTGCGACGAAGGCGTTTTGCGGTCGTTCATAGAGTTCGGCGGGCGGGGCGAGCTGCTGGATAATTCCGTCGTCGAACACCGCTATGCGGTCCGACATTGTCAGCGCCTCACTCTGGTCATGCGTCACATAAACGATGGTGACTCCCAGATCCTCATGGATATGCTTGATCTCTAGCTGCATCTGCTCGCGCAGCTGCTTGTCTAGTGCGCCGAGCGGCTCATCCATCAGCACGAGCTTGGGATCGAACACCAGGGCCCGGGCAAGCGCGACACGCTGCTGCTGGCCGCCGGAAAGCTGTGCGGGCCGGCGCTTGCCATAACCGCCGAGCCGGACCCGTTCAAGCGCCCGCTTGACTCTGGGCTCGATCTCGGCCCTGCCGAGCTTGCGCACTTTTAGTGGGAAGGCGAGGTTTTCCTCCACGGTCATATGCGGAAAAAGCGCGTAGCTCTGGAACACCATGCCGATGTCGCGCTTGTGCGGAGGCATGGCGTCTATCGAGCGCGCCTCTAGAAGGATCGAACCATTAGTAGGCACCTCGAAGCCGGCGAGCATCATGAGCGTCGTTGTCTTGCCCGAGCCGGAAGGGCCAAGCATGGTCAAGAACTCCCCCCGGGCGATGTCAAGATTGAGATTCTTTACGACGAGCGTGTCGCCATCATAGGTCTTCTGGACCTCGGAAAACTTCACAAAGGCGCTGTTCGTCCCCGACATTAACCCTCTCCCCGGCCCTTGCGCTGCTCCCGCTGTTGCGGCGCCGCCGACCGCCAGATCACCATGTTGTTTTTTCACGGATTGCAGCTTCTCGCGCGCGCGGTCAAGATCGTGTGCGTCGGCTTGCTTGAGGCGCGTGAGGTTAATCGAATGACGCATTGTCCCTCCCACTTTCATTTTCTGCGACAGAAACTTTGTTTCTTACGGCAGTATTTATCGGGCTGGCAGAGCGGAATTCCATGAATGTGAGCTCTAACCTTGCCGAAATGCTGCGCCAAGTCGGGATTATTTGAAGCTTTATGCCATGCCATAAAGTCGCGTCTTGGTACGCGACGGTCGAAAGTTGGGCGGTAGCCCCTGCGGCGCCGCAGGAGAAACAGGACGGCTTATCGCGGCCAACGAGTGCCAACGGGCTACCTCTACTTGTAATCTTGCTTCCTTTTCCTTGCCCCGCTTCGTAAACCAGACATTGAACCGCTATAGCAGCTCGTCACGCTTTTTCCGCCCAGAAGGTAGAGCCGCTGATCAGAGTAGACGGCATGCGCTCAGGTGCAGTCGGATGGTGCGGCTTCATGTTAGGATCAGCCAACCCCATGCCACCTTCGTTGGCCGGCTTGCGGGAAAGGCCGAGACAGCTGCCTATTGGATCTGCGCGTTTCAAACGAGTGCGAAGGGCATGTACTCTGTGATGGGCATCACAGACGCGGCCCTTGTTGATCGAGGTCATGATGGACCTGACCATCGGTGAGACGCTGCAGGCCGGGCGTTCAACTGGTACCCGAGACATTTCTTCTTGATCGTGTCGAACTTACGGAAGACGCGTTGTTGATGTCCTAGACGGCAACGTCGTCGGTCATTGACCTGCCACTGAGTATTTCCTCCAGAAGGAGTTAGAGTCCGGGCCCGAAGAAGGACGGACAGATGAAGCGAGTAAGGTTCACGGAAGAGCAGATTATCGCGATATTGAAGGAGCATGAGGCTGGGGGGAAGACGGCTGACCTGGCTCGCAAGCATGGGATCTCCGAAGCGACGATCTACAATTGGAAGGCCAAATTCGGCGGCATGGACGTTTCCGAGGCGAAGCGGCTGAAGGCCCTGGAAGAGGAGAACGCGAAGCTGAAGAAGCATCTGGCCGAGCAGATGCTCGATACGGCTACCCTTCGCGAGCTGCTTTCAAAAAAAATGGTAGGGCCCGCCGCCAAGCGCGCCGCGGTCGCGCATCTGCAGGCCGTCATGAGTCTGTCGGAACGGCGGGCCTGCTCGATCGTGGGCGCGGATCGGAAGATGATCCGCTATCGGTCTAGCCGTCCTCCGGACGCGGCTCTCCGGGGCCGGCTGCGTGACCTCGCCGACGAGCGACGGCGCTTCGGCTACCGCCGCGTTCACGTGCTGCTGCGTCGTGAAGGCTGGCGGCACGGTCGGAACAAGACACGTCGCATCTATCGCGAATTGGGCCTGCAATTGCGCAACAAATCGCCCAAGCGCCGGGTCAAGGCCAAGCTGCGCGATGACCGCAGGCCGGCGACGCGATCGAACGAGACCTGGGCGATGGACTTTGTCCATGATCAGCTGGCGACCGGCGGCAAGCTCCGGGTACTCACGGTCATCGACATCTTCTCCCGCTTCTCGCCTGCGCTGGTGCCGCGGTTCACCTTCCGCGGCAGCGACGTCGTGGCGGTACTGGAAAGGGTTTGCAAGGAAGTGGGATTCCCGGCGACGATCCGCGTCGATCAGGGCAGTGAGTTCGTGTCGCGTGATCTTGACCTTTGGGCCTATCAGCGCGGCGTCACGCTCGACTTCTCACGGCCCGGCAAGCCAACCGACAACGCGTTCATCGAAGCCTTCAATGGGCGCTTCCGGGCTGAATGCCTCAACGCCCATTGGTTCCTGTCCCTTGCGGATGCCCAGGAAAAAGTGGAGACTTGGCGCAGATATTATAATGAGGAAAGGCCCCACGGGGCGATCGGCAATCGGCCGCCGATTTTGCTGCAAAACCACGTCGGCGCATCCAGCCCGCCAACGTGATCAGAGCGCAAAACTCTAGTTCTGGGTGGTCCAAAGTTCGGTCTCGCTGCACCTGAGACTCTACTCTAACCGCTGCTGGATGAAAGTTCAGTGGCAGGTCATCATCAGTCCCACTCGAACGCCTTGTCGAAAGATATCCTCAGCTCGCCCTCACCGAGGAATTCCGAAATCAACGAAGTTGGCGATGGTCGGGCCGTTTGGCTGCCTACCCTTGTCATAACTGATCAGCGCGGTTGAGGTGACGCATGGCATCCCGCAGTTTGAGTTTGTCAGCGTATTGCGAACTCGACAGATTGGCGCCACCTCTTCGTGGGCCTTCCGTATGTAGACATTGCCCTGCGTCTGATCAGGCAGGTAGTAGAGGTGTAAACGGGTTGTAACGAAGGACTCGCGTCCGGGCGTGACGCCGACGGAAGGCTTTCGAAAGAGAGTGTCAGGAGATCAGCTCCTTCAATGTTCGAGGTATTGGATGATCATTGAGCGCGAATACCGAGGATCTCGACGCCTTGCAGCTGGTTTCCCGCGCGGCAATCTTGTGCGGCGGTCGGCAACTAATCGATCTGGGCGTACCAGGCGTGGTAATCACCGAATTAGCATTGCTCTGCCAGGGGGAAAAGGCGCTTCCGCCCGAGCGAATGGGGAGGCCGGCGAAATCTATGGTCGCCGCGTTGAAGCATTCCTTGACCATTGGTGCCATTTCCGCGCAATACCTCTTGCGGGGAGTTGCCGGATCTCGTTCACTCACGCAGGACAGCTTCTTATGGACCAGGATGAAGCCTGCTCTGTTCAAGACAGTTCATCTACGATGGGCCGCGCGTTGGGGATGGTGACGTCGTAGCTAACGGTTGGGAAATCGAAACCCGCCGGTGTACTGACTGCCTCCGCCTTCTCATCAGGTGTGCGACCCGCAATGGATCTGGCCTGCGCGCGCACCAAACACGTCGAGGTCGAGTCGCACTGTCCGACGAGCACGATCCCAAGTGTTGTTCTTCCTAAACTCGCCGTCACAATACGCGCAGACTCTCAAGCCGAAGGTGCGAATGCCAGTCAATAGTGCGTAAAATCGGCAAAGTGAGCGGCAGGCTTTCCCGATTTTGGCGGGCATGTTTGCACATTGAGCGTTGTGAAGCTTCGCAATTCGCCCACTAAACACATAATTCCGGCCAAAACTGATCTCAATTCGAGGAAATCCAGCTGCAAAACGTGGCTAGGATGAAGTGATGCTATTTCATTGTTTTGGGCGCTTGATGGTATCGCTGCGTGCAAGCTGTGTTGAAATTTTGGGCCGCGAACATGGTCCGGGGCTGATATGGCCAAGGCCGGGGTCGCTGGGAAAGGCCGCGATTTGTGCGTTTGCCCTCGTCAATGAGATGGATCAAGTGCGCACGGGCGCACGTGGCCAGGAGGCGTCGTGCACTTGGGCCGAGCTAGATTGCCGCCGCCCAGCAGTTGATCGGAGAAGGCTGACCACACGCCCTGCTGGCAGCGACCTAAAATTGATGTCCAAGTGCTATCCAAGAAACATCTGACGTGTGCGTTCCGGTGCGGACCTCTCAGAAGGCAAATTGCTATCTTGGCGGGTGCCGGAAAGTGGTCAACGTCGGTCCAGCGGACTCCGGCGCACCGCGAATTTCGGGTCTAAAGTGGCTATCCGAATTGCCCAAACAAAGCCGTGCTGATCTATCGCCGCAATCTCGCCCGTCGAGACACCGGACCGGGGGTCATCGTATCTGGAGGTACGCCGATCCATGTTCACCGATCTCGACAGCGACGTCCACGAGATTTGCTTCGTCGCAGTCTGGCCGGCGCGACGGATATGGCCGAGTCGGCGGGACGGCGGACCGGCCGCATCTCAACGCGGGTGTGGCGAGCAGGGAGGGCGGTCGAAGCGCCGCGCGATCAAAGTTGGGTTCCCATCTCAAATATTGGCTTCGTGGCGCGTTGCCATAGCGGGAGTGTGGGGTCGATGAGCGGGGTTCTCCAACGCGCCGCACGACAGTCAACGGCATGCGTTCTCAAGTCCGGCGCGGGGCCGGCCTCACAAAATCAACAAAGGAGTTTCTGATGTCTCAAAAAGTCGTCGTCACATGCGCAATTACTGGTGGGAGCTCCGCGGTGCTTGCCAAGCACCCGGATATTCCCAAGACACCGTCACAAATTGCAGATGCGGCATTAGAAGCTGCGAAAGCAGGGGCTGCGGTCGTTCACATTCATGTCCGCGATCCAGAAACAGGGGCTCCGTCGAACCGGCTCGACCTCTATGAACAGGTCGTCAAAAAACTTCGGGACGCGGCCACCGACGTCGTCATCAACTTGACCTGCGGAATGGATGGAGAGCTGGCGTTTGAATCTCTCGATCCGGTAAAGCTTAGCAAGGCGAGCACCCTCAAGAACCCCGTGGGCCGCTGTGCGCAGGCAATCAAACTCCAGCCAGAACTGGCGACGCTCGATTGCGGCACGATGAACTTTGGGCAGACCCTGTACGTTGCACGGATGTCCGATCTCCGAGAGATGGCGACGCTCATGCGAGACGCCGGCGTCAAGCCCGAGCTCGAATGCTTCGATCTCGGTCACATTGAAAATGCGAAGACCCTCATCAGAGAGGGCAAAATCGATGGCCCCCCGCTTTTTCAGTTTTGCCTCGGCACAGGTTATGGCGCTCCTGCGGTGCCGATTGCCATGCAGGCGATGCGAGACATTTTGCCGTCTGGTGCAATTTGGGGCGGTTTCGGTTGCGGCGCCGACGAAATGCCTGTTGTCGCACAGCTGGTGGCATTGGGCGGGCATGTCCGAGTTGGGTTGGAGGATAACATCTACCTTCGACGTGGCGTTCTGGCCTCGAACGCCCAACTGGTCGAGAATGCACTTGGAATCATTGAGCGCATGGGCGCCAGCGTTGCCACTCCGGCTGAGGCCCGGAAAATGCTTGGCGTTGTGAAGCGTGGATAGCATCATGCTTCCATACTGAGATCTACGGCGCCTGGTCGGGAACACCCTCGACCAGGCGAATTCGTATTTTCCTCCATATTGGCGGCACCCGAGATCCCGGCCAAGACTAATTTGCCGCCGTCGCGGTCGCGTACAGATTGCAGCCATCTCGACGATCCTCCTCAGTTAGGTCGGCACTTTGACCTCGGACATTCTCGCTTGGAGGGATTCCTTGATCTCCTGGCGCCGCATTGAAGATCTGCGCGGATCACCGCGGCTAGAGGTGTGTGCATTTCCGTCGCGCCGACGCCTAGTCCCAACGGCCGCTCGTTGAATTTGTTGCACTTGGCCGTCGGATCCTAGCCCTTGCTAGGGCGAGCCGGATAAGGCCGTTTCGTGCAGCTTGCTCTCGTAACGACCTAAATTAGCTAGCAGGTACACGGGTTTAAAGCGCGTCGGAGCGGGAGCCCATCACTTGAACTCGTCGAGCAGCTTCTCGAGTCGGTGCTTTCGAGCCTCAATCCAGCTCTCTCCAACCGCATCAAAGCGTTTTGCTACGACGTGACAGCAATGCAAACGCCGTTAATTCCCGACGCGCCCGGACTCACAAGAAAGCCGATCGTTGCCGCGACCTCACGCACATCCACGAAACGTCTGGCTGGCTGTGCCGCGCGGAACCGCTCCGCCGCGTCGGTGCTCACGCCCATGATAGCCGCCTGGACTTCCAGCTGATCACGCATCATCGGCGTATCCATCCAGCCCGGCGCAACCGCATTGACAGTCAGGCCATGCGCCGCCCCTTCCAATGCGGCCACGCGCACAAGCCCAAGAACGCCATGCTTCGCAGCAGTGTATGCGGCCTTCCCGGGTGCTCCAGCGAAGCTCGCAGTGGATGCCGTGACCACAATTCGGCCGCCGGGGGCCGCTGTTAAGGCTGACCACGCCGCTTTCATCGCGAAGAATGGTCCGTCCAACATCGCACTCCGAAGACGCTCCCATTCGTGGTCCGGAAACTGATCGATCGCGGCGACAAACTGGCAGCCGGCGTTCAAGACAAGAATGTCGAGGCGTCCAGCGACCGCTAGCACATGGGCGACCATATCGCGGTTTCCACTGGCAGCCGCAACGTCCACATTGAAGACGTCGACTCCAGCAATGTCGACGCCATGCACGTCCGCCCCGCGTTCGCGTAGTTCGGCCACGATGGCATTGCCAAGCCCTCCCGCCGCTCCAGTGACCAGCGCGACCCCGCCTTTAAGCGAGCGCTCACCCGCGTGGAGTTGCTGTTGGTCGCTGTCGCACTCGAGCTTGGCCATCCACTTTTCTCCTGCAGGAGCAAGACCAATTGCCGCCGGTCTATGATCCTTACCATGCGCGAGCTATTAGAACGCGCTTGCCGCTTTTTTCCTCAAGTTGATTCGGCTTCACTCGAACGCGTTAAGCGTACGTGCTTTAGTTCAGAGCAGAGCTGTCGCGCCTCCTTTCGAAGTCTCTAGGTTTACAGGGCCGCCATCCGTTCAAAAGTGCCGCATCTCGGTCCGCGGCTCCAGGTCTCCGCGGGATGCTAGAATCTTATCAAGTGCCTTTCGCGAGTTCGTCCATCACCTGCTTGGTCGCTCGATAGGCTAGATCGACGATCTCGTCAATTTCAGCCTCCGATACCACAAGAGGTGGAGCGAACCCGAGAATGTCGCCATGCGGCATCGCGCGGGCAATAAGCCCCCGATCACGGGCTGCCTTAGAGATTCGAGCACCCACCTTGAGATCCGGATCGAATCGACGCTTCGTCTGGCGATCGGCAACGAATTCGACGGCGCCGAGTAGGCCCACGCCCCGCACTTCACCAACGATCTCTAGCTGTGCGAACCGTTCGCTGAGCCGCCTTTGGAAATGCGCACCGACGACCCTGGCGCGGTCGCTGAGTCGTTCCTTCTCGACAATATCAAGGACGGCATTGGCAGCGGCAGCCGCAATCGGATGGCCGGAATAGGTATACCCGTGCGAGAACGATCCAACTCGCTCGGCAGCCTCCTCCATAACGGCATAGACCCTCTCACCGACAATGGCTCCTGAGAGTGGCATGTATCCGGATGTCAAACCTTTCGCGACTGTCACAAGATCCGGCTCCATCCCGTATAGCGTGCTGCCGAAGTCTGCGCCGGTTCGACCGAATCCGCAGATGACCTCATCGGCGATCAGAAGAACATCGTAGCGCCTGAGCACGGCCTGAATTTCATGCCAGTAGCCGGCGGGAGGCGGTGTAATGCCGCCGGTGCCCAACACCGGCTCAGCAATGAAGGCACCGATTGTTTCGGGCCCCTCTCGCACGATGAGCGCTTCAAGCTCGGCCGCACGCCGGCGAGAAAAGGACTCTTCCATTTCACCTGGTTCGGCGCCCCAATAGTGGTGAGGTGTGCCCGTGTGCAAAATACCTGGAAACGGGAGATCCATGTGATCATGGTAGAATGACATACCCGTCATCGAGCCGGAGATGACCGAGCAGCCGTGATAGCCACGCTCGCGCGAGATGATCTTCTTCTTCTTAGGTTGGCCGCGCAGATTGTTATAATACCAAACGAGCTTGGCTTGGGTTTCGTTGGCGTCTGAGCCGGATAGGCCAAAAAAGACCTTGCTAGGCTTGCCAGGCGCCATTCGCACCAGACGGTCCGACAGGGTCGCAAGCTCTACGGTGGTGTGGGCCGCATAGGTGTGGTAGTATGCAAGTTTGTAGGCCTGTCGCGCGATCGCTTCGGCCACCTCAGTCCGGCCGTATCCGATGTTTACACAATACAGGCCGGCGAAGCCGTCAATGTAGCTATGTCCCTGCGCATCTTCGATCCGGATGCCCTTGCCGCCGGCGACGATCGTGGGATCGCCGATTTTGCCGCTCGCATAGTCCTTGAGCTGGGTGAAGGGATGAAGGACACTCGAGCGATCGAGCTCAGCGATGGTCCTAACTGCAGTCATTCCGAAATCTCCTAAGCCGCCAAATCGCCGAAGCAGACGAATTTAAGTTCCATGAATTCATCGATCCCGTGTCGCGAACCCTCGCGACCGAGCCCCGATTGCTTCCATCCTCCGAACGGAATTGGCGGTCCCGTGAACGAAGCTGTGTTGATACCCACCATGCCGTACTCGATGTTCTCGGAAAGTCTGAGCGCTCGACGCAAGCTGTCTGTGTAGACGTAGGCGGCTAACCCCATTTCGCTCGCATTGGCCCTGGCGAGGACCTCATCCTCCGTATCGAACGGAAGGACCGCAGCTACCGGACCGAACGTCTCTTCACGAGCAATGAGCATTGTGTCCGTGACGTCGCATAACAGGGTTGGAGGAACGAAGTTCGGACCCAATATCTCCTCCTGTTTCGAGGAAATGACCCGCGCTCCTTTTGCCGCAGCATCGTCGATATGAGCTCTGCATTTATTGGCGACCGACAGCTTCGTCATTGGCCCGATATCCGTCGCGGGCTCCAAGCCGTGCCCCACCTTCAGTCGAGCCATTTCCGATGCAAACCGTTCAACGAAGGTGCCATAGACACCCCTTTGCACGTAGATGCGGTTGGCGGCCAAACAATCCTGCCCGGATGTTGCAAACTTCGCCGCGATTGCACCCGTGACAGCTCTGTCAACGTCCACGTCGTCAAAGACGAGAAAGGGGGCATGGCCCCCAAGTTCGAGCGACACCTTCTTTACTGTCTGCGCCGCCCCTCCCAAGAGAAGCCGGCCAACTTGGGTGGAACCCGTGAATGAGAGGGCGCGCACTCTGGTATCGTGCAGAAGAGGCGTCGATAGAGCGACGGGATCGCCTACGAGCACCTGAAACACGCCAGGCGGCAGGCCAGCCTCTTCGGCCAACCTGGCGAGAGCAAGAGCAGAGAGCGGCGTTTCGGGAGCAGGCTTCACGATAATCGGACAGCCAGCGGCAAGAGCCGCTCCAGCCTTTCGTGTGATCATGGCGACGGGAAAATTCCAGGGAGTGATCGCTGCCGCGACACCGATCGGCTGCTTTCGCACATGAAGGAGGCTGGCGGGCTTGTGGCTTGGGATCGTTTCGCCATAGGTGCGCTCCCCCTCCGCAGCGAACCAATCGAGAAATCCTGCACCGTAGCCAATTTCGTACCGTGCCTCAGCGAGCGGCTTGCCCTGCTCGACCGTCACCAGGATGGCGAGCTCTTCCGAATGCTCGCGGATCAAAGATGCCCAAGCCCTAAGAAGCTCTCCTCGCTTTGCCGGCAATAGTTCGCGCCACGCACTAAAAGATCGTTCAGCTGCCGCGATCGCGAGATCCATATCCGGAGCACCGCAACGCGCAACGTCAGCGACTTCTTCTCCAGTCGCCGGGTCGATCACGACGTCGCGCTGCTCGCCCGCAATCCAGCGGCCATCGATGAGCGCGGCCCCTGCAACAAAATCGCGCCGCCGCAGACCTTGCAGGTGCATCGCAGCAAGAGCAGTCAAATGTGGGCTTTTGTGCCGAACATTTTGAAAGGTCATTTCAGAGTCTCGCGCAGTGGTTGTTGAGCCGCCTCTGCGTTCAACATATCGCTGCGGCAAACGTGTTTGTGTCGCATTTTCCCATTGCTCGGCCGATTTCCTGCGTCGCCTGACATTTGGCGGCGAAATTCAGCTCAGAATCGTAATCGCAGTGCGGCACGACTGGATGGAGCTCTTGCCCCCTCACGGGCATGGTCATCGCAAGTGCGCGCCGGCTGGCCTACTCGATCAATATCGCTGGCTGGCTTGATGTCCTGCGCAATCCGCTCTCGCACGGGAAGCGAGAGGTCCGGGAACGTGCCGACTTGGCGGGAGAGGATGTCGTTCCGCCCCGGGATCCGCTGGACGAAAGGGCCGCGGCTTCCGCGTTCAACGCCTTCTGCGGCATACTTGAAGCGCTCGAGGCCGGCTGATGGCCAAAGTGCGTCATTCGCGGGGCGCTTTCGCCGGCCGCTGGCGAATCGCCGAAACGGACAACTAGGGTAGCAACTTCCACGATCTCGTCGAAGAGGTGCGCCTGACCTTTGACGGTGAGCCCGGCGGTGAAATCGCCTTCGGTGCGTTAGAGGGCTTTCCCGACGTCCGCTACGGCACGCGAGACGGTTGAGCCTACCCGGATTCTCATGGAGAAAACACGAGAAGAACGACCCGCGCCAGCGGCCGCCGATGAGTTATGATCGGAACCGCGGGCAGGATCGTCGGCCACTTCTGCATACGTACTAGCGACGAGTCGGGCGCCGTTTGCGAACGCAACTGAACTCGTCAGCGTCCTGCTGGACACCTCGGCGATCGCCGAACATCGATTCTGGGTGGCCAAAGCGACGGCAGCCAGCCCTCCCGCGGGCGTGAGACAACGCTCAGCGCGCCACCGCAGTCATCGGCTCTCGTCAACCTCAGATCTTGCGACCTTGCACGCTGCACGCCTGATCTCGGGGATCAAGGGGATTCCACCTCCTTGAAGGCTTCGCGCGCGTTTCGGAAAGCGTCGATTCCTGCCGGAATCCCGCAATAGACGGCGACCTGAAGCAGGATCTCCTTGATCTCATTCTTCGTGAGGCCGTTCTTCAAGGCCCCTTTGACATGCAGCTTCAGCTCGTGCGGCCGATTAAGGGCACCGATCATCGCCAGATTGACAATGCTGCGCGTGCGGCGGTCGAGCCCCGGTCGCGTCCACAATGCGCCCCAGCAAAATTCGGTCGACCATTCCGCCATCGTCCGTGTGAACTCGTCGGCGCCTGCGATGGACTTGTTAACATAATCCTCGCCGAGCACCTCTTTCCGAACCTTCAGGCCCTTCTCAAACAACTCGCTGCTGCTCATAGTTGATTCTTCCCGTGTTGATGTCCAATCGTGTCCGTCTGCAGCCGGCTGGGCTGCAGACGCTCTTCGCTAGCTCCGTATCTCGACGCCCGCCCACTCCTCCGACAGCTTGGCGATTGACGTGAAATCCGAGTTCGCTCCGTACTTGGCCTGGGTCAGCGCGAGAATCTGGCGCACGATCGCGCCCATCATCATAGGGACGCCCATCGCCTCCGCTTCATCAAGGCAAAGGCGGACATCCTTGTAGGATAATCCGGTCGCGAATCCGAAATCGAAGGTGCCGGGAAGCACCGAGCGCGGAAACTTGTCCTGCGTGGCACTGTTACGACCCGAGCTTACGTTGATGATGTCGAGCAAGGTCTTGGGATCGAGGCCCGCTTTGACGCCCATGGCCATTCCCTCGGAGCTGATGACGAGTGCCGCTGCCGCGAGCAGATTGTTCACGAGCTTCGCCGTCTGCGCGAGGCCGGGCTTGTCGCCGGTGTAGAAAGTCTTGCCAAAAGTCTTCAGAATCGGCTGCACTATGCGATCGTAGATCTCGCGTGGACAGGAGATCATGACGGCCAAGGTGCCTCCCTTGGCGCCCGCGATGCCGCCGCTGACCGGCGCGTCGACCCATGCCATGCCCTGCTCGCCAAGGCCGCGCGCGACGGCCGCCGCAACTCCGGGGCCCGTTGTCGAAAGATCGATCACGGTGCGGACCCTGTTGCCCCGCCCGATGCCGTCTTCGCCAAGCGTGACCGTCCTCACCACATCGGGCGTTGGCAGGCTGAGGAGAATGATCTCAGCTGCGGAGGCGACCTAGCGAGGAGACTTGGCAAGTCGTGCGCCGCGGGCAACCAGCGGAGCGACCGCGTCGGGATGCGCGTCATAGACACAGAGCCCATAGCCAGCATCGAGAAGCCGCGACGCCATTGGACCACCCATGCGTCCGACGCCAACAAAGCCGAGGAGCTCACCTGCCATCTTTCATTCCCTTGGCCGGCACGTCCACCGGTCTCATTGCTCGAAGAAATTGTCGTCCGCGAGAGAAGTCAGCTCGCGCGTGGTTCGATACTAACGTCTAGTCGCTCGACTAGATCATGGTGAAATCGCCGTTCAGGGCGCGAGCGGGACTAAACAGCAGCTTCGTGGGGCCGCCGAGGCAAGCATATGGAGACTCTAGTCGCGATTGATGCAATGAGCAGGGCTTAGGCACTCAAATCCAGCGCGTTGGCGCCCGTCTTCGGTGAATTTGGCTGGCCGGGTACATGCGTGTGCTGCTTGTGGCATGAGCCAGAAGGGGTCTTTGCGCATCGAGGCCCCCATGTAGGGGTGCGAGGAAACCAGAACCCGCTAATTGGGGAGACGCCGCCGTCGAACGGTCATGAAGCTGCGACGATGATGATGGCGCGCATAAGCAGCGGCACGAGTTTCGAAGCGGGGGAATAGGATTGGCGCTCCAAGCGCGCTGCGCGTTCGCCTTGTCTCCACTGTTGGAAACTGGGACCGATAGCTCTGCGCACTCACCAGATTCATAGCCGCGGCCCGGCGGCGAGCGATTTCCGTACGCAGGCTATGCCAATAGGCAACGACATCTTGCACCTCGCCGACAGCCGAGCGCACGCGCGCAGCACCTCTCCACAGGGAGAGGTTATGGGCCAACACAACGGCCTCTCGCGTCGGACCCTTGTCGAACGCGAGGCGTCGATGAAATTGCCTACTCATTCATAATACTGCTATTGTGAGCACATTTGCATCGTGATTTCGTGCCGCTACGATGGTTTCCTGCACTGCGGGGCCATGTGGCTGCGAAATTCGCCTTAATGACGGAGCCGACCATGCGATACGACCGGACAGATGCACGCATCCTGGAGATCGTGCAGAAGAATAATCGTCTAACTTCCGAAACTATCGGCGATCTGGCCGGGCTTTCTGCTACCGCGTGTCAACGACGACTGAAGAGACTTCGGTCGGAAGGGATCATCGAGGCTGACGTCTCAATTGTTTCGCCGAAGGCAGTAGGAAGACCAATTCAGATGCTCGTTTTGGTGACATTGGAGCGGGAGCGATCAGATATTATCGACAAGTTTAAGAAGGCAATTAAGTCGTCAGCTGACGTCGTGAATGGATTCTACGTCACAGGCGACGCTGATTTTGTCCTCTATGTCACCGCGCCTACCATGGAAGACTATGAGCAATTCACTCGGCGCTTCTTCTATGAGAACTCGGACATCAAGGGATTTAAGACAATGGTTATAATGGATCGGGTCAAAGCGGGATTCTCCATTCCAATTGATGCTCCCGCCGAGGCTTGACGTGGTGTGTCGCGCATTTTGCACGCTCGCCCACACAGTGCCAGAAATCGTCACTGCGTTTTTGTGCGCCGGTACGATTGCGTTGAGCTCATAAACAATGGGTCAAATTGCGTTTCATCAGCACCCGCCGCAGCCCCGAGGTTGTGTTAGCGCTTTCTCTTCTTTGTCGTAGACTGACCGGCAACATGCTATCCGGCGTCGTACAAATGGTTCGTCGTTCTGGCCGACTGCAAAAAGCCTGGATATCCCTGCTCATCGGAACGCCACGCGACTGTTCGCAATTGCAGTGACTTGGTGCCATCGCATCGCCGATCTCTCGGCAACTCGCTCGGCGTACCGTCTTAGGTGTCCATCCGAGCTAGGCCGAGGAAAGTGGATCGCCGATTCCGTCGCTTGAGAGCGCTCTCAGCACTGCATCAGACTGTCACCAACCGCCAGACGCGGGGCTATGCGCTCGCAGACGGCAGCGTGCAAGGCTCGCTGCTTGCCTTCGTGTTCTGCTCGCAGCAGATCGTTTCCGAGATATTCAAGCTTGGACACGTTCCGGTCGCATTGGGGAGGACTATGAGCGGTTCACCAAGCGCTTCTTTTGTGGGATTCCGGGCATCAAGGGCTTCGGCGCGATGGTCATAACGGATCGGATATAGGCGGGCGTTGCCGTCCCCATTGAAGTTCCGTCGGCAGATTGATTCGAGTCTCTCACGGCCCAGCTTGACACTTTGCGCGCTTTTTCGTCGCGGACCCACGCATAATGCAAGAAATCCGCGCCGCGACTGCTCTAGTCTATCGCCTTGTCAAGGCTGGCTAGAGCCCGGTTCTTTTGGGATCGGCGTTCCGAAGAGATTTAAGACATTCGAATGTCGCGCCGGGTTACCCCGAGCTTATTTGCCAGCCTGTCCCAAGCGGACAGTAAGGTTGTGTCGAACGCGGGCCTGTTACGGCAGCACGAGACGTATCCAGCGAGCGAGCCTGCCATTCCACTGATGCAATCATTAGATCACAAGCTTCGTAAGCTTGCGCGCGTGCTGGATAAAAGGCGGGGCGAATCGAACTTGGGCTATCGAGCGCGGCTGACAAAATGAGAGCCCCATTAGCGCGATCGTGGCTTCGCGGTGTGACGGATGCGGCAGTAGCGATGTCGCGTTCGAGACCGTGGCCGGGAAGATTTGCGCTTTCTGAGCAAGCCGGCGTGATGAAGTGGGGCCGTACTCCGTTGGCGGACGTCATTCCTATCACTGTCGATCAATTGTTTACGCACGAGCCGCTATGACCGACCAACCTAAGCTCCCGAGGTTTAGCGGCGAAAACGTCGCCGCGCCGCTGCGCTATGCCGTCTTTCGGTACATCTGGGCCGCGAGCATCTTGTCCAATCTCGGCATTTTGATCCGAGGGGTTGCCGCAGCTTGGGCGATGACAGAGATGACATCGGCGGCCGACAAGGTAGCGCTCGTGCAGACGGCAACGACGCTGCCGCTGATGCTGATCGCGTTGCCCGCCGGCGCCATTGCCGATATGTATGACCGCCGCCTAGTGACGCTGGTTGCGCTCTCGATCGCGCTCTGCGGCGTTACCGCGCTAACGGCGTTCCAATGGCTGGGTCTCATCACGCCGGATTTGTTGCTCCTCCTTTGTTTTGTTGTTGGTAGCGGCGGAGCATTGATGACCCCGGCTTGGCAATCCTCCGTCTCTGAGCAGGTGCCGGCTGAGACGCTGCCGGCGGCAGTTACACTAAACGGCATCAGTTTCAACATCGCGCGTAGTTTTGGGCCCGCAATCGGTGGCATTGTGGTTGGGATCGCAGGCGCGGTCGCGGCCTTTGCGCTCAACGCTGTGCTCTATCTGCCATTGATGATCGCGCTGTTTCTCTGGAAACGGGTTGCCGAGCCGTCGCGGCTGCCGCGCGAACATCTGAGCCGGGCCATCGTCTCGGGTGTGCGCTATATCACGAATTCTCCGTCTATCAAGATCGTTCTGGTCCGCGCCGTGGCAACAGGCGCGGTCGGCAGCTCAATCTTCGCGCTCATGCCGCTGGTCGCGCGTGATATCTTGAGCGGTGGTCCACAGACGTACGGCATCATGCTCGGTGCCTTTGGTTTTGGCGCCATCATCGGGGCGATCTATGTCGGCGAGGTGCGCAAGCGTATGAGCAGCGAAGCCGCTATGCGTGCCTGCATGCTGTCCATGGCCGGAGCGACTACGGCCGCGGCTCTTAGCCGCGAGCCGGCGCTGACCGCGACCGCGCTAATTCTGGCGGGTGCGGTGTGGACGGTGGTGGCCATTTTGCTCGATATCGGCGCGCAACTCTCGTCGCCGCGCTGGGTGGCCGGCCGATCGTTGGCCACCTACCAGGCTGCGTACGCCGGCGGCGTCGCCTTCGGCAGTTGGGGTTGGGGTCGTCTGACAGATGCCGCTGGGGTTGAAACGGCACTGCTTGTCTCGGCGGGGCTGATGCTGCTCTCGCCATTGCTCGGGCTGTGGCTACCCATGCCGCGCATCAGCTCACGCGACGAGGACGTCGAGATGTTGGCGGATCCCGAGGTACGCCTGCCGCTCACCGACCGCAGTGGGCCGTTAGTCGTTGAGATCGAATATCGCGTGGCGGCGGAGAATGCGCGCGCCTTTCACAATAAGATGCTTGAGGTACAGCTGGCGCGCCAGCGTAACGGCGCTTACGGGTGGTCGGTTGCGCGCAATATCGCCGATCCCGAGCTCTGGACCGAACGCTATCATTGCCCGACATGGCTGGACTATTTGCGCCAGCGCAACCGCGGGACGCAATCGGACCGGGCGCTGGATCACCAGGTGGAGGCGTTCCATGTCGGCCCCGACCCGGTGCGCGTCCGCCGCATGTTGGAGCGCCCGTTTGGATCGGTGCGTTGGAAGGAAGAGGTGTCCGACCGCGATGCAAACGAGACCCTGCCGTTCTATTCCAAGCGCATCGCCGGGCAATGAGGTACGGTCTGTTAGACTGATACGGCTTGCGATACGATGAAAGCCACGTCTGGCGACTGTCGATCGCGACGCAGCGCCTACCTTGCGGGCAAGAGACGCCATCACTTCCGTGAAGTTCTTGATCGAGGGAGAAAGCAAGCATGGGCGCCTCGATGCTGAACGTCTCGTAAGCGAAATCTTGATCGCTGTTTTCCTCTCAGTACGACTTCGGGAGACCGAGCACGCGTAATGTGGGACAAAATCACTTCGCGGCTGACCGGCGCGATCCGCGGGATCATGATCTCGCGCAGGTAACGCTCGACATAGAACTCCTTCGAGTAGCCCATACCGCCGTGCGTGAGGATCGCCTGCTCGCACGCGCGGAACCCCGCCTCGGCAGAAAAATACTTGGCCGCGTTCGCCTCGGCGCCGCAGTCCTTCCCGTTGTCGTAGAGCCAGGCGGCTTTCATCATCAGCAGATGGGCGGCTTCCAAATCCACCCAATTCGCCGCGAGCGGATGCTGGATCGCCTGGTGCTTCCCGATCGGCCGGTCGAACACGACGCGTCCGCGAAAGCGTGCGATTTCCTGGGCGCGTCTTGTGTTCGTTGTCGGTTCAGCCATCGATTGCAGGCGCAACTCACCCCTCGTAACCGACGGCGGATATCCTCGGGAGCCCGGCAGAAATGATCGACGACCCGTCGTACTGCCGCAGGTAAAGCAGGACACGCATTCCTCACCCGACGCGCCCGCAAACCTGATCTTCAGCGTCCCTATCTTCCCTTCCAGACCGGATCACGTTTTTCGGAAAAAGCGCGGGCGCCCTCAAGACGATCCTCTGAGCCGTAGAGCTTGTCGACCGTCGCAAGTTCGCGGCGGGTCACCCTGTTAATGGCGTCCTGGAAGGAAAGCGTCTCGGCGACGCGCACGGTTTCCTTGATGGCCGCGAAGACCAGCGGCGGTCCGCTGGCAAGCAGCCGCGCGATTTCCCAGACGCGTTGCTCGAGCTTCTCACTCGGTAGGACCTCGTTGACCAAGCCCCAGCGATGCGCCTCGGCAGCATCCATCCAGCGACCGATGAGCAGGAGCTCCATGGCTATGTGCCAAGGAATGCGTTTGGGCAGCTTGATCGTTGCCGCGTCGGCCAGCTGGCCAGCGCGGATCTCCGGCAGCGCGAATGAAGAACGATCGGACGCGTAGATCAGGTCGCAGGAGAGCGCTAGCTCGAAGCCGCCGCCGACCGCCATGCCGTTGACACACGCGATCACAGGCTTGTTGAGGTCGCGCAGTCTCTGCAATCCACCGAATCCACCGACACCATAGTAGGCAGTGATTTCCTCTTCACTGGCCGCCGCCGCCTTAAGGTCCCAGCCGGCGCAAAAAAACTTGTCACCAGCGGTCTTGAGGATGGCAACACGCAGCTCCGGATCGTCGCGGAACCCCTTGAACGCCTCCCCCATTAGCCGCGACGTGTTCATATCAATCGCGTTGGCCTTTGGCCGGTCGAGCGTGACTTCGAGGATCGCGCCTTCGCGGCGCGTGACAACAGTGTCAGCCATTCCATCTTCCCCTTAAAACGCGTCGATCTCTATAGCGCGCACGTTCGATCTACGAGAGATGGCGGCGCTGATGCGAGAAGCTGGCTCAAGCCAGAGCTCAAATGCTTCGAGACGAAGCACCGTGACGCCGCGCAGATCCGTCACGCGCTACTGAATGTCCGAATAAATACCGCTCAACTCGCTCAATCCCCAGCCTTGGCCGGTTGGTTGGATGCCGTTCGAGAAGACACCCCCGGCGTCTGAGATTCGAACGGGGCAAAGGTTGACTCAATCCACTGGGACGCCGCTTTCGCACCTTCAGTGCGGAGCAACTCGCGGAACCGCCTGTACTCAGAGTCGGACTTGCTGATAATCATGTCGGACGCGTAGCTATATCGTAGGGCAGAATCAAGTCCTGCCGCTTGGAGCGTATTGTTGAGTGCTCTCTTGCTCCACACCAACGTTGGCAGAGCGACCCGGGATATGCGCTTCGCGATGCGCGTGACCTCTTCTTCGAGGCGTGCCTTGGGAAAGACGCGGTTGACAAGGCCGAGACGGTGCGCCTCCTGGGCATCGAACACGTCCCCGGTGTAGACCAGCTCGCGGCAACGCTGTCCGATCAGGTGCGACATGATCGGCAGTTCCGTGTCGCCAGCTGCGAACCGGACCTCGATCGCGCCGAAGCGCGAGTCGTCGGAGCAGTAGCGCATGTCACACCACATGGCCAAGTCCAAGCCACCAGCGAGGCAGTAGCCCTCGATCATCGCGATGACGGGCTTGGAGCAGTGGAACACGGATTGCAGGAATTTGCAGGCGTGATCAAAAAGCCTGTCGAGATGATCGAAGGTCCATTCAGCACGTTCGGGCGGTCCGAACTCTGATTTGTCTTCGGCCATGTCCCAGCCACTGGAAAAAGCCCGGCCGCCTGCTCCCTTGACTACGATTACACGTACTTCCGGATCGCGCTCGGCGATGGCGATCGCGTCCCGGAATTCGTTGCAGAGCTCGGTGGAAATCGCATTGCGTTTATTTGGCCGATTCAATGTGATCCACGCGACACGGTCATCCGCCTCGTAGAGAATGGTGCTGTACGCCATGAGCTGCCTCCAGATGGGTTTAACGCCGATGTCTCGCTGGTGGGTTGCCTCGAGTGGGAAGCGGCCAAACGTAGAACGCGTCCGGCGCCAGGAAACTGCGGAGTTTGGGACAATTGGACGAATTTCTGCAAGAGAAGGCAGTAGATACGGCATATCTCATCGCAGCACTGAACTTCGCGGAAGGGAGCGCGTCCCTAAAGCGCGCCATGCTAGTGCTCGAGATCGAATATCGCGTCGCCGAAGGGGCGCGCGCATTTCGCAGTCTGATGCAGGACGTGCAGCTGTCCCGTCAGCGTAATGGTGCCTACGGTGGCTCGATCGCGCGCAACATTGCGGATCACGATCGCTGCCCGGCATGACTGGATTATTTGCGCCAGCGCAACCGCGCAATCGGACCGGGGGCTGGACCACCAGGTAGAGGCGTTCCACGTCAGCTCCGACCCGGTGCGCGTCCGCCGCATGGTGGAGCGCCCGTTTGGATCGGTGCGGTGGAAGGACGAGTGTCCGACCGTGATGCGAACGAGATCCTGCCGTTCGAGTCCAAGCGCGTCGCCGGGCATTGAGGTGCGTGCTCGTTAGTCATCGACCTGTACTGCTTACGAGGAGATGAAGCCAGTTCTGACTTGTCGATTGCGACTTGTCCATTCTCCCTTCCAGCGCTCGACGAGGAGCGGCTCAATTGCCGTCCGATAGGGAATGCGTTCGGGCATGGATCAGCTAGGAGAACGCCAGCTCGAATCCACCGAACGACACGCCGTTGACACCCGCGCTAGCGAGCTCGTTCGGGTAGCGCAGTCTCCGCAGCCGGCCGAATGTACCAGTCACCCAGTCTTCCTCGGCGTTTTGTTCACTGCCCGCCGTCAGGGTGCCGGTGCCGCCGATGAACTTGTCGCTGGCGGCGCTGAAGATAGCGACGAGCAGCGCCAGGTCGTCGCGCATCCCTTGGAGGCGTTTCCATCGGCTGCGATGCGTCTTCAATCAATCGCATTGGCTTTTGGTCGGTCGCGCATGACCGTATATCGCGCCGTCGCGGCGCGTTGAACGAACGTGAGCTTCCGCTTTCCCTGCAACCCCGCACTGGCCGCAGGTCGACTATTCTGGCCTAGTCAAAGCTCCGAAGCCAGCCCGCTCTCCTATGTGCGCATCTCCAATACTTCATTCGTTACGCCTACTTGCGGGTACGATGAGGGCATCGACCGCGACGGCGCCATTTTTGCGTACGATGAGGGGATTGATATCGATCGATCGAATTTGATCGCCGAGGCTACGCGCGATCGCGTCGAGCCTTGTCAGCGTACCGGTCAAGGCGTCTACATCCAGCGCAGGGGCGCCGCGGAACCCGCGCAGGATCTTTTGGACTCGCAGTTCGTCGAGCATCCGTTCCGGCTCTCCGACTCTTAGACCGGCAGGACGGAGAGCCACGTCTTCCATGATCTCCGTCCAGATGCCACCCTGACCGACCAGAATAAACGAACCGAGGACAGGATCGGTTTCCAGACCGAGGATCATCTCGGTCCCGTCTCGCACGAACGGTTGGACGATGAGGACCTGCGAGCCCGCCGCGAAGAGCTTTGTCGCTGCCTGCGACAATTCCTTCGCATCCCGGATGTTCGTAACGACGCCGGACAGTTCGGTTCGATGCAGCACGCCTGTGTCGCCGATCTTGGCGACCACGGGATATCCGAGTTCGTTTGCCGCGCTGATCGCGGCATCAACGCTCGTTACGAAGCGACTCTCCACGACCGGTATGCCCGCAGCGGCGAGGAAATCGAGTGCCGGCCTTCCGGAGAACGGCTTATCCCCTAAATCGTGCAGCTGTTTCGCCATCCGGACCCTGTCGATCAGCGGCACCTCTGAAATCGGGGGCAGAGGCCGTGCCCACTTCACGGCACGGTCGAGAGCCCGGAAAGCCTCTCGCTGGCCCAATACGATAATATTCTTGTCGAGGAGATCATTGGCCTTGGTAAGGGGAATCGAACCATCCACCGGTGTTAGCAGAGCGACGGGCTTGTCCGTCGCCGCGGCAACTTCCACCGCGCAGGCTGCATATGTGTCTTCTAGCTCACCGGCCGGGCCATTGAGGTTAGGAAAGTGCAGAACCGTGAAGACATCGACATTCCGGTCGGTTGCTATGGCCTTATAGATCTTCTTAGAGCTCTCCTCCGCGCCGTCGTAGCCCCAGTAGGCGTCAAGAGGGTTCCTGCAGACGATTTCGGGAGGAATAATGCTACGAATTGATTTTACCGTCTCTGGCTGGAACTCAGCATAACGGACCGCCTCGCACTTCGCCATTTCGTCCACGTACATCTGAATCAGCCCACCCGACGGACAGACCGCGCCCACCCTTCCTTCACCCACGGGCCGCCCTGTTTGCGCGAGCATCGCGGATGCAAGCAGTTCTTCTAGCGAGTCAACCCGCACCACGCCATGCTTCTTGAACAACTCCCGATAGAACCGATATGGCGCGGCAAGCGCGCCGGTATGGGCCGTGGCGAGCTCTTGAGAAGCTTCGGTACGTCCAGGCTTCAACAGAATGACGGGCTTGCCGGCCGCGTGCGCCCGATCACACTCAAAGAAGAAGCGCTCGGGATCGCGAACCGCTTCGATAAAACCGCAGATGACTCGCACGTTCGGGTCGTCGACGAAATAGCGCAGGATATCGGCGCTGCCCGTGACTGCTTCATTCCCAGCGATGATGGCGTGACTCCAGCGCACGCCGCGTCCAGTTCCCAAGAGAGCCAGTCGCGTTCCACCACCCTGCGAAATAAGGGCAACGTGACCTGGGCGGTGGACCTCAAACGCTCCCATGTTGAGATGCACGCGATCAGCCCAATTGATCATCCCGCCCGAGTTCGGACCAAGAACGGCCATTCCCGACGCTCGCGCAACGTCCGCGATCCGCGCTTGCGCTGCCGCCCCGTCTGCCCCAGCTTCTGCAAAACCCATTTCCGGAATCACTGCAGCTCTCACCCCAACCTCTGCAGCCTCCTCAAGCGCAGCGACAATTGCGTCGCGGTTTCGCAGGATGAGGACCGCATCCGGAACGAATGGCATGCCTTTGAGGGACGGATAACAAGGGTAACCCGCCACTTCCTCGTACTTGGGGTTCACGGCAGCCACTGTTCCCGAGTACCCGATCCGCTTGTAGTGTTCGAGGGGGGTACGACGCACATCCGAAGTTGGACTTGTGCCAATCACCGCAACGGAATTCGGTCGGAAGAGTGCCGAAAGCGCGCTTTGGCTCACCGGCGTCGATTTCGCGGAACGGGGCTGCGGGAACATGTCGTCCTTTCGAGTATTAGGTGAGATTGTCATTTGTAAGCCGCGCGGGCGCCGTCAATCTGCAAGATTCGCAGTTATTGGAATGAAATCCTGCAAACTCGGGGACTTTAGGCGCGCTCCGTGCGGTCACGGAACGTGGATAGCTCGCGAGCCAGCGACAGGACGGTTGCGAACGTGAGCTATTGCAGGTGCTTTCTGAAGAAATCCAATGTGCGACCCCACGCGAGTTCCGCTGCCTTACGGTCGTGCTGCGGCCGCTGTTCGTTGACGAAGCCATGCTCGGCGTCATAGCGAAACAGCTCCAGTGACTTGCCGGCTGCATTCATACTGTGCTCGAAGGCATTGACTACCTGCGGCGTGCACCAATCATCAACATTGGCGAAATGCGCCGGCAAGGGAATCCGGACATCAGCGGGCTTCATCGCGTGCTCCGGCGCCATGCCGTAGTACACAACACCTGCGGCCAGTTCAGGAATTGTGGCCGCGCCGACGATGGTCACTTTGCCGCCGAGGCAGAAACCGGTCAAGCCGACTTTGGCCCCGTTTCGTGCGAGATATTGTACGGCGCCGCGCACGGTCTGGGTGGTCGCGTCGATTAGGTCGAGCGCCTTGTTTTCGCGATCGGCGGAGTCAGGGTCGTGATACGGCACCACCTTGCCATTGTAGAGATCCGCTACTAACGCATCAAAGCCCGCTAGCGCAAAGCGATCGCACAGCCCGCGAATCTGGTCGGACATCCCCCATCACTCCGGGAGGACGACCACGCCAGGCGCGTTGCCGCTCGCCGCATTTGCAAGATAGCCCGACGCGTCCTTGCCGTCCGGTCGTTTGAACGTAACGACGGTACCCATGTGTCTCTCCTGCGATTGGTCCGGCTGTGGTAAAAACGGCTACTCAACTCTAACCGCGAAAGGCGCGAGCATCCTGAACTCGAGAGAGTCAGAAATGAGCTCATAGAGCAACGTCAGTTGCGGGAGGACGATCGAAAGCTCGCGAGCATAGATGTGCGGCGTTCTACTGCGGGCCACGAAAGCACACCTTCACCAGGTCGCAGTGAGCATCGATTCCTCGCATCGGATGCATCCGCCTTCACGCAGATGCTCGCATTGCGGCGGCCTTGCTTCGGAGCCACGCCTCTGCGGGACCCTTCGGCAGTTTAGTGATTTCCCCGGCAGTGCGAAGACTGCCCCATTGCCGGTCATCGCACTGCGCAAAGCTGGGGTGCATCTGGTTTAGCGAGGATCACCCCAAAGATGTGAGCCAATCAACGATCTGCACCATTCGCCGCTGAACGCCTTTCCTCGTCTAATGCTTCTCGCGAGCGCATTCGCCCCAAGGCCGCGAGCTAAGCGCTAGCTTAAGCAGACTTCGGCTTTAACCGCTTAAGCGTGCCCGAGAAGGTCAACAATTTACGCTCTCCGGACGTCAATTGCCCCCGCACGAAGACCATCGAGCGGCCGGCGCGGGTGACTTCGCCCGTGCCTACGATCAGATCGCCTTCGCGCGCGCCATCTAGAAACTCACATCCGAGAGTTACAGTCACGCTGTCTCCTCCTTGCTTCACCGGAATGGGGATGACGCCTGCGCAGAAATCAGCGAACGCCACCAGGCAGCCGCCATGAACGATACCGGTATCTCTGACGTGCTTCTTTCCGACTCGGAAGGCGCAGCGCATGTTGCCATCCGGCTCTTGCCGATAAAAGAAGGGGCCTGCGTTAACCTCGAAGCCCTCATCGTCGTAAAACCGCCAGCCTTTGAATTCGCCCTCGGTAACAATTTGAGTACGAGAGGCCGCGAGCTTCGCGTAATCGTTCATAGATATGTCCTCGAATTTGGTTGATTCGATTTGCTGACCGCCGCCATACTTTGGATTTGCCGCGACAGAAAATCCACCGAAGCGAGTCGAGGGCTAAAGGTGAGCCAGTCAAAGTTAGAATGGGCAGAGTGCCTAAAGACGGCGTAGTGTGGTCTGCGGCTGCAGCAATTCTGCGAAAGAGGAGCGGTAAGCGCGTCGAAGCGCTCATGAGGTACCGCTCCGAATGCCTCGTCGGCGGACAGATCATCCTCATCCGAACGCCGTAAATCGCCGCGTAGGTGAGAAAAGTCGGAAAGAAGGCGCCGACCGTTGGATTCGGTCGGAAACTGCCGCTTATCGCAGCAATCGATACTGGACTGTCTTTACAGTAAGGAAATCAGCAGGAATTGATCGAAGGACAACCGCGCCGACACGTCTAGCGGGCTTTCTCGCGGAGTTCCATCCTACAAGACACCACCGTCTTGCAATCGATAAGCGCAAGGAAGGAGATTCAAGCAATGTCAGGAACGCAGGATTCAAAGCATTCCGAGCTCATCCAGATCGACATGAAGGAGTTCGAGCCCTGGATCGGTGTTCCGCACGGAGGACTCCAGATGAAGGTGCCCTTCGTCCAACAGGATTTCCAGCGCTGGGTCACGCACACCGACAACTACAATCCGCTCCATTTCGATGAGAGCTGGGCGGCGGCGAGTCGATTTGAGCAGATCGTCGCGCCTCAATCATTCACGGGTATCCGTGCGGCTGGCGATGATGCAATTTTTATGAGCAAGACCCTTATGGCGGGGTTTCATGTCAGCGACGACTTTTTCTTTTACGGGCCGCGAATATACGCGGAAGACCGCCTGTTCATCGACCGGGTGCTCTCGTCGGCACGCCCGACAAACACGCGTTACGGCCCCAGCGTTTTCCTCAACTTCGGGACCACCTTCGCGACGCAACGCGGGATGGTTGTCAAGAAGCGGTCTACGGTCATGCTTCATCCGAAGGAGAACGGGTTGGTCCTTGGGAAAGGCAAGCTCGATACTGCCGCCCCGGTTCCGCCGGAGCCGGAGTGGACCGACGCTCAAATCGACGAGTTGCGCGAAGCGAAGCTCGCGTACATTCGGACCTTTCGGACACACGAGAAGCGGCTATTTGAATCGGTAAAAGTCGGGGACAAGTTGCCACGTGCGGTGCTCGGACCCCACACAGGTCTCACGTTCCTTTACTCGGATGCCTGCTGCCCAGAGGACGTGTGGGGACTAACGCACGTGCCCGATCAGCCGCCGCTCCTACCTAGGAATTCAAATTTCGGTTACGACATCCCTGACCTTCCTGAGATGCCGCTCAACAGAGCCCGCTTTGTCATGAACGAGGGTCGCGGCCGACATGTCTATGATAAGGCTGCCATTCGCGGCGGCCTGCCCCGCTCCTTCGCGATCGGCTCCGTCATGACTATTTGGGGCACTGATCACTTTGCGAATTGGGCAGGCGAATGGGGCTTCCTGCGTCATTTAACGATGCGCTTCAATAGCTCAATCTGGAGCGGTGACGTAACCTATATCGACGCTGAGGTGACGGAGCTTTCACCGGGCCCTGCAGGTCACGGAACGGTTCATGTGAGCTACCACCTCGTTAACCAGGATGGTCTCCTGCAGTGCAGTGGCACGGGAAAAATAGAGCTTCCGCTCGAATAGTGAGAGCCAACGCGGCCGCCCGCCGTCACACTGTCTCGAGTCAGATGGAAGAGGCAGGCTGGATTGCCAGCTAACCGAAGTTCGCCGTGGATGGTGACCAAGTCGCCTTTCTCGGCGGACTTCGATCTGACGCAAGCTGATTGAGACAAGCTGTGTGCGGACCGTGCCGCGTTCCAGCTTCCTCGTGGATCCGGATACGTGCATGGTCCGACACGCGCGCTTCGCAGCTTCAATGTTAATGAGCAATTTCCACTTGTCCGACTGGAGGGGTCCGATGAAAGCACCCCACTTGCCGTACTTCATTCTCGTGGACCGCAAGCATTGTTTCAATACTAGACGCCGGGAGCTGGCCTTGGCTTCGATAAGGAAGGGGAACGACAGCGATTGGATCGCCAAGCTCGATGGGCATCAGCAGAGTCGAGCGTTACCCGTTATGTCGGGGATAGCTCGGTCATGCAGCAAATCGCCGGCGTGATCGCTCGAGACCCTATGCACGTGGGCAGCAGCGCTGCCGCGCCACGCGCGCAGCGGCATTTTCCTTAATCTCCCCGGCTCAGTTGCCCAGCGGCGGAATCATCGCCTAAATTCGCGACATGGTTGGCTCCCTGAGCTGCAAACTATTCTCGCCCTCTCAGATTGGGTCGGTGATCGTTGGGCAATTCTTCGCGAAAGCGGGACAAGTCGGAAGTAACGACGGCGACATTGTCTCGGCGGTAGCTAGCGAGCAACGCCGACGAAAGCCAATGACATCGGCGCTCGCTCGACTAGCCGCCGCACGGCTGCAAGGCAGTCCGGCAGCAGCGCGCGGAATCACCGTGCGGCGAACTCTGCGAGGCACCCTTGACCCTTTTGGTGACGAAGGCGGGCTCAAGTGTTACAAGTGGAAATCAGTGATTAACACTTTGTGAGCTGCGAAGCGCACGCACGCAATAGGCATGGTCGCTTTCACACACTAGCCTGGCTAACGAACTTGGTATTTTGAAAAGAAAGCAGCCCCTCGACGCCACCTTCCAGACCCACTCCGCTTTCCTTGTGTCCACCAAACGGTGTCTCCGGCAGGGACACCTGCCAATGGTTCAAGATGACATTTCCACTTTCGATCGCCCCTGCGACTGCTTTCGCGCGCGTGATATCTTTGGTCATCGCATACGCCGCAAGTCCAAATGGTAAGCGATTGGCCAAGGCGATTGCTTCATCGAACGAACCAAACGGAGCCGTCATGGCAAGTGGCCCAAACGGCTCGATATTTGCAGCCATACAATCGTTGTCGCTGTTCGCAAGCAATGTCGGACGATAGAAAAATCCTCTATTGCCTGTACGCTCCCCACCGGCCGCAACACGGATCCCACGCGATCGCGCGTCACCGACAAACGCATCCATGGATTCGACCCGCCGCGCGTTCGCAAGCGGACCCATTACGGTTGCGGAATCGAAGCCGTCGCCGATCTTAATGCCGTTTGCGTGCTCGGCGAACTTCTCCACAAAGTGGTCATGGACCGACTCGTGCACATAGAATCGGGTCGGCGAGGTGCAAACTTGGCCAGCGTTGCGATACTTGGCCATCGCGGCAGATTTGGCGACGGCATCGATGTCCACGTCATCGAAGATGATAACAGGCGCATGCCCTCCGAGTTCAAGCGTCATGCGCTTCATGCCCTGAACTGCGAGCGCGGCCAGCTGCTTGCCGACATTGGTCGAACCGGTGAAGGTGATGCCGCGAATAGCCTGCGCTTCAATGAGTTGCCGGGAGATGGCGATTGGGTCGCCGAATACAATGCTTAGTACTCCGTCCGGAAGCCCCGCCTCAAGAAGCATCCCGCCGATGGCCAGCGCGGTGGCGGGGGTTTCTTCGGAAGGCTTGATAATCACCGAACATCCGGCAGCGAGCGCACCGCTAATCTTCCGGGAGGGCGTAATCGCCGGGGCGTTCCACGGTGAGAACGCGGCGATTGGCCCAATTGGCTCCTTGATTGCGATCTGCTGTATGTTCTCTGCCCTTGCGGGAATAACGCGACCATAAGTCCGCTTTCCCTCCTCGGCATTCCACTCGAACATGCCGGCGGCCTGCTCGACTTCAAGCCTGGCCTCGCCAATTGGCTTGCCAAGCTCCAAGGTGATCAGGCGCGCAAGAAGTTCGCGCCGCTCGCGCATCAGATCAGCTGTGCGCCTCAAGACGCGCGCTCGCTCATTCGCCGCCACGCCACGCCACAGTTGAAAACCCTTCGCCGCGGCGGCGACAGCCTCTTCAATGTCGCTGCGAGTTGCGTGGGGCAACTGCGCAAGCGCCTCACCCGTCGACGGATTGAGTACAGGTTCGGTTTTTCGTCCCTCTACGCCGATCCGGCGACCGGCAATCAAGAGTTCAAGAGCGGGATACTCGAATCGCATGGAATCTCCAACTGTCAGAAAATGATGACGGCTTATCTCACCTGGCGAGCGGCAGCGTCGATCAAAGGCGTTACAGCGTCGGAACGGTCGATCTTCCAGAGAATGGAATGAAGCCGACCGGCAGCGTCCTTTCAAAGCACGGGAAAATGAACCTTGCGGTCCAGGACGGCATCATCGACTAGCATGTCACTCGACGCCGCTTCGTCGAACTCGTGGACAACGATGCCTTTTGTCGTACTAAGCGACACAAGCGCTGCCGGCATCCATCCTCGAGCTCTATTCCCGGTTTCCCCATGCCGACCGAACTCGCAGCGTCAAGGCCACCGGCTCTGAAGGTCCCTCCGAGGACCGGAACCGAACCCTCCAGCTTCATTTGCTCACTGCGAGGCTGCGGTACTTGCCAACTAGTGCGACCGTCGATCGGCCTCGATGAGGTTAATCATCGCTGGATAGTAATTCTGAGCGTAGCCAGCAGCGCTGGTCTTCTGCAGCAAATCGTAAGTCAAGGCGGCTGAGGCCGCATCGATGCCGCCTTGCTCGGCAAGTTCGAGCGCCAGCTTGATGTCCTTGATAGCGTAGTCCGTTGGAAACGTGTTTTCCGGAAAGTTTCCGGGAACTAGCGCCTTCAGACCCGGTGTTCTGAGTGCAAAACTGTCCGCCGATCCCTTCGACATCACATCGAAAAGGAGAGCGCCATCGACGCCAGCCCGGCGACCGATCGCCAGCGCTTCGGCCAGAGCATTCACGGTCATGAAGACAACCATGTTATTGAGTATCTTGACGACCTGTCCGCTACCTGTGCCGCCACAATGAGTCACGTCCGACCCCATATGGGACAGGAACGGCCTGACGAGATCAAAGTCTTCAGTACTGCCGCCGACCATAATGCTCAAGGTCCCGTCCCAGGCCGCCTGGCGCATTCGAGCGACCGGCGCATCGATCAAAGTGAGGCCCTCTTTACGCAGCTTGTCTGCAAGATCCCGCGTTCCCTTGACCGAACTTGTGCTCATGTCGACGACGGTATGGGTCCGTCGGTTGGCCGCCAGGATGCCTTCTTTTCCCAAGCAGACCTCCGCCACTTCCGCAATGCTTGGAAGCGACAGAAAGATAACATCGGCATTTTCCGCGACTTCGACAATTGACGCGCAGGGCTTCGCGCCGGCTTCGCCGAGACGATTGCGTGGGTCTGGGCGGGCATCCGTAGCATAGACCGGCATTCTCGACTTCTTCGTAAGATTGAGGCACATCGGCTCGCCCATGACGCCCAGTCCGACGAACCCTAGTGTTTCGATCCTCTTGGACATTTCCATTTGCCTTTCCTTTTATTCGGATACTGAAGAACTGTCTCGGGCACCAGAGTACGCTATGATATTCAGTGTTTCGGACCAACGGGCAGTTGTCCGCAAACGGAAGTGTTGCCGAGTTTGACTAGGCCGACAGGTTGATGATGCAGCTAGCTGTCCCCATCCAGCCTCACGAGCGCATCCAGCGCGACAACGCCTTCACCGGCTCGCCGGACGATCAGTGGATTTATCTCCGCATCCAGAACGCTGTACTCTTCCTCGATGGCAAGACGCGACAAGGCGACAATTGCATTCGCAAGCGCTCCCAGGTCGCCGGCTGCCCTGCCACGATAGCCATTGAGAACGCGCGAGATGGCAAGCTCCGCGATCATTTGCCGGGCCACCTCGAGAGACACCGGCGCGAGGCGAATACTTCGGTCGCGATATACTTCTGTAAAGGTCCCTCCCGCCGCGAGCAGTACGATTGGACCTACATCTGCATCCTTACGGTATCCAAGAAGAAGTTCACCGAGACCCGAAGTCATCGGTTGGACGAGGACGTGCGTCACGGAAGAGTCCTGGCACCTGTTAGCGACCTCTCTTACAATGGATGCGATCGCAGCCCTCAGGGCGTTTTCGTCCTGGACGCCAAGAACGACTCCGCCGACGTCCGTCTTGTGCGCAATCGTGTCAGACAGAAGCTTGACGGCCACCGGGTAGGCAAACGGCAGATCGATTGTTGCAGCGTCGACCGGGATTACCGCAGAGGTCACATGAGGCACGCCGAGCTTTTCGAAGAGCTTATAGGCATCCCATTCGTTGAGTTGGGCGGGACCGGCACGTTTGAAAACCCGAGGGCGCGCCAGCACAGCCTTCGGCTCATGACGGGCAAAGGTCGCGGCTACTGCGTCAGCGCAAGCTTCCGGCGTTCGAAAGCTCGGAACGCCAGCTCTTGCAAGCATCGCAAGCGCCTCAGGAGCATCGGGCACGAGAAATGACACAAGAGGCTTGCCGGCGGCTGCACTTTCAATCACCGGCTTGACCGCAAGTTCGGGTTGGAGCCGCGCCGAAGAGCCCGTGACAGCGACAACGAGATCGAATTCCGGCCCAGACAACACAGTATCCAGGGCCGCTTTCATCACGTCGGGCCGCGTCCCCGCCATGGTGAGGTCTACGATCCGCTCGTGACCGACGTTAATGCCCGCATTCGTCAGCTGCTGGAGCGTCTCTTCGCTGGGTTTGACGACATTAATGCCGCGTAGTGCCAGGCCATCGACCACCATTGCTGCGCCGCCGCCCGTTGTGGTCAGCACGCCGACCCGCGGCGCCCGGTTCCTAACGGCCCCTATCGGAACACGACTCAGAAGCGGCAACGCTTCGATTAACGTTTCGAAATTTTCAACCCGAGCAATTCCGCAGTCAGCCAGGAAAGCGGCCGCAATGTCGTCTTCGCCTGCGAGCGCCCCGGTATGGGATAGCGCGAGCTCCGCGGCCTGCTCGGAGCGGCCGAGCTTGTATGCGACAACCGGCTTCTTGCGACGGGCTGCCTCGACGGCAAAACTCCGCAGATCCTCGGCATGGCGCAGGCTTTCTAAGAACAAGAGATACCCTGTCACCGCGGGGTTATCGAGCGTCGCCGCGCAAATCTCTCCGAGGGTCAAATCAATCTCATTACCGACGGACAGCAGCCCAGCGAACCCGATCGAACGCGCTTTTCCCCGGGAAACCAGCGCGCCCAACATGCTGCCGCTATGAGAGGCAACGAAGGTACCGCCTGCTGGCAAATCGGACTCTGCAAAAGCGGCGTTTGCGGTTAGAGCAACCCCATCGAGGAGGCTGACGACTCCAATGCTGGACGGCCCGAGAATGCGCAGGCCGGAAGTCTGCGCGACGTCCCGGAGTTGTCTGACGCGTCGCAGGCCTTCAGGCCCGCCTTCCGAAAAGCCGGTTGCCAGAATTGTGGCAACGCGCACGCCGCATGCCGCACACTCCGCTACCGCTGAGATAACATCGAGCGTCGGCGAGAGAATGAATGCATGTTCCGGCGCCTCCGGCAACGAGGACAATGACGGCCAAGCCCGTTCCCCAAACACCGTCTCGTGCCGTGGATTGATGGGATAGATTTTTCCCTTGTACCCGGCCTGCCGGAGATATTGCAGCGGCCTCCCCGTTACCTTTGTGCGATCGCCCGACGCGCCGACGATGGCAATGCTTTTCGGAGCTAAAAGCGCGCGGTAGAGGGGAGCAGGATCTGGCGACGCCTTATTCTGCATCACGGACCTGTGTCCCTCGCTGATCGAACCTGCGGTCAAACAGCTCTTCCGCAATCCGGTTTTTCAGAATTTCCGTCGAGCCGCCTGCGATCATCCAGCCGCGCGTTCTGCGCATGCAGTATTCGGCGAGCGCCTCCTGGCTGTAGCCCAGCCCTCCCATGACCTGCACGGCTTCGTTGGCCACCTCGAATCCAGCCTGATTGCAGGCAAGTTTTGCCAGCGCCGTATCTAACGCCCTCGGCAAGCCATTGGGGACGCGCGCCGCGCGATAAAGCAGAAGTTGTGCTGCTTCGAGCTTCAGCGCCATATCGGCAAACTTCCACTGCAAGCCTTGGAATTCGCAGAGGGGGCGACCGAACTGCTTTCGGGTTTGAGCGTGATCTCGCGCCAGCTCGAATGCGAAGCGTCCAAGCGCGAGCGATCGTGACGAGTTGCCCAGACGCTCGACATTGAACCCAGCTATTTGTTTTTTGAAGCCTCCCGCGCCGAGGAGGACGTTCTCGGCCGGGATGCGGCATTCTTCAAAGTAGAGCTGGCTCCATTCCTCACCGCTCATGAACGGGGAAGCCTTGCCAATCGTGAATCCTGGCGTGCCCCGCTCCACAAGCACGGAGCCGATACCGCCCACACCCGGCCCGAAGCGCACATAGACCAGAAACACCGACGCGTCGGGGCTGTGCGTCCCGAAGATCTTCGTTCCGCTGATGATATAGTGGTCCCCATCCTTTCGCGCGGATGTCTTCAATTCAGTGAGGGCGGATCCGGCATCCGGCTCGGTCATGCCGAGGCTGATGACTGTACGGCCGGCCAAGAGATCGGGAAGAAAGCGCTGCTTCTGTTCAGGATTTGCGTATTCGACGAATGTGCGAATGGGGCCAAAGTTTCCCGCCTGCACGACGTCGGCACTTCGCGGACAGACAGAAGCGATCTGCTCGATCGCGATAACGGCATCCATGAGCGATCCGCCCTGACCGCCGTCAGTCTCACTGAACGCAATTCCCAGCAAGCCCTGTTTCGCGAGCAGCTGGGCCACCTCAAACGGAAATCGAGGATCGTGAGCGCGACGGACGGCTCCGGCGGCAAGCTTGGCTTCTGCAAAACGACGGACAGAGTCGGCAAAGGCTAGCTGCTCTTCAGTAAGGTCGCGGTTCATCGGTTAAGCCTGCCATGTCAGATCTGCTCGACCCCGGTTTCACAAATGCTCGTTTGACCCGCAACTCTATAAAGGTTATGTCCTAATAACATTTAGTAATGCTTGGTGGACTTATGACCGAATTGATGCCGCCCCTAAATCCGCTCCATGTCTTCGATGTCACCGCCCGCCTTGGAAGCTTTACCAAAGCGGCGCAGAAGATGCGGGTAACTCAACCAGCGATTAGCCGACAAATCCGGACTCTCGAGAACTTTCTCGGTGTTCAGCTTTTCGATCGCGACAGGCAGGGCGCGAGAATCACGCCGATCGGCGAACAGTTTCACCGCCAGATCACCCCTGCATTCCAGATCATTTCAAGAGCAGCTACAAATCTTACCGAAATGCGACAGACCGAACCTCTCAGAGTCCGCGCGTATACGACCTTCGCGTCCAAGTGGCTCATCCCACGTCTGCCATCATTCTACGTTGCATATCCGAACATCAAATTGGACATCAGCAACGTCGTTGCGCCCGTTGATTTTGCTAGGGACAGAATCGATCTAGCAATTCAGTTCGGGAGCGGACGTTGGCCCGCTGCCGAATCTGAACTTTTGTTCAAAGACCTAATACAACCCGTCTGCAGTCCAAAACTCTTAAAGAAGGTTCGGCTTGCCGAATTGGATGACCTCAAGAACGTACAGCTGCTTCATTCGCACTATCGCCGCACCGATTGGCATGATTGGCTCGCGGCGGTTCGTCGCACGGACCTTCTGCCCAACAACAATGAAGTCAGCTTTTCGTCATCTGTTCTGACCTATCAGGCGGCCATCGAGGGTGTTGGCGTTGCAATCGGACAGATTCATCTTCTTAAGAATGAGTTGAACAGTGGGACGCTTGTGCCGCTATTCAGTGCTCCTTTCGAAAGAAAGCTCGCACACTACGTTGCGTGGCCAAAGAGCAAATCGCTGAATAGAAGAGCCCGCAGTTTTCTGAGTTGGCTGCGGGCGCAGCTAAGGGACACCTCCAGGTAGATTCGATGAGGCGACCATGATGACTCCAGCGGACGCTCCTGCGGCCGAGAAAGGGCCTTATCGATGTCCGAGCAGCTCACGTAGCGTTCCGAAATGTAAGTCAGGCCTAACGCCTGCGCGAGATCGTCGGTCGAGCAGCGGGAAACGCGCACAGGTTCCTGCACCTTAGGGTGGCCGTCTGGCGCGCTCCACTCCTAGAGAGTCGAGCCTGTCTGGGCCCCTGCTCGACTTGATCTTGGCGTTCCATCCAACTCAGCAGAGCTGAGCCCACTGAAAAAGGGGGGCCACTCCGAGAGAGTGGCCCCACAAGTCAGGGAGGAAACGCCCCACTAGGGAGCCTCTGGGATCAGGCCGCAGCCTGTTCGATCGGTGAGAATGGCAGGCCGAGGCTCTCGGCGACGGCTTTATAAGTTAGTCGGCCTCGATAGACGTTCAGACCTGCGCGCAGGTGCGGATTTACCAGCACGGCACCAAATCCCTTGTTGGCAAGCGCCAAACCAAACGGCAGCGTAGCGTTGTTCAAGGCTTGGCTTGAGGTAAGCGGGACGGCTCCCGGCATATTTGCCACGCAGTAATGAATGACACCATCGACCTCGTACGTTGGCTCCGCGTGCGTGGTGGGACGCGATGTCTCGAAGCATCCGCCCTGGTCGATAGCGACGTCCACAACCACGGAGCCTTTGCGCATCGAGCCCAACATCCCGCGTGTGACAAGCTTCGGCGCGCTCGCGCCCGGGACAAGCACCGCTCCAATGACAACATCCGCCGCGAATACCTCTTCCTCGACGGCATCGATTGTCGAGAACCTGGTACGAACGCGACCTTCAAACAGCTCGTCCAACTCGCGGAGTCGGGGAATCGAGCGATCGAGAATTGTGACCTCGGCACCGAGGCCCGCCGCCATCCGCGCCGCATGCGTACCGACGACTCCGCCTCCGATCACGACGATACGGGCGGGCTGGACGCCAGGCACGCCGCCGATTAAGAGCCCCCGTCCGCCAGCAGACCGCCGTAGGGCCGCACCGGCCGCTTCGATTGCCAGCCGGCCTGCGACCTCACTCATAGGCGCGAGCAGCGGCAGCCCTCCTTGCGCATCGGTTACTGTCTCGTAGGCGATCGCGGTACACCCCGATTTCAGAAGCCCTTTCGCCTGTTCGGGGTCTGGCGCGAGATGCAGATAGGTGAAAAGGATCTGATTCTCGCGCAACCAGGTCCATTCGGACGGCTGAGGCTCCTTGACTTTCACGATCATTTCGCTCGAGGTGAACACCTCGCGCGCGGAGCTCAGAATCGTTGCGCCGGCCTTCCGATAATTGTCGTCGGCCGCACCGATACCGGCGCCGGCATTGGTTTCGACCAGTACGCTATGGCCGGCGGCCACATATTCGCGGACAGCACCGGGCGTCAGGCCCACGCGATATTCGTGCGTCTTGATTTCCTTGGGAACACCGACCTTCATCTGTAATCTCCTAACTTTTCGAGAAGATTATAGTCCGGACGCACGCTGCGAACGCGCGACAAGCTTGGAGCTTTACGCAGAAATTCAGCTATTTTTTACGCTACTGAGCCGGATTTCAAACGCAAGAGCGTCGGCTAGGTAGATGTAGAGATTATCGAGCCGAATCGGGAAGTAAAAAATCCCGGATCGGAGGACACTATTCCCCAGTGTGCAGGCGTCAGGATCGCGACGGAAATCAGGGACCAGATTGGCGGAGCAGGTCCACACCGGTCGGCAAAAGCCCCAAGGGCGGAGTATCGCGGGGATTGCTGACCGAAACATGGATGCTCGAATCTGCCGCCGGCCTCAAACAAATGCAGGATTTCGGCCAACAGCGATCCTCGCCAAAATTCAACTCGGCGAAGCCCATAATATCCCCAATGCATCTTCGGACCCACCCCTTCAGAATGCTGTCGGCGAGTCGACTTGGAGCGTACTGCTCGGCGACGTTTTGTGCCATGGCGGCCTGCAATTGAGAGCTGATCAGTGTCTCGTATCTCCTTGGAACTTTCGCGCGGCGACTTGGTCGAGTCCCACAACTTCATCGATGGCAACTGGACCAAAGGTGTCGAATGCCGACAGCTCGCCGTCACCGACCCGAGCGACGGCAGCCTGCTCTCGAACGTGCCCGACAGCGGCGCGGCCGAGGCGAAGGCCGCCGTCGATGCCGCGCAGGCCGCCTTCAAAGCGTGGCGCGGGATGCCGGCGCGCGATCGCGCAGGGATTCTCAAGCGCTGGAACGATGCGATCGTTCGCGCATCGGGATGATTTGGCACGCCTCATTTCGCGCGAACAGGGTAAACCGCTTTCCGAAGGCCGGGGCGAAGTGCTGTATGCGGCCAGCTATGTGGAGTGGTTCGGCGAACAGGCGACGCGCGCGAACGGCGAAGTGATCCCTAGCCCGTTCCGCAACAAGCGGATGCTTGCCGTGCGCGATCCTGTCGGCGTGGTCGCGGTCGTCACACCCTGGAACTTTCCCGCCGCGATGATCGCGCGCAAGATCGCGCCGGCGCTCGCCGCGGGCTGCACCGTGATCGCAAAGCCCGCCGAAGACACGCCTCTCGTCGCTCTCGCTCTCGTGAAATTGGCGCAAGAGGCGGGGGTCCCTCCCGGTGCTATCAACATCGTCACTGCGGGAACGTACGCCCACTGTGGTCGACGTATGGCTCGGCGACGACCGAGTGCGCAAGATCAGCTTTACGGGGAGCACGCCCGTTGGCAAGCATCTGGCGCGGGACTCTGCATCCACGTTGAAGAGGCTCTCGCTCGAACTCGGCGGCAATGCCCCCTTTATCGTTTTCGATGACGCCAACATCGACGCCGCTGTAGAGGGCCTGATGGCCGCAAAATTCCGCAACGGAGGGCAGACCTGCGTGTGCCCGAATCGCGTGTACGTGCACGACGTCGTTCATGACGTGTTTGTGGCCAAACTCGCGGAGCGCGTCAGTGCGCTGAAGGTCGGCCCCGCAAGCGATCCGACCTCTCAGATTGGACCCATGATCAACGACCGCGCAGTGGAGAAGATCGAGCGGCATGTGCGAGACGCAGTCTCTCAGGGCGCGCGGATCGTCGTCGGCGGCGAGCGCATTCGCAATCCCGACGCGCCGCGAGCCGCCTACTTCGCTCCGACGGTCCTTGTGGGTGCAACACCGTCGATGGTGTGCTCATGCGAAGAAACGTTCGGCCCCATCGTACCTGTCACCCGCTTTCGCGATGAAGCCGAAGTGGTCGCGCAGGCGAATGCCACTCCATTCGGACTTGCTGCGTACTTCTACACCGAGAGTCCTGCGCGCATCTGGCGCTTGGCCGAGGCGCTCGAATGCGGCATTGTCGGCATCAACGAAGGTGTTTTCTCCGCGGAGGCCGCGCCCTTCGGCGGCGTCAAGGAGTCGGGCTACGGCCGCGAAGGCTCGGTGCACGGCCTCGATGATTACCAGAACATCAAGTACCTCTGCCAGGATGCACTCGAGTGACCCGCCCCATAATCCCATTCAAGGTCGCCCGCACCGTGGGCCGTAAGCAGATCGGTTCGTGGCTCTGCATGACGAATCCCTCGTTCACCGAAATGAGGTAACCGCCGGCTTCGACTGGCTGCTGATCGACGCGCCCACCACCTGCGCAAAAACGCTGGCGGTCCTGCAGGCTATCCGGCCCTATCATAGCCAGCCGGTGATGCGCCCATGCGCTGTGACGCTTCGCTGATCAAGCAGTTATTGGACATCAGCGCGCAAACCGCCCTGCTAGCGATGGTCGAGGAGGAGCAAGGCACGTGGGATGGCTCCCATTGCTCTCCGACGATAGCGTTCCGGTGTAGCTCAGCGCGAACACCACCGGACAACCGGAGAGGCACAACGCAGTCGCGATGTAATCGTGATCTTGAGGGGCACTCTTTGGCCGCTCGCTCGCATATGCCGCCTGCTGGGCCCGGTCCGCTTGCCGCGATCCGCATGTCCCAGTTGGTGTCGCAAAACAGGGTCTAAGAGATTCCGCGGCGGTGCCAACGTGCGAGTCATCGGGATATCAGAACGACGAGCGCGCCGAGGCTAACCGTCTCGTCGCCAACAAGAGCTCGTAATGGCCATCTCCTTTCGAGCATCCCGATCGCAGGCCGGTACGATTGAAGAGGACGTTGGCTTACGCAATCAGCGAAACATCCGCGCCACAAAGTTCAGCTTGGAAGTATTGACCGGGCGCCCCCCATCACTCCAGCTTCGGGTCTCGAGGTCGCGCTTTCCTATATCTGCGTTGCTGCCGTCTTCGGTTCGGCACCTCGCCGATGCCACGTCGTATCGCGGCACATACGTGCCGCCTTGGCCTCAAGATACTCTCTGTTGAACGGAGTACCAATCCCGACGCAAGGCACCAATTCCGTCACCTGTACCCCAGCGCTGCGTAACGCCGCTGCCTTCGCGGGATTAGCACTCATGAGCCTGATCGAGGATATCTCGAGAACCGAGAGCATCCTCGCTGCATCGGAATAGTCCCGCTCATCGTCTGAATATCCCAGCATGCGATTTGCCGCGAACGTATCCAGTCCAGCTTCCTGCAGGACGTACGCGTCAATCTTGGACGCTAGCCCAATCCCGCGGCCTTCCTGGCGCAGGTAGATGATCCATCCCTGCTCAACATCGAGCGTCGACAGTGCCCGCTTGAGCTGCGAGCCGCAATCACACCGCAAAGAACCAAAGACATCGCCGTTAGACACTCCGAGTGGATTCGTACGAGCGGTACGCCCGAAGGGTCGCCGACCTTGATCGCAAAGTGATCGGTCCGGGACAGACCGTCGAAGGTGTAGAACCTGGCCGGCCGGGTCAGACCGTCGAGCGGGATGAGGGAAATGGCCCGAACGCCTACCTTAGCTGTGTGCATCATCAGGTCTCATCAAGTGAAGAGGTCTTGCTCGACCGGCCGAACGTACTCGCGGCAAGTGGCTCTGCTCGCACGATCCCATTGCAATCCTCGAACGACCACGGCCGGCTTACCGGCGTTCTTGACCATTAGCAGCCCCGAGGCGGCAGCCAGCTCATCCGCCAAGGCCTGTTCGGACACATTCAGCCGCCGGCCATAAGCGTCCGTCTTCCCTACCCAGCTGATGATGGGAGGCACCTCGGACGTGCCCAAAGCAACGTTGACAAGGGCCTTGCGCCAGGGCCGTCCGAACGTGTCAGTCACGATCACGCCGGGCTTTTCTCCAGTGCAGCGAAGAATGCTTTCGGCGATCCGCGACGCACTCTCGTCCGGATCAATCGGCAGAAGCAACAACTGACCGTCTGTCGAGCCTAGGTTCGACTCATCGATTCCAGCGTTGGCAGAAACCCAACCGGATTTATGACGCGCGATGATGATTCCATCGGGGGTCGCATTTGAAACTCGAAGAATGGCCGAACTCTCATCAAGGATTGCCTGAACCTTCCGAGCGTCCTTGCCGCACCGCTTGGCGATATCGAGCGCCTCATCGGAGGGGACGATCTCCGAGAGCACGCGAAAGCGTCCCTCGCTCTTCGAGACGATCTTCTGTGCGACGAGGATGATGTCGGACTCGCGCAGCTCCTCGCCCGAGGCACGCGCTGCCTGCGCTAGAATGGCGCCAACATCATCGCCCGGTTGTACCTCGGGAATGCCCGGAATCGCGAAGAGCTCAAGTCGCATGGTTCTAGCTGGCGTCCGTCATAGAGGAGAGTTTCTGGCTCAGGACCAGGCAGTCACCCACCGTGTCGATGTCATGGCCAAGGAACGGCCACTGCCTTGTTATCGAGCTCAGGGCGGCGGCAGAAGCCGCGTCGGCGTGGCGTCTGGCCGAATCGACGCCGTAGCAAAAGTCGAATCGATCCGTTCGCATCAGGTCGATCAGCAGCGCATTGGTGCCGCCATCATGAGCTCGTGCGACGACTACGTCAAAGCGTCGTCCCTCATCCAATAGCTCATCGAGCTCTGATCGCAGCCATACTGGGATGTCTGCTGGGACGATCAGGAGCCGGTCATACCTCCGCGTCTTCGCCCAAATGAATGCGCTTTTGGCAGCTTTATTCAAGCCGCGCGTGCTCTCTTCGACCAGGGCTACAGCGCTGCGCGCAGCGGCTTCGGTGGCTATGCGAGGTGAAGGTGTCACTACCAGACGCTCGAAATCAGGAAACTGCGTAGCGAAGAACGTCTGTACCCTCCCGAACAGCGCTAGAGCCATCTGTTCGCGCTGAGCGGCCGAGAGGGCCTCTGCAAGCCGGGACTTTGACTCCGCCGGACCCTTCATTGGGATCGCAACTACCGTCTTCATCGTGCGGCTCCCGTTGTTCGGCGTGTGCTCGCAAGTGCGATGAGTCGCCTGGCAAGTACCTCGGCACGAGCTCCATCTGGGATCAGCGTGTGCATGGCTTCCACCTGCAATGCGCACCGGTGCGAAACGTTTGCCGCATCTTGCGCATCGCCCTCGTCGAGGACGAATACGTTCACCAAGTCGGAGTAGCTGGCGGCGATATCGGAGTTCGATGAGCCGACCCCGAGATCGCTCATTAGCTTCACAAGTGGACCCTTGATCGCGCGTCCTCCGATCAGGGGCGAGACTGCCACCTTCAATCCAGGCGCCTGGTGCAATGCTTCTCGCATGCCTCCTACTTCTAGCATGGGAAGGACCGAAAGGTAAGGATTCGATGGCGCCAGCACGACGAGATCTGCGGCACGGAGCGCCCCGCGCACGCGCTCCGTGACTTGAGCCTTGTGCGCACTCTGAAAGCATAACTTCGTCACAGCGGGACCGGCACGGTCGCGCACGAACCATTCCTGAAATCGCAGAACCCCAGTCGCGGTCTCCACCATGGTCGGGCACTCGTCGTCAGTAACAGGTAAGAGCGCACAGTGGACGTCGAATCGATGGCTGACGTCCTCGGTCACCGTGGTCAGTGATGCACCTTGTGCGAGCCGCGAAGTCCGGTAGAGATGCAACCCGAGGTCTGCGTCGCCAAGCTTCATCCAGGCGCCTGGAGCATCCAGCTTGCGAAGGACCTCCAGGGCACGCGTGCCATCGTCTGCGACGCCCCAACTTTGGGTCCGATCGACAACACCAGAAAGCGTATAGAGCACAGTGTCCAAATCCGGGCAGACGTACAGTCCATGGAACCGATCGTCGTCGCCGACGTTCACGATGATGCTGAGATCGTCTGGTGGCACGATTCTAGCAAAACCGAGTGCCATGCGAGCGCCCCCCACTCCGCCGGCGAGGACTGCTACTTTCATGTTTTGCGCCTCAACCAGCAGCGACGTATTTGCGGCGAAGGAACTCGACCGGATCATTCGGCCGTGGTTTGAGAGGACCGATGTCCAGCGGTTCGTGATCCGAGAACTCCTCCAGCGTATCGTACAGCGTGCTCCTGCGTACCGGCGTGCGGCCAGCGTGGCGGATCAAGCTGACCATTTCAGACGGAGTGAGTTCCTCGCCGAAATCGGCTCCCGCCGATCGCGAGATTGATTCGTCCATCAGCGTCCCACCAAGATCATTGACACCGGCGTGCAGCATCTCGGCGGCCATTTGCGCACCAAGCTTCACCCATGAAACCTGAATGTTGTCGATCCAGCCGGCGAGCATCAGCCTCGCAACAGCGTGCATCTTGAAGTTCTCTTCCTGGGTGGCGCCCGGGCGTACGCCAGGGATGGCGCGATCCACGTACAGGGGGGACTCGGCATACACGAAGCTCAGTGGCACGAATTCCGTGAAGCCACCGGTCTCCTTCTGGATCGAGCGGATCAAATCGATGTGCGCAGCCCAATGGGAGGGACCATCGATGTGCCCGAACATAATCGTCGACGTGCTGCGAAGGCCGATGGAATGCGCAGCCCGGATGGTCTCTACCCATGCTTCCGTGCTCAGCTTGTTTCGGGTCAGCTTCCGCCGCACGTCGACATCGAGGATTTCGGCTGCGGTACCCGGCATCGAGCCGAGCCCTGCTTCCTTGAGCTCCAGCAGGAACTCGCGCGTCGGCATCTTCCGCTTGTGTGCGCCGAACCAGATTTCGAAGGGCGAAAAGGCATGCACGTGCATACGCGGCACTCGACGCTTCACGGCGACCAGGAGGTCGCGATAGTACGTGGGCGGCAGGTCAGGATGAAGTCCACCCTGCATGCAAACTTCCGTCGCGCCGCGATCCCATGCGACTTGCGCTCGGTGTGCCACCTCTTCCATGCTGTACCAGACCGCATCAGGGTCTTCCTTGCGCTTGGCGAAGCCGCAGAAGCGGCATCCCATGTAGCACACGTTGGTGAAGTTGATGTTTCGGACAATGACAAAGCTCACCTTGTCCCCCACCCGCTTTTCGCGGACAATATCCGCTGCTCGCACGATCGCCGGAAGATCCGAAGACGCTGCGCCGAACAGCGTCTCACCATCTTCGCGTGTAATCTCGCGGCCCGAGAGGGCGCGCTCAAGGATGTGCCTAATGTTCTTGGTGCTCTGGCTAAGGAGGGCCTCTGCGGACGTCGCCTGAAGGGTCGACGGTTTGAATGACTGGGCGCTGTGCATGCGAACTCCTCTAACTTGCCTCGGCATGAGCTTGTTTGGCGGCGTAGCCATCCTCGCGCGCGAGACGGCGAAGTGCCTCTCGGGGGGCCGGACGAAGATACCGCTCTGGCTGCCGAAGATAGAGCGGATAAGTCGTCAAGCGTTCAACCAGGCTCATGCCCTTTTGCTTGGTGCGAAACGCAATTTCCCCGACCGCGGGCCAGGCACACTCTGGATTGATGTGGTCCGCAGTGAGCGGAGACACCCCACCCCAGTCATTAATGCCCGCGTCTAGGTAGCGCTCGAACGCTTCGTTTAGGTTGGGCGGCGCTTGCAAGGAGATTTCCGCTGGCAGCATGAGACGGGCAGTCGCCAGAGTGCGAAGCATATCGCTCATGCCCGGCTCACGATGTCCTGCCATCGCCGTCCCGAGCTTCGCCCGGAAGTTCTGCACGATCACCTCCTGGATGTGACCATGCCGCTTGTGAACTTCGACGATGCTCTGCAGGCTATCGATCCGCTCATCCCAGGTCTCGCCGATGCCAATGAGGATTCCCGTCGTCATGGGCAGGCGCGCTTCGCCGGCCGCATTGAGCGTCCGAAGACGCTGCAACGGCACCTTGTCCGGGCAAGCGTAGTGCGGCATCCCCTTGCCCATAAGCCGACGGCTCACGTTCTCGAGCATCAAGCCGGCGCTGCCGCTTACCTCCTTTACGCGCCTGAGTTCGTCACGGCTCATGGTTCCAGCGTTGACGTGCGGGATCAACGAGGTCTTTGACATGACGAGCTCGCACATCGCAATGACATAGTCGATTGTCGAGCGATAACCGAGGCTCGCGAGCATGTCACGAGCTTGCGGGTATCGGAGCTCGGGCTTCTCGCCTAGCGAGAACAACGCTTCTTTGCATCCGAGCTCTTCGCCGCGGGTCGCAATACGAAGCACCTCGTCTGGGCTCAAGTATCCCGCGCCAGACTCTCCGGGTTGCTTGACGAACGTGCAGTATCCGCAGCTGTCGCGGCATAAATTCGTCAAGGGAATGAACACTTTTCGGGAGTAAGTCGCAACCGAACCCCAGTACGCCTCCCGCTTCACCCTCGCCTGTGCGAACAGCTGCTCGAGTTCAGCACCTTCAACCGCGCGGGGTTCGAGGAAGCTTGAGGTGCCCACTACAAGGCTCCTTCAGTGATGGCCGGCGGGAGATCACGCCCGTGTCCGGAAGGCGGGATCCCTGCGGTGCAGCGTTTCATCGTCAAGACCTTCTCACGGCCAATCATACGCCGGGACGGCCAGGCCGCCAAATCCGGATGCCGGCGTGGCTGAAAGGAACCTTCTTGCTCATGTTCAGTCGAATCAGGAGAGGCGTAAGCGCCTCGATGCAGCGAGCGTGCACCGCGGGGCCGCAATTGTACGACTCGACGCCAAGCCGCTTGATCAGCTCGACTACCGCGTCTGTCGCCTCTACGTCATCTCCGCAAGCGAGGATGTCGCAGTTGATGTTCTCTTCCAGAGCATTCAGAGTGTGGGCGGAGACGTTATGCAGGGCTCCGACGACTTTGACTTCTCTTCCTAACAAGGCTTGCGCGGCCTCGGTCGCGGAGCCTTCCTTTGGCATTGCGACGGCCCGAGGATTTCCGGCCGCGAGGGGGACGACCAAGTCGACTAGCACCTTGCCTGCCAAGTGACCTTTGACGACGCCAAGTGTTGCGTCGTGACCCGAATACGGTACGGCAAGCAGCACGAAACGTTCCGCCGCATCTATCGCGGCCAGGTTATCGTAGCCTCGGACCGGGACGGCGGATCGGCCCTCGAGCTTCCTGTTGAGCTCTTCGGCGATCGCCGCGGCGCGGTCGCCCTCGCGCGAGCCCAGCGCTACGCTGATGCCTGCAATGGCGAAGCGAATTGCGAGCCCCTGGCCTTGAGGCCCCGTTCCGCCGAGGATGGCGATGGTCGTATCGGAGTTCATGCGAGACCCAGTTGCTCCTTGCTGTTATTCATTCGTCAGGATCCGCCAGGACGGTCATGGTTGGCCGAAGCGCCTGCGAGCGGCTCTTGCCATCCCGCTCGCAAACAGCTTCATTCTGGCCGTGGTCTATTTTGCCTTAGGGTCGTTGGTCCACGAAGAAAAGTCGTATGCACGTGGCGCTTCGTCGCCCGGCAACTGCCAAAAGAGCTGCTTAGTCCACTCTTCACTCGTACGACTGAAGACACAGAGATACTTCGCATCGATCTGGCCCGAGTTGCGGTAGTCCGTTCCGTGACCCTTAGGGATAACCAAGGTATCGTATTGCCCGAGTCGGAACCATTCGAGGTTATTCCCATCCGGTCCGATTCCCCATTCCATCTCGCCCTCAAGCACGAAGACGAAAAGCTCCGTGTCCGGGGTGATATGGAAGGGGCGGGATCGGCCGTAAGGCAACATCAGAGCACTCATCCTGAAGCTTGTGCCACCGACCGTAGGGGCCAAAAGTGCTCGTTGCCAGCCAACTTTCTCGGGTCTCAACGACGAATCCCAGTTGGCTCGTCTCTCCTGCCACTTAACAACGAATGGCTTATCCTGGCCTTCGATTACGGCTACGTTCTTGTTTATCTGCGCATCATTCTTCACAGAATCACCTTCCTCTGGGTATTCAGGGACACTCGAACTTTAAGGTCAGCTGGCTCGATCAGCCTTCCGACTTCGTCTCAGGGAACACGATCGGCGCAATCTGCTCTCTGAAGAGCGTGAGCTGCTTAATGAACTGCTCCTGCGGGATACCTGGGACCTTGTTGATAATGAGTTCGCTGAACGGGTAGATCGTCCGGAGCTTTTTCAGGCGAGCCGCCACGTTTTTCGGCGTGTCGACGTACATGCGGGAGACCATCTTCTCGGCTCCTGCCTTTTCTGCCTCGTCCCAATCGCGGAACTGGTACGACGCGCCCTTATAATCCGTCCCAACCTTTTCGAACCCATCTTCATACTTGTTTTTGCGATAGGCGAAGCCGGCGCCGAGGAATTCGTGCCAATCGTCCATGTACTTCTCGGATGCCCACACCGTCATCATCAGAGGCAGCTGGAATTCGGACACCTTGCGTTCATACTTCTCCAGCGAAGGAGAGAGCCACTCCTTCCAGAATTTTGCGAGCCGCTCCTCATGGTCCATGTGGTTGGTAGCGATATTTCCGTCCATGATGCGAGCAGACCGTTCAGTGCCCGCCAGCGATTTCGTGCCACCAATGATCGGGATCGGTCGCTGCACGGGCGGAACGGCCAGGGCCATCCCATCCGGCAAAGGTTCGCCTGCGAAGCCCTTCTTGATGAAATCGAGATACTGATCCATCAGTTTCCCACGCTCTTTCCAGGACACCCCGAACTTCTTGTACTCGAGTTCATATCCTCCGAGCCCAACGCCCAAGGTCACTCGGCCGTTCGACATCATGTCGACAACGCACGCCTCTTCAAGGAGCCGTCTGGGATGCATCGTCGGGACCTGAATGATGCCCGTCCCCAGGCGAATGCGTTTCGTTTCCCGGGCGAATGCGGCCAGAGTCGTCAGTGGTGCGGGGCAGAAGCCGTCGTCCATACAGTGGTCCTCGGGAACCCACACGGTCTTGTAGCCCAGATCATCGGCGTGCCGCGCTACTTTCATCTGATCATTGTAGTGCTCGGGCGTAATGGGCGTGCCATTAATGTCTCGCATGTCGGTGATGTAGCTGATTGCCATGCCCTATCTCCAAGGTGTGCTAGTAAGTGATCCCAGATCTCAGCTGCGCTAAGATCTCTCGTGGCGTGGCATCCATGTTCTGTCGTCGCGCTGAGCGAGGGATGTATGCGAACTGCCAACATCCAAATGTAAATCAGAGTTTGGAGACTAATAGCGGCAAAAACGGACATCCATGCGCAGAAATTCTGCGGTTCGCGCGACGAGGTCAAACCGAAGCGCCTGATATCGTGTGCTCCTTAGTCGCGAACGAGCAATGCGTTCGACCAAACGCGCCCCAATCGACGCACAGCTCCGGCGCAGGCCCAGCTTCGCACATCTTGGTGACACGCTGCAGCTCGTGGACAAGCCGGTATCAGTCCGCAGTCCGGACCGCACCGCTAGACGTCTCTCCAACTTGGGACTCGGCGCATGACCGATGATCCGAGATCGGCCTGAGGTCGTGGCCTCTCGGTCGGTTTCGATCGCGATACCGTTCCTGTCTTCAAGCCTCTCGCGCCAATCCGACTGCAAGCGAGTGCGGCCTCTTAAGCTGGGTCTGCCCCGTTCTGGACTCCCTCGACGGCCAATCGTGGACGCCGGCCGCGCAAGAATGCGAGACTCGCGAACGCTCCGCATGACAGGAGCAGGGTAAGTTCCAAGAGAGCGCGGCTATCGAACCTGACCAGGATCTCCGCAAGAATTGGTGGCGAGGCGGCAGAGATCAAATTGAGGGGCAACGCCATGTGTGAACTGGCTCTCGCGAATTCGGCTCTATCGTAAAAGACGAGCGGCATGGTCGCTCGCACGATGGCAAGCGCCCCACTGCCAATGCCGAAAAAAAGGATGAAGGCTGCGATTGCGAGAAAGTGTCCGCCGCTCATGATTAACAGCAGAATGCCTGCAGCCAGGATTGTAGTCGCAACCAGGCCGGTTGTGATGGCATCCCAGCGGCCACCACCCATGAAATCAATCGCGCGAGCGCTGACTTGAATGATGCCAAGCAGAGAGCCGAACGCCAGAGCCTGGGATGGCGGCAGCCCCTCGGTTTTCAGCAGTTCAATCAGCACCGCGCTCAAGCCCAGCGTCACGACAGCATTCAATCCGGTGGCCGCCGTGATAAGATAGAATGTGCTCCTTTGCGGGATCCGATCGGGAAGCGGCGCGGTCCCTTGCTGTGCCGGCTCGTTTGCCCGAAAGCGGCGGTCGGGCAGCCCGAACGCGTAGAATGGAGCCGAGACTAGGAGCATCAGCGCCGCGTAGACCAGGCACGCTGTCCGCCAGCCCGCCGCCTCAGTGATTAGTGAGGTGATAGGCCAGAACACGCTGCTCGACAATCCGTTCACCAGCATCAATGCGCCGATGGCGCGCTGGGCGTACCGTCCAGCAATCTCGTGAAGCGCGATATAAGATGCTGTCGAAAGCGATGCGCTACCGGCCACGCCGAGGATCACCCAGGCGGAAAAATAAAGTATCGGCCCCTGGGCAATTGACAACAACAGAAACCCGGGGGCTGCGACGAGCGTTCCGGCCACCATCACGCGCCGGGCGCCACACCGGACAAAGGGCCTGGCAAGGCACGGCGAGCACAATCCCATGGTGACGTAGAACGTCGATGTGCCAGCGAAAACGGCTGGCAATTTCATGTGCAGATCGGCCGCCATCTGCCTTCCGATTATCGCCGGAAGGCTGATCGTTCCCCAGCCGATCACCTGCGCGATCGATAGCGTAATTAAAGCGCCGATAATCTTCTTATCAGAAAGGGATGACATTCCTGTGCCAACCGAGAAAAGCGCTGGACCACATTTCGTACCCGTCGCGGGCGACAGATGCGGCAATATTCGACTCGACTCGACATGCCAAGCTAGCGCTCAGCGCGAAGGCCAATCAATCTTGAACTGGACATGGAGGCGTCGCGATTCCTGCGGGTCTCGTTGGCAGCGCGCGGCGACAAACGCGCTTCGTCAGAATGTTGGAGGCCGAGAAACGTCGCATCATTCCGCTTGTGCAAAATCTTGGAGATGGAAGATCACCGGCTTACGGATCTCAATTGAGTATACGTGGGTACGTTTCATACCAAAATGAGTTGTGGCGGGCACACGGATAATTCGGTGGGACGGGTCATATGCCTGCGGTCGCGTCAATGGCTCTCAAGAGTTGCCTATTGTGAGCTGTTCGCGGCTTATAGACACGCCGGATTCTGCGGAGGCCGACCTCATCAGCGGCCGCCGCGGATACGTGGTCTGGCTCATCGCGCGCGAACTGGGAAAGCCGATCGCAGAGGCGTGCATGGAAGTCGACCAGGCCGCGGGGAGGTTCGACTCGAATGCCGAGGAGGCGCGTCGAACGTACGGGCGCGGGAGTCTGGCCCGTGCCGAGCATCTTACTCAGATCGGCGGCGCCGATTGGCCCATCAGGCCAGCTACTATTTCTTCGACGCCTTAAATCGTTCGAGCAACGCAGAAGTGGCCCGCGCCAAGAGCATCGTGTCGATCCCGACGGCTACGAACGTAGCGCCCAGGTCCAGGTATCTGTGCGCGAGCGTTTCGTCGGCGGTCAAAATACCGACCGGTTTCCTGGCAGCGCGGACGCTCTTAAGCGCAGCCTCGATCACCCGCTGGACCTCGGGCCGAGTAGGTTCGCCGAGATACCCCAGCGTTGCAGCTAGATCGGACGGACCAACAAAAATGCCATCGACGCCATCAACACTGGCGATCTCCTCGATGTTCGAGAGCGCCGCCTTCGTTTCGACCTGAAGGAATAGACCGATCTCTTCCCGTGCGCTCTTCAGATAGTGCTGCACGCGTCCCCAGCGAGTAGCCCGCGTCTGCGTCGCGACTCCTCGTACGCCCTCAGGCGGAAACCGGGTGGCGGAGACCAGGAGCTTCGCTTGCTCGACCGTATCCACCATGGGGATTAAAGAGATTCTGAGCGCCGATATCGAGCAGCAATTTGATCGTCACGGCGTTTCCGATCGGCGGCCGCACCATAGCCGTAACCGGATAGGCTTGCACCGCCTGCAACTGCGCCAAAATGGTGCGGTTGTCGTTAGGCGAATGCTCGCTGTCCAGAAGCAGCCAGTCGAAGCCAGCGCCAGCGCTGATTTCAGCCGCTACCGTATCTGCAAGGCAGCACCACAAGCCGATCTGCGGCTCGCCTCTCGCAAGGGCGGCCTGAAAGGCGTTGCGGGGAAGATCTCTGGTCATGACAAGCCGCGCTAATCGGAGAGGCAGGACCGAGCCCGGCACTCCGAAATTGCCGAGCCGCGACAAGCTAGACGAGTGGGGAGCCTGTTTCATGCATTCCGCGGCGCGATCCTGCAGTATTGGAGCTGATTTTCGCAAAATACGACGAAAGACAGCGAAATGAATACCTTCGACACTGCTCAAATTCTTTCCATTGGGGTGTTCAGGTCAGCGGCTGACTATCCGTCCAGAAGAATTGAAAAAGGGCCGCTCTCAGCATCGTTGGACGAGTCGAAGATAACGGCTATCGCGGCCACAAAAGCCTGGTCCGTTTCCAGGCTCAAGAGGTTCACGCAACCGCTATGCGCGACTGCTCACACTTTACCGCCTCATCCCGCCAGGGGTGAAGCAACAGGGGCGGCGGATCTGCGTCGGCGCCAAGCTTCTTCAATGGATGAGACGCAGGCCGGGCACGAATCCGGCGAGAGAGGCTCATCTCGAGAACCGCGATCCGCATGCAATTCAGCTCCAGCACGACCTGCTGAAATCGTTTGCTTTTGCCAGAGGTGCTCTATTTTTTTCATGATTGGGGACTCAAGGGTCACCTCCCTTACCGGCCACACCCCATAGTATTCTTCCGCCGCCTCATTTGGTGGCTCAGGTTCTTGTAGCGCCATATTGTGCCCGGTCTCTTCTCAATCTCGTCTGGAATGAGGGCTCTCTTAACGGACGGTTGCTGCTCGCGCCCGCAGCGCTATGGCGATGCTTGCCGGCATTTCAGCGGGGAACGTGGTCGGTTGTACGCGCCAGGATGCGCTTGGCACCACGCGTGTGCTCACGCCAACGCCCCATCATTCGCGGGTTGGTCTGAAGCGGTCGTTCAGAACATTCCGTGCCGTAACGGAATCTGAGTCACGCCATGGCCGAGAGACGGACTGCGAGTACGCGCCCTTACCAGCCGTGCGCACTTGAACTGCGGAATTTATTCAGAAAACGAGCAGATAAGAGTGTACCGGCCAAGGCTCCCTAAACAGGCTGTTGAAGAACTCAGCCGCGTTCGCAAACGAAGCCTGACTCCTCGCCATTGTGGATGTAGAAGTGGCCGACGAGCCTGCCTGCAGTGCCGATCATGACCCATCCGCGACCGCAGACGGGTAGAGTCGAGGATGGGCGCGGTAGCTTGGGGGCCCCTTGGCCATCGCCCCGTTTCCCATCCCCGCTCATCAAACCGGACGTGCCGATTTCCGGCATCCGGCTTTCCGGCTGGCTTCACCGCGAGGCACGCGACGTGGCCGCTCGGGGCAAGCGTTGGAGGCACAGAACGCCGAGTTCTCGATGGATGACATCGAATATGAATCGGCGATTGCCGCGCCCTTGCACCTTGTGCCTTCGCGCGAGGAACCTGCGCACACGTTCAAAGACGTATTGGTCGACGCTACGGTATGCCTTGCTCCGCGAGCCGTAGCCAAAGTAGTTGGACCAGCCTCGCAGTGACCTGTTCAGCTTGTCACGTACTTCCGGCCATGGATCGATATTGCTTGGCACCAGAAGCTCGCCGACCCTTGTCTTGAGCCGCTGTACACTCTTCTTGGACGGGCTCGCGCCCAGATACCATTTCCCGTTCGCCTCAAACCAATGCACGCCGAACGAGTAGCCGAGGAAGTCGAAGCGTTCCTGTCGGGCATTTCTCAGCGAAGTTTTAGCCTCGTTGAGTGTCAGCCCAAGCTTGGTCATCACCGCCTTCGTCCACGCTAATGCCTCCACTGCGCGACCGCGGCTGAGGATAACGAAGTCGTCGGCATAGGAGATGACGTGAGCCTGGAACGCGTCGCCGCAGCCAGTC
>NZ_LUUB01000006.1 GCF_001641635.1 Bradyrhizobium centrolobii
CCGGAATCGGGATTCCCAGCGGGACAGATTTCTGATTCAAACTCCATGCTGGAGAACGGGGGCCAGCATGGATGACGCGACCCTATTCGGAAGACCTTCGCGAACGCGCTCTGGCGCGGGCTGACGCCGGCGAGACCGTCCGTTCGATTGCGGAAGCGCTTCAGATCAGTCCTTCCTGTGTGACGAAGTGGAAGAATCTGCGGCGGGAGACCGGAGGCGTTTCGCCCGGCAAGATCGGTGGTCACAAGAAGCCGGTTTTGTCCGGCGCTAATGCCGACTGGCTGCGCAAGCGCATTCGCTCGGGGCCATTCACCTTGCGGAAGCTGACACAGGAGCTGGCGGTGCGCGGGATCAAGACAGACGTCCGGGCGGTGTGGACGTTTGTGCACGCCGAAGGGCTGAGCTTCAAAAAAAACGATGCTGCCAGCCGAACAAGATCGTCCCGACGTCGCCCGTAAACGGACGCGCTGGAAGGCCCATCAGGGCAGGATCGACGCTTCGCGCCTGGTCTTTATCGACGAGACGTGGATCAAGACCAACATGGCACCGTTGCGCGGCTGGGGGCCGAGTGGGCAGCGTCTCCAGGCATCTGGCCCTTCGGACACTGGAAGACCATGACCTTCATCGCGGCATTGCGCCACGATCAGATCTGCGCGCCCTGGGTGATCGATGGCCCGATCAATGGTGAGCTCTTCACCCTCTATGTCGAACAGGTGTTGGCGCCCACTCTGACAAAGGGTGAGGTCGTGATCCTCGATAACCTCGGCAGTCACAAGGGAAAGCAGGCGCGCAACGCCGTCCGCGCCAAGGGAGCCCATCTGCTCTTTCTGCCGCCCTACAGTCCCGACCTCAATCCGATCGAGCAGGTCTTCGCCAAACTCAAACACCTGATCCGAGCCGCAGAGCCACGCGACGTCGAGGCAACCTGGCGAAAGGTCGGCGAACTCCTCGATCTCTTCTCCAACGAGGAGTGCGCCAATTATCTCAAAAATTCAGGATATGTTTCCGTATAAACGCAGCATGCTCTAGCGCGTTTCGCAGACTAATCCACCTAGCAACGATATGTCTTCGGCATTGGCCGGACATGCGGGACTCCAGAACGCTTTTCTGGAGTGATCCGGCTACGATTTCCGGGATGATCGGCGTGCCCTCGCTTCGCGTACCCGATCCGCGAAACTCCGCCGACATGTAGATGTTGGCGCCGCCGGTAATCGATCACGTAGGTCATGTCAGATGGTTCTTCAGCGCGTGCTTGCTCGGTGGGCCCGGGTTTGCGAGCAGGGGCATGACGCGCTCGTACTTGAGCGAGGCAGCACGAGGGGCAGTGTACGCTGAGTGACATGGCCCCTTTCTTGTTTGCTCGATGGTTTCTCGCAAGTCAGATCGATGTCGGTTATCCATCACTGGCGAAGAAGTGCAGGTCACCTTGCAGCGCGGTACCGTGAGCCCCTTCTCACGTTTGAGCGCAACGCGTGCTAGGGTCCAGACTCAATTGATCCAATAGGCGACGATGGCTGCGATGTGGACGGCAGCCAAGAAGTTTCTGGCGAGTTTATCGTAACGAGTTGCGACACGCCTGAAATCCTTGAGCCGGCAGAAGCAACGCTCGATAACATTGCGCCCTTTATAGATGCGCTTGCTGAAGTTGTGGAAGGTCACCCTGTTGGATTTGTTTGGAATGACGGGCTTGGCGCCACGATTGACGATTTCGGCGCGAAAGCCGTCGCCGTCGTAGCCTTTGTCCCCAATGAGGGCAGACATGGGCGGCGCGAGTTCCAAAAGGGCCGGCGCTGCGGCAATATCTGCGTCCTGGCCCGGAGTGAGATGAAATGCGCAGGGTTTGCAATCAGGGTCGCTCAGCGCGTGGATTTTCGTGGTCCGCCCGCCGCGCGAGCGGCCGATCGCCTGTTCATGTTCCCCCCTTTTCCGCCGCTCGCCGAGCGATGCGCCTTGATCGAGGTGGAGTCGATGGACAAAGTCACGCCATCCTTGCCGCAGCGGGCGAGCGCTTCAAAGATCGCCTGCCAATGTCCGCGCTTGGCCCAGCGATTGAACCGATTGTAGATCGTCGTGTAAGGACCAAAGTCGGGCGGGCAATCGCGCCAGCGCGCGCCACACTGAAGCATGTGGATGATACCGCTGATGATGCGTCGATCATCTTCGCGCTCCGGTCCGGTCTGGTTCGTTGGCAGATGCGGCTTTATCTGAGCCCACTGCTTGTCGTTGAGCCAGAACAGCCCCTTGCGCATCAAAGCCCCCGTGCCGAATCAGTTCGGGTGCAAGAGAATCAGAGCGCGCTAATTAGGTACAGACCCTA
>NZ_LUUB01000007.1 GCF_001641635.1 Bradyrhizobium centrolobii
CCGGAATCGGGATTCCCAGCGGGACAGATTTCTGATTCAAACTCCATGCTGGAGAACGGGGGCCAGCATGGATGACGCGACCCTATTCGGAAGACCTTCGCGAACGCGCTCTGGCGCGGGCTGACGCCGGCGAGACCGTCCGTTCGATTGCGGAAGCGCTTCAGATCAGTCCTTCCTGTGTGACGAAGTGGAAGAATCTGCGGCGGGAGACCGGAGGCGTTTCGCCCGGCAAGATCGGTGGTCACAAGAAGCCGGTTTTGTCCGGCGCTAATGCCGACTGGCTGCGCAAGCGCATTCGCTCGGGGCCATTCACCTTGCGGAAGCTGACACAGGAGCTGGCGGTGCGCGGGATCAAGACAGACGTCCGGGCGGTGTGGACGTTTGTGCACGCCGAAGGGCTGAGCTTCAAAAAAAACGATGCTGCCAGCCGAACAAGATCGTCCCGACGTCGCCCGTAAACGGACGCGCTGGAAGGCCCATCAGGGCAGGATCGACGCTTCGCGCCTGGTCTTTATCGACGAGACGTGGATCAAGACCAACATGGCACCGTTGCGCGGCTGGGGGCCGAGTGGGCAGCGTCTCCAGGCATCTGGCCCTTCGGACACTGGAAGACCATGACCTTCATCGCGGCATTGCGCCACGATCAGATCTGCGCGCCCTGGGTGATCGATGGCCCGATCAATGGTGAGCTCTTCACCCTCTATGTCGAACAGGTGTTGGCGCCCACTCTGACAAAGGGTGAGGTCGTGATCCTCGATAACCTCGGCAGTCACAAGGGAAAGCAGGCGCGCAACGCCGTCCGCGCCAAGGGAGCCCATCTGCTCTTTCTGCCGCCCTACAGTCCCGACCTCAATCCGATCGAGCAGGTCTTCGCCAAACTCAAACACCTGATCCGAGCCGCAGAGCCACGCGACGTCGAGGCAACCTGGCGAAAGGTCGGCGAACTCCTCGATCTCTTCTCCAACGAGGAGTGCGCCTATTATCTCAAAAATTCAGGATATGTTTCCGTATAAACGCGGCATGCTCTTAATCCTGCAACTCGGCACAAGGGATCAGAGCGCTTGGGTCTCAGACCTGATGATAATGCTGTGGCTGGCCCCACCCTCACCGGGAGGTTATCTGCTCACCAGTGACCGCGTCGAAGCGAGCTTCAGCATGGCGACATCAAATTCATCGCTATGAGGTCTCGCTGACAAGGCGCAAAAATGTCGGGACCGCGGGTCGCGTGGTCACGCGCTGGCTTGGGCGGCAGTTTGCAAAAGCGACGGCTGTAGCTGACTCCAGCGGCCGCGCAACCGCTCCTCAAGGTACAGAACGTTTGCGTGCGAAGACATGCGGCGAAGGTGAAAATCCCTTGTGAACATCCGGTACCGGGACAGTCACAAGAAGGCTGCCCTACGAAGCATCGTCTTCCACGCGGCTTACCGTTGCGAAATAGTTCCGTTCTCGTTCTGTCGCAGGAACGGGGAGATGATCGGACCTTCACTTGGTGTGTTCGCGATCTCTAGCCAGGTACTCGCCACATCGCGGCTTCGTGCAAACCAGACATTGTCGTGCTTTCTGATATAGGCGATGAGTTCACGCAGCAAGCGAATGCGCGACGGACGGCCAGTCAATTGCGGATGCATGATAAGATTAAAGTAGCCGCCCGATAAATAGGCCTCGTCGAACTCCGCCTTCCAAATCGAGAGTACGTGATCATTTGTAGCCAGCGGCCGGTGGAACTTGATGCTCGTCAAAAGATACTGAGCGTCATCCATACTCCAGTGCCACGGCAACTCGAGAACGCCCGGGGTTCCGTCCTCCAAAATGTGGCGGTAGGGTTCGATGTCGTCCAGCATTGTGCTATCGTAGATGAAGCCTCTGTCAACCAGAAGGCGGATTAGATTCGGACTCATTTCTCCTGATGGAGCGCGGTAACCGACGGGAGCGACGCCGATGACGCGCTTGATCGAATGGAGGCCCTTTTCAAGCTCCTCGAGTTCCATCTCCGGATTGTTCGGATCAATTGATTTGTGGTGGTAGCCGTGGTGGCCGATTTCATGATCGGCTTTTGCAATCTTCTCGACAATAGGGGTTCTGTTGTCGACGACCCAACCGGGCACGAAGAAAGTTGCCGGCAACCCTTCGTCGGCGAGGAGCTCGAGGATCTTGGGTACGCCTATCTTGGCGCCGTAGGTACCCTGCGACAACGTGCCGGGACGATCGACATTGGTCGGGTCGCGCCCGAGCCACAAGGTTTCTGCATCAAAATCGAAGGTGAGATTCACGGCGATCTTGGTGCCGTTCGGCCACGGGATGTTTGGCAAGTACTGTCTCCAGATGCGGGCTTCTGATCGTGATCAGGGTAAACCTTTTGGCGCAATTTGCATCGGTAGTGGCCCCGGCCGGACAGCGCAAAGGCTACCGCCTTCAGGCGCGATTTCGAGGCGAATACCGCAACGGACGACTTGGCTAATAACTTTGCATCTCGAGTCCTCAGCGTTCAGTTGTTACTGATCATTGCCTGCGCGACGGATAATGTAGCGCCAACTGCCTGCCTGGGGAATCAGCTGCGCCTTTCGCGCTCCAGTTCGTAGACACGTTATTCGTAATTGACGAAGTCTAACGAAGGGAAGGTACTTTGAAACTATCAAGATTGATAGTTGAGTGTTCTGTCCCGGAACTCATCTTCGCGAGTGGGCTTGCAGCCAGAAAAGCGGCGCGTGCCTACAGTCCGACCAAGCCACAAGAAGTAGTGCAGATAGGGCGTTGATCCAGGAGGAGGGCTCGTCTCACTCCCTGCACCGCGTCGGGCCTTGCGGTTTGACGGAGCGCAGCGAGAGCGACATTGCCCGGCAACATCTCAGACCGACGAAGACCGCAGCCGATACGAAGAGGAGAGCCGGGATCGCGAGCCTGCTCACCATCGCGGTTCCTCTAAAGTCTTTCGAAACCGGGTGAGCGTCTTGCTTTCTCTGCCGATGAGCTTCCCGGTCAGCGCAGGCAAATGTTTGCGCCCGGACGGGGCAGCTCCGCGTGGATCCGCGCGAGCTCCAACACGCGCTCGCGCACATTCCCCTCCACTGGTCCGCGGCGTCCGCTGCCGGCGTTAACATGAACCATCACCTGCTCGCCTGTAGTTGCTGGCTCCTTCTCACCCTCGCGCGTGAGCAGGTGGAACAGATGAAGGCGCCTGTCATCAGCGCCGAGGATTTGCGTGAGAACCTCGACGCGGTCGCCGGCATACAGTTCCCGGAGATGCGATACGTGCGTCTCGACTGTGCGGTAATTGCCGCTGTTTGAACGGTACTTGGCGTCGACGCCGATATAACAGAGCAGGTTGTCGGTGGCGATGCCGAAGAGCTGAGGGTACTCGCTCCCAGTGACGTGATCGTTCCACTCAGACGGAACCTGCCGTGTCGGGATCCGCAGCGGACCGGAGCCGTTGGTGAGCTGGGGAAGGCTGTCGCGAAGTCCTTGCTCCCAGCGCGCGAGCGTCTCACCTGCGCCGTAGCCCTGATCGCGCAACCCCTGCAGCACGGCCACCAGGCAGTCGTCGCGCTTCTGTTCGAGCTCAGGGATGGTTAGCTTCCCGGCCTGTGCCTCTGACTGCTCGGCGAGTTTCTCCAGGAAAGCGTCGGTGAACTCCGGCACCTCGGTCAACTTGGTCCAGGGCAACTTCAGCTCGGGTGCGAATCGCTCCATCGCACGGCGTGCGCTGGTCTCGTCAACGGTGACGCGGTAGCTTTGCACAGGTCCCATCACCGGCCGGCGCAGTCCGAAGGAGTAACGGACCGCGTCATCGATCTCCTGCACGGTGGCGAGATCGTCGTGAACGAGCCACAGCGCCTCGCGGAACACCGCCTCCTGCAGTCGGTTCGCGATGAACCCGTCCACTTCTTTGCGCAAAAGGAGGGGGTACATCCCAACGGCCCGATAGATCTCCGCCGCCCGCGCTAGCGCCTCAGGCGCAGTGTGCTGTCCGGCGCACAGCTCAACCAGCGGCAGCAGGTACACCGGGTTGAACGGGTGCGCGACGAGCATGCGCTCAGGGTTGACCACCTCCGCCTGCAGCAACGACGGCCGAAGCCCCGAGGTCGAGGAGCAAATCAGGGTCTCCGGACCCGCCGCCTTGCTGGCGGCGGCGAGTAACGGCTGCTTGAGTTCCAGACGCTCCGGCACGGATTCCTGCACAAGGTCCACGCCGCGCACCGCGTCCGCGACCGACTTCACCACCGTCAGCGAACCTTCGGCTGGCAGCGGGACCAGGGTAAGCCGCTGATATGCCCGCCGCGCATTGGCTAGTATCCTTTGCACGCGCTCGACCGTTCTAGGCGAATGGCCATACAGCCGCACATCCACTCCGTTGAGCACGAAACGCGCGGCCCATCCACCGCCGATCACCCCGCCGCCTAGCAGTCCGACCGCTCGCGGCTGCCGCTCAGGCAATGTTGAACTCTTAGACATGGATCCCTCAGCGATTGACATCACACACCTTTGACCGTTGTCTTTCGCGCATCCTGCTTTTGCTAGTGGCGCTCGAAGCGAGCATCGCGTCTTTTTCGACGTTCAGCGTATTGCAAAGACGGCAGAACTTGTCCCTCGCTGCGGAATAGTCGTGCAAGGCGAGGTGCTAACTGTCAGTACATCATTGTGCTAACTGTCAGTACATCATTAACAACGATCGAGATACTACCTGCTCTAGTGAGGAACATTGTATTGGCTGTTCGGAGAAGCACTGTTGCGGAAGAATCTGAATTTCTCGAACTCGACGGCGCTGTGTTCCATGCCGGCATCCAGCATACAGTGACTACACCGGGGCTTCTCGCGACCAAGTCGAGAATCTTAGAGTCACCCATTTTCGTGCCGCGGTGCCGCTTGCAGTGAAGTGTCTTATGCGGCGTGTTATCCGCGTCTTGGCGAACGAATTGATGGATGCAGACGCGCCGTAACCCTGAGGTCAGTCTGAGATCAGCTCGATTGGAAGGTAAATAGGCCCTCGGCGCGGTCTTAAGAAATCCACGTTTGAAGATGGATTCTTGAACGGCCTGTCTACAATCACTGACTTGCGTTCGGAGAGGAGAATGGATCTGTGGCAGATTCATGAGGCGCTCGTTATTGTGAGAAATGCGCACGGCGGCCCGGTCGACTTTTCTGTGTGTCGACGCGATTGATTGAGGCAGGCGCAGACGGTGTTGTCGAAGACGTTACTACAATCAGCACCATGGGACGTCCGGCGAAAGCGGTTATGATCGTGGCAGGAGCTTTCTCTACTTCCTCGATCGTAAGCGGCTAGCCCTCCTGCTCATTTGGGGTTGGTGTGGAAAGTGCTCGATAACCGCTACCAATTCGTCGGCTTGTCGGCAAATCATCGGCCGCAAGCTTCTGCCCGTGATCTCCGACCCTTCCGAAAGGATCAACCGACTCTGAAGGTCGATATACGGATCCTTACAAATATCCAGAACAACATTCCTCACTAGAGTAGGTAGTGGTTTGATGCTTGTTAACGAGATACGATCAATCACTTGCCGTGTGTAGGTATAAAGCAGGTCGTCACGATCGGAAGGCGGAGCAATGGCAGCGTCCTTAATCCGTTGCACGTCTCACGGTTCCTTCAAGTGCACCGCGAATGCGTATAAAACGAATGACCACCAAGCTCTCATACACACCGTGTCACTAGACATCGTCCTGCATTCGTGCGGTTCGAGATAGTGAGGAGCTGCGCGTTCCCATTCGAGCGCCGCGCGATGATGCGCGTCTGACTATAGTTGGAATCAAAGTCGCGCGACGAAGACAGAGGTCTAGGAACTCCGCGACGCCGGACCGCTGGCGCTGGTGATCAGCAAGCAGAGCGCGCGCTCTGATAGAAAGGTCGCGTTCCCATGGGCCGATCTAGTTTTTCGCCCTGACCCGCAAGGTTTCCAATGACAACCCCTAAAAAATTGACACAAATCCTGCTGCACGAGCGCGTCGCAAATGCGTTGCATCAGATCGAGATGCTAGAAACCGCATATGAGACGATCACGATCGGACAGCTGGTTGCAAAGCGGGCGAAAACGCACGGCTCAACGATCGCAATTGACGTTTTCGAGCGCGGTCAGCGCGCGAACTACTCCGAGATGGACCGATGGTCCAACAAGTATGCACATGCACTGCTTGCATTCGGCGTACGCAAGGGCGATCGCGTCGGGGTGATGCTGCCAAATCGCATTGAATTTCCGATTCTTTGGTTCGCGATGGCGAAGCTGGGTGCGGTGATAGTCCCAATCAACATGCGTTATACGCCGCGGGAGATCGAATACGTTCTCAGCGATACACAGGCCAAGTTCGCCATCGTCGACGAATCCGCTTGGTCAGTGTTCTCGGCGATGGACCCTTGGCCGGAAGACCTCACCACGCACCGATTAATTCGCGTTGGAGAGGCTTCCGATCGGACAGCCACTCTCCTAGATGAGTTAGTCGGGGGCGTCGACGACTCTTCGATTGAGGAGGATATCCGCCCCGACGATCTGGTGAATATTCAGTATACTTCGGGAACTACGGGATTTCCGAAGGGTTGCATGTTGACGCATGACCACTGGGGCGTGTTCTCGTATCAAGCGACGTGTTGGGAACAGCCATACCAGAGGTACCTATCTGCGCAGCCATTCTTCTATATCGATCCGCCTGGGCATCTTCTGAAATCGTACAGACAAGGCGGCACACTCTATTTGGCTCCGCAACTCAGCTCGACGCGCTTCATCAGTTGGGTCAGGCAGCACCGTATCGAGTGGTGCCAAGTTCCCGAGCTGATAGCGCGGCGGGCCGAGGCGGCAGACGAAGACGGAGCAACATGCCTGAAGCAGACTCTGAATTGGGGCTGGAATCCGGATACCGTACGCCAATTCCGGAAGCGCTTTGGAGTGCGCACCCAGGATGCTTATGGAATGACGGAAATCGGCTTTGGCACGAGAATGACGAACGAGCTCGACGAGCTGGCCTACTCGGGTTCGGTGGGGATTCGCTCACCGTTTCGAGAGCTGCGGCTGGTTAACGAGGATGGCAGCCCTGCGGCGGTCGGCGACGTCGGCGAGCTGTGGGTAAGGGGGCGCGGAATCTTGAAGGGCTATTGGAATAAGCCGGAAGCAAATGCCGCGTTATTTGAGGGCGAATGGTTTAAAACCGGTGATCTGATGCGTCGCGATGAACTCGGCTTCTATTGGCTGGTGGGACGCACGAAAGACATGATCCGCCGTTCAAGCGAGAACATCGCTGCACGGGAGGTGGAGGGCGTCATCCGCGAGATTCCCGAGATTGTGGACGTGGCCGCGGTGCCCGTTCCCGATTTGAAACGCGGCGAGGAAGTCAAGATTTTCGTCGAACTGAGGGAAGGCTACACGCCAGACAATAAGGCCGTGGCGCGCATTCTTGAGCATGCCCGTGCGCATCTGGCCGTGTTCAAGCTGCCGCGATACATTGCCTTTACTCCGGCGCTTCCCAGAGCCACAACCAGCAACAAGGTTCTCAAGCGCGAGCTGATGGCCGTGAGCGATCCGCTTGCAGGCACGTATGACGCCGAGGAGAAGCGCTGGCGCTGAGCCCCGACCAAGATAGTTGGTCCTCCGTGAAGAATGCAGATCCACTTGGAAGATAGACAGAATTTGTCTCGGTAAAGTATTCGATTTTGCAGAAAAGCTGTGTGTTGAACCTGGCTTTCTTGCGTTTTGGGATTTTGCTCTTGAGCGATTCGTGATTCCCTGACGGCGGGTCATCGGCATCGGAGAAGGCGATGAGCAAACCGCGGGACGATCGCCAGAAAGACCTGCTGCTTCCGGCGCTGGATCAAATCATCGATATGGGCCATCCGCTGGTGCGGTTGGCGGCGCTGATCGACTGGAAGTTTTTGGACGAGCGCTTTGGTTCGGTGTGCCAGACAGGGCCGGGGCAGCCGGGCTTGCCGACGCGGCTAGTCGCCGGGCTGTTCATTCTGAAGCACATGCACAACCTGTCGGATGAGGTGCTGTGCGCCCGCTGGATCGAGAATCCCTACTATCAGCACTTCTGTGGCGAATTGAGCTTCTGCCACCGGCTGCCGTTCGATCGCTCATCGCTGACCCGCTGGCGCCAGCGGCTGGGCGAGGAGCAGCTCGTCGCGCTGATCCAGGAAAGCCTGTCGGTGGCGCACAAGACTGGCGCCATCGGCCCTAAGGACCTGGAACGAGTGGTGGTCGATACCACGGTGCAGCCCAAGGCCGTCGCGCATCCGACCGACGCGCGGCTGATGCATCGAGCCATCACCAAGCTTGTCGGGCTCGCCAAGCGAAACCGTGTGCCGCTGCGCCAGAGCTATCTGCGCCTGGCCAAGCGCGCTGCCATCATGGTCGGCCGCTATACCCACGCCCACCAGTTCAAGCGCGCCCGGCGCCAGCTCAAGTTCCTGCGGACACGGCTTGGCCGGATCATCCGCGACATCCGCCGCAAGATTGATGGCTATGCGGTGCCGGAAGCGCGGTTCGGCCCGCTGCTCGGTTTAGCGCAGCAGGTGCGCAGCCAGGATCAGCATCAGCGCGGTCCGAAGGTCTATGCGTTACATGCCCCCGAAGTGGAGTGCATCGGCAAGGGGAAAGCCCGCGCACCTTACGAGTTCGGGTGCAAGGTCAGTATTGCCACCCCCGTGACGTCTCCGAAGGGCGGCCAGTTCGTGCTCCATGCCAAGGCCCTGCATGGCAATCCCTTCGACGGGCACACGCTCGGCCCTGTGATCACCGACATGGAAAAGCTCACCGGCGTGGAGGCTCGCCGCATCCACGTCGACAAAGGGTACCGCGGCCACAACCACCCGCATCGGTTCAGGGTCTGGATCTCGGGCCAGGTCCGCCGCGTCACGGCTGCCATCCGGCGCGAGATGAAGCGTCGTGCGGCTGTCGAGCCTGTCATCGGCCACGTCAAGGCAGAGCACCGCATGGACCGCAACTATCTCAAAGGCCGCGCCGGCGACCGCATCAACACTGTTCTTGCCGCAGCCGGATACAACTTCGGACTGCTGCTGCGATGGCTCGCAGGACTCTTGCGTGCCATCATCCTGGCGCTCGCCCCGGTTCAAAAGATCGCTTGAAACACCACTCAACCGCGTTCTTCACGGGGGACTAGTTGATCTCCCGCAATTTGGCCGCAAACCGACCAGCTGCCGGCGACAGCCGGTTAATTCGCGGGATTACCAGGAAACGATGTCGGAGGGTAGTTTGTACGGTCGGATGGCGGCTGCAAGCGCAGGTCTGCCTGCGAGGGACGGCGCTCCCTGGCGAGCTAGCGGCCAAGCTATTAAGCGCATCGAGGCAACGCATCTTGCCCCTCTCTCTTGGTAGTGTCGCTTCAGCTTCACCGGCTTTATACTGCGCTCTCTGTAGGTGACCAAGGGTTCTGAAAGAAGAGCTTCGAGAATAGTGAGGTGGTAAAGCTAGAGCGACCGTAGGCCCCGGCCGCTGCAGATGGTGCCACGCCGTTGAGTTTTAGGAAGCATCTGATGATGTATAGCACGATTCTTTACGCGGTGGACGATCGTGTCGCGTGGATCACTCTGAATCGGCCGGGCAAAGGGAACGCGCTGTCTCTGAAGCTTTGCGCCGAATTCCGAGAGGCCCTCGCGTCAGCCGAGCGCGATCCGGACGTGCGTGTGGTCGTGGTTAAGGGAGCGGGCGATCGGGCATTTTCTACCGGCTTTGATATGGATGGAGACAAATCGGAGGTCGCTCCGTCGAGTTCGGACGATTGGAGCTTGGATGATTGGAGCCGATATTTCGATCTAGGCGTGAAGTTTATACATTCCGTATTCAACTGCTCCAAGCCAGTTATCGCGATGATCAATGGTTTTTGCCTGGCCGGAGCCTTGGACTTCGCCATTAGTTGTGACATCCGCTACTGTTCTGACGATTCGCGCTTCGGTGCCATCGAGACTCGGATGGGAATCGGCGACACAGAGCTGCCGATGATGTCGCACCTCATCGGTCAGCGTTGTCGCGAACTGGTCTACACAGGGGATATGTTCGATGCCAACGACGCGTACCGGCTGGGGCTCGTAAACCGTGTCTTCCCCAAGGATCGCGTTGAGGAAGAAGTCTCGCGCATCGCGAAGCGTATGTCTCGGGTCGCGCTGCCGGCTCTGGTGTGGACCAAGAAGGCGCTCAACAATACGCTCCTCGCAGCAGGACTTGAGTCTGCTCTGCGATACAGCTGTGCCGCCGACTTGATTATCGGTAAATCGGACTCCGAGTTCAAGCGCTTCCGCGAGATTCAGAATAGTGAGGGTGCGAAGGCAGCATTCAAGTGGCGTGACGCAATTTTCGAACCGTTCGAATCCGAAACATCGGGACTTTCCTCCCGTGTGGCATCAAGGTCCATTAAGACTGAAAGGAGCGCGGGTTAATCGCATTTGAGCGCGAAGATGATGTGCCGGGAGGTCGCGGCCTATCTCACGAAGGTGACTGAGCGGCGAAGACAGTGCGACATTCAACTCAAGTTCGCGTTGAATCGCTTGGCCGCCGCCAAACCTGAACAGGTTGACCAAACTCTCGTTGCAGAGCGCCGGCGGCGATGTGGATGGTGCTTGCGGAAGGCATCTCGAAGCGCAGTTGTGATGCAATGAAACGTGTCACATGCCGGCATACTCTCTAATCAGGCTCATTTTGATTTCCAACTACTGTACTACGGGATCGTGGTTACACCTTCGAAACTGCAGATCGAGCTTCGCTCACAGCAACATCATTGCCAGCGTGACCTTGGGGACGTCAGGTGAGCCTCGGATTCGGAACGTTATGCTAGCCACATTCACTGAAGATCAGAGGCTAGCTGTAAGCTTCGTGTGCGCCAAGGGCATTAAGGCGCCTTCCGCGGTCGGCCGTCGCGGGTCGACATCCGGCGCGTCAAGCCGGCCACCAGAGACCATAAAGCTCCAGTTTGTCATGTCAGTCATGTCCGGCTAAGTACGACAACGTCAGAATCAACGACCCGCAGTATCATTCCAAGAGCAGGCTGATAGCTACGTCCGTTTTCTCTCGTCAGATAGGTCGCGGGGAGATCCTGCGAGTGGCACGCCGATTGCTGGGATGAGGACTACCGCAGCCAAGGCATTGCAGCGGCCCTGCTGCCAGGGCGAGTTGCTGGCACAGTGAGATCTTCAAGCGGATATGCGTGCGCGTGAGGCCGGATTTGATGCCAGAAGCTCAAGCTCTGAATTCCAATGCTTCGAGGCCGAAGGTGATGCTTAAGAGCTCCAACGTCTCGAAGAAACCGCGGGCAGTCGGCCTGCTTGGAGGCGGGATCATTGGCAGCGGATGGGCCGCACGGTTCGTCCTCAACGGAGTGGACGTGCGGCTGTATGGCCGGTCGCCTAGTACGATCGAGCGCGTGCAGAAGGTGCTGGCCGACGCGCGACGGGCATATCGCCAGCTGATGCCGCTACCGCCGGAAGGTTCGCTGACCGTAGTCGAGTCCGTCGCGGACGCGGTGCGCGGCGTAGACCTCGTACAGGAATCCCTGCCGGAACGCCTTGAGCTCAAGCAACAGTTGCTTGCGGTCGCTGGCCGCGCGGCAACGCATGGGACCTTAATCTGTTCCTCGACGTCGGGGCTTCGGCCGTCCTTGCTGCAGGCGAAGATGGACCACCCCGAGTGCTTTCTCGTCGCCCACCCGTTCCAACCTGTGTACCTGCTGCCGCTGATTGAACTGTGCGCGGGAGAGCGTACCGCGTCCAAGGCGCTTGAGCGGGCGGGGGCGATCTACGAGGCGATTGGAATGCATCCGTTGGTAGTACGTAAAGAGGTGGACGGACTTATCGCAAACCGGCTGCAGGATGCCATCTCGCGCGAGGCGCAGTGGCTGATGCATCACGATGTGGCCACGCTGCAGGATGTCGATGATGCGCTCCACTACTCGTGGGCGCTGCGCCATGCGATTATGGGGCCCTACCGTATGGCCAGCGACGGGAAGGGCGTGGGCCTGAGCATCCAGCAATCGGCGTTCAAGTGGCCCTGGTTGAGGTCGACCGACAAGCTTGAAATCAACCGCGTCTTCCGAGACAAGACCGCCGAGCAAGCGGAGGCGCTACTGAGGTCCGCCCCCCTTGACGTTCCTGCGGAACAGAAGCGCGATGACTTGATCGTGGCCCCGCTGCAGGCCTTGGGTTCACAGAGCTACGGCCTAGACGAAACGCAGCTGACTGCCTGTTCCGCGCCGCTGCGGATGCCGACACTGGAGATGCCGTCTCACTGGGCCGACCACAGTGGCCACGTTAAACAGAGCTGCTATCTTCAGCTCATCGGCAAGGCTACCGACAACGTGCTCGACTACATCGGTATCGACGGCGAATACCGTTCAAACAGTGGCAACTATTATACGGCCGAGACGCACCTCACGCATCTGCGGGAACTGTACGCTGGCGACCGCGTCCAGGTGCTCACGCAGGTGCTCGACGCGGACGACAAGCGCCTTCATCTCTATCACGTGATCACGCGCGAGGGTGACGAGAGGCCACCGGCCACGGGCGAGCAGATGCTGATTCACGTGGACCCCACCAGCAGACGCAGCGCACCGGCAAAGGGCCACGTACGCGAGCGCTTGCTGGAGCTGGCGCGGCTACACGCACAGCTGCCCCGTCCGGAGCGCGCCGGCGGAAGCATCGGACTACGTTGAGCCGCAACCTACTTCTGAGACGCCGCTAGAGAGCATGATGTTTTTTTGCCGGAATCGGGATTCCCAGCGGGACAGATTTCTGATTCAAACTCCATGCTGGAGAACGGGGGCCAGCATGGATGACGCGACCCTATTCGGAAGACCTTCGCGAACGCGCTCTGGCGCGGGCTGACGCCGGCGAGACCGTCCGTTCGATTGCGGAAGCGCTTCAGATCAGTCCTTCCTGTGTGACGAAGTGGAAGAATCTGCGGCGGGAGACCGGAGGCGTTTCGCCCGGCAAGATCGGTGGTCACAAGAAGCCGGTTTTGTCCGGCGCTAATGCCGACTGGCTGCGCAAGCGCATTCGCTCGGGGCCATTCACCTTGCGGAAGCTGACACAGGAGCTGGCGGTGCGCGGGATCAAGACAGACGTCCGGGCGGTGTGGACGTTTGTGCACGCCGAAGGGCTGAGCTTCAAAAAAAACGATGCTGCCAGCCGAACAAGATCGTCCCGACGTCGCCCGTAAACGGACGCGCTGGAAGGCCCATCAGGGCAGGATCGACGCTTCGCGCCTGGTCTTTATCGACGAGACGTGGATCAAGACCAACATGGCACCGTTGCGCGGCTGGGGGCCGAGTGGGCAGCGTCTCCAGGCATCTGGCCCTTCGGACACTGGAAGACCATGACCTTCATCGCGGCATTGCGCCACGATCAGATCTGCGCGCCCTGGGTGATCGATGGCCCGATCAATGGTGAGCTCTTCACCCTCTATGTCGAACAGGTGTTGGCGCCCACTCTGACAAAGGGTGAGGTCGTGATCCTCGATAACCTCGGCAGTCACAAGGGAAAGCAGGCGCGCAACGCCGTCCGCGCCAAGGGAGCCCATCTGCTCTTTCTGCCGCCCTACAGTCCCGACCTCAATCCGATCGAGCAGGTCTTCGCCAAACTCAAACACCTGATCCGAGCCGCAGAGCCACGCGACGTCGAGGCAACCTGGCGAAAGGTCGGCGAACTCCTCGATCTCTTCTCCAACGAGGAGTGCGCC
>NZ_LUUB01000008.1 GCF_001641635.1 Bradyrhizobium centrolobii
GCCGTGGCCAAGACGACGACGGTGCGGGGATTTACCCGCAAGCGCGCCGAGCGCCAGACCTTCCCCGAGCACCTTCCCCGGGAGCGGGAGGTAATCGATGGGCCGACGGGTTGTGAATGCTGCGGCAGCAATCGCCTTCGCAAGCTCAGCGAGGACGTGACGCAGACGCTGGAAGTGGTGCCGCGCCAGTGGAAGGTGATCGAGACGGTCCGGGAGAAGTTCTCCTGCCGCGACTGCGAGAAGATCAGCCGGGCGCCGGCGCCGTTCCATGCCATCGCTCGGGGATGGGCTGGCCCGAGCCTCCTGGCCATGATCATGTTCGAGAAGTTCGGTCAGCATCAGCCGCTCAACCGCCAGGCCGAGCGCTACGCTCTGGAAGGCGTGCCGATCGCACTGTCGACCATGGCGGATGCCGTTGGGGCGGTCTGTGCCTCGCTAGATCCGTTGCTGCGCCGCCTTGAGGCCCAAGTGATGGCGGCCGAGCGCCTTCATGCCGATGATACGACCGTGCCGGTGCTGGCCAAGGGCAAGACCGACACGGGCCGGTGCTGGATCTACGTCCGGGACGACCGACCGTTTGGGGGCGCGGACCCACCGGCGGCAATGTTCTATTACTCACGCGACCGCAAGGGCGAGCATCCCCAGGTACATCTGGCCCGGTATGCCGGCATCCTGCAGGCCGACGCCTAGACGGGTACAACCAGTTCTATCTGGCGGGGCACCAACCCGGACCGATCCGCGAAGCTGCCTGCTGGTCGCATGGAAGGCGCCCGTTCTTCGCCATGGCCGAGATCGAAGAGAATGCGCGGCAAGGCTGCGGGCAAAAGGAAATCCTGCTCTCTCCGATGGCGATTGAGGTCGTGCGACGGATCGACGCGCTGTTCGAGATCGAACGCTCAATCAACGGCAAGAGCGCCAAGGAGCGCCTTCAGGTGCGGCAGACGCTGAGCCGGCCCTTGATCGAAGACTTGCAGGTCTATATGCGCGAACAGCTCGCCAAACTGTCCCGCGGCCAAGACCTGGCCAAGGCGTTCAACTACATCCTCAAGCGTTGGGCGAGCTTCACGCTGTTCCTGGAGGACGGGCGAGTTTGCCTCTCGAACAACGCCGCCGAACGAGGCTTGCGAGGCATGCATTTGGCCGGAAGTCCGGGCTGTTCTGCGGCTTTGATCGCGGTGGACGGCGTGCGGCGGCCATGTACAGCCTGATCGTCACAGCGAAAATGAACGGCGTCGATCCGCAAGGTTCTTGCCCGCATTGCCGCCCATCCGGCTCATCGGCTCGACGAACTTCTGCCCTGAAATTGGAAGCCAGCGCTCTCCGCTCAAGCCGCATGACCACCCACGTCAATAAGGTCCATCACGTCACCACAATCAATCGCGTCGCCGAGGATCTTGGCGTAGATGAGGACTGGCTGCGGGACGTCGCCAATGAAATGGAGATCGAGGACAGCGCCATCCGGGTCTATGGCGTCGGAGAAGACGGTGTCCAGGCGTTCACCAACGACCTCGTTGATATGCATCGCCTTGAGCGCGGCCGCGTTCGCCCGCACCTTGGTCGACGGGATGTGGTTGAAGATGTTGCTGCACCAATGCTAACAAGGCATTGCCAAGCCGCCTCAACGAAGAAGCGGCCGCGCTCTCAGTATGCCTCTGGCAGGCATCGGTGAGCCCACGCTCCTTGAGATGCGTCGGGAGCGCACTCCAATCGCCTCGCCCTCCGCAGATACCGAGTATTTCCCGATCGCCGTTCACCGTTGCGGACTTCCCCCGCCCGGTGCGCTTCAGCACAATGCCGTCGATATAGCGGTGCTGGCCCTCAATCGGGCGATTGAGCCAGGCTTCGATCGGAACTTCTTGTTCAGCTTCGATGGACGGAGATACTCCATGCCCACGGCAGCTCAGTGATATGCACCCGCCGCACCGGCCAAATAGCTGGCGCAGCTTCGGTACCCTTAGGCTCACCTCGCCGACCTTGGTCCGCAGATTGCGCTCGTTGCGCCCGGCACGGGTATCCCATCGTGCTTCGCTGCACTCGTAGGATGCGTTTTGCGAAGCCGGTCGGTCTCGGAGTCCAGCAATTCGCTCAGCGTGAACTCTACGATGCTACCACCCGAGGTGATTCTTGAACCTCTCGTCGTCAACGTGGTTCTTCCGCATATTTGATGCAAGTTGGCGGATTCACGGAAGGCGCGAATAAGGCCATAAGGTCAGAATCGCAGTCGACGTCCGTGATTCGCCCTTGTTCCATTCCTTGTGCTCGCTGGTCTCCCCCGAGCTTTCGATTGTCCAGATCCTTCCCCAGGGCGACAAGGTGATGCTCGTGGCTCGGACGAAGTCAGCGGTCTCGTTCTGTCCCGGTTGCGGCTGCCAGACCGGCCGCGTCCACAGCCATTACGTGCGACGCTTAACCGATCTGCCGTGGCAAGAGCGGATTGTCGAGATCCGGCTTAACGCGCGACGCTTTCGATGCGCGAATTCGCAGTGCCCGCGCCAGATATTTACTGAGCGGTTGCCGGAAACCGCGCGACCGAAAGCGAGACGAACGTCCCGTCTCCGCGACAGGCAACTGGCGATCGGTTTCGCGGTCGGCGGCGAGCCGGGCGCACGTCTGTCGCACAGACTTGGCATGCCGACCAGCGGAGACACGCTGCTACGGATGATCCGCGCAGCCGAATTCAAGCCGCTAGAGCCGCCGCGTGTGATCGGCATCGATGACTGGGCCTGGCGCAAGGGGCAACGCTACGGCACCATCATCTGCGATCTGGAGCGCAATCGCGTTATCGATCTTTTGCCGAATCGGAATGCCAATGCGGTCGCGTCCTGGCTGGGACGCCATCCCGGCATCGAAGTGATCGCGCGCGATCGTGCCGGCATTTATTCTGAGGGCGCCCGTCGTGGTGCCCCCGAGGCGACGCAGGTCGCCGACCGTTTTCATCTTCTCCAAAACCTGGGTGAAGCGCTGCATTTGGCTGTTTGCCGTCATCGCAAGGCGATCGGTATCGCTGGAAAGGCCACGATTGCGGATATGGTCGAAGATCAAACCAAGCTCGAACCACCAATAGAGCCTTCTACAAAGCTTGATCAGCTGCGCCGCGCGCGGCGCAACCATCGCCGTTCACTCTATGCTGAAATCCTCGACTTGCGCGCCGACGGCCTGTCGCCGCGCGGGATCGCGCCGCGGATCGGCATGAGCGTGAGGACGGTCGAGCGCTGGCTTGCTGCGGGCGGTGAGCCTGAGCACCGGCGGCCACCCGCGCGCTCCGTCCTCGTTGATCCTTTCCGAGATTATTTGGAAAAGCGCTGGGAGGAAGGTGAACGCCGCGCGCTGGAATTGTGGACCGAAATCAAGCGCCGCGGTTTTGAAGGCAGCAAAACGACCATCTACCGATGGACTGCTGCCCGCCAGCAAGGCTCACCGACGTCCGCGCCAAATGTGCGATGGCGACCGCCCTCGCGCCGCAACTGTGCACGGCTCCTGAGCAAAGAGTCTCGATCGCTCGATCAGCAGACCGAGCGGTTCCTTCACCATCTCCATCAGGTTGCGCCGGAGCTTTCCAACGCCGGTGAGCTTGCTCGACGTCTTGCGGCCTTGATACGGGGGCATGATGATACGAATCTCGAGCAATGGATCGAGGATGCTTCGAGCAGCGAACTGGCTTCGCTTGCAGAAGGCATCGGCCGCGACATCGCGGCTGTTCGGGCAGCCATCACCCAACCCTGGAGCACCAGCCCCGTCGAAGGACAGATCAACCGCCTCAAGACGATCAAGCGCCAGATGTATGGCCGTTCAGGATATGCACTGCTCCGAAACAGGCTACTGGCCACCGCCTGACAACGCACAATCGCTCACGATGAAACGCGAAGAGGAGACCTGCACCAAATATGCGGAAGAACCC
>NZ_LUUB01000009.1 GCF_001641635.1 Bradyrhizobium centrolobii
GGCTGTTGTAGCGCAGAGGGTCTCGTGCATGGATATGGTCACGCACGGTCGCGGTTCGGATGCCGCTCCATCGGCCCGAGTTTCTCCGGTGAACTCACACAACGAGTGGGGCGCGCTGGAGGAAGTGATCGTCGGAAGGCTTGAGGGTGCGGTCATCCCATCCGATCATCCGGTTGTCACCTGCAACATTCCGGGCATGGCAGCGCGTGCTCAGTCGCTGCTCGCAGGCTTTCGTTACCCAAGGATCATGATCGAGCCGGCCCAGCGTGAGCTTGATGGCTTTGTTGCGCTGCTACAGTCGCTGGGCATCATCGTAAGACGGCCGGACGCTGTCGACCACAGGAAGCGCTTCAGCACGCCAGGATGGTCCTCGCGCGGCTTCTGCAATTCCTGCCCGCGCGACAGCATGCTCGTGATCGGCGACGAGATCATCGAAACCCCAATGGTTTGGCCCTGTCGCTACTTCGAGACGCAGTCCTATCGTGCGATCCTGAAGGACTATTTCCAACGTGGCGCGCGGTGGACGAGCGCGCCCAGACCGCAACTGACGGACGAACTGTTCGACCCTGAATTTCGCGTTCCGGAGAAAGGCGAGCCGATCTCATACATTCTCACCGAATTCGAACCGGTCTTTGACGCCGCCGACTTCTTTCGCTGTGGACGCGACTTGTTCGTGACCCGCAGCAACGTCACCAATGCGTCCGGCATTGAATGGCTGCGTCGTCACCTTGGCGACAGTTATCGCATCCATGAGATTGAGAGCCGCTGCCCCAATCCAATGCACATCGACACCACCATATTGCCGCTTGGGCCCGGCAAGATCCTGATCAATCCCGAGTACATCGACGTCGACCATCTTCCGGCCGTCTTGAAAGGATGGGACATCCTCGTGGCCCCCGAGTCCGACCCGATCACCGATCCTGTGCTGAGGGTCACTTCACTATGCGGGAAATGGCTCAACATGAACGTCTTGATGGTGGATGAGAAGCGCGTCATCGTAGATCCACATCATACCGCAACGATGCGTGCGTTTGAGAATTGGGGATTCGAACCGATTTCCTGCAAGTTCTTACACTATGCGGCATTTGGTGGCGCCTTCCACTGCGCCACGCTCGACGTCCGGCGGCGCGGCACGTTGGAAAGCTACTTCTGAGCTGACCTCCAACAGGTCTCATCGCGCCGCTCCGCCTAAGAGGTGATTTTCAGTCCGATGATGCCCACGAGAATAAAGCCGATGCAGGCTAACCTAAGCAACGTCACGGGCTCGTTAAATAGATAGATGCCGAGCGCCGTGGTGCCAACAGTGCCAATGCCCGTCCACACCGCATAGGCCGTACCGACCGGCAGCGACTTAAGGGCGAGTCCGAGGAACCCAATCCTGGCCGCCATAGCGACGACGTGCCGATTGTTGGCAAAAGGCGTGCGAAGCCTTCCGTGAATTTGAGGCCGATCGCCCAGGCGATTTCGCACAGGCCAGCCATGAGCAGAAAGAGCCAGGCCATGCTAACGGCCTGCGCCAGATCTGTCTGGTTCAGATAAGCCTTTCCCCATGGCATCCAGATGCCGGACACAATTGATGTGGGACTAAATATCAGCCAGATTGTCCCAAGCTCAGAGGGGTTGGCGGCCGGGCCGCTATCGGCTCACACAGCAACTGACACAACCCCCGAGCCCGTGCCCACTTTCGCTTGGTTGCCCTGAGTTGTTGCGCCGCTACCAGCAAGGTTGAGCTATGCTGAAACACTTGCTCCTTGAAGTCATTGGTCGCGTATCCGGTCTCAGCGATGCGCAGCTTGAACAAATTGAGCGGTCGTTGCCGGCAAGGTGCGGACCCCGCATCGTCTTCACCCTATATTCGCAGTCACGGCGAGGGCGAGGCGGCCGTGCAAGCCACATTCCCTGGCGCAGCCGTTATCCGCTCTGCGGTAATGTTCGCGCGAGACAACGTCTTTCTCACGACAATTCTTGGGTTCGAGGTCGATCAACGCGCGGCGGCGTCAAACTCAAGAACGGCCAGCCACTCTCTTAGATGAACGGGCGACAACGGCAGGTTCAGCCTTCCTTCAAAGCGCGCGATGTAGAACGCGATCACCACATGGAGGGGACAATGGTTTCGCTCAAGAAAGCTCTTTCAAGCAGCGTCGCCGCGCTTGCCGTCGCCGCAACGCTGTTCACCGGATCCGCACCAGCTCAAGCACACGACGGCCGCAACGCGGCGCTTATCGGCGGTTTGGTCGTCGGGGCTCTCGTCGGCGGCGCACTGGCGTCGGAAGCGCACGGTTACGAGTCCTATCCGTCCTACAGCTATCCAGCCCCTCGTCGCTACTACAGCGGATATTCGACGTACAGCCGCGACTACAGCGGCCATGATGATGGCTATTACGCGGCCCAACATCGATATCGCCATTGCGACCACGATTACCGCAGCGTTTCGGGTTGGGACGACGACGAGGACTAATCCGCCAGCGCGGAAGAAGGCCCGCCGGATCAACAGAGGGTGCTGCAAAAGCAGCGCCCCGACCGCCGGCGGGCCTTTGTGTTGGCCCGATCAGCATGACAGCCGGCCACGCGGTGGTGGTCGTGATAGCACCCTCTTACGGCCCGAACGCGGCCACGATGGTTCGTCATTCCACCAGGTCAGTCGCTGGGACCATCTTCTTCATCACAATCAACGCAAAGAGGCTCACGCGCGTGAATATTCCAAAGATGTCTGCGGCTAGTATCTTAGCCATTTGTATTTCGCTCGCGGGCTGCGCACAAACTCAACAGCAGCAACGGGCCGCGACCGGCGCCGCCGTGGGCGCTGTCGGTGGAGCGCTCGTTGGTCAAGCTATCGGCCGGAATGCGGGTAGCACCATTCTTGGTGCTGGTGCCGGCGCCCTGCTTGGCGCGGCCGTAGCCGACTCTACCAACCCAGCACCGTCTGGGCGGGAAATGTGCCGCTACCGCGCTCCCGACGGCAGCATCTATGTCGCTGAATGTGACGAGCGCTATTACCAAGGCCGGTACTGACACCGGTCGGCAAGGCGTCCCCAGCCACGGCGGCGCCTCCCGCGCCACACTGCGCCCATGAATGCAGCCATGGAGACTCCGATGGGAAAGCCGATTGCCATTCTACTCTCTTCCGCGGCGTTCGCCGCCCTTGCCGCGAGTAGTGCCGACGCCATGCCGATCTCGCGCTCGACCGTACCAACGTTGAACGTCGAGCAGGTTCGCTGGGTGTGCAACGAATGGGGGCGCTGTTGGCACCAGCGTGACTATTACCGTCCCTACGGGTACTACCGACGCTATGACGACGACGAGTGGCGACAGCGTTACCGATACCGACATAGCTATGGCTATTACGGTCCACGTTGGGGCGGTTACGGTTGGCGCCGCGGTTTGGAGGATGACAACGAGCAATGAGCCGCGATCAGCGGCGTCGAGCGCATCGTGATCCAGAGCATGCTCGCTTCATCGCTAAGTCCCGCGCTGTCCGATAGGTAAAGCTGGGACACAAGGTCCCCATGTAAGCTTGCCGTCAGGATAGGAGATCGCGATCTCGAATAGATCGTTCGAGCTTGGCGCATTCGCACCAAAGACCAGACTGCGTCTTACTTTGAACACGCCATCCGATTTCTACTTTTTCCCGATCCGGGACGGCCGCTGAATCGTTGGCGACCGATCAAAGAGAGAAAGGGTGGATCAAAATGAAAAAGGTGTTCGTAGTCGCGGCTGCGTTGGTCGCTGTCACTTCGGCGGCCCATGCGCGTGGACCAGGCGGCAGCTTTGGCGGAGGCGCCTCCAGCTTCTCGCCGGGCCATTCGTTCCAGAGCAGCGGCCCCGTCACGGGCACGACCGGCGCTTCAGGCTATTCCCCCGGCCATCAGATGCAGTCCAATGGACCCGTAACCGGATCTCCGGGAGCCTCAGGCTACACGCCCGGTAAGCTCAAGCGCTAAAAGCATAAAGGACACGCGCAAGAGGCCGCCTCAGTTGGCGGCCTCTTTTCGTTTTTGGGGACGATCAGCGCGTCACGCCGGTTTCCCGCAGGCATGGCGTATGGTTCTCGTTGATGCAGGCTGTCTCGGCGCACCACTTTTCCAGTCCGCGCCATGCCACAACCGCACCGGTGACGGCCGCACCTCCAGTCGATCGACCCAAGCACTTTGATGAACTCACCGACATCCGTCCACGTCGAATGGAGCGGGCCTCACAGGCCTAACCAAGTGATGATTAGCAGATCAATACGAGGCCCGCAGCGCTGGCCGTTCCGGCGTAACGATCAAGGTTCATGGGGGAGCGATAGCGTTGATCGAAAGAGAGCCCCAGCCAAGGGAGCTGGGCCAGGGCTTAAAGGTCCCAGTGCGCGACCGGGAGAGGAGTCGCGTGCCGTCGGAGCATGTCTGAGTCGATGCTGCCTTGTTTTGGTGGAAGCGCTGTGGTCCACAGGAAAGACCGGCCGCTAGCTCCACTCTGCGGCGAGCTTCGCGATCTGCT
>NZ_LUUB01000010.1 GCF_001641635.1 Bradyrhizobium centrolobii
ACGTTGCTTAGGTTAGCCTGCATCGGCTTTATTCTCGTGGGCATCATCGGACTGAAAATCACCTCTTAGGCGGAGCGGCGCGATGAGACCTGTTGGAGGTCAGCTCAGAAGTAGCTTTCCAACGTGCCGCGCCGCCGGACGTCGAGCGTGGCGCAGTGGAAGGCGCCACCAAATGCCGCATAGTGTAAGAACTTGCAGGAAATCGGTTCGAATCCCCAATTCTCAAACGCACGCATCGTTGCGGTATGATGTGGATCTACGATGACGCGCTTCTCATCCACCATCAAGACGTTCATGTTGAGCCATTTCCCGCATAGTGAAGTGACCCTCAGCACAGGATCGGTGATCGGGTCGGACTCGGGGGCCACGAGGATGTCCCATCCTTTCAAGACGGCCGGAAGATGGTCGACGTCGATGTACTCGGGATTGATCAGGATCTTGCCGGGCCCAAGCGGCAATATGGTGGTGTCGATGTGCATTGGATTGGGGCAGCGGCTCTCAATCTCATGGATGCGATAACTGTCGCCAAGGTGACGACGCAGCCATTCAATGCCGGACGCATTGGTGACGTTGCTGCGGGTCACGAACAAGTCGCGTCCACAGCGAAAGAAGTCGGCGGCGTCAAAGACCGGTTCGAATTCGGTGAGAATGTATGAGATCGGCTCGCCTTTCTCCGGAACGCGAAATTCAGGGTCGAACAGTTCGTCCGTCAGTTGCGGTCTGGGCGCGCTCGTCCACCGCGCGCCACGTTGGAAATAGTCCTTCAGGATCGCACGATAGGACTGCGTCTCGAAGTAGCGACAGGGCCAAACCATTGGGGTTTCGATGATCTCGTCGCCGATCACGAGCATGCTGTCGCGCGGGCAGGAATTGCAGAAGCCGCGCGAGGACCATCCTGGCGTGCTGAAGCGCTTCCTGTGGTCGACAGCGTCCGGCCGTCTTACGATGATGCCCAGCGACTGTAGCAGCGCAACAAAGCCATCAAGCTCACGCTGGGCCGGCTCGATCATGATCCTTGGGTAACGAAAGCCTGCGAGCAGCGACTGAGCACGCGCTGCCATGCCCGGAATGTTGCAGGTGACAACCGGATGATCGGATGGGATGACCGCACCCTCAAGCCTTCCGACGATCACTTCCTCCAGCGCGCCCCACTCGTTGTGTGAGTTCACCGGAGAAACTCGGGCCGATGGAGCGGCATCCGAACCGCGACCGTGCGTGACCATATCCATGCACGAGACCCTCTGCGCTACAACAGCCTCCGATCCTGAAAGTTCCAGGCATCCGATCCCCGGTTGTGGGTCGATCGCAAATCCCTGGTGTCGCCTATTGGGTGCAAAGCGGACATTTGTCAGGACAGGCATCTTCTCAGAAGGGCCAATGGCAGCCTCCGCGGCGAAGTCCGTGACCAGTTCGATCTCATTCTCCGTAAAGAGCTCTATGCGCCGCCGCGAAAGACAAGGCGATCCGCCTCGTCGCTTCTGAGCATCGGCACGATGAGGACCGTCCCAACGCCACGTGATATAGCCTCTCGTTCTGGTTCTCCCCACAGAATTCCCTTCAAGATGTTTGGGCGAAATCGGGGATGTGGACCGGCCACTTGCTTTCGAAGAGGCGAAGCTTTGACGGTGAATACATCTCTGACACTGCGAGATCGAGTCTATATGCAACGAGATGCAACGAGACGAAAGCCTGTTTCCTCGGAAAGACGGAGGGAACCAAACTCCGCTCGGCAGCGATGCACTGCGCTGTCGATGATGGTGTCGAATATGGGCTGGAGGTCATGCGGCGAACTGGCGATAGCGCGCAGCACTGCCGACATGGCGGCTCGTTGCCGAGAAACGGCGTTACAGGTCAAACCTCCTGCGTAGTTCGCGCGCGGAGTGCCGAAGCGTGTTCGTCCGCTGGGAGAAACGCATCCTCCGCGCCGCGGGGATTTGCGCTGCCGCGCCGCGGACGCCACCGCTCTGTCGCGCGGGCCGCGGACGGGGAACCACGTGCGCTGTCGGCAAGTTCTGGTCGCCCGGCCACTGGTGGTGGAGGAACGGTCTTCCTGGCTGTTCGTTGAAGGCTCGCCAGTGCTGTGGCTCGGCCCGCGTGCGCCGCAAGAACAGCCTGCAAATCAGCAAGCCTGAGCCGGTACCAGCCGATCACGTAGGATGCATGGAAGCGGAAATGGTTCACGGAAAGTTTGCTTACGGCAGCCTTAGGACGCCGGTCATGAGCGCCGTCTTGGCTTCGGCGGTTCTGGTGATCGGGAGTATCGTCCACGCACAGGCCGTGAATCCAACCGTCGACCATGACGGCGGCGGGCTCGGAAGGTTCGCCGATCTTGCCGAAAAGGCCGGACCGGCTGTGGTTGGGGTCAGTGCCAAGGCGGCCGCGGCAGACGAGGAATCCGGCCCATCGTCCGGACCTGATGGGGCGCCCGATCAAGACACTCCAAGAAGGGCTGTTCCAAGGTCCGAACCGCACGGTCCGGGCGTTGCGCCGAAATCCGGGGACATGATCTCGATCGGCTCGGGTTTCTTCATCTCCCCGGACGGTTATGCGGTGACGAACAACGATATCGTGGCAGGCAGCGATACGGCCGAGATCCGTACGAATGAGGACAAAATCTACCCAGCCAAGATCGTCGGCAAGGACCCGCTGAGTGATCTCGCCCTGCTCAAGGTCGATGGGCGCACGGACTTCGCCTATTTGAAGCTGGCCGATCAACCACCACGCACCGGCGATTGGGTGCTTACGGTAGGCAATTCGTTCGGGCTCGGAAATACTGTCACCGCGGGTATCGTTTCAGCGCGTGCGCGCGACCTGGGGATGGGGTCTTCGGACGACTTCATTCAGATAGATGCGCCGATCAACCGCGGCGATTCGGGCGGGCCGAGCCTCAACACGCATGGCAACGTCATCGGTGTGAACAGCATGATTCTTTCGCCCTCGGGCGGCTCGGTCGGTGTGGCTTTTGCGATTCCCGCAGACACGGTGAATGCGGTGATCCCGCAACTGAAGGACAAGGGCGCGGTCACGCGAGGGTGGATGGGAGCGGAAGTTCAATCGGTGACCCCCGACATCGCCGAAAGTATCGGCGCAAACAATCTTCGCGGCGCCATCGTCATCGGTGTTCAAGCCAGCGGTCCAGCCGCGAAGGCCGGATTAAAGAGCGGGGATGTGATCACGTCGATCGGCGGCGAGCCCATCAAGAGCGCAAACGAGCTCACCAAGAAAGTCCATGCGGCGGCGCCAAGCTCTTCAATCGAGCTCTCCATGGTTCGGAACAAAGAACAGAGAGCATTGACCGTAACGCTGGGCCAGCTTACCGCTCAGTAGAGCACACCTGCGCGGCGATCGGGGCTGCGGCACGACCGCTCAAGCCATCGAGCCCAATGCCCCATCTCTCGCGCCGGAAGACTTCCCAGGTTTGGCTTTGACAACGGCTAGGTGACTCGTTGCTCGTCGACTTGGATCTGCGCGCAGGGTCCTTTTCGCGCCCCTTATCGATCGATCTCCCCAAAGACGATGTCCAGCGAACCGATGATCGCCGAGACGTCCGCCAGCAAATGGCCGCGGCTGAGCAAATCCATTGCTTGCAGATGTGCGAACGATGGCGCCCGGATCTTGCACTTATAGGGTTGGTTCGTGCCATCGGAGACCAGGTAGAC
>NZ_LUUB01000011.1 GCF_001641635.1 Bradyrhizobium centrolobii
ACGTTGCTTAGGTTAGCCTGCATCGGCTTTATTCTCGTGGGCATCATCGGACTGAAAATCACCTCTTAGGCGGAGCGGCGCGATGAGACCTGTTGGAGGTCAGCTCAGAAGTAGCTTTCCAACGTGCCGCGCCGCCGGACGTCGAGCGTGGCGCAGTGGAAGGCGCCACCAAATGCCGCATAGTGTAAGAACTTGCAGGAAATCGGTTCGAATCCCCAATTCTCAAACGCACGCATCGTTGCGGTATGATGTGGATCTACGATGACGCGCTTCTCATCCACCATCAAGACGTTCATGTTGAGCCATTTCCCGCATAGTGAAGTGACCCTCAGCACAGGATCGGTGATCGGGTCGGACTCGGGGGCCACGAGGATGTCCCATCCTTTCAAGACGGCCGGAAGATGGTCGACGTCGATGTACTCGGGATTGATCAGGATCTTGCCGGGCCCAAGCGGCAATATGGTGGTGTCGATGTGCATTGGATTGGGGCAGCGGCTCTCAATCTCATGGATGCGATAACTGTCGCCAAGGTGACGACGCAGCCATTCAATGCCGGACGCATTGGTGACGTTGCTGCGGGTCACGAACAAGTCGCGTCCACAGCGAAAGAAGTCGGCGGCGTCAAAGACCGGTTCGAATTCGGTGAGAATGTATGAGATCGGCTCGCCTTTCTCCGGAACGCGAAATTCAGGGTCGAACAGTTCGTCCGTCAGTTGCGGTCTGGGCGCGCTCGTCCACCGCGCGCCACGTTGGAAATAGTCCTTCAGGATCGCACGATAGGACTGCGTCTCGAAGTAGCGACAGGGCCAAACCATTGGGGTTTCGATGATCTCGTCGCCGATCACGAGCATGCTGTCGCGCGGGCAGGAATTGCAGAAGCCGCGCGAGGACCATCCTGGCGTGCTGAAGCGCTTCCTGTGGTCGACAGCGTCCGGCCGTCTTACGATGATGCCCAGCGACTGTAGCAGCGCAACAAAGCCATCAAGCTCACGCTGGGCCGGCTCGATCATGATCCTTGGGTAACGAAAGCCTGCGAGCAGCGACTGAGCACGCGCTGCCATGCCCGGAATGTTGCAGGTGACAACCGGATGATCGGATGGGATGACCGCACCCTCAAGCCTTCCGACGATCACTTCCTCCAGCGCGCCCCACTCGTTGTGTGAGTTCACCGGAGAAACTCGGGCCGATGGAGCGGCATCCGAACCGCGACCGTGCGTGACCATATCCATGCACGAGACCCTCTGCGCTACAACAGCCGCCGGTTCTGGAAGTTCCAGGCGTCCGACCCCCGGTTGTGGGTCGATCGCAAATTTCTGGTGGCGCCTCTTGGCCCATCAGCGAAGTGGCGCCTCGTCTGATGGAGGCCCGCTCGGTGGGGCATAGCGGACTAGATTTGCTCACCCTGAGTTCTTCGCATTTTGATCCATCTGCGACATTGGGCAGCGCTCAAGAAAGTGCACGATCTCACTTGATCGGCGGAATGGTTCGCCCAGGCGGCGATGTCCTGAGCCTACGCGCTTATGTTCAACTGCCGCAGCACGTCAGCGATGAGTTGCTTCACGTCCTGATGGCCACCATTGTTGAAAGTGATGCGCGTGCCTTGTCCGTCCGGCAGTGGCGTGGCGGTCACAATCCTATCCGTGTTGATGACGATGGGCTGATCGTCCGGTTGCGTGAACTGCACGAATGCCATGAAAGATCGATCCTGCCTGTTGGGCCCGCGAGCCGCGCGTGGCGCCCCGAAACCTGCGACGCGCGGGCGTCAACGTCAAGCCTGTGTACCGAAAACGTAAAGGCGAGGCGATTCAAATGGCTTGCGGCATTTGTGCCCGCTCCACCCGACGCGCCGCCTCGCTTCCCGGTGAGGGCAGCACTCATCTACGCGGTTGCGGAATGACCGCTGTTGGCCCTTCTGAGACATGCGCGTCCGGCCAAACGTCCGCTTTGCGCAAAAAGCCGCCCTCCCCGCCAGGTCACAGTTGCCCCAAAGTCTTCACCCTGTTTCGCAACTGGCTGAGCCGATGCTACCAGCCCGCGAATATCTGCCACAAAAGCAAGAAGCTCGGCCAAATGCTGGCGAAATGTGACGGCTTATGAGCCGCTCACCCTGGGCCCCACAGAAACCACCCCGATGTCATTTCTAGCCGCAGTTGTTTGCCTGATCGTACTCAGCATTAGCGTTCTCGTCGCCCACGCAGTCGACGCTCTTAGGACGTAGCAAGTCCGCCAGCGTGAACCAGGGGCCCGCGTTGCTTTACCGCCGCAGCCGGCAGGCGTGCGCCGCCAGCAGCTGCCCCGCGGGGTGCAGGCGGTTCTCCACACCCGCGACCCGCGGTATCTCGCGCTCGCTCGGCCCTACCACCCATTGATAATTTGCGAGCTCGTGTCCGCGCCGCGTTGATGCCGGCATGCGGCCTCAGAAGATCACCTTTGGCGCATGGGCCTTGCGATCAGAATCTTCGCCGGTTTGGGCTGCTAGTCTGCTTTGGCCTCATATGCACGGATCAGGGCGAGATTCTTCAGGATGCGCTCGGTGGCTGACTCCTGTTCGGCATCGTCCTCGCCGTCCCGACAGGAGAGGCGGCCCGCCTCATAGTCGGCGAGGTCCTGGCGATCGTTGTCTACCACCCAACGAAGGCGACCGATGGATTTCATCGAAGTCTCCACCGCAATGCGGTGGCCCGGCACACTGCCCCCGCCGAAACGCGTGCCGGGCCTAGCCAGTCCGCCCGCTGGTCGAATCTGACCGGCTGACGTCGATCTTAGGGCAAAATTGTGACTCTGAAAATTGCTCGGCTGCAACACTCGATAGCTTTCTGCGAAAGGCAGACTGCTACGGAAAGGTGCCATGCATTGGCCGCCAACAGGCCAGAATCGCAACTGCATTTAAGCGCGTCTAGGATGCGGTCGGTTTCCGCGCTGGTTCGATCGAAGTCCGAGACTCCCGCTCCATCGCTAACTCAGCCCCCAGCCCCTGCGATGGAGCGGGGCAGGATTTGGAAATCGTCACAACCACAGAAACTCTCGGCCCGGTTTGCCCCGCCGTCCGGGACTGCACCAGATCAGCGAGGCTGGCTTTCGCTCGATCTATTCTGCGAAGCATTTCTGCCTGTCGCATGCAAAAGGCGGTTATGGTGAGGTCACGCCGCGCGGCCTGCGCCTCGTGCAACGCATGATCGATGGACGCAGTAACATTGTAATCAATCATTGAATGCCCCTAGCTAGGCGCGGCAGCCTGGGAGCGCACTCGCCTATCTGAATCGCAGGAAATGAACGAGGCCGCGGGAAATTTGGCAATCCCGGCTAACTACGGGAAGGCCCGCCAGCGTGAACCGGCGGGCCTCGTGTTCAACGCCTCAGCCGTCCTGTTGTAGTTCCTGTTCGATCGCTTTCAGCCGCTTTCTAAGAGCGCGATCTATGGCGCGGGCTTCTCTTGGTGCGATCCTTCCCGTCCCAATATCGGTTAGCATCCTGCCCTGAAACGTTGCGATCTGCTCCAGCGTCATCTGCTCGATTTGAGCAATCCGCGCTTCAACATCGGCATTTGCTTCCGCCGCTTTCCTGTTGCGCATGTGCTTCGCTCCTCTGATGAGTCGCGATTTTGATCCTGGACCCCGGCGGCGGCGAAGCAAACGCCAGCGCCGCCGGGCTGTGGAAAACTACCGCCGCAGCCGGCGCGCATACGGTGCTACGCCACATGGGCCGCCCGCTGGACTCCCTGCGACGCGCCTATTTTGACGAGTGGAACGCTACAAGCTTAAGAATCGTCCGGCTCAGAACTAGACGAGCCGTTCAAGGACTCGCTACCTGAACCGCGCTCCACCGACCAGGGCCGCGGATGTTCCTGGATTGACGTTGTTATGCGCAAATCGCAGGCGTGCATCGTGTGTGCGCTAACCTTGGCAATCAGGGGATTGCACACACGAATTCTCGCAGTCTGTCGATCGCAGCTATCGCACTTTGGCTGATGACCGCTGCTGTTGTCGTGGCCATTTTCGTTCGTGGTCAGACGCAGGTGGCGCGCGACGGGCGCACGGCCGTTCTACTGGTGCCGGACGAGCGCGATCTTGTGCTCAGCGAAATGCGTGGCGTGCTTGCTTCTGTGCACGGTATCGTCGAGGCAGTCAGCGCGGGCGATATGAAGGCCGTCGCAGCCGATCGCGGTGTGGACGCAGGCACGCGCGGAGGAGTGATGCAACGCGGTGACCGCAACAGGCTTGGCACGTTCGGAGCCTCGGTCGCATGAAGCCAGCCTACTATCCCAAAGCGTCATCCGACGAAGGAGCAACGATGCAGTTCGATTTAGCCTGTTCCGTAGAAGCAAGATCCATGATTGATCTGCACAGCGAACGGATGGCGCTTCTGGCCCACTGCTGCCGTACGATTTGGCACGGATGTCAGCTTTGCGCGGCGCCTGATAACGCTTCCTGCACTGGTTTGCGCCATTGGCCGGTCGAAAGCTGCTATAGTTTCCCGATTGCGCAAGGCCCGCTCTCGGAGGGGTCACATGTGATGGCGCGGGTGTCTCTCTGTTTTACTTTTGCTGAGCGGTTGTGCGGCGCGATGCCCGAGTGTGATTCTTTGGATACGCGCAGAATGGTGGTTACGATCGTTTCAGACGACAGCAATAACGCGCTTGTCAACTACGCTGTCAAGAAATTCGAGCGCGGTTGCCGCGATGGTAAGTAATACGAACACAGAGGCTAAAAAATTAGCCCTTTTGGAAAAGGCGAGTCAAGGCGCCGCATATAGGTTGGATGATGCAATACGCACAAATTCAAGAAGCAAAGCCAAACGAGCAGTTACTTGTACTGGGCTGTATGTAACCGTCGAGGATGTGACAGCGCAAAAAGAGGTGGAATTTAAAGTTGAACAGGCTGCGGGCGGCAAGATTTCCATTTCGGTCAGTCCGTTTCAAATTTTGACCGATGCCTCGTCACTGGCGACTACCGACGAGGTAAGCGAATGATGTCGTTTATCGACCCGTTGGCGACGTGCCGATCCGGCCGAATGTCCGCTTTGCGCCAAGAGCTGCCGTATGAGAATGGCTGCCCGCTTCGCAATACAGGCCATTGCCAGGATTAAGCCCGGTTCGGACGAACGATCATGATCTACCATCCCCGATGTCGAACAGCACGCCGGGCAGCGCTAACATGGAGGGCTAATCGCTCGGCATTTTGATAACGACCTGCGCCGCAATCGGAGGAAACTATCGACCTCAGTCGCAAGCCGTTAGCCTTCAAAGGCGACTAGACGTTGTACGTCAATGTTCACCTGAAACACGGGGGTTGAGAATGAAGACGATCTTGGTACCGATCCAAAACATTGAGATCATGACATCCACGCTCGAGGCCGCCGCACGTCTCGCGCAACGTACCGGCGCCTACATCGAAGGCTTCCCGCTCCGGTTCGGCATCCCTCAATATTTAGTCGCAGAATTGGCCACCGGCATCCCTTTGGATTCTTACCATGCGAAGAGCCAAGAAGAATTAGCCGAAATGCACCGTTTGTTCGAAGCGTTCATGCTGAAGCACAATATTCCTCCAGCCACTGCAGGCTCGAGCCGACCATGCTTCGGCTGGTTGGAAACCGCGCCTAAGGGTGAAGACTTTGTTGGAAGTTATGGGCGTGCTTTCGACCTCATCGTAATGCCACGGTCCACCGTTGATGCTGCCGGCCCTCACCGGCGCGCCATTGAATCCGCGCTGTTTGAAAGCGGTAGACCCATCCTCCTGGCGCCACTAGACGCGCCAGGAAGCATCGCGACAAACATTGTCATCCACTGGAACGGTAGTACCGAGCAGGCTCGGGTCAACGGTTTTGCTATGCCGCTTCTTCGTCTGGCAGAAAGGGTAACGGTGCTAACCGTGATTGGCGGACAAGAGGTACCAGGCCCATCTGCCGATCAGATAGTCCGGCAATTGCTGTACAACGACATTGCCGCCAAGCTAGTGAGCGTTGAACTGGAAGACCGCGACACTGGTGAGGCGGTCCTTGATGCCGCCAGAGCGCAAGGCTGCGATCTGTTGATAAAGGGCGCCTTTACCCGCAATAGGCTGCGGCAAATGATATTCGGTGGCGCGACCAGTTATATCATGGAGCACGCGGATTTGCCCGTCCTAATGGCGCATTAGAACTGCGCGTACAATTCGCTCCATGCCTCCGATGCTGTGCGGCGCGACTGGGCATAGAATTGCTTTCTACCGCAGCTTGCCCAACGCAGGAGCGCGCCTTCCTCGCGCCCTGTCAGCCACGGCAATTCGTGAGGCCTTTGGCGTCATCTCCGACAGATAAGAGATCCAGCCCTGACCAGGTCCGGTATGCGCCAGAAGCGGTTCTCCCCGCGAGGTCGCGTTTTGACCGGAGCCGGAAGTCGAGCGGCCAAAATAACGATCCTTGCCGCGCTGATGCTGTTGACCTGCATGTGCTAGGATTACTGCAAATCGGCGACCACCCCCGGTGCAGCATACCGACGTCCAGGCACGCGAGGACTCAACCAGCGCCCTTTCCATGCTCTCTAAGAGGGTGTCGCCAGCCCACCTCAGAGATCGGTCAGCTTTTGAGCGAATTTTGCTAAGGCAGCACTTTCGACTTTTTCAACACAATCCGCCAGAAGCTGCCGTTTCAGGCCCCGGTTTGCCCGACGAGCGGTTTGCGGGGCGGGCTGTCACTGCGCGCGATCCGAATTCATCCTCGCCGCTTGCTGCTGGCTGGCCCTAAGGCGCCCTTGCTGTTCTCGAGGCGTCAAATCCGCTCGGTCAGTGAGGTAATCCTCGCGAGCGCTCGGCAGCTCCGCACCGGTGCGTCGGCATGCGGCTGGCGAGCAAAGCGAAGTGCCCTGCCCCCCATCAGCGGTTGACCAGATTTGTTGGTATGCTCATGACCGCCAACGGCCGCAATTTCCGGTCGTTTGCTGGAATGTTCGGGACGACCGACACTCGTGCGTGACACGAAACAGTGTCTGTCGCCGTCCGAACATATGCTCCCGTCCCGGCCGAGCCCAAATGTTTGGCCGACCGGCCTCGAACCTCGGCTCGGCCGAGGCAATTGCATGCCAGATCCAAGGAGCCCGACATGACCAGTATTCGTACTCAGGCGCGCAGCGAAATGAGACTCAATGTGATCCGCCTTTTGGCCTTCGGCCTGCTGTTGGTCCTCCCTGCGGCTTCCCGGGCGCAGCACAGCCCATCGATTGCCGAGCAGATCGCCAAGACCTACGGCCTTGATTCGTTTGGACAAATCGAGGCGATCCGCTACACGTGGAACGGTGAGTTTCCTGGCGGTCACAAAATTTCTAACAAGTGGGAATGGAGCCCGAAGACCGACACGGTCGCCTACGAGGGGAAAGATAAGGAAGGCAATCCGGTCAAGGTGACCTATCAGCGCTCCCAGCTCTCTAGCCAAAGCGATGTCGTCAAGAAAGAAGTCGATCCGGCATTCGTCAACGATCAATATTGGGTGCTGCTCCCGTTCCACCTGCTATGGGATGGTGCGACCGCAACCGACGACGGCCAGCAGAAGCGACCGACAGGTGACGCGTCTGCCCAGAAGGTCGTGGTGAAATACCCGTCGGAGGGCGGCTACCAGCCCGGCGACACCTGGGACCTCTACATCGGCGCCGACAAGCGAATTGAGGAAATCGCTTACCACCGGGGCGCTGCCAACCCGCCGCACTTCGTGACCGGGATATATGCGGACCACAAGAAGGCTGGTCCGCTCCTGATCTCAACGGATCACCCCGGGATGGTGGACGGAAAGCCCTTCCGGATCACGCTGACGGATGTGTCGGTAAAATTGACGGGATCCGACAAATGGATCGACGCACAATGACCCTCGGAAGTTTTTTTTCGGAAAGCTGATCGAAAACACTTAAGGCGCATCGTCCGATCGCCTGCGGGCGGTGCGCCTTGTCAGGCAATCGGCACGCAGAGTAACGATTCGATTAAGCGATACGTAGAGCAACCAAGTCCCCTGGGAGCCCGCGCATGCCCACCAATCCTTTCACCGACGTCTGGCATTTCCTGACCGCGACGACGAGTGACTATCTCCATCAGGGAAACTGGCGCTATCTGATCCTGGCGCTATTCTGGGCACTGCTGCTTGCCAGCATCGTGATTGCCGTGCGGAATTGGCGAGAAGATCCTGCGCAGCGCAGCAGCCGGCATCTTGGAATCTGGGTGGCGCGAGTCCTGGTCGGCTGCCTGTGGTTCCAGGGCATGTTGTGGAAATTACCGCTGCCGGTGTCCGACGGTCTGCAATACTGGACCGAACAGGAATCGACCAGCGCGGCGTTCGAGTTTCACCGCACCTTCATGAAGGACATCGTGCTGCCTCACATGACGATCTTTGGGCCGATCGTCTTTTTGGCCGAGCTAGTGTTCGCTGGATCGATGATCCTCGGCCTTGCGGTGCGATTGGTGGGAGTGCTGGCCCTCGCCTATACGCTGCAACTCTGGCTCGGGCTGTATGGCAACCCATCCGAGTGGCCATGGACGTATATGTGCCTGGCCCTCCTGATGTTCCTGTTTGCGCTCGACGGCGCCGGCCGCAGTCTTGGCCTTGATGCCTGGCTTCGCCGCGAGGTGCCCGTCGTGCGCGACGGCAAACGGTTTATTGGCTGGTTCTTCAACATCGCGGGTTGATCGTTGATCGCGGTCGTTTGGATGAGAAAACGAGCATATGAGGGCGCTGGCCTCGCAGCGACGCTCGTTATCGCGCTGGGCGCCGCCGTCAGCGCGCACGCCGCCGACATCGGCTATCTGGCTCCGCCGGGAGTCGCCGCAACGGCGTTTCCCGCACCCCAGCGTCCGGTTGCCAAGATCGTCAGCCCCAGGCGTTCCAATGAGGAGCACCGCGACTCCCTCAATGAGAATGGCGAGATCGTCCGTCTTCTTGAACTGAAGCCTGGCATGACGGTCGGCGACATCGGTGCGGGCAGTGGCTACCACACCGTTCGCCTCTCGCCGCTCGTCGGCCCCACCGGCTCTGTCATCGCTGAGGACGTCACGCGGAAATACCTCGTCGAGCTCGCCAGGCGAACGGAGCAACTGAATCTGGTAAACGTCAAATTCGCGCTCGGCGAACCAGGTGACCCGCGCGTGCCTGCGTCCTCGCTGGATGCCGCGATCCTCGTGCACATGTATCACGAGATCGCCGAGCCCTATGCCTTCCTCTACAATCTCGTACCCGCGCTAAAGCCCAGCGCGCGGGTCGGAATTGTCGACCTTGAGCGTCCGACATCGGAGCACGGCACGCCGATTGAGCTCCTGCGTTGCGAACTCTCTGCCGTTGGGTATCGCGAGATCGCGACATATCAGCTGGCAGGCGATGGCGGATACCTCGCGGTGTTTTCGCCACCGGAAAAACGACAATCTCCCGGGAGCATCGTTGCTTGTGCGGATCGTACCGGCACACGCTGATCACCTTCGCAGCTCGAGCGCGAGGCGAACAAACGTCGCCGAAATGGACCAGCCCGCCTTGACGCCGGCGACGAGATTGCCGGAAACCTTCGATACCCCGCCAACCCTGCGCCGCTGCCCAACGGCAATTTCCAGTGCCGGCAGTCGCGCCGAGGCGACCCGCATCAGCATTTCCAGGTTCCAGCCATAGGTCTCCTCTTTCATCCCGAGACCGCTGAGCGCATCCCGCCGGATGGCGCGAAACGGCGACAGATCGGTGAAGCTTGTGCCATAGACCAGACGCAACAGCAGCCTGCCGACATGGGCGGCAAGGAGCTGCTGTGGTGCCAGGCTGCCAGGCTCGCGCGAACCGCGTACGCGCGATCCGAGCACGAAGACCGCCTGGCCTGTAACGATCGGCGACACCAGATCCGAGATGAATTCCGCAGGATCGCCGCCGTCGCCGTCGAGGAAGACGAGAATGTCGGCGTCGGCGCGCACGGCGGCGATGCCGGCCTGAATGGCACGACCGTAGCCGCGGCGCGGCTCAACAATGACGCGAGCCCCAGCGGCCTTTGCCCGCTCAGCACTACGATCCAGCGAGCCCCCGTCAACGACGATGACTTCGCTCACATTCTGCGCGAGCACCCCGGTTACGACCTGGCCGATCGCCGTTTCTTCGTCGAGACACGGGATGATCGCCGAAACGATGGCCACCTCGTTCACAGGCTCCAGCGCAGGCCGCAATTGGCGCAGCATTTGGGCGGCTTGTCCGAGAGCAGCGCCGCACGAAAATCCCGATACGCGGGCCCGTTCCAGATGTCCTGCAAGGACTGCTGCGCCGCATGGCCAAGCGTATAATTGTCATAGCCATGCTGCGAAAACGGCGCGATACAGCACGGCAGTGCGCGACCATTGGCCGTGAAATACATCAGTGACCACGGCCGCCGGCAGAGCGACCACGGCGAACCACAGCCGCTGCCCTTCAGACTTAGGCCCGGCTCGCTTGCCGCGCCCGACGCACTGAAGGTGATGCCAAGGGAACGCGCCAGCTCCTCGGCCTGCTTCAGATAGGCGGCTTCGCCCGCGGTCAACCCTTCGAACAGGGCCTGTTCCGGACGCGCCTTGCCGATGGTCTGTTCATCGAAGAACACAAGGCGTTGCAGGTAGACCTCCTTGACACCGATCTCGGCTGCCACTTTCACGAACGCCGGGAGTTCCTCGACAGTCTCCTTCAGGCCTGTAAGCCAAACGGAAACCTGCGGCTTCGTATATCCCTCCCGCTCCTGCAGCTCGCGAAACGCGCGCACGTTGCGGAGGATGCGGCCGAAATAATCCCGGCCACGGATCGCCTTGAAACTTTCGCGGTTTGACGCATCGAGCGACACACGCAGCTCATCGAGCCCGGCCTCGATCAGCGCACGGCCGTTGCGCTCACTGAGAACCGTTCCATTGGTGTTGAACAGGACGTAAACGAGGCGATCCTTAAGGCATTTGACCATCCGCGGCAGATTCGCGACCAGCATCGGTTCGCCGACACCGTGCAGGACGGCGCGCGCGAGATCGGGAACCTGGTCGACGATCGATGTGAACAGGTCCCAGTCCATGTCTGCGGGCGGCTCCAGCTCCTCGTAGGTGCGAGGACAGGTGGTACACAACAGATTGCATCGGTTGGTCACTTCCAGATAGAGGCAAACCGGCGCACGCTGCGCGACCTCGGTGCGCTCGCCCGTAACCTGCTCGTGATAACGGCGTGGATCGAAGGGCGCGCGAATGCCCCGCGCTTCGCCGGAAAGGCTCATGGTGACAACCCCGTTTCTGCGGTTCGCTGCATGCGGGTCCTCCAGGTCGTCAGGGCCCAAGCCAGTAAGAGACCTCCGAACAGAATTGATTTTGTCACCATTCTTGGAATGTAGAAGTCCCAATCGAGTTGTTCGGACAGTAACAGTGCACCAATTGAAACAACCCACGTCGGCAGGGAGCCACACAGGGCGACAAACGGCGTGATGACGAGAAAGTACCAAGGATAGTTTGGCGACAACAGCAACAGAGTCAGGAGTAGCAGCATGTTGATGTCGGCAAGCCTGGACGTGATGCTATGATCAGAGCTGCGCGCCACGGAAAGCCCTTTGAACACGAGGATCAGCGCGGCCAGCACCGCGTAAGCTACCACGTCACCTTGGTGCTCGCCAAACACAAGCCGCCAGACCGACAACGGCCAGATCTCGTAGCCGGCACTGATGCCTTCTTCGCTCAGATAGCCTTGGGTCAGGAATCCGAAAGCGCCCCAACCGACGGATGAATAGGGAAGATAGCAGAGCACGACTGCTGCGATCACGACCAGCGGCATCTTGAGGTCCCACGGGCGCCAGATCCCGGCGAATACCGGTGCCGCAAACGGCTTGACCAGCATCGAAAGCGCGATCACGACGGCCCCGCGCAACGCATGGCCGGTCAGGGCAACGAACAGGCCCAGCAGCATCAGGGCAACCATCAGCGCGTCGACATGGCCGCTGTTGGCAATCTCCCACAAGGGCAGCGGATGCCAGAAATAGGCAACCACGCGCGTCACCGGGCGCTTCATATGCTGCAACAGCAGCATGATCAAAGACACGGTGACGGCCTCGCACCCCAAGAGCGCGAGACGCATCACAGTCACGCTTTCGCCGATCCGCGTGACGGTGAGAAAGAAAAATTGCGCGACCGGCGGATAGATCGTGACAGCCGTATCGACGCGGTTGATACGGGGAAAGATCGCGCCATCGCGGAGAAATACCAGCGCCTCATCCGCCGGAACATAACGGTAGGGATTGATGTCGGCGCCCTGAACCCTGCCATCCCAGACATAGCGATAGATATCGCTGGACAGGAGCGGATCGAACAACAGTGCATAGATCCTGAGCGCAATCCCGAATCCAAAGATGAGCCACAGCGCGTGATCGATTGGCACGCGCTCGGCGAGGCGCGTCGCCACGATCGTCAGGAGCCCCGCGGCGATGGTCAGAGCAATGAAGGCGTTGTCACCATAAGCCTCGAAGGCAAAGGGAGTGACCAGCGTCATGCCGGCGATAACAACACCGATGCCGGCCGACAGATGAAGCGGAGCAGCATTGTTGGCGGCGCGTGCCAGTCGACCGAATTGCCTTCGAGCAGCCCCGGCCATCAGTTTACGGGCTTATCATGGGCCCGGCCTCGAGAAAGGCCCGGGTCGCCGCGGCAAACCCGCCCTCGCGAAAGCGGTTCGAACGGCCAACCAGCTCCTCCTGTAGCCAACGCAACGTCTCGACATCGTCGACGTCGTACCATTCCGGAAGCACCGTTGTGGCAAGACCGATTTCGGCGGCGCGCTCGCGTGTGCTGCGGGCAACCGTTTCCGTTCCCCATGCGATACGGGTGAACAGCTGCTCATGCGGGTGCTTCAGCCCAATGAGGTAATAGCCACCGTCGCTCGCCGGCCCAAGCACCATCCGATCACCGGATTCGCGCAGCGCAGTGATCGCCTGCGCAAGGAAGCGAGGGGGCAAGGTCGGACTGTCGCCATTGACGAGCAGGACGCAGTCATGTCCGACATCGAGCAGCGCACGCGTCGCGCCGATCAGCACGTGGCCGAGATCATCGCCAGCCTGCAATAACAATCCGAACCCCGCAGGAAGCAGCTGTCGCATGATATCTTCGGCTCCCGCCGGCGCATAGACGCCATAGCCGCGCCTGCCGAGCGCTTCCGGTACCGCCTCGATCGCCGCGCCGACGTCTTGCAGAAAGCAGGCAGACAGCTGGGAAGCGGCCGCAGCGCCAATAGCGCTCGCAAGCCGCGTCTTTGAGCGGCCGGGTTGCGGCGCCTTGCCAATGATCCCGATCGCCGCGCCGCTCACCGAACAAGCCCGGATCGCACGCGATCAGCGGCGATCGCGACCAAGTGCAGCGTGTCATGTCCCTGCACGGGGATGGGCGAAACCCCGCCATCGTTGACCGGCATTACCAGACGAACCTCGTCACACCGTTGCCCGGTCATTGGTAGCGTTCCAGTCGACGGCGGGCAAGCGCTGTCCACCGGCCGCCGCTGGAAAGAAAGGCGTCGTCGACGCCAAAAAAAGATTTCAGGGGGAGTAACGAAATAGCTTTGAGCACGTAACTACCGTGGCCTGTACCCTGCCGCTGGCAAGGCAAGAGCTTGCCATGCTTGAGGCTGGTCGTGTTGATCCGATGGTGCGGGTCGCGTAGCATCGTTCGCGCAGAGAGCAGGTTCCATATTCTTCGAACTTGGTTGGCAGCACCTAGGTATCGAGGGTCGTTATGAATCACGAGACCGCAGTTTCGAATGCCAAAGACATCGCTGACCGCATTCTCGCACCGGCGGCCAGACAAAGCGACAAGGAAGCCCGATTTTCATCCGAGGCAATCGCGGCGCTCGGTCCGGCCGGATTGCTGGGGATCACGCTGCCCACCGAGGTAGGCGGCTCGGCGCTCGGACCACGGACCCTCGCCGCGGTCGTCGCGACGTTCGCAGAAGCGGATGCATCGGCCGCGATGGTTTATTTGATGCACATATGCGGCACCGCAACCATCGCGGCGGCCCGTCCGGGAGCCGCCGTCGCGCAGACGCTTAAGGACATTTCGGCCGGCAAACACCTGACTACTTTGGCGTTCAGCGAGGCCGGATCTCGTAGCCACTTCTGGGCGCCTGTCTCGCGAGCGAAGCGCAGCGGCGCCGGCGTGCACCTCAGCGCCAAGAAATCGTGGGTGACGAGCGCCGGTCACGCGCAAAGTTATGTTGTCTCGGCGCTGTCTCCTGAAGGCAAAGGTCCAACGGAGTCGACCCTTTACCTTTGCACCAGCGGTACGCCCGGACTGTCGGTCGCCGGCCCGTGGGATGGTCTCGGGATGCGCGCCAACGCATCCGCGCCGATGATCCTCGACGATTGCGAGGTCGCGCCCGGTTTCCAGCTGACCGATGACGGTGCCGGGTTCAAGGCGATGCTGGAGGTCGTGCTTCCGCTGTTCAACCTTGGCACATCGGCGGTCGCACTTGGTCTTTGCCGGGCCGCAGTGGCAGGAACCGCGGCACATCTCAATGCCGCTCGCTTCGAGCATCTGGGCCAGACCCTCGGCGAGAGTCTGCCGACGATTCGCGCGCAGCTTGCGACGATGCAGATCGACACGGATGGACTTGCCGCACGTGTCGACGATCTCGTCGATCACCTCGAGCGGCCCCGGGATACGACGTTGCTGCGCGTACTCGAGAGCAAGGCAGCGGCAGGCGATGTCGCCATCGCCGTCACCTCGGCCGCGATGCGGGTGTGCGGAGGCGCAGCATTTTCCAGGCATTTGGCTATCGAGCGATTGTTCCGCGATGCCCATGCGGGCGCTGTGATGGCGCCAACGGGCGATGTTTTGCGCGACTTCATCGGCAAAGCCATTTTGGGAATACCGCTGTTTTGAGCGCGAGAGCGCGGCGCCGCCTGGCAGCGCTTCGGGAGCGCGATTGATCGCATTTGAACATCGAGCCTGCGAAGGAAGACGCTGTCATGAGCCGGACGATCTGGGTAGGTGCCGTCGCATACGATCCAAAGGTGGTTGGTATCTGGGAGGGCATGCGACGGTATTTTCACGAGGAAGCGAGCATCCCTGTTGAGGTGGTGCTGTTCCAGAGCTACGAGGCACAGGTCGAAGCGCTACTGGCCCCGCCCGGCGCGCCGCTGCCGCGCATCGACATTGGATGGAATACGAACCTCGCTTTTGTCCAGGCCGATGCATGGAGCGACCATCGGTGCCGACCGATTGCGATGCGCGATACCGATGTCGGCTGGATGACCAAGCTCGTCGCAGTCACCGGTGGGCCTGTGGCGAAGCTTGCCGATCTCAGGAACCGCACGCTGGCTCTCGGCAGCCGCGATAGCGGCCATGCGGCAATCCTCCCGGTCTACTTTCTGCAGCGCGAGGGGTTCGTTGAGGGGAAGGACTACCAAACGCTGCGCTTCAACACCGACCTCGGCAAACACGGCGACACCGGTACAAGCGAGGTTGACGTCGTTCGCGCGGTCCTCGACGGCCGCGCCGATGCGGGAGCAATCGGCAGCCCATTCTGGAATACCGTGCATAGCGAGCGCCTGGTGCCGGAAGGCGCGCTGACGGAGATCTGGACCTCGCAGCCCTATAATCATTGCATGTTTACTGCTCGGGCCGATCTCGACCCTGCATTGGAGCAGGCGTTTGCCAACGCATTGTTTAGAATGAGCTACGACAACCCCAAGCATCGTCCTGTGCTTGAAGCGGAGGGGTTGCGCCAATGGATACCACCGCAGCTCGAAGCTTATGCCGAGTTGCGCGACGCCTCGACGCAACAGGGGTTCTTGAAGCGGCCCTGAACGCTGTCAGGCGCAATTGAAAATCCTTGCCAACCGGCGTTGATGCTCGGATTCGCGATCGAAGGCGCGGCGCACGGCCGCGAAGGAATCGGCAAGTGGAAAGATGTCGCGGCTGACCAGCAGATCGTTATCCTCAGCTCCGACCGGATGCCAAAACACGCCTTCAGCGGTGATCGTCACCTCGGGAACCAGATCTGCCCTTGCCAAGGCGATGCCCTGCGCGGCCGAGCCTCGGAGCGCAATTCGCCTGATCACCCGGTTCTCCTCGCTCACGTGATGGGTATCGAGGAAGCCACGGAACTCTTCCGCCTCTGCGTCAGTTGAAACCGTCGCCGCCAATCGCACCCGAAATCCGTCGGCGCGGGCCAGCTCGATTCCCTTCCAGGTGCGCGCCCATGTCCCCTTTCCACGATGGCTCTCGTGACGTTCCGGCGTTGGGCTGTCGAGGCTGATCTGCAAGGTCACTCGCTCGCGCGGCAATGAGCGCAGCGTTGCGAGTCGGCTTCCGGCAAACAGCATGCCGTTGGTGAGGACCGTAGTTGGCGCCGCCGCCGCGCATGCAGCAATGATCTCGCCAATATCCGGCAGCATGAATGGCTCACCGCCAGTGAGAAACATTTCGTCCACGCCAAGCTCCGCCGCTTCGACCGCAATCCGCCGCACCCGCTCGACGCCAAGCGCCCGCCGTTGAGCTTTGGGTGACGAGCGCACGCAACAATAGTCGCAAGCAAGGTTGCAGTCGAAGTTGGTGTAAAGCCACAGGCGTGAGCCGACAGGCCGATCCTCTCCAACATTCTCAGGAGCCTCTCCGTAGCGGAGCACCCAGCGGGTGCGGCCGCCTTCGACAGAAGTCCCGACCAGGCTATTGCGGGTGAAGCGACACCATGCCTCAAGCTCGGGGCCAATGCTTGCATCGCCGCTGATCACGGCGACGAGATCGCCCCTACGACTGAGGCGCAACGCAGCTATCAAATCTGGCAGGAGGCCCGAGGCAAACGTCTTGGTGCCGGCATCGAGCTCAAGTTTCGCGTTGGTTCTCATCCGTAGATCCTGGGTCCTGCGATCTACCGCACCATTTTCGCACCAGAAACGATCTCACCAGAGCGCAACGAACACGATCAATTTCCAACGAAAATTCAGTAAAATCAACGATTGCGTTCTTTAGCCCGTCGCCCATAACGGTTTGGTTGCGGGTTCGAGTCCTGCCGGGCTCACCAGTGAATTAGTGGCTTAGGCGGTTTTCATTTCCTCATTGTCAGGCTACCGCACCTGAATGCCTGATTGCTCTGCTTCTGCAAACATCAAACTACTGCTTCCCGTTCGATCTGACTATGGTTACTCCTTCTTGATCGTAGATCCGGCCGCCTTATCGCACGAACCGGCCAAACAATGCTCTGGCCAACGGCCCACTAACGGTCGACGTCTTTCGTACCTAAAGAGCCGTCTTGTCGGCCTGCGGCGGCTTGGCCGTCTGACCTTAGACGGACTGTCAGATATCGCCTATGACGCGACTTTTTCGGCGGGGGGCCGCTTTGCGCCAATAGCTGCCGTGCTCCACCGCCCCGCCCTTCTGCACGATCAACTGCGCTGCAATACTCGGCTAGCGAAAGCGCGGTGGAATGCCGACCTCGAGCGGGATAAGCCAAGCTCACGACTTCGGTCAGCGTCCTCAATGTGAAAGTGAAGCGAGAACAACGTCATCAGACTACGCTAAACTGCGAGATAGCAGCCGGTCGCCCTACTCCCACTCAATCATATCGGACGACGTTTTGTCGTTGATTTGCATGCACAAATTTTGACGCCTGACAGACAAATGCCGACGGTATACCCGGCGTGATTTTTTGGTCTTGAATTCACAGAAAAAATTGCTCCTCGCGAAGCACTCGCAATTCCGCCACCTATCAGAGTCTATCGACTGGATGGCGCGCCGCGTGCGTAATCAAGACTGACACTGCGCTCACTGGCACGAACTTTCAGATACCGTCAGAGCTGTCGGGAATATTTGCCTAGCGTGCCGTACGACGGTTTTGCCACGATTGCTGGCGCCTCGGTCAGCTTGAGCTAGATCAAGCTTTTCATTTGCTACCAGCAAACTGTCGGGGCATGCCCGACTCCGACAAACAAACTGACAGTGAGAAAGCCAAGCCGTCGCGCTTGGACGAGGCACGCCAGATTGTCGCGGAGTAAGTCGTCGACCTCCGCGAGATCCTTAGAAGGCTCCGCAAGCCGAACTAGGGTCGCCAACCGAGGCGGCCTCAATCCCTTCGGTTGCAGCAGAGGCCCTTAGCTCCCCCTTTCGCGCTGACCTTGGTTGATGGCCATTTTGACCCGTTGCTGAAGTTGATCCGGATTCCATCGGGTTTGACACGATCATTAGTACAGGCTAATCATTAGCTATGACTAATTATACTGTCGGAAGCCGCTGTCGTAACCGATTTGCAAGATCCCCTCGGCACCGCCAGGTTTGGGACGGCGGTTAGCCATGGCCAAGGACAGCGTGCAACTAGCCGCATTGGGGGATCCGACTCGCAGACGAATATTCGAACTAGGTCGTGTGGACTCTTGGGATTCTCAAATCAGCAGAAAGGTGATTCAAGGCTGTTTTTTTGGGGGAGGCAGTCTTGGGCGCCACGGATCGGTTGGTTTTGAGCGACGAACAGTGGGACCGCATGTCTGGCCTGATCATTGGTCGCTCGGACCAGCGCGGATCGACAGGGCGCGATAATCGCATGTTTGTGGAAGGCGTGCTCTGGATTGTTCGCACCGGAGCCCCCTGGCGTGACCTGCCGCAGGTTTTCGGCGAGTGGAACAGCGTCTTCCGGCGGTTCAGCCGCTGGAGCCAGAAAGGCGTCTGGCGGCGCGTCTTCGAGGCGCTGTCGGACGACCCGGACTTCGAATACCTGATCGTCGACTCCACCATCGTCCGCGCGCACCAGCATGCCAGCGGCGCAAAAGGGGGGCTCAGGATCAGGCCATCGGACGCTCGCGCGGCGGCTTGAGCACCAAGATCCACCTGGCGGTGCGCGGGCTCGGATGCCCCGTCCGCTTCACCCTCACCGCCGGTCAGAAAGGCGACGCCCCACAGGCCGCAGCCTTGCTTGAGGGCGCGCCCGCCGAGTTCATCATCGCCGACACTGCTTACGATGCCGATCACATTCGCGAGACGGCCGCCAGCAAAGGCGCCCAAGCCGTCATTCCGAACAACCCATCTCGATCGCTCAAACACCCGCTCGACAAGCACCTCTACGCGCAACGGCACCTCGTGGAATGCTGCTTCAGCAAGCTGAAGCAGTTCCGTCGCATCGCAACTCGCTACGAAAAGACCGCACGAAACTACCTCGCCATCGTCACCATCGCCGCCACGGTGCTATGGCTGCGATAAGTGTCCACACGACCTAGTGGGCGCGCGGCCTCGCACTGTCGTTGAAATCACCAGAGAACTGACAGTCTCCCAGTCAGCCGTCTCTCAGCATCTGAAGGTGCTGCGCGAATCCTGTTTGGTCCGTGCCGAGCCAAAGGGAGCCAGCAACATTTATCACATCGATCCAGCGGGGCTCGGCCAGATGCGCGCCTGGCTTGACCGGTTCTGGAGCAGCGCGCTGGCAGCCTACAAAGTGGCCGTCGAAAAATCAGTGGAGGACGAGCAATGAGCTTACGTGTACCGGCCGCGCCCATTAAACAATCTATCGTGGTTGAGGCGCCTATCGAGCGTGCCTTCAAGGTCTTCACCGAAGACTTCGGCAGCTTCAAGCCACGCGAGCACAATCTGCTCTCCGTCCCCATCGCAGAGACTGTGTTCGAACCCCGTGTTGGCGGTCACGTTTATGATCGGGGTGTTGATGGCAGCGAATGCCGCTGGGCGCGCGTGTTGGCTTTTGAACCGCCAAATCGTGTGCTTCTAAGCTGGGACATCAGCCCGCGCTGGCAAATCGAAACCGATCCCGACAAGACCAGTGAATGGGAAGTGCGCTTCATCGCCGAGACGCCAAGCCGGACCCGGTTGGAGCTTGAGCACCGTCACCTCGAACGTCATGGCCAAGGTTGGGAAGGCGTGCGTCAAGGGGTTGAGGGCGATCAGGGTTGGCCGCTCTATCTGAACAGGTTCGCCGAGCGGATTGCCCGCGAGGCATGATGCTCGCGTGTCCCTTACGATGTGATCGTGACTACGGAGGCCTGTATGGCAGCCTATTCGCTTAGCATTTTCGGAGTGCTTGTCCTTTGCCTCCAGTCAATTCTGCTGGCGGTCTATTCAGGAGCCTCCAAAGGCAGGGCCGGGGCACTCTCCGGACCTGTCCTGCCATTGGATGACGACAACTTGCTGTACCGGATAGATCGCGTCCACTTGAACTCGGTGGAGGCACTGCCGCCTTTTGTTGTCCCAGCATTGCTCGCTATGATGGTGGAGGTTAGACCCGTCACGCTTGCAACGCTCGTATGGGTCTACGTCGCAATTCGTCTCATCCATGTTGCGGTTTATCTGCGCGGCGGCAAAGCGGCCAAAGGTGGCAGCATCAGAACTATACTCTATGTTTCAGGGGCACTTGTAACCGTCGTACTCATTGCGGCAACTGCCGTGGCGGCCACCCACTAGGGTATCAACACTGGGCCATCTGACGACGGCAACAATTTTGGCTTTTGGCCCCCTTTGCGGATCTTGGAGCCCCGAACTGCTTGAATTCGGCTAATTCGGCATGACTCGCGAGCGGCATGTAACTCAACTATTTTTTGGTCCATGAACGATTGATGTTGCCCACCGCCGCCGCTGAGTCTGGTCGGAAACAGAAAGCGAGACCGCTTTTCGCCGCGTCCTGTGGGCCATGCTGATTTAATCCTAGCGGCGATCATGGCCGTGTTGGCTATACAAGGCGCAGTTCTGATAGTCCGCCAAGGCACTGGCGAGCTGCGTCCAAGCCCGATTGCGACGCAAAGTGAGACAGCTGCGGGCCGCTAACCAGCGGATTGACTGCGCATATTTCGGAAACGATCAGCCAAATTTCATTTTCGGCGGGCCGGCGCTGGCTATACGGCACCGTGCGAAATGAACATTGGCGTCTAGCCGCGTGGCCGCGGCACAAGTGGCGATCATGCGCCGTCCCCGCTTTATCGCCGAACACGCTCGAAATGCTCGTGGCTTCCTGGGTCGGATCATTGCCTCCATCATGGCTCGCGAGACCTGGAGCCAAAATTTGCGCTTGATGGATGCGGTCGGGATCGATCGCGATGACCACATTCTCGACGTCGGGTGTGGGCACGGGCGGAGTCTATCCGAACTGGCCACCCGAGCCTCGATGGGGCATGTCGTTGGCGCGGACCCATCCGCGCTGATGGTCGAGATCGCGTCGCAACGCAATCGGCCGCTGATCCAGGCCGATCGCATCGAAGTGGCCCTTGCGAGTAGAGGCGCTGCCTGCCGATGCGACCTTCGACAAGGTTCTCTGTGTTCACGTGCTCTACTTCTGGAAGGATCTCGACGTATCCCTGCGCGAGATCGCCCGCGTGTTAAAGCCTGGCGGTCGATTGGGATTGTTGTTCCGAACCAAGGCCGACCCGGCGGCCATCGCATCGTTTCCGGCCGAAATCTACCGCTTTCCGGAACTCGCCGAAGTGACGGTGGCTCTCGAACAAGCTGGTCTGAACGTCCATGCGGCCAGCGATCGCACGAACGAGCCTGTCCTCCTCATTGCGGGAAGATGACCGACTGAAACAGCAGAACGACCACAATCAACCGATCAGGCCGAGACGATCGCGCTCAGACGCTCGATCACCTGATCGATCTCGTCCGCCGTAGTGTCTCTTCCCAGGCTGAAGCGAAGCGCGCCCATTCCGATTCTTTCGGGTACGCCCATCGCGGCGAGAACGGGCGAGAGTTCAATCCGTCCCGAATGGCACGCCGATCCCGTGGACGCCGCAACGCCGTTCAGTTGCTCCAGCATGTCCGTGCCAATCCCGCCGACGAACGACACGTTGAGAGTGTTTGGTAACCGCTCCGTGGCGTGGCCATTGAGCGCGACGTGATCGCCGAAGCGATCTTGAAGCGTTGCCCAGAAACGATCACGCAGAGCCGCGATGCGCGCCATCGTCGCGAGGTCTGCGGCGATTTCGCAGGCCGTCCCGAGCCCAATCGCGAGCAGCGCGCTCTCGGTGCCGGCGCGCCGGCCGCGTTCATGGCCGGCGCCGTGGATCAAGGGCTCGAGCTCAAGACCGCCTCGGACGTAAAGCGCGCCCACGCCTTTCGGCGCGTAGAGCTTGTGGCCGGCAATCGAAAGCAGATCGCCCCCAAGTTCGCCGACCTTCGTCGGGATCTTTCCGACCGACTGCGCCGCATCGGTGTGGAAGCGGATCTCATGCTCACGCGCGATCGCGCCGATTTCCTCGATCGGCTGAATTGTGCCGACCTCATTATTGGCGTGCATGATGCTGATCAGGACTGTCTGCGGGGTAATGGCGCGGCGCACATCCTCGGGATCGACGCGGCCAGTGCTATCGACCGGAAGATAAGTGACCACAGCGCCGAGCCATTCGAGAAACCGGCAGGGAGCAAGAACAGCGGGATGCTCGACCGCCGATGTGACGATATGCGCCCCCTTGCGGTTGAGTGCGAAGAATGTGCCCTTGATCGCTAGGTTGTTTGCTTCGCTGCCGCCGCTGGTGAAAACAATCTCGTCGGGCGCGGCACCGAGCAGCGCGGCGACCTGACCGCGGGCCTGCTCCAAGGCGACTTTCGCCGGAACGCTGGCCCAATGGCCGCTGGACGGATTGCCGAACGCCTCGTCCAGGAACGGCCGCATCGCTGCCGCCACCGCCGGGGCGATCGGCGTACTCGCGTTGTAGTCAAGATAGATCGGCTGCATCGTCGCGACCACACCTTCCTAGTTGTCCTTCAGATGAAGCCAGGACAGCTGTTCATTGGCGAACACATGCTTGCCCGGTTTCAGCTCCTCCGCCCGGTCGAAGGCACCGACACAATAATGCGTCTCGATCGGAAAATGCACGGTGGCGCAGGTCAACGTCGAGCCGCAGCGGACGCAGAAACTGCGTGTGGTTCCCGGCGAAGACTTGAACGTCGTAATGGCGCCTTCGGTCACCGTGACTGCGTCGTTCTCGAAGCCGACGAACAGCTCACCGGCGCGCCGGAATGTCTGCGGCAACTGTCGCAACGGCACCAGAAGATGCCCTTGGGTTGGCCACGTGCTTCGAAACGCACCGCCTCGCACAGGCAGCGCCCAGAATAGATTTCGGTCATCGTCGCGCTCCGGGCCTGGCTTCCATGGCGATGGCGACGAGCACCCCCGAGAGGAAGGTGATCGCACCGATCAGGCCGATCGACCAAGCCATTCCGTACAAGTCGGCGATCACGCCAGCCGATAGCGCGCCTATCGCGTAGCCGAGATCGCGCCAGAAGCGATAAACGCTGAGCGAACGCGCGCGCCAGCTCGGATGCGACGCATCAGAGACCGCCGCGATCAGGCTTGGGTAAACCATCGCCGTGCCGACACCGAGCAGGACGCTCGCGACGAACCACCATTCGAAGTGACTGGTCGCCGCAGTCAGCAACAGGCCCGCGGCCTGCACCCACATGCCAGCGGTGATCAGGCCCTTGCGGCCCCAGCGGTCCGACAGCGGACCGGTCGCGATCTGCAGAATGCCCCAGACTGCCGGATAGACCGCCTTCAGAATACCGATGCGCTCGACCGACAGGCCAAAGGACACGAAGAACAGCGGGAAGATGCCCCAGCTCATGCCGTCATTGAGGTTATTGACGAGTCCGGCCTGGGAAGCGGCGAACAGGTTGCGATCTTTAAAAGAGGTCAGGAGGAATATCTCCCGAAAACTGATCGGAGCCGCCTGCCGCGCATGGCCCGCGGTCTCGAGCCGCACGTGATCGCGTGTGTCGCGCACCAAAAGGATCGAAAGTGCGAAGCCCAGGACCGCGTAGGCAACGCCGAGATAGATCGGCGCCGGCCTCAGCCCGTATTCAGATGCAATATATCCGGTGAGAAAGGCAGTCACACCCACCGCGAGATAGCCGGCGAACTCGTTCAGGCCAACAGCAAGGCCACGCGATTTCGGGCCGACCAGATCGATCTTCATGATGACCGTCATCGACCATGCAAAGCCCTGGTTGATACCGAGCAGCGCGTTGGCCGCGATGACCCACTTCCAGCTTGGCGCGGCGATGATCATGAACGGCACTGGCAGCCCAACGAGCCAGCCGAGAACGAGAACGCGCTTGCGTCCCCAGGCGTCGGCGAGCTGACCGGAGACCAGATTGGCGCAGGCCTTCACCACGCCGAAGCTGACGATGAAGGAGACGACCAAGGTGGTCGAACTGATTCGAAACTCCTCGGCGCCGATCAGCGGCACAACGGTGCGCTCGATCCCAACCATGCCACCGACGAAGGCGTTGATCAGGACAAGCAGAGCGAATTGCGGCCAGTTCTCCTTCAGGCCCAGCCTGACTGATGGGGCAGCTTGTGGACTGAATCCCGCTTCGCTCATCCGATCACGCGATGGTAGCCGTGCCGCCCGAATTCTCGGCCCTGATCTTCGCGGCTTCCAGCGGCGCCGGCGGAATCTCCGACAGCATGAAGCGAATAAACTCGGCTTCATCCGCGATCATGAGCGCCTGGTTGTGCCGCTTCTCGAAGCCGATGGTCGACCAGGGCTTGCCACTGAGTCGCCGGCCGCAGACTGAACCTGCATAGGCGCCGGCCAGCACCTCGACATCGTCTGGAAGCTGCTTCAACCGGTGTGCGCTGTGAAACAATTGCTTCGCGCCCTCCTCCGCGCTCGTGGCAAGCTCGGTGCGACCGAGATCGCCGACCACCAGCGTGTGACCGCTGAGGACGAACCAGGGTTCCTCGCCGCGGGTATGATCGGTCACGAGAATACAGATGTGCTCGGGCGTGTGGCCGGGTGTGTGCAGAACCTTGGCCGTGACGTTGCCGAGCGGAAGAACGTCTCCGTCCCGTACGCTCTTGAACGGAAACGCGACGCGCGCCTCGGCCGAGAGCACATAGGGCGCGCCTGTTGCCTCAGCGAGTGCCCGCCCGGCGGAGATGTGGTCGGCGTGAACGTGCGTGTCGATCACGTAGTTGATCTTCATGCCGGCATTTTCTGCGGCTTGACCATAGGGTCGGATATCACCAACGGGATCCACCACCGCCCCTGTCGCCTTGCCACCGCAGCCGAAGAGGTAGGAGATACCGACCGGATCATGATGCAAGAACTGGCGCAGGATCATGGGCTTGCACTCCTCTACGAGAGCAGCTAAGTAACATTCAATCGATCTGCTGAATGATATAATAAGGAACAACCGTGTCAAGCACCGGACCGAAACAGGCGATTTACGAGAGCCTCGCCGAAGTGGCGCAGGCGCTCGGTCACACTCACCGGCTTGAGCTCCTGGAGCACCTCGCCCAAGGCGTACGGACCGTTGAAGAACTGTCCGGTCGGGCGCACCTGACGTTTGCCAACACCTCGCGCCACCTGCAGATCCTCAGGCGGGCGCGCCTCGTCGAAACGGAGCGGCGTGGCAAGAACGTTCTCTATCGCCTGGCGGGCGAACCGGAGGTGGTCGCACTGCTGAAAGCGCTCGGTCGCGTCGGCGAACGGAATGTTGCCGAGATCGGCCGGGTCGTGACCGACTACTTTCAGGCGCGCGACGCGCTCGAACCGGTCTCCCGCGACGACCTGGTCGCAAGGTTGCGCGACGATCTGGTCACGGTGCTCGATGTGAGACCGGACGACGAGTTCGCGCTGGGCCATCTTCCCGGCGCTCTCAACATTCCGCTCGCCGAACTGGAACGACGTCTCGGCGAACTTCCGAAAGGACGCGAGGTAGTTGCCTACTGCCGTGGGCCTTATTGTGTTCTTTCGTTCGAGGCAGTGGCGGCGCTCAGAGCCCACGGCTATCGCGTCCGCCGGCTTGAAGACGGCTACCCCGAGTGGAAAGCCGCGGGTCTTCCTGTCGAATCCCTCGCCTGAGTTAAACTGGACCCTGTTGCATCATGGACAAGAAAATCGATCGCGCGGATGGCACATGGCCAATTGCCAGCGAGAAAGATTACTCTGCTGCTTCGATCTTCCGACCGGAAGCCCTGTTGAGGGAAGCGCGCAGGCAGAGACAATTACCGCTCGTCGCGGTACCCGAAATCTGCGTGTTGGACCCGGATGGCGATGTCGTTCGCTATCTCAAGCGGACCGGTGCCGGACGCATTCATGAAGGATGGGCCTGCTATCACACCGAACTTCTCGCCTTCGATCTCGACGGCATCGGCGAGGTCGGGGTCGTCGGCTGCGCAGTCGGTGCTCCCTTCGCCGTGCTGGTTGCCGAACAGCTTTTCGCATCCGGTTGCCGGCTGCTCGTCAGCGTCACCTCCGCCGGCCAGATCACTCCGATCGGACCGACGCCGTACTTCGTCCTCATCGATCGCGCGCTGCGGGACGAAGGGACGAGCTATCACTACCTGCCGGGCTCCACGTTCGCCGATGCACCCGATACGTCGCTTCTTGCTCGGGTCGAACAGACTGCGCACACTCTTCGAGGCATAGCGTTACATCGCGGCGCGACATGGACGACGGATGCCCCCTATCGCGAGACCGAGACAGCGATCGCGCGGGCGCGCAAGTTAGGCCTGCTCGCCGTTGAGATGGAAGCTGCGGCCCTATACGCGTTCAGCGCAACGAGCGGTCACTCCATCGTTTGTTTCGCCCACGTCACGAACTCTATGGCGCAGACTGAAGGGGATTTCGAGAAGGGCGAGGCCGACGGAGCTAAAGCCACTCTCGCGGTCGTTGCTGCCACGGTTCGCGGTTGGCGCAGCTAAGGTTTGGAGGACTGCAGGTAGGTAAATCAATCGCCGCATTCGGTTGGTGGCTCGATCGGGCGCTCAAACGAACACCAACCGGATTCGGCGGCCAGCAGAATCGTACCCAAGACGAAGCGCGTTGCCATCTGGCATAGCCTTCGCAGACCTATCGCCGAGTCTTAGGATGCTGAAACGCTCTTGCGAGGATTCATGCGGGACGAGCTAACAGCCGACGAACTGGCGTTTCTATTGAGGCAAGGCTTAGGGCCTGACGACGTCCTTGACGTGCGCAGGATGACGCGATCCTATTGGTTTCAAGAAATCAAAAGACTCAATAAGACCATCGCACTCGGCAGCGCGTGCAAGAAGGGAGGACACCGCCTCCGGTCTCGAAAGGGTCATTGCGTCCAGTGCGACAGCTCCAAGATCGCTTTCGCCGGCCGCCACGACCTGACACAATATCTCTATATCGCGGGTTCCTTACGAGCGCGCCTTATCAAGATCGGTGTCTGCAAGGATCTACGTCAGCGTATCAGACAGATTTGCACCGAGCGTCACGGAGATGCCCGGGACTGGGAAGTTATTTATGCCGTCGAAATCGAGAGGGCTGGAGAGATCGAGGAACGGGTCCTCAGCAGGCTTGGCCACTTTGCGATCCATTCTCACTATTGGAAGAATGGGTCTCTTCAGCAATCGATTGAGCTCCGCCGCTGTTCAATAAGTCAGGCACTTGAGGCAATGTCGGCCGGAGATCGAGGGGAAGGACTTCTATCTCGCCATCAATTGGCGTGACAAGTCTACGTACGAGTTCACCTAACTTCAGAGACGTAAGAATAATAAAGGTAGGCGGTGGGAAACTTCAAAGAGGTTCGGTTTACAGGAGCGGCGTGCTCCTCGAGACCTAATGTCTGTGTGGGTTTCGTTTATGGCGGCGCAGGCCCGGTCCCGGAGACGTCTGGTTCTCGCCTTTTTGCACGCTCTGCTACGCTGCACTAACCCGCCGGCAAACCGTCTGTTGGATATCCGCTTCCACTGAGTTAAGCGGAGTGTGCAGCAGACCAGATCTACACGAATGAACTAACGCGAATCTGGCCGATAACGGCCAGGTGCCCTATGCCCACTCAATCATCTAGGACTACAGAACCGTGTTGAATTGCAAGCACAATCTCTCAAAGCTGACGGACAAATCCCGACAGTACACGGCAATCGCCAGCAGCATTTCCTTCTGACCGGTCTCCTTCTTCGGCTTCTTCGGCGCCTTTATGGGCTCGGCCTGGCCGACGCTCCGGCTCGGCCCTAGCCGTGCCCGATGTAGTCCATTCTTCCACCATCCACTACCAACATCTGGGCCGTCACCCAACCCGCCTCCGGCGCAGCAAGGAAAGCCACGACGTTGGCGATATCCGCGGGCTGCCCGATGCGCCTCATCATTGTCCGCCCGGCCAGACTCTTCTCGATCGCGTCCCACTCGCTGGCGCTGCGCTTTCCCTGCGTCATCTCCGTGCGGACGAATCCTGGCGCCACCGCGTTCGCGGTGACCCCATCAGGGCCCAGTTCCATGGCGAAACGCCGCGTCAATATCGCGGCCTCCGCTTTTGTCGCGGCGTAGAACGCATTGCCGGGCAGCGCCGTGCCGATTGCGGCTATCGAGGCCACATTGACAATCCGGCCATAGCGGCGGGCGCGCATGCCTACCATCGCAGCGCGGGTCGCGTGAATAATGCCATCCGCATTGACGCGACGCATGCGATCGAACTGTTCGTAATCGAATGTGTCGAGTGTTGCCTGATGGGACACCCCGGCATTGTTGACCAGTATGGTCACCGGACCAAGCTGCGCCTCGGCCTGCTCGATCATCACCTGGACAGCGCGAAAGTCCGCAACGTCCGCACCGGCCGTTATAGCGCGGCCGCCTTCGCCCTAATTTCGGACGCGACCTGCGCGGCCGCATCCGCACGCGCCGCATAGTTGATGCACACGGCGGCGCCCCGCTGCGCCAGAACAAGCGCGATACCTCGGCCGATGCCGCGCGCGCGGCCCGTAACCACCGCCACTTGGTTACTCCATGTCATTGCTGTCCTCCCGCTTGCCTTCTGGCGAGACTCCGCAAGTTCTTGGGAATATCTGCCGCAACTAACGCCACGGCAAGTCGTTCCGATCCATTTCAGCGTTCGGGAACGCATCGCAAGGACGTGGCCACTCGCCCTTCTTCATACCCACTGAAGGTCGAGAATTTGCCGTTGCGTCAGCTGCTGACGGCACAGCGGACGCTCATGGTAAGCTCGACTTATTCCCAGTCTGCCCCGAAGCGGACTTCGGAGGCTGTAGGAAGCCGTTCTGAAGTAGGACCGCCTCGGTTGGTGGTCTCTTTCGTCTCGCTGATGTCGTCTGTTGGCCCCTCGCCGAAGGACGCTCTGAGCTCGTCAGCGGCAGCTGTCGGGGGCAGACCGGACAGGGTTTGAGGCGCGGCGAAATCCACGCGAATGGACCCAAAGCGCACATTCAGCGCCGATTCAAACACTAGCGGCCTGATAGCGGATACGCTGCATCCAGTGTTTGAAGCTCCTGAGGTGCCAGCGTCAGTGACAGCGCGACGGCGTTTTCCTTGACATGTGCCACGGACCCGGATTCGGGAATTGCAATGACGTTGCCGCTGCGGATGGTCCAGGCCAGTGCAACCGCGGCTGCGGAGCAAGCGTGTGCTGCGGCAATACGCCCAAGAACGGGATCGCTCAGTAAGCTGGCGCCGAGGCCGCCAAGCGGCGAATAGGCCATCACCGGCATGCCGTGTCGTTCGCACCATGGCAGCAGGTCGCGTTCACTGCTGCGTCCGCCGAGGTTGTAAAAGACCTGATTGGTCGCGCAGCGATCGCCTTGTGGAATACGGAACAGATCATCCATTTGGGAGACTGTGAAGTTGGACACGCCCCAGGCACGAATCTGGCCGGCGGCGCGTAGGCGCTCTAACCCCGCGACGACCTCGGAAAATTCGGCGTTCGGAGTTGGTTCATGCAGCAAATAGAGATCGAGATGATCAGTACCGAGCCGGGCAAGGCTCGCCTCGCAAGCACGCGCCATCGCATCTCCCGTGGCGTCATCGGCTTCCACCTTGGACACCACGAAGGCGCCATCACGCTGGCCGGCAATCACGCGCTTGATCAATTCTTCGGAACGGCCTTCGCCGTAATTCCCCGATGTGTCAATCAGCGTCATCCCGAGCGAGAGGCCCGTGCGTAGCGCTTCTTCTTCGTCAGCTGCCGGATGTCTTCCCTGCCCGATATGCCAGGAGCCCTGACCGATCGCGGGGACACTGGTGCCGTCACGAAACTTGACGGTCCGTGCCTTGCCCGTTGCGGCGACGGCCGTCGCTGCATCGAGAGCCAGCGCGCCTGACAAGGTCACCAACGAACCAAGCGCGACGCAACGTTCATTGAATTCACGCCGGCTCAGCAATCTTGTACCTCTGCTCTTCACGACACTGTTCGTTCGACGGTGTGCTCGATAATGAAGATCGTTCAGTTGAGTTCCACTCGGCCAGTCACCGTGAAGACTGAAGCCTCAGGCTGCTGAATCAAGACATGGCGGAATATCTGCTTGTGTCCCTTCTGCGAAGTGTCCGCGCGCCTCGTCGAGATCCGGATAGTGGGGTATAGCGGACTAGATTTGCTCACGTTGAGTTCTTCGCATTTTGACCCACATGAGACATTGGGCCGAGTATTTCGAACCCCCTTCTCGGGAGTGTGAAATCTGCTAGATTTCATGCAGCTGCCCTCGTCGTAACCGGACGTGCCGAAATCCTCCTTAGAGGGAAAGGGCAGCGATCATACCGTCGGCAGGTGTCGCACTCCTCGACCCACGCGCTTCTTTTTCTTGCGCTAAATACGGCAGTTTGCGCACGGCCTTCGCAACCTTGGTGGCGGTGCGCGAAATTTCGCTTGTTCTGACATCAATCGACATATTCCCCGCTGCGCAATAGGGAGAACGTCCATGGTTCGTAAACTCTTGATCGGCGTCGCCTCGGCCGCCGCTCTCACGCTTTCGGTTTCCGCGTTCGCGCAAAAGCCGCAGTTCGGCACGGCCTCAGAGGCCAAAGCATTGCTGGAGCGCGCTATACCCGTTGTGAAAGCTGACAAGACTGCCGCCTTCGCCAAGTTTCTCTCGGGCGAGGATGGCTTCAAAGACCGCGACCTCTACGTCTTCTGCGCCAACAGTGGAGACGGCAAGATAAACGCCGCCCCGTCTACCGTCTTGGGCAAAGATGCCAGAACTCTCGTGGATAAGGCGGGTGATCACTACGGCCAGAGAATCCTTGACCAAGGGAGCGCAAAAGGCGAAGGCGTCATCAGCGAGATCACTTACATGTTCCCGCGGCCCAACAGTGATGCACCCGTTCAAAAGACGGCCTTTATCACCAAGATCGCCGATCAAATTTGCGGCGTTGGCTATTACCAGTAGACCGTCTAGAACCGGATAATTCCGCGGGACGCAGCGCGCAAAAAGCGAAGCGGCATTTGCGCCCTGAATCAATGTCTCTTGCGGGCCCTGAAGAGACGCGCGTAGTGGCTTTCGAAACGTCGGCTCTTGAGGGCTAAGCAAACCAAGGCTGAGCCGGACTCGGATCGCTGCTTTTGACCCACTCCGGACCGGGGCGGCCGCCCACGATCTCATTCGATGTTGGCGTCGGCATCGACCGGATGATGGCGAGAGGCGCTGCGGGCCACATCGCCTTATGAAGAAGCCCCGCGGTTTGCACGGGGGCTTCTTTCCTGAATGCCTGGCTTACGATCCCGGAAGGAAGATCTGCCGCGAGTACCATGGGATCGCGGTAATGGCGATGAGTTGCTCCGAACCATCGAACAGAGGAGTAAGTTGCCGACCGGAAGCCTTGAACGAGACTTTTTGTGCGCGATCTGTCCCTGTTACTGTGCTGCGCACCACGTCCGTGGCTTGCTCATAGCGATATATGCGATAGAAGTCGGGTTTGGCTCCCGAATAGACAAGCGATTCGACATTAGCCCGCCCGGGCACGCCGCGGGTATACTGAACCTGAGCCTGAACCGAATCTCCGGCGTCTGTCGTGAAGGACCATGACTCCTCGACACTCGTCATTCCGGCAGGATCGCTGTGGATCTTTCTGTCCAAGTCAGCCTTCGCGTAGACGAAATTGCTATAGGGGCCGGGAGCGTAACTTGTTGGCGAAAACAGTCCGCCGACTACCATTGGTACAGCTTTTTCCATCCCTTGCCTCTTGGCTGGTATGACCAGCGCGGCGCCGCGAACAGCATCTACCGGCTTTCCCTCGGCATCTTGGGCCAAGATCTGGTCAACCAAGACGACTGAGAGATTGGATCCTTTGGACGGCCCAGTATTGGGCGCCTCTATTTGCCAGCCTTCCGGCAGCATTTTTTGAGCCGCCGAGTCGGCTACCTTGAAACTAAGAACCGTTCGTACGTCTAGAGTGCTGCTGTAGAGTTTCTCCTTTTCGCCAGCAAAGGCAGGCTGAGCGAGAAGTAACAAGATCGCTAGAGCGTGTCTGCGCATGGTCTCTCCTCCCTCGGTTGATCGATCCGGTGTGCCGGATCAACGACCCCTAGCCTATATCAAATCCTTTGAGCAGTCAGAGTCCGGTCCTGCGACAGAAGATTAATTCTGATCCGGATCGGCGAGTTTGCCGGACGCGTGTTCCTGGGTTTGATGCCAATGCCGAAATGTCCGAGTCTGGCCCCGAGCCGACCAACGTGTAAGCCGTTACGGCGTCGGCTGTCTGGGCTAGACCGGACATCAGCCCGCTCTGCCCAGACCGCCGCTTTTGACCCGTTGCGGAATTCGATAAGCCACCGGAGAAACGAGGAAACAAGTTCACGGCTTGCAAACCGGAGGCGACTGTGCGGGCAGCTCGGGATCCTTGTGGTATCGAGCGAGGATCGGTTCGAGAACCTCTTTCGGCCAGAATTTCGGAGTGCCGATCTGCTTCAAGCAGAAGGCGCTCCAATACAGCCCCGCTCGCGACAGCGACTGGCGAGTTGCAGCGGCTTGCGCGACCGCCTCGATGTCGTGGGATTCCGGATAAATGTAGACCGTCGTTGGATCGTCCTTCAACAGCGGAACGATTTGCTGGGCGTCAGACGGCGACCAACTGGTGCAGCCATCGCTGCGACCCCCGGAGTAGTCCACCAGAGTCCCAAATGGAACGTAACCGTTCTGGTTCGCATATGGACTACGTGGATTCTTTCGAAGACATATGTCCTTCAGTGTGACGGCCGCATGTCCACCGATGGCGCGCGGTCTGGCGTTGGCGGTCTCGCCTTCGCCATCGAACTGAACAAACGAGCGCGTCAAGGCCGCATCTTGTTTCGTCGACACACGATAATAGCCTTTGAACGACGTTTTCGTCTCACCTGTCACGTAGGCGCCGCCGGTCGTCAGGTACGAATCCATGGCATTGCCAAAATTCTTCGCGCACTCTCTGCCATTTGCGAAATCAGCAACACCCTTCAAATTGCGACCGCTGCCGTGCCCTGCGGAAATCGCACGAAAAGACCGGTCGGCTTGGCAAATAACGTAAAACCGGGAGCCCAATCTGCCATTGCCTAAATCGTTGGGGCGCGTCGCGTCCATGGCAAAATAGCAGGGATTTTTAACGACGCCTTCGTTCACCTTTCTCAGATAGAGGGCGCGCGCCCTCTGTAGGACCACTTGCGCGATCTGCCCGTCGCCTTCGCCAATATGGTCCCGCAGCCAGGCCGGAACGTCCGACGTTTGCTCCGCTGCAAAGGATCCAGCCGCCAGCCACGCGGCCATTGTGACGCTGAGACCAACCATCTTGAGAAAGCTCAATCCTGACCGCAACGGATCGCCTCCACAGTCGGCATGCTAGTCCTTACCCTTAAAAGCATTGTTGCCGCTCTGGTCGGAACGGAACGCCGCCGGGAAAATTAGTCTTCGCGGGCTTTTAGTAGCCACAATCTCTGTACTGTTTCGAGGCAACACGAAAGTGCGAGCCTATTTCAACGAAATCCACGTCCAGACATTGGTTTCCTCGACGGTATTCGCCAAGGCCGTTGCATTGAAGGTACTCAAGGTTTATTCGCCAGCGCTTTTCGCGCGGTGAGTAGGTTGCGAAGTCATGCTGGGCGCGGGCCGGTCCTTTGCAGATTCCAGTGATGTATTGTCGGACCTCAGCGGGCAAATTGCCTATAAGACGAGCATCCCAAGGATCCTCCTTATTTGCGGCACTGCCTTTGGAAACAGCGGGCAGTTCACTGCAAATCAGAAGGCAAAGAGCCAGCAACAAGGTCCGGACTGTCATTCGACACTCCCGTCAAGTGCGACCCGGTGCCGGCGCCTTCAACTGGACCGGGCGAAATTCACCGGCGCGATGTAAGTATCCTGCGCGCCCGGCTTGGCCGCAGGGAATGCCGGGAAGGGACTCGCGCGTCGAAGAATCTCGATCGCCTCGCGATCGAGTACATCGTTGCCGGACGACTTCGTTACAGTGCTGGCGATCACATCGCCTGCGCGGTTCAACATAAATCTAACGATGACCGTGCCTGACTTGCCGCGCGCGGCCGACGGGTAGCGCTTGAACTTTTGCAGATGGCCGAACACCAGCGCGTTATAGGCGTTTGAGCCTGCTTCGGTGAACTGTCCGATATGCTCGCTCTTTGGCGGCGCGCGGGTTTCCGGCGCGGGCGGTTGAGGCAGGGGCTTCGGTTCGTCCACCTCCTTCTCGACCTTTGGCAGCGTGACTTCGGCCTCTTGTGCCGGCGGCGGTGGCTGCACCACCGGCTCTTCCTGCTTCTCCTCGACCTTGGGCGGTTCCGGTGGCGCGGCCTCAGCCTGCTGCATGGTTGGCCCGACGGCGATGTCCTGGTCTTGAATCTCGGGCGAACTGCTTTCGACCGGCGCCAGTGTCACCGCGATCGCGGGCGGGATGTTCGGCTCGACCGGCCTGCGGGCATACCACAACGCAACCGTGGCCACGATCGCCGCGTGCGCCATCAGGATCGTCACGCCGGCAAATGTCCAGCGGGAAAGTCCGCGCCGTTCTGGCAGATGCAGTGCAAACGCGTTCATGGCTTGGCTGCCGGCGTTTCCAGGCCGACCAACGCGAGCTTGAGGTATCCGGCGTCGCGCAGGCTGTTCATCACCTCCATGAGCGTGCCATAGCTGAGGGTCTTGTCTCCGCGGACGAAAATCGTTTCGTCCTTATGGTTGTTGGTGGCGGAATCGAGTGCGGCCGAAAGCTCCCCGCGCGGCACCAAGGTCTCGCCAACCGCAATGGTCTCGTCCGGCTTGATGGTCACGAAGACGGGCTTGTCCGGCCGCGGCTGCTCCGGCGCGGTACTGGCGGGCAGGTTGACTCCGATGTCGACAGTGGCAAGCGGCGCCGCCACCATGAAGATGATCAAGAGCACGAGGATCACGTCGATGAACGGCGTGACGTTGATCTCGTGCTGGATTTCGAGATCGTCGCTGCCCGAACGTTGTCCAAGACGTATGGCCATGCTGTCACTCCGCGGCCCGTGACAGCATCGCCGCGCGGCCGTGCTGTCCGCGGCTGATCATCAACAGGAGCTGCGCCGAGGCGTCGTCCAATAGGGTGCGGTAGCCGCCGATGACCCGCACTAGGTGGTTGTAGATCACGACCGCGGGGATCGCGGCGACGAGTCCCATGGCGGTTGCGAGCAGCGCTTCGGCTATACCGGGCGCCACCACCGCGAGATTGGTCGTGTGGGATTCGGAGATGCCGATGAAGGAGTTCATGATGCCCCACACCGTGCCGAACAGGCCGACGAACGGTGCCGTCGCGCCGATCGTGGCGAGCAGGCCGGTGCCGCGCGAGATCTGCCGTGTCATCGCCGCCTGCACGCGCTCCAGCCGCAGGGCGACGCGCTCCTTGAATGCGTCGTCGACGATACCGTCGGACAGCTCGGCCTCGCGCGCAGTGGTGAGGATGAGCTGGGCGACGGCGTCCCTGTCGTTACGGCAGGNGCGAGGCTGCCGCCGCTTTCCAACAGCCTGGTGCGGCGGCGGGCCTGCCGCCGCGCACCCGCTAACTCAACCGTTTTGGCAAGCCACACCGTCCAGGTCACGAGCGATGCAAACGCAAGCCCGATCATCACCGCCTTCACGATGATGTCGGCGTTGAGGAACATGCCCCACGGCGAGAGATTACGGGGCAGCAGCGGATTTGACGTGTCAGCCAGCGCAGCCGTCGAGATCGCGAGCGGTGCAAGGCTCACGATTGTCAGCGTGACGATGCGGGCGAATTTTCCCGACTTCGCCCGTGATTTGCGATCAGGCATATGGTTCTCTGCTCCCGCTCATATCTTCTGTGAGATGCCGACGAAGAAACCACGCCGCGGTCCGAATTGCGGCGCGAACACGCCGATGCCGGACCCGTCCCTGATTTCGTAGATCTTGTCGAAAAGGTTCACGACATCGAACCGCACCGTGGTCGGCTTGTTCGGCGCGACGAAATGGAAGTCGTGCGACACGCCGACATTGACCTGGGTGTAGGACGGCACGTGGTCGGTATTGGCGAAGCCGGAACGAAGCCCGCTGCCGTAGATCATTGATGCGCTAAACTTCGTGTCGTACCACTGATAGGAGGCACCGGCCGAAGCCGTCACCCACTGGCTATGGTCGGTGTGGATGTAGTGGGTGGCGATGTAGGCCAGCTCGTCCGGATCGAACAGGAACTGGTTCGAGACGATATTGGTGCCGATCTGGCGCGCCCACGCCACGTTGCCGTAGAGCTTGAGATTGCCCTTGGTATAGCTCGCCTTGAGTTCGAGCCCGATATTGTTGGCCTTGGCATAGTTGAAGCCATCGAGCACATAGGCTTGGCCGAACTGCCCGTCATCGAGCAGATCACGCGCCAGCTTGACGTAGCCGTCGAGGCCGACTTCAAGGCCGGGAATCGGCCAGATCTTCTGAACCACGCCGGCATCGAAGACGTGGGCTCGTTCCGGCAGCACCGGATCGTTCTGGGTGACCGCGGGCGCAGCCACCATGCCCTGGAACAGCGCAATGTTGGTCGGCGCCGCAATCACCTGCTGCGGCGGCGTGAAGGTCCGCGCGTAGCCGGCATGGACGGTGGTGCCGTCCTGGGGCACCCAGGTCAGGCTGATGCGCGGGCTGAACTGGTTGGCATCGACATATTGCCACATCTGGTCGAAGCGCAGACCCACGTTGAGGGTCAGGTTGTTGGTGATCTTCCATTCGTCCTGCACATAGGCACCGAACAGCCAGCCAAGCTTGCTGGAGGAATCGTAGATGGTGACGGGTGGGAGCGGTGCGCCCGTCGTCGGGTCGAACGCCTGACCACCATTCACCGGGTCACTGGGGAACGTCGTGTTGATGCCAGTGACCAGGGACCGCTCGGCGCTGGTGGTGAACCCGAACCGCAGCGTATGCGCGTCGGCGATGCGCCAGGCGGTATCTTCCTGGATGCCGTTGACGTAACTCTGACGGTACACGCTCGATGAAATGCCGTTGATGAGCAGGTCACCGATCGGGTCGGGCCAGAAGTGGAGCTGGCTGTAGCGGTTGAAATAGGAAAGCTGGTAGTCGATTCCTTCGGCCGAGTGCTGGTAGGCGACGACGTTGAACTGGTTGAGTTCGGACTGCCGCTCGTTGAGAAACGCGGAATTGAAGCTGGTTATGTTCCCCAACTGGAAGTTGGACGGCTGCCCGGGATTGTTGGGAATCTGATACAGCGCGTTCGAGACGCCGCCGATATAGGTGATGCGGCTGTTGGGATCGAGCACCGTCGAGACGTAGGCAAAGCCCTTTTCCTGTTGCGTGCGGTCGTGGATGGCCTCATTTGCGGGCGTCGGATTCTCGATGCCGAGATTGTTGTAGAGATAGCGACCCGACACGTAATACTGCGTTTGTCCCACCGTCCCGCCGTATTCGGCGAATGGCGTGATGGTCTGGTGGCTGCCGCCATAGACGCTGACCTTGCCGGAATTGTCGAACGCGTCCGCCTTGGTCGTAATATCCAGCACGCCGGCCGTGCGCAGCCCATATTGCGCCGGCAGCGCCCCCGTCAGCAGGGCCATATTGCCGACAATACCTGTGTCGAGGATTTGTCCGAAGCCGCCGACCCCGTCGGGCAGCATAATGCCGTTGATGCGGTATTGCAGATTGGCATGCTCGTTGCGCACATGCAGTTCGCCGCTCGCCGCCGAATCCTGATGCACGCCCGGGAACTGCAGCAGCGCCTTATCCAGCGCAGTGTTGTTACCCTGCGGCAGGGATTCGATGGCCTGGTGGCTCAGTTGGTAGGAGCCGGCCCCGATCGGCGGGAAGATGGTTTGGCGGGCCGCGTCGAACTTCTGGTTCTGCTGCGCGACGACCTGCTGCTGTGTGGGCGGAGTCGATGCGGGAGGCCGATTCGTCGCCACGACGCGCGGAGGCTTCGTGCGGGGCCGCGGCCGCTCTGCCGGCGCCACGACGCGCGTCTCGGGCAGGACGTTGCCGCCCTGCGCTTGAGGCGGAGGCGACGGGGGCTGTTCCGCAGCCGCGGGGCTTTGCTGCGGTGAGGGCTGGGTCGCAGCCGGCGTTTCGGGCGCGGAAGGGGAAGCGGATGGCTGCGGCGTTGGCGAGGCGGCTCCGGCTTGCGCGAGCGCGGGCGCGCCTGACGCTGCGACCAGCACGAGTGCGGACGCGGATAGGAGAAGGCTACGCGGGATGCGCAAAGAGGCGGAATACATGAAGATTCCTGACTGAGATGATTCACACGCGGGCCAAAAGGCGACACAAGCCGTGTGGTGAGCGACGGAAGCTCGGCCGGTGGCGACAGCAGGTCTGGTGCTGCGCTACGCGAGCGAGGCAGCGGCGTCAGGAAATCGGTGGCCCGCGGGACTGAAAGGCCGCGCGTGGCGGCTGAGGGATTGCGTACTCATGCTCGATCGGGCGGTCGATCGACACGTCGGCAAAGCTAACGGGTAGCGCAGGTGGTGTCGCCGCCAGGGCGTTCCCCATCGCCGCGGTGGCGACGCAGATCGGACAGAGATAGTCCACACCGTCAGCAGGATGGTTTGGCGTCTGATCGCTATTGTCCGGCGTGCTTGACGCGGCGAGGGCAACCTGGCTTGGACCTGAGCCCGGGCCGCCAATGGCGTGAACGTGACCAAAGGCCAGCGCAAAGTTAATGGCAATCGCAAGGAGCGCGAGCCATGAGCCTTGTCTGACATGATCCCGGAACCAGCGCATGCGAAGCGCGACCGTCGCCTTCTTTCCATTCTCTGGGGCCACAATCCTATCCGACTTGGCAGTCGGGTCAACCAGGTTCCTGTCATACTCGGCCAGGATTGCCAGACATCGGCGCGAGCGTGCACGCAATTTGAGCTGTTCTCGCTGCCTTCCCGCAGGTCGGGACGCGTGGCCGGTCGCCGCATCTCGTGCAGGCAGCACGCCTATTGGGCCGCGGCCCCGACCCTGTGATCGGGACCTCGCTCATGAGCCAATCCAGCCTTTAGTCGTGATGGCACCCCGCAGTCCGGTGACGCTCCTTCACGCACAATCTGCAAGACCTATCTTTGGTTTGTCTTGGGTATGCCGATAGGTCTGCGGCAGTCGTTAACGAGAGGTCCTCGAATGACCATCATCCTCAACCACACCATCGTCCCTGCCCGCGACAAGAGGGCAGCGGCGCAATTTTTTGCGCGCATTTTTGGCCTCCATGCCGATGCGAAAGGCGGCCATTTCGCGCCCGTACGTGTCAACGACACGCTCACGCTCCTTTTCGACGACGGCGAGGAGTTCGAGAGCCACCACTACGCCTTCCACGTCAGCGATGCCGAGTTCGATGCCATCTTCGGCCGCATTCGCGAGGCGAAGCTCGCCTATGGCAGCGCACCGTGGAGCCTCGACGATGCTAAGCTCAATGACTGGAACGGCGGCCGCGGCGTCTATTTTCGCGACCCTTACGGCCATGTGCTCGAACTCATGACCGTACCTCAGTGAGCTTCAACCCCTCTGGTGCACCGATGAAGTGATCGAGCGACGTTGTGCAGTGCGTGAGTCAGGTCCTCGCCCATCGCGTCATTTCGCGGCGATGCGGAAGCTGGTCGCTATCCGGGCATAGCGGACGATACGCGGACTTGCCACTGGCCCAATCCGGTCGCGCATGACCCGGAACGAACCTTCCTTGGCCATCGACTTGACTGGAAGCAACGCGCCGCCGATCATTTCACCGCGCTATCTTTCTCGAGCGTGGCAAATACCGGATTGAGAAAGCGCCTTTGGCTCGCGGTTCAAGCCGCGCGCCGGATCGAGACCGAGCCGGCCCGCCAATACAAGGCGCGCGCTCATTTTGTGAAACGGGGAGGGGCAGGCCGCAGGGCGTTCACCGACCGTCCGTCCCAGCCCGGCCGCATGGCTGCGGGGGTTTTCCTCCTCCTCGCGGTGCACGGTCACGAACGCCGCGCGCCGCGGTCCCCGCCCCTAGGGGAACGTCAGGCCGAAAGCGGCCGGGTCGGGCTGCTCGCCGTCCCGGGGGACCAAAAAGCGCTCCAGCCCACCCGGCACGAAGCTGAGCAGCAGGGTTGCCTGGTCGCCGACCACCTCGATCGTATGCGGCACACCGCGGGGAAGAGCCGCGTAGGCGCCCGGCCCCACCTTGACGCGGGCATCGCCGACCCGCGCGATTAGCTGCCCCTGCACCACGTAGACCAGCTCGTCCTCGCGCGAGTGGGTGTGCAGCGGCGGCTCCTCCCCGGCCCGCACCGTCCACAGGACAGCGCCATAGTCGCCTCCGGACTGGCTGCTCTCCACTTTCATCTCGACGCTCGAGCCTCCGCTCGAGGTCACCGACTTGCCGCCGTGGGGCGCCGTGAGAACCGGCTGCTGGACTGGCATTTGTAGCCTCCTGATCGCGTTAAAGATGACTATCCACCACCCGACGAGAATGACCTTGCAACGCCGGCGCGGGAAATTACCTCTCGCCATGGAGTCGATAGAGGATCGTTATTGCCGCCGCCGCGTGATGCCGTAGCGAGGAATGCCACCAGCCGCATCTGCAGAGACTTCTAAACCCGTTGCCCCCCTTGGACCAATCGAGGTTGCGCGTGCCAACGCGCGCCGCCGTCCTTGACCATGACGCCGCGCCTACGGTGGATTTGTCGTGCGCCACGTCGCCGACCGGATGCCGGACCGAGGTAAGAGAGGGAAAGACATCGCCATTTTGCAGATGGGGCAGGATGTCTACAGAAACATTTCGGAAATCAGGAATTGCGTTGCTGTGGGTAATGACCAAGCTGTTCTTGCACACTCAGGTCTGGTGGTGGCACGAAGCCAAGTCCCCCGACCCGCCACTCGATCCGAGCTGACCCGGACGCGCTACGTCGCCTCTTGGCCCATCAGCGAAGTGGCTGGGCGCGTCGTTGAGGTCCGCTCAGCGCGGTGAAAGCGACGTGATTTGCTCACCTGAGTTCTTCGCATTTTGCCGAGTAGGCCCAGGGAATTTCACCCCGAGCCTCTCACAGATCCGGACGTGACACTCTCGCGTCATCGGCTCGTGCCATCGCATGAAGGCTGCCGCCTTCCATTGGTGACTGGGTTCCTCCCATTGCTGGTTGACCCGATCCAATGGCGATGACCTGCCTCCTTCGCTCCACGGGCATTACCCCGCTTCATCGCTAATACGAGGCAGTCCGCCCCTCTCCGGGGCATCGGTACTTTCGACCTTGCGGTTGTGGCCGCTTGTGTCTTTTCCCTTGGCATCGCCGGCCAGGTTCTCACGTTCCGTACGAAAGCCTGGGTCGAGCTTCGCGCCGCCTACATGCCGGATGTCGCTCGGGCAGTCTCAGGCATCCCCCGAGCTGATCCCGGAGGTTCACCCCCCGGTTCTGACATCGCCTAATCCGCTTTCGACACTTCTGCAGCGGTTCGCTTGCGCTCGCCTCTCTCGACCGTGCCTGCCGGAATCTCGTCCCGGCGTTTCCGCAACGCTCACCACCACGGCTTTCGACCGCAGCGGCTTGCGGTGGCTTGAGATCAGCACCTGATTGCCGAACCCGAAGGGCCCTCCTTCATCTCTCGTACAGTTGCGCATCACCGGTACTCATGGCGATGCTCGTGACACACGACCCATTTCAGAAGTCAGCCCCAGTCCGGCAATGGCCGAATATGCTTTGATGCGAAGAGTCTCAATTGCAATTTGGAGATTATTCTTTGGCTGCCGAGCGCATGGACCGGCGATTGGCAGCAGCGCTAGCGGCAGATGTCGCCTTTGTTGGAGGCTGCATGGGGGCGACATCTCTCGATCCTGGCGATCATCTCAGTCAAGGTCTTTGCGCAGTCGGTCTCGCATTCGTCCGAAATCACGACGACGTGTTGGCCTGTGCATGGCGTGCCTTGGCCCTCAATCAGGAAGGCTGGCGATTCGAAGTCCCGTTCAGTGGCGCTTGACGCCGGCGGTGTGTTTTCCGCGATGCGGCCGTACCGACGCATGTAGTCCCGACGCGTCGCCGAGCGGTGCCCGCGAGGCCATCCCATACGCGGAATATCCGCCGCCCGAATAGATGGAAAAGGTCGGGTCCGCGGCTGCGGCCGCGGCAGGCTCAGAGACCGACTCCCATGCCGAGGCGGGCGTCGCAAGGAGCGCGGAAAGAACGAGCGTCGCGCCCAAAAATTTGAAGCCAGTCATGCTATCCTCTTGTTACTGGAGCGCAGCTATAGCTTTCGATGGCGTGGGCAAGGAAAATGCCGGCGCTCCCTAGACCCAAAACTGCGGCAACCCAATCGATCGTCGCAAATGTTCCATTGTGCCCACGCCCGATGCGGTCGCCGTTAACTCCTGCCGTACTGGTCTTGATCGTAGGCCTGCAGGATGCGGACAAAATCGGCCATGCTGGATCGATCCAGATTTTCGGCCATAGCCGCAACCTGAGTTTTGGACGCGGGCTGGCTCCCTTGCCAAAACCGAATTAGGAGATCGGGGATGTTTTTCATGGCGTACTCTCCGCAGCCAACTGTGGCAGTAGACACTAATTGCTGGAGCGGCGACGCGTGGCTCGATTAAGGGAAAGGGCGGCGGGCGCTACGCCGCCGACCTTGTCCTGCAACTGCCTGCTCGCGGGCCGGTTCCGTTGCTTTTCACTCCGTATTCATTAGGTAGCACCGAGCACTTGGTTAACGCCATTGCGCTGAGGTGGCTCCGGCTAGTAAATCGGTTTAGGTCGACCAGACGTCGGTTTAGTCCCTACCCCCGCGATGTTGCTCGGCCGCGCGGACGAGGTGATCGAATGGGGTTGGCGACTTCCGTTGATGGCCCGAAGGCGCAGGTCCGGGCGGCGTCCCTGTTGTCGGCTCATCGAGGTAGACCGGAAGAAACCGGCCGAGCCGTCAACCGGCGCTCATGACCCTGACCGGACATCCGATCAGAGCGGGCGACACGTAACAACCGGTCTAAGCCCATGCCCTAATTTGAATCCAGCCGTCTCCTAAATTGGTGATAGGAACGTCGGCCGTTAACCTCGGTTGGGCTTCCGAGGCCGGGCAGGTGCTGCATTTCAAGGCGATTATGTCCGATGATCCGGCCGACGAAAGTGCTGCCGCCCTTCGCGCGAAGGCGGAGCATTGCAGAAGCGTCGCCAGACTCATGGGGGAAGATACGCGCGCCAGACTGATACGAATCGCTACCGAATATCTTGAGCGCGCCTCAAAGTTGGAGCGACCCAAGCAAAGCGAATAGAGCAACTTGGTGCTGTCCGTATTCAAGCCCGAGTGCGCTACGTTGAATTTGGCGGTGTCCTAATTTGCCAGAAGCGAGTACAGTCTCGTCATCACCGGCCAAGGCTCTGTCCGTAGGCGTCGGTGGCTGAGAGACCAATAGCGCTCCCGCCTGCATGGCGAGGGGAGTGCCCCATGTTCCCAGCACCGGACCGAGATATCATTTTCCGCTCTGGCGAGATCATTGCCGAGTCAAGGCAACTCCTGAGGTCCAGCGCCGCTGTCCTGCAGCAGCTGGGATATTCTCCCCGTTGCACGTCGGAGGAGGATGAAGAGGCCCTCAGTCTGGCAGATGATGAGCCTGCCGTGATCCCCCAACATCCTCGCCTCGTCGGCTAATCGACGCGCCTCATTTGCGTTCGCGAGGCTCTCAGGTCCGCTGACTCGCCGGAAGAGGATTCGTGAGCTCTGCTTCTGCGCCGAGCAAGGTGAATTGGAATCTTCAGACACGGCCTGGCAGGATCTAGGAACGCGTGGCACTAAGGGGCGTTGCCCCTTCGTGAGGACGCTGCTTGCTGAGCACTATCGGGCCGAAAAACTCGAAGCCGAGGATCGCTTCTCTCGCTTCCAACTTGAGACGCTTGAACGTAGCTACAGAACACTGGCTGAAAGTAGGCTTGTGCTGCTCCGATCGAAAACGGTGCAGAAGGCGCTTGAAAAACGCCATAGCCGTTGATCACGCGCCTCGCAAAAAGGGAGTGCCTCATGCCCGACGCGCAACTTACGAACAAGCTGTCGCCTCGCGAAACGGCGTGGCCCCGTTGCCCGATGTGCGAGGCTAAGATGGAAGTTCTGCGGGTTGTAGCGGGAAGACCGGGGTTCGAGCACCGGACTTTGAGGTGCACTAAATGCCCAACGATGTACGAAGCACAGGCTCCGTCGGATCCGATTGATTCGAACGCGCAGAATTGGCTTCACAGCGGATTGAATCCGCCCACATGAATGCTCTTGTGGAGACTGGGCCCCTCGATACACCAGCTTGTTTGCAAGGAAGCCCGCGAAATCGAGTCACAATCCGTAGGAGACGTCGTGAAGCGAGCCAACTCCGACTCGGCTGAACAGGCCGCAAGATTAGCCCGGCGGACTTTTGCCGCTGAAAACGGTGCGAAAGCGGTGCAAGAGGCTGAAGCAGAGGCCGCCGCCATTCGCAAAAATATGGCGCGGCTGCGCGAATTAAGGTTTGCAAAAGAGGCGCAAGAGACGCGCCCCAGAGAAGCCACGGCCGTAAAAAAGAAGCCAAAGAGGCGCGTGCGCGCAATACGCTAGTTAGGTACTCCTCGCGCCGGTCGTGGTCGGCTTCGGATGGCCTATTGACGTGCAAGGCAGCCTTACCGATTGACACGGCCGTCCGATAGTGGTGACGTCGTGGTCACTAAACTGTTTTGTTGCGACAAGTAGATCCGCTTGTTCGAGACCGGCGAATAGAAGCGCCGTCACTGTCACCCTCACAATCACAATGAAGCTCCTGCGCATTGGCTGCGTGCAGGACCGTCTTATTTCTTTCGCAGCCCCCGAGGAGATTCAATTGCAGGTACTTGTTCGCGACAACAATATCGAGCAAGCACTTCGTGTGCTGAAGAAGAAGATGCAGCGCGAGGGCGTCTTTCGAGAAATGAAACAGCGACGCTCTTATGAGAAGCCTTCGGAGAGAAAGACGCGCGAAAAATCTGAGGCAATTCGCCGCGCCCGCAAGCTGGCTCGGAAGCAAGCGATTAGGGAAGGATTGCTTCCGGCACCGCCGAAAAGGAAGCTTCCAGAGCGCAAAGCTCCTTTGCCGGTGGTCACCAGCAAGGAACGCGTTGAATGAAGGAAACTTCGGCTCCGAGAGATTGCTGAGCGGTGTCGTCTCATGGTCCCCGCGAACGAGTAGCACCCCTCACGGATTAGGAGCGCGTACCTATGGCCTGAAATCGATGCTGCGTAGCACGATTCCCGGCGGACTGCCTTCGAACTCGGTCGCGCGATATTTGCTGGCGGCGCGGGCCTCGATGCAGTCGCGCAAGCGGATGAACTGTGCTTCGCGCTGCTCGGGCCTCGCCTGCGGGCCGCGCTCGAGATAGTCCATCGCGGAGGTCGAGATTGCGCAAGGGATCTCCTTGCCGGCGTCGAGCATCGAGAACAGGACGATCATCCGGTCGTATTCGAGGCCGATGTAGCGACCGCTCGTGAGCATCATGGGCTTACTCCCTTACGCGATCGCTCCCTCGCGCGATTGCAGTTTGACTCGATCGCCCCCCGCAGCCCACCGTCCGTGTCCACGCACAGCGCATCGCGCGATGAAAACGGGCGGCCGGGCTCGCCTCAGCCCTCCCCGGCGAGCCGTGCGAAATCATCGAGCAGCGCTGCCACCAGCGCACGGTGCCGCGTGTCCTCGGTGGGCAGGCTCGCGGCATAGAGGTTGAGCAGATAACGCGCCTTCACCGCGGCCTCCGGCCAGGACGTGGCGGGCACCGTCATCAGCCGGTTTTCGAGATCGGCCTCGCGCTCGCGCAGCTGCCTGACATTGGACTCGACCTCGGACAGCGCGCGGCGCAGCTCGGTCGCCTTTTGCGCCGCCATGCCGCGGTGCTTGTCGAGATCCACGGGATGGTCAGTCATTTGGCGACGCTCGCATCTGCGGCTTTGTTGGTAAGGTCGACCGAGCCGATCGACAGCACCTCCATGGTGCCGCGCGGGCCTTCCGCGGGCACGCGGATCGTCGTGGCGGTGCGGCGATAGGCCGAGAAGGTCAGGCCCTCGATCGTCTCCTCGTCGGTGACGACCTCATAGGCGCCGGCGGGCAGCAGGCGCTCGATATCGCGGATACGGAACGGATGCTTGAACGTGACGGTTTTTCGCCGCGAGCGGATGGTCATGCACGCCTGCCTTCCTGCAAGGGCGGCCCCAACCGACGCCGACAACGACGACCATGCGCCCATTGCGCGGCAATAGCCAGCACTTTTGTCACCACGCCGCGTGTGCTGACGCCGCAGTACGGCGCTCGCACGCGCGGCGTTTTAGTGCTCGCTGTTGGCATAGCGCAAGCGTAGGGTAATGGCATCACCGCACTTCGCAACGGCATCGACCGGTGACTGAGGGTCACGTGCGCTCCCGCCGACAGAGTTGCAGGAGCGTTCGATGTCGCGTTTTCGCGCCTCGGAATGGATCGTGCCGCCGGTGATCGTTCCGCTTTTTCTTCTGCTTCTCGTATGTGGCGCCATCCTCAATGGCTAGGACAACGCGCGTGCCCTATCTGGTCAGCGGAACCAACGAGTACGGCAGCGCCAATCTCGGCCGCGGCAGCGCGACCGTCGCGCTGCGCCTTGCGCGAAAGCTGCTGCGCGAAGGCTACATGGACGTGAGAGTCTGCACGCCGCGCGGGCGGGTGCTGCAATCGAGCGAACTGGACGAACTCGCCCCCCCACAGGAGACAAGCGACATGGCAAAGGGACAGCAACGCAGCAATCGCGAAGCCAAGAAGCCGAAGAAGGAGAAAGCCAAGGTGATCGCCGCGGCGCCGAGCCGCAAGGAGGTCACCTGGCAGCCGGATTTCGGGCCAGCAAAGAAGAAATAGGCAAGGGGCTTTCCAACGCAGCCAAGACCCTCAACGGACATCCGATCGGCAAAGGTTCTGGGGGGCCGACGCGGCGAGGTTTTGTCGGTATCTCTAATTTGCTCTCGGCTTTGGCACTTGGCGGTTGAGCGTTAACTCACGTACCTCGCCAGCCTTCATGTTGAGGGCTTCTACTTCCGCGGGCTTCAACCTGTTCGATAACAGGGCTGCGGTCCACCCTTCCGGGATAGCATTCAACACCTGAGTAACTGCCTCCTCCCGAGGGGCCGCGGCCACCCAAAGCTGGTGCTCCCGATCATCGGTGGTCACCCGAACCAAGTGAAGGTTGGTTGCATTCGCCATATCTCCTTATGCATCAAGCCGGATGCATGTTCCTGGCTTTGATCCTGTTCTCGTTCCTTATTGGAACATCGTTCCGCACGCAGTCGTTTAAGCCTAGCATTTTGGCGCTCACCGCGGTCCCGGTTATCACCACGCTCTGCTGGGTAATTACATGATCGCATCGGGTCGGGTATCTTGGTTCAAGCTGGACAAAAAGTTCGGCTTTGTCGAACTAGGGGAAGGCCTCGGCGATGCCTTCCTCCACGTTTCGGTGCTAAAGGCTGCTGGGTATGTCACCTTACCAGGGGGTACCACGATCCGAGTAAGACTTGAAACTCAAGCAGACCGACGGCGAGTAGTCGAAATCATTGAGATCGACACCAGCACCGCGCTTGAGGGCGAGCCTGAGCCGATTAAGCGCAAAAACGCCGAATGAGCCGCCGGCAAGGCTCATACATTTCGGTCACCTGCCATGTCGCCTGTTGGCCCAGGCCGTGTGAAAATCACGCAACTTGGGGCGCGCCGGCGCATTCGCGGCCGCCGAGCTTCCAATTCGGTGGGATCGCCCCCGGTCATCTCAGTGGCAGCCAGGAGCTTCATGTAGGCGCCGATTTGGTCGCGCAGGGGCCAGCCTCACGCCCGCATCGCCTCCAGCAATCCGGCTACGCCCACGATCATCATCACGCGCTTCATGTTGTAGGCGAGCACGTTGAGCGCCATCTCGGTGGCCACCTTTGGCAGCTTTTTCGTGAGAAAGTGCGTAGCTCCCATCCAACACTTCAACGTGCCGAACGGGTGCTCCGCTGTCTGACGGCGGACACCCATTGCATTGGGGTTGTGGTCGAGCCGATCCTGAACTTTCTCCAGAACGGCCTCGTGCTCCCAGCGTGAGATGCGGCGCTCAGTGCCTGTCGTGCACTGAGCTTTTAGCGCGCAGGTTTTGCAGGTGCCTGTCCAATAGCGGCGCAGTATCTTTCCATCCTCTACGTTCGTATAGTGATCAGTTAGCCGCTCGCCGGCGGGACAGCGATAAACATCGTCGGCGGCGACATAGACGAAGTCCTGTTTGCCGAACCGGCCAGCAGCTTTGGCGCCCGAAGTCATCGGCTTCGGCAACGTCACTGTGATGTCGGCTTCCTCGCAGGCCCGGATCTCCTCTCCATCGTAATAGCCGCGGTCTGCCACGGCTTCGAGCGTCTCGACAGCCATCTCGTCGCGCGCCTGCCTGGCCATGTTGGCGAGTTGGTGGCGATCGGTACCCACGTTCGTCACCTCGTGAGCCACGATGAGATGATGCTGGGTATCAACTGCAATCTGCACGTTATAGCCAACGATCCCGGTGTCCTTGCCACTTGTCGCCATCGACCGCGCGTCAGGATCAGTCAGCGAGATCTGCTTGTCCTCGCTCTTCATCATCTCCGTATTGATCGCGGTGAGCCGGACGATCTCCTCCTTGAGCTTCTCGATCTTGCCCTTCAACCGCTCAACCTTCGCCGCAGGCACCGCATCGCCGTGCCGATCGGCGGTCTCGAGCTGCGACAGATACCGGGCGATGCTCTCGTCGATCCGCTCCAGGCGCCGCTTCATCTTCGCCTCGGTGAAGTTCTTGTCCCGCGCATTGACGGCCTTGAACTTCGATCCATCGATGGCGACGCTCGCTGCAGCAAGCAGATCAAGCTTGCGGCACAGTGCGACGAACTCGCGGCAGACCTCACGAATGGCCTTGCCATTGTCCTTGCGGAAATCCGCGATGGTCTTGAAGTCCGGCGCCAACTGCCCGGTCAGCCAGATCATCTCGATATTGCGTTGGCATTCCCGTTCCAGGCGTCGGCTCGACGGCACGCGATTGAGGTAGCCGTAGATATAGAGCTTGAGCATCATGCCGGGATGGTAGCCGGGTCGCCCCGTCTCGAATGGCTGGACGCCAACGAAGCCGAGCTTATCCAGATCGAGCCCGTCGACGAACACATCGACCGCACGCACCGGATTGTCCTCGGTCACGTAGTCGTCGAGCAGCGCGGGGAACAACGTGCTCTGACCGCGATCAACCCCTTCCACGAATCCCGCCATCGCTCGTCCCACCGATTCATTGGAGAACAATAGCAGAGGCGGAGTTTTCACACGACCTGGGCC
>NZ_LUUB01000012.1 GCF_001641635.1 Bradyrhizobium centrolobii
TCCGGCGAGGACCGCCTTGCGCGGTATGATGAAGGATGAAGACATAGGCGTATGACTGACCATACGCCTATTTCGAAAGTCTCCCGATTGGAAGTGGTCTCGACGGACGCTCGACGCCGTTGGACATTGGAAGAAAAGCGGCGGATCGTCGCCGAGAGTTATAGCGGGCCACGATTGGTGTCGGTGGCGGCGCGGCGCAACGGGTTGTCTACGAGCCAATTGTTCACGTGGCGCCGTTTGGCGCGCGATGGCCGGCTGAGCGGGGATGTCGTGCCGGCTCTTGTTCCCGTCGAGATCACACCTGCGCCAACACCGGCATCGATCAGCACGCCGCAAACTGCGTCTTCACCCCCTGCACAGCGCGCAAGGACTGGAATCATCGAGATCGAGATTGGCGGCGGCTGGCGCGTGCGCGTTGATGGGGACGTCGACACCGAGGCGCTGCGGCGGGTTCTTGAACTTTTGAGACGGCGATGATCCCGATCCCGAGCGGCGTCAGGGTCTGGATCGCCACTGGCCACACCGACATGCGTCGCGGCATGCAAAGCCTGGCTCTCACGGTTCAGGAGAGCTTGAAGCGCGATCCGCATGCCGGCGATCTCTACATCTTCCGGGGCCGCCGCGGCGATCTGGTCAAGATTCTCTGGCACGATGGGCTGGGCATGTCGCTCTACGCCAAGCGCCTTGACCGTGGGAAGTTCATCTGGCCCGCGGCGTCGGCCGGCGCGGTATCGATCTCAGCGGCGCAGATGGCCTATATGCTCGAGGGCATCGACTGGCGGAATCCGCAATTGAGCTGGCGACCGCAGAGCGCAGGCTGAACGAAGAAATCTGCGGTTGCCGCCATTTTTGGGGAGTCCCAACGCATCCAATCTGTGATTCACTGTGTCGCATGGATGCCGACCGCGACGCTGTTCCGGATGACGTTGCCGCCCTGAAGAAGGCGCTGGCAGTCGAGCGCGCGAGCGGTTTGGAGATCGCCGCCGAACTCGCGGTCGCCCGCGCGAAAGCGTCGGAAGACGAGGCGCTGATTGCACAGCAGAAGCTGCAGATCGCCAAGCTGAAGCATCAGATCTACGGCCAACGGTCAGAGCGTTCGGCGCGACTGATCGAGCAGTTGGCATTGGCACTCGAAGAGCTGGAAGCCGACGCCACCGAGGACGAGCTGGCGGCGGAACAGGCCGTGGCCAAGACGACGACGGTGCGGGGATTTACCCGCAAGCGCGCCGAGCGCCAGACCTTCCCCGAGCACCTTCCCCGGGAGCGGGAGGTAATCGATGGGCCGACGGGTTGTGAATGCTGCGGCAGCAATCGCCTTCGCAAGCTCAGCGAGGACGTGACGCAGACGCTGGAAGTGGTGCCGCGCCAGTGGAAGGTGATCGAGACGGTCCGGGAGAAGTTCTCCTGCCGCGACTGCGAGAAGATCAGCCGGGCGCCGGCGCCGTTCCATGCCATCGCTCGGGGATGGGCTGGCCCGAGCCTCCTGGCCATGATCATGTTCGAGAAGTTCGGTCAGCATCAGCCGCTCAACCGCCAGGCCGAGCGCTACGCTCTGGAAGGCGTGCCGATCGCACTGTCGACCATGGCGGATGCCGTTGGGGCGGTCTGTGCCTCGCTAGATCCGTTGCTGCGCCGCCTTGAGGCCCAAGTGATGGCGGCCGAGCGCCTTCATGCCGATGATACGACCGTGCCGGTGCTGGCCAAGGGCAAGACCGACACGGGCCGGTGCTGGATCTACGTCCGGGACGACCGACCGTTTGGGGGCGCGGACCCACCGGCGGCAATGTTCTATTACTCACGCGACCGCAAGGGCGAGCATCCCCAGGTACATCTGGCCCGGTATGCCGGCATCCTGCAGGCCGACGCCTAGACGGGTACAACCAGTTCTATCTGGCGGGGCACCAACCCGGACCGATCCGCGAAGCTGCCTGCTGGTCGCATGGAAGGCGCCCGTTCTTCGCCATGGCCGAGATCGAAGAGAATGCGCGGCAAGGCTGCGGGCAAAAGGAAATCCTGCTCTCTCCGATGGCGATTGAGGTCGTGCGACGGATCGACGCGCTGTTCGAGATCGAACGCTCAATCAACGGCAAGAGCGCCAAGGAGCGCCTTCAGGTGCGGCAGACGCTGAGCCGGCCCTTGATCGAAGACTTGCAGGTCTATATGCGCGAACAGCTCGCCAAACTGTCCCGCGGCCAAGACCTGGCCAAGGCGTTCAACTACATCCTCAAGCGTTGGGCGAGCTTCACGCTGTTCCTGGAGGACGGGCGAGTTTGCCTCTCGAACAACGCCGCCGAACGAGGCTTGCGAGGCATGCATTTGGCCGGAAGTCCGGGCTGTTCTGCGGCTTTGATCGCGGTGGACGGCGTGCGGCGGCCATGTACAGCCTGATCGTCACAGCGAAAATGAACGGCGTCGATCCGCAAG
>NZ_LUUB01000013.1 GCF_001641635.1 Bradyrhizobium centrolobii
CGCGGCTGAGGATAACGAAGTCGTCGGCATAGGAGATGACGTGAGCCTGGAACGCGTCGCCGCAGCCAGTCAAACGCCAATGCTTCAGGAACCGATTCATGTAAATGTTGGCCAGCAATGGACTTGCGACGCCGCCTTGCGGCGTGCCGCGTGTGTTTCGCTTGCCGCCACTCATGCGCCGGGTTCCGTCCGCGTCCCGTTCTTCGATCGGCGCCCTCAGCCACATCTTGATGAGACGCAGGACGTTTCGATCCACCACACGCCGGGCTACTGACTTGATCAGCTCGGAATGCGGTATCGTATCGAAGTACTTGGACAAATCAGCATCAACTACGTCAGCATTGCCCCGACATAAATGCCGGTGCACTTCCTTGACCGCGTCCACCGCCCCGCGAGCGGGCCGGTAGCCGTAGGCATTGTCCTCGAAGTCAGCCTCGAAGATAGGTTCGATCACGATCTTGGCGGCAGTCTGAATCACACGATCACGAATGGTCGGAATGCCGAGCGGACGCTCGCCACCATTCGCTTTCGGGATCATCACCCGCCGCACCGGATCAGGTCGGTACGTCTTCGAGACCAGTTCCGCGCGCAAGTCCGCCAACCATGCTTCCAGGCCCAGCTCTTCGATGCGAGCAAACGTCATCCCATCCACACCTGGGGCACCCGCATTAAGGCGAGCGAGCCGATAGGCGTGGACCAGGATGTCCTCGCGACAGATCTTGTCGTAGAGCAGATAGAAGCGGAAGGTGGGCTCCGCCTTCGCTTTGCAGTAGAGCTTTCTCTGAAGGCTCCGGATCTTATCAGGCGTTGTCAGGCTCATCACCAATCACCTTCACCTCACCATCTTCAAAAGCGCACCAGAAGTCGGGGCCCTTTGCTCCACCGGCATTACCCGGCATCAACGCTCCTATTGCCCCGTCCGACTCCCGCCGTGACCACCGCCTCATGCGATGTTGAGGCCGCTACCCTCGTCCGCGACGGGTCTCCCCCTGTAACTACGAACTACCCTTCCGGCGTGCCGTGCCCACTACCCCGGCGGATCGCGTGGGTGCGCGTGTCGATTGCTTCCCCACACGTGCGGCCTTCCCCAAATGACCGGCGGGTCGGCATCCGCATTCGAACTTTCGAGGCCTGCTCAGGCTTCACTTTGTTACGGCCCATCGGATCGCTCAGCAGCCCAAGGCTGCCTTTGTCGCAGGGCTCCGACCCAGTCAGTTACCCGACCGTGCCGCCTGCCAGCTTCCGGACCAATCGACAATTATCCGGGTGAGATCCTCCCTCACTGATAGTTCGCGCCCTCGGGGCGCACGATCATTCTCGTCGTGCCCTTCCCATGAGAACTCCGCGCAGGCCGAACCGTCTCGCGCGCCGTAGCGGACATCGAGAAAGCCCTTCAGCGCACCGAAGGCAATTTCACCGTCGGACTTGCCCTCAAAGGTGAGATGCGCCTCTTCGACAAGATCGAGGAAGTCGCTGTCCCAGTTGTCCATTTCGACGATGCGCCATCGGCCGGCAAAAGCCTTGGCGAAGCCGGGCACCTTGGCCATCAGCCGGCCTCCGCTATCAGCTTGGGCAGCCGCACCAGATTGTAGGCGGCGGCAGCGAAGGTGAAGGCCCATCCGACGCGATCACGGCCATGGAAGCTGGTCATCTCTTGCCCGGCTACCGTCTTGATCCAGCCGAATGCCTCCTCGATGCGCTTGCGGATGCGCTGGCTGACGGCATAGCCGCCGTGCCGGGTCGTTCGCCCGTCGATCGTAGAGCTGCGGCCACTGGTGTTCTGCGCAACGTGCGGCGTCACGTTCATCGAGCGCAGCTCGTTGACGAAGTCTTCTGCATCGTAGGCCTTGTCGGCGCCAAGCGTGATCGCTGTCGGCCGGTCGGCATGAGGCTCGATCATGTGCAGCGCGGCCACCCGTTCGGCATGCCCATCGGCCTGCGTCAGGCAGGCGTCGACCAGCAGGCCGTGGCGGTTCTCCATCAGCCCATGCCCGATGAAGCACAGCTTCGTCTCCTTGCCTTTACCCTTGCGGTAGAGCCTGGCATCGGGATCGGTGGTCGAAGCATGGGTGTCGTTCGAGCGTTTCTGGCCGTGAAAGTCGGCTTCCGCATTGCGCGCGCCGCCTTGCGCCGGCGGCTCGCCAGAGCTGTCTTTCGGCTTGACGCTCTTCATCGAGGCCCACGCCTCGATCAGCGTACCATCAACCGAGAAGTGATCGCTCGATAGCAGCTTTTTCACCTTGGGCTGCGCCAGCACCGCGGCGAGGAACTTGGCCGCTATGTCGCCTTCCAGCAGCCGGTCGCGGTTCTTGGAGAACACCGAATGGTCCCAGGCTGCGTCGTCAACGCCGATGCCGACGAACCAGCGGAACAGTAGATCGTATTCCAGCCGCCCCATCAGAAGCCGCTCCGAACGGATCGAATAAAACGCCTGCAACAGCATCGCCCGCAGCAGCCTCTCCGGCGGGATCGATGGCCGCCCAATTGGCGAATAGAGCGCGGCAAACTCGCGCTCCAGCGCCGACAGCGCCTCGTTCACGATGGTCCGGATCGCTCGTAGCGGATGATCACGCCGTACCCGCGCTTCCAGGTCAACGTAGCTGAACAGTTCGCCCGTTCGATTGTCGCCCCCGCGCACGCACCATCTCCGAATCCCGTCGGAGCTAATGAATCACGGTCGCCGCTCGGCGGCGAGTGCCTTTTTCAACAGCCTGCTAAACCTTGCGAATGTCTTTGTCGACGTTCGCCGCCGGCTACTTGGAGGGCTTGACGCGCATGACGCTGCACCTGCCGTCGACGCTGACGGGCACTTCGCCGCCGATGGTAGCGCAGCGAACTAGGCGATGCCTGGTCACCATAATCAGTAATTGCATAATGTTGTGTGGCCCGGTTATCCACATCGCAACATCGCCCTCCTTCCAGTTCCACCGCACGGTGTTTTCGGGCGCGGTCACATAAGACTTGAAAAGATCGAACAGCCTCTGGCCGTCGTATTTCGGGATGCCAACAAAATGTCGCACCCCGTCACCGAGCACCAGTACCCGTTCGCCCGTCTCGGGGTGGACTCGTACAACGGGATGTTCAGTCTCGTAAATCGTTCTGGTATAGACCTTATCCAGTACTCCTTGTCGGTCTCTCTGGCGCGGGGCATTACCGCATAGTCGAAGGCGTTGCCGTAGATGGCCCAGAGTTCGTCAGCAAGCCGTTGCAGCGGCGGCGGCAGGTCGAGATAGGCGGCGACGGTATTGGACCAGACTGTGTCGCCGCCGAATGGCGGGATCACAGCGGCTCTCAACACCGCAATCTTCGGATAGGCATCGATGAAGGTCAAGTCGGCATGCCAAAGATCAGCCCGGTTACCGGCGTAGCGCAAATCAATTTCGAGGATCGATGCTGTTCCCTTGGTTGCGCCCATGATCGGATGCGGCACAAGTTTTCCAAATCGTCGAGCAAAGCGTTCCTGCTCGGCGTCATCGAGATGAGTCTGGTCACGGAAGAAGAGCGCCTTGTGCTCGAGCAGCGCCCCGTTGAGCGCAGCGATCGTCTCGTCTGGCAGATCGCCCGAGAGCTTGAGACTCCTGATTTCAGCGCCGACGCGCGCTGCGCGCTTGACGACGACGGCACGCGGAATGACCTTATCTAGGAAGGCTGTTTCGTTCATCGTGATACTCTCCAAGGTTAGGTTTCTTCTCTAGAGAAGCTTCTCAAGTGCAAAGATGCGTGAACGCCGAGTTACGACCGCAGGGAAGGAGAGCCCTCGTCTTGCCTCATCGTTGCCGGATCTACGGAGCAACAACCGTACCACCGAGCCAGTTCGCATTTGAGTCGCCGCCTCTTGTTTGACAAACACTCCATTTCAGACAGCTGGTCCTGGAACCCAACAGCTCTGTCTGCGTAATGTCTTGGACACTAATCGCGCTTCGGGCCAGAATAGTTGGTGCCCGTCCCTATCATCGGCGAGCCTCGTTGCGGTTCACCACAGTCTAATGTCCTTTAGAATTCGCTGAGCGATTGCTGCTCCATGCACTGATCCGGTCGTCGATCGGTGACGGCAATTTGGACAGCGGCAAGGTCTGACGCTTTCTGATATGTGAGGACCGCACGTGCACGCATGCCTTGCACGCGATCCATGGCCGACCCGAAGCTCGATTCCGACTACCCTCAAATGAATGAGAAAAATGGCAAGTTCGCAGTTGCGCCGTTGGCGTAAACCGCCGTGTCCCTGGATCTCTGCCCGCTTGAGACTAGGCTACGTGTTCAGCCATCGCTTGCGCGCGCTTGGGCCGGCGCGCCACCATGTGACGTAGAGCGCCACTAGCCAAAGTATTGGCATCAATGTGATCACTGACCCGATCGCCGCGATGGTCGGGTCCAGCTCATTGCGCATGTTTTCCCACATTTTGAGCGGAAGCGTGCGGATCGAGAAGCCGCTTACGAGGGAGGTTTGCACCACCTCGTCGAACGAATGGATGAAAGCGAACAAGGCTCCGCCGATGACGCCCGGCCGGATGAGCGGCATGGTCACGCGCATAAACGTTTGGAGGGGGCTCGCCTGCATGCTCAGGGCGGACCGTTCGAGGCGCCGGTCAAAATTCGCCAACGTGGCTGAGACGATAGCGACGACATAGGCAGTAGCGCCTACGCTCTGAGTCAGGACAATGCCAGTCGCGGTGCCCAACATACCGAGTCTGACCATTCCGAAGTAAATCGCGACACCTACCACGACGGCTGGAAGCGTGATGGGCGTCATAAGGCATATTGTGACCGAAGACCGTATCCGGGGGGTGGTGCGGCTGAGTCCGTAAGCCGCAAGCGTACCGACGATTGTGGAGAGGACGGCGACCATCAGCCCGATCTGGACGCTCGTCCAAAGGGCACCCGTCCAGGACGGGTCGCCAAAGAAGGACTGGTACCATTGAAGAGACAAGGTCGACGGCGGAAACTCCAGATACGCACCGCCACTGAACGACATCACGATAACGAGGAGGCCCGGGAGGAGCAGAAACGTCATCACAAGGGCCAAGAAAACGGAACCAGCAAGAGCCAACCAGTTGCTCGCGTCCCCTTGTTGATACAGCTCTCGCGCCCAGTACGCGGCGCGCACCCTGTCCCCCAGTCCTTTTGTTAAAACGGAAGAGCGAAACACCGATTTAGGCCTATCCTTCCGATGCGATCGATCCGGGTGCGCCTGTTTGCCTGACGAATCCAGTCCGAAGACGGACAGCATAACAGCGGCGATCGCAAGCAGTATGAAAGCTGCGGAGGCAACCATACCGACATTGAAGGAAGTTGCGATTTGAGTTGCGATCAAAGTGGAGAGCATGACATCACGCAGTCCGCCCAGAGCCTGTGGCGTGATATAGAAGCCAAGGCAGATGACGAACACAAGAATGGTCCCGCTGCGCACGCCTGGAAGGCTCAGAGGCAAAAACACGCGCCAAAAAGCGGAGAAAGGCCGCGCGCCCATACCTCGGGCTGCTGCCATTAAGGACTTATCGATGCCCTGCATAACGCTCAGTAATGGCAGGATCATAACCGGCAGCATGATGTGGACCATGCCGATGTAGACGGCCAAGCGATTGTAAATCAGTGCAAGCGGACTTGAGATCAGGCCGAGATCAAGCAATGTGCGATTGATCAGCCCATTATCCCCCAAAAGGAGGATCCATGCATATGTGCGGACCAGGCCGCTGGTAAGCCAAGGGAGAAAGATAAGTACGGTAAGCGCGATTCTGGCGCGTTTGGGCGCAGCCGTAATGAGATAAGCTGTTGGATAGCCAATGACCAGGCAGATGAGCGTGGCGAAGACACTTACCTCTATCGTTTGTACGAGTATCCGGAGGTTAGCACCTCGGTACAAAAATGCCTGATAGTTGGAGAGCGAATATTCAGGAGCGTTCAGGCTAGCAAAGAAAAAGAAGACTGTGGGAAGGCCGAAAACGACAATGAGGATGGTCAAGGCCGGAACGGTGAGCCCAAGCGGATTGCGGAAAACGTCGCGGAAAACATCCATCGAATATGCCAATGCGTATCATTCCGCGAGAAAGCGGACATCCGACCGCAACCAACTCAATTGCACCCGATCGCCAAGCTGGAAAATAAGCTGCCCTGAGGCCACGTGCTCGCGAACAACGAGTACCTCGTCTCCGACACGAACGTGGTATTTCCGCAGGGGACCGGCGTAGATCATCTCTTCGACATGGCCCATTACTGATTGTCTCTTCTCAAGGTCCACGGACGGAAAGGCGAACGATCTTATGGTGATACGTTCAGGACGGATCATTGCGACCTTGCCGGCCGGCGCGCCGCCTTTGAACGTGTCCGACCCGTCTTGCGAAAGGATATTGGCTTCACCCAAGAAGTTCGCCACAAATCGGGAGATCGGCCGATCGTAAAGCGCTTCCGGTGCGTCAACCTGCTCTATACGGCCAGCGCGCATGACCACGATGCGGTCAGAGAGCGTCAGAGCCTCTTCCTGATCGTGAGTGACAAAGATGGTCGTTTTTCCGAATTCCCGATGTAGTTGCTTGATCTCGCTTTGCATTTGCTCACGAAGATTTCGATCCAGAGCTCCAAGCGGCTCGTCGAGCAATAAAACCGGAGAATCCGCTATCAGCGCCCGAGCAAGTGCTACACGCTGTTGCTGACCGCCGCTGAGCTGGGAAGGCATCCTCGAGCCAAATTCTTTTAAGTGGACCTGCTCAAGTGTACGATCGACCTTCGCGAGGCGATCGTTAGCTTTCATTCCCCGCATCTCGAGCGGAAATTCGAGGTTCTGCCGCACGGTCAAATGCGGAAAGAGAGCGTAACTTTGAAAGACAATGCCTTGGTCCCGGCGGAAGGGTGGAACTGCTGCAACAGATTTCTGGGCAATGAGGATATCCCCGCTGGAAGGCGCTTCGAAGCCTGCAAGGATCATCAGCGCAGTCGTCTTACCTGATCCGCTGGGTCCCAGAATGGTCAGGAATTCGCCACGGCGGACCGTCAACGAGAAATCCCGAAGAGCGGCTGTCCGTCCGTACATCTTCGTAACGTTGCGAAACTCGATCTGCGCAGGAGGACTTCCATCCGAGCTTGCAGCTTCAGTACAAGCCGTTGCAAGATTCCCGACATGTGCACCCACCATTTTTCCTCCTCGATCAGCCTCCGCTGGAAAGTCCACAGCCCGTGCACCGGACTGGCGCAACACCCTGCTCTAAACTTTAATGAGCAAGCTCAGATTACCGAAGAATCCAGTCGTTCCAGCGCTCGATAAGACGCTGGAGATTCGATTGTCCGTCCGGACCAACGTCAGCATACCAAGCCGCGTCGAGGATGATGCTATTGCCGACATGGTCAGGGTGGGTGGCAAGTTTATGCGCTATTCGGTCCGGAATTAATTTGTAAGCGGCGCTATTGCTCGGAGCCTGCGGCCAAAGCTGCGCAAACGCCGCCTGACGATCTGCACGTGAGGTAAATTCGAGGAGTCGCTGCGCGTTCGCGACGTTCGGAGTTCCCTTGGGGATTACCCAGTAGTCCCACGTCAACTTGGCCTGATTTCGGACAATTTCGACAGGCTTGCCCTGATCAATCAGCGCGAGGGCTCTTCCGTCATAGGATTGAGCGAATTCCGCAGCCTCACTCTGCATTATCTGAAGGATTTCAGCGCCGCTGGTCCACCATTTGCGGATGTACGGCTTGATTTTGGTAAGGCTGGCAAATGCCCGGTCGATGTCGAGCGGATAGAGCTTGTTTGCCGGGACGTCGTCGGCGAGGAGAGCTTCCTCCCAAGGACCGGCAGCGCCATACTGACCACTCGGAAGCGTTCGCATGCCGGGAAATCTCTCGACGTCCCAGAAGTCAGCCCAGGAACTGGGGCGAGGCTGCCCCAATGCGAACTTCCTAGTATTGAAGACAAGATTCCAAGAATAAACGTAGGGAGCAAAGCCAAATGGCTTCTTACAGTAGTCGGCAATGTTCGCCAATTCTTCCTTCCTGAATATCGAATAGTCGATCGTCTCGAGCTGACCCGCTTGTGATAATTCGAGCGCGCTCGACTGATTGCGCACAATGGCATCGACGGTGACATTTTTGCTGGCCACCATTGCTGCAATCTGCGCACCGCTCATATCGTCGGTGATTGCCGTCACCTTGACACCGCTTTCCGCCTCGAACGGTTTGACGAAAGCTTCCACAAACGCCTTACCGAATCGTCCGCCACCAACCACGGCCTTCAACTGACCAGCAGGCTGGGCGGACGCCTTCCGCGCGCACAGCGGGAGACAGCCTATGGCACTTGCGGGTAGCGCCATTTGCAGTAGTTGTCTGCGGTTCATTGGGAAGCTCATCTCATTCGTCCCTCTGCAACTGATATGGGACTGCGGTTGACGCGTCTATGAGTAGGGCTCAGTCGAACGGGCATCAACCGGCTCCGCATTTCATTCGTTGAGGCTTGATTTTGGATTTCGTGACGTCGCCGCAGCGCCATCAGCTCGGTTCGCGCAATTTCCCTGCGCAACCTGGCACACTGAACTTCTGCGCGGTTGCGCGACATTGAATCTCTTGCATCACAGGAATTGTCTCCCGGCATGCGCCCGCGAGCGAGCGGTTCAGCTGCGCTCCGCCATCTTCAGCCGTTGCTCTTTTGCCTTGATGGAACGACCTGCAGTCGAACTCGCCAAGCGTCCTTAGGAGCAGCGACCATGCCGAAAGCCCCTGCGCAGGCGACGTGAGGTGAAAGAACTCGTTTGTCGCATGAACGTCCTCGTCAGGGAGATTGAAGCCGAACATCAGCGTCTGCACGCCGAGCAACTCTTCGAAGATGACCGTAATTGGTACCGTCGCGCCGAGCCGAACAAGAATTGGATCCCTTCCCGTTGTTTTGCGGAGAACCTTCCTCGCCGCAACGACGAGTGGAGGGTCGGATGGCAGGCTGAAAGCCTCCGCCTCCGTCCCGGGATCGTCGATCATGAGGTCAATACCCTTCGGGATAACGGATTGCAGATGGGCCTTCAGTGCCGCGACGGCTTTCTCGACCCTCTGTCCCAGTACTGTTCTCAACGAAAGTTTTGCGTGCGCGACATTTGGAATAATCGTTTTGATGCCTGTGCCGGTATACCCACTCCACACGCCATTGATGTCGATGGCCGGGCGCAATGTGAGCAGCTCGCGGGCCGTATACCCCAGCTCGCCATGAGCATGGCCCGCAACTTCCCGGGTGAATTCAGCCTCATCGAACGGAAACCGGGCCGCCTGTTCGCGAGCATCGCTTGTTGGCTCTGGCACCCCCGCGATCAACTCCGGCACCGCAATCGCTCCGCTATCATCATGTAATGTTGCAATAGTTCGCGCCATCTCATGCGCGGTGTTTCTGACAGCTCCACAGCAGCGTCCCGAATGAAGATCTTTTGCGGCCGTTTTGATCGAAAACTTCAATTCGTCAGGTCCACGGCAGCCAAAGTTTATCGTCGGAATATCATTGCTCGCGCGCCCACCGTCCGCCGAAATCAGCGCATCAGCCTGGAGCAGAGGGTGGTAGCGATCGACGATCTTACGCAGACTTGCGCTACCGCTCTCTTCCTCGCCCTCAAGAAAGACTTTGGCGTTCACAGGACAGGCGCCGCGGACCTTCAAAAAGCCCTCGATCGTTTCAAGTGTCGACTCAAAAGCGAGCGTTACCCACGCTTCGACCGGATCGGGAGGCATTACATCATAATGATCGTAAACCAGGATTGTTGGCTTGCTTGGCGCGCCCTCCCAGGCTCCGTAAACCGCCGGACGGCCGCCTCCGTCTAAAAGCTCGACGTCGCTCAGTCCCATGCTTTCGAGCCACCTCAAAAGGAAGTTTCGCGCCTGGCGCATTCCTCCTTCAAACGCTGGATCAGTTTTTGCGCTCGGTATGCGAAGAAACGCGCAGAGCCTCGCCATGATTTGGTTTTCGCGCATCAACAGATGGCGGGCAACGTCGTCCTCATCCATTTTCCGATTCCTGTGACACACGAGCCCTGAAATCTGCGCCAAGTGGGCAGGCCCAATCGAGCAATAGCTGTGCCAACGCCTTCGAGCGTATCAAAGCCATGATTTCGCTCGAAACATTTCGTGGGCGACGGACAGCGGCCGGTGTTTTGAATCCGACAGTCGCTCTACCGGTGTCCGAAACGGAACAATAATCCCCCGAGGTTTCAACGAAAACGTCGTTGGTTCAATTGTCGTGGCGGCCCGTGGAATTGAGTCTGCTAGCCAAACGGCCAGATGCAAGGATTCGCGACGGAACAGTCCCAATTCGCTGGAAATGAAAACTACCCAACAGGGACAGCAGCTTGGGCCCAAATGACGGGTGACCGACACGGGCCCTTCGTCGGGGTTGTCCGCTCAACGGCAGTCCAGTGATACATCGTGGAAATTGCGTGGCGCGCAGAAGCGATCGCATTGCTCAATCTGGCCTCGGCCTCAGCGTATTCTCCATCAATGTCGAGATCGGAGGTTCCCGTCGAAGCTCGCGCATCGCAAGCGCAGACTGATCGCGTTGGCCCGCCGGTTCTCGCCGCCGCCCCGTTAGCTACAGGGACCAGCACGCCCACTACGAGAAGGAAATACATCGCGCATGGACCTTCATCGTATCAGTTGCAACCCTGCTTTGGCATCGCAACTCAACAGGCGGCTTGAAGTAATCGCTCAACGCACGGAGCCTTGCGGTGCGCACACCGAAGAAATGGGAACATTCAACCAGACCGATCGCGTTCAGATGGCATGCACTTGATTTCTTGCATTTGAGAGCGAATGGCATATGGATTGCTTGGCGCATACCGGAATCGTCATCCTTCACGCGAAGCAACCTTGCGAGGGAATATGCCTACAGTCGGAAGTAAGTTGCCGTCGTTCGAAATTACCGGCGTGAAGCCCGGCTTTCACGCGCACGAGGAGAACGGGCAGAGCGCGTTCGAGACGCTGACCGAAAAGAGCTTCCCCGGGAAATGGAAGATCATCTTCTTTTATCCCAGGGATTTCACATTTATCTGTCCGACAGAAATAGCCGAGTTCGCCCGCTTAGCCAAGGATTTTACCCAGCGTGATGCGACCGTGCTGGGCGGCTCGACCGACAATGAGTTCTGCAAACTCGCCTGGCGGCGCGAGCACAAGGACCTGCACCATCTGCCTATATGGCAGTTCGCGGACACCAAGGGCGCGCTGGTAGATGGGCTTGGCGTACGGGCGCCTGAGGGGTTCGCCAATCGCTACACTTTTATCGTCGCCCCCGACAACATCATCCAGCACATATATGCGACCAACCTAAATATTGGCCGTAGCCCGAGGGACACGTTGCGTGTACTGGATGCTCTGCAAACCGACGCACTCTGCCCCTGCGATCGCGAGATTGGCGGCGAAACGCTGAAGGTCGCCTGAGGCAGCGGGTCAATCGAGCAGTTGAAGGCCTAAGGCGGCACTTTACATTTGCCACCGACAACTCAAGAGGTGTGTTTCGACCGCGATATTCCTCTCCCTATTCGGAGATTAGACGCCCAAACATTGATCGATCAGGCGCCCGTTACAGACCGATCGACAAAAACGTGGCATGAGAGCGACATTACCCGTATCACACGGGCAGACGCATCGAAATGTCAGTGCTCGCAAAGGTCCTATCCGGCGTTAAGATCTCCATGTCGACCACGCGCATTGATGCACGTCGATCTTCATAAATGTACCGCACGTGCCAAAGCGGCCCTATGTCCGGTGTGAAACTGAAATCACCCGAATCTAGCGCTCTCGCGATCATACGAACAGCGTCACTGTTGCTGATTGGCAACGAGAACGCCGCGTCGATAAGTGCCGCCAGGCTCACGCGCTCTGCAAGTAGCGCACGCGCAACGTTGTCGCCGCGGACGCGCCGCAACGTTGAGACAATTGCCGCTACGGCGTCAGGATCTTTCAAAGACACAGTGGGCAAGCCTTCTTGAGCCGAGCATAGTGTGCCGAAGCCCGCACATGCCGCAAGTCCGCGGTGATGTCCGACGACCATGACCAACCAGTTGGGTAGTGGCCGCTCCACCGACAGAAGCCGATAGTTTGGGTTGGTGTTTCCAGCCCCGGTGAACAGAGCCGTCGGAGACCGGGTACTGAGTAGAGCGCTCAATTTTCTGCAGCTCAGCGATCGCGCAGGTCAAGGATGCTTCGCGCGGAGGGGACCAGGTCGTTGGAATCAGGCAGACCGCGCCAATTGTCCAGCCAGGACCGCTTCGGACCAGGCCGCGTCAGCCTTTCGGCACTGGCAGACGTGATTTTGCGCCGGCATTCGCCGATATAACCTACAAAGTGACGCACCCAGCCCTTTGTCGGTTGCGGCTCGCCTTTGACAGATTGATGCTATCCTTCACAAAATCGAGCTGCACGACACTCGCATGGTAGCGACGAAATGCTTCGCAAAGTTCGCTGTCGGTCACTTCGGGCGCCACTCGATTGTCCTGTCCCGTCGTCAGCGACAGATCATCCAGCGATAGCCCATGGCCGCAGAGGAACGTTGTGACGATCACCTCCAAAGTCATAGGAGGACGATGGTCCATGTGCCCTTGGTCGCGTCCGATGCGTTCGCCAGTCGCGGCGCAGGTGACAAGGCCCGCCGAACCGCTGTGCTCAGCAAAAACATGTATCACGTGCCTTGTAAAGATCGAACCTAATGGCTCGCCTGAAATCTTGGCTGACCTCCAACTCGCGACTCGGAGCACGTTGAGAGATGCGGTGCAGATACGAAAAATCTGCACCGCTTCCATCGACACGAATAATGCGGAAGCATTGCGTCCCGTGTTCGGTCATGACCAGTTCGAAATGGCTGACCCCGCATCCTACTTTCGACGCGTATTCGGTATGCCGCTCCAGCAAGGCGACGATATCTAACCCGTCCTCACCGCTTACTCGTTGACCCGGAGTATAGCGATTGAACATCGCCTTAAAGACGACGAGCGTCAACTTGCTTGGCGAAACTTCGTGTCGCCTGTTCAACCGGCTTTGAACGTCCCATTTAGACTGATCCTTCTGCAAGTATGAGCGCCGGGATTTCCAGAAATTCAAATTGGGCTTCACATCCACCATGCGCGCAGATGGGCTTCTTTAGAGTGATCGGCCTCTGGAATTTGGTGCGTTTACACTTTGGACAGGAAAACTGTGCCCGGAACGCCTTGAACTCATCCCAGCGGGCGCGTTCGTCCCCAATCGAGCCATCGCCGTAAGGACCATCCTGAAAATGACTGCCGAAATTCTCAATCTCGCCCTTCTGCAAGCTGGCCAGGAAGCGATTATTGACGCCCGCAACCGGCTGCGGATCCAATTTAGCTTCCTTGAGGAAGCTCGCAAGCGCCGAGGCCAGCTCACCGCGCTCGTACGAATAGGCTCTTTCCAGGGCACGTATCCGCAGGCTCACGCCAAACTCACGACAGATTTTAAGCAACCATTCTTCCTCGGCTTGACGCATCTCGTTGGCCGCTGACTGTCCACCATCCCAACGCGCCTTGATCATCTCGTCACTTACCTTGTGATCGGCAAAACAAGGTCCATGTGTGGGATCAAGACGAATGACCCGCGTGAACTGCCAATTGTTCACCTCTTGCTGATCCTTCAGATAGTTGAAGAACCGTTCGTCATGGGTGGTGATCAGGATCTGGCAATCGCTAAATTTGGTAGCAATAAGAGCGGCAATCGTCCGTCGATGGTCGGCATCATAGGAGGTGACGATATCGTCGAGTGCGATGATCGGCGCCGATTTATTGAACTGCTTAATCGCTGCTAGCCGCAAGGCGAGCGCCACCGAATGGATCTGAGAATCGCTTAAGTACCCGCCGGGCTGCACGCCTGGACGGTTCCCTGCAAAGTCGATGAGGAGGCTAAGCCGCTGTTGATTCGTATCATCTTCAGCCGGCAGTTCAAAACGAATGGGTGCCGCTCCAGGCCCCTGGATCGTTCTATAGATGTCATTCATTGGTTTCTGCAGCGTGTCGAGCAGCGCCTGCACTTTCTTGCGGATTTCTCCCGAAATCGTCGTCGCCTGGATGATCAAAGCGTTCGAAAGCTTCTCCAGCTCCTGCTGACTCCGCGCCGCCAACAAATGCTCGGACTGCAGCTCAAGCAGACGATCTAGCTTGGCCTTCGCTTTGGCGTAGGTGTGCTCCCCTTGATTAGCCTCGATCTCTGCTATCTTCGCGTTGATTTGGCTCAGCAGCGCCGATATCGAGGCAATGATGGCAGTTGAGGTCGGTGCCTTGCCGTTGGACCAGGATTCGACGGCGGCTTGATAGCCTTCGATCTCCATCTTGACAGCCCCATCCGCATCGGCGAGCAGTCCGGAAAGCCCCGGCAGTGCGCCGAGCAGTCGAAGCCGAGCCCGACTCACCGCTGCGTTCGCCTCGTCGAGAGCAGCCTTCGCTACAGCATAATCGGCCAACTCGTCGAGGTGCTTGGCTATATGTGCGCGAATCCCGTCTGCGCTTCCGGCTGTCGTCTCCGCAATCGGCGTCGTGCAGACCGGACAATTTGCGAGGTTCGGGCTGTCTTCAGTAAAGAACGGCTCCACAGCCTTCCATAGAGCCTGGAAACTGGCATTTGCCGCCTTGCCACGCTCGTCCGCTTCTGTAGCGACTGCCTTGGAGAGACCAGCGACGGCCCCCTCAAATACTGGAACGGCGCCACTGAGGGTCGTCGCCCCCGTCTCCTCATTGATGATCTCATTGAAGAGTGCTGCTGCCGCCTGTCGGGTCACGCGCAGACCCGCAAGGCCGATCTGATGCTCCTCTGCTTTCGCGCGATGACTGAGATCAGTATAGGCAGCATCGGACACGTCCAGCGCCTTCAGCACCAGGCTTTTATCGAGCGCCGCAAGGACGATGGTATTCACATGAGCCAGAGCCGCAGCCGCGTCCCAGGCGGGAACGCTGTTAGCCGTTTCCGTAGCGAACTGCGCATCCACTCGTTTCTGGGCTGTCAGGTCCTCGGCTGCAGCCTTGACCTGAGAACGGAGCGCGCGGAGGTTCTTTTGCAGGTCGACGAGCGGTCCGAGCTGTAACCAGGTCGCAATATCGGCATAACGCTGCTCGGGCGTATGGGATTCCACAAATGTCCGCAGCGTATAGCCGCGAATAATCGGGCTTACTGCAAAGCATTGGTACACCGATGCTGCAATCGCTGGCATCGACCGCTTCGCGCCCGCAGCTGCCCGAGTTTCACTTGTGACAGTCTTGCCAGTGACGAAGCCGATCGTCACGGCCGGAGTGAGCTTTGCATCCTTGGCCAGATTGTGCGCCAAGGCGACAATACCCGCATTGTTGTTACTCGTCCGGATGCCAAGCCGCTCAAGCGTGCCATCTTTCGAGAACATGAATTCCAGCGCGTCAATCATGCTGGATTTGCCGTGTCCATTTGGCGCGAAGATTGCAAGACACCGCTTCTTCGAAAAGTCGAACGTTGTTGGTTGTAGGAAGGCTCGAAATGCCGTGAGCCCCAGCGTTCGAATAAAGTAGGGCGCATCAGCCATGGGCGTTATCCTTCGGAGAGGCCGCGCGTTGAGCTGCCAGCTTCACGATCGCAGCCTTCGTCAGGCTCACCACATCCTGCGCTGGCGCGACCTGTAACAGGTGAGTGCTGATGATGTTGGCGAGCTCGGGATCGACGCCATCCTGCTTGGACAGGTGCAGCCCCAATTCCTCGATAAATACCGCCGTCGAATCTGGCGACTGTTCGTTGCTGCCCATTTACCCCATATCGGTAGTTCGCGTTTGCGCGTAACCGGCCCCTTATTTTGCATCGAAATGAATTGATCGCGAAAACCCAGTCCGTCAACCTATGGCGGCCGCATCGCCCCAGATTTTGAAACTCTGCTACTCCGTTCAACAGCACGTCCGGCCTTTGATGTCCTTCTCCGAGAGTTATGGAGACACGATCGCCGATCTGAGCAAGCCCTCGCGTCGACCCGTGCCGGCGCGCGGGCCGACCTCGTCGGTTCTTCGGCGGATTCAACCCCGATTGCCTCCTTCTTGCTGGTGGTCCAAGGCAAGCAACCGAAGCCATCGTCGCCGACGTTGCGACACGAACCGAAGCAGACCTCGCGCTCGACGTTCGCAACGGCCCAAGGCGTGGTCAGTCCACCCCTCTGTCGTGTACTGCTTTCATGTCCCGGATCAAACTCATAATCAGGCCGACTGTTTATCGCGGGATATGCAGTGCAGGCTAGCGGGACACGGAGCCAGTTCGCGCAGACATTCGGCGTTTTTCCTGCCTCGATGCAGGATTCCAGCGAACGAGGGGTGCGCAGGCTTGGTCCATGCTGCGATCTCGACGACTCGCAACGTGTGCCCAGAGGAAAAATGTTCAGTCGAAGACTAAAGTTGTTCCCCCGGCCTGAGCCGTCGACCTCATAACACTCGTTAAGACTGTCCACGAAGCAGACCCGAAAATTTCGCTCTACGAAGCTTCACTGTCACAAGACCCAAACGTATTCATTGTATTCGTCGCTGCGGCCACACTTCGCCGAAGTCGACTGCCCCTCACCGGATGAGCGATCCTGTCAGGATATCAGGTCGGCGGAATTTGGCAGTGAATGGAAGACCTCAGCCAACGTGGATACACTTAGGTTCCTTGTGAATTAGCGCGATGCTGCAAACTCCTCGAAAATTCGACAATGTGCTGCGCTGAGACGGGCTATCGAGGATGCTGTCCGGATGGTGCCAGAAACAAAGCGAACGACTTCGCTGAAGGCATGTCTTGCCGAAAAGGTGCTAACTTTGGCCACAGCGGGCGAAACGGATTCAACTTGCCTAGCGCGTCTCGCAGTGGAGGCAGTCCAGCAGGCGTGTCCAAGCTGCGGCGGATGTGCGGGGTGGAGACCGGCAAACAATCACCCTCACAGCTCATCTGCAAAGTGATTGACCTGCTCTTTACGGGTCGACGTGGTTGGTTGGGCGGTAGGCGTGGATCGGACACCCGGTCGCTCGCGCGATATCAGGCTTCTCCTCGCATCATATCATTTCACTGCGTACGCAGCCGCAGCCTCGGGAATACAGTAAGTCAACAACCCTGCTCCGCACGTTCAACGCGCATGAATTCGCCTGGCGGTTCGGCAGAGCATCACGTCTCATGGCGCCCGCACCCTTCAAAGGCGGTTGCTACTGGTGCATCACTCTGAGTTCCGAACACCTGAGGTCATCCTGCACGACGGCCACACTCATGCGCCCGCCCGGTAGCCGCAATCATTCCGAGGACCTTCAACCGCCTTCACAGTCTCCAAGGGAGCGGATTGGACCAAGGGACGAATGAGCTCGTGGCCCCACGCGACCGGAATCACTCTCGCGAGCAACTGGCATATGGCGCCACGCATCTAATGTGTTTTCGTGGGCTGCCCGGCCGATCGCCGATCCAGCGCGGCCAGGCTCCTCAAGCCTCTGGTTTTGCATCATGATCACAGCTGCTCCCAACTACGCTGGCAGATCGGCCCAGACATATGAAGGACCATCCAGCAGAGTTTCGTGATCCGGAACGTAGATATTGTCGAACACCTTAATGCGATGAGCTGCTACCGATCCGACGATGATGAAGGGGAGCACAACGTGCTCTTGGTCTTCAAAGCTGTCCGCATCAACTATGCGAAGAAACCTCAGGTCAAACTGCCCCAAGTTGATCTGCGGCATTGCCGATTCTATCAGATGATCTTGGACGCAAGAGGTTCCTCGAGCGATCTCTTTCCTTATATTGTCGAGCGCCATAAAGAGATACGAAAGCTCATCAAGGTCGGAACGGCTGAAGCGTCGCAAACGCGACGACATCGGCACGCCGTTTTTGTACCGCACTGTCGGCACGAATCGTATCTCGCAGTCAAGCAGCAGGTCTGCGACGGCCCGCTTCACCAGAAGCGCCTGTTGGATATCCTTTAGGCCGAAATAGCTGCGAGTTGGTCGGGCGTAGCAGATCCAGCGAATCGCGCCGGTAATCGCCTCCTTCAGAAGCGCCTCTGGTCCGCCCAAACGAAGCTGACATTCGCCCTGGGAGACCAATGTTCGATATCCCGGCGGAAACATCTCCGCGTCGTTCGACGAGATCACAGCAGTCGCGCCGGCGCGCAGTGCAAACAGGATATCCTCGTCCAGATTGAAGTCGTAGTTGTCACCCGGTCTCAGCTGGATCTTGTTCGGGTAGACAGTGACAATTGCCACATCGTTCTCGACTGCGGCTCTTCTGATGAGTGCCGCGTGCCCTGCGTGCAGCGCACCGAGCGTGTGGACTGTGCCGATCGTCTGGCCAGTTCTGGCAACCTCCGTGAGGAAGGCCTTGCCGTCTAACAGAGACGTGAGATGCATACTTGCACTTCCACTTGTCGAATTGGCACCGGGTTTGCTGCTGAGTCAGATCCAACGTGGTCCATCTCGATCCCAGGATCGATGGTGGAGAGCGCCTTGGAGGCGCCCGTCGACAAAGGGCGTCTGAAAGACGAACGGCCCAATACCTCTCCTGCTCTCAACCGCGACATGGCATCTCGTCCAAACCGATGACTCGGTTGCAGGAGATCAGGTTGACCCATTTCGGCCACGTCCCATCAACAACGAAAAGTCAGTTAAGTACCGTGAAGTTGCGCTGTGTGGATCCTTGAGATCCTTCAAGGCAGTCCCGAGTCCAGGACATCGGTCTGCAAAGAACGGTGGCTCGAATGTCGTAATCGTCGCATCTGAAAAGTCAGCCTTCACGAAGCTTGCTTGAAAAGGCGATATCCCGCTCAAATTCGCCTTTCGGAGCGACGATTGGTTCATCCGAGCGTATGCGGTGCGGGCAGCCTCGAGGCTACTTCCGGCCATTCCTGCTGCGATATACGACTGAACGAGGTTGGCGCCCTCAAAATTGGCGTCGTTCAACGCCATGGATTGCGGGGGATCTCCGGTGATCATTGATCGGTATAGATAGGCATGTGCGAAGTCCGAATTCGTCATGTCGCAGTCGCGCATAAACGCGCAGCGGCCGCGAAAGCCATTGAATTTTGCGGATCGCATTGTGCTCTCCACAATGGAGATGGTCTCCCCTGACGCATGAGACAGGTCGGCTCCGTCAAGCTGAGATGAACGAATAGACGCGCCGTTCAACACCGCTCCAGTCAGGTTCGCCTCAGTCAAATTGACAGACACAAGCCGCGCCTCCGTTAAATCTGCCTGTTCAAGCTCCGACTTCGAAAGATTTGAGAGGCTGAAATCCGCAAATGGCGCGTTGAGCGCTTTGGCGAGAATGCGTCCGCTCGCCTTTGAAAGCCTGAAGTGCGGGAGGTGGGCATCTTCCAAAACGAGATCGTTGATCGAGGTCGGGCGCAGAATCGACAAACTCTCGCCCCTCGAGCGGCAAAACGAGGAACCAGCCAGATGGGCCTTCGTCATCGTCACCTGGTTCAGCTTGGCAGAGCGGAATGAAGACCGCGGAAGGAAGCACTCATTGATGATGGAACCCTGCAATTCGGCGCCCTCGAAGACCGCATGGGCGGCGTCGCACTGATAGAAGAGCACGCCACTTAAAATCGCCTTGTCAAAACGCGTCCGTCTCATACTGCAGCCGTGGAACAGGCTGCCGGTTGCATCGATGACGTTACGTAAACTCGCATCATCGAAATTGCACACTTGCGCAGCCATTGCATGCATATAGGCGAAGTCGAGCTTGGCTCTGCGAAAGCTCGCTTTTTCCAGTCCTGGGCAGATAAGGTTGGCTTCAGACAGATCGGCTCCATCGAGCTTAGCGCCGTGGAGCTGCGCACGGTTCAGGACAGATCGCTGCAACGAAAATTCCGATAGATCACAGCCGCTAAGATTTGCGGAAGATAACTGTAGACCTATTCCGGTTTTTTTGATCGCCTCCTCGGTTCGTTTCCTGACCGCAGCTATCGCCGACGCTCGCTCGCCCAATCTGCTCCAGAAACGCAAAAATTCTCCATCTGATGAGGAGCTGCATTGGGACACTGGCTGGACGGCAGTATCTTCACGCATGCCGACGTCGCGTTCGGCGTCGATAGCTGGCGACATTCTTAGATCTTTCAATGCTGTGCGATGACGAGCGGATTCTTGCCGGCCTCATGTTGACTGACGCCTTGTGAATTGCACTTGAGCCTATTGAAGATGACGCCGAGGAACTCGAGACCCGCCCCGTCTTGTCGGATCATCGAGCCGGAGACGCCTGCCATTTCAGAGCACGCGTCTCGTCATCTTTGGCGGCCCACATCTCGCCGTCATCTCTTTCGGCATACGATCCAGATGTCCAGAGGTGCGCTTGTGGCCGATCGAGAAGGAGCCGCTGTAGACATTGTCCTGCCAGCTGCTCGATCGAGATTTATGTTCTTGCGGTGCCGTTCTCTTTAATCGAGGTATCAACGACAGAGCTGACGCGGCCGAAATCGGGCACAGGGCCGCCCCACTCCAGGCAAATGTTGCCAACTGATAACTACGTTCTCGGTTCAACGCTCTCGCCAACTCGAGCGATAGCGGCGGGGTTCGGGACATCGGAGCTACCCCTGCGTTCCGTGAGATGCTCGACTTACCGATAGGCTTCTCGTCGCAAATTGCATTCTTTCCCAGTGAAGCCATGTTTCCTCTCCGTTGGTGGATGATCACACTTCAGCGAGCCATTTGAGAGCTTGTTGCTCTCCTTAGGAAGCGATCACGCACCTGCAAAGAAGGAGAGCGTCGCTTGCCTTGCACGCCAGAACTCACTGAGCCGTCAGTCACTGTCACTTCATCTCGACAGCAACGTCCATGCCAGCCACATCAGGCGACCTAAGCGCTTGACAGGACGTCGAAAAAGTAAAAGGGACCAATGATCCCGGTTGCCTTGAACCTGACAAACCCGTACCGCTGTCTGACATCGAACATGATTGCAAGTTCCAACGGCATGCGCCGCCTTGCGCAGGCCATTTCGTGCGCCAACGCAACAAACGGGCAATGCCCAATACGCCGGCCAGGCGCATCGGAAAACACAAAGATCAGGCGCGCCCAGTCCTATGAAAACGAGCCGCCATGAAACCTCAGGGAGAAAGCCTTATGTTCGAAAAAGATGAGATCGGTCGAGGACGAGCCAACCAAGAGATCGACTTGCGAGCCGCCGAGACGGGGACAAGCCACAGATCACCCTTGCTCTTAAAGCTGTTGATCGGCCGGGTCTTTTTGGGCCCCTCGCCCCGTCCCGGCTTCGCCAATGATCGAGCAAACCACCAGAAGAAGCTTGATGCCGTCGCGATGCCGCCAAAGCACTCGACGTCGACACGCATCTCCACGCGAATTCGGCGGCGACCGGTCGTTTGAAGGGAATTTGCGGCGCTGCAACCGTGCGCGGGCAAGGATGCACTTTTTCGAAGGGAGGCGCGCTTTACGGGTGCAATCTGTAGCGCGGAGATCTTGAACAGCCTGCACCCGATCGCTGGGACGCATTCCGCTTGCCGTTTGAACGGGTTGCCGTTTGAAGGCGATCTAGCGATATACGCTCAACGTTGGATGCGTCTCGAGTCCATTGACGGATTTGCCGCAGGATCGGCGCATGCTGCTCCGCCTGGCTACGGACAGAGGAAAGAGATCGCGCGCGATGGTCGCAACGATGAGACTGCGAGCTTAACTCGTACATCCACGACTACATTGTACTGCCTTGGAATCCTATGCTCGACTTCACGAAGCTGGGCGAAGCCCGCTACGGGGCGCCGAGTGCAGGAAGGAATCGAACTGTGAATGTCGATTGATCCCTTGGGCCAGGTCGTACGTGGCATCTCACGCCAGCCAAAGCGAACGAGCGGCCCGCCTGGATAGCCGTTCGTGCTGGCACACATCAAGGTCGAGATAGCTTTATTGATAAAGGCTGGGAGGTAGGCGATGCTTCGGTACGACCTTAGTGCCAATCCGCGATCAATTCCGTGCGGTTTGGACTTGGACAGCAGCCAGACGCTCAGCTTCCTTGAGTGCGGCAGCTTTTGTCTTGAAGGGACCGATGTCGTTCTCTTGCGTGTCAGGCAACCAGGCGGGGAGAAACCACCATCCTCCTGGTCTTCCGTAACTGGCAGTGCTTCGCACTGATCCGATGCCATCGGCGGCGATGAACCAGCCAGAATCGATCCCATCCCGTCGCCATGAGCTTTCCGACATCGTTCCCACGTCCATCCTCGATAGAACCTCGGCTCCGGCGTTGGGTCGCGTTTTCCGAGGTTTGGGAACCAAATATAAGTCCACCGTTGGAGCTCGTCGAGAGCGCTCTTAAGAATATCCGCCGAAGGATCCGGCCGACGGCGTCGGTCAAAGATGCCTCTCGGATCGATCCCGCGGAGCTTCGCTACATTCGACGGGAGATGCGATCACCGTCCATATTCGGCAGTGCACGTCGAGGCGATGGTATAGTGGGGCCGGTCCAGGTTTCGAGATCGACGTCTTCTTTTCCACATCATCCGCTCTTTCGGGCGGACCGTGACGATGGTCGGTCGGCAGTCAAAGCAGGTTCGTCGAGCGGTAAGTCATCACTTCGCCTAGAGGCCTGCACTTGCCGAGGCAAATCGACCGCTGCAAGCCGCTACACAGACAAGATTCAAACCGCGGCTACGGCATCTCGGTCGCGACGAGACTGAGGCTGTCGCCCCAGCAAGGTGGGGACCGCCGCCAGGAGATCGCGCGTGTAGTCGTGCTGAGGTTCGGCAAAAATCGCTTCCGTATTCCCACTCTCGACGACCCGCCCATCACGCATGACCATTACACGGTCGCTGAGATAGCGGACAACGCCAAGATCATGCGAAATAAACAAATAGCTCACCCTTAACTGGGCCTTCAGATCCCCGAGCAGATCCAAGATCTGCGCCTGGATCGAAACGTCGAGCGCGGAGACCGGTTCATCACAGACGATCACCTTTGGCCTTGGCGCGATCGCGCGCGCGATGGCAACGCGCTGGCGCTGGCCGCCCGAGAGCTCAAGGGGCCGTCGATTGAGGAAAGCCGGTGACAGGCCAACGAGATCGAGGAGCTCGGCGACGCGCTTGTGCCGCTCCTGCCTCGTCTCGACGTCATCAAGGAGGCTATCGGCCAGGATGCGCCTCACCGTCCAGCACGGATCGAAAGAGCTGAGCGGATCCTGATAGATCACCGAGATTGAGCGGCGCCGCGCCCTGCGCTCGCGCTCGGTCAGTGTGGTCCAGGCCTCCCCCTGAAACAGAACGGCTCCCTCATCCGGCAGGTCCAGCGCCAAGGCCATGCGTGCCGTCGTGGACTTGCCGGATCCGGATTTGCCGACGAGCCCTAGAGTTTCGCCCGATCGCAGCTGGAAGGACACCTTATCGACGACCGTTCGCAAGATTCCGCCCGGCCCTTTGAAGCGCTTTACGAGATCTGTCGCCTCGATCACGATTTGAGAGGATCTCGTGGCAGACGGCTCCAGTAAGCGGCCGTGCGGTTGCGGCAGCCGGGGAGCCGGCGATGAAGACAGGCGCGAGCCGCGCCGCCGCCCAGAGGGGACGGCGTCCAGGAGCTGGCGGGTATAGGCGTGCTGGGGCTCGCGGAAGATCTGGTCCGCCGATCCGCGCTCGACGACCTCGCCTTGGCGCATGACCAGAACCTCGTCCGCCATGCGCGAGACCACAGCGAGATCATGGCTGATCAGGATGAGCGCCTTGCCGCGCGCCTTGGTCTCTTCAAGCAGGCCCAGGACCTGAGCTTGCACGGTGACGTCGAGAGCCGTGGTCGGCTCGTCGGCGATCAGGAGGCGAGGATCGAGCGCAAGGGCCGCGGCAATGAGCGCCCGCTGGCGCTGGCCGCCTGACAATTGATGCGGCAGCTGCAGCGCCTTGATTTCGGCGTCCTGGACACCAACGAGCTTGAGGAGCCCGATGACTTGGCTTTCGAGCTCCTCGCGGGAGGCGATAGCGCGGTGGAGGCGCAATCCTTCGCCGATTTCCTTCCCGACTGGGCGTAGCGGGTCGAGCGAGACGAGGGCATCCTGCAGAACGAAGCCGATATCCTTGCCACGGATGCGCCGCCAGGCGCGGTCATCAAAGCCCGTCAGATCCATGCCCGCAAAGTTCAGCCCGCGCGCATGAACACGAGCTCTGTGACCGGCGAGACCCACGAGAGCGCGAGCGGTCACACTCTTGCCGGAACCGGATTCGCCGACGATAGCAAGGCACCGCCCCGGCGCAAGCGAGAAGGACACACCGCGCACGGCCGTGCCCTCAGGCACGTTCCGAGCGAAGCAGACACGTAGCGAATCGACCGTGAGAAGTTGCGCCTCAGGCTGGACCAAGTGCAGCATATCAGCTCTTCCCTTCCAGGCGCTCGCCGAGATAGCGACCGAGCACGGTGACGCTGAGTGCAAAGACGACGACGGCGAGGCCCGGCATGATCTCGAGCCACCAGGCATAGATCACGTAGTTGCGTCCGGCATTGAGCAGCGCACCCCATTCAGGCGCCGGCGGGGCGACGCCGAGACCCAGAAAGGCAAGTCCTGATGCCCAGATGATGGCCTGGCCGACGCCAAGCGTCATCATGGCCGTCAGCGGATTCATCGCGTTGGGAAGAATGTGCCTGCGCACGATACGCAAATAAGGATGCCCGAGCGCCTTTGCAGCCTCGACATAGCCGGCCCCCTTCACAGCGAGCACCTGCCCCCGGATCATGCGCGCATAGCCGGGCGCCGTGCCGAGCCCGACCGCTATGATTTCGGTCAAGACCGTCGTTCCGAATACGGTTACGAACAGAAGCGCAAGAAAGAGCGTAGGTAACGCGAAAAGGACGTCGAAGAGCCTGCTCAGAACCGTATCGACGACCCCACCGACAAGTCCGGCGGTGACGCCGAGAATGAGTGCGAGGGAAAGGCTGAGCGCGGTCGCGCCAAGGCCGATCGAGAGCGACTGACCTGCCCCCTCGACAATTCGGGAGTAAAGATCCCGGCCCGATTGATCCGTCCCAAGCCAGTGCGCGATTGACGGCGCTTGCAACGAGGCCGTCAAATCAATCGCCAGTGGATCGTGCGTCTCGAGCCACTTGGGTGCGATCGCCGCAGCAAGAAAGAATCCGACGATCGTGACAGCTGCGTAGACCCGCAGAGGGACAGTTCGCACCCTTGCCAGCGTCCGCAGCAGATGCGGGAATGCGCCGGCTCCGCCAAGCACTTCGGAACTACTCATGTCAGTTTGATCCTGGGATCGACGATGCCGTAGGTAAGATCGACGACCGTGCTAGTGAGGACAAACAGGCCGGCGGAGACCAGGATCACGCCGGAGACGACGGGAATGTCGCGGGTGGAAGTCGCCGTGACAAGCACGCCCCCAAGTCCCTGACGAGCAAAGACAGCCTCGACCAGGACGGCCCCCGAAAGCAGCTTACCCAGAGCCCATCCCGACAAGGTGATGCCGGGCAAAGCTGCATGGCGAAGGACATGGCGAAAACGGACGCCCAGATCGCTCATCCCGCGCATCCGCGCCGAGGTCACGAAGGGCTGCTCGAGCACGCGCGTGAACTCGCTCACGACGACTTGTCCGAAGAATCCCGACAATTCTAGCGCCAAGGCCAGCGTTGGCAGAACCAGGGCGATCGGCGAGTTCCCTCCCGCCACCGGGAAGAGACGCAGCTTAATGGCAAAGACGACGAGCAGGATGGTCGCTAGCCAATAGGGCGGCAGAGTTGCCAATAGAACCTGTACCCCGCCGAGCAGCCTCGACCAGATATTGTCCCGGCCGGCTGCCAGGACTGTTGTCAGGATGGTGATGAGCCATGCCGCGATCAGAGCTGCGAGCGCGAGCACAATTGTCGGTCCGATCTGCTCCGCGACGACCTCGGCCACGGGCCGATGCTGCTGATAGGATTGACCGAGATCCCCGTGCCCGATCGCCCAAATGTATTTGGCGTATTGAACACCAAGCGGCTGGTCGAAGCCGTATTTGGCGTTGACCGCCGCAAGTTCTTGCCGTGATGCTTGCCCGACATTGCCGGTCATCACGTTGATGATGATCTGAGCCCGATCGCCGGGCAACAGGCATTGAACAAGGAAGGTGAACGTTGCCGCGGCCCACACCACGATGACGCCGGAGGCGAGGCGACGCGCTAGCCAGAAGAGGCGACTATTGGCTACCATCCTCATGGCGCTCATTTCCTCCCAGTGAAATAGGCGTCATAGAAGACGGGTTCGCCGACCGACCCGCGGTCCAGCCAAATGTCTTTCAGATTGAGCTGGGCGGCCAAAGTGACGTCCAAGACCGCAAAGCCAACCGCCGGAGCGTTCTCCACGAGCTTGCGTTCTGCCTGCTGATAGAGAGCGGTCCGCTCAGCGCCATCGAAGCTCTGTTCCGCTTTCTGAATGACGTCCCATAGCGTCAGATCGTGGTATCGTGAGGGATTGAAGCGGTTGAGCTGACCGTTCAGGTCGGGTTTCCACGAGATCCGGAAGATCTCCGCGCCAGGAGCAACCCAATAGAGCAGCGCCACCTCGTAGTCGTTGGGACCGAGGTTCCTACCGGCGAAGAAATCCGCCTGATTGGTCGGCTGAAGACGCACATCGAATCCGGCAGCCTTCGCCTGCTGCTGGATGACCTGCAATGCCTGCTCTCCGTCCGGCTTCAAGAACGAGCTGGAATAGGAGATGCGTACCAGAAGCGGCTTGCCATTCTTCAGGCGAATGCCCTGCCCGTTGTGCTCCGTCCAACCTGCCTGATCCAGGAGCCGATTGGCTTTGCCGATATCATAAGGATAGGACTGGCCAAGCTCCTTGATGTACTCTGGCGAGCTCTGGCTGAGCGCCCCGTTTCCTTCAAACGGTAGCGAGCCCAGGAAAGAGGATTCGATCGCCGCTTTTCGGTCCGCAGAATAGGCAAAGGCGCGACGGACCAGCACATCGTCAAAAGGGGGCCGGGCCGAATAGAGCGCAAGGCGCAAGGGGGTGCCGCCCGTAATGTGCCGCAGGACCGTGAAACGGGAATTGGCGTCTTTCCAGGCGACAGAAGGAATGTCGTAAGCTGTGTCAGATTCGCCCGTCAGCAGTGAGCCGTAGCGAACGGTCTGATCCGGGAAAAACCTCCAATCGATGCCGTCAACATAGGCCGGTCCCTGATGCTGTGCGGTCGCCGGCGGCGAATTGTAGTCCGGGTTGCGGCGGAAAATCACGTCCTTGCCGTGGTTCCATTTCTCGACGATGAACGGGCCCGACCCGACCGGTTTCTCGCAGTTGGCGGCAAGGCCACGCTTGAGCGCGGTTGGCGACAAAATGCCCTGAGAGGATTGGGAAAGAACGTTGAGCAGCGGCTGGAATGGTGTCCGCAATGTGATCCGCAGCCTCAAGGGCGCGGTCGCGCTTGCCGATTCAAAACTGTCGGTAAGGTACGGGGCCGCCGTCGGATTGCGAAGATCTGGACTATCGCTCAGCCATCCATTGATGTTGTCGGCGATGGCCTGAGCGTCGACGGGAGTTCCGTCAGTGAATTTCACATTGGGCTTGATCTCAAACGTGTAAATTTTCTTATCGTCCGAGATCGACCACGACGTGGCCAGCCACGGCACAATCTGGCCGTCTTGGGTGCGGGCAACCAGATTGTCGCTATATTGGCGCTGAAGGTACCATTGCTGTACCCAGCCTCCGAACAGGCAAGGCGGCTCCTGAAAATGGCCATAGCGAATAATGCCGCCTCGCTTTGCGCTGTCGGCTAAACCTTCCTGAGCAAGCGCCGCGGCCATGACGCCGATTTGCGGCAGGACTGCGAGCGCAAGCCCGATCGACGCTGCGTTTCGCTTGCGCCTGCGCGGCCGCTCCAGTGGAACGCTCAACGATCGTACAACGGAAGGAGGCATCTCGAACTCCGGCCTATAAGAGTGAAAAAGAGCGCGCTCGATAGCGAGTCACTGTCTTTCGAGGCGGCTACAATCCGGTCAGGCGATCGCCAGTTTTTCGGCTATTTCGCCCGGACGTGCGAGACCAAGACGCTCGCGTAAGGTCGTCTCGCGATATTCGGTTCGAAAAAGGCCGCGGCGTTGCAGCACCGGGACGACATGGTCGACAAAAGCGGGCGTACCGTCCTCCAGCACATCCGGTATGATGTTGAAGCCATCGACTGCGCCAGCGCGGAACCATTCCTCGATCGAATCGGCGATCTGCTCGGGCGCGCCCACCAGCACGCGATGGCCAAAGCCTTGAACGTTGCTGATGATCTCGCGGACCGTCAGGCCCTGTCGCACCAGATTTTCGATGGTGCGATGATGACCAACCGAAAACGGCACGCTGTTCGGGTCGGGCAACAGCTCTTCGGGAATAGGTTTGTCGAGGTTGAGCTTTTCGGCCGGCAGGTTCATGCCGTGCGCGAGGGCAACCAGAGCGGTCGGCAGATCAAGCAGCTCGTCGATCGCCCTCTTTCGGCGCTCGGCCTCCTCTTCGGTCCCACCGATGAGAGTGACGACGCCAGGCAAGATGATCGGGGTGGTCCTTCGGCCGAATTGACGCGAGAGCACGCGCAGGCGTTCGGCTTCGCGCTGCGCCGTCGGCAGGTCGCCGGCGGCCGCGAACACGACGTCGGCGCTGCGGGCAGCCAGGCGTAAGCCAGCATCCGATCCTCCAGCCTGAACGATGACGGGATGGCCCTGGGGTGAACCGGGATGGGTGAGTGGGCCGCGGATGGCGAAGGCATTTTTGCTCTGATCAAGGAGCCGGAAACGACCAGGATTGGCATAGGTTCCAGAAGCCTGATTGGCGATGATGATGTCATCCGCCCAGCTGAGCCACAGTGCCCGGACGGTTTCGACGAAGTCCTCGGCGCGCTCATAACGCTCCTCGCGCCCAAGCTCGCGACCGCCGAAGTTTGCCACCGTCGCTGTGCTCGATGTCGTGACCGCATTCCATGCGACGCGCCCCCCGCTGATGACATCGAGGGATTGGAAGCGGCGCGCCAGATTGTACGGCTCGTTATAGGTCGTCGACGCCGTCGCGATCAGGCCGATATGCCTGGTCTCGCGCGCGATCACGGTCAGAACAAGGGTCGGCTCAAGGCCATTGAGTGGCGGCCGGCGGGTAATGTCGAAGGGAATTGCCGGCGTATCTGCCAGAAAGACCGCGTCCAGCAGGCCACGCTCGGCGACCTTCGCGGCGCGAAGATAATGCTCGATATCGAAGAACGCGCTCGGATTGGTTCCCGGCCGCCGCCATGCTGCCGCGTGGCCGCCCGCGCCGTGAAGATTGAGACCGAGATGAAGCGTGCGGGTCGCTGACGACATGAAACCTCCAGGCAAGGCCGGCGGGCGCGGTTCGAGGATGAGCGGGGTTGACGAGACTATTGGGCGAGCTGACTTCGCGCTTCTGCGCGGCCGCTTGGCGCGCAGCACTTCCCGCAGAGCGTGAGAGCCGAGCGGACCATGAGAGGTGCGGGAGAATACCGGGCAGGACTGATCAATCGAGGCAAGGCCGTTCGGCTAACCGCTCCGTCAGCAGTGGTCACCACCAAGCGACCGAGACGCAAGCTGCGGCCGGATTCCCGCAAGAAAGGACGATGAACGGAATTGGGTGGATGTTTGGGCGTCTCCGACATTGTGCCGATCCGCTCGAACCGCCGTGTGCGAGGGGCTCCACTGGAACGCATGATCGTTAGCACGAACGTCCGCAACGAATGATTTTCCAACTCGCCTCCGACCGACGGCAGACGACCAACAACAACCAGCTCAAAGGCGGCGAACGCGTCAACCTTCGCGCGGTGACCGATACTCGCCGGCACCCCCACCCCGGACGATGATGCGCGCCACGAGGCGCCATGATGGGCCGCATTCATGGCATCGACGTCGAAGTTAAGCCGTCGGCGCGTGCTCATGTCAGCGCTCCACGTGGGGTTATGAGACGTGGCGCGATGCCTGATGGATGGAGCTGCCTTGATACAGCACCAAGGTAGCGCCTCCTTCGGCCTCCGCTCAAACAGGCTCACAAATCGCGCCATGACGAAAGCTACTCTCACGAAATCTCCACCTGCGATGCCACGATAGCTTTGATGTCGTTTTTAGCGAGAGCTCGATGACAATCGCAAGAGTTGCATATTTCAATCTATTCACGCGACTTGGCATCATCTTCTATGACGAGTGCTTTTCACCGCGCGTTTGCATCGATTGCTCTCATCAGTCGAGTTGAACGCACTCGATCAATGACGGGAAAGCAGCTCGCTCAAACGATCCGCGATGAGGATTGAGCACAACGAGCAGAATATTCGGCTCAAAAGTATGACGTGACGCGTTCGCACAGATCGTTCGCCGTTCGCATTATCTCGACGGACTGCGGTTATAGATCGGTTGCAGAGCGCCGAATATTGCCGCGGAACTGTCGCAGTTGAAGCGTTGGATCTCTTTGCGAACGACGCCTTCAGCCCCACCGTCACATCAACGCAGAAATTCAGCGACGATCCGCTTACCGATGCAGGATTTCATCGCCACTAACCAAAGCAAAGTGCGGGGTACGCATTCGCAGCTTCGTCACAGCACAAAGCCGGAAGCGACCTCCATTGCGACCCCACTAGAATAAGCACAGAAACGCAATTCTGCGCCATCCTGCGCTGGAATACGACAGCCGCTCGAAAGTATAAGACCATCCTTGACCCGAACGAGCTTGCCTTCCAAACGAACGAACTCACGCTCACCGAGATGACCCCCCTCACCTAACCATCTCCTTAGAGACGTTTCGCAGTCCTTGGTTCCCCCCCAACACATGTATCGAGCGCGCACGACGATGCATCGCATCTTTCAACGATACGTTGATCTTCTTTCTGCCGCTGAATATGCGGACGGCTTTTCAGAGGCGATGGCGGTTACCGCGACCGCACTCGGTCTGTCTCACTTTGCATATCTTGCGATGCCGCGGCGGCGCGGTAAGAGGCCACTGGTCATATCGACCTATCCGGTCGACTGGGTCAGCCACTATGTGCGCCGTCGCTATGAGCGCCTGGATCCGATCATCACGCTCGCGTTGGAGAGCACCGAACCATTCCAATGGGGGCTGGACCTGCCATCAAAACCACTCTCTGCGGCTCAGCAGAGATTTCTGCACGAAGCGGCTGATTTCGGCATCTGTATCGGCTTCACCGTCCCACTTCACGATGAGGACGGCTCGGTTGCGGCACTGACCTTTGCCGCCGACCAAAGGCGGCCTCAATTTGAAAAGTGTGTTGATCTGCAAGTGCCCGTGCTTCAGCTGATGGCCAGGTGCTTCCATTGGCAGGTACGCCGCAAGCTCTTGCAGGAGGTGACGATCGACGGAATCCCGCTGTCTCCCCGTGAGCTGGATTGTCTCGGATGGGCCGCCCGCGGCAAGACCACTTGGGAGATTGGACAGATCCTTGGCATATCCCGCAATACCGCGGCCTACTATCTCAATAGCGCCAGAAGCAAGCTCGGGGTCAAAACAGTCGTCCAGGCTGCCATGCGGCTCGCCGCTGCCAAAGCAGATAGGCAAGATTAAGACTCCGGTCCCGCAGAGCTGTACGGGATGATCTTCGCACGCAACTCCTTCAAACTTTCATCTTCTTGGGAGGGGTCATGATTCAGCTCATTACGGAGTCATCGTACGAGGCGTTCTCTTGCACCTTGGCGTCGATGTACAAGTTACGATACCGGGTCTTTAAGGAACGGCTAGACTGGAGCGTTATAACCAGCGGCGACATGGAGATGGACGAGTTCGACCTCCTTTGTCCGGCCTACCTCGTCCAAACGTCTCCTGACGGAAGGGTCGAAGGTACCGTTCGGCTTTTGCCGACCACGGGACCGACAATGGTCCGTGACACGTTTCCGATGCTTCTTGGGGGCCTGCCCGCCCCATTGGACCCGCAGGTCTGGGAGAGCAGCCGGTTCGCAATTGATGTGCCGCCAGATTGTCGCAAGGGCGAGCATGGCCTGGCAAAGGCAACTTACGAGCTTTTCGCAGGAATGCTCGAGTTCGGTCTCGCGCGGCGACTGAACAGCATCGTCACGGTCACCGACGTCCGCATGGAACGGATACTCAAGCGCGCCGGCTGGTCGCTCTCCCGGATCGCGCCTCCCTGCACCATCGGAAATACCCTCGCTCTGGCAGGACACCTCGAAGTCTCGGCAGATGTGCTTCAGAAAGTGCGGGCTGCCGGGGCTATCTCCGGGCCGGTTCTCTGGACGCCGGTCCTATTGGAGGCGGCGTGAACTACTCAAAGCCCGCCGCGAATTGTGCTCGCCAAGTGACTTTTCTCCATCTGCCATGTCGAAATCGATCGATTGCCTCCATCAACGCCGCCGAACACGCCATGCGCCATGGCTTCTTTGGGCCACCGCTCGCACGCGCTCCGGTTCGATTTCGCCGTCCGGAGGACGTGAATAACCCAAATCACGAGCATCCTTTCGAGCTGGACGTGATGAGTGAGATGGATCGCCCGAGCAAGCTCATCCCCTTCAAGGAAACAGGCGGCCATGTAAATGCGGCTGCCCGCTAGCGCGAGCCTGCGACGTGGAGAAGGCGTCCCACGAAGAGAGGTCTTAGTTGTCTTAAGCGATGATCGCGCCGGCCGGCTCACGGCAATCACAACCACCAATCCTCGCAATTGTCTGCACGCCCCCTTCCCGGGCTTCTTTTCAAGGACCAGCTATGGAGCAAAACGCAAATTCTGCGGATTTGACGGTCAGAGCCCGACGCCTCAATTTGGACCTCGACCACCTTCGGTTGGCGGTTGCCGCAGCTGACTTCGGGAGCTTTCGGCAAGCCGCGGAGAGCTTTTCGATGGCGCAGTCGTCTTTCAGCCGTTCTATCCTGCTACTGGAACATGCGCTTGGTATAACAATCTTCGAGCGATCAACTGCCGGGGTCAGAGCTACGCCCGCTGGACGCCATTTTCTGCGAACAGCGCGCTCGATCCTTGAACAGATGGATATGCTCGTCGCGAAACCGAAGGCCACCGATCATGGGGAAGGCGACCGCCTCACAATCGGATTCTGCACATCACTGACAACGGGTCATCTCCGGGCGACGCTGCTCGAACACAGATTGCGATTTCCGAAAGTCGCGCTTGGAACGGTTGAGCGATCCAGAACGCGATTGGTCACCGCGCTGCGCAATGGCGCGATTGACCTCTATATTGTAGCAGGAGATGTCGTCGATGTGGCCAGCAGGAGCGCCCCTCTTTGGAGCGAAGGTGTCTTTGTTGCTCTTCCGCCCGATCATCCCCTGGCTTTCCGGGAGGTCATCTCCTGCGACGATTTGGAGGACCAGAGCATTTTGATCAGCCAATACGATCCGGGGCGCGAACTCGAAGCGCTACTGAACGCAAAACTTACCACATCGAGAGAGGCGCCGCGGATCGAGCATCGCGATGTCAGCCGCGGAGAGATCAAGAATCTCGTCAGCATGGGCCTCGGCATCAGTCTCGTGCTGGAATCCGACGTTGACGCCAACTCTCCCGATCTCGTTTATCGAGAATTGCGCGATTGTCTGGAAAGCCGGATCTGCTTTTCCGCGGTCTGGCGCGAGGACAACAAGAACCCGGCTTTGGCGAAGTTCCTTCAGCTCTTGGCGGAGCGCTATCCTTTGTCTTCGGTTGCTTGACGCTTCTTTCGTGACTTGGCAAAGGCGCGATCGGTCGCCATGAAGCGCGCCACCATCGGCGCGATCAGCTTTCCGGGATCGCTGACCTTCTGGCCGGTTTCACGCGAGAGGACTTCCGCATACGCAATCAGATCGCGATGCACAGGGGCCGGCAATTCGACGGCCAGTCGAACGGGCTTGTCATCCGGAAGCGCTCCAATTTTAAGTCTCACCATGTTCACCCTCTATACGGTTCGAGCACGAGATCGCGGTTGACGATGACCCGCACCGGAAAACCGGGCCGGATCGTCAATGTCGGTTGAATGTTGAGGTTGCGCCGGACCACCTGGTCTCCCGCCTGGCTGAGGGACTCTCCCGCCCCGCGCCGCAGTGCCTGGATCAATGCGCCGTTGCTGGTGCCAGTGTCGGCCCCGGAGTTCACCTCGGTTCCAACAGAGAGCAGCGTCGACAGGGCCGCAGCTCCCAAGAGCTCCTTCCAGTGGTTGTCGACCTGATCCTCAAGACCGGCGTAGCCCGCGACGTCCGCTCCCGGCTGTCGTTCAAGCACAATCGAGCGTCCGTTTGGCATGATGAGGCGTGTCCAGACGAGCAGCACGCGCGACTGTCCGAAGGCGACCTGGCTGTCATAGATCCCGATCAGCCGGGCTCCTTGCGGGATCAGCCGCGACCGCCCCGTCGGGGTGTCGTAGACATTTTCGGTCACTTGGGCCGTGATTTGTCCGGGAAGATCGGAGCGGATGCCGGTAATCAGCGCAGCCGGAATCACCGTTCCCGCCTGGACGACAAAGGGCGAAGCGGCCTTCCGCAGGCGATCAGGACTTGTGGTTCGCCGATCAACGGAGGCATTGACGAAGGCAAGCTTGCGATCCTGCCCATTCTGCGCGAAGGCTTCATCGGAAGACGCGGCCCCGATCGCAGACGTCTCGCTGGGGGGCGTGGTCACAGCTGTCTGACGAATATTGGTGGATGCGAACAGCTTGCTGGTGCGGGCGGCCTCGCTTTCCTGGTTGCTGCGCTGCTTTTCGGCGTCGATCATCGCGAGCGAGCCGGATTGCGTTTGGGCCTGGGCTGCAACGATCGGCCGGCCCAGATCGCCCGGCAAGGGCGGTCCGAGCCGCGGCACATCGCGCGGGATTGCGGCATAATCTTTCGGCAGGGTCGAAACTTCGTCCGCAATAGTGTGATGGTCGGTCGAGTAGAGCTCTTCCGCCGTGCTCTCTCGCTTCTCGGTCCTTTGCAGCGCCCAAAGAATAGCTCCGGAGACAGCCGCGAGAGTAAGACCTGCAGCCGCAATCAAGGCCTTCCGCGACAGGCGTGCGACGCGCGGCCGGTCAGGCCGCAAGCGCAAGGATTGGGCAATCTGCTCGCGCGATTCCGGCTCCTCGCGCGATTCCGGTCGTGCCGGCTCGCGGCCGATCAGATCTTCGGGATTGCTCATAGCGATCTCCCCTCTGCGCGCACGATGCGGACCTTCTGCTGGCCTTCGCCGCCGAGCCGCAGTTCTGCGGCCGCAAACAGCCGATCCACGATGAGGAGATTGCCGTAAGCGCGGTAGTTGACGATCTCGGTCTTGCCGTCCGCTCCGATGACAAAGAGCGGCGGCATCTCGCCCTGGGTGATACCGGCTGAGAACTCGATGTAGACCTTGCGCCCATCGTCATAGGCGCCTAACGGACGCCAGGGCGGGCTGTCTCCTTCGATTGTATAGCGATAGCGCCGCTCGGTAAGATCCGGAATGTAGGGCCTCAGGGCCGCTGTCTTGCCAGGCGTGGAGCGAGGTTTCGGATAGAACCAGGCAACCGAAGGCATGTAGGGTTTTTCCCGAGAGCGGAGCTCAATCAGGTAGGTACGGCGGTCGGTATTGACGACGAGATTGGTCTGGAGCGAGGGGCGCGTTGGCTTGACCATGATGTGCACGCGGCGCGTATCCGCCTCGCCACTTTCGGTATCGCCCACGACCCAGCGCACCGTATCGCCTGCGGCAACCGGCCCCGAACCGATCAGCTGCTCACCGGGCTCGAGCGCAATATCGGTAATCTGTCCTGGTGAGGCGTAGATCTGGTAAAGCGCGCCCGGACTATAAGGAAACACCTGCACCGCGTTGAAATATCCGCCCTTGCGAGGCTCAACGCGCGCAGCCTCATTGGCATTCTCGATCCGCTCGATCGGTTCCTTGGCTTCACCCGCCTTGCCGCCGCGCGCCGGCGTCCAGGCGGGCGGGACGTGAAGCGGCCTCACGCGTTCATCGGCCAAGGTCGGCAAGTCGGGCGCGGGCGGGATCTCGCCATCATAGCTGATCTGCGGCGGCTTGAATGTGGTGCAGCCGCCAAGCGAAATCGCGCCAATCAGGAGTGCGGCCACGGCGCCCCGTCGGAACCTCTGGAGGTTCGGCACAAGAACTGGAGACGTCACTATCCGAACTCCTTCGACCAGTTGATGGCGTTGACGTAAATGCCGAGCGGATTTTTGCGAAGACGGTCAATATCCCGGGGCGGCTCAATGATAATGGCCAGGATCGCGCTCCAGCGCTCGGTCGCGGCAAGCTGGCCGTTGTCATAACGCCGCTCGGTCCAGGTGACGCGGAAGCTATCGGGCGAAGCCCGAATGACGCTCGAGATCTCCACCGCAACTTGCGTCTTCCCAAGCTTGGCGAAGGGATCATTGTTGCGGGCATAGTCGTTGAGCGCGGCAGCGCCCCGGTCCGTGGTAAAGTCATAGGCGCGCAGCCAGTCCTGGCGCAGCACGATGGCGTCGAGCGGAAGTCCGCGCACATGCTCGATGAAACGGGCAAGATGAAAGGCGATTTGCGGATCGCTCGGTCGATGGGAGCCATTTGCCGGGGCAACGGTTCGCGCTTCGCCCAGCCGATCAACTTCCACGACCCACGGCGTCACCGTTCCCTGTGCCGCCTGCCAGACGAGGGCGCTCGCAAATCCGGCCGACAAAAACAGGCAAGCAAAGGCCATCAGACGCCAGTTCTTGGCCTGCACGCGCGCCGAGCCAATACGATCGTCCCAGACCTGGGCTGCCTTCTGATAGGGCGTGACCGGCTCGGGCGTGCGGCCATAGTGAACGGCCGATCGTTTGAACATGAAAGTGATCTCCTCAAATTGAAACTGGCAGATTGAGTGCCGCTCGTGTTGAGTGCCGCTCTTGTTGGCGCCGCATCTGTTAGTGCCGTTCTTGGCCGGAAAGGACGGGACGCATCTTCAGCGCCATCATTGGTCTTTCTCTTTGAGATCGACCGATGCGCCGCCGCCCGCGTGATCGCCGGCGCGAAGGGCATTTGTGGCGGCTGTTGCGCCCTGCTGGATTGTTTGCGCGCGCTTGGCACGGCGTGCCCAGCTAGGTGCACCATCAGCGCCAGATGCTGACGCACTTCCGTGGGTGACATCGGACGCCGCGCTGCCGCCTCCGCCAAGCCGCGCCGCGATCGCGCGCAAGGGACTTGTCGCAGCTGAGGCTCCCGCCTCGGCCACACCGGACAGGCCGCCGGCCCGGAACGCACTGGATGTTCCGCTCGCGATTGCTGTCGCACCCCTTGCCGCAGCGCCGATTGCGCCACCCGAAATTGCTGCTCCACCTGCAGCGAGACCGGCTCCGGCGGCAACAAGTCCTCCGGCAGCGAGACCCGTGCCCACGGCGGCGCCGGCGCCGAGCTGCGGTCCGCCCGAGACGATGCCGTTGGCAATCCCTGGTCCGAAGATGCCGAGGCCCAGGAGGGACAAGGCAGCCAAAACCAGCGCCATCGCGTTCTCCACAGTCGGCTGATTGCCTCCAAAGCCGGCTGTGAACTGCCCAAACAGGGTCGATCCAATGCCGACGATGACCGCAAGCACCAGGACCTTGACGCCGGAGGAGATAACATTGCCAAGCACCCGCTCGGCGGCAAACGCGGTCTTACCGAACAGCCCAAATGGGATCAGCACAAAGCCGGCGAGCGTCGTCAGCTTGAACTCGATGAGGCTGACGAAGAGCTGGATGGCCAAGATGAAGAAGGCGAGCAGCACCACGATCCAGGCGAACAAGAGGACCGTGATCTGAACGAAATTCTCGAAGAAGCTGACATAGCCCATCAGCCCCGAAATCGAGTCGAGTATAGGCCGTCCGGCGTCAAGACCGACCTGGGCGATTTTTCCCGGCCTGAAGAAGTCCGCCGGCGAAAGGCCGCTGCCGGAGGCTTTCAGCCCAAGGCCGGCGAAACTCTCGAACACGATCCGGGCAAGGCCATTCCAATTGCCGATCAGATAGGCGAAGACGCCGACAAACAGCGTCTTCCGGACTAGCCGGTTGATGATGTCCTCATCAGCACCCCAGGACCAGAACAGGCCGGCCAGCGTGAGGTCGATCGCGGCAAGGGTGGTTGCGAGATATCCGACCTCGCCGCCAACAAGCCCGAACCCGGAATCGATGTAGCGGGTGAATGTTTCGAGGAATTGGTCAATGATGCCAGTACCGCCCATCGCTCACTCGCTCCTATCGGAAATCGGGGGAAAGCCGGACGGCAACCGGCTCTCATCCTTTCCGGGTGATGGCAGGCGGCTCTCATCCTTCCCGGGCGGAGTCGATGGCGACCGTAGTTCTGGTGCGTTGTTGCGAGAGGCGGAAGATCCGCTGCCCATGCTGAAGAATTCACGGCGCTTCTCCGCCCAGAGCTTTTGGCATTCGAGCAGAACATCTTTCTGCTCGTATCGGACCGTCCGACATTGCGCGAGCTTTGCATCCGACGGGTCAGATCCTTGCGCAATCGCCGCTGGGCCTTGGTCCTGATCTTGGTCGCCGCGCAGCCGAATCGCGCAAGCAGCAACAACCAGGACGGCAAGGGTCACCGCGACGGCCATTGGGATCCGTTCGAACCATTTCATCGACATCAGTGAAACATCCGCACGGTTCTCGGCTGATAGCCCTGCCCTTGGATAAGAAAACGCCGGAGCTGCTCCTTAGCCTGATCCTGCGCGGCCACGCGCTGAGCCTGCTCCAAGGTTTGAGCACGCCCCTGCGCGGCAATTGCTGCAGTGAGATCCGCAAGCTGTTGGTTTTGAAGTGCGAGCAGCTGATTGCCGGCTTGAGCTGCCTGCAGCGCACCGGTCGCGCCCTGGCTCGCGGTCACCAGCGCCGACATCTGGCTACGGTTCGTATCGAGATTGCCGACGACCGTCGCCTGCACGCGCATGGCGTCCTGCAAACCGGCCACAGCGTTCTGCCAGCGGGTTTGCGCGTTGGCGATCAGCGCCTGGTCTGGCTGGCTCGTGGACGCTGGTGCGTAAGTGGACGAGAACGCGCGATCGATCTCTTGGACATCGAAGGCTATGCCTTGCACCTGGCTGAGCAAGCTTTGAGTCCGCGCGATCGACTGCTCAAGCTGTTGCAATGAGGAGTATGGTAGGTTCGCCAGGTTTCTGGCCTGGTTGACCAGCATCAAGGCCTGGTTTTGCAGCGAGGTGATCTGGTTGTTGATCTGCTGCAATTCGCGCGCGGCGGTCAAAACGTTCTGCGCGTAGTTGTTGGGATCGAACATGATCCACTGTGCGCTGGCTTCTCGCGGCACCTGGATCAAGCCAGCCGCAATCAAGCTCGCTGCCACGAGCTGAGTTAAGCGTCTCATTGGAAGTTCCCTTATTTTGCAAGTTGTGGAATGAGCTCACAGGCCCAAGACAGATCACGGGCTTTGAGCCAGGCCGTCACGAAGTTCTCCCGGCCATGCTCGGCCAGGACCTGGTCAATCAGAGCCTGGTCAGGCTTGGAGGAGCTGGCAGCGAACGCGAGCGCGATCTCCCCTAGACCAAGCTCGAATAGGCGGTTGCCGCGGCGGGACTGGCAGTAGTAGTCGCGCTTGGGTATTGCGCGGGCCAGGATCTCGATCTGCCGGTCATTGAGCCCAAAGCGACGATAGATGGCCGCAATCTGCGGCTCGATCGCGCGGTCGTTGGGGAGCAGAATCCGGGTCGGACAGCTTTCGATGATCGCCGGCGCAATGGCTGAACCGTCAATGTCGGCAAGCGACTGGGTCGCAAACACGACAGAGGCATTTTTCTTGCGAAGGGTCTTGAGCCATTCGCGCAGTTGGCCGGCAAAGTGGGCATCATCCAGCGCGAGCCAGCCCTCATCGATAACGAGGAGGGTCGGCCGGCCGTCAAGGCGATCCTCAATCCGGTGGAACAGATAGGAAAGGACGGCAGGGGCAACCGCAGTCCCGATCAGCCCGTCGGTCTCGAACACCTGGACGGAGGCGCTGCCGAGGCGCTCGCTTTCCGCATCGAGCAAGCGCCCATATGTTCCGCCGATACAATAGGGCTGCAGCGCTCGCTTGATGTTGTTGGACTGAAGAAGGACCGACAGGCCCGTGAGAGTGCGCTCGGCGCTCGGCGCCGAGGCCAGCGACATCAGCGCAGACCAAATGTGCTCTCTGACCTCAGGCGTGATCTCGACCCGCTCGCGGGACAGGATTGTGGTCATCCATTCCGCCGCCCAGCCGCGCTCAGCAACTTCGTCGATTCTGGCGAGCGGCTGCAGCGCAACGAGGTCGGATGCCTCTCCGCCCGGAGCCCCACCAAGATCATGCCAGTCCCCGCCCATTGCGATCGTGGCCGCCCGGATCGAGGCACCAAAATCGAAGGCAAAGATCTGTGCCCCGGGATACCGGCGGAACTGCAGGGCCATCAGCGCCAGGAGAACGGACTTACCGGCACCGGTCGGCCCTATGAGAAGAGTGTGCCCGACATCGCCGACATGCAGGGAAAATCGAAACGGGGTCGCTCCTTCCGTCTTGCCAAAAAAGAGCGGCGGGCCCGCGAAATGATGGTCCCTTGGCTCCCCCGCCCACACGGCCGATAGCGGGATCATGTGGGCAAGGTTAAGGGTCGAGACCGGCGGCTGGCGGACATTGGCATAGACGTGTCCAGGGAGGCTGCCGAGCCAGGCCTCCACCGCATTGACGGTTTCGCTCATGCAGGTGAAGTCGCGGCCCTGGATGACTTTTTCGGCGAGCCGTAGCTTTTCGTCGGCAAGTCGCGGATTGGTATCCCAGACGATTACGGTCGCCGTGACAAAGGCCTCTCCGACCTGATCCGAGCCCAACTCCTGGAGAGCTGCGTCGGCGTCCATCGCCTTGTTGTGCGCGTCCGTATCAAGCAGAGCCGAGGCTTCGTTGGTCATCACCTCCTTCAGGATCGCCGCGATCGATTTGCGCTTGGCGAACCACTGGCGCCGGATCTTTGTGAGGAGCTTTATCGCATCGGCCTTGTCGAGCATGATCGCCCGGGTCGACCAACGATAGGGGAATGCCAGACGGTTCAGATCATCGAGGATCCCGGGCGTCGTGGCACTTGGAAATCCCACCACGGTCAGGACCCGGATGTGAGCATGGCCCAGCACCGGTTCGAGACCGCCGATTAGCAGTTGGTCGGCGAGCAAGGCATCCAGATACATAGGGATCTCGGGGACGCGGACCCGATGCCGCTTGGTCGAGATGGTGGAATGAAGGTACGTGAGCGTCGCCTCGTCATCGAGCCAGCCGCATTCCGGCATGAACCCTTCGACGAGCTGGAGGACGCGGTTGGTGCGATCGACAAAGCCGCCCAAGGCTTCTTGCGAACCCGCGCCGGTCGTCCGGTTGCCACCCTCGTAAATGAGCCGCTCCGCCATCGCGGCGCTTTCGGCCGGCGGTAGATAGAAAAAGGTCAGGTAGTAGCTCGATTCATAGTGAGCGCCCTCCTCTTCGAACTGAGCCTTGCGCTCGGCGTCGACCAGCGCAGACGCCACATCGGGAAAGGTGCTCGGAGGATACGCCCCGGCAGAATGGCGCTGGGCCTCGACGAATACCGCCCAGCCGGACCCGAGTCGGCGCAGCGCATTGTTCAAGCGGCCGGCCACGGCGACAAGTTCGGCCGGCACCGCGCTATCGAGATCGGGTCCGCGAAATCTCGCCGTACGCTGAAACGAGCCATCCTTGTTGAGGACGATCCCCTCGTCGACCAGCGCGGCCCAGGGCAGAAAATCGGCAAGACGTGTGTTGGAGCGTCGGTATTCGCCAAGATTCATCATGGGACAACTCACGTGTTCAGATGACCGGGAATGCGGACGTGCCGCCGCACCACCTCGACGAAGTCGGGATCGCGCTTGGCCGCCCAGACGGCCGCCATATGGCCGATGAACCAGAGCAGAAGTCCCGCGATCCAGAGCCGTAAGCCCAGGCCGAGCGCGGCCGCCAAGGTCCCGTTGAGGATCGCGACGGACCGCGGCGCACCGCCCATCAGGATCGGCTCTGCTAGCGCTCGATGCACGGGCGCGGCAAAACCTGCGACAGGCTCGTCCATCAGATCGTCACTCCACCGCCGAACGAGAAGAACGACAGAAAGAAGCTCGAGGCGGCAAACGCGATCGACAGCCCAAAGACGATCTGAACCAGCCGGCGAAATCCCCCGGACGTATCGCCAAATGCCAAGGACAGCCCGGTCACGATGATGACGATGACCGCGAGAATCTTAGCCCCCGGGCCTTCGACCGATTGCAGGATCTGGTTGAGCGGCTGCTCCCAGGGCATGTTCGACCCGGCGGCCCACGCCGGGAGCGCAGTGGTGCAAACAAGGGCCGCCCCCGTGATCGCAGTGATGCCCATGCTGCGAGGCGAGCGAAAGCTGCTCATGATTGATCTCCTATTGTTGAAAGGCTGTAGTCACCGGAGGGCGTAACGCCCGAAACGCGAGCAAGCTCGGCGAGGCGACGATCGCCGCCGCGGCCGACAAGAACTGCAACGACGTTGATCGTTTCGGCAATCAGCGCCCGGGGCACCGTGACCACGGCTTCCTGGATGAGCTGCTCGAGCCGGCGTAGCGCACCTAGCGCCGTGCCGGCATGGATGGTCCCGATCCCTCCGGGATGGCCTGTGCCCCAGGCCTTGAGAAGATCAAGTGCTTCGGCTCCCCGCACCTCGCCGATCGGAATACGATCGGGGCGTAGGCGAAGCGAAGAGCGTACGAGATCCGATAACGATACCACGCCGTCCCGGGTCCGCAAGGCAACGAGATTTGGCGCCCTGCATTGAAGCTCTCTTGTATCCTCGATGAGAACGACGCGGTCTGCCGTCTTGGCGACCTCGGCGAGAAGGGCATTCGTCAGGGTGGTTTTGCCCGTCGAGGTGCCGCCTGCGACCAGGATGTTAGCGCGAGAGGCAACAGCAGCCCGGAGCGCGCCGGCCTGCTGAGTGGTCATGATACCGGAGGCGACATAGTCCTCGAGCGTGAACACAGCCACGGCCGGCTTGCGGATCGCGAATGCCGGAGCGGCAACGACCGGCGGCAGGAGACCTTCAAATCGTTCCCCGCTTTCCGGCAGTTCGGCCGAGACGCGGGGCGCACCCGCATGAACCTCCGCGCCGACGTGGTGAGCAACGAGCCGAATGATCCGTTCGCCGTCGGAGGCGGACAGGCTTTCGCCGGTATCAGTCAAGCCGACCGAGAGCCGATCGACCCATAGTCGACCATCTGGATTGAGCATTACCTCTACGATTGACGGCTCTTCCAGAAAGCGTGCGATCGCGGGACCAAGCGCAGTACGCAGCATGCGCGCGCCGCGCGAGATCACCTCCGGTTGATACGACTTGATTGTCATCGATGCCCCAACAGCTGAGGCCCTCGAAGGCCTCGGATGGGGATGATCTAAAAAGCGGGACCTCGATCATGCAACGAGGCGTGGCCAACGATCGTAGACTGGCGTACGAAAAGAAAATCTGCAGCGATTGTTAGCCTATAGGCGTTCGGTACGGTTCATCTGCTCGAATCGCCATCATCCTGACTTCTTCGTTTAGCTAGCGAGCTTTTCGATGATCCCACTGACGAGCTCCGCGAGTTCGATGGCTTCGGGATTTTGTCTCCAGACATCGCCTACCATGCTCCCCCCGATCGTCGTGATTTGCTCGACGTATCCTTTTCGCCCTTTGAAGCACAGATCCTGTCGCTCGAGCTGTTTGGTACCGACAATCGCTATGCCGAACTGACCGGGGGCGAAGAGCCAAACGAACGCAATCGTTCACGAGTTCGCCGAGACGATGAACGCGCGCAATGGCAAGCCAGAGCATGAAAACGGCGAGGGAGTGGGGAAGACGCGCCAAAGGGATCGCTAGAAGAGGACGGTCGGGTTCTATCTCGATGCCCTTTTCGTGTTACCTGATCGACATAAATCGCGCACATGGCGTCGCCAGCCAATTCGGGCACATTGCCAACATCGTCGATCGCGAAAGGCCGACGATCTGTCTGCTCGTGCAGCGCCTCTCCGGCGTATGTGGTCACTGAGTGATCGTCGACCGCTGGAGAAAATTGCCGATAGCATCCAGATCTGGTTCGAGACTGAGGCGACCAATGGTTTCGATGTCACGCCGGCATGGATACCCGGCCGTTGCGCTCTCTTTGCCGTGCAACTCGTTTCGAGCTTGCACAAAAGCGGCCTGTTCCGTCGTAACCAAGCCGACACGACACTGCCCGAGCAATACGAGCCGAGCCGCTCGGCGAGCATCTTCGCCAGCTCAAGGCAGGCGATCGCGTGATCACCTGACTCGCTTGCATTGCCGGCGTCTCGCCGGACGTGATTGACCTTGGCGTTGCGACCGTCTTTCGATGGCGGCAGGTCGGACTTAGCTAGCCTTTTTGCCCGCAGCCCCTTTTGGCTCTCTTGAGAGTTGCCTTGGCTTCAGTGTGTCGACGACCCATGCCGTCTAGCTCAGTTGCAATTTATCCACGGTTAGCAGAGACCTCGTCATACTGCGACTGCGTCTTTAGCGACCTTGAGCGGTGACGCTTTAACCGATTTGCTGGCCGGCTTGGCCGCGAATTCCATCGGCTCCTTCGTGAAGGGATTAACTCCGCTGCGGGCTTCAGTCGCGGGTCTGTTCACGACCGACATCTTGACGAAGCCGGGAATGACGAACTCACCGGACTGATTCAACTCCTTGTAACCAACAGTCGCAAGTTGCTCGATGACGGCCTTTACGCCAGATTTGGAAACCTCCGTTCCTTCAGCAATCGCGTCAATCAGCTGATTCTTGGTCATCTTGGCCATGATGGATTCCCTTGAGAGGCGCAGAACCGTCTGGAATACATAAACTACGCCGATTTGCTATTCATCATCGGCCGGAAAGAACACACGAATTGCTTCCCGTTCACGTCGAGATCACGAGGTGACGGGCTTAAAACCCATCGGAAACCAAAAGACAAGGATCGGTTCGACGCGTGCAACATCGTGCCTGCGTCTTCCACCAGGCGGGTTCGATCGACGACTGTCTTCCACAATCACCTGATCGAGACCGGTAGCGCGCCGCCACTGGATGATTAGAGGGCGCGTACCGCGCTCGGACCGCGGCCCGCCTCGGTCGCGGCGGCTTAGGCAAGCCTGCCATCACCATGCCGGCGCCAGCAGATGACGAAAATCTCGCCTTTGCCTATGGGGAAGCCCAAGGCGTCGATCTGAACTTTAGAGGGCGCCTGCAATGGTTCATTTGCAAGATCGTGCCAGGATGTGGTGAAGAAGCAACCTTAATGTTGTTCCCGCGGGCGATAGCTCACTTGAGACTCCACAAATGCCGATGAGCAAGCCACCTGGGGCCGGCGTCGGGGCTGTGCCGATAGCTATGCACTATTGGCCAGTAGGTGTCCATCACTGCCTCCCAGCTGTCATATTTGACGCAGCCAAGTGTAGCCATCGGTCATAATTTTGCGATGACCTTCGCGCGGATCGACTCGGAGATCATAGGCGCGAGCGCGTTCGGCGATCTTCGGGTCGCGGACTGGCTGATGAGGCTCACGCACTCGTTCAAGCGCCATTGTCCACGAGCGTCGCCATTGTCCAGTAGCGAGTTCGCAAAGCTTCCGAGCGCGGCCAGATCTGTGTCAGCCAGCGCACCGGGCTTTCTTCTGATCCCAATCACGTTCCGGGTTGTTGCGGACACGTCCGAGTTTGGCGATGCTATTCGTTACCGACAACCCGCTATTCCGGCAGCTCGGCTGGTCCAGGTACAGACTTAACAACGTTTCAGCCGGCCCTTTCTTTGGAGGCCTAACAAAGCACAGCGCTTGGCGAGCTTGAACGCCGCAGCCATGCTGTTGGCGAACCTGGGGAACGTTCAGCGAGACGTCTCGCATCTCGAGCATCCATAGCTCGCTGGCAGTTCGCGGCCCGTTCGCACGATGGGCGCTTTGACTGTGAAGCAACCAACCCTGGTAGGTGCGTACGGGGCTTCCTCGCAATATAGCTTGGCGGCGCTCACCATCGCTGCGACTGGTGGTTCGCTTTGTAGGCGAGGCTGGCCGCTGAAATTAGCGGCCCGCGATAGGGCAGTGCTCGTCACAGACAGGTGGAGCGTCAATGGCCCAGGCAACGGACGGCGCCCACTCTGCTGACGCTACGGGCTGCCAATAGCGGCACGAACGTGGCCGCCGGGAGGATTCATGCTTCGCAGGACATTCAGTGTTAGCGTGCTCGCTGCCGTCATGATTCCGAAACGAGCTCTGGCTCAACTTTCCGCTGCCTCTCCGGGCGCCATTCCCGCCGCCTCGGAGGATACACGGCTGAACGACTTCTTCGAGCAAGCCTCGCTGGCGCGGCTTCGCCTGAGCCCGGAAACGATGACCTGGCGCGGGATGAAGGAGCGCTATGGCGAGCTCGGCGACTATACCGAAGCCTTCCAGCACAAGGTGATGGCGCTGCTTAACGACCAGCTCGTCCGCATGAAGTGCGATTTCGACCGCGAGAAACTAAGCGACAGAGCCAAGCTTTCCTACGACCTGTTCGACAAGACCGTCGAAAGGGAGCGCACCAGTATTCGTTGGTACTGGCAGAGCTATGCCGTAACCTCCAACGGCGGCCCGCTGGATGCCGTGCCGTTGCTTATGATCAACGGCCACCGGATCGACACGGTAGCGGACGCCGAGGCCTACGTCGCCCGCCTGCGCGCCGTGGAGCGGGTGGCAGGCGAAGTATCCGCCGACCTCGACGAGCGGACAGCGAAGGGCTTCCTGCCGCCATCTTTCATCTTCGCCCAGGTGCTCTCGGATACGCAGAACCAGCTCAAAGGCGCGCCCTTCGACGCTGGCCCTGACCATCCCGTCTTTGCCGACTTCAAGATGAAGCTCGTGGCCTTGAAAACAGATCCTGCGGTCAAGGCCAAGCTGCAGGCTGCGGCCGAAGCCGCCCTGAAAGGTCCATGGCGGCACGGCTATAAGCGCTACATCGCCTCGCTGCAGGCGATGGCGGACAAGGCCAGTGGCAGGAATGGCGTCTGGGTCCTTCCCAATGGCGCCGCTTATTACGCGGACATGCTCAGGCTTCAGACCACCACTGACCTCACACCTGAACAGGTGCATCGGACCGGGCTTTCCGAAGTCGCCCGCCTTCGCGCCGAGATCGAACAGCTCAAGAGCAAGATCGGCTTCGCGGATTCATTGGAGGCGTTCTTCGACCATGTGAGAACCGATCCGCGGTTCCAGTATCCCAATACGGCCGCGGGTAAGGCGCAGTGCCTAGCCGACGGACGAAAGATCATCGCCAACTACATGACGTTCGCTCGCACGCAATTTCACAGACTGCCCAGGTTGCGGCTTGAAGTCCGGGCTATCGAGCCATTCCGCGAAAAGAGCGCATCGGCGGTGCCCACCTATCAGCCGGGCGCGCCTGAGGGTTCGCGGCCGGGTATCGTCTACTTCAACTTGTCCGACATGACCCAGGTGCTGAAGCCGCAGATTCCTGCGTCCTGCTTCCATGAAGGCGCGCCGGGCCATCATTTCCAGATCGCGCGGGCGCTGGAGCAGACCGACCTACCGACGTTCCGACGCAACGCGTCCTTCACCGCATATACGGAAGGCTGGGCCGTGTACTGCGAGAAGCTAGCCAAGGAAGCCGGCATGTATCAGGATCCCTACGACGACTTTGGCCGCGTAGCTTTCGAGCTCTGGCGCGCCGTGCGGTTGGTGGTCGACACCGGTATCCATGCCCAGCGGTGGAACCGCGACCAGGTCGTCGACTACTTGAGGAAGAACACCCTGAACACGGAACGGGATATCCACGCCGAAGTCGATCGCTATTTCACCCACCCCGGCCAAGCCTGCGCCTACAAGATCGGGCAACTGAAGATCTCTTCACTTCGGCAACAAGCGGAGGCGAAGCTGGGCAGGACGTTCGACATTCGAGATTTCCACGAAACTGTGCTGGCCGCCGGCAGTCTACCTTTGGACATGCTGGAAACCGAGGTCAGAGCCTACATCGCCCGCAAGGCTTAGTCGCTGGGTTCACGCATGCGCACCGAAAAATGCTACGCCCGTGTAGTCACATTGTTCGGGGTGAGCGCATTAAGTGTACCCTTCAGGAGGTCGCGGGCAAATTGATCGCGGATTCGGGCTCCGAGCCGCTTGGTGAGAGGGTTGCCAGGTATGAATGGGCCGGCCGGATCAGGTGCATGTTTCATGCTTCCGTGGGAATTTCGTGTGAAGGCACCCGATCGATCCGTTCCGAAAGACGAGGCCAGCCACTTACCTTCCGATGCGTGACAACAACGCAGCTCAAGATCGGAAACAAACCGACTGGTTGGCAATTGGACCCGATTGGCGGGCGTGCCCTCGGACGCCCCCAGTGCACCCAGCGAGGCTCGCCTCGTGGCGAATTCCAGGCAGCCGAATTCACGCGGATCGGCAAAGGGCGGTCGCGAGATCTGGATCGAAGCATCCTACATTCCGGTGCTCGATGGCAGCGGCAAGACGGTGAAGGCCGTCAAGATCGCGACCAACATTGCGGCGAAGAAGATCCGCAGCTTACCTGATCGATCAAATCTCTCCGGATTGATAAGCACGAGGCGTCAGTCCAGATCGACAGCCGCGGCCCCGACGTCCTTGAACCGAGTCGCCAATGGTCGCCTTGAACGGCAGACTCGCGATGGGCCCTACGCCGGAAATAGTCATTCAACGCTTGCAAACATCGTCCTATGAAGAACGTGCATGGCCCGCGACCGTTCAGCCGTGGGCTCCTTTGGTCCACAACAGACCGTCCGACCATATGTGTTCAACGCGTCCCCACCGGCAGGCCGAGGCCGCATCGGGGAAGAACCCTCGTCCAGGGAGGTTGGCGCTGGTATTGCAAAGGAGAGGAAGCCCCGTGAGTTTTTCATACTCGACGAGAAGCTCCGCGATCTTATGCGGGGAGGTTCTGGCAATGGTCTGCAATCGTGCCGATCCGTCGAGATGTACAATGGCGGGGATTTTGTCTCGCCATTCTGCCCGTGTTTCGTGGTCGAACAGCATGTAAGGATCGGGCTTTCCCGGACTGAAAAACTCCCCCGCCCGATCCTCCAGGCATACCGGCGCCACTGGCCGGAAGTGTTCACGAAGCTTGATGTCGTTGAGATGATCCTTCATTCCCGGCGATGTTGCGGTTGCAAGAATGCTTCGGCCACCCAATGCCCGTGGTCCGAGCTCGGCGCGGCCGGCGAACACGACGGGCTTGTTGCCCGCAAGAATCCTGGCAAGTTCATGGAGGCTGTACGGTACAGCATTCCATTCGCTCGGCATGTCGCCACGCTGCAGGGCTGGCCCACTATCGATTGACCACTCCAGCGGCACGAAGCCTTTATCTGCCGCCATTCCGGCGCAAGCGGCACCTATTGCCGACCCACTGTCATTCGGAAAGGGCGGCACCCAGACAGCATCGAATAGACCGCTCGCACGTAATGCACTGTTCCATTTGATATTGAGACCGCAGCCGCCGGCTATACACAAATTGCGCGCTCCTGGAAAATCCGTCTGCCGCTGCAAAACGCTCGTCATCTCCAGGATGAGGAGACGCTCGAGGAAACCATGAAACGATGCAAGCGCATCTTCCGGTCGCTTGGCCTTCAGCTGTAGGGCACTTGCGCGGAAGAATTCGTGGATGGCCGCAAGTGAGGAGTCGAAGCTGCTCTCGGCATGGTAGTGACGCATGAGCTCCGCGTCGGCCGCAAGACGCTCCTCGTAGAGGTTTCGGAACACAGTTATGATGTCTTCATCGGTAGACCCAAGCGCAATATAGGCCATGAGCTTGCCTGCAACGCCGAGATCGTCCCAGCTGGAGCGGTTCGTATAAGGCCCGAAGTGATCGGCCGCGGTCGCGTAGACCTGACCTATCAGCGGAAACAGGCATTCGACGAACCGCGCGCCGCCGGGGTCGATATAATAGAGACGCGGAAAAATGATGCCGTCCCAGATCAGGCAGAATGCGGGCTGTCCGGCTTTGGCAAATGGGCTGGTGCAGTATGCCGAAGTCAAATGGCCTGTGACGTGCGGATAGCTTCTATAAGGAAAGGACCGGCCGTCGAGAACCAGGCCACAGCCGTCGTGTGAAACGAGGAGGCCTTCGGGATGACGTTCGACATACGACGCCCATTCGAGAGTGACAGGTTCGGCGCCACTGACGAGCCGAAGGCCGTCTCTCCACCACGCGCCGTCGATGACGAAACAATCGATATCGTGCGGATCGAGGCCGTGCTCCGCCAAGTCGACAACAACTGCGTCGAAATTGTCGATCGCTTGATAGCGTCGATTGTTGCCCCGCTTCTCCTGCTCGACACAAAAGATTAGCCGTTCATCCTCGATAACAGCGATTGCTCCATCATGACCCAGTTTGATGCCGCAGATGCGCATTTGGCCTCCATATTGAATTTCATTTATTCGAGAATGAATGGGCCGCTCAAAGCCGGCGTAAGCGGTCTTGGTTGATGCGCAACCTGGCAGAGACGCGCGCGAAGTCTCCGCCGTCAATTGATCGAACATGAGCATCAGGCCTTAGACTGACCGACCATCACGAACACGCAAGGGCCGCCAGTTCGAACGAAGCGCGTGCAGTCAAACCCCCATTAGTCAGCATAGTTGCAGTCACCGCACCGCGCTCACCGAGCATCGCCAAGTAGCCGTTGACTCGCGAGCGTACAATCTGACGCCGCGTACGATTCAACCGCTTCGAGCGCGAACCACGCATAGGATAATTGCAGGACCACAGCCTCGGTTAGGCCACGTTGCTTGCTAGATTTGAGGCAGCGTCACCAGCTTCCAGGTGACGCAGGGGCGGACTCGGCGTATTCCGATCCAGGCGTCGGTGCCGCCCCGCTTTACCTTCCGAGCAATCAGCATGACGACGAAATCGCATGCTCTGGCGGACGCGGCCGCCGTCTCATTTCTCTTGAGCGGACGCGCCATCCGCGCCTAAACACTGCTGAGCGGATGTTTCAGCCACTTTGATTGTTGCCGCGTCCTCTACGCGCAGCATCTGCTCGCATTTTCGACTCGCGTGCGACAGGGGGACAATCGAACAACGTTCTGATGGCGAGGCAAATACCGCCATTTGAAGCAGCGCCCTTATCCTTTGAAGAAGGCATTAACGCTGACGGCCACGATAGGCGATGACTGAACGAGCCGCCTGAAGTCCAATCGCTGGGGATGCAACAGGACCGGCAGGGAGATTGCCGAGCTCTGCATCGAAGCTCATGCTCGACCCCTACCGGAAGATACAAACAGAATGCGTGATATGCGAACGGCTTGCCGATCATACCTTGATTTGGCGGCGGGTGAAGTAACACGCCCTTGGGGAAAACGCCTGCGCGGCGGATAAGCAGCGAGGTAAAGGAGCCCCCGCCCAGGGGCAGAGGCTCTCGAGGACCTATTGGAGGTGACGAGAATCGCTATTTGACAGCTACCGGCGCGACAACCACAGGCGGGTGAACGTGTAGTTGAGCCGCGCGGTCACGAGATCGACATCCTGATGGATGCGATCATTCGCGGGACCTGTAGCCGTGGTAAAAATTCACCGTCCTGCATGAACAAGTGGTCATACTCAACGGCAACCGACCAGTTCGGTGCGAACATGAATTCCACGCCAGCGCCTACTGCACCGCCCCAAGTAATTTCCCCAGCTCTTGCCAACGGCGCGCCGGTGAGACTGGAATTGATCTCGCAGATGTTGCTCGTCAGCGCGAGGCCGCCTTTGGCGTAAATAAGCACGTCATTGTCGAAGGCATACCCGACCTGGCCCGTGATCATACCGAATCCATCGACCTTGGTTCGAATGCAGTCGGTTGGCAGCGCAATGCTGACATTGGAGCCGCTGAGATTCGCCCAATTGCCTTGGCCTTCGAAGCCAACAAGGGCGTGACCGTATTGCCATCGATACCCGAGCTGCCCACCGACCGTGCCGCCATTTGCATGATGGCAGCCCTCTGAACTGATGCCACCGAAATCCCAGCAGTTTTGGCTCGAAGCCCAACCGGTATTGATGCCGGCATAAAAACCGCCCCATTCGTTCACCTGGGTTGCGACCGGCGATGGCGCCTGAATGTAGGCCGGCTGCGAAGCTAGATCCGCACTGAGTGCGGGCGCCGCCGCGCTAAGCGCAACGATGGTCGCAGCGGCAAGCAACAAGTTGTTCATTTCGAGCTTCACCCCATTAAGACGATACAGTCGTTCGCTACTACCAGCGTCGACGCGAATTGCTGTACCTGGCGGGCAACATTTAGTTTTTGAGGATTGGCTTGAATCTCACGTTGCGTAGCGTTGCAGGCGAATCGTGAGCAGCGTTATGTAATTGCGCGCATCTGAATGCGAGCCTGCGCACGTTCAATAGAAGCTACGATCAAGCTTGCATATCAAACGGGCAAGCCAGGAACGCAGCTAGCAGGCGCGTCCGGTCCTTCGAATCTCGTTTTCCATTGCTAGCCAGAAGAGCCCCCTTCGGACTTCGACTGACACGCCGTTGAGGGAGGAACGCGGATGCAATCGCTAAGTGCATTCCCTGCGATACAGACGAATCTGTCAACGAGCTGCGCTCAATGAATCCGAGGCTGTATCTTGCACGGAACGCTAACGGCCGCTGCTCTGCATTTCACTCGATGATAGCGGGACCGTTGATCGTTAGATGGTCAGAGTGCGCCTCGCGAAAGCCTAACGTCGCTGGCGCACCGTCGAAACAGACAACGGGGGCGGCAACTTCCTCTACGTGTTAAAGAGGCGCATCTCACCTTCACGGGTAAGTCCAACGGTGAAATTACCGTCGGTAAGTGAAGACTTTCTCGCGCCCGCTACGGCCCTCGATACGGTTCGATCCGTGCAGCGCTGTCATAGGAAGGGCACGACGAAAGCGATTCTGCCCGCGGGCCGCGACCGACACCGCGGGCGGGCTGATAGGCCCTTTTGCCTACAAGGCGAGATTCAGGTTTCGTTTGTGAGCGCGAAGCCACGGCCGTTTAGACCTTGTTCTTGAGTATGATTCCAACGGCAGCTGGAACAGCCACGCTTAACACCAAGATCCCGACAAGTCCGGCTACAAGCCCCCAAAACCCGCCAGTAGTCGCCGATGCTTCTTCAGGCGTTAGTTCCGTCACAGCGTAGGCTGACATATCGGTCTTCATTGTTGTCTCCTTTTCTCAGTCGAGCCGGTCGGCATGCTGCCACCCAGCAAAAGAGAGAACTCAAGTGCCGTGCCAATTGCGCAGGAGCGATCCCGGAAAGTCCGATGTGCATTCTATTCAACGGCTTACCTGAAAATGCGGCGGACGCCGGCCGGGCATCATCGTGTCTGGGACGCGACAAACTCGACAAAGGCAACGCAATATATCTCGGGGAGAACAGCAACGGGTAGATCGTGCAGGTCCAGAACGATGAAGAAGTCGCAACTTGGTGAGACCACATGGATGCGGCTGAATGGACTTGCCGCTCGCGCACTCTGTACGCGAACGCGTGGATGCTGCCAGTCGTACAATCTCCTTCTGAGGCGGTCGCCCGATCTTTGCATTGACGCCTCATCCGCAAGCGGTTTCGAAGCAAGATCGCCGCAGGGCAAGAGAAAAACAGCTTCGTGGCCGCGGTTCCTCCGGACGGACCTTCATCTTAGCTGCCGCCGCCGACAATCTGGTGCGGCTTCGCTCGCTGATAGCGTGAATTTTTCGATCGTTTGATGGTCAAAGTGGCCGGGCTTCGCGAACGCCCTTGCGGGCTGGCGGATTGTCGAAACAGACAAGCAACAACTTTCTAGATCTTCAAAGAGGCGGATTTTACCTCTACGGGTAAGTCCGACGGTCAAATGCCTTGGGTGCGTTGAGGGACTTTCTCGCGCCCGCTACGGCGCTCGAGACGGCTCGATCTGGTGCAGCGCGCTCATGGGAAGGGCACGACGAAAGCGGCCCTATCCGCGGCCGCGGATCGGTTTTTGACCGGCTCCGCCGGCGGGCTGCTTACGCACAGTGGCGCAATTCAGGCTTCGTTTGTCAGCGCGAAGCCAAGGCCGTTCAGGCCTTGTTCCAGGGGATCATTGTAGCAGCAACTGGAACGGCTGCCCCTAGCACCAGGAGTTCGACAATTCCCGCTACAAGCCCCCAAAGCACCCCGCCCGAAGTCGCCGATGCTTCTTCAGGCGCTAATTCTGTGACACCATAGGCTGACATATCGGTCTTCATTGTTGACTCCTTTTCTCAGTGGTGCCGGTCGGCAGTTGCTGCCGCCGCGCAAGAGAGACACTCAAGAGCCGCGCCAAACGCGCAGGAAGAGTCGCGAGAAAGTCCGTTCTGCATTCTATTTAGCAGCTTAACTGACGATGCTGCGGGCGCGCCGGCCGAGCATCACCCGTGTCTCCGACGTTACAAAAGGGACAACGCAAGGTACGTCCTAGAAGCGGCACCGAGTAGATCGTGCGGGTTCTTACGTGCGGATTTTTCGATGTGCGTACCATGAGGAGGGAATAAAACGCGCTGATGCCACTCGCGTTACCACTCGTCTTCCTCCTCCACCTGGTGCACAGCAGTCTCCGGGGGTGGCATGAGTGCCTCAATCAAGGATGGGTCGATCGTCGGTGTGCTGCGGGAGCGCTTGACGCTCCACCTGCCCAATATACCCAGCCACGGCATCAAAAACCAAGCTAACGCCAGGCACTGCACAGCAACGGCGAATGCGAACGCCACCTGGTAGGCGATCGCGGGATAGTGGCCATTCTGAGTGGACCATTGCTCCAGGATCAGCCCGGTGCCGTATTGGACGACGAAACACCACCCGAAATGAACAACATTCAAGCCCGCATTTGCTCTGGCGGCGAACTCGCGCGGGAAATATTCCGCGATGATCGCATAGCTGAGGACGGTTGCCGCACCAACGACCGAGATGACGAGCCATGACAATTGCGATGGTAGCGGTACGCGGAAGACCAGCGCAAGCTCGGCGCCCATGAATAGCACCGTCACTGCGACGAACAGTCCTTCTGACCCGATCCCACGCCTCCGCAGCCGGTCAGCCAGGGTGCCAAGCAGCAGAGCTCCGGCGCAGACTCCCAGCGCCATGATGAAGAGCTGTGTGATCAAAGACTCGCGGGTAAGCCCTTCAACATCCTTCAACCAAGGCGCCGCCCACAAGGCCTGCAACGACCAGGCCGATCCGACGCAGCTTGCGGAAAGTGGCGCGATTCGCCAGAAACGCCTGTCCGTGTAGATGGCTCTTAGCTTTAGGGGGCTCAGCCTGGTCTCCTGTGGCCGCATCGCTTCAGGAACCGCCCAGAAGATCAGAAGGGCCGCAGCGAACGTCGCAAGGGCTAAGATTTCGAACAGCTGACGCCATCCGGTGTATTCTAGTAGCCACTCAGCGGGCGTCGTTGCGGTTACCGCACCGAGCGCCCCGAGCGTGATCATGTAGCCATTGATGAGCGCCACGCGCTCTCTTGGAAACCAAGTGACAATAGCCTTCATCCCGGATAGGGCTGCACCCGACACACCGAGACCGATCAACGCGCGCGCGATCAGAAGCTCCACCAAGCCCGTCGCCGCTCCGAACAGAGCCGCCCCACAGCCGGCAATCAACAGAAGCACACTCTGGACGCGGCGTGGGCCAAAACGATCCAGCAGCGTTCCAACGGGAAGCTGGGCCCCGGCGAAGACCAGGAAATAGACCGATGTCAAAAGGCCAAGGTTGGCGGCATCAAGACCCAGATCGGATGACAGCTGCCCGGAAATCACTGTGTTGATCGTCCGGAACACATAGGACAGGTAGTAACCCGCGGCAAACGGGAGAAAAACACAAGCGATGAGGCGCAGAATCGGAAATCCGCGCGCAGCATCGGAATCCGACCGCTTGCGGATGACGCGGCCGCTTGCTTCTCGCGCACCGCCCGCCTGGCCTCCGGCCAATTCAGCAGAACGCGTTTGGCAGATGTTGAAAGTTACGATTGCTGCCGCCCTCCTCGGCGGCAGCAATCGTGTCAGCGGTTTCCACTGTATTATTGACCGACGCACTATCCCGGACTGCATCAGACGAAGCCGGCGAAGCAATTTCGGTTGTGCCAGCACAGACCCGTTCGTTCTCGATGCGGTCGATTGTCTCCCGTATCAAGGGGCGCCGCAGGCTCACACGCCGATTGACCTGTTCGGCCAGGGCTTCGAATCGATCTCGCCCCAATGCACACGCTTGAGGCTGTTGTGATTGTGGCATCGCAGGTGTGACGGTCAGGTGATAGCGGGCATGCAACGCAACCGTCTCAGCGATGATGCGGACCTCGTCATCGAGATGCTCAAGCCGGCTGTTGATCCGGTCGAGCGTCTCATAGATCAGACCTTCAATCGGGGGCGCAGGATCGAGGAAGCGCTCAAGAGCGGCCTCCACAACACTGCTCTTGCCAACTCCGGGCCGTTCGGTTGCAGCTTCGAGGCGCTCGAAGATTTGTTCGGTAAGTTGAACGCTGATCTTTCGTGTTACCGAAGAGCTTTGCCGCGCTCTCGGGCCCGCCACATTGGATCGTTCCAAAGTTGGTCCGTTCGCTTCATCTCGTTGTGTCTCAAAGCTCATGCTCGGCTCGTCCTCGGAGGCAAAGGTCCGACGCACGCGTGAGCGAGCACGCGGCGCGAGATCGGTTGCAAATGACAGTGATTGGCCCACTGAAGATGCGAGGAGACAAAGGGCAGGATGACTGCTGCTTCAATTGCGCGAAGACCGGAAGCGTAGTCTGGCGTAGTGAAAGAAAGAAACGACGATGATGATCCCCTGCGCTGGACTTGTCCTGCCCTTCACGGCGACCTCACGTCCGCGCGAAGCACTTTCCCGACCTCGACGCTCCGCGCCAAGCGGCATGCGGTTTTGACGACGGCCTCATGCCACTGGCGCGCCTTCGTATGACGTGCTGAATGCGCCCTTTCCGGCAGGGGCAGCACCTCCGTGATCTTGCGCAGGCCGAATGGCGCTAGCGCATCGCGCAGACAGTCACGGTCTCGCCGTTCAACCGCCACACATCACGGGTGGACGGCAGAGATCGACTCTGGGCACGGCGCTGCGCTCAACGGTCGTTCCGTCCATTAACGCTTTCAGCCACCAACGTCTGGAACTTTGGTCTGCAGTATAAGAACATGATCGGCAAACGGGATTGACGCGAACTTGCGCGCCCCGTATGCGGCGATGGGTCCAACATAGGCGTTGCCGTCGTGACCAGCGCCGCTTGTTTGCGCTCTGTCGTTAAGCACGCGGAACTTGACGCCGCGTATGGCTCAAGCTTTCGAGGCGATACACGCATAAGATGGTTGGAGGAGCTGCGGCCCGGGTTAGGCACGCTGCTTGCAACGTTCTAAACAGCATCACCGATCTCTCCCGGGTGATGTAGGGGCGGATTCGGCGTATCACCGGTCCAGGGCGTCGTTCCGCCCCGCTTTTACTGTCTGATATCGAGAGGCAAGAGGCCAGGTAAGAATCGCATGATGAGACCACCACCGCTGTAGTCTCGTCGGCTTTCGGTCTCGGCGGTCTTGTACCTAGAATGATTCGCACGCGAGCGCGTACGCTTGCCGGAGCCAGCATCTCCAGATTGGGACAGATCCAAGGACATTCCAGCCTGCTTGCATGAGACCCGGGAATCCCGTTGTGCCACATCTGTGGAGCCCACTTCCCCCTTCCCGGCCTCTTCCCGGCTCGCCGCTGGCGAGCGCAAGCCGAATAGTGGCACGAGCCCGGTCGGCGCGCGCGAGTTGCGGCTCTTGGCGAATACCGGCGCTCGAGAGGGCGCCTGACTTGGGCGCGTTGCGGCTCGAAATTCCGGAGACCTTTTTGTGCTTTGGCAGCTGCTTCTACCCAGGCGGAGCCGGGCCGGCGCCAGCAGACGCATGTGGGATTTCAAAGGCCAACGGAAAGGCAGCTGCTGCCAGGGCTTCGAAAGCACGGCGCTCTTCAGACAAGCGCCGCTCGAAATATTGGCGCTCGTGGTCTGCCAGCTGAGTTTTGAGTAGACGACGATAGCGGTGGATCTGGTTACGATGACTGCGCAGGGCAGCCAACTCATCGCTGATGGGCATCGATTTTCTCCCGCCAAATTTGGCGTGTTCCGTCGGTCGGTACACCAATGAGATCCGTGCCAAATCCTGGCCAACATTCCGGGCACGTTCCCAGTCTGGCCCTACCTGATTGAGTAGTGTGCTCCGCCTACCGGAGGACGGCGGAGGCGCCAACTTGCTCTCACGACTGGCCTCAAAACCTGGAGTGAGCTCGATCTGAGCTGCGATTCGGCCAGTCCCCGTGGGCCCCGCCGTATGGCGCGTCACAGTGTGGACGATCACGTCGAATTCCGACAGGCGCGTGGTCGCATTTGCCACAACGCGACACGAGCTTCGAAGTGCCGCGGAGCTGTCGGCGGCAAGGGAATGACCCTGGAGGCCTCGACGTTGTCCGTCTCATTGCGGGGTCAGCTGTGGCGTGAGATGGCCCCGAGGCTCGTCCGTTCTCGCAATGAGCTTTGGATGCGGCTCGCGGAGCCTCAGAATGCAGCAGACTTACGGCGTCGTCATGGCCGGTTGGAGAGGCGTGGTGCGGCTAGTTTTGCACACCACGGCCGCGGATAGATCAGGCAAGGCGGTTACAGNCCGCCAGTGCCCGGGGCGAGATACTGCCGTTCGATGTTGTTGCCCTCGGTGCACTTGTCGTTGTCGTGATAGACATTCTTCGAATACGGCTTGGTCGAATGGAACGGAGGCACTTTAGCCATGGTCAATCTTTCCTAATAAAAGCGTGCTGAATCACGCGCGCACGTCTCGCCACACGATCATAGCCATCCGTCGATGTCGATTATTGCAAAGCATCCCCACATCGACGCCGAAATTCCGCGCCCGATCGCGATCTTTCGATGGATTTCACCGACGAGCTTCTGTCAAGCGCGGGGGACAACTGGTTATGAGCGATGTTATCGACGTCAGCGGCGCCAAGGAGATCCGGTCGCTCGCAAGAGCCCCGACGATTGAGCACGCTGTCGAATTCGGCTCGCGCGGGATTGTTCGTTCTTGCTGTCGCGGCGCATTCGAATCCTACATTCCGCGAGTTGTTGGTATGACACCGGAGCAAGCACGAGCGTTGTTTTTCCGGCCCTTTGCACCCACGGGCGAATCAACACACATTTGCGCCTGTCCAGTGCCAGTGAATGAGCCACGAAGAAAGACGCAGTCTGATTCGCTTTTTCCGCCGAACTATATTTGACAAAATCCGAAATTTGACTACGACTGGCGACCAGTCACAACCTTTCGTTCATTTTCATGTCGATCCTTAAATCGGTTCAATCGCAATGGCTCGGCGATGTTGAGCGCGCCTTGAAATTCGCTCAGGATGAGGTCGGAGAAAGTGCCGCCTCAACCAGAAATGCGCTCTTCGCGCTTTGGCTCGTCGTCGACAAGGCTCCATCGCACATCCGCGATCTCTATCGTCAGTTTGAGGAGGATGATCTCGCAAATGCAGCTGCGGGCCTCACGGCCAAGGATCTCTTCAAGGACCCGCCGCTTGCGGTCGGCTCAAGTGCCGAACGTAAGAAACTTCTGTTCGCTTTGGCGGTTCATATTCGCGTTCTCGAAGCGATGTTGCATGAGGTCGCCGGCGAGGACCCCGTTCGCCATGAAAGCCAGTGCCTGGCAAAATATGAGGACGATGAAGCGTTCATCCTTCTGAGAAATCCGCGGCACCGCGTAGCGGTGACAAAGCAGTCGTTCCGTCGCCGAGGACTGCGCCATTCCAGGATTTTTCCGCGCCGGATCAAGGAGCATCGCGTCACGTTGGTTCTCTATGACGATCCGCGCGGGCGAAACCGAGCGCAGTCGCAGCGCGAAGTGAATTTCGGGACCGGTCTTTTCAAAGGCTTGAAGTTCGACTTGGGCCACGATGATGGTGGCTTTTTTGTCCGAGGCGTTGAAGTCCGCGATCAGATCTTAACGATCAGGGACCACATCGCCGCAGCCTCGCGCTCGCAATGCCACGGCGTTATCTATCCTGAGCTGACCATTGCGAGCGAGACGCTACAGGAGATCTGCAGAGGTATTGGAGAAGGTGACTGGCTTTGCAACGTCAGTCTCGTGGTCGCCGGTTCGCGGCATGAGGAGATCAACTCGCAGCGATTCAATATCTGCTCGGTCCTGAGCGGATATGGCGAGGAGGTTGCACAGCACCGGAAGCTGTTTCAGTTCACAGATGGATCAAGTGAGCCAGAGTCCATCGAGCTGGGAGACGAGCTTCAGGTTCTGGTGCTGCCCGACGCAATCTTCGCGTTCGGGATCTGCCTGGATTTCTGTAACACCAGCGAAGACCCGCCCTATGCCGACCTGGACGTCGATTATGTGCTCGTGCCGTCTTGTGGAAACGAGCGCACGATGCTCGGCCATATCCAGCGCTCCGCCGAATACATGGAGAAGCAGAAAACCCGGACGCTGGTGGTCCAGCAATTCTACGCCGAGGCCCCTCCCCCTGATGCTCCCCTTGGGTATGTGCTGGCCAGGTGCGACGGTCAGGCGCTCCTCGCAACCGAGCTTGAAAGGCGGGAAAGCTGGGGGATTTACATCATTTGAAAACATTTTACATATAGACGGGAGGAACCAAGAGCCATATTAAAGCTTCTTCAAGCGTTTGGCTGCATAGGTTTCTAATCTGACACAATGTGAGCTATATCAATGACTTACGCAACAGGAATGGTCGAGCTGGACCGTCTGTTGGATGGCGTCTCCACCGCCCAAGTCAATCCAGACGAGGTTTTCCCACGGCTTCGGGATGCATTTGCAAGCCTCTTGAAGGCCTCTGGTGACGCGAAATTGGCTGAAGAAGCCGTTTATGCGGCCTTGCGGAACGCGGTCTGGACATTTGTAGCGAGCGGCGAAAAGGGCTCCCATCTCAATCGTTGGGCGGACCTCATCCTGCGCGTGCGCCAGTACTTGCGTGTTCGTCAGTCTGCGATAGCAGAAAGGCTCACGACACTCGCCGATATGATGGAGAAGTCCGTCAATTCCGCAGAACAGTCCGAGAAGGTCAAACTCGGCAAGCATCATCTGCAGGTCCTCAGTATTCTGAAGCAGTGCCGAGGCGAAACTGCGCGCGCCGATCTTTTGAAAGAGACAGGACTGAAGGACTCCAACCTTTCCCATGTTCTCTCGAAGCTGGCGGCCGCGAGGCTCATAGATCGAATTCCGATTGGCCGGGAAGCCACGATCCGAATTACGGAGGACGGCTGTAGAGTTCTGTCCGATCGGCAAGACCTGCCCGTGCCACCTAAAGAGCTCACGCCCTCGCTTGCATGGGCGCAGCCGGACTATGCGCTGGCCGTCGCCAGTTCAAGCATCGGTCTCATCAGATGCAATGATGCATTCGCCTCCATGTTCGAGACAAGCTGCGATCGGCTCGCGCGGATGCCGGTGGGGACTCTGCGCGAAACACTGGCTGCCAAGATTCAATATCCAGACGTTGAGCTCGGTGAAGTCACTGGCGCCGATGGACGCACGCGCCGGTTGATCGAAAAGGAAGAGGGAGACCACACCTATTGGATTGGTTTTGATGTAACCGCCTATAGGCGTAAGATCGACGAGCTTAGAAAGAGAGAACGTGCGCTGTCGAGTGAGCTTGCCGATCTCAGAGCAGTACTAGCGGAGACGAAAGGCTTAGCTCGCGCCCAAGATCACCTGTATCCGGAGTTTGCACCCCGGTATGGACTCGCCGGCATGATGCTCGAGATGACTCCGGACGTCATGACACCTGTGAGTTCGATTGCAGCCATTGCGAGAGTCCTTGCGGCAAGCGCACGTCTTAAAGGAGCCGAGAGAGATTATGTTTCAGCGATCATCACCAACTCGGATCATCTGAAGAACGTGTTGAGCGGAATGATCGCAGTTGCAGACGCGGACGCCGCCGTCCAAGTGGCCGCGCCATTCCGACCAAATTCAATCGCAAGAGAGATTGCCGACAATTTTGCAGTCTCGGCCAGACAACATGGCTATACAATCTTCGTAGACTCTGACGAAGATCGCGAGGTCTTTGCGGACGGATATGCGTTCAAAGCGGCGCTCCAGAACACCGTCGCGGACGTCATCTGTTCTGTCCCGCCAGGGACGAGCGTTGGCATCCGAACGACGACGGATTCCAGCGGGGTCGGGGTCGAATTGGTGGCGAGCCACATCGACACCACAAGATTTCGGCTACAGCCAATGGCCTTCGCGCGTTGCGAGGCATACGTGCGCAAATTCGGAGCCCGGGTCGACTATGCCGGCTACGAGGATGGCGTCGTTCGAACCAAATATCATTGGCCATCGGAGCAGCGGCGAAGGAAATAGAAAGCTCGATGCGCAACGAAAGTCATCTCACGCGTTTATCCAGCTCGCGCTAGTGCTGACGATACCCAAAAGATTTCGCACATCGGCACGAGCGCAAGCGATCTCAGCTCATTTCGCCGGGATGACCTAAGATTCCGATTTCGAACGAAGCACCGGGAAGGTGATCCAGGCGTGCTCGAATTCCAACCTTCAGTGAAGTTCCCCTATGGAAACTCCCCCAAAAGACTAGGCTTGGAGCTCCGAACGTGCAATGGCCCCGCGGCAGTGCACAGGGTGCCGGCCATTTTCCTGACCGCCCCCATTCGCAGAACACGTCTGGCCTGGTCCACGGCCCCGCCTGGGCAGCCCATGCCAAGCGCTGATGTAGCCGGTTGGTTATTGCTGAGCAGCGGAATTCCGTGCCCCTTCGTCCTAGCGGTTCGCCGGTACGACCAGCACCAGAATCCGGAGTACAAACGCCCATTGTGCTCGGATGACGCGAACTACTTACTTTACAGCCGCCTGAAACGAGTAGAAAGACGTTCGGGGCTGGCAAATTCCAAGCAGAAAATACAGTGGCAGGCCTTTGGTCGTCGCGTCCGCAAAGAATGTTCGCGGGCGGACCTGGTCCATGGGTGCCGAGGTTTCTTTCGGGGCAGAATATGGCGGAACGAGCTGAGATCGAGGAAACAGCTGGCGAGCTAAAAATCCATTGTAGGGCGGCAGACAACGTCAACGTCGCCTTTTATCAGAACGCGGTTCCGATCATTCGCGAACTTGCGATCGAAAATAGCACGGGACGCGATCTCCCAGAGCTCACCGTGCACCTCATAGCCGAACCTGCATTTCTGACACCGAGCCTGTGGCCGATCCAGGGCATTGCCGATCGAGCTACTCACCACATCCGCAGCCTGGACGTGAAGCTGGATCCGGCGTTCCTCGCCGGAATCAATGCGTCGAGGCGAGCCGAACTGCGCTTTCGCGTAGACGTGGGGGGTGAGACGCTTGTCGAGAACACCGTCGAGCTCAATCTGCTTCCACCATCGCACTGGGGCGGCGTCAACGCCGCGCCAGAACTGCTGGCGGCTTTCGTCAGACCTACCGATCCCAGCATCGACGTCATCCTGCGGGAAGCATCGGGCAAGCTCGCCACGGCAGGCCGGGACGATGCGATGGATGGCTATCGCAAGAGGACCAAGGCCAGAGCGTGGGAGATCGCCGACGCCCTGTGGGCTGCTTTAGTCTCACACGCGATCGCCTACGTTCTTCCTCCGAAGAGCTTCGAGCGCTCGGGCCAGCAAGTTCGTGGGCCGAGCGAAATCCTGTCTCGCAAGGTCGGCACTTGTCTGGATCTCACTCTTCTTTATGCCTCCTGTCTCGAGCAAGCAGGCCTCAATCCAATCCTCATCCTGACCGAAGGACACGCTTTCGTTGGCGTATGGCTCGTTGACGAGGATTTCTCGAGCCTTGTGATCGATGACCCTCAGATGCTGCGCAAGCGCGTGCAGCTTGAGGAAATGGTGTTGGTGGAGACGACGGTCCTCACCGGCGCTAACCCGGGTCGATTCAAACAGGCTGTCGAGGCCGCTGCAAAGTTGATCGCCGAGGATGCAACGTCTCCGTTTGAGCTCGCAATCGACGTCAAGCGCGCGCGCAGTGCCAAGATCCGACCACTCGATCTATCCGGGTCCGGCGAGCCAACCATCACTCCGTCTGGTGCATCGTCTGTTGCCCAAGACGTCGGCGAAGTTCCGAAATTTGAAGAGGAGCTCGACAAGCCGCGAGAGACCGTTTCCGAGCGGAGCCTGGATCGGCTCGAGGTCTGGAAGCGCAACCTTTTAGATCTCACGCTGAAAAACCGTCTACTGAACTTCAAGGATACCAAATCCACCGTCGCGATCGAGTGCCCTGATGCGGCGATGCTGGAGGACAAACTCACAGGAGGAGACCGATTCAAACTGCTCGGCAGGGCCAACGTGCTCGACGGCAGCGATGGGCGCGATACTGCACTGCTCGCGCAGCGGCTGCATGAGGACGCCCGCAAAGACTTCACCACGGATGCCCTGATCCGTGGCGAGCTGCACACCGCGGTTCCGGAAGCCGAGCTTGAACGCCGGCTGACCGACCTCTACAGAGCCTCGCGCCTGGCCTTTGAGGAAGGAGGCGCCAATGTTCTGTACCTCTGCCTCGGGTTTCTCAAGTGGACGCCGCAGGACGACGCCGGTCCCTACCGCGCACCGCTGATCCTTGTCCCGGTTCAGCTTGAGCGCAAAAGCGTACGTTCCGGCTTTCGGTTGGCGCTGCACGAGGACGAAGCGCGGTTCAATCCGACGCTGCTGCAAATGCTCAAGCAGGACTTCGACCTATCGATGCCGGAGCTTGAAAGAGAATTACCTGAAGACGCTGCTGGCGTCGATGTTGCGGGAGTCTGGAAGACAGTTCGGCGTCATATCAAGAGCATCAAAGGCTGGGAAGTCACAGAGCAGGTCGTGCTCGCGACGCTGTCCTTTACGAAGTATCTGATGTGGAAGGATCTCGTCGACCGCTCCGATATCCTGAAGCGAAACCCTGTCGTCCGGCATCTGATTGATACGCCTACCCATACCTACGACGGCTCGGGAGCCGCCTTTGTCGCGGAGAACACGATCGACCAGATCGTAGATCCGGCCGAGCTCTTCACGCCACTATCGGCCGACTCCTCCCAGCTGGCCGCGGTTCTCGCCGCGCAGCGCGGCGGCGACTTCGTGCTCTTTGGCCCACCCGGTACGGGCAAGAGCCAGACGATCGCAAATATGATCACGAACTGCCTCGCTCATCAAAAGACGGTGCTGTTCGTATCGCAAAAGACCGCGGCGTTGGAGGTCGTGAGACAGCGTATGCAAGCGATTGGCCTTAGCAACTATTGCCTTGAGGTCCATTCGACAAAGGCCCAGAAATCCAGCGTGCTTGCCCAGCTTGCCACCGCCTGGCGCGAGCGAAATCTCGTTACCGAGGAGCATTGGTCGGCTGCCGCCAACGAATTGAAACGGCGGCGCGACCAACTGAATAGGCTGGTTTCCTCACTGCATCGGCGCCGTGCCAATGGGATGACGGCATATGAGGCCTTCGGACGGGTCATTGCCGATCGCGAACGGTTTTCAGACGTCGGACTGACATGGCCTGCCGGCACGGTACACACCCCCGAAGACCTCGTTCGGATGCGCGAGATTTGCTCGGACATCCGCACCGCACTGGAGGCCGTTGGCGATCCCGTCAACCATCCACTCAAAGGCATTGAGCAGACCAAATGGAGTCCTGCCTGGGTGCAGTCGCTTCAGCAGTTGGTGGACCGCCTCCACCTCGCTCTACAGGACGTCAGGACGGCTGCCGACAATTTGGCGTCGTCTATCGGGCTCGAGGGTGCGGCCGGAGATGATGCTCTGCTGCCACAACTGATCAAGCTCGTGTCGCTAATGCTGCACGCTGATGCAGCGGAGGGGGCGCTTTTGCTCTCGACCGATGCGCCAGAACGCGTGAACGCGCTTCGTGACCTTGCCGATGTCGTAGGCCGTTTGAACGAAAAGAACTCCGCACTTTCGGTCCAGTACGACCTCAGGGCGGCGCTGCTTGATTTGCCGGCGCTAGAGCGTGATTGGGCAGAGGCGTCCGCGTCGAACGTTCTCGTGCGAGGCGCTCGGAAAAAGAAGGTCAGATTGGCGCTGAAGCCATACTGCTCGGGTGATGTGCCCGAGGACATCGGTCGAGATCTTGTCGTGCTACAGGAACTCGCCGTCTTGCTGCGCGAGATGGAGAATGTGAGACATCGCTTCAGGGGCATGGAGCGCCTCTGGCGCGGGCCGCAAACTGAGGTGTCTCGCTTCCAAGGACTGATCGACTGGGTCACAAGCGTGCGCGATGCGGTCGATGTCTATCCTGTCGAGGGCATGGCCCCGGATCAGCTGCTCTTGCATGTCCAAGACTTGTTGCTTCGTGATAACTCTCGCTTCCGACCGAGCGGGCAGGTCCGCCACGCATTCGAGACCATGTACAAAGCGTTTCCGACCATGCACCGGACGGCAAAAGAGCTAGGTGTATGTATCGGCCTCGATGATCCAGAGGACATCGTCAAGATCGAAACCGGCTGGATTCAGGCCCTCCTCCAACGAACCGCGAGTTGGAAGTCGAATATTATCAAGGCTCCGCAATGGGCCACTTGGCGTTGGGCAGCTCACGCGGCGCGCGTAGCAGGGCTCTCCCCTCTTGTCGACGCGGTCGAAAACGGAGTCGTTGATGGGACGGCCCTCACGAGCGTCTTCGATTATGCTTATGCGCGCTGGATCGCCGAAGCTATCGTGAATGAGGACGAGGTTCTCAGTAGCTTTCTAGCAGAGAAACACGAGGCTGCGATTGAGGCGTTTGTCGCGGCAGACAAGAGGATCGGAGAGTTAGCCAGGGAGATCGTGAAGGCGCGCATTTGGGCAGCGGTGCCGACTCAGACCAATTTCGGCAAGGATCCAGAATGGGGCACGCTGGCGCGGGAGATAAACAAGAAGGCGCGGCAAATGCCGCTTCGACAGCTTTTCGGCCGCATCCCAACGGTGCTGACCCAGCTCGCCCCGTGTGTGATGATGAGCCCGCTTTCCATCGCCCAGTACTTGCCCGCGGATGCCAAGCCATTCGACGTGGTAATCTTCGACGAGGCATCTCAAATCCCAGTATGGGACGCTATCGGAGCAATTGCACGCGGCACCCAGGTCGTGATCGTTGGGGACCCGGAGCAGCTTCCGCCCACCAATGTCGGACAACGAGGGGTGGACGACGAAGACGACGACGGTTCGATTGTCCAGAGCCAACAGAGCATACTCGACGAGTGCCTGGCCTCGAATGTCCCGAGCATGCGGTTGTCATGGCACTATCGTAGCCGGCACGAGAGCCTGATCGCCTTCTCCAACGTCAAGTACTATCGCGGCGAACTGACGACCTTCCCCTCTCCCGTGACGCGCGATGCAGCGGTGCGCTACATTCATGTAGAGGGCGGCGTCTACGAGCGTGGTGGCGCCAAGGTGAACCGGAAGGAGGCCGAAGCGGTCGTGGCCGAGGTTGTCCGGCGCATGAGGACATTTGGCCATTCGATTGGCGTCGTCACATTCAATGGCGAGCAACAAAGGCTAATCGAAAACCTGCTTGATCAGGCTCGGCGCGCCGATCCATCTCTGGAGCCCCATTTCGACCGCAACCAGACTAGGGAGCCGATTCTCGTCAAGAATATCGAGAACGTCCAGGGCGACGAACGCGACGTCATCCTATTCTCGGTCGCGGTCGGACCCGACAAGACCGGACGCGTCACAGCTCAGATATCCTCCTTGAACAGCGAGGGCGGTCACCGCCGCCTCAATGTCGCGGTTACCCGTGCGCGGCGCGAGCTCTTGGTCTTCGCGACATTGCGGCCGGAACAAATTGACTTGGGGCGCACGAGCGCCAAGGGAGTCGTCGACTTCAAGCACTTCCTTGAGTTCGCCGAGAATGGCGCGAAAGCTATCGCGGAGGCCTTCTCGCCGACCGGGCGTGACACCGAATCGCCATTTGAGGACGCCGTGATGCAGGCCCTTCAGCGGAAGGATTGGCAGGTCCATCCCCAGGTGGGCGTCTCCTTCTTCCGGATCGACCTTGGCATCGTTCATCCGGATTTCCCAGGCCGTTATCTCGCAGGCGTCGAATGCGACGGCGCCGCCTATCACCGGTCAGCCACCGCGCGCGATCGCGACCGTCTGCGTGAGATGGTGCTCACGGATCTGGGGTGGCGAATTCGGCGGATCTGGAGCACCGAATGGTGGATGGATTCAAGCAGTGCGGCGGACAAGCTTCACGCAAGGCTGGTGGCCGATCTCGCAGCCGACCGCGCTTCTCGTCCGCCTGTCGAGGCTAAGGAAGAACCGGCGGCGCCACCGGAAGAAACTCACTTTACGGATCAGCCGGACCGGTCAGCCCAGGTCGAAACTCCGGTCGCAGACGCGCAAGGCGAGCCTGAGCAAACGCAACCCGTGCCAGAGGCGGCAAATGACGGTGACGAGGCGGTCGAGCAAGTTAAAGTTTACGCGCGCGGACCGATAGCCGAAGTGCGGGAACCAGCACAAGACGCGGCCTCGTACGTCAAGGCCGACCCGGCCAGCGTGGCGCCCCCCGACCGGGAGCGCTTCTACGACGCCGGCTACCGCGGTACGCTCCGTACTATGGTTGATCACATCGTCGCGATTGAGGGCCCGATCTATTTCGATGTCTTGGTCGACCGCGTTGCGCGTGCACACGGTTTCATGCGTTCAGGCGAGACAGTGCAAAGAATTGTCGCTTCATCGCTCGGTCGCAATCGGTTTCCAACGACCAAAGAGGGCGAGCGGCAGATCGTGTGGCCGCAGGATGCGACGATTAGCGCCTCTACTCCTTACAGGGGTGCCGGCGAACGCGACCACAGCGACATCCCGCTTGTCGAGTTGGCGGGTCTCGTTCGGATGCTGCGCTCTACGGGCCTTGAGGAAGATGAGGACATCATTCGGGGGATGCAGGAACACTTCGGCTTGGGGCGGCTCGCGGCGTCGACCCGCGAGCGCTTCGAAGCTGCTGTGGCGGCAGCCGGCTAAGTGGCCGCCGCGGGGGCCGCGCTCCTTCAGGACCGCAAAGCCACGCCGCTTTGGATCGCCGTTCTGGTCCAAGCTTGTGAGACTGCTCCGACGGAAACGCCTCTCGAGGCGGCCGTGAACAGCCAATGAACGACATCTCGTCGTGGGCACGAGGCTTAAGCCGGCTCACTCAATCGCCATCGATGTGCGTGTCGGCCGCAAGCCTTTGCATTCGCCGATCCGCCTGATCCTCCGATGGCATCACACGAGCGCGAATCTCTGCGCGGCGCGACCGATTTCAGCACGATAGCTTCACCCTTGGCATTGTCTATCACAGGGTTCTAGTGGAAAAACCGCCGTAACCGCTTGCGGCGTTCGACCCGTCCACCGCAATCGCGTAAAGCAATCGTAGGAGCGGCGAGTCAACTTGACGCCATCGGCACGAAATAGGAGCGGTCATGAACTTCGCAGCAACCATCGCCGGCGCCGCGCATGAACCTACACTCCAATGCCCACATTGCAGGAATGACATCAAGCTAACGGAATCGCTCGCGGCGCCTCTCCTCGAAGAGACGCGCCGAAGGTTCCAGGAGCAGCTGGCCAGCAAGGATGCGGAGGTCGCCCGCAAGGCCGAAGCGTTGCGCGAAGAACGTGAGCAGCTTGCAAGAGCGCGTGAGCAGATCGAGGAGCAGGTCTCGAAGCGACTTTCCGTCGAACGAAGTGTGCTTATAGCGGCGGAAGCCAAGAAGGCCCGCGAGGCGGCCGCCGCTGAGCTGCAGGCGAAGGAAGCGGAAGCAAGCGAGCTCCGACACAATCTTGCGGCAAACAACGCAAAACTCGCCGAGGCGCAACAAGCCCAGGCTGAGCTGATGCGAAAGCAGCGAGTTCTGGACGAAGAAAAGCGCGAGCTTGACCTCACGATTGAAAAGCGGGTTCAGGCCTCGATCACCGAGATTCAAGCCAAGGCTCGTCTGGAAGCTGACGAGGCGGCTCGATTGCGTGTTCTGGAGAAAGATCAAACCATCGAATCCATGACACGGACCATCGAGGAGTTGAAGCGCAAGGCCGAGCAAGGCTCTCAGCAGTCTCAAGGTGAGGCTCTCGAGCTTGAGCTCGAGGTGCTGCTGCGTGGACGCTTCCCCTCCGACCTGGTCGAGCCCGTGGGAAAGGGCGAGCTTGGAGCCGATGTTGTGCAACAGGTCAACGGCTCGATCGGCCAGGCCGCTGGCATTATCCTTTGGGAGTCCAAGCGCACTAAAGCGTGGAGCGATGGCTGGCTGGCGAAGCTACGGGACGACCAGCGCCGCTGTGGGGCCGACATCGCCCTGATCATCTCTCAGGCGCTTCCAAAACATGTCGAGCACTTTGATCTGGTCGATGGGGTGTGGGTCGCACATCCGCGCTACGCGCTTCCCGTCGCTGTCGCCTTGCGCCAGACCCTCATCGAGGTCAGCGGATTGCGCTTGGCGCAGCAGGGACAGCAGACCAAAATGGAGCAGGTCTATCAGTATTTGACTGGCATCAAGTTCCGCCAAAGGGTGGAAGCCGTAGTTGAAAAATTCAACGTCATGCGCGAGGACCTCGACAAGGAGCGCAAATTCATGGGTCGGCAATGGGCCAAGCGTGAGACCCAGATCCTGTCCGTGATCGAGTCTACGGTTGGCATGGTCGGCGATCTCCAAGCGATTGCCGGCAAAGCCATGCCAGAGATCCCGAGCCTCGATATGCCGCTGCTTGAGAGCTCGACCGCGTCGTAACGGAAGGCGGGGTGAGTTTTGTGGGGGAGCTGCGTTGTCAACAGGCGACCTTCCCTCCCCCAGGCGAGTAGCAAAGCTAGATCTCCATTGACCAGTCGGTGCTGAGGGCAGCAATTATTACATCGAACCTCGCCTTGATCTAAACTGATTGTCGGTTTCCCCAGCCAGCCGCTAGGAGGCGGAGGTCCTGTAGGTATGAGTCGATCACAAATCTGGAAAGCCCCGAGCCCACGACCCGCGCTCTCGGATCCTTTTCACGTGTCCGGTTCTCGACGTTAACGTCCAGAACTCGACGCTTGAGCCTAGTCGTCGCCGCCTTTGTTTTTATGCGACGTTTGCGTGACGCCTTTGTTGGCACGGCGATTGCTCCAACGTGAACGTCGGTCTTCAGCCGTCGACCGGCGCGGTACGGCAGAGCCGGGAACACTTTGCCGCCCTCGCAAGAGCACATTCTGCAATTCGCATCTTGGCGGAGCAAAATCATGGGAGCTCAACAAAAGAGAGCTGCAAAATTCGATTTTGCTCTGAAGAACAGTTATGGAGTGCGCATAGAGGAGATATTTCGGCTTGGCGCCTTGAGAGACGGCATTCAGCTCCTCACGACCGACGTGCGCTTTCCCATGCTCGGGCAGGTCATACCGAGAGTTGAAATAGAGATCCATGGGCGGGACTATTTCAAGACGATCACGGCGCGCATCAATCCAAGCTCGCCATTCATGTTTGACGGCGAATCCCTCATCGCGTCAGTGAACGGTGAGATTAGACAACTCCATTGCCGCCAACATGTCGGTCCTGCACATGCGCCTACGGGCATGTACAATTTCGGAATGATGCGCGCGAATGCCGCTCGCAGTTTTGTATTCGATTATCACGTATACTGCTGTTATTCCTGCGACTTTTGCTTCAAGGAAAATGAATGGGAGGTACTGGCAATTCAGGGAAGCGGCAGCACCGATTACAAAGCCAATTTCTACGCTTGTTTGGATTACATAAATGAGCACGGCGGCGCATTTAATGCCAAATACGACGTCGTCTGGCTTTGCACCGGAAGTGTGAAGAACGAGAAGGCGGAACTAGATCGGCACACCACGATCGCTCGTCGACTCAGGGAGGTGGGATACACAGGAGGTATCTACGTCTCACAAGTCGTGCCGCAAAGTATCCGGAGCGATCACAACAAGCGACGAGATTATCTCTCAGCTTTAAAACAATCGGGAATCTCACGGTTCAATACGGGTATTGAGATCATAGATCCCGCGATACGGCGAAAGTACATCCACGGTTTCAAGGCTGAATTCCGCTTTGAAGACTACATTGCCATCTTCACCGAGGCAGTCGAAATATTCGGGCGATGGGGGGCTGGAAGCTCTCTTCTCGCCGGAATTGAGGCTTCCGACAATACGATTACCGGATTGGAAGCATTGGCGAAGATCGGCGTGGTGCCTGCCCCGACGGTTCTGACGCCCTTCGTCATCAAACAGATGGATATTCCATTTTGCTACGATCTTGACGAGTTGATAGAGACGCACGCTCGCTTCCACGAGATCATGGCTCGCTACGAGCTGCCTTTTTTCTCTGGCGTATTCAGCCTCGCTTGAACCATCAAGAACTAAGCTATGCTGCCTGCTGATGATGCACGGCAGCACTGGCTGGGCAAACAAAGATGACCTTGTTAGGCGCAGTAGCGAGAACATGCCGGCCCATGGTGAACCATCGATCGTCTATCCCTCTCGAAAACAGACAACCGTAGCTCTTGCGTAGAGAGCCCTCACCAACCAACATTCAGACGAAATCAACGACATGTCTAGCGCCGGCGCCTAGCCGAGGGCTCGGGCTCGAAGTCGAATGCCAAGCAACCGAAGCCGCATCGACTAATAATGCGTCTGTAGAATACGTGCGTGAGCGCACGTAAGCGGAAGGTCAGGACGAATAGCGATCCAACGTCGTTCTGCGTTGTATCTGTATCAGATCGACCGATCCAACCTGATGCTTTCCGGCGGCAACGCACGCAGCTCTAGCGTGGAATATTAGCCGCGCAGTTATAGATCAATCCGGAGAGACCCATTTTTGTGCAAGCCTCTCTGAGAACGTCCTTGGGAGTTGCCCAGCTCGAGTTCCAGTTGTGCTCATCGGAGCGAACGTCTTTATATAGATCCCACATTATGATTCCTGACCGAGAATATTTGACTGTCTCGTCAAGGATCTCTGCCAGATCACGTTTCGTCAGTGGCAGATTTCCCGTTGCCGGCTGCCCCACCTCAAATCCAACTGTGATAGGTGGCGCGATCAGGAGTTTGCGCGGTTGAATCGACGCTAACGCGCGAGTTCTCGACCCCGAGACCAGTGCATTGGAACTTGTAAACTGCAAATCTGCGGGCAGTCCGCTGCCATTTTTGAGCCAGACAACGAACTGATTATAGTAAAAGTTCACTTGGCCGACGAGATCACAGGGAATGTGTGAGTCAGGATGAGCGCTCTCACAACTTGCATCGCTTAGATCGTACGACATGACTCCGATATGGCTTAGCTTGTCAATTTCCGCCTGATGGAGCAGGGCGGTATTGTAGATCAGGCCATATAGATTCCCGCCCCACCATGCACCACCGTCAATACCGGAGTTCGGAGCCACAGTGCCCCAATTGGCTGACATGATCGGGATTCCACCAGTAGCCGGTGCAGCGGCACTTAGCTTCAGCGAGGGCTTGATGCTTTTGATGGAGGTGTCTAGCGACTTTAAAATCGCGGCGAACTTTTCGATCGTCCGCGGCATAGCACGTGGAGTCGTCTTGCTGCCAGGATTGAGTTTCATGCTGTCGTCAAACACGTCTCCCCCCATCCCGCGCTCCATCAAGGCCGTGTCGCTTAACAGCTTGGCCTTGAACTCATCTGGTCCGGGCGGCGTGATCTTGTCGGGAGTCAATGTCCAGGACTTGGCATTGATGTCGGCGTGCCAGAACTCTTCGTAGTCGACATCAATACCCGAAACGCCAAGATCGTTTGCAAGCGAAACAATGTTTTTGTATGCGTCGTCCGCGTTGCTTCCTGTGATGCTGCTTTCGAAGCTAGGCCGAAGTATTTTGGTGGCAGGGTTTGGAAAGGTGTCATAACCCTCATTCTGCGGGCCGCATGAATTCGGCTTTGCCATCGCCTTATCGTAGATCCTGGGCAGGCAACTGAAATTCCATCCGCCGACAGCAATGTACGTTGCGACACCGTTTGCTTTCAACTCAGCCACGATTTTCTTCAGAGTGTCGAAATCGGCTTTCGGGTCGCTTGGTTCAGGAGATACAGCTTTGCCATCAGTGCATGTGTACCCGAAAAGTCCCGTGCAGCTCAGATCGTTGGATGTGTACCTGATCAAGCTGGGATGCACGAACGACAGCATGAGATTATTGAAGTTTGCGCCTTCGCGCCCGATCTTATTGCTGAGCTCCTTCAGGTTCATTAAGCTCGCGTAGTAGGCAGGCGTGCCTTTCTCCGCCGGGGGACCGCTTAGGAAATACGCCGAAATCTCGGGCGCTGCCAGAGCATTCGCCCAAGAACAAAATGCAAAAATGATCGACAGCAGAGCCTGCCACAATATCGTCCTGGCGATCATACCTCTACTCCATTTGTCCGACCAAGCGCCACTCGCCTGCGCAGTCGGTGAGGGGTTTGCCGATAGGCCTAAGCTTTGGGAGAATAATTGAGCATGCTTCTGAGGTGCGCACGCATGCGAATTGGGGTTACTAATATAGCGACGTTCGGGCTGCCGGAGACCGCAAGACCAAGTTTGTACCGTCGAAGACAGCGTCACTAGCATCCAAATCGAGGCCAAACCAACCGCTCCCTTCCAATTGTAGCCGTTCTGACCTCCGGCCAGGAACACGGGAGCATCGACGACGTCGCCATAAATCGATGAACCATAGGGTTCACTGATGATGTTCGGCCGCAGTTCCCGCCGACATGCTCGCCAATCCCTCCAGTCCAGCTTCACAGCGGCGATCGGACCTTAACCGCCGGCCCGAGATCCGCCGAATGGACCTCACCGCCTGCGACGAACGCAGCTGCGGCGCTCCAAAAAAGAGAAGTTGCTTCACACGACGAGCTCGTTGGAACCTCACCAGCTAGTCTTGAATTTCACGGTCAGCTCCCTCGTCGTCCCGCCCTAGGCGATCTCGCTAATCGAACCGGAGACGCTGACATTGTCGAACAGCTTCTGCTCGGCGCCAAACTTGAGGAGCCATTTGTCGTCAGTCGCCAGTATGGTGCGGCCGGCGATAAAGCTCGTGCCGGTACCGGGTATCGTAATTGTGGCCGATTGACGGGTCCCGGCCAGATGCCCAGCGATGCCGGAGGACGGCAGCACGCCCTGCTGAATCGCGTAGCAGCCGATCTGCAGGTTCAGCGAATAGTCGTACGACAGCGGTACCGACTTGATCAAAGCGGCGCCGAACGTACTACTCGCCTCGCTGGAATCGGCCGCGGCCTCCAAGACGGTCTTGTCCCAGATGAAGCCCAATCCGGGTACGGTCGCCACGGCCCAGGCGCGACCGGAGGATTGCGGCACGCTGCCGCCGTTGGCGGCCATCTCTTGCAGCGATTCCAATTTCGTGGAGGACTCGCGTACCACCATCATGTCGGCGCCGATCCAAGATTCCCAGAACCGCGAGATCGACTGTTTGACGGTGACGGCGAAGGAGCCATTCCACTGCGTCTTGGATGACCAATTCAGATCGTCGCGGGTCGATGCAGCTTGCGTACCGCGCTTCTTCGCGGCAACCGCCTGCCCGATCGAGGCGGTTTGAGACGCAGCCATCAGGGTCGCCAAAACAATAGCCGTCGCCCAGAGCGCCATCAGGTCAACCCCGTCGTGACTTCCATAGTCGCTGCAGCCAATTCCGCGAAGAAGCGGGATTAGAAGCATTGTAGCTCGGCTCTCGAGGTGGGGCGCAGCGCCGTTAGGTCCGTCGCGGCGATGCCGAGCTCCGCCCGCTCTACGACCGCGGACGCGATACGTGATGCCATTTATCTCGATCGGACCTAAGGCGGCGCAGAGCGCGGAAGCAAGAAACGGCTTTGTCATTTTGGAGACGCCTTTCGTGGGCTGACAATCTTTCCTTTTGCCCTACAACCTGACGCTACGGCCGGTTCAAGCCTTCGCCTGAGTGCTTTCCGAAGCTATGACCCAGCGTCAGATCGTTGGCGAAAAGGAAGCAATAACTCTGTCTTTCAACCAGGCTGCACGACAAGATCGCTTGGTCTAACTCGCATGCGGTTTACCGACCGGCCTGAAAACAGCGAGTTCACTAGCGGAAACATACATCCCGGATATTCGGCCTGTGGTAGGAGGCGGCGCATTAAGGCGAAGCCATAGCCTGATTGACGCCAGTTGAACGAAAGCGAGGTAGTTGGCGGCAAGCCTATCGTAGCGCGTCGCCACCCGGCGACATTGTTTGATCCTGTAAAGAACCGCTCGACCTGGTTGCGAGCGCGATAGAGATACGGGCTGAAGCAGATCGGAACGCTGCGATTACTTTTCGGCGGGATGTTGGCCCATGCTCCCTTCTTCATGGCAAGCTTTCTGATCCAGTCGGCGTCATAGCCACGATCGGCAAGCAGCATTGACCCGGATTTCAGATGAGGCAGCAGTTTTCCGGCAAGCCGAACGTCGTGTGCCTCGCCGTGGCTCAACGCCAGCCGTACCGGCAGACCGTTGCTATCTACCACCGCATGAATTTTGCTCGTCAAGCCGCCGCGTGACCTTCCTGTCGATTGGCGCCGGTTCCTTGTGATGTAGGCTCCATGCTGATGCACGCGGACAATCGAGGTGTCGATCATCTGGACAGCGGCATCATGGGCAGCCGCAAGTGCGTCTATGATGCGGCGCCAGACACCAGCCTGCCCCCAGCGGACGAAGAAGCGGTTATAGCACGTGGTGTACGGCCAAACGTCTCGGGCAGATCGCGCCAGGGTGCTCCGGAGCGCAAGACCCAGAAAATGCTATTGAGGACACGCCGGTCGTTCACCCGAGGAACGCCACGCGGCTTGTTCGGCAGCATCGGCTTGATGGCAAGCCATTCATAATCGGCGAGTTCATAGCGCATGATTCGAGCCCCTCAGTTTGAGAGTTTGAATCATAGAAGGTCGGCCGATCGCAACGGTCTCCGTGGCCAACGCCGGTTCGGCGGTTACGGGCAGAAGCGGACATCAATCCGACAACAACCCTCGCCGAATCCGTCGAAGATGCGCATTGCGGAGGTCGGCATAAGATTTACCGTTCATTTAGTCAAAGCAACCGATGTTGCTGAATGGGCTAACAAGGGTGCCCCGACTTGAGACGCATTCTAATCTTCGGTTTGCTCGGCCCGGCGATGACTTCTTGGTCGTCGCAGCATTGGCGGCCTTGGGCTGGGCCCACCTATTTCAGCAGTGGCAGTTTTTCTTGCCCATTGTTTATAGTCTCGCGCTCATCTCATCCGGTTCCTGTGCGGGGCTCGACCATCATTTGGCTCATTGCTGCCGTCGTCGGCAATGATTGCCGGTCTCATGGTTTTGGGGGAAAGGGGGACGCAAGTTTGATTGGCTATTGCGGGCAGGGAGAAGACGGAATGCCACTATTCACGGTAGACGTCTGCTTCTGCGCCCCGGGCAAGAGCTGGCACCAAGATACATCGCGACACGTGACACACACGGCTGAAGCAAGCAACGGTGTGCAGGCTGTCATCACGGTTCTAGCAGATCTTGAGTTCGACGCTCACGCTGAGCTGGTGCACTTCATCCATGTCAGCAGTCCTAGAGACGGCTAAGAAGGTCCTGCACCAAAGCTACGCCTTGAAGAGGGATTTTCCGCTTTCGCCCATCACGACATTTGCTGCGGTTGCACAAAGGCGGTCGGTATCAGAGCGAAGCGGACATTTACGATGACGTGGACGCCCCGCCCGACGGCATCGATCCGCCAAAGTGGAGGTGTTGAGCACCGCTTAAGGGAGGCGTCCGTGTCAGAGTTACCATAATTGGTCTGGATATCGCCAAGCATGTTTTTCACGCGCAGGCCGTACAGCGAAGCTGGCCGATGCTCGGGCTCGTCCATGGCGCTCCATGCGCGACTTGCAGGCGGGCTGCCCGAAGCGCTACTGCCAGTATCCTCAGGCAACTGGTCGACTGCTGGCTGAGGTGGTCCAAGCGCTCGCCAGCAGGCAAGGAGCCGAGATCGCGAAGTGTGGCCGTTCGTCAACGGCCGGCGATCAAATTGAAGTACTATCCACGTCCTCGCATGAGCGGTGGACACAGGCTGAGGCATCACCCGCTTCTACCGTGCGATGCCTCTAGCGCAATCTTCAGGCAATTGATCAGTGCGGGCGTGGTAAATGGTTTGGCAAGAAAGCACATTGCGCCGGCCTCGATCGCGCGAGCGCGCACCGCATCGTCCAGAAAAGCCGTGATGAAGATGAAAGGCGTATGACCACCGCGGCTGCGCATATGCCTGAGCAGGTCAAGTCCGCTCATATCCGGCATCTGGACGTCCGCAATCACGCAGGACGTATCGGTCAATTCCGCCGAGCCGAGGAATTCTTCGGCGGAGGCAAAGGTGTGGACGGTATAGCCGCATGATGCCAGGAGGTTGCTCGTTGCGGTGCGAACGGATGCATCATCGTCGACGACGGAAATGAGGAAAGGCATTGACAAGATGATGATCGCTTGTAATCGGAACAATCCTTTGCCGCGGTGCGGCCGCCCAGTGAAAAAGTGGGGGCGCGGCGCAGGATTGAAAGGCATACTTAGGTTTGTACGCCTGCTTTTGGACGCGAGATTCCGAGCATTTCACTCATCCTTATGAGATCGGCCAGTGACTTCGCGCCCATTTTGCGCATGATCTGGCCACGATAGATCTTGACGGTAATCTCGGCCAAGCCGAGTTCGCCTGCCACTTGCTTGTTCAACAGGCCCGACGTAACCAGGGCCAGAATGTCGCGCTCGCGAGTCGTCAGGCTTTCGAATCGGGATCGCACGTCGGAGACTGTTTTCTCAAGTTCGCGCCGCTTTCGATCCCGCTCGATCGCGGTCTGGACCGCGTCGAGCAGATCCTGGTCGCGCACGGGCTTGGTCAGGAAGTCGACCGCACCGCCCTTCATGGCCCTGACAGTCATGGGGACATCCGCGTGACCGGTGATGAAGATGATGGGCGTGTGGATGTTGGCCTTACCAAGATCCGACTGGAGCTCGAGCCCGCTCAATCCCGGCAGGCGGATGTCCAGCACGAGGCAGCTCGGCACTTCGGGCGGGGCCGCTTGCAGGATCTCCGCCGCAGAGCCGAAGGCCTCGACAATGAGGCCCACCGATTCAAAAAGATTTGTGAGAGCCTGGCGCATCGAAGGATCGTCGTCGACGATGAAGACCATTGCTTCATCGCGGCCGGCGGCCGGCTGGGACCCTTGCAAGCCCTCGCTCACGATGCATCCTCTTGAGACAAGCGCAAGGTAGCCTGAAATGTCACGCCGCATCCCCCAATTCGAGAGCGCTCGAAGCGGCGCGGTGCCGCCAAGAACAACTTGTGCGATTTAATTCCTAAATTTCACGGTATGGTCCGATTACATCGCAAAAACTGGACAACTTTGCAATGTTAGGTGCGATTCGTCTCAATCCCAGGGTCGATACCATCCGGGCTGGGCCTCTCGTTGACGATCGCCGCCTCGCTGGCCCTGCGCTAAGCTCCGCGAAGCCGTCATCGGCCAGCTTTTTCGAAAGACGCCCATCCGCAGCCGCGATCGGTCTCGAAAAAGCCAGCAGGAGTTCGCGCTGGATCATTGCCTTTGAAGACCCCGGTCACCGCACAACTAGTCTGATCCGGACGGCTCAGGTTAAGGAGCCTTCGTCGATCAAGACCCAAGTGCCAATGGAATAAAATGGGTCGCAGCCACTCGTAAACTGCCCCACTTCTGGTTGCGCTCTCGAAGTGGACGGTCGATTGAAGGCGGAATTTGTGACTAAGAACGGGGCTTTGAGGAGGAGCTGAAGAAGCGATTTCCGACGCTTTGTTGGTTCGAGGCGCGCAATTCTGCATACGGAGGTGATATGCCCCTCTGACGTTGCGCGCAGTGCGCATCGGCCCTGAAATCCGAAACGTGAAGCTGGGCTATCATTAACGACAAGAGCACCGCCGGCAAGGGCGTTGCAGATATCGTTGCATCGCGTCTTCATGATGCGGGCGTACAGGAGATTATGCGCCAGAGTTGTTTGGCAAGGGAAAAGGATTATAGGGCCCTTGTGCCAAGGATGAAGGGGAAGGCATCCAGATCGCCTATATCGGCGGCTACTACGCGGAAATTGGCTTCATTGTGCGCCCAGCCATAGAAGCACGAGCAAGTCTAACGGTCATGGCCAGCGCCCCGTTGATGACCAGCGAACTTACGGCGATTGCAAGCACCGCCGCAAACGGGACGTTGTTCACGTTCATGCGAGACCCCACCAAAAATCCGGAAGCAGGACGCCGCTCTCGTGGGCCGCCAACGATACTCGATACCGTTCGGGCAGCTTGGTAAGCAAACTGCTTCTCGCGTTAATTGAGACGGCGGAGGCCTGAAAGCCGGCGGCGAAGTTCGTTTTCAAGCTCAAACATGGCTGCGCCAAGATCTGCGCCAGGATAGTGACTTTGTGCCGACGTGGCGGGCCGCATTGCGGCGATTACGGCACTGTTCGCCGCATTGGATGCGTAGAATATTATTGCTCTTGCGGCGAATTGGGCTATTTTCTCCGCAAAGGATGCGGAGAATGAGCTAATCCACGAACTGAGGGGTTGGCCCCATTTCAGATGGGATACGGCGAAGATCGCGCAAAAACTGGCGGCTGTCCGCAACCGGCAGGGGCGCCTTACCGGCCGCATGGAAGAACTGGGCTTCAAACTAAAGACCGAAGCCAATCTCGAAGCGCTTACCGAGGAAGTGACGAAGTCGAGCGAGATCGAGGGTGAAGTTCTCAGCCGCGACCAGGTTCGTTCGTCACTCGCACGCCGCTTGGGCGTCGATATCGGCACTCTCACGCCAGCTGAGCGTAATGTCGAAGACATCGTCGAAATGACGCTCGACGCAACAGGCAAGTACAATACCCCCCTCACCTCCGAACGTCTGTTTGGCTGGCATGCCGCCCTGTTTCCTACCGGTCGCAGCGGCATGACCAAAATCGCAGTGGGAGCCTGGCGCACCGAAGAATCCGGACCTATGCAGGTCGTGTCCGGCGCGATCGGGCGCGAGCGCGTTCATTACGAAGCACCCAAAGCGGCCCTGCTGCCCGATGAAATGAAAGCCTTCATCGACTAGGTCGTGTGGACTCTTGGGATTCTCAAATCAGATGGAACGTGATTCAAGGCTTTCTTTTAGGAGAATGCCTTGGGTGTCATGGATCGGCTCGTCCTGAGCGATGCGCAATGGGATCGTATCTCCGGCTTGATTATCGGTCGGCCGGACCAGCGCGGTTCGACAGGCCGCGACAACCGCATGTTCGTCGAGGGCGTTTTATGGATCGTGCGGACCGGTTCGCCCTGGCGTGATCTGCCCGAAGCGTTCGGCGAATGGAACAGCGTATTCCGACGCTTCAGCCGGTGGAGCGCCAAGGGGATCTGGCTACGCATGTTCGAAGCGCTCGCAGACGATCCGGACTTTGAGTACCTGATCGTTGACTCCACCATCGTCCGCGCCCACCAGCACGCCAGCGGCGCTAAAGGGGGGCTCAAAATCAGGCCATCGGGCGTTCGCGCGGCGGCCTGACGACTAAGATCCACATGGCTGTCCGCGGCTTGGGTTGCCCGGTCCGCTTCTTCCTAACGGCAGGTCAAGCCGGCGATGCACCTCAAGCCCAGCCGCTCATCGAGGGGCTCCCCGCTGATGTCGTGATGGGCGATGCGGCCTACGATTCCGATGCATTGCGATCCGCCATCGCTGCAAAGGGTGCTCAAGCCGTGATTCCGAACAATCCCTCACGGGCAATCAAATATCCGCTCAACAAACCCCTCTATGCCGAGCGTCACCTGATCGAATGCTGCTTCTCAAAACTGAAACGGTTCAGGCGCGTCGCAACGCGCTACGAAAAGACTGCTCGAAATTACTTTGCCGTCGTAACGATCGCTGCAGCTCTGCTCTGGCTAAGGTAACTGTCCACACCGCCTAGTTCAACGGCACCCAGGATATCGATCCAGTGCTCTCATTTGAGGTTTGTAACCATCCATCCTTTTGAGGATGGCAACGGCCGCATTGCGCGCGCGATTGCCGATATGGCGCTAGCGCATTCCGAAAACAACTCACAACGTTTCTATAGCATGTCAGCTCACATCAGGCAGGAGCGCAACGCCTACTACGAGATCTTAGAAGCGACGCAGAAGGGCGATCTTGAGATTACTGATTGGCTCACTTGGTTTCTGGATTGCCTCGACCGCGCCTTTGACCGCGCCGATACCATCCTTTCGTCTGTCCTCAGGAAAGCGCGCTTCTGGAAAAAGCACTTGGATCAGAAATTGAACGAGCGCCAGAGAGCAATGATCGAACGTCTATTCGAGGGCTTTGAAGGCGAGCTTAGCTCATCGAAGTGGGCCAAGCTCACGAAGACCTCGCAGGATACAGCACTGCGCGATATCGACGACCTTGTTGATAAAGGTATTCTGGCAAAAGACGCGGCCGGCGGTCGCAGCACGAGCTATTCGTTGGTCGAGACCGTAGCAGAACACTAGAGCATGATGTTTTTTACCGGAATCGGGATTCCCAGCGGGACAGATTTCTGATTCAAACTCCATGCTGGAGAACGGGGGCCAGCATGGATGACGCGACCCTATTCGGAAGACCTTCGCGAACGCGCTCTGGCGCGGGCTGACGCCGGCGAGACCGTCCGTTCGATTGCGGAAGCGCTTCAGATCAGTCCTTCCTGTGTGACGAAGTGGAAGAATCTGCGGCGGGAGACCGGAGGCGTTTCGCCCGGCAAGATCGGTGGTCACAAGAAGCCGGTTTTGTCCGGCGCTAATGCCGACTGGCTGCGCAAGCGCATTCGCTCGGGGCCATTCACCTTGCGGAAGCTGACACAGGAGCTGGCGGTGCGCGGGATCAAGACAGACGTCCGGGCGGTGTGGACGTTTGTGCACGCCGAAGGGCTGAGCTTCAAAAAAAACGATGCTGCCAGCCGAACAAGATCGTCCCGACGTCGCCCGTAAACGGACGCGCTGGAAGGCCCATCAGGGCAGGATCGACGCTTCGCGCCTGGTCTTTATCGACGAGACGTGGATCAAGACCAACATGGCACCGTTGCGCGGCTGGGGGCCGAGTGGGCAGCGTCTCCAGGCATCTGGCCCTTCGGACACTGGAAGACCATGACCTTCATCGCGGCATTGCGCCACGATCAGATCTGCGCGCCCTGGGTGATCGATGGCCCGATCAATGGTGAGCTCTTCACCCTCTATGTCGAACAGGTGTTGGCGCCCACTCTGACAAAGGGTGAGGTCGTGATCCTCGATAACCTCGGCAGTCACAAGGGAAAGCAGGCGCGCAACGCCGTCCGCGCCAAGGGAGCCCATCTGCTCTTTCTGCCGCCCTACAGTCCCGACCTCAATCCGATCGAGCAGGTCTTCGCCAAACTCAAACACCTGATCCGAGCCGCAGAGCCACGCGACGTCGAGGCAACCTGGCGAAAGGTCGGCGAACTCCTCGATCTCTTCTCCAACGAGGAGTGCGCC
>NZ_LUUB01000014.1:0-22765 GCF_001641635.1 Bradyrhizobium centrolobii
GTGATGGTCGCGTTACGTCTCTTTCTGCCTGACAGTTGGACAAGCGACGTGTCTCGTTTGAAGCGCGCTCGCGTGCCAGTCGAACACCGAACGCCACGGTCCAAGCCGGAAATTGCCTTGGCCGAGATTGACCGCGCGACGGCAGCCAACGTGCGCTTTGGATGTGTGCTGGCGGATGCAGGATACGGACTTAGCGCACCATTTCGACAAGGGCTAACAGAGCGCGGGCTGGCCTGGGCTGTCGGCATCCCTCGGCACCTGAAGGTGTATCCGGTCGATGTGAAGCTCGTTTGGCCGATTACCAAGGTCCGCGGGAAACCACGAAAGCACCACGTGCCCGATGTCTTATCGATTGCGGCAGAACAAATGCTGGCCAGCGCCAAATGGAAAGCCGTGAGCTGGCGCAGCGGGACGAAAGGTCGGCTGAAAGCCCGATTTGCTGCTCTCCGTGTCCGCACCGCCGACGGCCCTCCTCAGCGGATTTGGGATAAGGGTCAGCAGCATCTCCCGGGCGACGAAGCTTGGCTCATTGGCGAGCAACGTGCCTCAGGGGAGAAGAAATACTATCTTGCCAATCTCCCTGCGGCGACGGATCTGCGCACACTAGCTGCCACCATCAAGGCAAGATGGATTTGTGAGCAGGCGCATCAGCAGTTGAAGGAGGAGCTCGGACTTGATCACTTCGAGGGGCGATCATGGCAGGGTCTTCATCGCCACGCCCTGATGACAATGATTGCCTACGCCTTCCTGCAGCATCGTCGCCTCGCACACGCGGGGCGGAAAAAAAAGAATCAACGGACCTCCGCCTCAGCCAACCATGCCCGCCGTACGTCACGCCATCGTCGATCTCATCCTTCGGCCGCCGTCTCAGCGGTGCCCATACTGCCGAAAACAAATCCTTGAAAAACACTGGCGCAAATAGCTTCTGCCAAAGTAGTGCTAGTGCAGTCCCCCAGCAAAGCGTTCACAACCATAGGAATGTGCGACAATTCATCATAAGCGCCGCCATGGCGAGGACGAACGAACCGATTGTTGTACTCGGGGACAGCATTGTCGAGATGGCCCCCTTGCCTCTAACCCTCCTAGGTGTCGAGGTTGTCAATGCAGGTATAGGCGGGATCCGAGCTAGCGAACTGGCCGTTATCGCTCCCCGGCTCCTGGATGGTTTCAAACCGAAGCTGCTGGTTATCGCCCTGGGCGCCAATGATGCAAGTTCCTCGGGCTCAGACTTTTCAAACCTCTTGACTACTCTTAGGACCTACACGCCCAATCTGGTCGGAGTATCGACGACAAATGATCCGGCAACTCTTGTGATGATGCGGGAGCGCTTCCATCAGGCGGGCGTTCCATTCATTGCGCCCGAAATTCGCGATGATGGTAAGTTGCCGGATGCCATCCATTTCAACAAACGGGGCTACGAGACGTGGATTACGTCGCTCGTGGATCAGATCTTGCGAATGATGTAGCTGCGCCTCTGCGTGCGCTTCACCCCCGCTTTCATTCCGCAGATTAGAGAAAAGCAGCGACCCGGCCGAACCGACTAAAACGGCTGTATTCAGGCGTGCCACAGTCTGGCCATGTTGGGGATCTCACCGGCTTCGTCAGGCCGTATGGCTAACAGCCTGCTCCTGTCTCTCTATGCGACGGAGTTTCGATCGAAATGTGCCACCATCACGTAGAGCCGGCGTTGTCTCTGATCGGCTCAAGACTTTCTGCATCGTTCGATTCGAGGCTCACCTCCTTGATAATGGTCGATCCGCTGGAAAGCCGCCGCCCGAGAGCTTCGACGAAACGGTCGTAGCGCTCTGCGCCCTTGGCCCGCGCTGCAGGGCTCGATTGTTCCGGTAACGCCGGCGTCGCCGTCAACCAGAAGCGAATGAACAGGGCAACCGTTTCCAACGTGATACCGTCATTGCGTTCAAGCCGCTCGAGCACGCGCACGATTCGGTCGAGACGCTTGGCGATCGCGGCTTCCCGCCGGTCGGAATCATCAGGGGAAAGGAAAGATGCAATCGCAGCCTCGGCCACCAGCGACTTTGGCTTACCCTGACGCTTTGCGAATGCCTCGAGCTGACGGCATATCTCCGGGTCGAGATAGATGCTAAGCTGGGTTTTCTTCATCTCACCCGGCTCACAAGCCCATCTTGTCGTCCGGATCGAGGCTGACGGAGCGCGCAAGCCCTTGCACCGAGCGGTTCACGGACACCACCAGGAGGGGATCAGAATCGCCCTCGTCGCCCAGAGCGTCAAATTCGTTCTCGGCCAGTGGCTCCGTGATGACAACCTCCTCCTGTTCCGGCAGGTCCGGCTCGCGGCGAATGCCGCCATTCGGATCGTGGACCGCGCGCTTCCCCCCCGCACGCGGCTCGATCGAGGGGGAAATCGGCCTTCGGCTCGACCAATCGTCGCCCTGCGCGGCCAAGGTGACTGAGGTGGGAGGAGACGGCTTCAATATCCGACGCTGAAACTGCGGGTCTTCGTAGTACCGCGCCTTGCGAGCGCGCACCGGGTGCACGCCTGAGACCATTACAATTGCCTCGTTCGGCGAGAGCTGCATGACCTCTCCGGGGGTCAGCAGCGGACGGGATGTCTCCTGGCGGCTGACCATCAGATGGCCGAGCCACGGCGCCAGCCGATGTCCGGCATAGTTCTTCATCGCCCGCATCTCGGTCGCCGTTCCAAGTGCATCCGAGACACGTTTGGCGGTGCGCTCGTCATTGGTGGAGAATGCAATCCGGACGTGGCAATTGTCCAGGATCGCGTGGTTCGGCCCATAGGCGCGTTCGAGCTGGTTCAGGCTCTGGGTGATCAAGAAGCTGCGGATGCCATAACCTGCCATGAAGGCGAGCTGGCTCTCGAAGAAGTCGAGCCGGCCGAGTGCTGCAAATTCATCGAGCATCAAAAGAAGCTTCTGACGCTGCCGATCGGTATTCAGGCTCTCCGTCAGCCTCCGTCCGATCTGGTTGAGCACGAGCCGCATCAGCGGCTTTGTCCGGGCGATGTCGGATGGGGGCACCACAAGGTAGAGCGAGATGGGCCGAGGTCCATCGACCAGATCACGAATACGCCAGTCGCTCCGCCCCGTGACTTTGGCGACAACGGGATCGCGGTAGAGTCCCAGGAAGCTCATCGTTGTCGACAACACGCCGGAACGTTCATTCTCGCTTTTGTTGAGGAGTTCCCGCGCCGCCGATGCCACGACGGGATGGACTCGCTCGCCCAAATGGGGTGTCGCCAGCATCGCATTCAGCGTCGCCTCGATCGGGCGCGAGGGATCCGACAGGAAGTTCGCCACGCCAGCGAGCGTTTTGTGGGCTTCCGCATAGAGGACGTGGAGAATTGCTCCGACAAGCAAGGAGTGGCTGGTCTTCTCCCAGTGATTGCGGCGCTCCAGCGCGCCTTCGGGGTCAACAAGGATGTCTGCCACATTTTGGGCGTCGCGCACCTCGCAATCGCCCTTGCGAATCTCGAGCAAGGGATTGTAGGCCGCACTCGCGGGGTTGGTCGGGTCAAACAGCAGCACCGGGCCGAGCCGGGCGCGCCAACCCGAGGTCAACTGGAAGTTCTCGCCCTTGATGTCATGGACGATGGCAGAGCTCGGCCAGGTCAGCAGCGTCGGAATGACAAGGCCGACGCCCTTACCGGACCGGGTCGGAGCAAAGCAGAGGACATGCTCCGGCCCATCATGCCGGAGGTAGCGGTCTGCGAAGCGGCCGAGCACGACCCCGTCGGCTCCCAGAAGTCCAGCACGCCGAACCTCCCGCAGATCCGCCCAGCGAGCCGAGCCGTACGTCGTGACTTCCTGGGCTTCCTTTGCCCGCCAAACCGAGATCGCGATGGAGACGGCGAAGGCTGAAATCCCACCGCTTACAGCGATGCATGCGCCCTGGAGGAAGATCATCGGCGCGTAGGCGTCAAACTCGAACCACCAGATGAAGAAAGCAAACGGCTCGTAAATGGGCCAGCCTCCGATCGTGAACCAGGCCGGCCCAAGCTGCGACTGGAAACCCAAACGCCATGCCGTCCACTCGGTGGCCACCCAGAGGAAGGCGAGCACGAGGGCCGAGACGGAGAGCAGTTGCCCCCAGAGAATACGGGTAGCGGACATAAGCCGTAGATGCGCGCGTCCCGGGCCGTGGTGCAACGGCAACACTCACCATATCGTGGTGATGCGCACCATGGCGCAGAGATGGGCGGGTCAGAGGGACAGGTCACGCTTTCGTCCAAAACTCCAGTCGATCCCGCCGGGACCGGCGATACCGCTGACGTGCCGGCCGCGCTCACGCTCGAGAGACGGCGTCCAGGGCACGAGCTGAAAGCCTAGCCCGTTGTCAATCATGGCGAAGCGGCCGGAGGCGAGTGAAAGTCTTCGGCGGTAGACCCCCGCAACGGACGATCCTGCCTCGGCGGGCAGATGCGCCAGCCCTGTTTCTTCCGCGATCCGTTTTCCGACGCTGCCGAGTTCGCGCTGGCGTAACGTTCCGATGAGGCTGCGACCGAGTGCGACTTTGCCGCCGTCGCGGCGGGCCAACCCCTGCTGCGCAAGCACATCAATCCGGCGATCGAGTGCCGCGCGGACCTCGGCTCCGAATCCTGCGCGCGAGAGGTCTGCCGGTTCACGAGCCACCAGCCGCCGGTCGAGCCAGGTGGCCCCTTCCGACGCTACCTGCTGATCGAGGTTGAGGTCCGAGCGGACAGCGAGCGCGACGCGCTGGCGGCCCCTCGCATCCTCGAAGCGCCTTAGCTCCACAATGCCGCCGATCGGACCGTCGCCCGCGGCCTCGAGATCGTGGAGTTTGAGGTGATGCACGCGCCCGTCGATCCCATCGACGACTGCGAACCCGGTTCCCTTAAGCTCATCATCAAGCCCGCGGTCAATGAGGCGGCCGATGACGGCTTCGCCATGACGCTCACCCTCCAGCGCCCAGGACGATGGCGCACGAGAAGCGCCATCCTTCGCGAGGGTTTTATGCAGCCGCTTGATGATATCGCCCCGTTCCCCGAGAGCACGCAAGCGCTGCTCCGTGTCGGCTGCCAGAACCCATCGGGCGGGCCCCGCGGGCTCAGCGAGTCCCAGCCGCTCGAGCGTCCGCATTCGGCCAATCCGGATCTCCCGCAACGGTTCGGTCCCACCCGCCTGCTCCGGCCGCAGATCAATCACTCCATCCGCCCTTCCCGCTTCCCGGGCCAGCGCCCTGTCGAGCCGTGTCCAGCGTTCGGCCGTCACCTCCGCCTCAAGGCCGCGCCTGACCTCCAGCTCTGATCGAGGACCAAGTTCACGCGTGACGAGATCGCCGGCCCGGGCGCGCAGGCCTTTGCCGATATAGTCGCGGCTGATGACCAGGTCGGAGCCATCGTCGGCTCGGCCGCGCACGAGAATGTGGATATGGGGGTGCTCGGTGTTCCAATGGTCGATGGCAACCCAGTCGAGCCGCGTGCCGAGATCGCGGGAAGCCTGATCCATGAGCTCACGGGTAAAGCTCCGCAAGTTTGCGAGCTCCGTGGCGTCGTCCGGTGAGACGATGAACCGGAAATGATGCCTGTCGTCCTCACAGCGTTCGACGAAGGCGCGTCCATCAGCCTCATCGCCAGCAGCATCGAACAGCTTGCCAGATGAACCGTCGCGAGTGACGCCGTCACGCTTCAAATATCCGATATGGGCTCGCAGGCTACCTGGCGAACGCGGCCGCCGCACGACGCGTGCCTTGACCATGGCGCTGCGGCCGCGGTCTTGCAGAAGACGGCTTGCGGCAACGCTCGCGGGGCGTCCCCGCCCGAAAGTGCTGCCGAGAGGTCCGGCGCCACGGGAGAGCCCCCCTGCCTTCTGTGCGGCCTGAAGTGCCTGCGCCAGGAACGGTTTTGTTCGTGGCGCGCGCGTCGAGCGGATCCGACCTGGGCGGACGCGGAAATCGTCGTTACCAGCCATCATATGCTCCATAATGTGCCGAAAACCGAGCAAGACTGATGTGTTGCCGGAAGTCGCAAGGTATGCCGTGTATTCGCAATGTTCGCAGCGTCGCTGAAATTTCCTGGTGTTGCCTACCCCAACCGACCGGCCGCACCTTGCGGCTTTTATCCTGCCATCCGCGCTTGGCGAGTCCCTGCACTCTCGAAACTCCGATACTCTCCGACAACATGCGACGAAATGCGATCACGATCGCCGGCACTGCAGCTCGCGTGATCGCTGCACCAACAATCCGGCCGTACGGCCCACCAGTGCACGCGCCCTGCCCAGCGAGGCCTTTCACTCTATTGATCCAACGAAATTGCAATGTCCTCATCCCAGCGGTCGATGGGTTATTGAAGCGCTCAACGAATGCTGTTGCGTGCTCCCAGTGAACGGCGAGCGACGTACCGCGTTCGTGCGGTTCAATGCCGATCAAGGTGCAAGCCTAACGACGCAGGTCTGCGTCTCATGAGGAGCGCGGCGGCTCCTCGGTGTCCACGTGCCATGTTCCGGCGCGGATTCAACATTGGCTGTGAAAGTTTCCGAGTGGAAATTGATTGGACCGTCACGATTCGACTTTCCCTAGGCAATTTGACCGTGCCTGCCACGTAGGGTGACGCTGCCGAGAAGAGCTGGATGGATGCAGTTGGATCGCGATCCCAGTAGCAGCGCCACCTGGCCGACGATTGGTGTCCGTGGGTCGGCGTCGCTCCGCGCCCACATACGTAGTGAGCGTGTGACCCTTCGCCGGCAAGACCTCGCCCACGCCGAGATCGCTGATCGACGTCTTATTGCAGCGAGATCTCCGGGTGTATAAGCGGCGCGGTCGCCGAGCTTGCGATAGGTAGCGCTCGTGCCATGAACTCGGTGCTTTTCCATCGTGCGGCGGAACATCCTGAGATCCGCGCGGCGTCCGCCGTGCACAGGTATCGGGGGCAAGCTGGCGCGCGGATCGATCATTCGAGAGGCTCCGTTATCGTGTGGAGCGCAACGAGCTGGTTTGCGCACCGAGGGCCAGAATGGCGCGTCAAATCGGCTGGGGGGATGCCGAAGGCGCGAAGATAAGTTTCGCTCCCCCTGCGCTAATCGTTGCCGGATGATGCGCGGGGCAATGCCAGATAATCGCCGCCCGTCAAGGGAGGAACCGCCTGCGTGCCGCAGAAGTTCTGTTAGCCAAGGCCCGCGATCGTGTCGCTGTGCGATCTACCATAAACGATCAGATCTGTTGCCAAGCGGCCGAGCGGCTGTTCTTGCGGCCTCGAACCGGGCGAAGCAAAGTCAACCCGACGAGATGCATGACACCAGGGCGTCGAATCTCCAACGCAGCGACGATTCCGCGACTTACTCGCGACGTGGGTTTCAAGACTTTGGACAAGAGCTTCATGGCCGAGCAAGCAAGAGACGAACGCTTGGGCGGGAGCGACCACCTTTTGATTCCGTCGTAAATCGACGTGCGGCGCCCCCTCTTGCGTCCGACATCGGACGCGCGGCTTGTTTCAAGGTTCACACCGGTCTTGTTGTGAAGACGACATGGCAATCGGCAAGCCGCGGGAATTTCGCATCCCGTTCGCTGGCTTGAATCATGCACAAGCGAGCGCCGTGGCAACGGCGTCGGCCATTCGGCTTTCGTTGCAAGACATTTGTGTGTTCATGAGGTGACATGCGATCTGAGCTTCGTTTTTGGACTGCCGCGACAGCTGCGCTCGTTGCAAGCGGGGCCGCCAACTCCGCAGACCTGGCGCCGGCGACAAAGGTCCCACCGGCGCTATGGAGCTGGACTGGAGGATATGTCGGTGGGCATGTCGGCGGGGGTTACGGCCGAACCTCGTTCAGTGATCCCTATGGTCCGTCGCTTTACGGCGACGTCGTCGATACCCCGGTGTTCGTTGCGGGAGGTCAGATCGGCTACAATTGGCAGAGAGACCGTTGGGTTCTCGGTCTCGAACTGGATGCCAGTGGGACCGTCTCGGACGGTACAGGCACTTGCCTTGCCGTCTCCGGCGTCGTTGTGAACGCAAACTGCAAAGCAGGTCCAGACGTCTTCGTCAGCGGGATTGGCCGCCTAGGGTATGCATTTGGTCCGCAGGGACACACGCTCGCGTATCTCAAGGCGGGTGTAGCTTGGCAGCACAATCGCGGCGATGTCGTCAACAACAACGAATTCTTTGGTCAGGCACCACAGGGGGCTACCCATTTCGACTATGGTCGTGTCGGAGGCACGATCGGCGCCGGCATTGAGCAAGCGCTCACGCCGGCATGGTCGATCACGCTCGAGTACGACTATCTGAGGTTCGGCGGACCGAGTGTGCGGACGCCTCCGACCTTGCAGGTTCCGCCGGTTGCCACGATCCCGGCAAACGTCACCAGCCTGTCCAGCAGCTACCATATCGGTAAGCTGGGTCTGAACTACCATCTCGACGACCCAAATGCGCCACGATCCGAGGCTTCGTTCTATGCAACAAAGCCTACTCGCCGCGCGCCGCCGATTGCCTTTACCGAAGGATGGTCGCTGGAAAGCGGCACACGGCTCTGGTTGAGCCGAGGAAGATTTCAGTGGGACCATTCCCCGAATGTCCAGGATCCAACCGAGCTTGTATCAAGACTCATCTATCACAAACTGGATGGAATTTCCGGTGAGTTGTTCGAACGGGTTGACAGTCCTTGGGGGATCTTCCTGAAGGGAAATATCGGATTCGGACGCTTCAACAGCGGCGCTATCAACAATGAAGATTGGGGCCTGGGCCCTCCCGTCTGGATGGGCGATCGCATCGCTTATACCAACTTCCTATCAGGTCAGGCGAACGGAAGATTCACGTACTATACGGCCGATGCCGGGTATGATTTCCTGCGCAGCAGCACCTATAAGATCGGAGGATTCATCGGCTGGAGCCACTACGGTCAGACATCTGACTCGACGGGATTGGTGCAGATCGCCTCCGCCTATCTCCCGAGCCGGGTGACGAGCGACAGGGTCATCGGCAGCCAAGACACCGATTGGAATGCGTTGCGCATCGGTGTTAGCGCCGAGACCATATTGCTCGATCGATGGCGCGTCAGTGCCGATGTTGCCTACATCCCTTGGACGAATTTCCAGGGTCGGGACTATCATCTGCTGCGCGATGAGACGATGTTCACCGATCAGCGTGGGAGTGGCGGTGCCGGGGTCCAAATAGAAGGCGTCTTGTCGTACTTCCTTACCAACAACTTCAGCATCGGCGTCGGCGGCCGTTATTGGAGTATGTGGACTTCAAGATTTGGCCGGGAGAGCGTGAACAGCATCGCCAACGGCGATATGCGTGCCAAATTTAGCATGGAACGCTGGGGCACTTTCTTCCAGGCCTCCTACAAGCTTGAGTGAGGATGCTCGTTCGCGGGCCGGCCTGGCCTGCAATCTTGCGACTCAATCGACCCCGCCGCCTGGGCGAAGGCAGATAAGCCGGCAGTTCGATAGAGGGCTGTAGATTGCACCTCGCAGCCGATGTGACACGTGCGCGTCGACCTCAGGATCCGCATCTGGCGGCAGTTCGGTCGGCACGCGCGATCATTGCACAGATCTTGCCGGAAGGGAGGAAGGGTATTGCCATCGATCGAACGGCGGTTTTGCATGTCCAGTAAGCGGGCCGAAGGAGATGGCCGCTACGTTGGACCAATTCCCATATCCGCCGTCGTTGGACAAACACTACCCGCAAACGATACCTGAAACACGAACGATCAATCTTCGCACGTCCACACCGGGAAAGCGCGGCCGGTGACAGCCGACGCGGGCAGAATTCCAAAGTATTGAGGGTCTAAGGAGTCTAGACTGCCAGTTCATTCGAAAGAGTTGGCCATCGCTTATGAGGCGGCAGCACTCCCATCTAACAATAAGCTGCCCCCTCCGTTGCGCTGTCTCGCCTCGCCCACAGCGATGTCATCGAGCGAGATTGTGTGCCCATTTCTGCAGACGCTCCGCCTAGGAAAGACAAGTCAATGAACTCAATCATTTAAGGAATTGTTTGGGCAAGAAACGGCCTCGTTATTTTTCAAGAGACTTCAGACTCGCCGCCCAAACTGGAAAGAGAACGGCAGAACTAAAACACAGCTGACATTCCCGCGGCAAAGTATGGGTCGTCGAGAGCTTTCTGAAGACTTAAGAAGTGAGCCATTACCCATCTCACACGTCCATGCTGCCCGCCAGAGGTGGCTCGGAAGTTACCAGTATTGAGCGGCCGTTCGGATCCAGGCGAAGACGGTCCCGGCGCGCGCCTTGCGCCGGGACCGACCGACTGCGCGACCTCTCCTCGCGGTCGCTTCACGATGGAACTTGAACGGACCATATTGCGTCACGGCTTGTCTTCAGAACCTGGCCTTCTGGGGTATGGAGCCACGGTACCTGCTCTTTTGCGACTTCTTTCACGAGGTCGTCGATCTCGATCGAGAGGCGCTTCATACCTGCGTACTTCTCATTCGTATCGAAAATTATGCGAGAATTGTCCGGCACGCGGAGTGTCTTCGCAAAGGCTTCGTCGTGATAGAGTAGGTGGAGGAAACGCTGCACCTCGCCTAATATCCTTAACTCGTAGAAGATGCCCATTTTGAGCGCATCCATGTCGGCATGGTACATGGTTGAAGCAATGTCGAAGCTGGGAAAATTGATGGCGGTGCCTTCGTCAATCGCGTCGGCTCTCACGTTTTTGCATAGTCTGATCGCTTTCCGCAAACCACCAAATACACTGTCGCAACGCTCTCCGACACGCTTAATGTGGAGGAAGGGAAGATTGTCGATCGTTTCCGGCACTTTCTTATTCAAGATCGTGACTGTTCGGTCGTGCTCCTGTCGCGAGACCTGATACGCATGATTGTCATGCCAATGGCTCGGAACGACGTCGACCGGGCGAGCTAAAGATCCTCCAGAGATACTGATCGCCTTGCCGCCCGACGTATCCACCGTTGCCTTAGGATATTTGATCTTAAGGATCTTCTCAGCTTCTGACCTCAATGCCGAAAGCACGCTCATGGAAGTTCTGGGCGTTGGCGCACCTGAGTATTGGCCTTGTTGGCTCAGCACTCCAGTCGTCGAATAGGTCATAAAGTTCGTGTCGAGCGTGAGCAGGTCGACATCACTTACGCCTCTAATGTGGACGTTGAGTGGCACAGAACCTTGCAATCGAAAATCCGCCGAAATTCCAGCGCTTGCCAAATCGGCTTTCAGTTGTACGCCAACTCGCTCTGCGGTTTCAACGCTGATGCGCGTATAGTCAGCGCCAACCTCTTGCATCGACCCTAGGGCATAGCGGGTATATTCCTGGTTTGTTGCGCGTTTTTGCCAAGATTCTTGCAATAGGCTCTTGGCGAGAATGTCTGGTTGAGAATCGGCTGCGACTCGGATCAGTCGATCGACGCCCTTTCGCCTGTTCGCCAGTTGGTTGAGCCGGTTTCCAATGTTGCGAGCCATCAAGCCCTCTTCAATTTCATAGTGCCAAACGTGTTGCGGCCGTGGCCGTTGAAATACTCGCCGTCAGCGGTTTGCAGATCGCGGGCAAACACTAGCTCACCGAAACCGAGGTGACTTTTTAGGTCGACCTCTCCAATCTTCGGATCATTCCGATAGTGGTAAAGCAGACGATAAGCATCGGCATCGTCGCAGATCAGGGCCGCGGAGATGCTATTCGACGACGACTGATTCGTCTTCAATAGAACCCTGATCCGATCCCAGCTCTGAAGTATGGTGATGGTGGCCTGCCAACTCTGACCAAGTGTGCCATCGTGGTTGAGGGTTTGGCCCTCACAGCTCCATTGGCCCGCGATATCGGGTACCTTGACGACCAACTTGAGGAAGCGCCACTTCCAGGCAAATCGATCGAACAGCCAATATAGCGCCGTGAAGACTGTAGCCGCGCCGGCCAGCGAAAGGAGGGAAGGGGTCAAGTTTACGTTCCAACCCCAACGATGGACGATGTCTACCGCCGACAACAGAACGTAGACGATAAAGGCCGATACGCTTGCAGAGACGAGACCAAGATACCTGCCTACATGCGCGCGGTTCATCGCCCCTAGCAACGCATATTCGTGTTCACGCATTCGCTTTCTCCCCAGACCCAAAATTGAGGTAGGTATCGCGTATCGCAACTTCAAAGGGTGTGAATCTAACTAGGTGTGGATAACCTTCATGGATAAGGGCCCACGTGTCATTCGGCCGGGGCACACTTCAGCTCCCCTGTCGCGGCAGGCAGTGTGTCCGACAATCGAAGTGCAGCCGCCATTCCAGGAAACGGCAGGTCGGCACCTGCGTTCAGGATGCGGTCGCTAACGGCGAGTTAGTCGCCGAAAGGCGGTATGCGCGTTCATAAATCCGGCCGGAACGGAGGAATGGTACTGACATCAATAGGACGGCGGATGAATGTCCAGGAGGCTGGCAGAGCAAAGTCATTCTTCCTCTGTCCAGAGGGGTAACGCTTGTCCTATGACGGCAGATCTCGGAATTGGCCCAAAGTAACGGCCATCGAGCGAGTCAGCCGAATTCCAGTTCATGAGAAAGACTTCGTCCGCCCCTACCACACGGCACCCAAGCCAGACCGGCAATGGTCGACCGCGCCCATCGCGCTCCTGCGCCTGCCCCATCTCTATGCCGTCGACGGATATGACGCGACCATTTCTGCAGACGGTTTGCCCAGTCAGTGCCAGGACGCGCTTGAGCATGGGAACACCGATTGGCAGATAGCCATTCAGGTCCAGGAAGCTCGCAAGCGGCTCGGGCGGCCGAACGGCAACGAGCTCAGTGACCGTCAATCGCCGCGCCGGTTGCAGGCGGTAGAGACCGGTCGGAACGCTCGCCGAGGCGTTCCAGATATATGACGGCGGCGTGTCTTCGACCGGCGAGAGCGCGAGAGCTATCGATCCGCACATAGTAAGGATGATCATCACCCGTCCCATCAAAGACCTCGTCTTCTGCGGAGGAGCCATGCCTGATGGCGCGCGCGGGTGTAGGGTCGCGGGGTTTCGTTGACAGAGAGACGGTTGTGAACGTGATGCCAGTAATCGGGCGCTGCATCGGCAGGATTGATATCGAGGGCTTCCACGGCATCGACGAATTGCAGAACGCGCTCGACCTTCTGCCACCCGGACAATCGCAGCAGGCTCTCACCGCCCGGACTGACGCAAGGGACGGTCGAGTATCGCTGGCCTGCGCCGACGGCACGCAAAATATCGACGCGAGACAGGACGGTTCCGAAGTCATTGGATGTCCAGCGCACGAACGCAAAAATGCTGCCGCTCGCGAAGGAAAGAACGCGACGCTGGCCATCGATGATTTTCTCCGAGACGGGCTGGCCGAACCGAATCCGGTTCTCAATACGCCCTTTGAGCCACAAGAGCTCCACCGTTGTGAGATCGCTCACCTGGAGGCTCCGCAAACGTTGAAAGATCTTGCCGATCGGGCGAGACACGATCGCCCGAAAAGAGGAGGAAGTAGAGGCCGCTGACCGCGCGCGAACTGACGCCCGCCATGGCGAGAGATTTTTCCGTCCGACATGGGTCAGCGTCGCTCCTTGCCCGCATACGGAATGGGCGTGTGGCGCTTGGCAGGCAGGACGGTGCCGACACCAGGATCGGACGTCGATTTCTTTTTGCCAAGTTTGGCCCACGCGATCAGGTCCGCGACTGAATAGACGACGCGTCCGCCGATCTTGTGATATTCCGGACCGGTGCCGTATGTTCGATGTTTCTCCAATGTACGACCAGACAAACTCAAGAAGCGTGCCGCTTCGGATGTACGCAGGTATCGCGGCGGCGAATCCGCCTTCGGATCGGACATGTGAGAAGCTCCGTCGTCGTCTGGAGCGCGACAGAGTATTGTCGCGAGTCGACGGACACGATGGCGGAGTAGAAGCGCTTAGGGGGATGCCGAAGATGCGGAGGTGATTTTCGGCCCCCCGACTCTAGTCCTTGCGGGATGGCGGGCGGAGCAACGCTCGATAGCCGCCGCGGATCAAGGCCACGCCTGCCTGGACGAGGCGTATTGTCCGGCTGCGCAGCTCGTGGGTCTTCCAGGCGCGCTCAGAAATGCGTATTCGGCCGAACAGCACTTCCGCGATGGCGCGGTAGGACGCGCCGCTCCTATGGCCATCGAGCGCCCGCAGGACAAGCCTCATCCGCTCGCGCCGCTGTGCCGAGAACGGTTGGAACGGCGGGCCTGGCGGCCGGCCGTTGATTGCGTGCCATAATCGATACGAGGCGTGGGCTCGGGCCTCAAAATCCGCATCAAGCGGCAGTTCGACTGCACAGGACGTAGCGCACTGCGGTTCCTCTCTGAACCACAGATGATGTTGCACCCCGTCAATGCGCAATACGGCATGCCAGCCGTCGCTCGCCTGTCTGATATCGCCTGACGCAAGATCGGCAAGAACCAGAGTTAAAGCAGCGCTGTCCGAGCCGGAAGCCCGAGCGACCAGCACCGATGGCAAGGCCTCGGGTGCCCAGAAGATCGTCTGCTGATGAAAGGACCCTTGCGGGTCATGAGCGAAAGCAGACGCCCCATCTCCTCCGAAATTCGGGCGTCGCTTGTCCGTCTTTCGACAAAGCATGCCGGTAATCTGCTTGATAGGAGGGACTGCGCCGGAGGCATTCCCAAGCGAAATCTGTGATGTCTCCAGTCTTCGCCCGCTCGTAGGTCTCCGGTGAGCGCCAGTCGAAATCAGACACTGCTGTGATTCCCTCCGTTAACAACGATTGCGGCGCAATGTCTATAAAGCCGACGGTTGTGAGGGTAGTCAGCAATTGTGCATCACGTGATCCAGATATTCGATCACGTTGCTTCCGATAGAAATCTATTCTCAATTAAAAGGCGTCGGCGACACATTCTCCCTACTTGGGAGGGGCGCCACGGAGCAGGTGACGATACCCATGCTCGGCCATCCACTTTGCCCGCGCCAAATGACTGTCAAATGCAGCCCGGGCGCGTTCAGGTTCGCGATTCGGATCAATATGCAACACGATCCGAGCAACCTCTTTCCAATCGGCGCCGTCGGCCTCGGCGTCAAGGAGGCGCCAATAGGTCACCAGATGCTGCTCGTCATAAGTCGTCAGCACCGATTCACTCGGCGCGACATCAGCTACATCTGGATCTGACGCCGGCTTTTTCATGTAAGCTACGAGTGGATTTCGCTAATCTGCAGATGAAGGAAGTTACCGCAATAGTTCGGTTATAGCCAGTGGTTTGATGGCCCGCCGAATGGCTGCTTTAGCGCATGAAGGCTCGTGCGCTTGTGGCTTGGAATGTGCGGCGGATCCGCGTGGACCATGGTGTTCCACAAGAGCAACTGGCTTACGACGCCGGGATTGACCGCTCATACATGAGTGGCCTTGAGCGGCAAGCAGAGAATCCGACAATCGATCTCCTCGACCGACTGGCGGAGACACTGGGCGTCCATTTATCAGAATTTTTTGTTCAGCCGCCGAAAGGAGCGACGACGCCCAAACCTTTGCCGAAAGGTCGTAAGCCGGTGGATCCACGCCGTCAGAAGAAGTAGCGAGCTGCTTTGCCACTTGGGAAGGAATGGCACGGGAAAACACTTCAGCTCGATCCTTCAAATGAGCGCGGACGACGGTAGCGTTGCTCAAATCCCAGCACCGGCGGAAGAATGAGCCGGAGATGGCATTCGATCGGGCGTATCAACAACGAGGCAACCGCTCGCCGCGCGCGACACGCAGGTGCAAAGCTTGCCATTGGTCGCCCGCTCCTCACTGCTGAAGAACACGTCCCGATGATCGACCCGGGCCGACGTCTCCAGGATTGGCAGGACGCACAGGCCACATTCTCCGCGCCGGCAACCGAAGATCATGTCGACGCCGGCATCTTCAAGTGCCTCCAGCATCGACCGGTTGGCGGGGACGTCGATTTCCAGGCCTAGTCGGGGAATCCTGATCGTGAAGGGCGCATCTGCAAAGCTGCCGGCATTGCCAAACGTCTCGTAGCGCAGGAGCGCCGCGGGCCTGCCCCCTTCGCGCCACAGGCGCTTGGCTGCATCCAACATGCCGAAAGGGCCACACACATAGAGCTCGCCTTGCCGGTCGAGTTGGGCGATCTGGCCGGCAAGATCGATGCGCTGTCCCTCTTCACTAACGAAGAGCTGAAGCCGTTCACCGATGTGGCTGGCAAGCTCGTCCGCGAACGCCAGGTCGCGTCGGCTGCGCGCGGCGTAGAGCAGACGAAAATTCGCGTCTGCCTGCTTCAGCGCCAGGGCCATCGTGTAGATCGGCGTGATTCCAATACCACCGGCTATCAGCAAATATTCTGGCCGGCCGTAGCTTAGTTCGAAGTTGTTGCGCGGCTGCGAGATCGTGAGCTGTTCGCCCGCCTTGAGGCGCCACATGCCCAAAGATCCGCCTCGGCTAGATGCGAGCCGCTTGACCGCGATGCGATAGAGCCCGTCCGCGCAAGATCCGACCAACGAATAGCTGCGAAACCGCAACCGGCCGTCGATGGGAGCGAGAACGTCGATGTGGCTGCCCGGCGTTGCCTTGGCGAGCGGGCGCTCCGGCGCGATTTCGAAGAGACGGACGTTAGGCGTAAGCTCGCGCGTGGCGTGAAGGCATGCGCTAAACCATTTGATCGGCTTGGCCATGACTTCAGCTCACTCGGCTGCAAGGTTTGCCATCACACGGGCGTGTTCGTCGGTCAGCATCCGGTCGATCAACCGTCGTGCCCAGAGCGCGCCCGCGTCGATGTTGAGATCGTAGAAGGGCGAACGCGGGTTCTTGTCGATGGCGGCCTGCTGCGCTTCCAGGACCCGATGATCCTGATCGTAGACGCCTGCCCCGCCATTGACGTGAGCGAGTTGGAGCTCTCTTGTGAGCTGCGCATCGTTTGTGCGATAGTTTCGGACGAAGTTCCAGAAATAGTGGCAGGTCGTCTCGGTCTCCGGCGTGATCGCCGCCAGGAACGCCCCGTTGACGCCATGCGAGCGATCGCCTTGCGGCGCGCCTGTATTTGTCAGCGCCACGCCGACATCGCCGACGACGATCGATGGCGCCCGGAACGTCACGATCTGCCAGCGATCGACACGGCCTGACTGGCCGAGCTGGCGCGCCCAGAAGGGCGGCGGCTCGATGTCGATCATCCAGCGCGTCATCGTCGCCGTGTCGCCGGTATGGGTCACCTCGAAAGGCGCGGCCGTGATCGCCTCGTCGCCGATGCTGCCGGCGTGCACGTAGGTCTCGTGCGTGAGGTCCATGAGATTGTCGATCACCAGGCGATAGTCGCATTTCAGCTGATAGAACGTCCCGCCCTCGCCGACCCATTGCGTACCGTCGTTCCAGTGAAAATCCGGAATCTTGGCAGGGTCTGCCAGTGCTGGATCGCCGGGCCACAGCCAGACCAGGCGATGCCGCTCGGCGACGGGATAGGCGCGGACGCAGGCCGACGGATTGATGGTCTTCTGCGCCGGCATGTAGGAGCAGCGACCGGCCGAATTGAAGACCAGCCCGTGATAGCCGCACATGACCTCGTCGCCCCTGAGATGCCCGAGCGACAACGGCAACAGCCGGTGCCAGCAGGCATCCTCCAGCGCGGAAACGACGTCATCAGTGCGGCGGTACAGCACAACGTTCTTGCCGCAGATGGTACGCGCCGAAAGCTCGCGCCCGATCTCGTGACACCATGCAGCGGCGTACCAGGCGTTAAGCGGAAAAGAAGTTGGTGCGTTCATGGGGCAGCGTATCTCCATCGCTTGTCGATCGTCGCAGACTTGCCGTCTTGCCTCCCATTTTCGAGCAGATTGCAGTGGCAATGCTTATCGGACAATTGGACAGAGCTGATATTGGCTATCTACATTTCCGATAAGGAGATGCAGCTTTTGCCCGAAAGGAGCTGAAGAGATGGCAAAGGAATGGGATCCGTTCGCGATCGATTTTGCCGCGATCCGTATCTTGCGCCTTGTGTCGGAGCTTGGCTCGTTTTCGAAGGCTGCCGAGGCGCTCGGCACCAATCAATCGACGATCAGCTACACGATGGACCGGCTTCGCGCCGCGTTCCATGACAAGCTGTTCGTGCGCCAGCGCGGCGGCATCGCGCCGACGCCACGTTGCGCCGAGATCGTCGCGTGTGCTGGCCGTTTGCTCGAAGCTTTCGAAGGTCTGGTGCAGCCTGTGGATTTCGATCCCGCAAGCGCATCGGGGCGGGTTACGATCGCCTGCAACTATTACGAACGGTCGATCATTCTGCCGCGCGCCATTGCTGAGGTCAGACGACGGGCCCCACGACTGGTCCTCGATATCAGAACGGCGGGCGCCGAGGGCGTCGCGCACCTCAAACGGGGCGAAGCCGATCTGCTCGTTGGCCCCTATGATGTGCGGGAGGAGAGCTTCTACCATCGTCATCTCTTGGACGATCACTATGTGTGCGTGATGCACAAAAGCCATCTACTTGCCGGCAGGAGGCTTCGCGTCGACGACTATGTCAAAGCGAGTCACGCGGTCGTCACCTATGGCGGCACCTGGCGTTCAGGCTATCTCAGGGGGCTCGATGAACGCGGCCTCTCGCTCAACCAGGTGGTCGCGATACCGAGCATCTCCGACCTTGCGCACATTCTCCCCGGCACGGACCTGGTCTCGACGGTGCCAAGCCGCATCGCACCGAACATCGCCAAATCCCTCGTGGCCAGAGCGTGTCCGTTCCCGGAGCCGTTTCAAATCGGCATGACCTGGACGTCTCGGACGCATCATTCCGCCGCTCATCGCTGGCTGCGGCAACTTATGGGTCGCCTTGCCGGCACTCTGCCGTACAAGGCGGCTCTCGCCACAGCGCAAGATCGCAGGCGCGGTAGCGCCAAGGCCAGAGCTTGACTCTCCCCGCCGGCGGCACAGGGTCGGGTCGGTCTCTGCCGGATTTCGCGACCTCGAGAGCGTTATCGATCCGGCGGCTTGCCGACAGCCGCTCACGATGGTCAGCTCCCGGCAAGCCGCTGGACGAGGTAGCTTCACCAGTTGCAGTCGGACGAGTTCTGGTTGCCGGGGTCGTGCCGGTGGGACCGAGCCGGCCCCGGTTGCGTCACCTTGCTGGCGACTGGAGTTGAAGCGCCCCGCCCGAGTGATCGGGCGGGGCCTTTGCGGAGCGAGGCTTACTCGCCGTTCCTGCGCGGCCGCGACCAGAGCAGGGTGTAACCCTCGCCGCCTTCATCGTCGAACAGGTTGGCGTAGATCGGCGCGGTGAAGGAGGGATCGTCGAGCTTGAGCGAGAGATAATCGCGGCCCTCTTCCGAGCGCTTCGACCAGGCCGCCCCGATCTCGGCCCGACCCACATAGACGCGGTGGCTCGGAGCGTTTTCGCTGGTGCGGTTGGTCTCGGCGACGATGCGGACGCCCCTGGCTTGCAGGCTCAGGGTGATGATCTCGCCCTGGAAATCGCTTCCGACCTTCTTGAAAGAACCGATGTTAGCCATGTCACTTCTCCTGTTGTGTTTCGAGCCCGCGACCACCGCGGCCTCGATGGCGACCTGAAGGCCGAGGACGATCGGCGACGCACCCGGTTCGGGCCGGAGCGCACGCGGAGGACGCCGTTGAAGCGACTTTCTTGTCTCGCGAGGAATGGGCGTAAGCCCAGGGGAAGAAAGTCGCATCAACGGCGTTGCGGCTCAGACGATCGAGGCGCAGCCGGTCTTCGGCCAGATCGAGCCATCACAGAGGCCACGTGCGTCCGCGTGCTGAACCGCAATCTCGGGAGAAGTTGGCGCCTCTCGGATGGGCTGCACAAGAGGTTGAAACGATACGGCGCAGAAACAGAAACAATCGGCGGCAAGGGGCGGTATCGTCGGCAAAAGCACGATCCAGAGCATCGCGCGTTACCATGCAGCTATGTGGGTCGGGCCGCACTTGGCGCGGCTTGGTCAAAGCACGCTAGATGAGGGGCCGCGTCCCGCCCGCTTCTGATCGTGGCGATCCCCGGTTCAAGGTGGCGCTCAATACGAGCTTGTTCGGCAGATGGTGTCGACGAAGCCACGCTCTCATGCAATGCGGCGGTGAGAACCCGTCGAGCCATAGTCTCCGCCACCCCCGGCCGGCTCCAACCGGCGTGTCTCTGCGAAAACCGTCAATCGCGTCCAAGCCGATCCGCCAATGCAAACCGCGCCCAGGCAAGCGAAAACCTCGCGCCAAACCGGCGAAGGCCCCCCGATCTGCGACAGGGCGAGCGCCACATGATAACCAGCAACGGCGGCCGGAACGGCGAATGCTGTTGCGATCGCGATGCGCAGGGTCATTGACCGACTGAAGGCGACCGCAAACTGAGCGGCGGCAAGCGTCAGCGCGCCAGAGGCGACTGCGACAAGGAGGGCGCCGACGATGCCGGCACCGCCATGAAGCGCCAAGACTCCGATGTTCAGCGCGACAAAAAACGGCAAAGCGTAGATCGCCAGCGCAACGATCAGCCAGCAGAGCAAGCCGATGCCAACGGTGTTGAGGACAAGCCCAAGGGTGAGCATGGTGGTGGCTCCCGGTGCAAAGGTGTACGGGTCGCGCCTTCCACCACCACCGCGGCGCAGCTTTGACGTAATATCGAAACGGGGCGGAGTTGCGGCACCTGCAACTCCGCCTCGTTCGTTTGAAGCGAGAGGACGGCGCTCACGCGCCGCCGAACTTCCAGACGGGAATGCCGAGCCGTTTCGCCTTGTCGGCGAGGTTGTCCTGGATTCCCGTGCCGGGGAAGTGCATGACGCCGATCGGCAGGAGTTCGAGCATGGCGTCGTTGCGCTTGAAGGGCGCTGCCTTGACGTGTTTCGCCCAATCGGGCTTGAAGGCGATCTGTGGCACCTTGCGATTGTTTGCCCATTTGGAGGCGATCAATTCGGCGCCCTTTGGCGAGCCGCCATGGAGCAGGACCATGTCGGGGTGCTTGGCATGAACCCTGTCGAGACGATCCCAGATGAGCTGATGGTCGTTGAAGTCGAGCCCACCGGTGAGCGCGATCTTCGGTCCTTTCGGCAACATGACCTCGGTCTCGGCGCGGCGCTTGGCGGCGATGAAGTCGCGGGAGTCGATCATCGCTGCGGTCAGTGTGCGGTGATTGACCAATGATCCCGACCGGGGTCGCCAGGGCGCGCCACTGTGGACCTCAAAGCGCTCGATGGCCAAATCTCGGAAGAGCTCCAGGCAGTTGCGACGCTCGAGGAGCGTGATGCCCTCGGCGGTCAGGCGCTCCAGTTCAACCGATCGCACTTCCGAGCCGTTCTGCTCACGCTGGCTCTTCTGCTGTGCCTGTTCGTTATCGTCGAGCTGGCGTTCAATGCGGCCGACAGCACGATGGAACAGGTTGACGGTCGACCAAAGCAGATCGTTAAGATCCGGTTCTAGCCGGGTGTCGCCCAACGTCGCAACGAGGGCGTCGAAGATGTCGGCCACGGCGCCGGTGATCATTTTGCTCTCGGGAAGGGGCCTGGCATCGGGCTGGTCGTCGAACGGACGGTAGCCGAAGAGTTGCAGTTCGGTGAGGATGTGCTCGGTCGGAGATGAGGCGTGCGGCGGCTCGATGTCGTCATGGTCGGTCATGGGAAGAGGTCCTTTGCCGGATCGGCCGCGCCCATCGCGGCCTTCGTGGCGATCACTCAGGCGGCGGGCGGAGCGGGCCAGAACCCGAACGGGCCGAAGCGACAGCGGAGGATGGCGAAGGCTGGCTATTTTGCTTCGCGATGCAAAGCGCGCCATTCGGACATCGACAATGTGTCTCGCATGCCGGCGCGCGGCGGAAAATAGCCGGACGCAGCCATTGCCGGCCCGCTCCGCTTGCCGTCCGATCGCCCTCTAGAAGGCCGTGGTCGTGGCCTCGTCCGGTATTGGCGCCTTTTCTATGATCGACCTGTCGCCGCAATCGAACGACTGCGACTTACTCAGTGGCCGAGGTCGACGCATGCAGGAAACGGGCGATATCCTCGGGTGCGAGCTGAATCCGCAAGGCTGCCCGCACAGCATCGCCACCGAAAATGTGCAGATCCTCGTTGAAATCGCCTAGCCGAGGCGACAGTGCGATCGCTTCAATGCTGGAGTCTTCTGCGCGTTGGGTGAGAATGGCCTGCACCGCATCTCCGGCGGCATCGGCGTCGCGGGCGATGTAGAGCCGACGAAGGCCCGGCGGCAGCAGCATCGCCGAGAGGTGATTGGCCGAAAGTGCAGCGGCCATCGGCATCATCGGCAACACGTAGCGCAGCGACAGCATGGTCTCGATGCCCTCGCCGGCCGCAAGCACGTCGTCCACCATGCCGAAACGAACCGCGTTGCCGAGGAGGTCGCCCATGGCCCGTCGTGGCGTATCGATCGGTGCCTTGCCGAGACGAATGCGATCAAAGCCGTTCGGGTCGAGCCAGGTGCGGTGCACGCCGGTGATCCTGCCATCGAGATCCGTGACGCCAGCGATCATCGCGGGCCAGGTCTCGGTCGGCAGGCGCTCGTCCGGCCGATAGTAGCAGCGTGGATGGAAACGCAGGCTGCCACCATGGTGCACATGCGCAATCCCGCGGCGCTGCAAATAGGTCTCGACCACCGTTCCCTCGATACTGCTGGACATCGCATAGAGCCGACGGGCGGCCCCTTGCGATCCGGCTGGCACAGCTCGACGCTCGGGTTTCGAGACGAAGTCCGGCTCGACACGAGGTAGCTTCAGAAAACGCCTCGCCTCCTCGGCAACCTCGCGAAAGTCGCGCAAACCCCGACATTCCCGGATGATGTCGAGGAGATCGCCATGCTGGCCGGTCGCCGCATCAGTCCACTTGCCCGCGGGCCTCTGCGGCGATTCCTCGAGCCGCACGAACAGCGAACGCCCCGGTGTGTTATGGACGTCGCCGACCAGCCAATACC
>NZ_LUUB01000014.1:22832-50344 GCF_001641635.1 Bradyrhizobium centrolobii
CATGCCAGTTCGAAAGCATCGCGGCGCATCAGGCGGCCTCCCGCCCGCTGATGCGCTCGATCGGATAACAGTCGAGCACCTTCGACAGGATCGCAACGCCGCTTGCGTCCGTGGGCACGAACATGCGCAGCTTCCAGGAGATGATCTCCGCAAAGAGGCCGTAGGTGCGCAGCCGGTCGCGCATCGTGTCGCTAAAGCCCGCCAGTTCGATGCGGTATGCGGCCATGACCCGGGCACGGCGGAGCTGGAGCCCTTCCGCAAGCTCAAGGACGGTCCGTCCCTCCATCAGGGCGGCGAAGGCAGCATCCGCCGTCAGCGCCGGCGCGTCCGCCGAAAGGATATTCGCGACCCAGCTCGCCGAGACCTTGCGGCCGATGATCCGCTCGCCCGCATCGGTCTGAAGCCGGTAGACCCGGGTCGACTCGTTCGGCAGCCGCTTCCAGATCGGCAGGAGTAGGCCTGCCACAATTTGGATAGTGCTTTCCGTGAATCCGGGGATCTCGGCAAGCTCCGCCAACCAGGCGGCGCCAAAGCGTTCGCGGTCCGCTTCGATCCAATGGCTCTCCGCCATCATCTTTGAGGGAACGCTGTGCTGCTCCATCGGCCGGATCAGGCGGACGCAGCGCTCAATCTCGCCATCATCAAGCATGAAGCTCGGAGCTGGAACCTGCACGGCGGCTCGTCCCGAGCGCTCATTGATCAGCATCACCGCACAAGGATCGGACAGACGAGCACGAACCTCATCCAGCCTCACGGGATGATTGCGCTCGCGCTGGGTAATCGTGAGCAGCCGGGTCTCGGCGCCCGTGCCCGGATGGACGTAAATCGTTCGCCGGTCGGTGACGACAAAGCTCTCGGCGCGGAGCGTCTCCAGTCCGAGATCGTAGGTGCCGGACGCAACCGCTCCCTCGATCCGGACGGTCAAGAGCTGCTCGAAGACAGTGAACAGGATGTTCTGAAGCTCGATCGTGAGTGCCAGCAGCCGGTTCAGAAAGGTCGTGATCGGCGGCAGGTCATCCCTGAGCCCGTTGGCGTCGGTGAGCTTTAGGCCGGTCGCCTCCTCGAACCGCTCGAGCGAACAACCCTCGACCTTGCCGCGCGCCAGCAACGTGTAGAGCTGGCGCAACGCATCACGGCCATAGAGGCTTTCGAGATTGTCTTCGGGCCGGAACAGGCCCTGCCCTCCGGTCTGGCGCTGGCCGCGCGTAATCGCTCCCAAGGTGTCGAGGCGGCGGGCAATGGTGCTTAAGAACCGCTTTTCGGCCTTCACGTCGGTCGCGATAGGACGAAACAGCGGCGGCTGCGCCTGGTTGGTCCGGCCGAGGCCCTGGATCGCGGCGTCCGCCTTCCAGCCGGGCTCGAGCAGATAATGGACACGCAGCCGGCGATTCCGCGCCGACAGTTCGGCATGGTAGCTCCTGCCCGTGCCGCCCGCGTCGGAGAACACGAGGATCTGCTTGACGTCATCCATGAAGGCGGAGGTCTCGGCGAGGTTGGCCGAACCGGCCCGGTTTTCGACGACCAGCCTGTTGGCCTTACGAACGATGCGGCGCGAGCGGCCGGTCACCTCGGCGACCATGTCGGCGCCGAAGCGCTGCACAATCTGGTCCAGAGCGCCGGGGACCGGCGGCAGGGAAGCGAGTTTTTCGATGAGGCGGTCGCGGCGCGCGACGGCCTCCCGGCTCTCGACCGGCTGGCCGTCGCGATGGACAGGCCGGGAGCAGAGGTTGCCTTCCTGATCCGTGAAGGGCTCATAGAGCTGGACCGGGAAGGAATGGGCGAGATAGTCGAGCACGTACTCGCGAGGGGTGATATCGACCCGGACGTCGCCCCACTCCTCGGTCGGGATTTCGGCGAGCCGGCGCTCCATCAGCGCCTCGCCCGTCGAAACGATCTGGATGACGGCGGCGTGACCGGCCTCAAGATCGCGCTCGATCGATCCGATCAGCGACGGGGTCTTCATCGAAGTCAGCAGATGGCCGAAGAAGCGCTGCTTGGCGCTTTCGAAAGCCGATCGCGCCGCAGATTTTGCCTGTCCATTCAGCGTTCCGGTCTCGCCGGTGATGTTGGCGGCCCGCATCGCGGCGTCGAGGTTGTTGTGAATGATGCTGAACGCGTCGGCATAGGCGTCATAGATGCGAACCTGCTCCGGCGTGAGCTGGTGCTCAACGAGCTCGTAGGCGACGCCCTCGTAAGAGAGCGAGCGGGCCGCGTAGAGGCCGAGCGCCTTGAGGTCGCGCGCCAGCACCTCCATCGCGGCGACGCCGCCCTCCTCGATCGCCTCGACGAACTCGGCCCGGGTGGCGAACGGGAAATCGTCACCGCCCCACAATCCCAGCCGCTGTGCATAAGCGAGATTGTGCACCGTCGTGGCACCAGTCGCCGACACATAGACAATGCGGGCATTCGGCAAGGCGTGCTGGAGCCGTAGCCCCGCACGCCCCTGCTGGGACGCGGCCTGGTCGCCGCGCTCGCCCTTAGCCCCGACCGCGTTCTGCATGGCGTGGCTCTCGTCGAAGACGATCACTCCGTCGAAATCCGAGCCCAACCATTCGGCGATCTGCCGAACGCGCGAAAGCTTTTCGCCCCGCTCGTCGGTGCGCAGCGTAGCGTAGGTGGTGAATAGGACGCCTTCCGAAAGCCTGATCGGCGTGCCCTGCCGGAAACGTGACAGCGGCGTCACAAGCAACCGCTCCATGCCGAGCGCGGACCAGTCGCGCTGCGCATCCTCGATCAGCTTGTCGGACTTGCTGATCCAAACCGCACGACGGCGGCCTTTCAGCCAGTTGTCGAGCAGGATGCCTGCGACCTGCCGTCCCTTGCCCGCGCCGGTGCCATCACCCAAGAACCAGCCGCGGCGAAAGCGGACGGAGTTTTCTGCATCCTCGCGCGCGGCCGCCACGACATCAAAGGTCGCATCGACCGTCCAGGAGCCTGCGAGGAATTCGGCATGCGCCTCGCCGGCGTAGATGATGCTCTCGAGCTGGGCATCCGACAGAATGCCATCGGCCAACACACCCGAAAGCAGGTGCGGGCGATAGGACGGCTTCGGCGGCGCAACGGAGGCCATCGCCGCGGACTGCACGAGCTTGGTCGGATGTGCGCACGATCCGGGAATACGGATCGACTGCAACCCGTATTCCTCATAAAGCGCATCGGTCAGCCGGGCGCCTTCCGGCGGCGACCATTCGACCGTCTCGTACACAAGCTCTGCGCCTTCTGGCGCCACTCCTTCCGAAGCGGACGACTTAGGTGGCGTAGAGGCGCCGACCGACGATGCCGTCGCAGGGCGGTTTATGACACCGGTCAAGACCGGGGCCGCAACGGGCAGCCTCGCCGGCACATGCAGGCTCACCCAGTCGAGCAACGTTGCGACATCACTCGCTATGCCCAGCGAAGCGGGAAAGACCGTCGGATCTGCGGCGGCCTGCTTGTCGATCACGAGGAGCCTTGTGTCGATTTGTGTCCCGTGCTTGGCGTAAACGGCGCCATCGATCGCGGCAGAAAACACCACCCGCCCGCGCTCCTGAAGACGAACGAAGGCATCTCGCCATGCCGGATTGTCCGGCGCAAAACTCGCGCCGGTAATTGCGACCAGACGGCCGCCGTCGCAAAGACGCGTCAAGGCCGAGTTGATGTGCCGGAGCGCCGCGTCCGCCATCCGTCGATCGACGTTCGCCAGCGCCGAGAACGGCGGGTTCATCAGGACGACGCTCGGTGCGACGGCCGCATCGAGGTGATCATCGATCTGGGCGGCGTCGAACTGCGTCGCCTTAACATCGGCGAACAGATAATCGAGCAGCGAGGCGCGGGACTCGGCCAGTTCGTTCAGCACCAATGCGCCGCCGGCGAGCTCGGCAAAGATGGCGAGCAAGCCGGTGCCTGCCGAGGGCTCCAGAACGCGGTCGGCCGACGTGATGCCGGCTGCGGTGCATGCTGCCAGCCCCAACGGGATCGGCGTCGAGAATTGTTGAAGCGCCTGGCTGTCCTCGGAACGCCGCGTATGGGTCGGCAGACAGCTCGCGATTCTCGTGAGCATGGGCAGCATCGCGGCAGTCGAACCGGCCTTGGTCCGCATGGCCGGGCCGAACTTGCGGAGGAACAGAACGGTTGCCGCCTCGCAGGCATCATAGGCCGTCTTCCAGCTCCAGACGCCAGTGGCGTCCGAGGCGCCGAAGGCCGCCTCCATGGCGGTGCGCAGAACAGCGGCGTCGATACGACGGCCTCGTTCCAGATCGCTCAAGAGCTGTCGCGCAGCCCTGATGACGGCAGAGGTGAGGCTTGCAGCGGCACGCATCGAGAGCGGCGCGGCGGCGCCGCCGGCGAGAGATTCGGTCATGGCAGGATTTCTTTCGGAGAGCTGGGACGGGCTGAACCGCCCGGCACTCTCCTGAAACCGCCGCGGCTCAAACCCGTCCTGGCCCTCCTCTCGCTCTCCTGCCGCGGCACCGATGAGGCGCCATTCTCAATCACCGCGCGGCCCCCTCGCGAACCGGCGCTATTATTTGAGATGAGCCCCGATCAGGCGGCAGGTGGATCGATGATGGGGTCGTCATCAGGAGCGGTGCAGCCGATGAAGGCGATGTCGCCTTCGCGACGCTCGTCGATTTTCAATGTGCTCAGGATGCGCTCCTGACCCCATCACGGCTCTTGCGGCTGTCTTGGCCGCCTCGATCGCCCTCGCGTCGGTATCGGCACCGATCGCAAGTTCGTCATTAGGCGCGTCGCCAGAAAGCGACCTTGAACGATGAATCGAGTCATGACGCACCTCTCATTTCGAAAAGCGCCGGAAGACTGCAATGGCGTCAAACACGGCACACCTCGCGGATCCAGTACGCAAGCTCCTCAGGCCTGTTGAGCAAGTCGAGCGAGGCGAAATTGTTGGGACCGCCGACATAGTCCTTCCGGCCGCTACAGGTGCGAAACAGGATGCCGCGCTGGAACCCCATCGCCGATTGCGATGCCTGCACGTAGAGCTGATCGCTATGCAGCGTGATCTCGCCGGAGACGGCAATGCCGCCCTGGTTGGAGCGGAGATCATAGTCACCCGGTTGAAGGCCAAGAGCCGTCGCAACGTGGCGAAGCGCGGATCTGGCGCGATTGTGAAAGAGGCGCTTGGCCGCGGCGTCGTAGGCGATCGGCCTGCGAAAGTCGTGAGGATTGGATTTTCTGGGCATGGGAAGGACTCCGGGAGCGGGCAAACACATCCCGGCGGCTCGCTCTCGCCGCACGCCGGGCTCGCCCGCGCTACCTGCCCACCTCTTCCTCTCATGCCGCAGTCTTGACGGCGCGCCATCATGCGATGCGCGCCTCGCGCGCGGCGTTGGCGAGCCGCAGCAAGAGATCGCCATGGCGGGCGCGCGGCGCGCAGAAGCAGACGAGATCGCGGCCACGCAACTGATCCAGCCCACGGAGCAGATGATGCTGGTCCGCCAGCCACCGCTCGTATTTTGCGATGACGGTCGCGCGGTCACCGTCGCGGCCGATCCGGAACGGATTGCCCCACTTGCAGCCGCGAACGATGTAGACGGCAATTGTCGGGAACTCTGCGCATCGTCTGCCTCCTGTCTGTCGCGTTGCGGTGGACTGGCAGCGGGGCGCGGGCCCAGCATCGGCGGTCACGCAAGACCATTAGGTCCGTCGCGGGAACGGCTTGCCCGTTGACGTCCGATGCGCCGCGCCCAGACAGGACAAGCCGCAACGCGAGGTCATGAGGAGCGGAGGGGTTAAAGAGTTCTCAGCACGCGTCACCGGCAACTAGTGACGGTCGCGCGTCGGAAGCCCGGTGGATGGTGGTGGTCGAGCGAGCCTTCGCCATAGATAACGCTTTGCCCGCAGCGGCATCGATCAGCTCAGAGGTAAAGGCGCGACCTGCGCGATGAACTCGTCGAGAAGATCGTTCGTGGACTTGCCGAGGATTTGATCGGCCGAGATCACGACGACGGCGCCTCCAAAACCATCAGCCCGCATGCGCGAACAAGTGAAGGAAGAAACAGCCGATACGTACTCCAATATCGGTGACGCCGAACGATGTCCTGAATGATGAACTCCCAGGATGTGGTCGTAAGATCGAGATCGAGCTCCTGTGATGGCCGCTCGCCGGCCTCAAGCTTTGCCAGGTGCTCTGTGGCGATCCTGTTGGCGGCGTTCACGCCGGCCGCTTGGGACGCAGCAAGTGCGGCTTCGAGCGCTGCACGCTGAACGGTGGTCATGTCGGCGGGACCGACCTCGGAAAGAAATACCACCCCTCGCCGTCACGTTCGGCATCGAAAATGCGAGAGAGCAGCAATCGCTCCAGCGGAGTCATATCCACCTCGGGAATCGTCTGCTGAACCACGGTCGCGGCGTAGTAATCGGGCATGTGCGTCTCCCCTGAAAAAAAGCTGAAAGCCCGGTGCAACGGCCGGGTTGAAGGAAAAAAGAGCTGCGATGGGAGAAGTACGGGACGGCCGGAGCCGTCCCGCACTGAGCTGTCATTTAGTGTCATTCGGCAGCATCGAGCTGTGGCTCAGTCTCCTCGCCAGCGTCTGCCCGATCCTCCTCGCCGGCGAGGAATTCTGGCAGGAACCCCGCCTCGTCCTCCTGCTGCGCTGCCGGCGCCGCGGGATCGGCGAGGCGTAGCGGCTGTGGCAGCCAGCCCGAACCGTCGAGGAGACGCTCGGCCTCTTTGGCCATGTCGCCCTTCTTGAGATGATCAATGAGCTGCGCCGAAGATTCGCCTTTGGCTTCCCGAACCGCCTCCAGGATGCGGGGCTTGGTGACACGGCCAAGATAGTTGTCGACATTCGGTCTCCACCCACCTCGAACCATGTCGAGTCCAACGGCGCGCGCCAGGACATCGGCTTGGTCAAGTCGCGTGCGAACGTCGTGGGCGGAGACACGGCCCTGATTGTAGCGGCTCGCCGGCTCGTAGAGGGCGTTGACTGCGAACGCTGCACAATGAGCGAACAGGGATGCCTGCGCGGTGGCGTCGAGCGCTGTCAGCGCATCCCAAAGATCGTTCTCGCTCTTCGGCAAGCGTACTTTCCAGGACTCATGCCGCGCCTCGACCGCTTTTGCGGATGCGCTGTCCCGCAGCCCCGGCGCTTGAGCGGGAAAGGTCGGCGTGCGAAGTCCGATCTCAAGGCAGCTTCCCGATGGGGCGAACCGATAAAAAGCGGTCAGCACGAAGTTGTGCAGTACCGCCTGGAACGCGACCGCTGGATGGTCTGCCAGCGCATTGCGCAGTGCCAGCGTGCGATGGGCTGTGAGCTCGGTGATGAGCCGATCCGGCAATGGCCTTTCCGCATCCTCATCATCTTCCTCCGGTTCGCTCGATTCGCCCGCAAGCGAGATCACCGCGCGCGCGGCCACCTCGCCTTCAGCCAGGGACGCATCTGCGCCCTGCCCGGCATCGAAATCGGCCGCAGGGGCCTCATCTTCGGAGCGGACATAGCCCCGATCGACAAAAAGCCGTCCTTCGGAATCGATACTGACGAAGACGCCGGCTCTGGCAATCTCGGCCGGCTCAAAGATGTGCGGTCGGTTGTCGAAAGCTGCGAGCGCCTCCTCCAGTTCGCCAAGCCGTGCATCCACCTCATCGGGCAGTTCGTCGGCGTCTTCAAGTTTTGCCTGAAGCGCATCGTATTCCGCCTGGAGCGCATCGAGGCTCGCCTGTTGCTCGGAAGTCAGATCAGCCGGCACGCCCGCGAGCCGGCGGAGCCCCTGGTCATGACCATAGGGAAAGTTTGGGGCGACATCGATCCACTTCCAGCCTTCGCCTGCGATCGCCTCGGCCTCGGTCCGCAGCTTCTCGGCGACGAGACGATCGAGCAAAGCGACGCCCTCGAGCCAGCCGCCGCCATCCTCTTCGAAGAGATCGCGCAGCACATTGCCACCGGCCGCCTCGTAGGCGGCGAGGCCGACAAACTGCACGCGTTTGTCGGAGGCCCTCACCGTGCTCTCGGTCAGCACGCGCCGGATCTGATACGGCTCGTCGTAGCCCGATTTGTTGACATTCTCCCAAACCTGTTCCTGTCGGACGTGATCGGCGCTCACCGAGAACGCCATCAGCTGTTCGAGCGACATGCCCTCGTCGGCGTAGACGTCGAGCAATCTCGGCGAGACGGCTGCAAGCCGGAGCCGCTGTTTGACCACGTTGACGGAGACGAAGAAGATGGCCGCGATGTCTTCCTCGGAACGGCCTTGTTCGCGCAACGTCTGAAATGCACGAAATTGGTCGAGGGGATGGAGCGCGACGCGATGCACGTTTTCGGCGAGCGAATCCTCTTCCGCGCTGATCTCGGCGCCCATGTCACCGACGATGCAGGGAACCGGCGCGGTTTTCGCAAGACGCTTCTGCTTCACCAGGAGTTCGAGCGCGCGATAACGGCGGCCCCCGGCGGGCACCTCGAACATGCCGGTTTCCTGCCCGTCGGCATCAAGGACCGGCAGCACGTAGAGACTCTGCAACAGTTTTTCGCGGTGGGCGATGTCCTCCGCGAGATCCTCGATCGAGACGCCGGCCTTGATCCGCCGTACATTCTTCTGGCTCAAGACGAGTTTGTTGAAAGGAATGTCGCGGGACGGCGAGAGCTTGATCTTCTGAACGGCCTTTGCCATGTCGGTTTCTCCGGAACGGGCGGCCGGGAGCCTCTCTCTCGACCTCCAACCCGTTCGCGCAAAAGGCCTGCCCTCCTCTCACTCTTTCTTTTCTGCGGGGAACGGCGATGCTTGGCGGCTGGCGTCCTATCAGGAAGCCCTGTCGCGCCTTCGCATCCCGGATCGGACGGGGGGCCGAAACCGCTGGCACGGGTCGGCACAGGCAGATATGTTGGCTGGCATGAGCCACTACATTTTGGATGGACACGAGCCCAAGCGCACGGACCCGGTTTCGTGGCGGCGATGGTATGAATCAGCCGACCGTGTCGTCGCGAGGACCGAGATAGGTCCGGACGTCATCATATCAACCGTATTCGTGGGTCTTGATCTCGGATGCGAAGCAGATCGCCCCCTTGTGTTCGAAACCGAGGTCATGGAAGCCGGCATAGCCTCCGTCGACGCCCGGCGGGAGCGTTACCCAACATGGGCCGAAGCTGAACGCGGTCACGCAAAAATCGTAAGCGAGTATCGCGGCATCTAATTGGGACAATTAGTCCTAGCGCTTTAGGCTGTTGTTTGCGCATGATCTTCGGAAAACCGCTGCACGCTTTTCCGGAGCATGCTTTAAGCGCGCATTCTCTGCGCGGCGCGGAACTTCGAGTTTGTCGACGGCCCCCGAAGGGGCCGTCGTGGGATTTTGGCTCGCGATGAGGATCGCATTGCCGCCGCTTCCGAGAGCGGAGCAACATCGAGCGCGTGCATCGGAAAGACGTAAGACGCACGAGTCCGGCAGGTCCGAAATTCCCAGGCGTCGCGGAAGTTACGCCGCCCGGTCGAGTAGTTTCTTGGCCTTGGCCTCGATGTCCAGGCGGGCATCCTGATGCGGCTTGTCGCGCGCGACGGCGGTGATGCCCTGCACGAAATCGAAGATGCTTTCAGGCGGGCGGCCTTCCTCCGCCAGCACTGCGTCGATCACCTTACCTGTCTCGGCCTTTGAGAAGCCGCGGCGGCGCAGAAACTCGGTGCGATCCTCGTCGCTGCGTGCCACGATCCGCTCGCGTGCGGCCTTGATTCCATTGACAAAGGGCATGGGTGAGGAGTTGGCAAAGTTCAGCAGTGCCGGCGCCGCCTCGTGAGCGAAGCGGGAGGCAGCGTATTTGGAGTGGCGGATGGTGATCTCCTCGAAATCTTCCACGCCCCAGAGATTGCGATTTTGGCAGACCGCACGGAGATAGAAGCTCGCCATGCCGAGGGTCTTGGCCCCAACTTCCGAGTTCCAGCAATAGAAGCCCCGGAAATAGAGGTCGGGGGAGCCGTCCCGAAGACGACCCGCTTCGATCGGGTTCAGGTCATCGACCAGGAAAAGGAAGACGTCCCTGTCGGACGCATAGAGCGTGGTCGTGTCCTTGGAAATGTCGACGCGGGGATTGTAGATCCCCGTTGACCAGTCGAGCACACCAGGCACCTTCCAGCGCGTATCACCCGTGCCGTTGCCGGCAATGCGCTGCACGGCCTCAACCAATTCGTGATCGTAGATCCGGCCATAGTCAGGGCCGGTGACGGCGCGAAGCTCAACGCGGCTACCCTCGGTCTCGAGCGTCTTGATCTGTTCGACGCGATTGGCAGTCAGGCCAAATTGCAGGTTGATGCCTGCGAGTGCCGCGGGGAGCTGCCGCAGGTAAGCGGCCGGAGCGCCGACCTGGCTTGCAAGCTGACCGAAGCTCCAGTGGGTCGGCGCGACCGGCCTGTCCGAGCCGGGCAACATCAGGGACAAGCGCACAGGATCGGCACGACTTGCCTCCACATGGATGAGCGCGCTTTCGACCACGCGCGTCCGGCTGCGGTCGGTGCGATCGCGCACCGTGCGGGCCAGCTCGTTGAGCGACAGGTAGCGCTCATCCGCGGGACGGGAAAACCACTCCGAGGAGACCCGACCGACGCGCTCGCCGCGACTCACATCCACTCTGTAACCGCCACTAGCGCCGCGGCGCGCATCAAGAACTTGCATATTCATGGGGACAATCTCCATGACGGGCGCCGGAAGACTCTCCTCCGGCCTCAACCCGTCACGGAAATCCAGCCCCCACTCTTCCTCTCCAGCTCCGTCGGTCACTGCGCACATCTGAGCCGGAGAATGTCTCTCACCCCACCGCGTCAGGGACGGAAGCCCGAAGGGTGAAGACCCGGCATGGCGGGGCTTCAGCGTCAGCCGACGGCCCGATCCCGAAAGGGGGACGCCCGTTCCTTTGCAAGTGCGTACCGCCAAGGAAACCTCGCGAACGAGATTGACGGACGTCGCGAGTCCGGCATGATCGCATGATCGGCCGGCACCGTTTCCCACTCTGGGACATGTTGGACCAAGCCGAAGTCACGCACCTTCTCGCGCCGGAGCTCAGTCAGACTTGGGACGGCGGCGCGACCCTCCGAGCGGACATCCACCAGACGATCCTGGGTGAGCGCGGTCAGCACCGCGCTGCACACGTAAGACGATCGCCCTAATCCAGCGGTCAGTCGTTCGCAGCGAGCAGATCGCCAAGCTCATGTTGTTTGATTTTCTCGACCGTATTCGCCCAAGGCTCGCCTGGGATCATCTGAACGATGTCGCGGAATACGGCTGCAAACGCTTGACTGCGTGCCTGATCATTGAAGCGCGCGGATTCTCGGCTACGAATTCACCGGGCGCGCCGTCATTGCCTTCGACAAAACCCTTCGCCATCAACAGCTCGCGGGTATCGCGCACCAGCGCAGGGCTGCCGCAGATCATGAGCCGGTCGTGCTGAGGATTGAGTTCGGACATCTCGAGGTCCGAAAACAGCCTGCCTGACGCGATCAGATCGGTGATCCGGCCGCGGTTGAAGAAAGGCTCGCGCGTCACGGTCGGATAGTAAATCAGCTGGTAGCGCACGAAATCGCCGAGCAGTTCGTCTCTCGGCAGCTTCTCCGTGATCATGTCGCCATAGGCGAGCTCGGCGACCCGGCGGCAGCCATGCAGCAGCACGACATTCTCGAATCGCAGATAGGTTTCGGGATCCTTGATCACGCTCAGGAACGGGGCAAGCCCGGCGCCGGTCCCGATGAGATAGAGATTACGTCCCTGCTCGAGGTTGTCGATGATCAGGGTTCCGGTCGCCTTGCGGCTGACGATGATCTCGTCGCCTTCCTTCAGCTGCTGCAGACGTGAGGTTAGGGCACAGTCCGGCATCCTGATCGAGAAAAATTCCAGCCGATCCTCGTAACGCGCGCTGGCGAGGCTGTGGGCACGCAGCAGCTGGTTCTCATCTATCTTCAGCCCAATCATGGCGGATTGACCGCTGCGGAAGCGGAACGACGCACTCCGCGTCGTGGTGAAACTGAAGAGAGTGTTGGTCCAGTGATGGACGCTCAGCACGCGTTCCTGGTTGAACTTACTCATTTCTCGATCGAGTGTCGTGCACGAAGAATTGGGATGCGCTCTCTTCGAGAGAGGCAATGGTAAATTTGAGCGACGTTGCTCCGGCCGGCACCGTACGTACCGAACGAACACTCGCGCTTCTCAGCCGAGTATGGCGTCTCGGCTTCAGATTGGAGCGTGTCGTACAAACGATCCTGCGTTCTCGCTGTGACCTCGCGCTCTGTTGTAACGCTGCAGAAGCGGCTCCAACAAAAAAATATTGATGTTCCGAGTACCGCTTGGGACTGACTATAACGAGCCCTCGGTAGGAATTTATGCAACGAGCTGCAGGTTGACGCTTTATTCCAGCGCAGGGTCGCTTTCTTCGACGGATTTCAACATCGCCCCTGCGACGAGCTGAAAGAGAAGTCATGCGCTTCGAACAGCGAATTCAGGATTCCGAAATCAATCTGGACTAATTAGCCGGCCGTCATCGGTCGAACCAAGCAGGCAGCTCGCGTTCAGCCCGATATGGATAAGCGTCCGTCGGAGCACTGCGCCGGGAGCATAAACTCTTCAAGGAGTACAATGAGCGCAATTGCGACCAGAATTGTCGGGCAAACAAGGATTCGCCGAGACTTCCGCATTGGATTGCGTGGCCAAATGGCACTGCTCGGCCTTTCCGGAGTGCTTGTCACAGGTGCAATCTGCGCCGCCGCCCTGAAGTACGCGAGCCTGGTCCAGAGCGATGCGAACGCCAGCAACCAGTTCAAAGCTCACGTCGCATCGTTGTCGCAAAGCTTCCTGGAGTCGCGACATATCGCGAGCGACTTCCTGCGCAAACCCAGTGAGGTGTTGATCGAGAAGCATGCCGAGAGCTATGAGCGGCAGCTGGCGGACTTAAGTCGCGTGGAAGCATTTGTGACGGCTTTGCCCGACGATGACCCGCTGAAGCAGGCGACCTTCCTGCGACCGGCGGTTAATCTCTATTCAACGCGCTTTCAGAACGTGGTCTCGGCGCAGCGCAACCTCGGCTTCAACGAGGATGATGGTTTTCAGGGCAAGCTGCGCAACGCCGTGCACACCGTCGAGCAACGGTTGCCAGAGCTGAACCAGCCACGCCTCACGATCTTGATGCTGATGATGCGCCGGCACGAGAAAGACTTCATCATGCGGGGCGATGACAAATATGGCGATCAACTCGCAGACCGGGAGGCAGAATTTGAAGCCGCGCTCGCTCAGGCCAGCCTGCCAGCGGAGGTGAAATCCCAAATCCTCGAACTGATCCGCGCATACAAGTCGAGCTTTGTGTCGTTCATGGTAACGCAGGAAGCGCTGGCTGACCAAGTCGACGATCTCGGACAGATCTATGACCGCATCCGCCCGGGGCTCGCGAAGATCATAGCTGCCGCTGACGCGCGCTCGCAAGCTTCAGAAATGCGAGCTGAAGACATTCGACGGAAACTGATCTGGGCGATTGGGCTTGCAACGATGCTCGCGGGCCTGCTTGCCTTACTGTTCGGCCGGCGCATCGCCAAAGCAGTCGCTTCGATGACGGCGGCTATGCGCCAACTCGGCAACGGTCGGTTCGACGTGGTTCTGCCCGGCCTTGGCCGAAACGACGAGCTTGGCGAGATGGCCGAAGCGGTCGAAATGTTTAAGCTGAAAGCCCGCGAGAAGGCGCAGGCGGAGCTCGATGCAAAGGCCGAACAGGATCGTACAGCCGCCGAGCTGCGTAAGGCCGACATCGCTCGGCTCGCCGGCGAATTCGAAACCGCCGTGGGCAGGGTCGTCGATACCGTCTCCTCCGCCTCCTCAAAACTTGAAGCCTCTGCACGCAGCCTCACCCGCACGGCTCATCACAGCCGGCAACTCTCGGTCGAGGTCGCCTCATCTTCGGATGAAGCATCCGCCAACGTTCAGCATGTCGCGGCCGCGACGGGTGAAATGGCGGCAACCATCGCGAGCATCGGCCGGCAGGTCGAAGAAGCGGCCAATATGGCGCGCGAAGCGGTTCGCAAAGCCGAACTCAGCGACCGGCGCATGGTCAGTTTGGCGGTCGCGACGGAGAGGATCGGCAGCGTGGTCGAGCTGATCGCTGCCATCGCACGGCAAACCAACTTGCTAGCGCTGAACGCGGCAATCGAAGCCGCGCGCGCCGGCGATCTCGGCAAAGGTTTCGCTGTTGTAGCCCAGGAGGTGAAATCTCTCGCGACGCAAACCGCGCATGCCACGGTTGAGATCGGTGAGCACATTGGCGGCATTCAGGCGGCGACGACTGAATCGGTCTGCACAATTACCGAAATCGGCACCATCATCGGCGGCATCTCGGAAATTGCCATGACTGTGGTCGACGCCATCGGAGAGCAGGAGGCAACGAGCAAAAGCATTGCGCTCAACGTGCGGGAAGCGGCGACCAGGACCACCCAGGTGGCGGCGAGCGCCGGTGAAATGACCAACGGTGCGAAGGAAACCGGAGGGGCTTCGATGCAGGTACTGATGTCAGCCGAACTCTTGTCTGAGGAAAGCTCCCGGTTAAAGCACGAACTAGACAGCTTCCTTGGCAGGATTCAAGCGGCTTAGGCGGGCATGTCTACGTTGCAAGTTCGTCTGAAATGCTTTCTTGCGCCGTCGTGTTACGCGCTCTCGTCACGGTGAGCTGAAGCATCTGCCTGCCCTCGAGAAGAACAGACAATGGCGGCAGTCGCTGGTCGTCTTCCTGACAGGAATCGCGACCTTACGCCGCCTGACTTCTTTTACGCCCTGATTTCTTCATCGGCAGAACGCCGGAATAGGCCGTTTCATTCGAACGCCTGCGGAAGATCACGCCAAGGGAGCCGTACGCACGATCTAAAGTGCAACTACCAACCTTGGCAATTGATGGCAAAGGCGGACACATGGCAATCGTAGTCGTAGAGAAATCGACTCGAACGGGCCAGATGAAATGAAAGACGTCCTGCTGGGCACGGTAGCTCTTATCGCACTCGCCACTTCGGCCTCCGCCGCTGAACTGGCGTCGCGCCCCCACATCAAAGTTTTGCCAAGGATCACTCGGATCCACGACCGGAATCGGCAACACGGCAAGTGATCTTCGCATGTGCTCTCCCCGACGGCTTCTGGAATTGACAGCATCATCGACGGTTTGGCCGAACAAGTCGCTGTCGGACATTCGTAAAGGTCCTGCGGGAAGGATGAACGTTGGCTGGTCACCCTCTTTTGGATGGCGCGCGCTTTTTTTGCTCGGCGCGCCAAGGCCGCGGTGCGATCTCAAGAAATGCGAGACGGCAGGTTCGCTTATTCACGTCAGCAGCTCAGGGTTTGTTCGGATGCACTGGCTCGCGGCTTAAGCTCGCACTCCCACTATTGAGCGGGTGTCTGGCCCGCGGGCGGCTCCGCCGACAACGCCGAGGAGAGTTTCATGTCTGATCTTGTTGCGATCGTGTACCAGACCGAGGCGAAGGCCGAGAAGGTGCGTCAGCGGCTTCTCAGACTCCAGAAGGAGTATCTGATCAGCCTTGGCGACGCGGTGATCGCGGTAAAGACGGACTCGGGTAACATCAAGCTTAATCAGTTGGTGAACACAACGGCCATAGGCGCGGCGACCGGCAGCTTCTGGGGCCTACTCATCGGGATCATCTTTCTGAATCCCATCATCGGTGTCGCGCTAGGGGCAGCGTCAGGAGCGCTCGGAGGTGCCTTGACGGATTTTGGCATCGACGATGCCTTCATGAAGGAACTATCTACAACGCTCGAACCCGGAAACGCCGCTCTCTTCGTTCTGATCAAGAACATGACCGCGGACAAGGTTCTGAAGGAGATCAAGGACGCCGGCGGCATCGTGCTGAAGACGTCCCTGGATGAGACGAAGGAACAGATTTTGCGCGATGCCCTCGCCAAGGCGGCGCAACCCCTCACCGGGGAACAACCGCAAGGCGCGGCATCATCCTGAACGATCCGATCGAATTTCGTGGGATGACCTAACCGCATAGGCGAAACCGCCCGCAGCCGATTTCTTACCGCTATTGAAGAGGTGTAGAAAATGAGCGTTCTTAATCGCCGTGCTATTCTTGGCCTCGCACAGGGTGCCCTGGCCGCCGTCGCGGTCGGCGCAATCGGTGTTCATCTTAGCGAGAGCGCAGAGGCGATGCCGGTTTCCACACAATCATCCGGCGCCGAAAAGTCCACCAACCGAATGACGTTGGCCCAATGGGGCCCGCCGCCCCACCCGGGTTGGGGACGGCCCCCGCCGCGCCGCCATCGCCGCTGGGTTTGCTGGTGGCATCGCGGCCGTCGAATCTGCGGCTGGCGGTAGGGCCGTTCACGGAGACGGCCGATTGAAGGGCTTATCGCGGAGCCTATCCGGCCCTCGCTCAGTGCGGAGCACTTATGCGCAACAGGTCCCAATGGTTTGTCATGATCATACTGGCGGCCCTTCTCGTCGCCTCGATTTGGTACTGCCTGCAGATTTGGCGCACGACCCCGGCGATGCCGCCGTACGGCAACGTCGTCATGAGTTTGGCCGCTCTCGTGATGGTCGTGTTCGGATCCGGACTGATCGCACTGATGTACTTCAGCGGGCGGAAAGGCCTCGACGAGACGGCACGGATGAGCAGGAGGTCCCGCAAGTGGAGGCCCGTGCGTGATCCGACCCCTGGCCAGGATTCGTAAGCAAAGAGCGAAACATGGGCCTGGCCGACGCTCCGTTCGAACCGGCAGCAATCCTCACCATCATGGACACCGGCGATGTGGTCCGGACGCAGCCCCGCTGGCCGTCGGCGTCGTGGAAACCACCAGTTCGGATCCAAGTTCGGCAATACGCCAAGTCTCAGCCATCCAACGATCGAACGCCATGGACCGATCTCCACTCCTAATCGACCTTGCGCTTCAAGGCGGCGGTTCGCATGGCGCGTTCACCTGGGGCGTGCTCGATCGCCTCCTCGAAGAAAAATGGCTTGAGATCGTTGCCATCTCCGGCACCTCGGCTGGCGCGATCAATGCCGCGGTCCTGGCCGACGGATGGACCGCAGGCGGCGCCGAGGGAGCTCGCCAGGCGCTCGACGAGTACTGGCGCCGTGTCTCGCGCGCAGCGACCTTCAGCCCACTGCAGCGATCGCCGTTCGACCGACTATTGGGTCGCTGGACGCTAGACACGTCTCCCGCATACATTTTCACCGACCTCGTGTCGCGGCTGCTGTCACCTTACGACCTTAATCCGACAGGCTACAATCCCCTGCGCAAGGTGTTGGCTGAAAGCATTGATTTCGAGCGTCTGGCACGCTCACCGATCAAGCTTTTCATCACCGCGACCCGGGTGAGAACCGGGCGTGGGCACATCTTCCGCAACGCAGAGATCACGCCTGACGTGCTCTTAGCTTCGGCATGTTTGCCGACCATGTTCCGGGCTGTCGAAATCGACGGCGAGCCCTATTGGGATGGCGGCTTCGCCGGCAATCCCACGATCACGCCGCTTATTCGCGAAAGTGACGCGCACGACATGATCCTGGTGCAGATCAACCCGGCCGAAAAACCCGAAGAGCCGTGGACGGCCACAGAGATCCTCAACCGTGTCAACGAGATTTCCTTCAACTCGCCCTTGATGAAGGAATTGCGCATGATCGCACTGCTTCGCCGGGCAGTCGATCCGGGCACTGGCGAAGGCGCGCGCTGGGCCAAGATGCGCGCGCATCGAATCAGGAGCGACATATTGGCGAGATTTGGCGCCTCCTCCAAGCTGAATGCGGAATGGGAATTCGTCGCGATGCTCCGCACGGAGGGCCGCCAGGCGACTTCCGAGTTCCTCGACGCGCACAGCGCCGATCTCGGTCGGCGCTCGACCGCCGATCTCGATGTTCTTCTGGCAGAGTGCTGAGCGGTGGGCCTTGTCGGCATTCTCATCGGGCTTGGTCTGCTTGTCCTGTTCGCGTTCCGGGGATGGAGCGTCCTCCTGCTGGCCCCCTTCGCAGCCCTCGTCGCGGCGCTACTTGGCGGTGAACCGCTGCTTGCGAAGCTCACCCAAGTCTTCATGGTCAGCGCGGCCGGGTTCCTGGCTCAGTTCTTTCCGATTTTCCTGTTGGGTGCCGTTTTCGGCAAACTGATGGACGACAGCGGCGCGGTCACGGCCGTGGCAGGCTTTGTGGCGCAGCGGCTCGGGAAGCGACGCGTAGTCCTCGCAGTGGTGCTCGCAGGTGCGCTGGTCACCTACGGAGGCGTGAGCCTGTTCGTCGCGTTCTTCATCATCGCTCCCATGGCCCAATCGCTGTTCAGAGCCGCCGCAATTCCACGCAGATTGATCCCGGCGGCGATCGTGCTGGGGACGTCGACCTTCACCATGTCGGCGCTTCCCGGCACGCCGTCGATCCAGAACGCGATCCCCATGCCTTTCTTCGGCACGACCCCGTTCGCTGCACCCGGTCTCGGCATCGTCGCCTCCCTCATAATGCTCGGCATCGGCCTGTGGTGGCTAGAACGGGCGGCGGCCAAGGCGCGCCGTGCCGGCGAAGGTTTCGGTGACGAGATGTACGGAGCTTGCGAACATGCGGCCGATGACGAACTGGTGCGCGAGCACGCGACGACGGCGCGCGAGTTTGACCCGGCAGAAATCCGGCATGGACTCCGTAGTGACTTACCGACCCCAATGCTGAGCGCCACACTTCCGCTTGTTGTCGTGGTGGCCGTTAATCTAATGATGTCGCTTCTGGTGCTACCGCGGCTCGATGTCTCTTACCTGGCCGAACAGCGTTTCGGTGGTACTTCTCTTGCCGCGGTCGCGGGCGTCTGGTCGGTCAGCATCGCGTTGGCAACGGCCATCGCCGTCGTCATCGCGCTCAACCGTAGCCGACTTCCATCACTCCGGCAGACCATGGACGCCGGCGCCAATGCATCCGCCTTGCCGGTGCTCAGTGTTGGAAGCCTGGTCGGATTCGGCGGGGTCATCGCCGCGCTGCCGGCTTTCGAGCCGGTGCGCGACTGGGTGCTCACCATCGAAGGCGGCCCACTGGTGTCACTGGCATTCGCGACCAATATCCTGGCCGCGCTGACCGGCTCGGCCTCCGGCGGGCTGACGATTGCGCTCGATGCGCTCGGCGAGACCTATGTAAACATTGCTGCACAGACTGGCATCGACCTTTCGCTCTTGCATCGCGTGGCTGTGATTGGCTCCGGCACGCTCGACATCCTCCCGCATAACGGCGCAGTGGTCAGCCTGCTCGCGATTTGCGGGCTGTCGCATCGCGACAGCTATTTCGACATCTTTATGGTCGGCATCGTCACCTCGCTACTGGCGCTACTGGCCGTGATCGCACTTGGCAGCGTGCTAGGCTCTTTCTGAGCAGCGAACCGTAACGATCGGGATTTCCGTATCAACGGCGTGTTTTCGCGGTGAATCTGCTCAATTGAAAGAACGCGCTCTGATCGGACACATTGACAGTACGCGTCCAATCAGGTGGAGACAGCACCACCTGGCGGAGCGCTGACTTTATCTGCGGAACCGCATCCGATCGCGTCGTCGCCTCCGCCGGTTGGGACTTCGAAGTATTTTTTTGCTTTGAGATGGTTTTGCAACGCGGCAGGTCGGTAGAGTCCAAAGCTCGTGAAATTGCGTACCGACTTCATTGCCAGCCGCTCGTAGACGGTTGGGTGAAGTTGCGCCGTGTCGGGCACCTGCCGAACCGCCTTCGCCCATCGAAGCGCAGTCCCGCCCATTCCGACCATACATTCGTCGTGCATCATGCCGTCGGCCGACGGATATAATCTCAGCAAGTTCCTGTCGATGATGACTCGCCCTGTCTCGGGAATCTTCTCGGTGATGAATTCCACCATCCAGGCCAGCGTAATGTCCGACAGGCGCGATTCGTTCTCGGGATAGCTTCCGCCGACATCGGCATGATTGCCGGCGAACCAGATCTGGTCGAACTGCTCCGGCTCACCCTGTCTATCCGGCCACCTGACGGTGCCGCTTCCTCCCCAGGGTACTCGCTTGAAGTCCTTTCGGCCTTCATCGATTGATTGCAGATGCCGCGCGTATTGGATGTCTGATGGGAAATGCCGATCGTAAGCCCACTCGGGGAAGAAGCGTTGCCAGCCGATCGCGGCGACGGCGTCCCAAATCCCGATGAAATAGGCCGAAGCCCCGGCCGGGCGCCCGACCTGTGAACGGTAGGCGTCGCGAAACTGGGCTGCTCTCTTTTCCGCCTCCGCGCCGTCCCTCGGCATCCCAAGCCAGTAGATTGAGGACACCGCGTCTTTGGCGACTTTCCTGAGGGAATTCGGATCGAGACTGATCGGCTGGCCATTCCGCTCCCTGGTCGGAATGCCGCACAGCTCGAGCACATGCGCAAGACACCTGGCGTTGTAGGCGCCGCGGCTGAAGCCGAACAGGTAGATGCGGTCTTCCGGCTCCCAGACGCCGATGATTGCGACGTAACAATCGATGATCTTCTTCGTAACGCCGAACCCGAACATCTGCTGAACCGTCTCTTTCACCCCGTCCCAGCTGTTGTTATGTCCAGGCATCGGCGTCCCGATACCGGGAATGTAGAGCGCCAATTGCTTGTTCGGGTCGATGATCGATTCAGGCCCGGTGCGCGTTGCCCGATAAAGTTTGTAGACGTTCGTGCGGCTCTCGTCCGGCAGGAGACCGCCTTCGTTGCCCGTGCCATCGGCGAACACCAGGATGTTCTTAGCCATTTTAAGTCTTCCTTGGTCAGGTGACGAGAGGTTCGAGCGATGCATCCGCGACGACGATGCCGGTCGCATCGGTGAAGATGGCAGCGACGTCCCTCGCTTTCTGACGATAGGCATCGTAGGTGCTTTGGCCAACGAGCGGGATCGCCTCCGCCAGGCTCATCACCTGCCCCTGCTTGGCGGCCACGGCGGCAGCCTTGAGCTTCTGCTCATCGGAACGCAGAGCGGAAATAGCCGCATTGAGATCGGAAATGTTGGTCGGCGTCACCAGCTTGCCGCCGATGTAGACGAGTTGGCTAAGTCCAACGATACCCAGGATCGTGTCCGGAACAACGAACGTCGAAAGCTGATTCACGCCCGCCGCGATCAAACCTCCGATCACGACCAATGCGAAAATGAAACTCTGATAGCGATATACATCGAAGACGCCATCGGTGGAGAAGAAGTCACGCCAGGTCGCGTTTGACGGGTCGACGATCGTCTTGGCCATCGGAAGCCAATTGCGTCGCAGCAGCCATGCCCGGTTTTCCGCCGACAGCGTGTTGCGTTGGCTATCGGTGCCCTTGGCTATAGTCGCGCCGACGCCGCTGATGCCCAGGAGCGTCAGGATCGACCCCGACAAATCGACCAACGTCCCTGTCTGAAGCAGCAGCAGCGTGATCAGGGCAGCAACCGCCAGGGAAAAGGCCAACGTCTGGAAGGTCGAGAGGCTTCCTTTTCCATCCGACCCCGCCGAGACCTGTGCGGGGTTCAACGCGCGCAGGAAGGATCCCAACGTGTGATCCTTCTTCCGAAGCGCGAACGCTATCCAGATGTAGAGAACCAGAACCTCCACAAGGACCGCGCCGATGCTGAACCAGTAGGGACTGAGGCGGACGCTTATGGACGAGACTCGCCAAGGAGACTGTCCGACCGGACTGTTGCAGGTGTAAAGATAAAGATCGACCCTGCTCCAGAACCACGCCAGATCGTCTCCCATGTTCAATGTGACGATGGTCTGGTCGGGCTCGAGCAGATGCTGCTTCACCAGCGGGTCCGATTCCGTCGCGCGGTGCGTAAGGACGTCCTGCCGCTTGAACAGATAGGTTTCATCTCCATAGTCGATACCTGCGAAATAACGTACGCCATCGACGAACGGAGCGCGCACGCCGACGTCAACGCGCTGGTTTGTGGGCAAGAAGTTCGTGGCCAGCACGATCGGTGCGCCTACCGGATTGCGACCAGATCGAAGTTCGATGGCGAACTCTCCGGGTTTCACGCACTGCTTCTGAGGATCGCTCGGCGTGGTCTGCCCGCTCGCAAGGGCGCCAGCGCTCGACGACGGCGCTGACTTTTGAATCGAAGGATCGGATCGCGGCTCGTCAGATGTCGATTGCGACACCGCAGGCTTCTGCCCGTCACCTTGCGCCGGTTGAGCCTGCTGCACTCTTGCTGGCGAAGAGAGGAACAGAGTTATCAGCGCTACGGCGCAAGCAGCAAGGATACGGGATTGAGCCATTTTTGTCACCGGCGGGAAAGCAAACCACCCAATTATTTACCCATGGTTGTTCCGACCCCGCAAGCCAACTTCCATGATTCGCCTCGTTTCTCCCCGAGTAACGCAAAGGATCGAGCCGGCTATCGGTCCGTCAATCGCTCGAGCTCGGTTGCTAGTTTTGGTCTTCGCAGCTTCACCACGCCAATAGCCGAGGGAGCTATGATTTGGACGGCTGCGGCTAAGCCACCACAAGTGAATGCCTGACCGGGTATAGCGGCATTGGTGACCGGCATATCGCGAGCTTCGGATCAATGTTGTGCACCGCGATTTGATAGCGATTGGCAGCGGCAAGGGGGACGAATTTGCCGGAAATCTGCATGAGCTACGTGCTAGCGATTCAACCCCGAGCACACAGCTTCGAACGCATTCGCGGCACGATGCAGCGTGCACTTCTCGGGAGCGACATTGATTGGGTTTCCAACAATCTGTTCTCGCCCGAGCTGATCGCAGGCGTTGGAGAGATCTGCATTGCTTGTCGACTTGACCTCCGTAGGAACAATTTCGATGACGAAAGACTAAAGACCGTCACACGGTATTGATATTGCTGACTGTCACCTAAAGGGCGATTCGCCGGATGTGCTCGACGCATTCGCGGAGCCCCGCGCAAGTTCGGCAATTGTGCTTGCTTCGAACCGTAGCGACAATAGGGCCTTGTCGTGGGGACGAGCAGGATCCTCGCTCCCCAAAAAAATTCGATGGAAAGTAAACTATGGCCACCTACCGCATCGATTGTGTTCACAAGCCGAACCGCATGAGCCGGCATGAGCACATCACGGATGTCGGCGGGCCGAAGCCCGAAGGAGGAAGATGGCGGGGCAAGGTGGAAAACGTTGTTCGTTCTATCGAGAACAAGCAGCACAGGTTCTACACGCAACAGGGTGATTCGACCGCTTGGGTTGCCGTGCGAAAAAGCCCCTCGGGACGCAAATTCATTCAGACCCATGCAGATGGGGTCTGGACCGACAATCTACTTGCTCTCGACGAGTGCTCGACCTAGCTCAAGCGTAGCGCGCCCGGCGCTTGACTTACGAGTGCCCGGTTTGGTTCTCGCCGCACGCGTACAAGTGAAAGAATGTGAAATCCGCGAGGTGACCCGCCTCGTCCCATTCCTTCACGGGAACCTGGCCTTGCGCTGCCCAGGGCCGCAGGCCCTGATCAAGCGTGCGCGAACGCGCATCGCCGACTGAAATGGCACCCGGAGAGCGTGAGCATAGCGACCCGAAGGGGCACGCGGGTCCGAGTGCAGCAACGAGATGAAGTAACCGGGCACCGACCTCTCGGGCGCATAATACGTCGATCGATTCGCCCAACAAAATGAGCTGGAGATCCTGATGAATTACTTCGCTGGACTCGACGTGTCTCTCAAGCGCACCGCGATCTGCATCGTTGATCGAGATGGAAATATCGTCCGGGAAGGAGTGACGGATACCGAACCCGAGGCGCTAATTTCCTGGCTGAGAAATACCCGCTTCGCTTTGCAGCGCGTTGGGCTGGAGGCCGGTCAATGTTCGTCCTGGCTGTACAAGGGGCTTTCGGAAGGCGGATTACCAGTCATTTGTGTTGAGACCCGGCACGCAAAGAGCGTGATGCAAGCTCAAACTGTCAAGACGGACCGCAACGATGCTCGTGCGCTTGCGCAAATGATGCGAACAGGGTGGTTTAAAGCGGTTCACATCAAATCTGAAGACAGCCAAAAGCTACGAGCGTTGATGGGCAGTCGCCGGTGCCTGCTCGACAAGCAACGCGACCTCAACAATCATATTCGGGCGGCACTTCGAACCTTCGGATTCAAAGTAGGCCTTATCGGCCAAAGCCGCTTTGAAGAACGTGTACGCGAGCTGATCGTGGCTGATGGAGAGTTACAGGCTCTCGTCGTTCCATTGCTCGAAGCCCGACGCATGCTCGGCGAACAAGCACACGTGTTGACGCGCCTGATTGGGCGCCTGGTTCGGAGCGATGCTATTTGCCGCCGGTTCATGACAGTTCCTGGCGTTGGCCCCCTGACAGCTTTGGCATTCAAGACGACCATCGATAACCCAGGCCGCTTCCGTAAATCACGGCATGTTGGCGTCCATCTTGGACTGACCCCAGGCAAATACGCGTCCGGAGAGGTCGATTACAACGGGCGCATCACCCGGTGCGGCGATGCCTTTGCTCGAGAGCACCTCTTTGAAGCCGCGCACTCTTTGATGGTCAACACCAGACGGTGGTGCTCGTTAAAGGCATGGGGCATCCGCATCGCCAAGCGCAGTTCCATGAAAAATGCGCTGGTCGCGGTGGCTCGCAAGATATCCGTCATCCTGCACCGTATGTGGTGCGACGGCAGCGACTTCCGGTGGGAGAGATCGGAGGCCGCAGCGGCAGCCTGACACCCGAATGTACTGATCAGCAGAACACGGCCGAAAGGCTGTCAAGGAGTCCGGCAGGACGAGGAATGGCGAGGGTGATAACCGGTCTGCAGCGCGAGCCGATCGCTCCGTGACTGCGCTCCCGAGATGGTCCCGCCACTTCTTCACGAACATCATCATGAGGCGGGGATCCCGACCTCGAAGAGAAGCGCGATCGCCGGATAGCTTTGACACCACGGTAGGTTCGGAAGGCACAGCGACAATGCGGTAATCAGATCAGATTTGATACTTGACGTTCCAACCCCGGTTAGACCGGTTAACAGCGGCACCCGGGACAGGGGCAGTGATAGCGATCGCCGAAGGCGAGCCCCTTTCCCGAGTGCCCCCGGCGAGGAGCTCCGCAGTCTTTGCGCGAGGGATCGAAGCCCGAGGGGCGTGCGCCGTTGTGGCGTGAAGAAGAAGGGAGTGTTCGAAAGAATGGAGCCTACTGGTTTGGCTCTTACTTGCCCGACTTACCGGTGTCGGAAACGACTGAGACCTCGAAAGAGGAACGGGACCAGAGCATGTCGGGAAACGTCTCGAAATCGGGCGCCGCAGCCCGGTGGAGAGCACAGAGTAAGGTGTGCACGGTGAAAGCTGTATTGCCTGAATCCCAGTTTCCAGTCGCTAAAGGGTTGGCGGTAGCGAACGCGGCTGACACGCTACGCCACGCGGGGCAAAACGCACCGGCCAGTGCGATCTGCCACCAGTCCGCGTGGGACGACCTCCATCGGAGGGTCAAGGAAGCAAATGGGACACCTAAACACACCGCAACTCCCCACACACGCAACTACGGGATCGCCTGCAGCAGGTTCGTTCGCGAGCCTGTATGGCGACGGAGCCGTCGTAGTACCCAAATGCCTGGCGTAACGGCCGGGACAGCCGCCGCAAGGCGGACGATCATGCGTATAAGGCCGGGTGACCGGATCGAAAGCGCCTCCGATCGGGGGAAGGACGATGCCGCTAAAAACGGCATTTGCAGTATGCGTAGAAGAGATTCTTCGACGGAGAGGTTCTGCTGATGCAGGCCGCTACCATCCAGAGGAGAATTGAATCACTTCCGACCTTGTCGCGGTCGGGCAAGCGGATCAATGGCCTTCACCGCCTGATGAGATCTCCATTTCTCTTTGAGCGGGCCTACGAAAAGGTCTCCCAAAATAAGGGAGCCTTGACGCCTGGTGTTGACGGCAAGACCTTCGACGGCATGTCGCTGGCGAAGCTCGCCGACCTCGCCCGTCGCGTGGCAGAGGGCACATATCGCTTCCGACCTGTCCGACGGGTTTATATCCCGAAGGGCAACGGCAAGACACGACCGCTGGGAATTCCCACGGTGGAAGACCGACTCGTTCAGGAGGCGGTCAGGACCATCCTCGAAGCAATCTATGAACCTGTGTTCCTCGGTGAGTCGCATGGGTTCCGCCCGAGGCGGTCCTGTCACACCGCTTTAAATCTCGTCAAGAAGACTTGGACGGGTTGCAAGTGGCTGATCGAAGTGGATGTGCGTGGGTTCTTTGACAACATCGACCATGACGTCCTGCTCAGGCTTCTCAAGAAGCGGATCGATGATGACAGATTCATCGGTCTGATCGAAGGAATGCTGAAAGCGGGTTACATGGAAGATTGGGTCTATGGACGCACATACAGCGGTACACCACAGGGCGGAGTCGTATCGCCCTTGCTCGCCAACATCTATCTGCACGAGCTGGATCAGCACATGCAGACAATGAGGGCGGGATTCGATAGAGGCCGCGACCGACGCGCATTCCCGCCCTATGCGGCGTTGCAAAGGCGCGTCCTGGGCCTCCGCCGGAAGATTGAGCGGCTGCGCGCCAACGGCGCGGAGCTGGCCGAGATCAATGCCGCATTGGCAGAGATCAAAGCCATCAATAAGGAGAGACGGAAACTACCTTCCGTCGATCCCATGGATCCCAATTTCAAAAGGCTCCGCTACTGTCGATACGCCGACGACTTCCTGATCGGCATCATCGGCAGCAAGGAGGAGGCTCGTGAGACCATGGCCTCTGTTGAGCGATTCTTGACAGAGACGCTGAAGCTCGCGATCTCGCCTGAGAAGAGTGGGATTCAGGCCGCTTCAAAGGGAGTGACCTTCCTCGGCTACCGCATCGCGGCGTACACGTCCTACGGGGGTGGACGAAAGTCCAACCGCAAGGGACCGGCAGCACGGACATGGCGCGTTACGCGTCGGCCGACTACCGGCAACATCAGTCTGCGTGTGCCACGCAAGCGGATAACCGAGTTCTGCAAACGGCATGGGTATGGCGACCTCGCCAGGAAGACCGGCCGTGCTCGTGAGCAGTTCTTGGTCACCAGCGACACCGCGACCGTGCTCGCCTATAACTCGGAGTTCCGTGGTTTTGCCAACTATTACTCGTTTGCCGATGACAACAAACGTGCCTTGGGAGTGCTGGAGCTCGTTGTGTTCCGCAGCCTCATCAAGACGCTGGCGTTGCGCCATCGAACGACGAGGGCACAAATCATGGCCCGTCTGTGGAAAGGGTCGGATTACGAGGTGTCCTCTGTAGTCCGAGGCAAGCTTCGCACGATCAAACTGTGGAGACTGAAGCACCTCACGCGAACCTTTTGGATAAGTCAAGGAATTGACGATCTCACAAGAGGCGCGTGGTGGGTCATAAACTCGAATGACCTAATCGACCGGCTGCATGCTCGCCGATGCGAAGCATGTGGCGGCGCGACAGGACCATTCGAGATGCATCACCTCCGCCGCGTTCGAGACCTGCAGAGTGGGTCGCTGATAGTCTGGAAACGGTCCGGCTGGCGGCGCAAGACGATCGTCCTGTGCCCGTCGTGCCGGGTGGCCGTTTCCAATCGAGAGTATACGCATATGGAAAGCCGTGTGCATCGCAAAGGTGCCCGCACGGTTTGGGGGGAGGCGTAGGGACATCCTCCGCGGAGGTGTTCCACGCCTACCCTACCG
>NZ_LUUB01000015.1 GCF_001641635.1 Bradyrhizobium centrolobii
GTGATGGTCGCGTTACGTCTCTTTCTGCCTGACAGTTGGACAAGCGACGTGTCTCGTTTGAAGCGCGCTCGCGTGCCAGTCGAACACCGAACGCCACGGTCCAAGCCGGAAATTGCCTTGGCCGAGATTGACCGCGCGACGGCAGCCAACGTGCGCTTTGGATGTGTGCTGGCGGATGCAGGATACGGACTTAGCGCACCATTTCGACAAGGGCTAACAGAGCGCGGGCTGGCCTGGGCTGTCGGCATCCCTCGGCACCTGAAGGTGTATCCGGTCGATGTGAAGCTCGTTTGGCCGATTACCAAGGTCCGCGGGAAACCACGAAAGCACCACGTGCCCGATGTCTTATCGATTGCGGCAGAACAAATGCTGGCCAGCGCCAAATGGAAAGCCGTGAGCTGGCGCAGCGGGACGAAAGGTCGGCTGAAAGCCCGATTTGCTGCTCTCCGTGTCCGCACCGCCGACGGCCCTCCTCAGCGGATTTGGGATAAGGGTCAGCAGCATCTCCCGGGCGACGAAGCTTGGCTCATTGGCGAGCAACGTGCCTCAGGGGAGAAGAAATACTATCTTGCCAATCTCCCTGCGGCGACGGATCTGCGCACACTAGCTGCCACCATCAAGGCAAGATGGATTTGTGAGCAGGCGCATCAGCAGTTGAAGGAGGAGCTCGGACTTGATCACTTCGAGGGGCGATCATGGCAGGGTCTTCATCGCCACGCCCTGATGACAATGATTGCCTACGCCTTCCTGCAGCATCGTCGCCTCGCACACGCGGGGCGGAAAAAAAAGAATCAACGGACCTCCGCCTCAGCCAACCATGCCCGCCGTACGTCACGCCATCGTCGATCTCATCCTTCGGCCGCCGTCTCAGCGGTGCCCATACTGCCGAAAACAAATCCTTGAAAAACAGTGGCGCAAATAGCTTCTGCCAAAGTAGTGCTAGTCCTCTTTGCAAATCCCGAGCTCAATATCGAGCCATCCCAACGCATTGACCATTGCACGATCGTCGCGGTTGATGACGACCGTCGTCGTCTCGGCCTCGATGATCGCTGGGCCCTCCAGCACATGGCCTGGACGCAATTTTTCCAGCGCGTAGACCGGAACCTCACACCAAGTGCCAAAGAAGGCCTGCCGTTTGCTTGCAGGCGGCGCGCTTGGCTCGGTCGCCGGCGTCGGCGTGTTGACTCCCTCACTTCGAGGAACCGCACCAACAGCAGCGACCCGCGCATTGACGAACACGACTTCCTGATCGCGGGAGGCGTAGGTGTAAAGTTCCTCATGGCGACGATGAAAGCGCTCTTCGACCTCAGCGACCAGCGCTGGCGCGGTGAGGTTGACGTCGCTGAGCGGTACGTCGACCTCGAACACCTGCTCTCCATACCGCATTTCGGCGGAGCGTTCGGTCACGACCGGCCCATCAAACCAGCTGCGCAACCGCTTGGCAGCTTGCTCCTCCAGATCAGCGAAAATCTCGCGAATGTCTGAGGCGGTCGTACGGGTGCCTGCCTCAAAATGAGTGCGGCTCACCTCGTAACGCAGGTCGCTGGTCAGCATACCCCAGGCCGACAGCACCGAGGCGGCCGTAGGCACTATGATCCGCTTGATGTCGAGCTCGCGCGCTACCTCGGCAGCGTGCAGACCTGCGGCGCCACCGAAGCTTAGGAGCGCGAACTTCCGCGGATCGACGCCACGCCGCAAGGTCATCAGCCGGATGCCGTCGGCCATTTTGAGATTGACCAGTCGATAGATTCCGGCAGCGGCCTCGATGCGTGTCACACCGAGCGTAGCTGCGAGGCGATCGATTGCCGCCTCCGCCGCGGCCCGATCGAGTGGACGCCGTCCGCCCATGAATGCCGCCGCATCGAGATAACCCAACAAGATATTTGCATCGGTCACGGTCGGCTCTGTACCGCCGTTGCCATAAGAGGCTGGGCCCGGCATCGCGCCGGCACTTTCGGGCCCGACGCGAATGATGCCGCCGGCATCAACACTGGCGATAGAGCCCCCGCCCGCCGCGATGCTGGCGATGTCCAGACTGCGCAGCGCGATGCGCTGGTCCGCCAACCCGCCGTCAGCCGACAGCGTCGCGCGTCTGTCCGCGATCAAGGAGATATCGGTGCTCGTTCCGCCCATGTCGAAGGGCACCAGATCCGGCAGCGCCAGCAGCTCCGCACAGCGGCGGGAACCGGAGATGCCGCCCGCAGGCCCCGACAGCACGGTCGCCGCCGCGAGACGCCCCGCCTCCTCGACCGGCGCCATGCCGCCATGGGAGAGAATGATGAACAAGCTCCCCGCGAACCCCGCCTCGGCCAAGCGCCGCTCGAGCCGCGTCAGATAGTGCCGCACGGCAGGACCGACATAGGCATTCACAATCGTGGTGGAGACGCGCTCGTACTCTTTGATCTGTGGCAACACGTCACTGGAGCGCGACACACTCACTCCGGGCAGCTCGCGTGCAAGCCGCTCTGCTGCCGCGATCTCATGGGACGGATTACGATAAGCATGCAGGAAGCAGATCGCGACCGAAGTGGCGCCAGAGGCGCGGATCAACTCGATGGCCTCGCCGAGCGAACCATCGTCGAGCGGCAGGAGCACGTCGCCGTTCGGCCGCAGCCGCTCGCGAACGCCGAAGCGCAGTTCGCGCGGCACCAGCGGCTCCGGCGGCGGGGTCCGTAGATCGTACCGATTGCCCTTCAATCCCTCACGCATCTCAATGACGTCACGGTGTCCCTGCGTGGTCAGCAGCGCGACTTTCGCGCCTTTGCGTTCGAGCAGCGCGTTCGTCGCGACCGTGGTGCCATGCACCAGCCGCTGCGTCGCCACCAACATATCGGCGCGCGGCATGTCGAGGCGCTGCGCGAGCTCGTTGAGCCCGTTCATCACGCCGATCGACTGGTCCTGCGGCGTGGAAGGAGATTTCGCGAACACGGTACGTCCGGTCGCGTCGATCGCGACCAGATCGGTGAACGTGCCGCCAACATCAATGCCAATCGTCAACATCTTTACTAAACCACTTCTGTCGTTGCGTCTGGAGTTACGAGACCCTGCTCCTCATCGCGCTGACGGGCCTGCTGCGTGCGTCGCTCGGGTGGGCCCCATCCTCCGCCACCGGCGGAGCGCACTTCGAGGCAATCTCCCGGGTGGATTTCAATTCCGACCTCTTTGGTTCGCAGCACGCGCGGCGGCCGACCGGCCGACACCAGGCGGTAGTGATGCGGCGCCAAGTCCTTGCCGCCCAGCATGCCGCACGCGCCATGCCGGGCACCATCACCTGCGGTGTTGCCAAGCGCCGGCTTCTCGGTTTCGAAGACGAGATCGAGGTTTACGCCCAGACCGCCTCGGAATTGACCATCGCCGCCGGAATTGGGCCGATATTCATGATGACGGAAGTGAAGGGGGAAGCGCGCCTCCGCAACCTCGATGCTGCCGAACTTGAGGCCACCGACCGTGTGCCATTCGCCGATCGACGACCAGCCATCACCGCGAGAAGAAGCGCCACCGCCAGGGCGCGCCTGAAACATATGCCAGATGAAGCCGCGCCCGTCGCGAGGATCCTCGCCCTGCACCGCGATGCGGAAGCGTCGGCTCCAGCCACCCATGGCTCGATCCGGACAAGATCCTGACAACGCCTTGACCACCGCCTCCACGATCTCGTTGGATGGATGGCTGGTACACAGCGTCACTGGCCGACCGGGATCCGCCCATACAATCGTGCCCTGCTTGGCAACGACGGTGAGCGGCCGCAGCGCGCCAGCGTTCTTGGGAATTTCGGCGTCGATCAGATAGGCAAAGGCCATCACGACTGCTGCATGCATGTTGGCGTGCGACGAATTGACAAAGCTCGTGCTCTGCGGGTCTGACCCCGACAGATCGACCTCGATCTGGTCGCCTGACTTCGTAACCTTGGCCGCGATCCGGATGTCGCTGCGGCCGTGACCGTCGTCATCAAGGAAGGCTTCACCGTAGAACACGCCATCCTTCCAGGTCGAGACCACCGCGCGCGTCTGCTGTTCGGCGGCATCGAGGATGGATTCGATCGCGGCTCCGACCACTGGCGCGCCAAATTCGGCGAACAGCCGCCCCATCCGCCGCTCGCCCATGTGCGCCGCTCCAATCATGGCGGCAAGATCACCGCGGAAATCGTGAGCGTTGCGCACATTCAGTGCCAACATGTCTAGAATGTCCTCGCGCAGCCGGCCAGCCTCGTAGAGCTTGATTGGCGGGATGCGCAGCCCCTCCTGCCAGATTTCGGTAGCGGCGGGGTTGTAGGCGCCATGCGTTGCGCCGCCGATATCGCTCTGGTGCGCGCGTACGATACTCCAGAACAGCCGTCGGCCGCCGTCAAAGACCGGCACGAATGCGGTCAGGTCGGGCAAATGGCTGCCGCCGTGATAGGGATCATTCATCAGGATGACGTCGCCGGGCGCGACACCCTTGAAGCGCTCCTCCACCGCCCGCGTCGCCCAGGGCAGCGCGCCGACATGGACCGGAATGTGGTCGGCCTGGGCGATCAGGCGGGACTGGACGTCGCAGATCGCTAACGAGAAGTCTCGGCTCGAGTTGAGGATTTGGGAATAGGATGTGCGAAGCATCGCCTCGCCCATTTCCGCAACGATCGAGGTCAACCGATGCTGAACGACGGACCGCGTAATGGGATCAACCTTGTGGGCCATTCTCGCACCTGTTTCAGACAAATAGTGTTTCGCGGCGTGATGACCCTAATGGCCCCACGCGAGACTTACCAACTTCAAGACTCATGGGCGCGTCAGGTTTGTGACGCAACCTGCGCCAGAGCATCCGAGGCCGCGCGGACGATGCTCTCGATATCTGCGTCCGTCATCGGCAGCGACAGCGCCATCAACCCGTAGCCGGCGGCGAGAATGCCGCGGTTGAGAAACGCGAGATTGAACACACCTTGTCGTTTGGTCTCGCCTTCGGTCATGTACGCCGAGCGATAGTCGCGGATCGGGCGCTCGGCGAAGTGCAATTTCAAGAGCGATCCAAGACCGACCGCGCTGCCCGGTACGCCATGGCGACGGAATGCGTCGTTGATGCCCTTTCGTACCGCCTCGCCGATCGCATCCAGCCGTGCGAATGCGCTCTGATCCAAGAGCTCCATAGCTGCCAGCCCGGCCCGCATCGTGATCGGGTTGGCCGAGAACGTACCGCCATGAGGTAACGCCGGCTTGCCATGGCGCGGATCGAAGACGGCCATGACCTCCTTCTTGCCGGCGATTGCGCCGACCGGAAACCCGCCGCCGATGATCTTGCCAAGCGTGGTGAGATCAGGATCAATGTCCCATATTCCCTGGGCGCCGTGATAGCCGAGACGGAAGGATATCACCTCATCGAAGACCAGCAGCGCACCGACCTCGCGCGTCGCTTGACGCAGCGCTTCGAGATAGGCCTTGTCGGCGGGTATGAGGCCTGCGCGGTTCGGCATCGGATCGACCAGCACACAGGCGAGATCGCGACCATGCTCCCGGATCAGGCTGACGGCGCCATCGATATCGTTGAAGGGAATCGTTACGACGTCGGCCAGCACCTTGTCCGGTGTACCTTTGGCATAGGCAACTGAGACTGGCGCGTTGCTGCCCCAGTCTGCCGGCTTCGGATCGAGACTGACCTCGGCATAATCGTAGGAACCGTGGTAGGCGCCCTCGCACTTGGCGATCTTCGGGCGCCCAGTAAACGCACGCGCCGCTTTCAGCGCCATCATCACGGCTTCCGTGCCGGAGTTGGCAAACCGGACCTGGTCGACTGACGGCAGCCGCGCGGCAAGTAGCTCGGCAAGGTCGATCTCTGACTCCGTCGGCATTCCGAAGGCAGAACCGAGCGCGAACTGCCGCGTCGCCGACTGGATCAGCGCCGGATGGGCGTGACCATGAATCAGCGAGGTGAAATTGTTGATGCAATCGATCAGTTCATTGCCGTCAACATCCCAAACCCGGCACCCCGCTCCACGCGCGGCGTAGATCGGATAAGGCTTCATGAACACCGTGGTGCGGGTGTTGCCGCCCGGTAGGCTTGTCAGAGCGCGATCATAGAGTGCTTTCGACTTTGAAGTCATGTCAGGATACATCTTCTTGTTTCCTCGTCCGAAAGATTAGCGTCCGAGATAAGCTTCGCGGACCCGCGTGTTCTGCTTGAGGTCATCGGCGGTACCCTGAAGAGCGATGCGGCCCGTTTCCAGCACATAAGCTCGGTCTGCCACCGACAATGCCAGGACCGTATTCTGCTCCACGACCAAAATCGTGAGCCCACTGTCAGCGATCTGTCTGACGCGTTCGTAGACCTCTTCTGCCAAACGAGGTGCGAGCCCAAGCGAAGGCTCGTCGAGCAGGAGCAAACGCGGCCGGGCCATCAGCGCCCGCCCGATTGCCAGCATCTGCTGCTCACCTCCAGACAGAGACCAGCCGAGCTGCCGGCGACGCTCCTTCAGGCGTGGAAAAAGGTCGAACGCCCGTGCGAGATCGTCGCCAATCGGCTGGCGCCAGCGCCGCCAATTCACCGTGGCAAGCGTGAGGTTCTCCTCCACAGTCAGGCCGGGAAAGATCCGCCGTCCTTCGGGCGCCTGGGAGATGCCGAGCTCGACGCGGCGGTCGCTGGCGAGCCGCGCCACCGACGTGCCTTCGAATACGATGTCGCCCGACCTGACCGGATTCAGGCCCGAGATCGCGTGCAGCAGCGTGGTCTTGCCAGCTCCGTTGGCACCAATAAGGGCGACCGTCTCGCCCCGGCCCACCTCCAGCGTCACGCCCTGCAGCGCGACGATGTCGCCATAGGCGACCGTCAGATCGTTACACGCCAGCATGACGATAACCTTCGCCGAGATAGGCCGACAGCACTGCGGGATCGCTCTGGATCTCAGATGGCGTGCCCTCGGCGATCTTGCAGCCGAAGTTCAGCACCATGATCCGCTCCGCTAGGCGCATCACCATCCCCATGTTGTGTTCGATCAGAACGATGGCGATCCGGTGCTTACCCCTCAATTCCGTGAGCCGGTCGACCAGCTGATCAACCTCGGCGGAATTGAGTCCGGCGGCAGGCTCGTCGAGCAGCAGCACGCGGGGCTCGCAGGCGAGCGCCCGGCACATCTCGACCATGCGCCGGTGACCATAGGATAGGGATTCGATCGGTGCTTGCGCGTCCGCCGCAAGCCCCATCTGATCGAGCACTGCCATGGCCCGCTCGCGCAGGTCCAACTCGCTGCGGCCACTTTGGATGGCCGCGCCGGTCATGACGTTTTCGAGCACGCTCAATCTCGCGAACGGACGGCCGTGCTGAAAGGTGCGCCCGAGGCCGCCGCGAACCCGCTTGTGCGTAGCGGCGCGCGTCATGTCCCATCCGTCGAGCAACACTCTGCCCCCATCAGGCAAAACAAGTCCGGTAAGGACGTTGAGCAGCGTCGATTTGCCGGCGCCGTTTGGGCCGATGACAGCGACGAATTCGCCCTCCCCGACCGACAGGTCGACGTCCGAGAGTGCGGCAAGCCCGCCGTAGCGCTTGGCGACTTCTGTGGCCTGCAGCAGGCTCATTGGCGCGCCTCCCTTGAGGCACCGACCAACGCCAACGTCTTTATACGCCCGTCGCGGCTGAAGCTGGCCGGCCGGCGAATCCCAGCAAGGCCTGAAGGTAAGAAGATGAGAATGGCAAGGACAAAAAGACCAAAGAACGCGAGATAGGCGGAGCCGAGGAAGCGCAGCCATTCCGGTAGAAAAGTCACGAGCAGCGCGCCCAGAATGGCGCCCACGATCGATCCTTCGCCGCCGACCACCAGCATCGCGAGGTAAGTGATGGAGTGCGCATAATTGAAATCTTCAGGCGAAATGAAGCGCATGTGGCAGGCGAACAGGCCTCCGGCCACGGCCGCATAGACTGACGAAAGGAGGAAGGCGGCGAGCTTGGCCCTGGGGACGTCGATGCCCGTCATGGACGAGGCCGTCTCGTCATCGCGTACCGCGATCATCGCCCGCCCATGGCGTGAGGCATGAATGAGCGCGGCCACAGTGGCGGAAGCCGCCAACACCACCAGAGCGAACCACAGGTAGCTGCGCTCATTGCCCAGTGCGTGGCCGGCAATTTGCAGCTCGGGAATGCGAGAGATGCCGTTGGTACCACCGGTCACCTCGATCCAGTTGGCGGCGACAATGGAGAAGCAGACGTTGAACCCGAGCGTTGCCAGCGCGAGATAGTGGCCTTTCAGCCGCAGGAGCGGAACGCCGATCAACATGGCTAAGAGCGCCGTGCCGGCAACCGCGGCGGGCAGCGCTAGCCATGGTGACCACGCCAACAGCGTGGTCAGCAGCGCAACGCCGTAGGCGCCCGCCCCGACGAAAGCCGCATGACCGAGCGAGATCAACCCGGCATAACCGAAGGCAAAGTTAAGCCCGATGACGGCGATTGCCGAAATCACGGCAAGATTGAGCAGCCGAAGGTGGTAGTCGGCCAACATCATCGACAGGCCGAGACCTGCGATCAAAATGAAGGCGCCGAGCAGGAGCGGAAAGCGTATCGACATCGATCAGCCCCGGTCCTGAATGCGTTCGCCGAACACACCCTGCGGGCGCACCAGCAGGAACAAGATCATGATTCCGAAGGAGATCAGGTCCTTGTAAGCGGAGGAGATGTAGGATGCGCCCAGAACTTCGCTGAGGCCAACGAACAGGCCGCCGACAATAGCCCCCGAAGCCGCCAATGATTGTGGCTGCGAACGCCTTGAGCGCGATGGGATCCCCCATGCTGGTGTCTGCGAACCACATCGGTCCGAGCATCAAGCCGGCGACGCCTGCGAGCAGTGCAGCGAGGATCCAAGATAGCGCAAGCAGACGATTGACCTTAAGGCCCATCAGCCGGGCAGCTTTGATATCCTGCGCCACGGCGCGCATCCCGATGCCGAGTGAGGTGCGGAAGAACAGGAGCCACAGCAGCGCAACCATCAAAGCCGTGACAATCACCACAGCAACCGCATGGGCAGAAATCGTTGCGCCTGCAATTATGAAATTCACTCCTTCTACCGGCGACGGCAGTCGGAACGGCCAAGAGCCGAACGCTAGCAGCGCCGCGTTCTGCATGGTAATGCCGATCGCGACCGTACCAATGATGATTGTCACCACCGGACTGGTGCGCAGCGGCAGGTATAGCACCGCAAAAAACAGAACTCCGAACAGTGCCATCGCAAGCAGGGCAGCGCCGTAGCCCACTGGCCAGGGCAATTGTGCATTGAGTAGCATGGCGACGCCTGCGAAAGTGCCGAACATCACGAACTGCCCGGCAGCGAAATTCACCACGCCTGTCGCGGAGTAGACGATAACGAAGCCGATCGCGGCGAGCGCATAGACGCTGCCGATAGCCAGTCCGTTGATGAGCAGTTGGATGAGATCCGTCATGTCGTCCTGATCTTCTTGCAGGCCGGTCTGTCAGCGCCCAGCCATTTTGGGGCAGAGATCCTGCATCGCTGGATGGTCCGAGCGCGGAACGCGAGCGTCGCCAGTCGGCGGGTCAGTTCAGCTTGATGGCCTGAACCAACTCCAGCGATTTGGTCCCGACTTTGGACTTCACCACAGCCAGATCGAAGACGCCGTTGCCCTTGGCATCGTAGGAATAGAAATGACCGATGCCCTGCCAGCCTTTCACGGCTGCGAACCAGTCCCGTAGTGCTTTGGGATCGGTACCGACCTTGCGCAGGCCCTCAGCTGCCAACATCGCACCATCGTAATAGGCGAGCCCGTAGGGATCCGGGTCGGTGCCGAATTTCGCTTTGAAGCGCTCGACGAAATCCTGCATGCGCCCGCCAACCGATGGATCGATGAAGGTGTCGACAACGCCCCAGACACCGTCGAGATCGGCTGCCGACAGGAGTTGTAGTGCCGCCGGCACCAATGCTGCCGAAGATGTGACCAGCGGCATCTTGAGGCCGAGCATCTTCGCCTGACGAAGCACGAGCGCACCGTCCTGCGGGTAGTTGAAGATGAGAAGGACGTCGATGCCTTTGCCGCGTAGACCGAGCAGTTGCGCCGAAAAATCCTTGTCGTTCTGACCATAGGCGCCCGTGCCCACCACGCTCACGCCGGCGGCCTCGAAACGCTCGGCAGCAGTCTGGGCGCCGCCTTGGCCAAAGTCGTTCTGGATGTAGAGAATGCCGGGTTTTTTGGCCTTCAGCACATTGAGCGCACACTGCACCATGCCTTCGGCCGAGACGCTGTCGGCCGGCCGCACGCGGAACATCCATTCGTCGCCACCTTCGGCCACGACATCTGCCCCACCAGCATAGAAGGCCGGCACCTGCACCTTCTTCAGCTCCGGCGCCACCGCCAGATTCTGTGTTGAATAGCTCGACAGGAAGAACAGCGACGGCTTGGTTTCCTGTGCGAGCTTGACGAACGCATTCACCGCCGTGCTGTTGGAGGCCTGCGTGTCCTCGAAAACGATCTTGAGGCTGCGCCCGTTAATTCCGCCGGCCTTGTTGATGTCCTCTTCGGCCATCATCAGGGAGTTGTGATACTGCTTGCCGGTGAGCGACAGCGGTCCGGTCATCGGCACCGTGGCGCCCACGATGATCGGACTTCCCTGCTCGGCGCGTGCGGCTGCCACCCACGGCATCGCGGTTGCCGCAAGTAACGCTTTCAGAAACTCCTGCCTCGTCATCTTCATGATGTGCCTCGTGACGCTTCCCCGAGGGGCAGCACCACGGCGGCTGCTCCCTGCAATCGCTATTGACTTTCGTTCCGTTTTCCGGAACATTATTCCGGTATTGCGTAAAACTAGTCTGCTCGGGCTCGCCGAGTCAAGCGGCGGGAGAGGCGCGTGCATGGATAAAGTTTTCACGCGAGGAGGATTAGAGTGGCAAAATTCGATGAAGCAGTGGGCCCGCTCGACCGATACATGCAGGTTCTGGAGCTCGTGGCGACCTTCCCTGGGGTTCTGACTTTGGCAGACGTTTCCTCGCTGCTTGATCTTCCGAAGACATCTGCACACCGCCTGCTCAAGGGTCTGGTGCGAGCGGGACTTGCGAAGGACAGTGTCGGTGGCCGGGCCTATCAGTTGGGCGACCGCTTGCTGCGCCTCTTGCATGCAACCGCTGACGACGGATGGATCGCCGCACTGGCGCGGGCACATTTACAGGAGCTCACGGACGCCACCTCCGAGACCTGCTATTTGACACGCCTCATCGGCGCGCGCGTTGTCGTTGCGATTTCCATCTCACCGGACGTGCGCTGGCGAAGCTACGTGCAGCCCGGAATCGAGATGCCGGTGCACGCAGCCGCAACGGCCAAGGCGATCATCGCTTATCAAAGCAAGGCCGTATTGGCCGAAGCGACGTCGGGCGACCTGCCCCTCCTCACGGCCAACACACGCAATGACCGGAAGTGGATCGAACAGGAGCTCGCCACGGTCAGGAGCCGAGGCCATGCGACGTGCATCGGCGAAATCGACGAGGGCCTGGCCGCAATTGCGGTTCCGATTTTCCTGTCCGACCGCCGCGTGTTTTATGCTCTGGGAATGACGGGGCCGTTGCAGCGGATTATGAACGAGCAGCTTCCGGATCGTTTGACGGCGCTGCGCAACGTGGCCGACGTGTTGGGAAAATCGCTCTCCATAGGCGAGAAGCTAAAATCAAAGGATGTCGCTGCGAAATGATCGCGCGCGAGCATCGCATTTCTCGCCGCATCAATGCGCGCTGATCGGCGCTGATAGTTTGCCCCTTACGGGAAAGACCTACGAACCGATACAGATGCCGAGGTGACCCTCGCCGAGATGGTAAGAGGGTACGAAACTGACCTAAGACTCGCTGCCCATGATAAACTTGACTCCCACATCAAATCGCTTCTTGCCGCCGCGCATCCGGTGACCGGGAAGCTGTGGTTATCCCCTGCGATAGGGTGTTTCCGGCAGGCTCAAAATGTGGGTCAAGGCGACCTCCTATCATAAGCGTGCTGCGCAGATGTAGGAGGCTTTCCTCTGCCTTCAAGTCAATGGAGCGATGACCTGTGGGCGCGCATAGGTCAGCCGATCGTCGCAATAAAGGCGGTCTTCGTTGCACGCGTACCGCGTCCAGATAGCGGCCGCCCTCCATCAGGATCATCGCCTCGCGCGCGTTGCGGACGGCCTCGACCGCATTGCGCCACTCCTCCAATCCCTCGCGCACGTCGATGAGATCGCACAGCGGTGCCGCCTGGATGTTCGCTGCCTTCAATTCGTTCCGCAGCGCTTCCGCTTCGTCGCTCAAGACCGCACGATCGATTGTCTCCGACTTCGCGCGCCGACTCAGTTCCTCCCTCTTCTGGCGCACCTCTCCCTCGCGGCGGGCGGCTTCGGCCCTTGCACGCAGGAGCTCGCGCATCGCCGTCGCACCGACCTCGTCGACGATCCGCTGCAGGAGTCGGAGTAATCCGTCGCGCTGTCGCACTCGACGACGTCTCGTCCGCCACTTCGGCTCCATCGTCCTTCCGAAATGACAGCGCGATCCACGTAAGCGACGTCTTACGCATGACCCTCGGTTTCTGGTTCTCGTCGTGTTGTACGACCCCGAGACAATATTCGCGAAGGGATGCGCGTCGGGCCGGTTCTGCCTCACCGCGGCGGCGTTATGTACTCCCAGCTGCGGCGACCGTGGCTGGCGCCGTTCGCCGATCCAGCACGATGTCCAGACGGTCGTCCTTGCGCCGGCTTAGGGCGGTGTCGCTCATGCTCGCTCCATCCGTCGCATCGGGCGACGGCGTTGCGTCGGATCGGACCGACGGCAGCGCGCGCACGCCGCCGCCTCCCGCGCGTTCAGGCCGGCGCACGCTGGCCTCCCCCCGCAGCGTCGCTGCGGTAGCGGCTGGTCGAAGTCTGGTAGTACTGCGCGCGGATGGCCGCCATGGCCTCGATCAACGGTCCCCACGGCGCGGGAAAGCGTTCTTCCGCCATCACCCGGTGCAGCATGCGCGTATGGCCGGCCAGCTCGTCGTTGAGGAACTCCACCACAGGCATAGCCGGATAGCGCTGCAGCAGCAGGATCGCCGCGTTGTCGGCCTCGCCGGCCGACCTGTCCTTGTCGAGTCCATGCAGATCGTTCTGCAGGCGCCCTATCGCGGAGATGAGCCGCAGGACCCGGCGAAACGCCGGACGCGCGCGCAAGGTCGCCATGTCCAGCCCCCACAGCAACGACAGGCAACAGAACACGTTCGCGTAGGCGATCGAATCGATGCCGTTGTGCAGGTACTCGGCGTAGGACCAGCGTTCCGCCCCTGCCGCCTGCGCGTGTCCGGCGCGCAGCGCCGCGCAGTAGCACCGGGTATCGTCGAGAAGCTGAGCATAGTCGCGACGATCGTAGGCGAGCGCGGCCAGCGAAGCGCGCAGCACAGCGCAGCCCTCGAATCCGGGGAGCGCGCACGGCACGCCCTGCCCCAGCGCCTGCTCCACCGCGGCGAGCTGCTCCGGCGCGATCAGGCCAAGGTCGTTGCAATCGTCGAGCCAGAACAGCAGCGCCAGTTCGCGATAGAACGCCACGATCAGCGTTTCGTCCTGCGGATCGCGGCCGGTGCGGGCGCTGGTGTCGCGCAGGCTCGGGTGGATGCGCTGCAGGATGTACTGGCCGCCCCTGACCGCTTCCACGGCATGCTCGTCGGCGAACCCGGTCAGGGAACGCCCCCACTCCAGCACCTGCTGCAGCGCGCGTTCAGTCTGGATCATGGCGCCGCTCCTGCTCCCTCGGCCAGGACGCGCCGCCCCCAACGAAGCGCCAGCCACAACCCGGCGAGTTCGGTCACGCGCACGACCCGGGTGGGGCAATACAGTTCCTTGCCGATCCACAGCGGCGTCTGCGGCAATGCATGCGCCGCATGGCGGGCGAGCATCCACTCCAGCGCATGCGCCACCGCCTGCGCGATGCGCCGGCGCCCTGTCGGCTCTTCGCTGCCGTCCATCACGTGCAACGCGAACAGCGCATAGGCAGTTTCCTCGAATGTGGACGCGCAACCGGCACCCCAGCCGCCGTCGTCGCGCTGCGCCTGCAGCAACGCCGCCAGCGCGCGCTCGTCGCGCCACTGGGGCTTGCCTTGCGCCAGCGCAGCGACCGCATGCGCGGTGGGATACAGCCACGAAACGTGCCATTTTTCGTTGTCCCATAGACCGTGCGGGTTGCGCTTGGCCTCGACGTAGGCGCTGGTGCCGGCGGCAGGCTTTCCCAACAGTCGCAACGCGTGCAGGGCATGGATGTTGGTCGACACCGAGGCATTGCGCTCGCCGGGGAAGGTGACGAACAGCTCGCCGATTTCGAAATGGCGCAACGCATCGACCGCCGGGTCGCGGCCTGCAAGGCGCAGGATGCACAACGCAACGGCGGTGTCGTCCGCATCGGCCGCGAAGTGCAAGGCTGGGCCCAGACCGCGCACGCCCAGGCGGGCGTCGAGCTGCGCGACGATCACGCGCACCGCCTCGGCGAGCGCGGGATGCGCGAACAGCCCGGCCAGATGCAGGGTGTACAGCGACCAGCATGGCTCGAACACATTGATCGGCCAGACGTTGGGAACGACACCTTCGATGCCGCTGCGCGTCGCCCGCGATGCCGCCTGCAGATACGCGTCGGCGCGCCCGACCTGCGGCGTGCTCCCCTGTGTCACGGCGTGCGCACGCCACGCGGCGGTGGCCGCCGGACTGATGCCGATGCTGCCGTCGTCATCCGGGCATGCGGTGGTCGGCGACGTCCCCCAGGCTTCCCAGGAGTGCAGCAACGGATGGCCGCTCGGCAACGTCGCCACCGCCCCCAGCTTGACCAGGCACGCTTGCCGCAACGGCAACAGTGTCGGGTGGCGCGGAAACGCCACGCCGCCCAGCAAGGATGCGGCCTCGCCGCAAAACTGCGGCAGGATCAGCTCCGCGCCGATCGGCGCGTCTTCCGGCACCGCCTGCGCGTAGGGATCGGGCTGGCGCTGGAGGAACCGGGTTGCAGCCTGGACTGCGTCGGCAGCGCCGGGAAGAGGATCGGCACGCTCCAATGCCAGCAACGCCGCCCACGTGGGCGGATGGCGGAACAGCGGGAAGTCCGCGCTTCCCCATCCGCCATCGGCCTGTTGCTGCGCGATGAGCCACGCGTATGCGTCCTGCCGACCGGTGACGTTGCCGTGGAACTGCAGAGCTCGCGCCGTGTCGTAGACGGACGGACCGACGCTGCCGCCATCGCTCATCTCACTCAGCAGGTGGCGCAATTCGGAGAGGATCTGTTCGGACAGCGCGTTCACGCGGGATGTTCCTTCTGCAGACGGTTGACGAGAACCGGATCGGGCAGACGCCGCGCACGTCGCCGCAGGCCCGTCGCGGCCCGGCGCATGGGCAGCGCCGGACGGCCGCCCTGCTCCGGCGCGGCGACGCGCCCCGATGCTGGCGCCGGTCCGCCGCATAGGCTTGCGCGCCGCGTGCGCCGCGACCGTGCTGGGCAACCGCTGCGATCGGCGCCGCGGACTCGGACACAGTGCAGCATGCACCGCTGCCGCCGCCCGATCGCAGCGGCACAGGGGCGACTCCATGCGGACGGGCGCTCATGCGCATGGCGCGTGCTTGAACAGATACGCGTTGGCCCGCTGCAGGATCTGCGCCAACCGTTCCGCACGCGGCCCCAGCGGGGCGAGGGCCTCCCCGGCGTCGCGCAACAGATCCAGCGCGAACTGGCGCGCTGCCTGCAGCCCCATGATCGACGCGCAGGTCGGCTTCTGCGCTGCCGCGTCCTTGCCGGGGGTCTTGCCCAGCGTCGCGGTATCCGCTGTCGCGTCGAGAATGTCGTCGACCACCTGCAACGCCAGGCCGAAACAGGCGCTGTAGCGATCGAGCGCACAGTACAGCGCAGCCTGCGCGGCATCGTCCGCGATGGCGCATAGCGCGCCCATGCGAACGGACGCGCGCACTAGCGCTCCGCTCTTCATCCGGTGCATCGCCACGATCCTGTCCAGCTCGACGTACTTTCCAACCAGCGACAGATCCATGGCCTGCCCGCCTGCGGCACCCTCGGCGGACACCGCCTGCGCCAGTTCGCGCACGAGCGCGATACGGTTGTCGCCCGGCGCATCCAGGCTCGCCAAGGTCAGGAAGGCGTGCGCCTGCAGCGCATCGCCGACCAGGATCGCAGTGGCTTCGCCGAACTTGACATGCACGGTCGGAAGGCCGCGGCGAAGCACGTCGTCGTCCATCGCGGGCAGGTCGTCGTGGACCAGGGTACAGGCGTGCATCATCTCGATGGCGGCGCCGACGTCGTCGAGCATGTGCGCCGGCGTGTCGGCCAGTGCGCCGGCAGCCAGACAGAGCAAGGCGCGGGTGCGCTTCCCGCCGTGCAAGGTGGCGTAGCGCATCGCCGCCATCAGCTCGGTCTCACCGTCGTCTTCGGCGCAGAGAAGACGCGCCAGCGCCTGTTCGACCCGCTTTGCGCCGTCCTGCATCCAGATCTCCGAAAGCAGCCTGCCGGATGCGCCGCGCGCCTGCGCGCCCAATCCGCCGAGCGCGGAAACGCCAGTCCGGTCGTCGTGTAGCGTGGAGCCGGTCTGCATGTTGTTCATGTCCTTGTACCTGACAGCAGACGGCCACGGCGAGCGGCGAGCCGCCGCGGTGTTACCTGCGTCGCACCGAGCGCGCGCGCCGAGCGCAGCAATGCCGCGCGTCGCCGGCGCCGCTGCCTCGCCATACGGGCATGCGATGCCAGCTCATGAGAATCCGATGCGGATTGTCATGGACGGATGTGCGGTCGGGTAATAGCGCCGGCCTTCTTCGACGCCGCTCAGCAACCGCGGCCGCACCCCGGCCTTGTGCATGGTCAGCGCCAAGGCGATGCAGAACTGCACTAGTTCCAGCCATACCAGGTGGTAGCCGATGCAGACGTGTGGGCCGGTACCGAACTGCAGCATGTCCACCGGACGGATCGGCTCCGTGCGTTGCAGCCACCGCGCCAGGCGGAACTGATCGGGCGCCTCGTGCAGCAGCGCCGAGGTCGAGAAATGCAGCAGCGGGATGCACAGATGGGTGCCCGCGGGAATGCGCCGTTGGCCGAGTTGCAATTCCTGCAGCGCGCGACGCGGCAGGAGCGTGGTCGCCGGATGCACGCGCAGCGTCTCGCGGAACAGCGCCTCGGCGACCGGACACTGCGCCAGGTCCGCGTGCCGGGTCGGCACCGCGCCCACGCGTTGCGCCTCCTCGACCAGGGCGTCCCACAGCACAGGCTGCCGCGCCAGCTCGATCACCATCCAGGCCATCGTCGATGCGGTGGTGTCGTGACCGGCAAGCAGCAACAAGCGGATATTGGCGACCAGGACGTCATCGGAGAGCGCATCGTCGCTGCGATCGAAGGCGCTCACCATGTCGTTGATAAACCCTGTGCGCGCGGCATGCGCGCGCGCGTCGCGGACGAACTGGCGCAACTGCGCGTCGATCCAGTCGCGGGCGGCGCGGCCGCGCCGCAAGGGCAGTCCGGGCAGGTCGACTGGGGGCGCGACGATCAACTGCAGCAGTTGCCGGTACTTGCGATGCCATCCCGGCAGGTCCTGCGCGGGGATCCCCATGAGGCTGAAGATGAGCTTGAGCATCAGGTCGCCGGTTTCGCGCAGGATGGTTACGTGGCCGCGGTCGCGCCACGCCTGCACCCGCGCCCGGATGACAGGCGCGAACAGGTCGCCGATGCCGGCCTGGGTCAGCCCCTTGGGCAGGAACGCCGCCTTGATCGCATCGCGCGCCTGCCGGTGCGCGCCGCCGTCCTGGGCGACCAACGTTCCGCCAAGCAATTCGGGCGCGATCTCTTCGATCAGCGTCGAGGACACGTCCTTGTGCCGGAGCAGTGCGAACGCATCCGGATCCACGCAGGTCATCAGGTGTCCGGCAGGGCCGAAATCCAGCCAGAAGTGGCTGCCCAGTGTCCGTTCCGCGCGCTGCAGCAGGCGCGGCAGGTCGCAGACGATGGCGGGAAGATGCCCGACCAGGGGGAAAGCGCCGGGCACGACCGGGATGTCGCACCGCAGTCGGTGCCGACGGTCCAGCGGGTTGAGCAGCATGTCCATCAGCAGCGCGGCGCCGCGGTGTCGCCGGCAGGCCGCGCGGCGCGGCTGTTGCCACCGTCGGCATACGTCGGCACATGCGCCAGCATGCCGCCATCGATGCACACGACCTGGCCGGTGATGAACGCCGCATCGTCGGAGAGCAGGAACGCCACCAGCGCGGCCACGTCCTCGGGGCGGCCGACGCGCGGCAGGAGCTGGTGCCGGCGCAGATGCCCTTGCATGCACTCATCCAGCTTGGCGAGGAGACGCTCGGTCATGATGAGACCCGGCGCAACCGCGTTGCAGCGGATCTGCGCATGACCGTACTGGGTGGCGAGCGAGGCCGACAGCATGTTCATCGCCGCCTTCGACGCGGCGTAGGATGTCTGCGCGGTGTCACCGCTGAGCCCCTGGCACGACGACATGTTGACGATCGCGCCACCGCCGCGAGCGATCATCCGTGCGATGGCGTGTCGGCAGCAGAGCAGCGTGCCGCGCAGATTGGTCGCCATGGTCTGATCCCAGACCGCCAGATCCAGGTCGAGGATCGCGCGGTCGCACGGGGTCAGATGCATGGCGCTCGCATTGTTAACCAGCAGGTCGACCCCACCGAAGTGCCGCTCCGCCGTCTCGAACAGCGCTGCCACCGCCTGCGCATCGGCGATGTCCATGGCCAGGGCCAGCGCGTGGCCCGCTTCGGCCGCGATCTGCGCTGTGCAGGCGATGGCCGCCGAGCCATCAATGTCGGCCACCACCACTCTGCCGCCCTCGCGCGCGATGGCGAGGGCGCATGCCTTGCCGATGCCGGCGCCGGCGCCGGTCACCACGGCCACCTTGCCTTCAAACCGTCCCATCGTGTCCGCCTGGATTGCGTTGGTCTTTCGCGGCATGCCGCTCGGCCACTGCCGGAGAAGGCGCAGGGTCGGCGCTGGCGCGCTCGTCATCGCCAGCGTCGCTTTCGATGAGCCGAATGGCGGCGACCGGACACTGGCTGGCCGCGAGCCGCACGGCGGCGTGCAGCGCCTGCGGGACCGTCGCCACGCACACTTCGGCCACGCCGTCCGGTTCGCGCTGGCGAAAGGTGCCCGGCAGCGTCAGCACGCACTGCCCGGTGGTTCCGCACAGATCATGGTCGACCACGACGCGCATCTCAGCCCCCCTGCGCACGCAGCCGCACCGGCAGCGCGCGGAACGTTCGAAGGAACGCGGAGGGCTCCCGGGTCGGCTGCTCGGCCAATGCCAGCGTGGGGAAGCGCGCCTGGATCCGCGGCAGGCTCTCGGCCAACTGCACGCGGGCCAGTTGCGCACCGAGGCAGAAGTGGATGCCGTGGCCGAAGCTCAGCATGATCTTCCCGTCGGTCGACATGCCAGGACTCGTGCCGTAGAACCGCGCGGGATCGAAGCGGTCGGGATCGGCGAAGGCGTCCGGGTCGCGATTGCCGGCCGCGATCAGCACGCGCACGTCCGCGTTCTTCGGGATCACCACGCCGCCCAGTTCGATGTCGCGCTGGGCGATACGCGGAATGGAGCTGAACATGGCGGGCGCGTCGCAGCGCAGGACTTCTTCGACGAATGCCTTCACCCCCACGGCGTCTCCCTGCAGCCAGTGCCGCTGTTCGGGATACGCCAGCATCGCCAGGACCGCATGGTTGATGGTCGCAGCAGTGGTGGCGAAGCCGCCCAGCAGCATGCCCCACAGCATGCTGATCAACTCCACATCCGACAGCGTGTCGGGATCGTCGTCGTGTGCGCCGACCAGCATCGACACGATGTCGTGGCGGGGATCGGTGCGCTTGCGCTGTATGAGGTCGCCGAAGTAGGCCTGCACTCTTGCGCTGGCCGCGTCCGCCGCGGCGAGCTGGGGATCGCTGGCGTGCGGGCTCAGGCCTTCCAGAATGGCGCGGATGCCGGCGGCGAGCCCGAACATGTCGTCCTGGGGCATGCCGAACAGTTCGGCGAAGACCAGCAAGGGCAAGGCCAGCGCGAATTCCCGATGCAGGTCCACCGCCTCCCCGCGCTCCAGCACGGGCACCATGCCGTCCAGGCGCGCTGCGACGATGCGCGCGATGCTCGGCCGCAGGTTGTCGATCTGGCGCATGGTGAAATCGCGCGAGATCAGCCGGCGCAGACGCGTATGCGTCGGTGGTTCCTTCATCGCTAGCGTGGACGCCAGCAGATTGAGCGACAGGCTGGTCGCCGCACGCGGGAAATAGCGCGCGAGTTCGCCCGGCGCCGGTCCCCGAAACACATCGCCCGTGGCCTTGAGCGCCCAGTAGATGTCGGCGTGGCGACTCAACAGAAAGAGGCCCGACGCCGCGCGATGCACTGGATCGTGCTCGCGCAACCACCGCATGAACGGATACGGGTCGTGGATGCACGCTGGCGACGCCAGTTCGGCGAAGGCGTCCCGGCATGCTGCCGTGGTTTCTTGCACGTCCATCTTGGTTACCTGTTGGCTGGCTGATCTGACCGGCGCGCGCCAGGCCGCCGGCAAATTGCGGAGAAGATCGCGATTCCCGGCGGCGTCCGCGCATCACCAGAGCACCGGGAACTCCTCGAACCCGCCAGTGATGATCTCCTTGCGCAACTTCAGTTCTTCGGGCGCCACGGCCAGGCGCAGCGCGGGAAAGCGCTGGAAGATCGAACCGAACACCACCTTGAGTTCCAGCCTGGCCAGCGCCAGCCCGATGCAGTAGTGCGGCCCGTAGGAGAAGGTCAGGTGCGGATTTTCGTCGCGTCCGATGTCGAAGATTTCCGGGTCGTCGAAATGGCGCGGATCGAACGACGTCGCCGGCAGGCCGACCAGCACCTTGCTCTCCGCGGGAATATGCACGCCCGCGATGGTCACGTCGGTTCTCGGATAGCGCATGATGCCGTCCCAGCCCGCGCCCGGCGGGTACATGCGCAGGATTTCCTCCACCGCCTTGTCCACCAGGGATGGATCGCCGACCAGGCGTTCGCGCTGTTGCGGATGGCGGAACATGGCCAGCAGGCCGAATTCGATCTGCGCGACGGTGCTCTCGTGCCCCGCCACCAGCATGCCCGCCGCCAGGCCGATCGCCTCTTCCTCGGTTGCCTTGCCCTGGTCGACCGCCGCGAGCAGATCCGTCAGCAGGTTGTCGCCCGGATCCTGGCGCTTGTCCCGCATCTTGCCGCGGATGTAGGCGCGCAGTTCTTCCCAGGCCAGGCGCGACGCGCTGCGCGGGCCGCTTTCATGCTGGTGCGTCATCACCTCGTCGGACAACCCGGCGAAAAACGCGTGCTCCTCGTAGAGCACGCCCATCAGCGCGCTGATGACCATGGCCGGAAGCGGAAAGGAGAGGTGGCGCCGCAGGTCGGCGGGCTGGGGCTGGGCCGCCAGCGTCTCGAACAACTGCGCGGCGATCGCCTCGACCTGCTGCGCGAGTAGCTCCACCCTGCGGTTGCTGAAGGCCGGCGCCACGATCGTGCGTAACCGGGCATGCTCGCCCCCCTCGTGCGAGACCAGCCACCCCGGCGAACCGAGAATCACCGAATCCGGGGTGAATGCCGCCGGCGGCATTCCCGCGGGCCGGAACGCCGCGTCGGACAGCGCCGCCTTGGCCTCGTCGTAGCCTGTCACCCACCAGCCTTCGTGCCCGGACGGGAAGCGCACGCGGTGGATCGGACCGTTGGCGCGTAGCGCCAACATCTCGGGCGAGGGCTCGATGTGATCGACGCGCCACATCGGCAGCGTCGGCAAGGGTTGTTCAGACATGGTGGCACTTCACTCTCTAAGCGATGGAAGGCCGGAAGGTGACCGGCAGGCGCTGCGGGCAGCGGCTTTACGTGCGCTTGCGTTCACTTCTGTTCGTCGATGATGATCGGCGGGAAAGGCGGCCGGACCCTAGGGCCTCAATTTGGCTTTAGCCAACTACCGAATCTTGTAGTAGCCCCCCTAAGCTAAACGCCTGGTGACGCAAAAAATTTGCGGAAAACTCTGTCGCCACGCGGAAACCTATTTCCGATGGGTATCCGCCTATGTTGGTTGGCTGCATGCGCGTGTCGCCGGACTCCGACCGCCAGAGCACGGACTTGCAGCGCGATGCGCTGCTCGCCGCCGGCGTGATCCGCTTCACCTGTTCGAGGATCACGCCTCGGGCGCGAAGGATGACCGCACCGGCTTGGCGCGAGCGCTCGAATTCGTCCGGCCCGGCGACGTGCTGGTCGTGTGGAAACTCGCCCGGCTCGGCCGCTCGTTGTCTGCTCGCCATCGTGATCTCGCTCAAGGACAATCGGGTGGCGTTCCGCTCGCTGACCGAGAACCTGGACACTACGACACCCTCGGGCGAATTCCTGTTCCAGGTGTTCGGCGCGCTCGCGCAGTATGAGCGCGCTTTGATCCAGGAGCGTGTCGTCGCCGGCCTGGCCGCCGCACGCAAACGCGGCCGGATCCGCGGCCGGCCGCAGGCGATTACCGGCGAGAAGCTGGACGCCATCATCGCCGCGCTGGACGGCGGCATTTCCAAAGCGGCGGTATGTCGCAACTTCGGCGTCAAGCGAACCACGCTGATCGAGACCCTGGCACGGGTCGGTTGGATGGGCTCCGTGGCGCTCGCGAAGCGGATCAAGCTTAGCCACGACTCCAGCAATACGGCCCGCCTCGTGAGTCGAGTAAGCAATCTTCAATCTCTGCCGGACCAATTCCGTAGCCGGCAGACCCAATCACGTCTTCGCTGCGTCCTTGAAAGCGGGGCCGGCCATTGACATTGCGTATTCCTTGATCTCCTGTTAGGAGCCATTTGCCATCAGGACCTTCTACGAACTTTTCGCGCGTCGCTTCAGGATTATTCCAGTAGCCGAGAAACATCACCGGATCGGGTGATAACACCGCGATGGCTCCCTCTGCTTCATCCGGTTGCCTGGCGCCCGTGGTAACATCGATGACATCGACGACATGACCAGGTCGGCCCATTGTGCCTAGAGCGGCGGATCTAGCGCCGCGCACGACGGCAAACCCTCCTTGCTCAGCACGGACGATTTCGCTCGGGTGCATCGAAGGCAATGTAGGCTCGCGCGCAGGGTGGGTAGGTCTGAAAATAGACCAGCCGCCGGTCAGACCGCCTTGCGACATCCGTAAGCGCTTGCGTGTGCCAGAGGCCCCGTTTGCCGATGTTCAGGAAGTAATCATCTAAGAATAATACTCCGCCTGGTACGATCCGGGGCAGCAACGCGCTGCATGCAGCTTCAATTGATGACGGAAGATTGCAGTCGATCACACCGACGGCCACGGGTTGGCTCGGCTCTTCTCCTCTTGTTGATTCGTTGCGAAAGTCACCCTTCACTATGCGCAACCGCTCGGGCCCGATGTTCTTTTCAAGAAACTCACGAGTGGCTTGTTCGTCCGCACAATAATCACCCGGCTTCAGAAAGGGTAACATTGACCGCTCTTGTTTCGTCATCTCCGGCTCCCCCGCGAAGCTTTCGAAGCCGACATACCGCGTGATTACGCCCAAGCGATCCAGGATGTGGTGGGCACTAAACATCATCTCGCCACGAAACAGTCCAAACTCGACGTAGTCTCCCACCAATCTGTTCATCGCGAGATAACCGCGAATATCCAACAGAAACTGCACTTTGCGCTGTTGACGATGACGATGGTCGAGCTCATCGGACAGTGAGCGCAAATCGCTAGCGATTTCGTCCATGGATCTTGTGGCGTCGTCGAGATGTGTACGCATCGCTACAACCGTTGTCGCTTTTCAAACGTCTGCCGCCGACCGGTAGAACACCTAACCGCGTCAAGAAGAGAGACTACGCCTCGCAGATGGCGCCAGTGTGGCGTCTTCGAAGCGTGCTGCCGTGGGATCGATAAGCAGCTTGACGCAGGTCGCCGTTCCACGATGGCCGCGCCGCTGCTTCGTGGCGCCAACTTGTCGGCTATTCACGTGGAGCTATGTGCGACAGCTCCGTAACCCTTCTACGACGCTCCTCTTGGCACGTAGCATGCAAAGTTCTGGGTGGCCGGATCAAATCCGGTTGGATTGAGACCTGGATGTCCTGGCACCTCACTCGCGCATGTTCGAATTTGCTTGAGAGCCGCAGGCCCGAATTCATATGACCGCCGATCCGACCAGAACACCACTTCTCTTGACGCCGGGACCATTGACCACGCACTCGCGAACTCGCTCGGTCATGCTGAAGGACTGGGGATCTCGCGATCCTGCCTTTGTCGACATGACAAGACAGCTACGCGAACGGCTCCTGACGGTCGTAAATGGCGCGCCGACCCATGTTGCAATACCGCTCCAAGGCAGCGGCACTTTCGCGGTCGAAGCCACACTCGCCTCTCTGATCAAGCCCGATGATAAGCTACTGATACTGTCGAACGGCGCCTATGGGGAGCGCATGATCGACATTGCGCGACGCCTGAACCGACGATTTCTGGCCTTGCATTGGCCAGAACACCTGCCCATCGACCTGCAGCAGGTTGACAAAGCAGTTGCACTGGACCCGACAATTAGCCACGTCGCGCTCGTGCATTGCGAAACAACATCGGGAATACTCAATCCGTTTGAGCAAATCGCTTCCATCGTACTCGGTCACGGACGCGGCTTGATATTGGACGCCATGAGCAGTTTCGGCGCACTCCCGATCGACCTGTCGAAGTTTCCAATTACCGCCGTCGTTGCTTCCAGCAATAAGTGTCTCGAGGGCGTACCGGGTATCGGCTTTTCCATTGTAGACAAGAGCGCGATCGCTGCGGCCAAACGGGACAACATCCCTTCTCTGTCTCTTGATCTATATGATCAATGGCGCGGATTCGAGAACAATGGCCAATGGCGATTCACGCCACCCGTGCAAGTCGTTGCGGCGCTGGTCGAGGCTTTGCGTCTGCTGGAAGAAGAAGGGGGACCCGCAGAGCGTCTTAAGAGGTATCAGCGAAATTTCTCTACCCTCCGATCTGGGATGGAGCAGCTCGGCTTCCGGATGTTTCTTGATGCAGCAGTTCAGGCACCGATCATCGCCACGTTCTTGCCGTTGGACGACGTAGATCTTCGATCTGACGATCTTTTTGTCGCGCTTCACACTCGAGGTTTTTCAATATACCCAGGGAAGCTGACGATGAGAGATAGCTTCCGTATTGGCTGCATAGGGGCCGTTGTACCAAGCGATTTTGAGGCGCTGATTGACGCTTGTCGCGAGATTGTGAGCCTCAAGAGAGGCCGCAGCTAGCGCGGCCAAGCGTCTGCTTCGCCCTAGCGAGCCGGACCGTCGTCCGATTCCGTCTTCCTACCGTGACCGGTGATGGACCCACCAATTCTTGCAGGAGATTGCAAGCCTCAGGTCATGGTAGTCTACCGCCGACAGCTCGTAGATAAGTCCCTCAAAGCACCAAATCCTGAGAGGTGCACGCGGCCGGAGATGAGTACAAGCGCTCACGCAGTCATCCTCGCCGCTGGTGCCGGCAACCGACTGGGTATGAAGGGAGTACCCAAGGCGCTGCTGCGGTTTGGATCGAAAAGCTTGTTGTCTCGTCACATTGAATCGCTCAGGAGAATCGGAGTCACGCGGATTGACATTGTGGTCGGTTACGAGGCGACCGCAATTTTCCAGGCCCTAGTAGGTGAGTGCGGAGCCATCGCAGTTCGCGTAATCCCCGTTTTGTGGCAGGAGAAGGGAAGTCTCTTTTCGCTTGTGGCGGCGAACATTGGGTCTTTGGACGCGGATACGGTCCTATTGATGGATGCCGATGTGCTCTACCATGGCGCGATCATTGAACGTCTCGTCAGTTCCCGGAGCCAGAATGCGGTACTTGTCGATCGTAACGGCGCCGTCGGCGCCGAACCGGTAAAGCTCTGCGTAAGAGGAAACACGATCGTCGATTTCGAGAAACGGCCGACCGATTTGGGCGACTGGTATGGCGAATCAGTCGGCTTCTTCAAACTGGGACCGGCAGCTCGCCACGAACTTGGCGCGATAGGTTCTCAGCTTCTCTCTGCCGGGGGTGACCGTTTGGAATACGAAGAGGCTTTAAAGCCAGTTCTGTTGAATGCATCTCACAAATTCGCACCTGAGGACGTCACAGGTCTCCCATGGATCGAGATTGATTTCGAAGACGATCTCCGACGAGCAGAGACCCATGTATTTCCACTGGTAGAAGAGACTTTGTCTGGAAACGCGTCCTTGTGAGACGGAGGAGACAATGACAATGAAAGCTGATCTTCCACGCGGCACTTCGTTGGACTTGGAGGATAAGAGAGCGTCGTTCGACAAGGATGGGTTTGTAAAATTCGCAGGTCTCGTTGAGAACGCGCAGGAGCTTCGCGAGCATATCCTGGCCATTGAAGCTGCGGAGCCCCAAGTGGACGGCCCGTGGCTCTACTTTGAGTCCAGCGGAAAAGACGCTTCGCCGTTGATCAATCGAATCGAGAACTTCGCCGATCATGACGATGTGCTTGGCGATTGCGTTCGGTCCTCATTGATGGCCGATATCGCTGCTCAATTGCTAGGCGAGCCAGTGTGTCTCTTCAAAGAAAAAATCAACCTAAAGCTACCTGGCGGCGGCGGATTTGAGCTCCATCAGGATCAACAGGCCGGGTGGAGCCGTTACGCCAGCCTATTTGTCACCGCGCTGATCGCTATTGACGCCGCGGATACTTCCAATGGGTGCCTGGAAGTTTTTCCCGGTCTTCACAAAGATGGTCTTTTGGGGCCAGAAGGAAGCCCGCTACCAATCAGCGCAGTAGGGAACAGAGCTCCCATACCGGTCGAGCTGTCGCCTGGCGACGTGCTTTTCTTTGATAGTTACGCTCCCCATGCTTCAAAGCCCAACTTATCCGATCGTCCACGTCGCGCGATGTACCTTACGTATAATAGATTGCGAGATGGCGACCACAGAGAAGACTACTACCTGCACAAATGGGATACCTATCCTCCGGATATTGCTCGACGAAAGGACAGGACTTACGCTTATCGTGTGTGACGCGCGCACCACGAATTTTTCCCTCTGTTGATCGGACAGGTTGCCGATGACGATTTAAGCCCCGCTTTTCTGCGACACAGGCGGCCTTCCCTCCTCACGCTCCTCCGACCAGATCATCTCGATCGGAAGCAGTTCATGGTGCTCAACAGCAGGATGACTTCGGCTTCCTCGCGTAGACTCGAGGAAAACAACGGTAAGGACAGTGCTTCCATAATTGTGGCTGATAAAACGCGAGCCTTGCACCGAGCGGTTCAAGGATGCTGCCAGCAGCCGATCAGAATTGACCCGTGGTCCAATGTGTCAAGTCCGTTGTCATCCTGCGGCGCAGTACTGCCCCCTCTACTCCGGCAGTCGGCTCACGACGAGTGCCGCCATTCGGATCATGGACCGCTCGCTCCACCGCCGCGCGCGACTCGACCGAGGGGAAATCGGCGTCGGTGCGGCCAAAGTGATTGAGCCCGCGCGGATGGCTTCAATATCCAACACTGAAGCTGTGGGCCTTTGCGGAGCCCGCCTCGCACGCGCGAACCGAGTGGACGCCTGAGATCTTCACATTGCCTCCCCAATCGTGCCGCGCGCACAGCTCTTCATCGCCTGCATTTCGAACAGCTTCTCCCGAAATTGAGTTCGGAAATTATGAATTTTCGCTTGCCGTCGGGCAAAACAGTGGTCTATGTGGTGCATACGGACTCAGAAGGGGAAGTTCCACGATGGCTGATCGAAGCGGCACGCATTCGGATCTTGCCGTGATTTCAAAACTCAACGGAGATTTCAGGAAGAACTATGGAACGCTGCTTGGAGCCTTCCTCTACCTGCGGTCGGTGCAAGTGGCCGGCGGAAGGGCCTCTTTGTGCAGCGGTCTCCTTATTGCGGCCCTTTCAGCGCTGTTGAGCTGGTTTGCCCAACATGGCTGGCGATGACTGCTATGAAGCTGCCAGTCTCATCAATGAGATCATTGGCGCGTGAGACTCGCCGCGGTCTAAACGACAAGGATGGAGCGATCGGCAATTGGGAGTCGCCAGTTATTGCCAGACAAGAATAACTAAGCCTCAGCCTGCTCCTGCAGGATAGCGTGAGCGACCGGCTTCAATGATCCTGCCGTCGGTCAGAGACCTAACTGCAGTCAGCCGACCGCGTCAGTTCACCCTTCGCCTTGGGAAATCATTGACGGATTGGATATCCGGCAGCGGCCGCCACCGTTCGACAACCTGATCTTTTGCCGGTTGTGTATGGTTTCGGACGCTTACGTCTGAAAGCCGACGCGCAGGACGCCGATTGCTCCGGAGCTTTGCCTTACACTGCCATCGCGCGATGTGTTTGCTGGCACAGCAATTGCTGGATTGAGGATGTCGAGCTTGCAGCCGCCAACCCGGCGGCTGCTGCTACTGGCGACGACCGGTGTCTCGCATCACGACAAGGCCGATGATGACAGCACATCCGAATCAGGCGATCGCCACGGATACAATGCGGCAGATTCGGGTTGACCTTGCCGCAGCCTACCGGCTGATTCATCGGCTCGGCCTCGACGACAGCATCTATACCCACATCTCGGCTCGCCTTCCCGGCGATCACGATCGCTTTCTAATCAATCCGTTCGGGATGCGCTTTGACGAAGTGACTGCCTCGAACCTTGTCACGATCAACATCGACGGCACGGTCGTCGACGATCCCCTCGGACTTGGTATCAATCCGGCCGGCTTCAACATTCACGCCGCGATTCATTCCGCACGAAAAGACGCAATGTGCGTGCTGCACACCCACACAATTGCCGGGGTTGCGGTTTCGTCACTGAAAGCTGGTCTGCGGCCACTCACTCAATGGTCGCTCCAGTTCATAGACAGCCTCGCTTATCACGATTATGGAAAAATCGCGCTCGATATTGGTGAGCGCGCCAGACTTGTTGCCGATCTCCGCGACAAATCCGTCATGATTCTGCGAAATCACGGCTTGCTGACCTGCGGACGCTCCGTTGCCGAATCCTTCAAGCTGATGCGCAACCTTGAGCGATCTTGTCAGGCGCAATTGGCAATTCAAGCTGCAGGTGGGGATTTCACGGTGATCCCCGAGGCTACTGCCCGCCGGGCTGCGCAACAGTACGCAAGCTTCTACGACGGCATCGAAGCGGGAGAAACGCCGGATGTCGAATGGGCCGCCTTCAGACGTCTGCTGGAGCGAACCGATCCGGACTTCATGAACTAGCCTCGAGGAGGCTGAAATGACGCATAAGTTGCTCCGCCGCCTAGATGCTACGCAGCTCGACCTGGGCGGCTTTGTTAAATGGTCCTTGAGCTTTCCCGATCCCTACAATGACCCGATAGCTGCCGCTGATCAGGGCAGAAGAGGTTTTTCCCAGCTCCCCCTTGGATTCCAAAATGCGCTGAATGAATTCTCGAGCACGCTATATTCCGGCGTACTCTTGGTTACCGGTCTACCGATCTGCGCCGATCTTCCGCCGACCCCCACCAAGCCGGTCAGGGAGGCCGGCTTGGGACGCGTCGGCAATGAAGGCCTCCTCTTCTCAATCGCCTCCGCGTTCGGAAACCCGTACAGCTATCGTGAGTGGGAGGGAGGGCTTCTACTTCACAACAAATATCCAATTCGGCAACACGCCACCTCGCAAGTGGGGACGAACAATGTGCTGCTCCAAATGCACACGGAAAAGGCGTTTCGCGACGTTTCTCCTGACTACGTCGCTCTACTATGCTTGCGAGGCGATCCGGCCCATGCCGCCATAACGCATTTTTGCGATCTCCGTCGAGTCATCGAACAGTTCCCGTCCGATGCGCAACGGCTGCTTCGGACGCCTCTATACGCATTTCGGACTGATAGTCCGCGTCTCGTGATGGATGGCATTGGCTATACGGCGCCGCATGCGATTGTGCAGGAGCACCAGAATAGCGCCATTTATCAGTATGTCGATGACCTTTCGGCTCTTAACGACGAGGCCAAAGAGGTGCTCGATAACCTGCGGACTGCCATCGGCGCGAATACGACAGGGCTGCATTTGAACGCCGGGGATTTATTAATTATGGACAACTCTCACATCGTCCATGGCCGAAGTGCGTTTCGACCAAATTACGACGGTCGAGATCGTTGGCTGCAACGGCTGATGATTTCGCATCGTCTGAACGCAAACTATCTTTGCTCAACTGGTCATCTGATTCCGGATTCCTGCTTTTCTGAATGCTCCAGCGAACACCGAGCTGTGCAGGAACACCAACGGCAAGGAGGAGCAAACTTGTGATCCGGAGACAGTAGGTCTGGTTGAATGTATCGTGTCCTACCCTGGCTTCTGTCCCTCACATTGTTGATTGCATTCGCGGTCTCGCTTTCCGAGCTTCAGAAGGCCAAGCGCATTAGCACTACTTTGGCAGTTTCATCGGATTAATGAGCCTGTCAAGATTGAACGAAGCCGCTGTCGCGGCATGTAGGGAGGCATAGCAAGGATTGCCTCCTGTCTGAGAGGATTGTGGGTTTTCGAAGCCCAACCCTTCAGACAGGAGGTTTTCCGATGGCTGAGATCAGCCCACTTCGCCGCCGCATGATCGAGGACATGACGGTCCGCAATCTGTCACCGGCGACGCAGCAATCCTACCTCAACGCCGTAGCGAAGTTGAGCCGGTATTTCGGTCGCTCTCCCGACCGCCTTGACCTGGAGGATATCCGTGCCTTCCAGGTTCATCTGGTGGCGACGGGGATGTCCTGGCCGGCGCTGAACCAAATCGTCTGCGCGCTGCGGTTCTTCTACGGTGTGACGCTTGGTCATGACACCGTTCCGGAACGCATCGCCTATGCGCGCCAACCGCGCAAGTTGCCGGTCGTGCTGAGCGCCGACGAGGTGGTGAGCTTTCTGGAGGCGATCCCGAGCCTGAAGAGCCGTACCGCGCTGACCACGGTCTATGCCGCCGGACTGCGCGTATCGGAAGTGGTCCTCTTGAAGGTTGTCGACATCGACAGCCAACGGATGTTGATCCGGGTCGAGCACGGCAAGGGCGGCAAGGACCGTTACGTTATGCTCTCGCCGCAACTTTTGAGGATTCTGCGGACATATTGGCGGCTCACTCGGCCAAAGCGATGGTTGTTTCCTGGCCGCGACGACGAGCGTCCGCTCGTCCCCAACGTGCTGCACGCCGCCTGCCGTTCAGCCTGTGCGGCGGCCGGCCTGAGCAAGTCGGTGACAGTGCACACGTTGCGGCACACATTCGCGACCCATCTCCTGGAGAACGGGGCCGACGTGCGCATCATCCAGGTGCTGCTCGGCCATGCCAGCCTGGCCAGCACGGCGCGCTATACCCAGGTCGCCACCAAGACCATCAGCAATACGCCAAGTCCGCTTGACCGGCTCCGCCTGGAGGTCGTGCCGCCCGGCTGAGCGGTCCTGATGGCTCCGGTTCTGGAAGTGGCGGATATCTTCCGCCGCCACGGCGACGCGTTTCGGCAAGCCCGTGCCGAGCATCTGGGCCGCGTCGAGCGGCGCGTCATGGGCGCGATCACGGCATGCCGGACGGCGGTGCTCGGCGGCCACGTCGAGCAGTGCGATGACTGCGGCGCCACACGCATCGCCTACAACTCCTGCCTTATGGGCAAAGCCGGTAATGGGGAGCTG
>NZ_LUUB01000016.1 GCF_001641635.1 Bradyrhizobium centrolobii
TGAGACGGCGGCCGAAGGATGAGATCGACGATGGCGTGACGTACGGCGGGCATGGTTGGCTGAGGCGGAGGTCCGTTGATTCTTTTTTTTCCGCCCCGCGTGTGCGAGGCGACGATGCTGCAGGAAGGCGTAGGCAATCATTGTCATCAGGGCGTGGCGATGAAGACCCTGCCATGATCGCCCCTCGAAGTGATCAAGTCCGAGCTCCTCCTTCAACTGCTGATGCGCCTGCTCACAAATCCATCTTGCCTTGATGGTGGCAGCTAGTGTGCGCAGATCCGTCGCCGCAGGGAGATTGGCAAGATAGTATTTCTTCTCCCCTGAGGCACGTTGCTCGCCAATGAGCCAAGCTTCGTCGCCCGGGAGATGCTGCTGACCCTTATCCCAAATCCGCTGAGGAGGGCCGTCGGCGGTGCGGACACGGAGAGCAGCAAATCGGGCTTTCAGCCGACCTTTCGTCCCGCTGCGCCAGCTCACGGCTTTCCATTTGGCGCTGGCCAGCATTTGTTCTGCCGCAATCGATAAGACATCGGGCACGTGGTGCTTTCGTGGTTTCCCGCGGACCTTGGTAATCGGCCAAACGAGCTTCACATCGACCGGATACACCTTCAGGTGCCGAGGGATGCCGACAGCCCAGGCCAGCCCGCGCTCTGTTAGCCCTTGTCGAAATGGTGCGCTAAGTCCGTATCCTGCATCCGCCAGCACACATCCAAAGCGCACGTTGGCTGCCGTCGCGCGGTCAATCTCGGCCAAGGCAATTTCCGGCTTGGACCGTGGCGTTCGGTGTTCGACTGGCACGCGAGCGCGCTTCAAACGAGACACGTCGCTTGTCCAACTGTCAGGCAGAAAGAGACGTAACGCGACCATCACCGGCACTTCGCCGCGCGCAAGCGTCAAAGACACCAGCGTTTGGCAATTTGCCGTTTTGCCGAGAGCCGACGCGTATTGAGCCGCAACACCAACCGAGCGTTCACCCTTCTTCGGCAGCGAGGTGTCATCAATAACCAGCACCGCATCCCTGCCGCCGACAAGTCGGTCCGCCTGATTGAGCAGCTCTGTCTCCAGCGGCGTCGCGTCCCAGACACCGTCCGCAATGAAATGGTGCAGCTGGTCGTAGTTGCCCGTGGCAAGGCGCTCTGCCATAGGCTGAACGCTCTTGCGATCGCCAGGACCGATCAATCCCGCAACGTACAGAGGACACATCCGCTGCCGAGTCTTATGACCCAGCCGGTCCAAGAACGGCATCAGCCAGCGTTCGAGTTCGTCTTCCCATCCCGCCATGGTCAGCCCTCCAAGAGCCGACCACCCATGAATCATTGAAAAATTGATTCGGGAATCCTATAAAGCACGGCAAAATCAACGATCTGCCAAAGTAGTGCTAGACCGGCTGATCATCCGATATCCTCCGAGGGAGCCCCTATGCTTACTCGAATTCAGAGCTTGAATCAGATCTTAAACGACAGCCTATCTCACTGTTTCGGCCAACGACTCCTCAAATATTTCGAGCCCTTGCTCGAGTACCTCATGGTCGATCGTGAGTGCAGGCATGAACTTTACGACTTGATCATCCGGCCCGCATCGCTCGATCATCAATCCCTTGTCGAAGGCATTGCGTGCTGTCGCCTCCGCCTTTTCAGCGCTTTGGCAATCGAACCCCAGCGCCATGCCGCGTCCCCGAACAGAACAACCGCGTCCATGCTCGCATGCAATGGCCTCGAGCCGACTCCGCATAAGTTGGCCCATACGCTGAACCCGCAGCGAAAACGTCTCGTTACGCCAATAAATGTTTATAGCTGCGGTTGCAGATACAAGAGCAAGGTTATTGCCTCGAAACGTACCATTGTGTTCTCCAGGCCGCCATGCGTCCAGCCCCTCTTTGATCAAGACCATTGATAATGGCAGACCATATCCGCTCAGCGATTTCGACATTACGACAATATCTGGCGACAATGCTGCGAATTCGAAGCTAAAGAATTCTCCCGTACGACCACATCCCATCTGAATATCGTCAACTATGAAGAGGGCTCCCGTATCCTTGGCTACAGCCTGAATTGATCGCAACCATTCCTTGCTAGCTACATTTATTCCCCCTTCTCCCTGCACAGTTTCAACGAGAATGGCTGCTGGGCAATCTATACCACTACTCTTATCAAGCAGCACGGTCCGCAGATAGTCAGCCGAATCGACCTCCGGTCCGAGATAACCATCATAGGGCATGAAAGTCGCGCCAGATAATGAAACGCCGCTGCCAGAGCGATAGAAATGATTAGCGCTCGCGGCAATCGCCCCTAGACTCATGCCGTGATATCCACGCGTGAATGAAATGACATTCTTGCGTCCCGTGACCTTGCGGGAAAGCTTTAAAGCTGCCTCAATAGCATTAGCACCAGTCGGCCCTGTGAATTGCATCCGGTATTGCAAATCTCGTTGCCCAAGTACGATAGAGCTGAAGGTCTTCAAGAATTCGAGCTTCGCCGGCGTTGCCATGTCAAGTCCATGGACTACGGCATCCGAAGCTAGATACTCGACGATAGCACCTCTAATCTCGTGATTATTGTGGCCGTAGTTCAACGCTCCCGCACCGGAGAAGAAGTCGATGATCTGTCGACCACCGTCCGTCGACATAATTGAACCGCGAGCTTGACTGAAAACAGCCGGGAATATGCGTGAGTATGAGCGGACATTTGATTCGAGTGCTTCCAAAGCTCCAATGTCGCTTCCCTCGCCAGATACAACCTCCATGGTCATCTACCCCGGAATTGAGTGGCTGAATGAATCAACTCGCCGCCCTCAGATTGCGCGCGCTGTAAACATGGCGACCAGAACGTGCGCCAGCTTCGGCGAGGACCTATGTTGTAGCGCGACCGTTCCAAGAAATGGCTCCTCTCGCATATCCCAGAATCGAAAAGAACGAACCTGCTAAAGCTTGTAGATTTTGGTCAACGCTTCATACATGAGCGGTTAGCGCGCAGTTGATCTAATGTGCCTGGTGTGTACGCCTTCAGAGAAGGTCTGAAGCCGTCCGGACCACGAGAGCAATCCGCTTCGGCCAGGCTGCTTGAAGATTCACGCAGACGTGCGCTGCGGCGACCGATTCCATCATCGTCAATGGAGCGCCAGGTTTCTGCGAGATTCCGCAAGGGTCACCAGACCAATGTGACGCTTGGCGTTCCACTTTATGTCTGGCCCCAGCAACGACGATCGGAGAACAGAGAGCATTGAAAGCATTCTGATCACCTTAGACACCTGGAATGGTTGGTCGCTTATGAACGAAAAGGCGCTCCGCGAGCGGAAATCGGCAGCTCCACCCTTAGGGGCACCAGGTTGATATTCTCACCGTGGTCCGCGCCCGCATCGAGGGCACCAATCTAAACCGTAGCATCGATTTTCAACCTGATGAGGCTTTCTTCGTTGTTACGAGCTCCCCGTCGGAAAGCATCGTTGTACCAATGATGCCCTCTCTCGACAATTGCGCTATCTCGGCATCAGATAGGTCGAGAAGTCCAGATAGTATCTCTCGATTATGCTGCCCAAGCGTTGGCGCCGCAGTGCGGATTGGATAGGGCTCTGAACCTTCGCGAATCGGCAATGATGGCTGCGGGTGGCGCCCTATGAAAGCGCGTTCGATTTCCTGCAGAAACGCGCGCGATCGCAGGTGCCGATCATTAAGCAGATCAATTGGGAGACGGGCTACGCCAGCTGCAATCCCTACAGCTTGTAAATCAGACATGGCCTGATCGGCGTCCCGAGTGAGCGTCCACGCCTCGATCGTTCTCTCGATGACATCTTCGATGCCGCGGCGAGCTTCTTCAGATCTGAGAGACGGGTCCGCGGCCCAGTCTGGCCGGCCAAGGAGCATGGCAAGCCTTTGCCACATGTCCTCGTCCGTCGCGGTTACCACGATCCAGTTGTCTTCACCCGCGCACCGGAAGCAGCCATGCGGCACAAACTGCGGATGTCGACTGCCATACCTTGGCGGCGGCATACCGCCGGTCGAGTGGATAGTGATCCATGGCGCCGCGAACGGCATCATGCATTCGATCTGCGCTAAGTCAATGAACTGACCTTGCCCGGTGGTGCGGGCGTGAATAAGCGCCACCAGAACAGCAGCGCAGCCGTTCAATCCGCCGACAGCATCCCCGAACGCAATGTGGCTCATCACGGGTGGATCGCCGGAACTTCCGATCACGCTCGGCAACCCCGAGCCCTGCTCAAGAGTCGAGCCGTAGGCACGGCAATCGCGATAGGCGCTATCCGTACCAAAGGCTGACATCGACATCATAATGAGCCGAGTGTTAACCGTTCTGAGCACCTCGTAGCCAAGCCCAAGCTTCGGCAGCACATCGACCGAGTAATTGTCGACGACAATATCGGCTCCCGCTACAAGCCGTTTGGCAAGAGTGCAGCCCTGCGGCCGCGACAGATCGAGTGTGATGCCGCGCTTGTTGCGGTTCATGAAGCAGAAGCGCGCCCTCTTTTCGTACATCTGCGCATCGATATAGGCGGGCGTTCGGTCGACACCGCGCCACCAGTCAGGATACTGGATTGCCTCGATCTTGATCACGTCCGCTCCAAGATCAGCCAGTGTGCGGGTACACAATGGACCTGCCCAACCCATTGAGAAGTCGATGACCCGGATTCCCTGCAATGGCCGCCGGGTGGCATCAACGCAGCTGGATGACGCAGACGCAGTGCCAGTGAGTTTTCTTCGCGTATTCTTGACGCTCTGCTGCTCGCCGAGGGCAGGAACTTTTCCTCCCCGACGCGGCGGCGTCAACGTCAACCGCTGCACCGAGCCTACTGTCAGGCCCTCTTCTTCGCCAAGCAGAACAGGCACAATCGCGCCGGGCACCTTCTTCTCCCTTTCCTGGAGCAGATCGGATATTTGGGACACTGGCACGATCGGGATCCTGCGTTTTCGTCCCTCTGCGAACCACTCGTGTGCCGTCCGCGCTTTCAACTTCGGTATAAACCTTCGTTCGACCTGGTCCAGTCGTTTCAGACAATCTTCGCTCGGTATCCAAACTGGTTCATCACGCAATTCAGGTAGATCGAGCATGTCGCAGAATGCCCGCCATTGGCCCGGCGTTACCACTGTGACGCCGAGCCAACCCTTTCGGGCTTCATAAATGCCAACCGGTGAGCCTGGCCAAAAGCGATTAGTGCCAATCCTGCGCATTACGTCGCCGCATGCAAACGCCTCTGACATGAGATACTCGCTGAGAGCGAGGCTCGATTCGAAAATGCTGAGCGACCACGACCGCCCTCCTCCGGCCTGCGTTTGCGCAAGCACCGAGGAAGCCGCGGCAATGAAGCCCCACAGGCCAGCGAGGATGCCCGTTTGGAAATCCGGTGCGTGCACCGGCGGCCCCTCGACCGGGCCAACCAGCTTGATAAGGCCGGCGAGTGCCCGAACGGTTGAGTCGGTTGCGGTCAATCCTGCATAGGGCCCGTGTCGACCAAACCAGCTCGTTTCGAGGTAAATCAACTTGGGATAGAGCTGACGGACCGAGGCCAAATCGACGTCAGGGCAATCTGCGGCATCGACGTCGCGGCCATCAATCAGAATGTCGCAATCCTCGATTAATGCTGTCAGTCGTGTGCTCGCCTGTGGAGCGCCGGGATCGATGATGATGCTGGACTTGTTGAAGTTCAGAAATGCAAACCACGCGCTCTGACCGGCGGACGTAAATGGGGGACTCCGTCGAAGGCCATCACCTTCTGGCGGTTCGATTTTCCGAACATCGGCACCGAAATCGGCAAACAGGCGCGCGCAGTAGCTAGTTGCCGCCGAGCTCCCGATTTCGACCACCCGCAGATGCGATAAAACTTCCATCGAGCGATCCATTGTGATGCTCCGCGATCTATCTCGTGATGGGAGATATCGGGTCCCGCCCAATTGCGATTGGCACGGGCTGAGACAATCCAACACAGATCATCCGTTCATCCGACGCCGCCTCTCTCCGAATCCGATGAACTTGTGGTCCGGCCATCGATTGGAGCGCGCTATCGACAGTACTCAGCAAGTCTAATTCGACGGAACCTTTGCGGGTCAGCGCTCGCCACATCTCGTGGCAGAAATCAGGCGGCATGTACTCCTCCGACTCCTTGCCGCCGAACTGGTCGTGAGCTGCGTCACGGCCTGTGCGGCAAACTACCAAATGATCGTACACCATTAGTGATGGATCGAGGCACTACCTACTTTGGTGAAGAATGTTGCCCTTGATTCCTGAGAAGGGCTTTGTGCTTGGCATCGAACCACTGCAAGGTTCTTGAGCGATTACTGAATCGTTTCGCCGCGGTCTTCTCGAATGATGTGGCCGTTCTGGTGATCAGTATCGCGTACGCGCGGCCGAGCTACGGTTTACGATCAGAGAAGATCCGCCGCTCCGACCAAAAGACGGCGGCATCCCTCAGGGAGAGCCGATCCGTGTGCGATGACCTCCTTTGTCGCATCCCAAACGCGGACGAAAGGCGCATGATAGCAAGATTCTTTGGGGGAGCACCCACCGAAAGTTAGCGCTCATCTTTTCAATCTGCCCGTCATTTGACTCGCCCTTATAGAATCACGCCTTGCGAGCGTATCATCCATTCAACTGTTGATTTGCAGGGTCGCCATCAGACTCAACCGAAAGCGGTCCGCAGTACATAAAGCACGGGCCGGCCAAGACGGTCGGCGGCACAGAACGCCCCGAACGACTCTAGGAGTGACTTCTGCAATAATCTCGGGCGTTTAGACGCTTGCATCGGCTCTGGAGAGCAAGTCCGCTTGCTAGCAGCTCGAAACGCTGGATAAGGAGACGACGTTGATGGTTGTCCGGGTTGACACGCCAGCCGACATCCCAAGAAACTACTGTCTGGTTGGCGCGGGGTCGTGACCTGGCGAGCGAGGATCGATTGCCTCGCTTTCGGCGACAGAGCGAGAACAGGACTACTTCGCAGCGGTACGCCGCGCGGAAGATAAAGCCTTCGTAAGCGACCTTGTCCGACATTCGTGCTCTCCCAGCATTTCTGCGCACGTAAAGGTTCCTCAGACGGAACGCGTGGTTGCGCGGCCGAGTCCGGAGTCAGCTGCAACCGTGGCATTTGCAAGCTTCCGCTTAAGCCGAAGCCTTCGGTTCAAGGGCAGTGTATGAAGATTATCGAGAGGAAACCGGCGATCAAAGGCGTGCTACGTCCGGACAGGCCCACACTGCAGCCACACCCTAGTGCGATAAGTGTGCACACGACTTTGGCCTGTCCAATTTGGTAGCTGTCAAAGCGAGAGTGCCGGTGATTTAGTTCGTTTGGACTGGCGCCCGATTGAGCAACCGTCAGATTTGTAAAGAACCTCAAATTCGGCCTAATGTTAGCAAACTCCAATGGTTGAACATAACTGAGTGGTGGCCCGAAGTCTCTCGCAATCAGAATGGAAAATGGAATGCCACAGCAGATCACTGATGCTGGCCGTCTGAGTGAACAGTATCCGAACAGCGTCGGCGAGATCCAAGATAGGTCATACCGGTGTAGGCAAGAGCCTGGTCTTATGACCGTCCATGGACATTCCACGACCAGACGCGCATGGGGCAAGGGTCCGCCTGACAGCCGTTCGGACGTAATCGATTTTGTGCGAAGCTCATACCTGGGCCTCGACAATCATCCGGCGATCGTCGCCGGTGCGATCGAAGCGATCGAGGCGCATCGTTCGCTACATTGGCCGCGGGGCCGAACGCGACTGAACTTCGATCTTCTGGAGGAGCTTGAAGAACTCCTCGCCGAGATTTTCCGCGCGCGAATTCGTGTCTTTTCCAGTGGCATGCTCGCCAATCTGAGTGCGATGCTCGTTCTTGCTTCGGGTCAACTGACAGGCGGCAAGAAACCCGTCGTGGTGTTCGATCAATATGCACACATCTCGCTCGCTTACCAAAAACCGGTAGTGGCTGAGGGAACGCGGATGGCAACGATCGCGCATAACGATATAGACGCTCTAGAACGCATGTGCCGCGAATATCCGGTAGTCGCTTATGTGTGCGATGGTGTTTATTCTGTGGGAGGCTGTTCGCCAATTATGAAGCTGCGCCAGCTCCAGGAGCGTTACGGACTCTTTCTCTATATCGACGACGCTCACGGCATATCAATCTTCGGACATCAAGGCGAAGGATTTGCTCGATCTCAGTTTCCGCAAGCGCTCGGCGACCGAACCATCATAGCAGCCTCGCTCGCCAAGGGCTTCGGCGCATCGGGCGGCGTGTTGATGCTTGGTGCGGCGGATCACGAGGCGCTGTTTCGACGAAACTCGATTCCCTACGCGCTTTCGATGGCCCCCAATTTGGCCGCAGTTGGTGCGGCGCTTGGATCGTGCAAAATTCACTGCTCGGCAGAACTTGGCCAGCGGCAGCGGCGATTGGCGCAACGAATTGATCTCTTTGACCGTCGTATCGCAACCGCCGAGCAAGGTAATTCGCTTCCGACTAGAACGATCACCATTGGATCGGAAGCCAATGCGGTCGCAATCGCAAGAGAGCTTCTCGATTGCGGCTTCTATACCTTGGTGAAGCTCTGCCCAGCCGTTGGGCGCGGGTCGGCGGGGATTCGGCTACGCATCACAGCGCAGCATGAGCTGCGTGACATAGAGCAGCTTTGCGACAGCACCTTGAAACAAATAGTCAAGACGACGGGAAAGCCATACCCTCTCAGGTGAGATCATGATTGCCCCCCGATGGTTTCATGAAATTACCCGTAAGCATGCAGACGCGCATATAAAAGCTCACCAAGCTTCGAGGCGTTGTCTGGTACCGCCGGGACGGGATCACTAAAGTGCTCGAAGTCGTCCGCCGATTATAAGCCTCGTCCCGCCGCCCAGTTCATTGATTGCGCGCTGGCACTTGAGCGTTTGCGCACGCAACCGGAGGCACGACAGGAATTGAATCAGCAGCACCACCTTTCGATTGGAACAGGAGCGATCCGGCATGCCTCTTATTCAAATCAGATACAACCCAAAAACAATTCCCAGTACGGCCACTAGCGCATTAAGAGGTAATCTTCCGGCCGTTGCAGCCAAAGCGCTCACCCGCTCTGAGAACATTAAGTGTGCGCCGGAGCACATCATGCTGGAGTTCGAGCGCATGAGTGTTCTCGACTTGAATTGCAAAGACATCAATATCCGCGTGTGGGTGCACGACTATCCTAGCAGACGCGCCATTCTCGATTTGGCACGAGAACACATTGCAAAAGAGGTTTTAAAGCATGTTCCCACCGGGGTGAGTTGGTATGTATGGATACTTCCCATGCTAAGTTCATATGGATCAGACGCTGAACAGCTGTTTTTGGCATCTTGTCAGCCCAGCGATCAAGAATTGTTATAAGAGGCGATTCGCCGTTAGCCCTAACATCGCTCCACGCTCGTCACGCCGGGCCGCATCGGGCCGCAGATCTATCTTGCCATACCGGAGCCGGCTGACTTCGCCCAGAGCTATCTATGCTGGCAGCGCACAGAGTTCTCCGTATCGGCAATGACGAACTCTCCGGGCCCGCGCCCGGCGACCACCTTTGCGAGCCAAACGTCCGTTGCGCGTCGAGCGCCTCCCGCTCGTCTGGTAGAGACAATACTGGAATCGGCATCTTCAGGGAATCTCCCCACTTCGCCTCAAGTTTTCACGCCGCAAGAGCGCGAGCGCAGCTGTTCTTGGCCAAAAACCTAGCCGGATCGGAGCTGCCATTTCAGCGCTTCACAGTAACCGTTCCGGTAGCGTTGCGACATACTGCCCGCGCCCGCGAACAAACGGATTCATTCCCGAGACAGCGACTCGTTGCGCCGACCTTGCGGGATAGGGTAACAGAAGCCATACGTCCGCTAACCTCCCTTAGGGATCGGCATCATTACGTTCGGCTGTTTATGCCGACTGCTGCTCTGCGGGACTACCGAATGCAATGCCCTCCGGTCGGGCCGTATGATAATGTACGCTAATAATGTACATCGCGTCATCACGATCACCTCTTCGCCGGGCCGCTCAGCGATGGACGAAGACTGGTTCCGCGACGTCGTAAACCAAAGGGAGTGCAAAGCAGCCTCAGGCCTGCTCTTCGACACCTTCCGTCCACGTGCAATGGGCGACGGTTTTCCATGATGACAGATGTCGGACTGACCAGATGTGAGCGTCGGACTTGATTGCCCTCAAAGTTACTGAGTCGACTTACCGAGCACTCTGACGTCTGGTAGGTGCGCTCATCTGCGCGCCTAGTTAATGTGCCGCTCGCGGACGGTAGATAAATAGAAAACGGCAGATGAAGCGCTGCGGCATTCTGGAGCTCGACCGAGCTTATGTCGCCATCGAAGTCAAAGCCATGAGATTCGGTGGCTCTTCATTTTTCCGAGTGAATTGCTATCGGCCTGCTTCTACCTACATGCTGCGCGGACTCGCTACCGATGCGGATCACATTGCGAAGTACGAGGTAGCAGATTCGCTGAAAACGCTGGATCATCTCCAAATGAGTGGTGCGATTCCCGTTTTCTTCGCAAAACGGCAGCGCCGCAGAAGAAGGAAAGTTCATGGCCGGACTATATTATGAGGATTTCGAGGTCGGTCGGGAATTCCGGCACGCCCTCAGTCGGACGGTCACCGAGATGGACAATACCTTGTTCTGCCTTTTGACGCTGAACCCGCAGCCGCTGCACATTGACGCTCATTTCGCAGCCTCAACAGAATTTGGGGAACGGGTTTTCAACAGCCTCTATACACTAGGAATCATGATCGGTATGACCGTGCATGATACCACGCTAGGCACAACGGTTGCTAACCTAGGCATGGCCGATGTCACCTTCCCCAAGCCAGTCTTTCACGGGGATACGCTGCGCTCAACTACGAAGGTTCGTTCCAAGCGGGAATCGAAGTCACGTCCGAAAGCGGGAATTGTGGAGTTTGAACACCAGGCGCTCAATCAGCGCGATGAAGTTGTGGCTGGATGCCGTCGGTCCGCGCTGATGCATAGGAGATTTGCCTGATTCTTGGTACCGGCCGGTGTCGCCGTGCAACAGCTCAAGAGTTCGAGTCAGACCTCCAACGAAATGCAGCAGGCTGTCCCTTAATCTCGTCGATATCGAAAGAACGACAAAGCGCTTGGGAAAACCTGTTGGTGACCTATGCGGGTAAACGGCATCCTGGTGATCGACGACCGGCTCACCGGCAGGTCGCGGGGCTTGGCGCCTCGAACTTCTCCTAAGCTCAAGCGACGTGGAACGCATGGGTTCTCTGACTCGATCAGCGGCGGTGCCTTCGAGGTGATCGGCGACGTTCCGGCGCCGGACAACACAAATCGCGGTCAAGGTTTGTTTCTAAGGCGCGCAGGACAACCACCGCAGCGGAAATGGCTGCGCGTTATCGCGCGGCTGCCGGCATGACCGTGTCGCGCGTGCTACCAGGCCAAAGTCGAGCTTGTATGCTGACAATTTGCGTTCGCTCGCGGTATCCTGTCTTCTACAACCTCTAGCGACGTTAATACGCAATCGATGACCTACCCGGCAGGCTCAGCTAGCAACGGCAGATTCGACAACTAGTGGCTTCGCCTTTCCCGAGCTTTACTGCGGCTCACCGCCCGTACCCTCGAGATGTTGCGCAGGGGCCAACGGATGTCGCTCATGAGCGCAAGAGCGGCAACCACAGGCACACCGGGTGCCGCAGGTTTCAACCATTTGACGCCCATTAGACGGCCTCGAAGCGAAGAGAATGTCGGAACGGATCTGATCGCAGGCATAGGTGTCGTCTAACTACGACGCGCTCTTTAGCCGCGAGGCCCCGAGGCCTCTGCTCCCAACCCGCACGCCGAACCCATCACGATCGCGCCAAATCCCATCCCACGCCGGCGCGGCGCGGAGCTACTTCGCAATTGTTTGCGACATTTTCTTTCTGTGAAGCTCGGGAATTTGATGACGCCCAGGTTCACCGGCGCAGGCTTAGAGCATGCCGCGTTTATACGGAAACATATCCTGAATTTTTGAGATAATAGGCGCACTCCTCGTTGGAGAAGAGATCGAGGAGTTCGCCGACCTTTCGCCAGGTTGCCTCGACGTCGCGTGGCTCTGCGGCTCGGATCAGGTGTTTGAGTTTGGCGAAGACCTGCTCGATCGGATTGAGGTCGGGACTGTAGGGCGGCAGAAAGAGCAGATGGGCTCCCTTGGCGCGGACGGCGTTGCGCGCCTGCTTTCCCTTGTGACTGCCGAGGTTATCGAGGATCACGACCTCACCCTTTGTCAGAGTGGGCGCCAACACCTGTTCGACATAGAGGGTGAAGAGCTCACCATTGATCGGGCCATCGATCACCCAGGGCGCGCAGATCTGATCGTGGCGCAATGCCGCGATGAAGGTCATGGTCTTCCAGTGTCCGAAGGGCCAGATGCCTGGAGACGCTGCCCACTCGGCCCCCAGCCGCGCAACGGTGCCATGTTGGTCTTGATCCACGTCTCGTCGATAAAGACCAGGCGCGAAGCGTCGATCCTGCCCTGATGGGCCTTCCAGCGCGTCCGTTTACGGGCGACGTCGGGACGATCTTGTTCGGCTGGCAGCATCGTTTTTTTTGAAGCTCAGCCCTTCGGCGTGCACAAACGTCCACACCGCCCGGACGTCTGTCTTGATCCCGCGCACCGCCAGCTCCTGTGTCAGCTTCCGCAAGGTGAATGGCCCCGAGCGAATGCGCTTGCGCAGCCAGTCGGCATTAGCGCCGGACAAAACCGGCTTCTTGTGACCACCGATCTTGCCGGGCGAAACGCCTCCGGTCTCCCGCCGCAGATTCTTCCACTTCGTCACACAGGAAGGACTGATCTGAAGCGCTTCCGCAATCGAACGGACGGTCTCGCCGGCGTCAGCCCGCGCCAGAGCGCGTTCGCGAAGGTCTTCCGAATAGGGTCGCGTCATCCATGCTGGCCCCCGTTCTCCAGCATGGAGTTTGAATCAGAAATCTGTCCCGCTGGGAATCCCGATTCCGG
>NZ_LUUB01000017.1 GCF_001641635.1 Bradyrhizobium centrolobii
GTCGAGCACCACATGGGCCTCGTGATGTCGATCGCCGATCACGTCGTCGCCTTGAACTTCGGCAAGAAGCTCGCGGAAGGCACGCCTGCCCAGGTGCAGGCGGATCCCGACGTCATCAAGGCCTATCTCGGGAGCAAGGACCAATGACGACGCTGCTTAACGTCAAGGACCTGCGCGCCTATTACGGCCAGGTCCAGGCGCTCCACGGCCTGTCCTTCTCGCTCAACGAGGGCTCGCTGACGACGCTGCTCGGGGCCAACGGTGCCGGCAAGACCACGACGCTGCGCGCGATCTGCAACATGGTGCGCTCCACCGGTGCGATCGAGTTCGACGGCAAGCCGCTGAACAACCGCTCGACGGAAAGCATCGTGCGATTCGGCATCGCCCACGTCCCGCAGGGGCGCGGCACCTTCACCAACATGACGGTGGAGGAAAACCTCCAGTTGGGGGCCATCACCCGCAAGGACAATACCGGCATCGTCTCGGACATCGAGCGCATGTACGCGCATTTCCCGGTGCTGAAGCAGCGCCACACCCAGCAGGCCGGCACGCTGTCCGGCGGCGAACAGCAGATGCTGGCAGTCGCGCGCGCGCTGATGCTGCGGCCGCGGCTGATGCTCCTGGACGAACCTTCCTTCGGGCTCGCGCCGCTGGTCGTGCGCGACCTGTTCAGGATCCTCGGCAAGATCAACCGCGAGGACAAGGTGTCGATCCTGGTGGTCGAGCAGAACGCGCAGCTCGCGCTCGAGCTCGCCGACCAGGCCTATGTGATCGAGACCGGCCGCATCGTGATGTCGGGAAATGCCAAGGACATCGCGAACAACGAAGAAATCCGCAAATCCTACCTGGGTTACTGAGGAGCGGCACGATGGAGCTATTCACCAACCAGGTGCTGGCCGGGATTGCCACCGGCGCGATCTACGCCTGCATGGCGCTCGCCGTGGTGATGATCTACCAGGCGATCGACCATCTCAACTTCGCGCAAGGCGAGATGGCGATGTTCTCGACCTTCATCTCCTGGCAGCTGATGCAATGGGGCGTGCCGTACTGGGCCGCCTTCGTCATCACGCTGGCGCTCTCCTTCGTCGGCGGCATCGCGATCGAGCGCATCCTGTTCAAGCCGCTCGCCAAGGCGCCGGTGCTGACCAACGTCGCCGGCTTCATCGCCCTGTTCGCGATCATCAACTCCTCGGCCGGCCTGATCTGGGACTTCACCATCAAGCAGTATCCGACCCCGTTCGGCTCGGCGCCGTTCCTCGGCAGCCAGCTGATCTCGACCCACCAGGCCGGCATGATCGGCGTCACCCTGCTGCTGCTGGTCGGGCTCTACTTCTTCTTCCAGTACACGCGCATCGGTCTTGCGATGCGGGCCGCGGCCTCGCTGCCTGAATCGGCCCGTCTCGTCGGCATCAACACCAGCTGGATGATCGCGCTCGGCTGGGGCATGGCGGCGGCGATCGGCTCGATCGCCGGCATGCTGATCGCGCCCGTCGTGTTCCTCGAGCCCAACATGATGGGCGGCGTCCTGATCTACGGCTTCGCCGCCGCGGTGCTCGGCGGATTGTCGAGCCCGTTCGGCGCCGTGGTCGGCGGCTTCCTCGTCGGCATCTTCGAGAACCTCGCCGGCACCTACATCCCCGGCGTCGGCAATGAGCTGAAACTCCCGATCGCGCTCGCGCTGATCATCTCCGTCCTGGTCGTCAAACCCGCTGGTCTGTTCGGCCGGCACATCGTCAAGCGAGTTTGATCATGAGCGCTGCAGAAGAAGTCGTTGCAGAAGGCCACCAGGCGGTCGAGGCCGTTCCGAAGCGAGCCATGACGCTGGGCACCGGCACCTCGCTGGCGGTGCTCGCGGTGCTGCTCGTCGCACCCGTCTTCGTCAAGAACTTCATCATCTTCCAGATGACGATGCTCCTGATCTACGGGCTCGCGGTGCTGGCGCTGAACATCCTCACCGGCGGCTCGGGCCAGTTCTCGCTGGGCCAGAGCGCGTTCTACGCCGTCGGGGCCTACACCACCGCGGTGCTGATGGAGCACTTCAACGTCAACTACGCGCTGACGCTGCCGATCGCCGGCGTGGTCTGCTTCGCCTTCGGCTTCCTGTTCGGCCAGCCGGCGCTGCGGCTCTCCGGCGTCTATCTCGCGCTTGCGACCTTCGCGCTTGCTACCGCCATGCCGCAGCTGCTTAAGCTCAACTTCCTCGAGCACTGGACCGGCGGCGTGCAGGGCCTCGTCGTCACCAAACCGGACGCGCCGTTCGGCCTGCCGATCTCGCAGGACATGTGGCTCTACTACTTCACGCTCGTCGTCACGATCGCGATCTACATTTTCTCGGTGAACCTCTTGCGCTCCCGCTCGGGCCGCGCCTTCATGGCGATCCGCGACAACGAGATCGCAGCCTCCGCAATGGGCGTCGACGTCGCGCTGTACAAGACGCTGGCCTTCGGTGTATCGGCCGCCATCACCGGCATCGCCGGCTCGCTCGGCGCCATCGCGGTGCAGTTCGTCGCGCCCGACAGCTACACCATCACGCTCGCGATCTCGCTGTTCCTCGGCATGGTCGTCGGCGGCGTCGGCTGGCTGCCCGGCTCGATCGTGGGTGCCGCCTTCATCATCTTCGTGCCGAACATCGCGGAGGGCATCTCCAAAGGCCTCTCCGGCGCCGTGTTCGGCGTGCTCTTGTTCCTCGTGATCTACCTCGTGCCGCACGGCGCAAGGCAGATTGCGATCGTGGGCCAGCAACTCGCCGGCAAGCTCAGAAAAAACTGAAATCATCTCAATGAAGGAGACCAAATTGGTTCTTGGAAGAACACTGCGAACCGCCGCGCTGGTCACGGCAACGGCGGTCATCACTTTTGCCTCTGGCGCAGCACTCGCCCAAAAGAAATACGACACCGGCGCTTCGGACACCGAGATCAAGATCGGCAACATCATGCCGTACAGCGGTCCGGCATCGGCCTATGGCATCATCGGCAAGACCGAAGAAGCCTATTTCAAGATGATCAACGACAAGGGCGGCATCAACGGCCGCAAGGTCAATTTCGTCACCTATGACGACGCCTATTCGCCGCCGAAGGCCGTCGAGCAGGTCCGCAAGCTCGTCGAGAGCGACGAGGTGCTGACCGTGTACAATCCGCTCGGCACGCCCTCGAACACCGCGATCCAGAAATACCTGAACGCGAAGAAGATCCCGCAGCTGTTCGTCGCGACCGGTGCCACCAAGTGGAACGACCCGAAGAACTTCCCCTGGACCATGGGCTGGCAGCCTTCGTACCAGAGCGAGGCGCAGATCTACGCGAAATGGCTGATGAAGGAGAAGCCGGACGCCAAGATCGCGATCCTCTATCAGAACGACGATTTCGGCAAAGACTACCTCAAGGGCACCAAGGACGGACTCGGTGCCAAGGCCTCGTCCATGATCATGATGGAAGAGAGCTATGAGGTGTCCGAGCCGTCGATCGACGGTCATATCGTCAAGATCAAGGCCGCCAATCCCGACGTGCTTCTGATCTATGCGACGCCGAAGTTCGCTGCCCAGACCATCAAGAAGACCGCCGAGCTCGGCTGGAAGCCGCTCCAGATCCTCACCAACGTGTCGATCTCGGTCGGCAGCGTGATGAAGCCGGCCGGCTTCGAGAACGGGCAGGGCGTGCTATCGGCAGCCTACGCCAAGGACTCCACGGATCCTCAGTGGACCAACGATTCCGGCATGAAGAAGTGGAACGAGTTCGTCGACAAGTACATGCCGGGCGCCGACAAGACCGACACCGCCATGGTCTATGGCTATGGTGCAGCGCAGACGCTGGCCAAGGTCCTGGAAATGTGCGGTGACGATCTCACCCGCGCCAACCTCATGAAGCAGGCAGCTTCGTTGAAGGATTTTGCACCGGACACCCTGCTGCCCGGCGTCAAGATCAACACCAGCGCGACCGACTTCGCGCCGATTTCCCAGCTCCAGATGCAGCGGTTCAAGGGCGAGAAATGGGAACTCTTCGGCGAGATCATCAGCGGCGACGTCGCCTCCGAATGACACGCTGACGGCGGAGACCGGCCTTCGAAAACCCCCGCGAGCCATCGCGAGGGCTTTTTGTTGACGTCGGGCGTCAATCTTGTTCAATGCAGCCCGATCCAACCGGGGTAGGAGAGCAATGACTGCCGTTCATCTTCAGATTGCGGCCCTTTCGGCCGTAGTCGCGTTGTGCACTGCAATGTGCGGCCCGGCACTGGCGCAAAAGAAATACGACAGTGGCGCCTCCGACACCGAGATCAAGATCGGCAACATCATGCCCTATAGCGGTCCCGCGTCGGCCTATGGCGTGATCGGCAAGACCGAGCAGGCCTATTTCAACAAGGTCAATGCCGAGGGCGGTATCAACGGCCGCAAGATCAAATTCATCTCCTACGACGACGCCTATTCGCCGCCGAAGACGGTGGAGCAGGCGCGCAAGCTGGTCGAGGGCGACGAAGTGCTGCTGATCTTCGGCTCGCTCGGCACCTCCACCAACAGCGCCATCCGCAAATACATGAACGAGAAGAAGGTGCCGCAATTGTTCGTGGCGAGCGGCGCTTCGAAATGGAACGATCCCAAGCAATACCCCTGGACCATGGGTTGGCAGCCGAGCTACGCGAGCGAGGCACACATCTATGCCAAGTACATCATGAAGGAGAAGCCGGACGCCAAGATCGGCGTGCTCTACCAGAACGACGATTTCGGCAAGGACTATCTGAAGGGACTGAAGGAGGGCCTCGGACCCAAGGCGTCGATGATCGTGCTGGAGGAAGGTTACGACACTTCGGAGCCGGCGATCGACGAGCATGTCGTCAAGTTGAAGGCCGCTGGCGCCGACGTCTTCATCAGCATCAGCACGCCGAAATTCGCGGCACAGGCGATCAAGAAAGCGGCCGAGATCAACTGGCGCCCGATGCACATCATCTCCAACGTCTCGGCGTCGGTCGGCGGCGTGCTCGAGCCGGCGGGCCTCGAGATATCACAGGGCATCCTGTCTGCGACCTACACCAAGGACGGCTCCGATCCGCAGTGGAACGCCGATGACGGCATGAAGAAGTTCTATAACTTCCTCGCGCAATATGATCCGAAGGCGAACAAGCTCGATGCGGGCGTCGTGTTCGGCTACGCCGCGGCGCAGACCATGGTGAAGGTGCTTCAGATGTGCGGCGACGAGCTGACGCGCGAGAACATCATGAAGCAGGCAGCGAGCCTGAAGGATTTCGAACCCGATACGCTTCTGCCCGGCATCAAGATCAACACTGCGCCGGACAATTTCGCCCCGATCGAGCAGCTCCAGATGATGCGGTTCAAGGGCAAGGGGTGGGAGCTCTTCGGCGACGTCATTTCCAGCGAGCTCAGTAACCAGGATCCTGCGGGTCTCGCAATCAGAAATCGACGCGAGCGATGACGTCAACTTGCACTGATCCCGCCTTCAGCCGCGCCAATCTCCAGGCGCGGCAGAGAATTCATCGCTGCCTGAAAGGCTTGCTGCAAGGCAAGGACTGAGCCCGCTGCGGCGGCATTGCCGTCACCCGTGACTTCGACACGCCTGACAAGGGCGTCGCAACGCCTTCGACTTCGCTCACCCCCATTCGACTAAAGGCGGGTTCTGGGTATCACCTTCTCACGGGGCCGTCGCTTGCTGGCGATCCGGGAAGAGCATTGAATGTGCGCGAAGCCGACAAAGAGCTTCCGATCAGCAAACAGCGACACATTCAACCGGATCCAAGGGAGGATCAACATGCATTCCATCCACATGCGGAGGGGAGTCTTTTCGGCTGCCCTCGTGCTGGCCGTGACGCTGTCCACGGCGGCATTTGCCCAGAAGAAGTACGACACCGGCGCGACCGATACCGAGATCAAGATCGGCAACATCATGCCCTATAGCGGTCCCGCGTCCGCTTACGGCGTGATCGGCAAGACCGAAGAAGCCTACTTCCGCAAGATCAATGCCGAAGGCGGCATCAACGGCCGCAAGATCACCTTCATCAGCTATGACGACGCCTACTCGCCGCCGAAGACGGTCGAGCAGGCGCGCAAGCTCGTCGAGAGCGACGAGGTGCTCTTGATCTTCCAATCGCTCGGCACGCCGCCGAACTCGGCGATCCAGAAATACATGAACTCGAAGAAGGTGCCCCAGCTCTTTGTCGCCACCGGCGCCACCAAGTGGGATGATCCCAAGAATTTCCCGTGGACCATGGGTTGGCAGCCGAACTACCAGACTGAATCCCGCATCTATGCAAAATACATTCTGAAAGAAAGGCCGAACGCCAAGATCGCAATCCTCTATCAGAATGACGACTACGGCAAAGACTATGTCAAGGGACTGAAGGATGGCTTAGGTGCCAAGGCAACGTCCATGATCGTTGCCGAGGAAAGCTACGAGGTGACGCAGCCGACCATCGACTCCAACATCGTTAAGCTCAAGTCGACAGATGCCGACGTATTCTTCAACGTCACCACACCGAAATTCGCCGCCCAGACGATCAAGAAGATGAACGAGATCGGCTGGAAACCAATGCACTTCCTTAACAACGTTTCGGTGTCTATCGGCAGCGTCATGAAGCCGGCCGGCTTCGAGGCCTCGCAAGGCATCATCTCCTCGAACTACTACAAGGATCCAACCGATCCACAATGGAAGGACGATCCGGCGATGAAGGCCTGGAATGCGTTCCTCGACAAGTACTATCCCGAAGCCAACCGCACGGATTCGGCGGTGATGTACGGCTACATCGTGGCCCAAGGCCTCGTGCACGTATTGAAGGCATGCGGCGACGACCTCACGCGCGTCAACGTCATGAAGCAGGCAGCTAACATCAAAGATTTCGAACCCGGCGGCCTGCTGCCGGGCGTCAAGGCCAATACCAGCGCCACCGACTTTGCTCCGCTTTCCCAGTTGCAGCTCATGCGCTTCAAGGGCGAAAGCTGGGAGCTGTTCGGCGACGTCCTCAGTGGTGACGTCAGCGGCTAAGGAGCAATCCGGCCAGCCACTGACTACTAAAGAAGCAGCCCCTGCGACCTCCTCGCAGGGGCTTTTTCTTGATGCTGCAACGCAAATCGTATTCAATCGCCGCCGCGTCGCCAACAAGCTCAAAAGAAAATGACGCACACACATCAAGAATAATAGGGAGATTGGAATGCCTGCTGTCACCGGCAAACTTGCGGCCGCCTCCATCGCGCTCGCAGTCTTCGCGACCTCGACCAGTGCCGCGCTCGCGCAGAAGAAATACGATACCGGCGCGACCGATACCGAGATCAAGATCGGCAACATCATGCCCTACAGCGGACCGGCTTCCGCCTACGGCATCATCGGCCGGACCGAAGCCGCCTATTTCAAGAAGGTCAACGAGGAAGGCGGCATCAACGGCCGCAAGATCAACTACATCAGCTACGACGATGCCTATTCGCCGCCGAAGACGGTGGAGCAGGCTCGCAAGCTGGTCGAGAGCGACGAGGTGCTGTTCATCTTCAATTCGCTCGGCACGCCGCCGAACTCGGCGATCCATAAATACATGAACTCCAAGAAGGTGCCGCAGCTCTTCGTCGCGACCGGCGCCACCAAGTGGAACGATCCGCAGAACTTCCCCTGGACGATGGGCTGGCAGCCCAACTATCAGAGCGAGACGCAGATCTATGCGAAGTGGCTGCTCAAGAACAAGCCGGACGCCAGGATCGCCGTGCTCTACCAGAACGATGATTACGGCAAGGACTATCTGAAGGGTCTCAAGGATGGCCTCGGCTCCAAGGCGTCCTCGATGATCGTCGCGGAGGAGAGCTACGAGACCTCCGAGCCGACCATCGACAACCATATCGTGAAGCTGAAGTCGACCGGCGCCGACGTCTTCATGAACATCACGACGCCGAAATTCGCAGCCCAAGCGATCAAGAAGGTGGCGGAGATCGGCTGGAAGCCGCTGCACTTCCTCAACAACGTCTCGGCCTCCGTCGGCAGCGTGATGAAGCCCGCCGGCTTCGAGAACGGTCAGGACATCATCTCCGCCGACTATCTGAAGGACGTCTCGGATCCCGAATGGGCCAGCGATCCCGGCATGAAGGACTTCCTGGCGTTCATGACCAAGTACTTCCCCGAGGGCGACAAGCTCGATAAGGGCACGATCGTCGGCTACGCCGTGGCGCAGACGCTCGTCCAGGCGCTGAAGCAGTGCGGTGACAATCTCACGCGCGAGAACGTCATGAAGCAGGCGGCAAGCCTGAAGGACTTCCGCACGGAGGCGCTGCTGCCCGGCATCCAGATCAACACGTCTGCGACCGACTTCGCGCCGATCAGCCAGCTCCGGCTCGAGAAGTTCAAGGGCGAGCGGTGGGAGCTGTTCGGTGACGTGATCAGCGCCGACGTCGGCGGCTAGACTTTCTGCGTCACAAGACCCTCATGGTGAGGCGCGCGGAACGCGCGTCTTCGGACGATGCTTTGCGTCGCCGGGCGAACCATGAAGGCCCGGCTCTCGCCCGCGGCCATCCTTCGAGACGCCCGCTTGTCGCGGGCTCCTCGGGATGAGGGTGGGTGCTCATGATGCAGCAACGCTAGCGGTCTGAAAGACCAAGGCTGGAAGCCCTCTGCGGATATCCGCAGGGGCTTTCAGTCGCTTGCGGATTATCATCACGCGATTGCACAATCGAATGATCGCAAAGCCTGCTTACGCTTTCCCGCATGATGCGCTAGGCAGGTGGGTGGTGAGCGGCATCGCGCACTCGCCGATCACTCCAGTCCGCCGAAGGCCTTGCCAATGACCGACCGACGTCCCCTTCTCCGCGCGCTCTATGACGCTGCCGTTGCCGCCGCCCATCCCGATGTGGTGCTGGCGCCGCATCTGCGGCCCGTCCCCAGGGGGCGCGTGATCTGCCTCGCCGCCGGCAAGGGTGCGGGCGCCATGGCCGCCGCCGCGGAGCGGCATTATCTCGACACGCTTGGGTTGGCGCCGGAGCGGCTGGTCGGCATCGCCACCACCCGCCACGGCTACGGCGTGCCGACGCGCCGCATTCGTGTGGTCGAGGCCGGCCATCCCGTACCTGACGAGGCCGGCCTGAAGGGCGCGGCCGATACGCTGGCACTCGCGGCGCAGGCGGGCCCCGACGATCTTCTTCTGGTGCTGCTCACCGGCGGCGGCTCGGCGAACTGGATCGCGCCGGTGGAGGGGATCAGCTTCGCGCAGAAGCAGGCGGTCAACAAGGCGCTGTTGCGCTCGGGGGCGCCGATCGGCGAGGTCAACACCGTGCGCAAGCATCTGTCGCGGATCAAGGGCGGACGGCTCGCGCGCGCCGGCCGGAACGCCGCCGAGATCGTGACGCTCGCGATCTCCGACGTGCCGCATGACGAGCCCTCCGCGATCGCCTCCGGCCCCACGGTGCCCGATCCGACCGCGCTTGCGGATGCGCGCGCCATCGTGGCGAAGTACGGACTCGCGATCGACGACGCCGTGCGCCGCGCGCTCGAGGATGACAGCAACGAAAGCTGCAAGCCGGGTGACGCCGCTTTCGCGCGCGCACATTTCGAGCTGATCGCGCGCCCGAAGCAATCGCTCGACGCCGCGGTGAAGCTCGCGAAGGACGCCGGCTACGAGACGATCGATCTCGGCGCCGATCTCGAAGGCGAGGCACGCGAGGTCTCGGCCGATCACGCAAGACTCGCGCTGCAGGCCCGCGCGGCCGGCAAGCGTGTCGCGATCCTCTCCGGCGGCGAGCTCACAGTGACCGTGCGCGGCAATGGTCGCGGCGGCCCGAACCAGGAATACGCGCTGGCGCTCGCGGGCATCCTGAAAGACACGCCCGATATCGCCGCGCTCGCCGGCGACACCGACGGCGCCGACGGCGGCGCCGGCAATGCCACCGACCCGGCCGGCGCGGTGATCGATGCGACAACATTCGCGAAGATGAAGGCGCAGGGACTCGATCCGCAGGCCTATCTCGACAACAACGATGCCTCCGCCTTCTTTGAGGCAACCGGCGATCTTTTGCTGCCGGGTCCGACGCTGACCAACGTGAACGACATCCGTGTGATCCTGGTGGATTGAGGTCCCCGCCTCTCCACCGTCATGGCCGGGCGGGCCTAACCCCGATGGAGCTGTCATTCCCCGCGAAGGCGGGGAATCCAGTACGCCGCAGCCTCTCCGTATCCCTTCACCGCCTCCGGGATACTGGATCGCCCGCCCAGTGCGCAATTGCGCACAAGGCGGGCGATGACAGAGAGTATGTGGCGATCAGCTCCAACAATCTCGTGCGTGGACGCACCTCACCCTTTTCCGCTGACATGCTCGAGCAGCGCGAGAAGGCCCTTCAACAGGTCCGTCGGAGTCGGCGGGCAGCCCTTGATATGCAGGTCCACCGGCACGACCTCGGAGACGCCGCCGACGCAGGCGTAGCTGCCCTTGAAGATGCCGCCATCGGCGGCGCAGCCGCCGACGGCGACTACCCATTTCGGATCTGGCGTGGCGTTGTACGTGCGCTCCAGCGCCTGCCGCATGTTCTTCGTCACGGGACCCGTGACCAGCAGCACGTCGGCATGGCGCGGCGAGGCGACGAAGCGAAGGCCGAAACGTTCGATGTCGTAGAAGGCGTTGGACAGAGCGTGGATCTCCAGCTCGCAGCCGTTGCAGGACCCGGCATCGACCTGGCGAATGGCAAGAGAACGCCCAAGCCTGGCCTGGGCGGCGCGGTCGACCTTCGTCGCAAGCTCCGCCAGCGCCGAATCGTCCGGCGCCGGCGCGGGCTCCGTCAGCGAACCATGGGTGAGGCTTTCGAGCAGGGTCTTGCGCATGGCTTAGAGGTCCGCGCCCGAATAGGAACAGTTGAACGACTTATTGCAGAGCGGGAAGTCGGCGATGATGTTGCCCTCGATCGCGGTCTCCAGCAGCGGCCACTGGAACCACGAGGCATCGCGCAGATGACAGCGTTGTACGCAGCCTTCGTCATCGAGCCTCAGCCAGGCCAGCACGTCGCCGCGGAACGCTTCCGTCAGCGCCAGGCCTTCGCATGCGCCGCGCCCCGCCGGCGGTGCATTCCTGATCTCGCCCGGCTCCATCAGGTCGAGGATCTGCGCGATCAGCGTGACGCTCTGCTCGACCTCGCGGATGCGGAGCCAGACCCGTGCGTTGACATCGCCGGCTTCCAGCACCGGCACCTCGAACGACAATTGATCGTAGGGCGCGTAAGCAAGCGTGCGTCGGGCATCGAAATCGCGGCCCGAGGCGCGGCCGACATAGCCGCCGGCGCCGAACTGCCGCGCATAGTCCGCTTTCACGATGCCCGTGGTGACGGTGCGGTCCTGCAACGATGCGGTGTTGTCGTAAAGCTCGATCAGGCGCGGGAATACCTTCTCGATTTCCGCAAGCAGCGTTCGCAGCGCCGTGATACCGTCCGGCGCGATGTCGCGTGCCACGCCGCCGGGTACGACGACGTCCATCATCAGGCGATGGCCGAACGCAGCATCCGCAGCGCGCAAGGCCCGCTCGCGCAAAATGCCCGTCTGGGCGTGCATCAGCGCGAACGACGCATCGTTGCAGATCGCGCCGATGTCGCCGAAATGATTGGCGAGCCGCTCCAATTCCGCCATCAGCGCCCGTAAGTACGTCGCGCGCCGCGGCACCTCGATGTCGAGCGCTGCTTCCGCCGCGCGGGCAAAGGCGAAGGCGTAGGCCACCGCACTGTCGCCGGAGGTGCGGTTGGCGAGCTTTGCCGCGGCCTCGAGACTCGCGCCTTGCATCAGGGATTCGATGCCCTTGTGCGTATACCCAAGCCATTGCTCCAGCCGCACCACATGCTCGCCATTGGCGGTGAAGCGGAAATGGCCGGGCTCGATGATCCCGGCATGGACGGGGCCGACCGCCACCTGGTGCAACGCCTCGCCCTCTGCCGGCAGGAACTGGTATGGCCGCACGTCGCGCGATGCGTTGCGGCCGGAGAGCGGATAGGATTTGCCCCAGACATAGTGATCGAGCCAGGGCCGCAGATCGTCAGCGACAGTTGGAACAAGCCCGAACAGATCATGGATGGTCCGCTCCAGCCGAAGCGCCGGCGGATGACGGCGGGCGACGCTTGGAAATGCGCCGGCCGTACACTCGTAGGTGACGACCGCGATCTCGGCCGAGCCTGCATCGAGCATCGCCATATGCACCGCGGCCGGCTCGCCCCAGAAGCCGAGCAGTGTGAGGCCTCCCTCGACCAGTCGATCGATCGCCGCCCGCCAGCCCGCCTCCGTCACGACCGCGCGCGGCCAGGGCCGGTGCGACAGCACCGCACTGACATGGGGGATGCTGTCGAGGATGCCCATCGCCTACCCCAGCAGCTTCGCGACGTTCTGGAAGCCGGTGACCAGCACTGGCGGCAGATAGATGCCGGCCATCAGCACCAATCCGAGGTGCGTGAACATCGGCACGTAGGAGGCTTCCGCGGGCGCGGTCTTGCCTTTGGGCTCGCCGAACATCACCGCGCCGATCCGCAAGAAAAGCCCGCCGAGCGCGATGATGATGCCGAGCACCAGGATCACCGTCAGCCAGGGCGCGCGGGCGAAGGTCGAGCTCACCACCAGGAACTCGCTCATGAAGATGCCGAGCGGCGGCAGGCCGACGATGGCGACGACGCCGAGCATCAGGCCCCAGCCGAGCACCGGGTTGGTCGCCGTGAGCCCGCCAATATCGGCGATCTTTTGCGTGCCCTTGACCTGCGCGATGTGGCCGACCGCAAAGAAGATCGCCGACTTGGTCAGCGAGTGCATGGTCATGTGCAGAAGCCCGGCGAAATTCGCAAGCGGCCCGCCCATGCCGAAAGCGAAGACGATGATGCCCATATGCTCGATCGAGGAATAGGCGAACATGCGCTTGATGTCGCGGCGCCGGTACAGCATCAGCGCGGCGAAGATCACCGAGATCAAGCCCATGGTCACCATCAGCGGACCCGGCGCGATCGCCGCGGAGTTGACCGCGAGCATCATCTTGAAGCGCAGGAGCGCATAGAGCGCGACATTGAGCAACAGGCCGGACAACACCGCCGAGATCGGCGTCGGGCCCTCGGCATGCGCATCCGGCAGCCAGGCGTGCAGCGGTGCGAGGCCGACCTTGGTGCCGTAGCCGAGCAGGAGGAAGACGAAGGCGACGTTGAGCAACGCCGGGTCGAACTCTGCGGCGTGCTTCACCAGCACCGTCCACACCATGCCGTCCAGCCCCTCGCCCACCACGGGGCGCGCCGCCATATAGACCAGGATGGTTCCGAACAGCGCGAGCGCAATGCCGACGCTGCCGAGGATGAAATATTTCCAGGCCGCTTCCAGCGCCTCGTGGGTGCGGTAGATGCCGACCATCAGCACGGTCGTCAGCGTCGCCACTTCGACCGCGACCCACATCAGACCGATATTGTTGGCGACGAGCGCGAGGTTCATCGCGAACATCAGCGTCTGATACATCGCGTGATAGAAGCGCAGGAATGCCGGCGCCAGGCGCCCGATCTCGATTTCGTGCTGAATATAGCTCGCGCTGAACACCGATGTGGTGAAGCTGACGAAGGTGGTCAACACGATGAAGACCTTGTTGAGGTCGTCCACCAGCAGATACTGCCCTGACACCGGTTCGACCACGAAAAGCGAGAGCGAGGTAAGGAAGGTCGCGAGCGCTGCTACCACGTTCAGCTTCGCCGTCAGCCGGTAGCCGGGAAAAATGGCCAGCAGCGCCGCCGAGACGGCCGGGATCAGGAGGATGGCGCTGAGGGCGTCGATGCTCATCGCCGCTCTCCGCGAAAACGATCAAGTGCCTGCACGTCCACGCTGTCAAAACGCTCGCGGATGCGGAACAGGAAGATGCCGATCACGATGAAGGCGATCAGCACCGAGAAGGCGACGCTGATCTCGACCACCAGCGGCATGCCCTTGGCGCCGGTTGCCGCCAGCACCAGACCGTTCTCCAGCGACATGAAGCCGACGACCTGGCTCACGGCGTTGCGCCGCGTAACCATGATCAGGAGCCCCAGCAGCACCACCGACAGCGCGAAGGCAAGATCCTCGCGCGCGAGCGCATCCGCGCCCGGCGTCACCCGCAGCATCACCACCATCGACAGCGCGACGAGGCCGATGCCGGCCATCATGGTCAGCCCGATGCCGATCACGCTCTCGATCTCGCGGTGTATGCCGAGCCGCTTGATGATCCTGTGCAGCGCCACCGGGATGATGACGGCCTTGAAGACCAGCGCGATCAGCGCCGTGACATAGAGATGCGGCGCTTGCTGCACATAGGCCTGCCAGGCCACCGACAGCGCCAGCACGCCGGCATGCACCGCATAGACATTGAGCAGCGCATAGAGCCGGTCCTGGTAGAGCATCATGAAGCTCGCCAGCACGAGGGAGCCGGCAAGCAGATGGGCGATGTCGAATTGCAGGCTGCTCATCTCTTAGAGGCTCCCCGACACGAAGCGCAACAGGGTGGCAAGCAATGCCAGCATCAGCGCCGCGCCCAAGAACTCCGGAATCCGGAATACGCGCATCTTGGCGATCGACGTCTCGAACACCGCGAGCAGGAAGCCAAGCACCGTCAGCTTGCCCAGATAGAGCAGCGCGCCGAAGACGAGCCTCGCAACGCTCGCGTCAGCAGTCGCCGTGCCCCATGGCAGGAACACGCAGGCGATCAGCGAGACATAGAGCAGGAGCTTGAGCTGCGACGACAGATCGATAAGCGCGAGATGCCGCCCCGAATATTCCAGCACCATGGCCTCGTGCACCATGGTGAGCTCGAGATGGGTGGCAGGGTTATCGACGGGGATACGGGCATTCTCCGCCAGCGCCACGATGGTCAGTGCCACGAACGCCATGCCCAGCGACACACGGAGACCGACCGCGTCCGAGCCCATGAACTCGGCCACGTTGGGCAGCTGCGTCGAGCCGGCGATCATCGCAACTGAGAACACCGTGATCAGCATCGCGGGCTCGGCGAGGGAGGCGATCATGACCTCGCGGCTGGAGCCGATGCCGCCGAAGGCGGTGCCGACATCCATGCCGGCGAGCGCCTGGAAGAAACGGGCGCTGCCGAGCAGCGCAATGATGGCGATGAGATCGGCGGTCCCGGAGAACAACAGACCGTTGCCGAAAGTCGGCACCAGCGAGGCGGCGACCCAGGTGCCCGCGAAGATCAGATAGGGAATGACGCGGAACAGCCAGGATGCGTTGTCCGCGAGCACGACGTCCTTGCGCATCAGACGAATGAGGTCGCGATAGGGCTGGAGCAGCGGCGGCCCGCGCCGGCGCAGCAGCCGGGCCTTCACCTTCCGCACGAAACCCGTCAGCAGCGGCGCGAGCCCCAGCACCAGCGACATCTGGGCGCCCTGGGAGAGGATGTCGCGCAGCGCGTTCATAGTGCCACCACCAGCAGCAGCACGATCAGCGCCACGAAGACCAGCGTCAGGTAGCGGCGGATGGTGAGGAACTGCAAGATATTGATGCGGTCCGTCGCAAAGCCGATGGCCTTCGCAATCGGCGCGTACAGCGCATCCCAGATCAGATCGTGCAGTTCGACCCGGAGCCGCGCAGGAAGCGGCGAGGACGGCGGCGGCATCTCGCCGATCTCGCGCGCGGCAAAGATGACGCTGCCGAACACGCGGCGGATCGGCTGCGAGAAGCTGGAGGCCGAGTACTGGATCGCCAGGTTCGGATCGGGATAGCCGCAATCCCAGGCCGGCGCGCGGCGTAAGCGGTCGGAGGCGAGACGGTGAATGGCTGACGCCGCCGCCGTGCCGCAGAGTGCCGCGAACAGGAACACCAGAAGGCCGTTATAGGAGCTGCGGCTTTCCGCGATCGGCACGATGGTGAGCCACTGCAATCCGACCTGATGCGGCATAATGTTGCCGACCATGTCCTTGCTCACCGGCGCCAGCGCATCGATGAACAGAGCGGGCAGGATGCCGGCAACAAGGCAGAAGGCGGCAAGCACGAGCATCGCGGTCAGCGAGAAGCGGTCGGTCTCGCGCGCTGATGCCGCGACATCCGAACGCGGCCGGCCGAGGAAGCTGATGCCATAAAGCTTGACGAAGCAGGCCGCGGCAAAGGCGGCCGCGAGCGCCAGCAAACCGCCGACCGCCGGAATGATCAGCTTAAGGCCCCAGGAGGGCAGTTGCGGTGAGAGCAGGATGGCCTGGAAGGTCAGCCATTCCGAAACGAAGCCGTTGAACGGCGGCAGCGCCGAGATCGCGACGCAGCCGACCAGCACCGCAAATGCCGTCTTCGGCATGCGATGGATCAGCCCGCCGAGCTTCTCCATGTCACGCTCGCCGGTTGCTGCCAGCACCGCGCCGGCGCCGAAGAACAACAGACTCTTGAACAGCGCATGATTGAAGACGTGCAGCATCGCTGCGGTGAAAGCGAGCGCCGCCACCCAGTCGAGCCCTTCCGCCTTGAAAGCCAGCGCCAGCCCGAGGCCGGTGAAGATGATGCCGATATTCTCAATCGTTGAATAAGCGAGCACCCGCTTGATGTCGCGCTGCATCAGCGCATAGAGCACGCCGAGCGTCGCCGTTGGACCGCCGACCAGCAGCACCACCATGCTCCACCACCACACCGGTTCGGGCAGAAGATCAAAGACGATGCGCACGAAGCCGTAGACGGCGACCTTGGTCATGACGCCGCTCATGAGGCCGGAGACGTGGCTGGGTGCGGCGGGATGGGCGAGCGGCAGCCAGGCGTGCAGCGGCACGAGGCCGGCCTTGGAGCCGGCGCCCAGCAGCACGAGGATCACCACCATGCCGGTCAGCGCAGCGGAAGGATGCGAGGCTCGGATCGCATCGAAATCGTAACCGGCGCCGCTCGCGAGCAGGCCGAAGGCGAGCAGCAGCGCCAGCGTGCCGAAACTTGCCATCAGAAGGTAGACATAGCCGGCGCGGACATTCTCGGCCTCCCGGTGATGCGACACCACCAGCGCCCAGGAGGTGAGCGACATGAATTCCCAGGCGACCAGGAAGCTGAAGGCATCGTTTGCCAGCACGACGACGTTCATCCCCGCGAGATAGGCCGGATAGAACGGCAGCACGCGGCCGGGGGAGTCCTCGTGCTGGCCGTAGCCGAGCGCGAACAGGCTCGCAGCGGCGCCGCCGAGATTGACGACGACGAGGAAGAAGGCGGACAGCGCATCGAGCCGGAAATGGGCACCAAGCCAGGGCAGGCCGATCGGCAGTGTCGCACTCGGCGCCAGATGAGGGAAATAGAGCAGATCGGACAGCGCCGTGACACATAGCGTCGATGTGGCGATCAGACATCCGCCGTAAAGGATGATCGAGCCGCGCGGGCGTGTCGACAGCACGATTCCCGCAGGCACCAGCGCCAGCAGAGCCGCCACCGACCATAGCGCGACCGCGATCATGGCCGCTCCTCGATCATGATTTGCGCGCGCGTCATCGCTATAGGCCGCCTACGCTCGGGGGTGGAGACTTCAGCCGCACACCGCGGCCCCCGGCGCTCGACGCCGCCCCCTCGGCGATCAACTCGATGCCGGCAACCGACAGCGCGTCGACCAGTTTCATCAGGGAATCGACATTGCCGCGGATCACGCCTTCAGACGCCTCCATGCGCTGGATCGTCGGCAGCGACAGCGAGCAGCGCTGCGCCAGCTCCCGCTGGTCAATCCCCAGCAAGGCCCGGGCGGCCCGAAGCTGCGCGGCGGTGATCACGGGGCGGAATGTCCGTGGCAGTTACAGCGACTAATTTAGCAAGGTTAGGGCATGCAAAATGATGTTTCAAGCATCATTTTATATATGCGGTGCATCATTCGGTGTCAGCTTCGCCGTCATGGCCGGGCATAGCCGTCCGAAGGACGGCGTCGCTTCCGCTCGCCTATGTCCCGGCCATCCCAGGCGCCTATCCCGTCGCACGCGGAGCTTTCGGAGAAACGCGGATGCCCGGGACATCTGCGCGAAGACGCGCTTCGCGCTTTTGCCCGGGCATGACGACCTCAATTTAGGATTGAGCGTGCAATACGCCGCGAGATCCCGGGTTCGATGCCGAGCCTGTCATCGGGCCGGCCATGGGCCCGAATGACGAGATCGCTTAAAACTCCTTGGCGATCTTCGAGAGCATCGCGATCAGGGCCTCGCGGTTGGTGGTCCCGAGCAGGTCGTTCAGCCGTGCCTCGTGCTTGGTGGCGACGAGCTTCTTGGCGCGGGCCAGCACCGCCTTGCCCTTGTCGGTCAGCACCAGGATGTGCGAGCGGCGATCGTTGGTGGAGCGGATCCGCGAGCACAGGTCGCGGCTCTCGAGATTGTCCAGCATGGCCACGAAATTCGGGCGGAGGATGCCGAGGGTGGAGGCGATCTCGGTCTGATTGCGCCCCGGATTCTTCTCGACCAGCAGCAGCACCGAGAATTGCGCCGGCGTGAGCTGGAGCGAGGCGACGCAGCGCAGGAAGTTCTCGAACACCTTGAGCTGGGCGCGCTTCAGCACGTAGCCGAGCTGTTCGGAGAGCTCGCCGAGCTGGAGGGTCTCGGGGGGCGCCTCAGGCGCGTCCTTGCGGGCCTTCGTCGCCTCCGCAGTTTTTTCAGCTGATTTTTCAGCGGTTTTGGAAACGGTCATCGCCTCGTGCTCGAAATCCCGCTAAATTCGGGACGGATCGCCCGCCGCCCTTGAGATTATATTTGATAATTGTTATGGATCATATCAAATATCGTCAGCGTTTTTCAATGGCTGTGAGCGGACCGTCCACCGCAATCGGGGGGCCGGGTCCGGATCTTTAGGGGGAGCGTCCGGTCTTGAACACCACCATCCTGCTGTTCCTGGTGCAGGACGGCATCACCAATGGCGCGATCTATGCGCTGCTCGGATTGGCGCTGGTGCTGGTGTTCGCCGTCACCCGTGTCATCCTGATCCCGCAGGGCGAATTCGTCACCTATGGCGCGCTGACCTATGCCTCGCTGGCCTCCGGCCAGATGCCGGGCACGGCCAAGCTCGCGCTCGCCATGGGCATCGTCGCCTTCGCGTTCGACCTCGTCGCGGCGCGCAAGGCGCTGCATGGGCGGCTGATTGCGCGGAGCTTTCTCACCAACATCGTGCTGCCGGGGATCGTGCTGGCGGTCACCCTGTATTTCGCCGGCCAGAAGCCGCCGGTCGCGGTCTCTATGGCGCTGTCGCTGGTGATCGTCGCGCTGATCGGCCTGTCGCTCTATCGCATCGTGTTCCAGCCGCTCGCCCACACCTCCGTGCTGGTGCTGCTGATCGCCTCGGTCGGCGTCCATCTGGCGCTTCAGGGATTGGGTCTCTTGTTCTTCGGTGCCGAAGGCCAGCGCGGACCCGCCGTGCTGTCGACCGCGTTCACCGCAGGCTCGCTGCGCTTCACCGGACAAAGCATCACGGTCTACGGCATCACCATCGCCTTCATCGTCGGCCTGTGGCTGTTCTTCGGCCTGACGCTCTACGGCAAGGCGCTGCGCGCGACCGCCGTCAACCGGCTCGGTGCGCGCCTTGCCGGCATCCGCACGACGCTGTCGGGGCAGATCGCGTTCCTGCTGGCGTCCGTCATCGGCGCGCTCTCGGGCATACTTATCGTTCCCATTACAACCCTCTACTACGACAGCGGCTTCCTGATCGGCCTGAAAGGCTTCGTCGCCGCGATCATCGGCGGCCTCGTCAGCTATCCTCTCACCGCGGCCGCAGCCCTCGTGGTCGGCCTCGTCGAGGCGTTCTCGTCCTTCTATGCGAGCAACTACAAGGAGGTCATCGTCTTCATGCTCTTGATCCCCGTGCTGCTGCTGCGTTCGTTCGCAGCCCCCGCGGTCGAGGAAGAGAAGGACTGACGCGCGATGCAGACCCGGCTTCCTATTCTTTTTTTCGCGCTCGTCATGGCGGCGATACCGTTCGTTCCCGGTATGCCGCCGTTCTGGATCGTGCTCCTCGACAATATCGGCCTCGCTGCGCTGGTCGCGATGGGCCTCGTGCTGCTCACCGGCGTCGGTGGCCTCACCTCGTTCGGGCAGGCGGCCTTCGTCGGCTTCGGCGCCTACACCACGGCGGTGCTGTCGACGGCCTATGGCCTGTCGCCCTGGCTGACCCTGCCGCTGTCGCTGCTGGTGAGCGGACTGTTCTCGGTGCTGCTCGGTCTGATCACGGTCCGGCTGTCCGGCCATTATCTGCCGCTCGGCACGCTCGCCTGGGGGCTCGGGCTGTTCTACCTGTTCAGCAAGCTGGAATTCCTCGGCCGCAATGACGGCATTTCCGCGATCCCGCCGCTGTCGATCGGGTCGTTCAAGATGCTCGATCCCGGCTCGATCTATTATGCGGTCTGGGCCGCGGTGATCCTCTCGGCGCTCGTCACCATGAACCTCCTGGACTCCCGCACCGGCCGCGCCATCCGCGCGCTCCGGCGCGGACACGTTGCGGCCGAGGCCTTCGGCGTGCACACGCCGCGCGCAAAGCTCCTGGTCTTCATCCATGCCGCCGTGCTGGCGGGCCTCTCGGGCTGGCTCTATGCCCACATGCAGCGCGCGGTGAATCCGACGCCGTTCGGCGCGCAGGCCGGCATCGAATATCTCTTCATCGCCGTGGTCGGCGGCGCCGGCTATGTCTGGGGCGGCGTGCTTGGTGCTGCGATCGTCGTGATCCTGAAAGAGGTGCTGCAGAGCTATCTGCCGCTGATCCTGCCGGGCTCCGGCCAGGTCGAGACCATCGTGTTCGGCATCATGCTGGTGGCGCTGCTCCAGCTCGCGCCCGGCGGCGTCTGGCCCTGGCTGATGTCGTTCCTGCCGCAAAAGGCCAACGGCAAAAAGCCGGATACGTCGCTGACCTTGCCGGCACGCGCGCGAGCGCCCGGCCAGGGCAATGTGCTGCTCCAGGTCGAGAAGGCGCGCAAGCAGTTCGGCGGCGTGATCGCGGTGAACAACGTTTCCTTCGACGTGCAGGCCCGCGAGATCGTCGCCCTGATCGGGCCGAACGGCGCGGGAAAGAGCACGACGTTCAACCTCATCACCGGCGTGCTGTCGGCCACTTCGGGCTCGATCTCCGTGCTCGGCAGGAAGGTCGACAAGGCGCCGCCGCAGGAGATCGTCAAGCTCGGCATCTCCCGCACCTTCCAGCACGTCAAGCTGGTGCCCGACATGACCGTGTTCGAGAATGTCGCGATCGGCGCGCATCTGCGCGGCCATTCGGGACCCGTCTCCTCGATGCTGCGGCTCGACCGCGCCGATGAAGCCAAGCTGCTCGCCGAAGCGGCGCGCCAGATCGAGCGGGTCGGGCTTGCCGACCAGATGCATCAGCTCGCCGGCTCGCTGTCGCTCGGACAGCAGCGCATCGTCGAGATCGCGCGGGCCCTGTGCGTCGACCCGATGCTGCTCCTGCTCGACGAGCCGGCGGCGGGACTCCGCCACATGGAGAAACAGCGGCTTGCCGCGCTGCTCCGCGAGTTGCGCGATGGCGGCATGTCGGTGCTCCTGGTCGAACACGATATGGGCTTCGTGATGAATCTGGCCGACCGCATCGTGGTGCTCGATTTCGGCACCAAGATCGCGGAAGGCACGCCCGCCACGATCAAGACCAATCCCGAAGTGATCAAGGCCTATCTCGGAGTGGCGGCATGAGCGCGCTGTTGTCCGTCACCGACGCGCATGTCGCCTATGGCAAGGTCGAGGCGGTACGCTCGGTCTCGCTCGAGGTCGGTACGAACGAGATCGTCACCATCGTCGGCGCCAACGGCGCCGGCAAGACCACGCTGCTCTCCGCCATCATGGGGATCCTGCCGCTGAAAGGCCGCGTCACATTTGCAGGCGAGGATCTGGCGCGGCTCGACATCGAGGACCGCGTCGCGATGGGCCTGGGCCTCGTGCCGGAGCACCGCGAATTGTTCGTGACCATGAATGTCGAGGACAATCTCGAGCTCGGGGCTTTCCGCATCGAAAGGAGTCGGGCGAGGGCTTCGATCGAGCGGGTCTATGCGCTGTTTCCGCGGCTGAAGGAGCGGCGCAAGCAGCTCGCCGGCACCTTGTCCGGCGGTGAGCAGCAGATGCTGGCGATGGGCCGCGCGCTGATGGGAGAGCCGAAATTGCTGATGCTGGACGAGCCGAGCCTCGGCCTTGCCCCGATCATCGTCGCCGACATCTTCCGCATCGTCGCCGAGCTGCGCGCCAGCGGCGTGTCCGTGCTCCTGGTCGAGCAGAACGCGCAAGCCGCGTTGAAGATCGCGGACCATGCCTATGTGATGGAGCTCGGCGAATTTGCGCTCAGCGGCAGAGCCGCCGAGGTCGCTGCAAACGAGCGCGTCGCGGCAAGCTATCTCGGCTTCCAGCACGAAGGGACGAGTGCTTTATAGCCTTCCGCTGTTCGCGCCGCGAACTCGGTCCTCTTCCCTTCTCCCCTTGTGGGAGAAGGTGGCGCGAAGCGCCGGATGAGGGGTCACTATCCGCGCATTCAACTGCGAGAGAGGTATTCGCGGAGAGGTACCCCTCACCCGGCTCGCCGCTTCGCGACGAGCCACCCTCTCCCACAAGGGGAGAGGGTGCACCGACCGTGCGTCGCCATTTTCGCGTAGATGATCAGCTCGCCGCCACCTTCCCCTTCAGCGCCGCCACCTCCGCCTCCAGCTCCGCGATCCGCTGATCCCGTGCGGCCAACGCCGCCGCGACATCCGCCGCTTCAAACTTCTGCGGAATGTGCTGCGGGCAGTTCGTATCCCACGCTGCGATCTTGAACACGATGACCTGCTCGGAGCGCGCTCTGTATCCCTTCGGCATCAGCGCCTCTGTCAGCGCGTCGTCGTCCTCGACCACGCGCGCCTCGCCCCAGATTTTCACCCGGCGGCGATGGGCGTAGTCCATCACGAAGATATAGGCTTTGGGATTCTCCGACAGATTGCCCTGGGTGAGGTACTGCTGGTTGCCGGCGTAGTCGGCGAAGGCAAGCGTCTGCTTGTCCAGCACCTTGAGAAAACCCTTCGGCCCGCCGCGATGCTGGATGTAGGGCTGGCCGTCGGCCGAGGCGGTGGCGAGGTAGAAGCTGTTGGCATCGGCCAAGAAGGCCGCGAGGTTCTCGTCGACCTCGGTGCGCCAGCCGCGCTGTTCGGCGCGCGCATAGGCCTCGCGCGAACCTTTTCGCGTCTGTATGGATTTCACAGCCGGCGTGAAGGCCACGTCGCTCGCATAGGCGTGCGCTGCTGTCATCGGAACATCTCCTGAAAATTCCGGCGCATTTCGCGTCTTTCGACGGTCAAGATGGACCTTCCGACGGCTAGAACAATCATCCGGCTTGACACTTCATCGTTGCGATATATGCAATAATGCCCATGGACCGTCTCGACGCCATGCAGGTCTTCGTCACCGTTGCCGATCTGCGCGGCTTCGCGCCGGCCGCACGCAAGCTGCGGCTGTCGCCCTCGGCGGTGACGCGACAGATCGCGGCGCTGGAGGAGCATCTCGGCGCGCGGCTGTTGCAGCGGACCACACGGCAGGTGACGCTGACCGACGTCGGCACACGCTATCTCGAACGTATCAGGCGCATCCTGGCCGACGTCGAGGAGGCCGACAGCTCCGCGCGCGACGAGCGCAACCGGCCGAGCGGACGGCTGGTGGTGTCGGCACCGGTCGGCTTTGGCCGCCTGCATGTCGGGCCGGTGATGGCGGCCTATCTCAAGCGCTATCCCGACGTTGCCTGCGAGCTGCGGCTGTCGGACCATCTTGTCAACCTCGTGGAGGACGCCGTCGACGCGGCTGTGCGCATCGGCCATCTCGCCGATTCCTCGCTGGTCGCGCGCCAGGTCGGCGAGATGCGGCGGATCGTCGTCGCCGCGCCCGACTATCTGAAGCGCCATGGCGAGCCGAAGACGCCGGAGGCGCTCGCCTCGCACCAGACCATCCAGTTCGGTCCCGCATCCGAATGGCGCTTCCTGCGCGACGGCCGCGACATCGAGGTGGCACCTAACCCGCGCTTCATCAGCAACAGCGCCGATGCGGCCCTGCAATATGCCGAGGCCGGCGGCGGCGTGACGCGCGTACTGGCCTATCAGGCCGCCGAGGGCTTGAAGTGCGGGCGGCTGAAAATCGTGCTGGCAAAATACGAGCAGCCAGCCATGCCGATCCACATCGTCTACCCGACCTCACGCCTGCTCTCGGCCAAGGTGCGGGCGTTCATCGATCTCGTCGTGGAGACGACGGCGTGGAAGTTTGGGTAGCTCTCTCTTGTCCCGGACGCGCTGCAACGCACAGCGTTGCGGCGCAGAGCCGGGACCCAGATTGCGGCCGCGCTTTGCTTGGGCGCATGGGCCCCGGCTCTGCAGCGTACCGCTGAACTGGACGATGCTTCGCATCGCCAGGGAAGCGTTGCGCTGCGTCCGGGGCACGAGAGGCTACGCCTTCTTCGGCACCACGCGGAACGTGCCGCTGGCGCGGGCGATCACGGTGTCGTCCGCTTTGATCAGGCTCTGCGCGAAGCAGATCGTGCTGCCGGTCTTGATCACATCGCTCTCGATCGAGAGCCATTGTCCAATCCCGGCCGAGCCGACGAAATCGACAGACAGCGAGATCGTCACGAATGTGGTGGCCCAGTTCGTCGCCTGCGCGCAGCTATAGCCCATGGCGTTGTCGGACAGTGCCGCGATCAGCCCGCCGTGGATCAGGCCCCGGCCGTTGGTGTGCGGCTTTGCCAGCCTCAGGCCGAGGATTACGGCCTTGTCGGTCTTCTTGGCGTACAGAGGCTCCCACGGCTCGGTGAGCGGGCTCTTGCGGAAATGCGGTTCAAAACCTTCGGGGATGTCGGTGGTCATGGTCGGCTCGCATGCTGGAGACGTTAGGCTCCATTGAATGCGATCTCGATGACGGTTTCATCGCCTACAAAGTTTGAAACGGAATTTGCGCGGATGTTTGAAATGCGATGACCGCCACGTTGCCGAGGCGGTCATCACAACTAGGGCAGGAAGAACGACCTATCCCGCGCCTGCACGCTTCTTCTGCCACACGAGGTGGACGGCGCAGGTGCAGCCCGGGGGATGGGACGCGAGATCGTCCGAAGACACGTCGTTGGCGGGTGTCGCCGCGAATGCGGTCCTGACCGCTCCCTGCTGCGCCGGGATGTAGTTCAACACCGGCGCGAGCCAGCGTTCGACCTCGGTGACGTCCATGCCCTTGCGCACGGCGTAGTCCTCGACCTGGTCGCGCTCGATCTTGCCGACGCCGAAATAGTAGCTCTCGGGATTTGCAAAATAGAGCCCGGACACGCTACTGCCCGGCCACATCGCAAAGCTTTCGGTCAGCTTCACGCCGGCGGTGTTCTCTGCGTCGAGCAGCGCGAACAGCGTCGCCTTCTCGGTGTGATCGGGCTGCGCGGGATAGCCGGGGGCAGGACGGATGCCCTGATACTTCTCCAGGATCAATTCCTCGTTCGACAGCGCCTCGTCCGGCGCATAGGCCCAGAACTCGCGCCGGACGCGGGCATGCATGCGCTCGGCAAAGGCTTCCGCCAGGCGATCGGCGAGCGCCTTGCAGAGGATGGACGAGTAATCGTCATTCGCCTTCTTGAAACGGTCGGCCACGGCATCCTCACCGATGCCGGCGGTGACCACGAAGCCGCCGACATAGTCCGGCACGCCGGCGCCAACGGGCGCGACGAAGTCTGACAGCGCCGCGTTGAAGCGGCCCTCGCGCTTCTCGAGCTGCTGGCGCAGCGTATGCAGCGTCGCGATCTTTTTGGTCCGGCTCTCGTCCGCGTAGAGCGCGATGTCGTCACCCTGCGCATTCGCCGGCCAGAAGCCGACGGCCGCACGCGCCCGGAACCATTTCTCCTTGACGATGGTGTCGAGCATCTTGCGCGCATCGTCATAGAGCGAACGCGCGACCTCGCCGACCTTGGCGTCGTTGAGGATGGCGGGGAAGCGGCCCGCGAGCTCCCAGGTCTGGAAGAACGGCGTCCAGTCGATATAGGGCACGAGCTCGGCGAGATCGTACTCGTCGAAACTGCGGATGCCGAGGAAGGTCGGCTTCACCGGCTTGTTCGCGGCAAAATCGATCGGCACGCGGTTGGCGCGGGCATCCGCGAGCTTAAGGCGCTTCTTGTCGGCCTGCGCGCGCAAATGCGCGTCCGAGATCTTGGCGTATTCGGCGCGCACCTCGGCGGCATAAGCCTCGCGCTTCTCGGGCGAGAGCAGCGAGGAGGCGACGCCGACGGCGCGGCTGGCGTCGTTGACATGCACCACCGGGCCGGCCCGGTAGTTCGGGTCGATCTTCACCGCCGTATGCACGCGGCTCGTCGTTGCGCCGCCGATCAGGAGTGGCAGCTTCAAGCCTTCGCGCTGTAATTCGCCGGCGAAGAACGCCATCTCGTCGAGCGAGGGCGTGATCAGGCCGGACAGGCCGACGATGTCGGCCTTCTCCGCTTTCACGGTCTCGACGATCTTGGCGGCCGGCACCATCACGCCGAGGTCGATGACCTCGAAATTGTTGCACTGGAGCACGATGCCGACGATGTTCTTGCCGATGTCGTGGACGTCGCCCTTGACGGTGGCGAGCACGATCTTGCCGGCCGACGAATTGGCGTCGCCGCCGATGCCGCTGGCGAGATTGCGCGCCTTCTCGTCTTCCATGAACGGCATGAGCCAGGCGACCGCCTGCTTCATCACGCGCGCGGATTTCACGACCTGCGGCAGGAACATCTTGCCGTCGCCGAAGAGATCGCCGACCACGTTCATGCCGGCCATCAGCGGGCCCTCGATCACGTCGAGCGGACGGGAGGACGCCTTGCGGGCTTCTTCGGTATCCTCTTCGATGAACTCGGTGATGCCGTGCACCAGCGCATGGGACAGCCGCTTCTCCACCGGCCATTCGCGCCAGGCGAGATCGGCTTCCTTGCTCTCGGTCTTCTTGCCACGGAATTTCTCGGCGAGCGCCAGCAGGCGCTCGGACGCACCGGCATCGCGGTTGAGGACGACGTCCTCACACGTCTGGCGCAGCTCGGGATCGATGTCGTCATAGACGATCATCTGCCCGGCATTGACGATGCCCATGTCCATGCCGGCCTTGATGGCATGATACAGGAACACCGAGTGCATGGCCTCGCGCACCGGCTCGTTGCCGCGGAACGAGAACGACAGGTTGGAGACGCCGCCCGAGATGTGCGCACCCGGCAGGTTTTTGCGGATCCAGCGCGTCGCCTCGATGAAGTCGACGCCGTAATTGTTGTGCTCCTCGATACCGGTCGCGATCGCAAAGATGTTGGGATCGAAGATGATGTCTTCCGGCGGGAAACCGACGGCGTTTACGAGGATGTCGTAGGCGCGCTTGCAGATCTCGGTCTTGCGCTTGAAGGTGTCGGCCTGGCCGGTCTCGTCGAACGCCATCACGACGACCGCCGCGCCGTGGCGGCGCGCGATCTTGGCCTCGTGAATGAACTTCTCCTCGCCTTCCTTCAGAGAGATCGAGTTGACGACCGGCTTGCCCTGCACGCATTTCAGGCCGGCCTCGATCACCGAGAATTTCGAGGAGTCGACCATCACGGGGACGCGGGCGATGTCCGGCTCGGCGGCGACGAGGTTGAGGAAGGTCCGCATCGCGGCTTCCGAGTCGAGCAGACCCTCGTCCATGTTGACGTCGATGATCTGCGCGCCGTTCTCGACCTGATCGCGCGCGACCTGGAGAGCCGCTGTGTAGTCGCCAGCGGTGATCAGCTTGCGGAAGCGCGCCGAGCCCGTGACGTTGGTGCGCTCGCCCACGTTCACGAACGGGATGGCGTTCGTCAGAATGAAGGGCTCGAGGCCGGAGAGCCGCAGCCGCGGCTCGATCTCCGGCACGATGCGCGGCTTGTGCGGGGCAACGGCGGCGGCGATCGCCGCGATATGCTCCGGCGTGGTGCCGCAGCAACCGCCGACGATGTTGACGAGGCCGTCATGCGCGAACTCGCCGACCAGGCGCGCCATATACTCCGGGGTCTCGTCATATTGGCCGAACTCGTTGGGCAGGCCGGCATTGGGATAGGCGCAGACCAGCGTGTCGGCGACGCGGCCGATATCGGCGATGTGGGCGCGGAGATCTTCGGCGCCGAGCGCGCAGTTGAAGCCGATGGTGACGGGCTTTGCGTGCCGCACTGAATTCCAGAACGCCTCCGGCATCTGGCCGGAGAGCAGGCGGCCGGACTTGTCGGTGATGGTGCCGGACACCATCACGGGCACGTCGATGCCGCGCTCTTCCGTGATCTCGGCGATCGCATAGAGCGCCGCCTTGGCATTCAGCGTGTCGAAGATGGTCTCGACCAGCAGCAAGTCGACGCCGCCATCGATCAGGCCTCTGATCTGCTCGCCATAGGATGCGCGCAAATCATCGAAGGTGACGGCACGATAGCCGGGATTGGCCACATCGGGCGAGATCGAGGCGGTGCGGTTGGTCGGTCCGATGGCGCCGGCGACAAAGCGCGGCTTGCCGTCCTCGGCCTGGACGCGCTCGGCGGCGCTGCGGGCGAGGCGTGCGCCCTCGCGGGCCATCTCGTAGACGACATCAGCCAGGTCGTAGTCGGCCTGCGCGATCGAAGTCGTCGAGAAGGTGTTGGTGGCGACGATGTCGGCGCCGGCGCGCAAATAGGCGGCGTGGATGTCCTCGATCGCCTGCGGCTGGGTCAGGATCAACAGGTCGTTGTTGCCGCGCAGGTCACGGTGAAAATTCTTGAAGCGCTCGCCGCGGAAGGCGGCCTCGTCGAACTGCAGGCCCTGGATCATCGTGCCCATGGCGCCGTCGAGCACGAGGATGCGCTCGCGCGCGGCGGCGAGCAGGGCGGTACGCTTGGGCGAGACGGGTACGGTCATCTGATCCTACGCAGCCTTCTGGGCGCTCTTGGCGCGAATGCCGAGCAAATGGCTGATCGCGAACACGAGATCGGCGCGGTTCATGGTGTAGAAATGGAAGGTGTCGACGCCATGCTTGGCCAGTTTGTGCACCTGGCCGGCAGCAACCGTCGCAGCAACCAGCTTCCGCGTATCGGGATCGTCGTCGAGACCCTCAAACTTCTCCGCAAGCCAGTCCGGCACGCTCGTGCCGGCGCGCGTGACGAAATTGCGGGCCTGCTTGAAATTGTGCATGGGCATGATGCCCGGCACGATCGGAATATTGATCCCGCGGGCGCGCACGCGGTCGAGATAGCGGAAGTAGAGGTCGTTATCGAAGAAGACCTGCGTGATGGCGCGGGTCGCGCCGGCGTCGACCTTGGCCTTCAGCGTGTCGATGTCGGCATCGAAGTCGCGGGCCTCGGGATGCTTCTCGGGGTAGGCCGAGACCGACACCTCGATATCGGCATGCCGCTTCTTGATGCCGGCGACGAGTTCGGCGGACGTCTGGTAGCCGTCGGGATGGGTAGAATAGGGCGTGCCGATGCCGCCGGGCGGATCGCCGCGCAGGCCGACGATGTGGCGGACACCGACCTCGTGATAGCGGTCGACGATCTCGTCGATCTCACTGCGCGAGGCGCCGACGCAGGTCAGATGCGCGGCCGGCAGCAGCGCGGTCTCCTTCAGGATGCGTGTGATGGTGGCGTGAGTGCGCTCGCGGGTCGAGCCGCCGGCGCCGTAGGTCACCGAGACGAATTTCGGGTCGAGCGGGGCGAGCCGGTTGATGGTCTCCCAGAGATTGCGCTCCATCTCCTCGGTCTTGGGCGGAAAGAACTCGAAGGAGATTGCCGGACGCTTCGCCAGATGCCCGTTTTGCCCGTCGGTCTGGGCAGGCGTCGTCGGGTCGGTCATGGCACCACTCACTCCAGATCTCTTCGCAACTGCGGCGGGTTTGGCTGATAAAGGGTAAGATAGGCCAAACGGGCCTTCCTCGACAGCCCATCAGGGGTGGGAAATGGCCCATCATGATGAAATAAGATCGTACTTTTATACATGTTTCGATTTTTGTGGGAAGTCTGCAATTCATGAAAATGAATTATATTTCAATCAATTATAGCGTCAATGGGTTGTGACAAAACTTCGAAACTTGAGTGGGCAATATGAAATCTCGGTGATTGATCTTTGGAGCGTCCCACTTCGCCTTCCGACTGAGGCGTCGACCGTCTCGCCGCTCGCACACGCCAGCTCTGCTCCAACTGCCCATTGCCGCCCAGGCGCCGCGCACTAACTTCAGCCGGCGATGATGCCGCTTTCCGTCCTCGACCTCTCCGTCGTCACCACGGGCACAAAACCCGCCGCAGCGCTGCGCAACAGCATTGATCTGGCGCGCCATGCCGATGGGCTCGGTTATGTCCGTTACTGGCTCGCAGAGCACCACAACCTCGCGTCCGTCGCCAGCCCGGCCCCGGACGTGATGATCGGGCAGATCGCGGCGCTGACAAAGCACATCCGCGTCGGCTCCGGTGGCGTGATGCTGCCCAACCACGCGCCGCTGGTCGTGGCCGAGCGGTTCAAGATGCTGGAGGCGCTGTTTCCCGGCCGCATCGACCTCGGCCTCGGCCGCGCCCCTGGCACCGACGGCGCCACGGCCTATGCGCTCAGAAGCCGGCTCGACCGCCGCGAGGGCGACGACTTTCTGGAGCGCCTCCACGAATTGATCCTGTGGGAGACCCGTGAGTTCCCCTCAGGCCATCCCTACAACAACGTCGTCGCGATGCCTGACGACACCAGGCTGCCGCCGATCTGGCTGCTCGGCTCCAGCGACTATTCATCGGAATTGTCCGCGCAGGTCGGCATGGGCTTCGCCTTCGCCCATCATTTCGCCTCCCACGATGCGATCGATGCGATGGTGCATTACCGCAATCGTTTCCAGCCGTCGGCCTGGCGCGCGACGCCGCACGCGATTCTCGCGGTCGCGATCGTCACGGCAGACACGGATGAAGAGGCCGAAAAACTCGCCTCTTCCTTCGACCTCAATCGACTGCGTCGTGATCGCGGACAATACCTGCCGCTGCCGAGCGTCGAGGAGGCGCTGGCCTATCCCTATACGGACGCCGAGCGCGCCTCGATCGCCCGCAACCGCTCGCGCCTGTTCGTTGGCAATCCCGCCTCCGTGCGGCAGAAGCTGAAGCCGCTGATCGATGCCAGCAAGCCGGACGAGCTGATGGTGATCACCGCGGTCTACGACCACGAAGCGCGGAAGAAGTCGTATTCGCTGCTGGCGGACGCGTTCGGGCTGGTGAAGCAGGTGCCCTAAGCCGTCGTCCTGGACAAGCGCAGCGAAGCGGAGCGCAGATCCAGGACCCATAACCACAGGAAGTGGTTTGGCAAAGACTGACAACCACTCGCTCGTGCCACAACCGCTCCCTGGGGTTATGGGCCCTGGCTTTCGCCAGGGCGACGAACTACTCCATCTTCTCGCTGAACGTCGCGCGGAACGGGTGCCCCGGATAAACCCCGACAATGCGGAATTCGCGCGAGAAGAACTTCAATTCCTCCAGCGCAAACGCCAGGCCCCTGTCGTCGGGATGGCCGTCGACGTCGGCATAAAACTGCGTGGCGAAGAAATTGCCGTCGACCATGTAGCTTTCGAGCTTGGTCATGTTGACGCCGTTGGTGGCAAAGCCGCCGAGCGCCTTGTAGAGCGCGGCCGGCAGGTTGCGCACCCGGAATACAAAAGTGGTGACCAGCGGGCCCGAGCCTTGAGCCGCCCATTTCGGCTCGCGCGCCAGCACGACGAAGCGCGTCGTGTTGTGGGCCTCGTCCTCGATGTCCTCGGCGAGGATGTCGAGACCGTAGATCTGCGCGGCTAGGCGCGAGGCGATCGCGGCGACCGTCTTGTCCTTGCGCTCGGAGATGTCGCGGGCGCTGCCGGCGGTATCGGCGTGCACGATGCCCTTGATGCCGAGCTTGCGGATGATGCGCCGGCACTGGCCGAGCGCATGGACATGGCTCTCGACGCTCTTGATGTCTTCGAGCTTGGTCCCCTTCACCGCCATCAGCTGATGCTGCACCGGCAAGAACCATTCGCCGATGATGAAGAGGCCGGAGGCCGGCAGGAGGTGATGAATGTCGGCGACGCGTCCCGCCACCGAATTCTCGATCGGGATCATGCCGAGATCGGCCTCTCCGGAAGAGATCGCCGACAGCGCGTCCTCGAAGGTGGCGCAGGGCATCGGCTCGGCGTCGGGATAGGCCTCGACGATGGCGATGTGGGAATTGGCCCCGGGCTCGCCCTGGAATGCGATTTTCAGCTTGCTCATGGTCGGCCTTGTAACAGCAGCTCAGGATTTGGAAAGGATGCTGCGGGCGGTTTCGAGATCGGGCGGCGTGTCGACGCCGCGAGGCACGCTGTCGACGATCATGATGTCGATGCGCATGCCGGCTTCCACCGCCCGGAGCTGCTCCAGATTCTCCTGAACTTCCAGGGGAGAGCGTGGCAGCGACACGAATCGTTCGAGCGCCGTGCGGCGGTACGCGTAGAGGCCGATATGGTGGTAACGCGGTCCGTCGCCGTAGGGGGCGGTGGCGCGGGTAAAATAGAGCGCCCGCAGCCGCCGCGGCCCGATCGGCGAGCCGATGGCCTTCACGACGCTCGGGGCGAGGTCTTCTTCCTCGGTGTGGATCTGCGAGGCCAGCGTCACGATATCGACCGCGGGGTCGTCAAAGGGCGGCAGCACCTCCCGGATGGTCTGAGGCGTGATGGTCGGGAAATCGCCCTGGAGATTGATCACGATCTCGGCCTTACCGTCCGGATCGAGCTTCTGCATGGCCTCGTGGATGCGATCGGAGCCGGAGGGGTGTGTGGGGCGGGTCATCACCGCCTCGCCGCCATGGGCGGTCACGACGGAGGCGATTTCGTCCGTATCGGTTGCCACCGCGACCCGGCCGATGCCGGCTGCTTCCGCGCGCCGCAGCACATGCACGATCATCGGCAGGCCCGCGATATCGGCGAGCGGCTTGCCGGGCAGGCGGGTGGCCGCCATGCGCGCCGGGATCAGCACCAGAATGCGGGGATCGGTCATGGGTTCAAGAGCCTGGAAACGGGGCGTTTTCCGCACCGAGAAATGGGGTGGGGATGGGCTGAAAGCCGCATCGCTTATACGGGTTGCCAGACCCCGGGCAAACCGATATCTGAATGGCAAAACTCGGGGGAAAGACAAGGAACGCGTGATTCTCCCGAGGCTCGTCCTGGCGGCCGCCCGGCCGCTTAATCCTTCTTGCGGTGTGGGGCCTGGCCGGAAATGGACTCGTTCGAACTCAATAAGATCCTCGGTGCTGTGCTCGGCACCTGTCTCATTCTGCTGGTGACGAGCTTCGCCGCCCAGGCGCTGTTCTCGCCCAAAATGCCGGAAAAGCCGGGCTTCGAGATCACGGTGAAGGAAGAGGCCGGCCACGAGGGTGGCGCTGCGGCCGCCGCCGCGCCGTCCGAGCCGATCGAAAAGCTGCTCCAGACCGCCTCCGTCGAGAAGGGCGCGGCTGCCGCCAAGAAGTGCGGCGCCTGCCACACCTTCGAGAAGGGCGGTCCGAACCGCGTCGGTCCGAACCTCTATGGCATCGTCGGCGAGCCAAGGGGCGAAGGACGCGGGTTCAACTTCTCGGCCGCCATGAAGGCCAAGGGCGGCACCTGGACCATCGACGATCTCAACAAGTTCATCGCCAATCCGAAGGGTTTCATCCCGGGCACGGCGATGGGCTTCGCCGGTATCCCGAAGGATTCCGAGCGTGCCGACGTCATTGCCTATCTGAACTCGCTGTCGGATCATCCCCAGCCGTTGCCGACCGCGTCGAAGTAAGGCTACTCGACACCGATCTTGGATTGCACGGCCAGGCTCAAAGCCTGGCCGTTTCCGTATTCGGGGCTCGCAGCAACGTTATCGGGGCGTTTGGCCGCAGCGAACCGCCCGGGTGGGCTTCCAAGATGAGGAAAAAGCAACATATTCGGTCGAAACCTTGCCGTATATTGGGACCTTAAAGAGGGACCCTCCTTCAAGACAGGGATGTTGATTTGGCCATTACCCGACGCGACCTTTTGCTCACCAGTGCCGCAGCCGCGGCGATTCCCGTCCTCGGTTCCGTCGCGGGTGTTCCCGTCATCGGTCGGGCCAAGGCGCAGTCGGCGGGCGAGCTGCCCTGGCGCCACGCCCTGTCGCTGTTCGGCGACATCAAGTACCCCGCCGATTTCAAGCGCTTCGACTACGTCAACCCGGACGCGCCGAAGGGCGGCGTGGCGCGCCTGATCTCGCTCGGCACCTTCGACAATTTCAACATCGCGGTCGCGGGCATCAAAGGCTCGCTCGCCCCGGCCGCGGCGCTGATCTACGAAACCCTGATGACCCGGGCCCAGGACGAGGTCGCCACCGAATATGGCGAGCTCGCCGAGTGCGCGCAGCATCCGGACGATTTTTCCTGGGTGACCTATCGCCTGCGCAAGGAAGCCCGCTGGCACGACGGCAAGCCGGTGACGCCGGAGGACGTGATCTTCTCGCTCGAGACGCTGAAGAAGCAGTCACCGATGTATGCGTCCTACTACCGTCACGTCGTGAAGGCTGAGAAGAGCGGCGAGCGCGACGTCAAGTTCACCTTCGATGCGCCGGGCAATCGCGAATTGCCGACCATCGTGGGCGAACTGACGGTGCTGCCGAAGCACTGGTGGGAAGGTACCGACGCGCAGGGACGCAAGCGTGACGTCAGCGCGACCACGCTGGAGCCGCCGCTCGGCTCGGGTCCCTACAAGATCAAGGAGTTCGTCCCCGGACGTTCGATCAAGCTCGAACGCGTCAAGGATTATTGGGGCGCCAATGTCCCGAGCCAGATCGGCACGAACAATTTCGACGAGCTGCGCTTCGAGTTCTTCCGCGACAACCTCGTCGCGCTGGAGGCGTTCAAGGCCGACCAGGCCGACTGGATTGCGGAAAACTCCGCCAAGCAGTGGGCGACCGCCTATGACTTCCCGGCGGTGAACGAGAAGCGGGTGATCAAGGAAGAATTTCCGATCAACGATTCCGGCCGCATGCAGGCCTTCGTCTTCAACATCCGCCGGCCCCAGTTCAAGGATGCGCGGCTGCGCCGCGCCTTCAACTACGCCTTCGACTTCGAGGAGATGAACAAGCAGCTCTTCTACGGCCAGTACACCCGCATCAAGAGCTATTTCGAAGGAACCGAGCTCGCCTCGTCCGGCCTGCCGGAGGGCGAGGAGCTGAAGATCCTCGAGACCGTGAAGGACAAGGTGCCGCCTGAGGTCTTCACCACGGCTTACCAGAATCCGGTCGGCGGCAATCCCGAAGCCGTGCGCGCCAATCTGCGCGAGGCGGCGAAGCTCCTGAAGGAGGCCGGCTTCGAGGTGCGCGACCACAAGCTGGTCGATGCCTCTGGCAAGCCGCTCACGGTCGAGATCCTGGTGCAGGACCCTTCGTCGGAGCGCATCGCGCTGTTCTACAAGCCGTCGCTGGAGCGCATCGGCGTCGGTGCCTCGATCCGCGTCGTCGACGACGCGCAGTACCAGAACCGGCTGCGCAGCTTCGACTTCGACATGATCATCGATCAGTGGGGCGAATCGCTCTCGCCGGGCAATGAGCAGCGCGAGTTCTGGGGCTCGCAGGCCGCCGACATGCCGGGCGCGCGCAATACGATCGGCATCAAGAATCCTGCGGTCGACGCGCTGATCGAGAAGGTGATCTACGCCAAGAACCGCGGCGAGCTGGTCGCCGCGACCCGCGCGCTCGATCGCGTGCTGCTGTGGAATTTCTACCTCGTCCCGCAATTCACCTACGGCTTCTCGCGCTACGCCCGCTGGGATCGCTTCAGCCATGCCGAGCCGATGCCGAAATACGGCCGGTCCGGCTTGCCGACGCTGTGGTGGTACGATGCCGAGAAGGCGGCTCGCATCGGAAAACGCTCTTGAGGAAGCATTTGCGCATGGCGCAGCTTTCACGCCGGCACGTGCTGGCCCTAGGTGTCGGCGGTGCGCTCAGCGCCGCCTGGTTGCGCGGCGCGGTGGCGTCGGAGGCGCCCGCCGAGGTTCACGGCATCTCGGCGTTCGGCGATCTCAAATATCCTGCCGACTTCCACCATTTCGACTACGTCAACGTCGACGCGCCGAAGGGCGGCATGTTCTCGCTCATCCCGTCGGTGCGCGGCTATAACCAGTCCTATTTCACCTTCAACTCGCTCAACGCCTTCGTCCTGAAGGGCGAGGGCGCACAGGGCATGGACCTGACCTTCGTCTCGCTGATGGCGCGTGCCGGCGACGAGCCTGACGCCATGTACGGCTTCGCCGCGAAGTCGGTGCAGATCGCGCCCGACAAGCTCAGCTACCGCTACACCATGCGGCCCGAGGCCAAGTTCCACGACGGCTCGAAGCTGATCGCGCATGATGTCGCCTTCTCGATCAACGTGCTGAAGCAGAAGGGTCATCCGCTGATCCAGATACAGATGCGCGATATCAAGGGCGCCGAAGCGCTCGACGATGCCACCGTGGTCGTGACCTTTGCCGAGAAGCGTGCGCGCGACGTGCCGCTCTATGCGGCGGGGCTGCCGATCTTCTCGAAGGCTTATTACGCGAACCGGCCGTTCAACGAATCCACCACCGATACGCCGCTCGGCTCCGGCCCCTACAAGGTCGGCAAGTTCGAGATCAACCGCTTCATCGAGTTCGAGCGGGTCAAGGACTGGTGGGGCGCGGACCTTCCGGTCTGCCGCGGCAGCAACAATTTCGACGTGATCCGCTACGAATTCTACCGCGACCGCGACGTCGCCTTCGAAGGCTTCACCGGCAAGAACTATCTGTATCGCGAGGAGTTCACCTCGCGGATCTGGGCCACGCGCTATGACTTTCCGGCGATCAAGGACGGCCGCGTCAAGCGCGAGGAGGTGCCGGATCAAACGCCGTCGGGCGGCCAGGGCTGGTTCCTCAACACCCGGCGCGACAAATTCAGGGATCCCAGAGTCCGCGAAGCGATCAACTATGCGTTCGACTTCGAATGGACCAACAAGACCATCATGTACGGCGCTTACGCGCGCACGCGCTCGCCGTTCCAGAATTCGGACCTCGTCGCCGAGGGGCCTCCGTCGCCCGAAGAGCTGAAATTGCTCGAACCGTTCCGCGGCCAGGTGCCGGATGAGGTGTTCGGGGAGCCATTCGTGCCGCCGGTGTCGGACGGCTCGGGCCAGGATCGCGCGCTGCTGCGCAAGGCGCAGCAATTGCTCCAGGAGGCACAGCTTCCGATCAAGGACGGCAAGCGGTTCTTGCCGAACGGCGAAGTCTTCAAGATCGAATTCCTGACCGACGAGGCGTCGTTCCAGCCGCATCACGCCTCGTTCCTCAAGAACCTGAACACGCTTGGCATCGAGGCCAGTTTGCGTCTCATCGACGCCGTCCAGTATCGTGCACGGGTCGAAGCGTTCGACTTCGATGTGGCCATAAACCGCCTGTCCATGTCGGCGACGCCCGGTGACAGCCTGCGCACCTATTTCACTTCCCAAGCGGCGGCGACGAAGGGCTCGTATAATCTGGCCGGCGCCGCCAGTCCCGCGCTCGATGCGCTGGTCGAGAGGGCCATGGCGGCCGAGACACGCAATGAGCTGACCATTGCCTGCCGCGCGCTCGACCGGGTGTTCCGCGCCGGCCGTTATTGGGTGCCGCAATGGTACAATACCAATCATCGGCTGGCTTATTGGGACCAGTTCGACCATCCCGCCCACCTGCCGCGCTACACGATCTCCGATTATGCGAGCGGCGTCGGTGAACGGACCCTGTGGTGGTATGACCGCGCCAAGGCGGCCAAGCTCGAGCAGGCGAAGTCACAATGAGCGCCTATATCGCCCGCCGCATCCTCCTGATGATCCCGACATTGCTCGGGATCCTCTTCGTATCCTTCATCGTCGTGCAATTCGCACCGGGCGGTCCGGTCGAGCGCGTGATCGCGCAGCTCTCGGGTGCCGATACCGGCGGCAGCTCGCGCATCTCGGGCGGCGGCGACTTCGCGCAGCGTGCGCCGGGGCAGTTAGGGGCCGGCGGCGACGCCATCAATTCGAAATACCGCGGCGCGCAGGGACTCGACCCTGATTTCATCAAGAAGCTCGAAGCGCAGTTCGGCTTCGACAAGCCCGCGCCGGAACGCTTCGCGCTGATGGTGTGGAATTTCGCCCGCTTCGATTTCGGCAAGAGCTATTTCCGCGACGTCAGCGTGATCCAGCTGATCAAGGAGAAGCTGCCGGTCTCGATCTCGCTCGGAATCTGGCTGACGCTGATCACCTATCTGATCTCGATTCCGCTCGGCATCCACAAGGCGGTGAAAGACGGCACGCGCTTCGACACCTGGACGTCGGCGGTGATCATCATCGGCTTTGCCATTCCGGGCTTCCTGTTCGCGATCCTCCTGATCATCCTGTTCGCGGGCGGCTCGTTCTTCAACTGGTTCCCGCTGCGCGGCCTGACCTCCGACGGCTGGTCGCAGTTCCCCTGGTACTGGAAGATCATCGATTATTTCTGGCACCTGGTCCTGCCGCTGATCTCGATGGGCCTCAGCGCATTCGCGACCATGACGCTGCTTACCAAGAACTCGTTCCTGGACGAAATCCGCAAGCAATACGTCATGACCGCGCGCGCCAAGGGCTGCGGCGAGCGCCAGGTGCTCTACGGCCACATCTTCCGCAACGCGATGCTGATCGTGATCGCGGGCTTCCCGGGCGCGTTCATCCACGCCTTCTTCTCCGGCTCGCTCCTGATCGAGACCATCTTCTCGCTGGACGGGCTCGGGCTGCTCAGTTTCGAGAGCGTGCTCAATCGCGATTATCCGGTCGTGTTCGGTACGCTCTACATCTTTTCGCTCGTCGGCCTCGTGGTCAATCTGATCTCCGATCTGACCTATATGTGGATCGACCCGCGGATCGACTTCGAGGCGCGGGAGGTCTGATGACTCTGACCGCACCAACCCCGATCGAGACCACGTCGAAATCGCCGCTCGGCGAAGTCGTTCCGATCACCCGCAAGTCGTTCGCGCCGTCGCCGCTCAACAAGCGGCGCTGGCAGAATTTCAAGGCGAACCGGCGCGGCTACTGGTCGTTCTGGATCTTCATGGTCCTGTTCGTGGTGTCGCTGTTCGCCGAGCTGATCGCCAACGACCGGCCGTTCCTGATCAAGTATGACGGCCACCTCTACTGGCCGGCCTTCGTCACCTATTCGGAGACGACCTTCGGCGGCGATTTCGAGACCGCGGCCGACTACCGCGATCCCTATTTGCAGAAGCTGATCAAGGACAAGGGCGGCACCATCATCTGGCCGCTGATCCGCTACTCCTACGACACCCACAATCTCGACCTGCCGACGCCCGCACCCTCGCCGCCGACCTGGATGCTGACGGAGGCGCAGTGCAAGCCGGTGGTCGAGAAGAAAGGTCTAAAGAGCTGCCGCGACCTCGAATATAACTGGCTCGGCACCGACGATCAGGGCCGCGACGTGGTGGCGCGGCTGATCTACGGCTTCCGCATCTCGGTCCTGTTCGGCCTGTGTCTCACCATCATCTCCTCGATCGTCGGCGTCGCGGCGGGCGGCATCCAGGGCTATTTCGGCGGCTGGATCGATCTCACCTTCCAGCGCTTCATCGAGATATGGACCGCGATCCCGTCGCTCTATCTGCTCCTGATCCTGTCCTCGGTGCTGGTACCCGGCTTCTTCGTTCTGCTCGGAATCCTGCTGCTGTTCTCCTGGGTGTCGCTGGTCGGCCTCGTGCGCGCGGAATTTTTGCGCGGGCGGAATTTCGAATACATCCAGGCCGCGCGCGCGCTGGGCGTCTCGAATGCAGTGATCATGTTCCGGCATCTCCTGCCGAACGCGATGGTGGCGACGATGACGTTCCTGCCGTTCATCGTATCGTCCTCGGTGATGACGCTGACGGCGCTGGACTTCCTCGGCTTCGGCCTGCCGCCCGGCTCGCCCTCGCTCGGTGAGCTCTTGTCGCAGGGCAAGTCGAACGTGCAGGCGCCGTGGCTCGGGTTCACCGGCTTCTTCTCGGTCGCGATCATGCTGTCGCTGCTGATCTTCATCGGCGAAGCCGTGCGCGACGCCTTCGATCCGCGCAAGACGTTCAGGTAGCCGATGGACGCGATCAACCAGCCCCTGCTTTCTGTGCGCGACCTCTCGGTGGTCTTCCACCAGGGCGGCGCCACCACGCTTGCGGTCGACAAGGTCTCGTTCCAGATCAGGCGGGGAGAATGCGTCGCGCTGGTCGGCGAATCCGGATCCGGCAAGTCGGTCAGCGCGCTCTCGATCCTGAAGCTGCTGCCTTATCCGAATGCCTCGCATCCGTCGGGAAGCATCCGCTTCAAGGGACAGGAGCTGATCGACCAGTCCGAGCAGCAGATGCGGGAGATACGCGGCAGCGACATCTCCATCATCTTCCAGGAGCCGATGACCTCGCTCAATCCGCTGCACACGATCGAGGCGCAGATCGGCGAGATCATCCAGCTGCATAATCCGACCAGCAACGCCAAGGCGCGCGAGCGCACGCTGGAACTGCTGACCCAGGTCGGCATCCCTGACCCGGAGACGCGGCTCAAAAGCTATCCGCACCAGCTCTCCGGCGGCCAGCGCCAGCGCGTGATGATCGCGATGGCGCTCGCCAACGAGCCGGATCTGTTGATCGCGGACGAGCCGACCACCGCGCTCGACGTCACCGTGCAGGCGCAGATCCTGGCGCTGCTCGCCGAGATCCGCTCCCGGCTCGGCATGAGCCTGCTCTTCATCACCCATGATCTCGGCATCGTGCGCCGCATCGCCGACCATGTCTCCGTCATGAACGGCGGCAAGATCGTCGAGCAGGGACCCGTCGAGCAGGTCTTCAAGAGCCCGAAGCATCCCTATACGCGTGATCTGCTCGCCGCGGAGCCGAAGCCCGATCCGGCGCCGCCGCAGCCGGGTGCGCCGGTGGTGATGTCGGCGAGCGAGCTCAAGGTCTGGTTTCCGATCAAGCGCGGGCTGATGCGCAGGACGGTCGGCCACATCAAGGCGGTCGACGGTGTCAGCGTCGCCGTGCGCAAGGGCGAGACGCTCGGCGTCGTCGGCGAATCCGGCTCCGGCAAGACCACGCTGGGCCTGGCGCTGCTGCGGCTGATCTCCTCGAACGGGCGGATCGTGTTCCTGGGGAAAGACATCCAGGGTTTGCGCTTCAAGGAGATGCGCCCCTTCCGGCGCGACATGCAGATCGTGTTCCAGGATCCGTTCGGCTCGCTCAGCCCGCGCATGTCGATCGCCGATATCATCGGCGAAGGGCTGTCGGTGCATCAGCCAAAGCTGTCGCGCGAGGAACGCGAGGAACGCGTTGTCAAGGCGCTGGAGGATGTCGGGCTCAATCCGGAGACGCGCTTCCGCTATCCGCATGAATTCTCCGGCGGCCAGCGCCAGCGCATCAGCATCGCGCGTGCGATCGTGCTCGAGCCCGATTTCGTCGTGCTGGACGAGCCGACCAGTGCGCTCGACATGCTGTTCCAGGCGCAGATGGTCGACCTTCTGCGCGAGCTGCAGCGCAAGCGCGACCTCACCTACATGTTCATTTCGCACGACCTGCGCGTCGTCGCCTCGCTCGCCAGCCACCTCATCGTGATGCGGGGCGGCAAGGTGGTCGAGGAGGGCCAGGCCGCCGACCTCTTCAAGAACCCGAAAACAGACTACACGCGCGCGCTGTTTGCGGCGGCGTTCCGGCTGGAGACGGCGGGCAACGGCTCGGTGGCGACGTAGCCACCGGCGGCCACAAGGCGATTTGATCAAGGCCTGTCGTGCTCTTCGGAAATGTCCTTGTTTGTGTAGTCTGGCATCAATGCGACCGCGGCAATGCTGACGATCGCGCAGAACAGGATGTAGAGCGCGATCACGTAGCCCGATCCCGTGGCGGCAAGCAGCGCGGTGGCGATCAACGGCGCCGGACCGCCGGAGATGACCGAGGAGAGCTGATAGCCGATCGAGGAGCCGCTGTACCGGAGCCGCGGGGTGAAGCACTCGGCGATCAACGCCGCCTGCGGGCCGTACGTCATGGCGTGTGGTACGAATGACAGCACGATGGCGATGAAGATCAGTGCCGGCACCGCAGTGTTCAGCATGGCGAAATACGCAAAGCCGAACAGCCCGGTCAGGACCGCGCCCATCAGATACATGCGCTTGCGCCCGATGCGATCCGACAGATGTCCCGCCAGCGGCAGGGTGAACAGCTCAACGGTGCCGGCGATGATCAGACAGGTGAGCAGGAAGTCGCGATCCTGATGGAGCACCTGGGTGCCGTAGGCGAAGACAAAGGCCAGGTAGATATAGGCCGGCGCCTGTTCGACCATCCGCGCCAGCCCCGAGAGAATGATCGACCGCGGCTGACGCTTGATCACCTCGATGACCGGGACCCGCTCGACGCGGTTCTCGGCCACGATCCGCCGGAACGCCGGCGTCTCCATGATGCCGAGCCGGATGTAGAGCCCGATGGCGATCATCACAAGGCTGAGCAGGAACGGGATGCGCCAGCCCCAAACCAGGAACTGGTCGCCGGAAATGCGGCTGAACACGAGCACCGCAATGTTTGCCAGCAGCAACCCGGCGGGACCGCCGAGCTGCGGCCACGAGGTGATGAAGCCGCGGTGCTGGTTGGTCCGCGCCCACTCCATCGAGAGCAGCACCGAGCCACCCCACTCGCCGCCGACGCCTACGCCCTGGATGAAGCGGATGATCGTCAGGATGACGGCACCCCAGATTCCGATTGACTCATAGGTGGGGACGATACCGACCGCCGCAGTGGCAAGCCCGGTCAGCAGCAATGTCGCTATCAGCGTCGCCTTGCGGCCGATGCGGTCTCCAAAGTGGCCGAAGATCGCGGCGCCGATCGGCCGGGCGATGAATCCGACCGTGTAGATGGCAAACGCTTCCAACACGCCAACCAGGGGATCGGACTTCGGAAAGAAGAGCTTGCCGAAGACGAGGCCAGTCACCGTGCTGTAGAGCAGGAAATCATACCATTCGATGGTGGTGCCTGCCGTGCTTGCGATCAACGCGCGGCGCAATTGCTTCTGGTGCTCGGCTTCCGGCAGCGGGCCGGCAGTGATGTCCAATGTCGTCATGATGAATCTCCTTAAGGCCCGTCAGGCGGGCCCCTCCTGGAATGCGTTTCATCTCCATCCACAAGATTGGATGGTGGCATCGACTGCTATTTTCTTGTTTGGCTGGGGGCGGCGTCATTGCGCCCATCCCGCCCGCGCCGGCTGTCGGAGGCCGGTCCTGGATGGCGAGCGGCGCCAACCGTTCGCCATCGCGGGGGCGCGACATCGCGAAATTGGCACGGTCTTGCAAATTCAAAAATTAGCCCTGCGGTCCGCCCGGTAAATTCGACCTTGGTCTGTGGTAAGCCTGCTCGAGGGGCAATTGCTGCGATGCATGAGTCCGGAAGTGGCCCCCAAGCCGACCAACGCATAAGCCGTCACGGCGTCGGCTGTCTGGGTTAGGCCGGACATCAGCCCGCTCTGCCCAGACCGCCGCTTTTGACCCGAACCGGACACTCGGTCGGGGCTGGGTTAGTCAGCTAGATTGGATCAAGGCCGTCATCTATCGTCGCTGAAGTCGGCTTCCCGCTTGGCCAAAGGCTTGACCGCCGCCGGGGTCGGCATAGCCTCCACCGCCATCATTGGTCTTTACTGGAACTAGCTCGGTCGGTTTTCATCACGCCAGTTTAGTTCAGTATGCCCAAGCAAGTGGGAGAATTGTGCCATGCCGAAGCGCTCTTCCATAGGCAAGCGTCGGAGCAAAGCCTTACCCGCCGTAGGGTTTGCCGGCATGTCTCTCTCGATGGCAAGCGGTGCGTGCGCCTCAACTAGCGAAGCGTCGGCGAATACATCACCGCCCTCGCAGAAGCACGAACTCTTTCTTGGTGAGGAGGAAATCTCCGACGTTAGTTTGGCGACGTTCCATGTCTTCGACAAGGAAAATGCTGGACCACTACCGCTCTTCCAAAAACCAAGGCTTGCCAGAGGCTGTGGCTGTGCCTGTAGCTGTGCGCCTTGTGCCTACTGGCCGCAAGCTCCGCAGCCTCCAAAGGCAACGCAGCCGACACAGCATCGAAAGAAGAAGCCTCCACACCGCACGAACTAAATGGCGTCCAGCACAGCCGCCTCAGTTAAGCTTTGCGCGACAGGCTTACAACGTCCTAGAGTCCTCACCGTCAAAATCGAACTGATGTCTGGTTATGGCCCGGAGCAGCGGTTGAGGGATGTCTGCTATTCCGCCGCCGGGGATAAGCAGACATCCGGCGAATGGGCCAAAAATGACGAGAGTGATCCAACTCGGACATTTAGCTGGGCGCCCAGACCGAGGAATATCTCCACCTGCGAACTGGTCCGTTCCTTTGCAATTTTCGCTGAAATGATCGAGCGGCGCATTCCGGGAATGTGCAAGATGGAATTGGTGGCGAAAATTGACGTTTGCATCTCACTCGTTGATGCCCAGAGTTGATTGCGCGCGGTGTGATCTCCTTCACATCTTTTGAGGGCGCACAGGCTTATTTTAGATTTTAGTTTGGCAGTAACGAAATTGACCTGGTATGCGCCTGCTCTGAATTAGACCCTGTCGTACGGTGCTTCCATGCCCAACATTTACCGAAACCAGCAACCCATTCCGGGGCTGCGAGGGAAGGTCAAGGGTGGAATCGCAGTAGTGGTTGATTCCCCAACCGAGATTTCGGGCCTAAGGCGGCTCCTCCACTCGGCGGCAGATTTGCCCGGCGATCCCATTGCCAACGCTTACAACGCGATACTCGGGGCAGGATCGAGACTCTCTGATTGGCCGAAATGGTACGATCCGAATCTCTCGCAGGCCTTAGTGCCTCCCCCGAAAGAAGTTCCAATAGACGATCCCGTGAGCCAGCTTGAGGCCGCACTCGGGTTCGCTCAAATGTTGTGGGCCGACCAGACAAGTGATGTCGACCAAATCGTACTAGGGTCTGTACCTAATTAGCGCGCTCTGATTCTCTTGCACCCGAACTGATTCGGCACGGGGGCTTTGATGCGCAAGGGGCTGTTCTGGCTCAACGACAAGCAGTGGGCTCAGATAAAGCCGCATCTGCCAACGAACCAGACCGGACCGGAGCGCGAAGATGATCGACGCATCATCAGCGGTATCATCCACATGCTTCAGTGTGGCGCGCGCTGGCGCGATTGCCCGCCCGACTTTGGTCCTTACACGACGATCTACAATCGGTTCAATCGCTGGGCCAAGCGCGGACATTGGCAGGCGATCTTTGAAGCGCTCGCCCGCTGCGGCAAGGATGGCGTGACTTTGTCCATCGACTCCACCTCGATCAAGGCGCATCGCTCGGCGAGCGGCGGAAAAGGGGGGAACATGAACAGGCGATCGGCCGCTCGCGCGGCGGGCGGACCACGAAAATCCACGCGCTGAGCGACCCTGATTGCAAACCCTGCGCATTTCATCTCACTCCGGGCCAGGACGCAGATATTGCCGCAGCGCCGGCCCTTTTGGAACTCGCGCCGCCCATGTCTGCCCTCATTGGGGACAAAGGCTACGACGGCGACGGCTTTCGCGCCGAAATCGTCAATCGTGGCGCCAAGCCCGTCATTCCAAACAAATCCAACAGGGTGACCTTCCACAACTTCAGCAAGCGCATCTATAAAGGGCGCAATGTTATCGAGCGTTGCTTCTGCCGGCTCAAGGATTTCAGGCGTGTCGCAACTCGTTACGATAAACTCGCCAGAAACTTCTTGGCTGCCGTCCACATCGCAGCCATCGTCGCCTATTGGATCAATTGAGTCTGGACCCTA
>NZ_LUUB01000018.1 GCF_001641635.1 Bradyrhizobium centrolobii
CCGGGCAGCCAGCCGACGCCGCCGACGACCATGCCGAGGAACAGCGAGATCGCGAGCGTGATGGTGTAGCTGTCGGGCGCGACGAACTGCACCGCGATGGCGCCGAGCGAGCCGGCGATGCCGGTGATGGCGGCCGATACACCGAAGGCCAGCGTCTTGTACAGCGCGACGTCGACGCCCATTGCGGAGGCTGCGATCTCGTTGTCGCGGATCGCCATGAAGGCGCGGCCCGAGCGGGAGCGCAAGAGGTTCACCGAGAAAATGTAGATCGCGATCGTGACGACGAGCGTGAAGTAGTAGAGCCACATGTCCTGCGAGATCGGCAGGCCGAACGGCGCGTCCGGTTTGGTGACGACGAGGCCCTGCACGCCGCCGGTCCAGTGCTCGAGGAAGTTGAGCTTAAGCAGCTGCGGCATGGCGGTAGCAAGCGCGAAGGTCGCAAGCGCGAGATAGACGCCGGAGAGCCGCAGCGCCGGCTGGCCGAACAGGAAGCCGAAGGCGAAGCAGACCACGCCGGCGATCGGCAGCGTCAGCGCGTAGTTGACGTTGAAGTGCTCCATCAGCACCGCGGTGGTGTAGGCCCCGACGGCGTAGAACGCGCTCTGGCCCAGCGAGAACTGGCCCGAGCCGCCGGTGAGGATGTTCAGCGCCAGCACCGCGAGCCCGTAGATCAGGAGCATCGTCATCTGGAAGATGATGAAGTTCTTGACGAAGACGGGTGCGACGAGCAGCACCGCGAGCACCGCCAGCGAGGTGCCGGTGCCCAGCGTCATGGCTCGCTTCGGAACGGCCTCGACCGCCTGGTGGCCTTCTGCAACGACTTCTTCTGCAGCGCTCATGATCAAACTCGCTTGACGATGTGCCGGCCGAACAGACCAGCGGGTTTGACGACCAGGACGGAGATGATCAGCGCGAGCGCGATCGGGAGTTTCAGCTCATTGCCGACGCCGGGGATGTAGGTGCCGGCGAGGTTCTCGAAGATGCCGACGAGGAAGCCGCCGACCACGGCGCCGAACGGGCTCGACAATCCGCCGAGCACCGCGGCGGCGAAGCCGTAGATCAGGACGCCGCCCATCATGTTGGGCTCGAGGAACACGACGGGCGCGATCAGCATGCCGGCGATCGAGCCGATCGCCGCCGCCATGCCCCAGCCGAGCGCGATCATCCAGCTGGTGTTGATGCCGACGAGACGGGCCGATTCAGGCAGCGAGGCCGCGGCCCGCATCGCAAGACCGATGCGCGTGTACTGGAAGAAGAAGTAGAGCCCGACCAGCAGCAGCAGGGTGACGCCGATCATGCCGGCCTGGTGGGTCGAGATCAGCTGGCTGCCGAGGAACGGCGCCGAGCCGAACGGGGTCGGATACTGCTTGATGGTGAAGTCCCAGATCAGGCCGGCCGAGGAGTTGATGATCGCGAACAGGGCGATGAAGCCGGCGACGTTGGTCAGCACCGGCGCCTTGGCGAGCGGCTTGAACAGGATGCGCTCGATCGCGATGCCGCCGACGAAGGAGAGCGCCAGCGTGATGACGAAGGCGGCCCAGTACGGCACGCCCCATTGCATCAGCTGCCAGGAGATGAAGGTCGAGAACATCGCCATCTCGCCTTGCGCGAAGTTGAGATGGTCGATCGCCTGGTAGATCATCACCACGGCGAGCGCCATGCAGGCGTAGATCGCGCCGGTGGCAATCCCGGCCAGCACCTGGTTGGTGAATAGCTCCATCGTGCCGCTCCTCAGTAACCCAGGTAGGATTTGCGGATTTCTTCGTTGTTCGCGATGTCCTTGGCATTTCCCGACATCACGATGCGGCCGGTCTCGATCACATAGGCCTGGTCGGCGAGCTCGAGCGCGAGCTGCGCGTTCTGCTCGACCACCAGGATCGACACCTTGTCCTCGCGGTTGATCTTGCCGAGGATCCTGAACAGGTCGCGCACGACCAGCGGCGCGAGCCCGAAGGAAGGTTCGTCCAGGAGCATCAGCCGCGGCCGCAGCATCAGCGCGCGCGCGACTGCCAGCATCTGCTGTTCGCCGCCGGACAGCGTGCCGGCCTGCTGGGTGTGGCGCTGCTTCAGCACCGGGAAATGCGCGTACATGCGCTCGATGTCCGAGACGATGCCGGTATTGTCCTTGCGGGTGATGGCCCCCAACTGGAGGTTTTCCTCCACCGTCATGTTGGTGAAGGTGCCGCGCCCCTGCGGGACGTGGGCGATGCCGAATCGCACGATGCTTTCCGTCGAGCGGTTGTTCAGCGGCTTGCCGTCGAACTCGATCGCACCGGTGGAGCGCACCATGTTGCAGATCGCGCGCAGCGTCGTGGTCTTGCCGGCACCGTTGGCCCCGAGCAGCGTCGTCAGCGAGCCCTCGTTGAGCGAGAAGGACAGGCCGTGGAGCGCCTGGACCTGGCCGTAATAGGCGCGCAGGTCCTTGACGTTAAGCAGCGTCGTCATTGGTCCTTGCTCCCGAGATAGGCCTTGATGACGTCGGGATCCGCCTGCACCTGGGCAGGCGTGCCTTCCGCGAGCTTCTTGCCGAAGTTCAAGGCGACGACGTGATCGGCGATCGACATCACGAGGCCCATGTGGTGCTCGACGAGGAGCACGGTCATGTGGCGGTCGTCGCGAATGCGGCGAATGAGGTCACCGAGCACGTAGACCTCTTCATGATTGAGGCCGCCGGCCGGCTCGTCGAGCAGCAGGATCTTCGGATCCGCTGCCAGCGCGCGCGCCAATTCGACGCGCTTCTGCGTGCCGAACGGCAGACCCGAGACGGTGGTGTGGGCGACCTCCTCGAGGTCAAGATAAGCGAGGATCTCGTGGACCTTCTTGTTGACGCTGGCCTCGCTGCGCCGGACCCACGCAAGCCGAAGCGAGTCGCTGATGATGTCGCTGGAGGTCTTCGAATGGGCGCCGACGCGAACATTGTCCATCACCGAGAGGTTCGGAAACAGCGCCACGTTCTGGAAGGTGCGACCGATGCCAATCTCGGCGATCCGGTGCGGAGGACGCGTCAAGATGCTCGCGCCTTCCATCAGGATGTCGCCGGACGACGGCTGGTAGAGCCGGGAGAGGCAGTTGAAGAGCGTGGTCTTGCCGGCGCCGTTCGGGCCGATCAGTCCGAGGATCTGGCCCTTGTGCATGTTGAAGGACACGCCGTTGAGCGCAACGATGCCGCCGAACACGACGCTGACGTCGCGAACCGCGAGCAGAGGCGATGTCCCCTGCGCGAGCTGTGCCTGCGTCATCTCGTCTCGCCCACACCGTTCAGTGGGCGGAGGGACGATGCGAACCGTCCCCGGCAATGACAAAGGCTATCTGATCCCCTCGGCCACACGCGCAACTTTTCCTCCTGATTTCAGCTTTTTGCTGTCGTCTTTTTTTGAATGCGGCACCAGACCCCCGAGCGCCGCTTCGATGTTCCTTACCATCGTGAGCAGACGCGGTCCAATGTCGTTGATCAAACGCTCTTCCGTGAAACGGAATGCGGGCGCGCCGCAATTGAACGCGTAGGGCCCGGTTCCGTCGTTCAGCTTGAGCGCGACGCCCGCGGCGCCGATGTCGTCGTGCCAGTCGCCGACCGAGATCGCAAAGCCGTGCTTCGCGACGGTCTCGCCGGCACGCTCTAACCCGTCGCGCATTTTGGGCCAGCGGCTGCCGTAATGTTCGCGCAGGACGCGCAACAGTTCCGCGCGGTCGTCTTCCTCGAGCGCCCAGAAATAGGCGCGACCCATCGCGCTGGTTGCAATCGGCACACGGGAGCCGACGTCAAGTTGAACGCCGACCGTTTCGCTGCCACGGCTCTGCCCGAAATAGATCATGCTGTGACGGTCGCGGCCGCCGACCGCAACCGCGCCGCCGGTCGCGCGCATCACTTCCTCGCGGAACGGTTCGGACAAATGCCGAACACCGAGATTGGCCAACGCCGCGTAACCAAGCGCCATCGCGGCCGGCGCGAGCTGATACTTCTCGAAACGGGGAACCGGCGTAAGATAACCGAGCTTCGTCAATGTGTAGGTCAGGCGTGACACCGTCGGCTTGGGCAGGTTCGTGCGGGCCGCGATTTCCTGGTTGCCGAGGAGTCCGTCGCTGGGTTGGAATGCGCGCAACACATCAAGTCCGCGGGAAAGCGCGACGACGAAATTCCGATCGGTCGCAGTCTTCTTTCCTGTACGCTTCATCCCTGATCTGCTTCTTGCGCGGAGTCGTTGACAACGTCCGTGCTTCAAAATAACCCTGCCGTCAAGATGCGGAATTAAATTCCGCACCGCGAAATCGAACAAAAGTAAATCCCCACCAAGGAGGGAAGCCGTGAGCGAAGTGGTCAAGCTTGAGCGTCATGACGAAATCGGGATCGTCACGGTCGATAGTCCTCCGGTCAACGCGCTGAGTGCCGCAGTCCGTGGCGGTATCCTGGAGTGCGTCAAGGCCGCGGTTGCGGATCCCGCCATCAAAGGCATCGTTCTGACCTGCGCCGGGCGCACCTTCATCGCCGGCGCCGACATCACCGAATTCGGCAAGCCGCCGAAGCCGCCTGCCCTCAACGACGTGCTCTCCGAGATCGAGAATTCGCCGAAGCCGGTCGTTGCCGCGATCCACGGCACCGCGCTCGGCGGCGGACTCGAAGTTGCGCTGTCCTGTCATTTCCGCGTCGCCGTGAAGGAGGCCAAGCTCGGCCTGCCCGAAGTGAAGCTCGGCCTGTTGCCCGGCGCCGGCGGCACCCAGCGCCTGCCGCGCGCAGTCGGACCGGAGCTCGCGGTCAAGATGATTGTCGGCGGCGACCCGATCGGTGCGGCGGAAGCACTGAAGAACGCCCTGATCGAGGAGATCGTCGAAGGCCCCGCCTCCGGCGGCGAAGCCTTTGTCCGCAAGCTGCTCGCCGAGAAGCGGCCGCTGCGCCGCCTGCGCGACGACGATTCCAAGCTCGCCGCCGCCAAGGCCGACCGCTCGATCTTCACCAACGCGGTCGCCGCCATGACCAAGAAGTCGCGCGGCCTGGAGGCGCCGTTCGCGGCAGCCGATGCCGTCGGCTATGCCATCGACCTGCCGTTCGACGAGGGCCTGAAGAAGGAGCGCGAGGGCTTCCTCAAGCTCGTCGCCAGCGACCAGTCCAAGGCGCAGCGCTATGCCTTCTTCGCTGAGCGCGAGGCCAACAAGATCGCCGGCGTGCCGGAGGGCACCAAGGGACGGACCGTCAACCGTGTGGCCATCCTCGGCGCCGGCACCATGGGCGGCGGCATCGCGATGTCGTTTGCCAACGCCGGCATTCCCGTCACGCTGATCGAGACTGGCGAGGAACAACTCAAGCGCGGCATGGGCATCATGCAGAAGAACTGGGAAGCGACCGCGGCGCGCGGCGGCATCCCGGCGGATGCGCCCGCCAAGCGCATGGCGCTGATCAACGGCGTCGTCGGCATCGAGAATGTCGGTGATGCCGACCTCGTCATCGAGGCGGTGTTCGAGACCATGGCGGTGAAGAAGGAGGTGTTCGGCAAGCTCGACCAGTTCGCCAAGCCCGGCGCTGTGCTCGCCTCCAACACCTCGTATCTCAACATCGACGAGATCGCGAAGTCGACCAAGCGTCCGCAGGACGTGCTCGGCATGCACTTCTTCTCGCCGGCCAACGTCATGAAGCTGTGCGAGATCGTGCGCGCCGACAAGACCGCGCCGGATGCGCTGGTCACCGCCGTTTCGATCGCGCGCAAGATCGCCAAGGTGCCGGCCGTGGTCGGCGTCTGCGACGGCTTCGTCGGCAACCGCATGCTGGCACAGCGCAGCAAGCAGTCCGAAAAGCTGTTGTTCGAAGGTGCCTTGCCGCAGCAGGTCGACGCTGTCGTGACAAAATTCGGCATGCCGATGGGGCCGTTCGCGATGGGCGATCTCGCCGGCCTCGACATCGGCTGGCGCTCGCGCAAGGACCGCGGCATCAAGTCGGAGATCGCGGACGCGCTGTGCGAAGCCGGCCGCTTCGGCCAGAAGACCGGCAAGGGCTACTACAAGTATGAAGCCGGCTCGCGCGCGCCGCTGCCCGATCCGGAGGTCGAGAAGCTGATCGACGAGACGCTGCTGCGCCTCGGCCGCAAGAAGCGCGTCGTCAGCGACGAGGAGATCCTCGAGCGCATGATGTATCCGATGGTCAACGAGGGCGCGAAGATCCTGGAAGAAGGCATCGCCGCGCGTCCCTCCGACATCGACGTGGTCTGGCTCTATGGCTATGGCTGGCCGATCTACCGCGGCGGCCCGATGTTCTGGGCCGACACGGTCGGCCTCAAGCACATCGCCGACCGTCTCGCCTTCTACGCCAAGGAGACCAACGACCCGAGCCTCGAGCCCGCCCCGCTGCTGAAAAAGCTCGCGGCCGAAGGCAAGACGTTCGCCTCGCTCGCGGCGGCGACAAAGGCGGCGTGATGGGGCGTAGTCCCCACCACCTGTCATATGCGCTCCGGCTCCGGGGACGCTCTCTCCGTTCCCTCCCCCCTTGCGGGGGAGGGTCAGGGAGGGGGGTAGCCCCGGGCGACGCCGTCAGCCGTGGCTACCCCCTTCCCCCAACCCCTCCCCGCAAGGGGGAGGGGAGCCCGGGCACTGTGCTCACCTCACGTCCATTTGCTGCACAGGCTCTGCAAGGTTTCGAACTTCAATGACCCATCCCGGCGAACAGTTTTATCCCGAGGGCGTGCGATGGGACGACACGATCGTCCCGGGCACGCTCCCTGACCTGTTATCGAACGCCGCCGCCGATTACGGCACGCGCGCCGCGCTGGAGTTTCGCGAACGTCCGATCAGCTACGCCGAGCTCGCGGCAATGGCCGAACGCGCGGCTGCGGCTTTCCTGCGCGCCGGCTGCGGCAAGGGCTCGTCTGTCGCGCTGTTCCTCGGCAACACGCCCGATCACCCCGTCAATTTCTTCGGCGCGCTGAAGGCCGGCGCCCGTGTCGCGCATCTCTCCCCGCTCGACGGCGAGATCGCGCTGACGCACAAGGTCTCCGATTCAGGCTCGCGCGTACTCGTCACGTCGAACCTTGCGGCGCTGCTGCCGACCGCGTTGAAATTCCTCGACAGGGGCCTGATCGACCGCCTCGTCGTCTGCGAGGACGACAATTGGGGCAAGGTCGGCACGCCGCAGGCGGCAATCCCGAGCGATCCGCGCATCGTCACCTTCAAGACTTTCATCGACGGCGCCACAGCACCGGCGCAGTGGCCGATCGTGACGGTCGATGACGTCGCGCTGCTGCAATATACCGGCGGCACCACCGGCCTGCCCAAGGGCGCGATGCTCACGCATGGCAATCTCACCTCCGCCGTCTCGATCTACGACGTCTGGGGCAAGCCGTCGCGAGCGACGCGCGGCGATGTCATCGAGCGCGTGATCTGCGTGCTCCCGCTGTTCCACATCTATGCGCTCACGGTCGTGCTGCTCTCCTCGCTCAGCCGGGGTAACCTGATCTCGCTCCATCAGCGCTTCGACGTCGAAGCCGTGATGCGCGACATCGAGGTCAAGCGGGCGACCTATTTCCCGGGCGTGCCGACGATGTGGATCGCGATCGCCGCCCTGCCCGATCTTGCCAATCGCGACTTCTCCTCGCTCAACGCGATCGGCTCCGGCGGCGCGCCGCTGCCGGTCGAGGTGGCGAAATTCTTCGAGAGCAAGGTCGGCAAGAAGCTCCGCAGCGGCTGGGGCATGACCGAGACCTGTTCGCCCGGCACCGGCCATCCGCCGGAAGGTCCGGACAAGCCCGGCTCGATCGGCCTGATGCTGCCTGGCATCGAGCTCGACGTCGTCGCGCTGGACGATCCCGCGAGGGTGCTGCCGCCGGGCGAGGTTGGCGAGATCCGCATCAAGGGCCCGAACGTCACCAAGGGTTACTGGAACAAGCCGAAGGAATCGGCCGAGTCCTTCGCCGACGGCCGCTTCCTCACCGGCGACATCGGCTACATGGATACGGATGGCTATTTCTTCCTGGTCGACCGCAAGAAGGACATGATCATCTCCGGCGGCTTCAACGTCTACCCGCAGATGATCGAGCAGGCGATCTACACCATTCCCGGCGTGCACGAGGTCATCGTGCTTGGCATTCCCGACCAGTATCGGGGCGAGGCTGCAAAGGCCTTCATCAAGCTCAAGCCGGACGCAAAGCCGTTCTCGCTCGACGATCTGCGCGCGCAGCTCACCGGCAAGGTCGGCAAGCACGAATTGCCGGCCGCGGTCGAGTTCGTCGAGGAACTACCGCGCACGCCGGTCGGAAAGCTGTCGCGCCACGAATTGCGCCAGCAGCAGAAGCCATCACAATCCACCCAACTTGCATCAGGAGGTCGCTCTTGACCGACGCCGTCATCGTTTCCACCGCCCGCACCCCGATCGGCAAGGCCTATCGCGGCGCGCTCAACGCCACCGAGGGGGCGACGCTGCTCGGCCATGCCATCGGCGAGGCCGTCGCCCGCGCCAAGATCGATCCGAAGGAGGTCGAGGACGTCGTGATGGGCGCAGCCCTCCAGCAGGGCGCGACCGGCGGCAACATCGCGCGCAAGGCGCTGCTGCGCGCCGGACTTCCCGTCACCGTCGCCGGCACCACCATCGACCGGCAGTGCGCCTCGGGCCTGCAGGCGATCGCGCTCGCCGCGCGCTCGGTGATCTTCGACGGCGTCGAGATCGCGGTCGGTGGCGGCGGCGAGTCGATCTCGCTCGTGCAGAACGACAAGATGAACGGCTTCCACGCCCAGGATCCGGCGCTGCTCAAGATCAAGGGCGAGGTCTATATGCCCATGATCGACACCGCGGAAGTCGTCGCCAAGCGCTATGGCATCTCGCGCGAGAAGCAGGACGAGTATTCGCTGGAGAGCCAGCGCCGCACCGCGGCCGCGCAGCAGGGCGGCAAGTTCAAGGACGAGCTCGCCCCGATCACGACCAAGATGGCGGTGACCGACAAGGCGACCGGCGAGGTCTCCTTCAAGGACGTCACGCTGTCGCAGGACGAGGGCCCGCGTCCCGAGACCACGGCTGAAGGCCTCGCCGGCCTCAAGCCCGTGCGCGGCGAAGGTTTCACCATCACCGCCGGCAATGCCAGCCAGCTCTCCGACGGCGCCAGCGCCTGCGTGATCATGAGCGACAAGGAAGCCGCCAAGCGCGGCCTCAAGCCGCTCGGCATCTTCCGCGGCTTTGTCTCCGCCGGCTGCGAGCCCGACGAGATGGGCATCGGCCCGGTCTTCGCCGTGCCGCGGCTGCTCAAGCGCCATGGGCTGAAGGTCGATGACATCGGCCTCTGGGAATTGAACGAGGCCTTCGCGGTGCAGGTGCTCTATTGCCGCGACAAGCTCGGCATCGACCCTGATAAGATCAACGTCGATGGCGGCGCGATCTCGGTCGGGCACCCTTACGGCATGTCGGGCGCGCGCCTCACCGGCCACGCGCTGATCGAGGGCCGCCGCCGCAAGGCCAAGTATGCGGTCGTCACCATGTGCGTCGGCGGCGGCATGGGCGCGGCGGGACTGTTTGAGGTGCTGCAGTAGTTCACCGTCGTCCTGGCGAAAGCCAGGACCCATTACCCCGTGTCTTGGTAAGAGGCACAGACGGCAACCACCGACTGACGCAATGACAGCCGGTGGTAATGGATCCTGGCTTTCGCCAGGATGACGAAGAGAGAAGAAGCCAGGAGGATCCGATGGATCTCGCATTCACGAAGGAAGAGCAGGCGTTTCGCGAGGAGGTGCGGCAGTTCTTCCGCGACAACGTGCCGCCGGATACCCGGCGCAAGCTGGTCGAGGGCCGCCACCTCTCGAAGGACGAGATGGTGACGTGGTGGCGCATCCTCAACAAGAAGGGCTGGGGCGTCAGCCACTGGCCGAAGCAGTATGGCGGCACTGGCTGGACCAGCGTGCAGCACTACATCTTCAACGAGGAGCTACAGTCCTATCCGGCGCCGCAGCCGCTGGCCTTCGGCGTCAGCATGGTCGGCCCTGTCATCTACACCTTCGGCAACGAGGAGCAGAAGAAGCAGTACCTGCCGCGCATCGCCAATGTCGACGACTGGTGGTGCCAGGGCTTTTCGGAGCCCGGTTCCGGCTCGGACCTCGCCTCGCTGAAGACCAAAGCCGAGCGCAAGGGCGACAAGTGGATCATCAACGGCCAGAAGACCTGGACCACGCTGGCCCAGCACGCCGACATGATCTTCTGCCTCTGCCGCACCGATCCCTCGGCCAAGAAGCAGATGGGGATCTCCTTCATCGTCTTCAGCATGAAGTCGAAGGGCGTCACGGTGCGCCCCATTCAAACCATCGACGGCGGCCATGAGGTCAACGAGGTCTTCTTCGACGACGTCGAGGTGCCCATCGAGAACCTCATCGGCGAGGAGAACAAGGGCTGGGACTACGCGAAATTCCTGCTCGGCAATGAGCGCACCGGCATCGCCCGGGTCGGCGTCTCCAAGGAGCGGCTGCGCCGCATCCGCGATCTCGCCGGCAAGGTGGAATCCGGCGGCAAGCCGATCATCCAGGACGCCGCGTTCCGCGAGAAGCTGGCGGCCTGCGAGATCGAGCTGAAGGCGCTCGAGCTGACCCAGCTGCGCGTCGTCGCGGATGAAGGCAAGCACGGCAAGGGCAAGCCCAATCCGGCCTCCTCCGTGCTGAAGATCAAGGGCTCCGAGATCCAGCAGACCACGACCGAACTGCTCATGGAAGTCATCGGCCCGTTCGCCGCGCCTTACGACGTGCATGGCGACGACGGTTCGAACGAAGCCATGGACTGGACCGCCCAGATCGCGCCGAGCTACTTCAACAACCGCAAGGTCTCGATCTATGGCGGCTCCAACGAGATCCAGCGCAACATCATCGCCAAGGCGGTGCTGGGGCTGTGACCTCTTCCTCCCTCTCCCCGCTCTTCGCGGGGAGAGGGTCGGGGTGAGGGGCCTCTCTCCGAGCAAAGATTGCCGAGAGAGCGGTACCCCCTCACCCGGATCGCAAGAGCGATCCGACCTCTCCCCGCAAGCGGGGAGAGGTGAAGAGCGCCCCGCCACGCAGACACTTGTTACTTGAGGAAACAGAAATGGATTTTGATCTGTCCGAGGAGCAGCGGCTTCTCAAGGAAAGCATCGACGGCCTGCTGACCGATTCCTACGATTTCGAGCAGCGCAAGAAGTACATGAAGGAGAAGGGCGGCTGGAGCAAAGCCGTCTGGGGCAAGCTCGCCGAGCAGGGCCTGCTCGGCCTGCCCTTCGCGGAGGCCGATGGCGGCTTCGGCGGCGGCGGCGTCGAGACCATGATCGTGATGGAAGCGCTCGGCAAGGCGCTGGTGCTCGAGCCTTATCTCGCCACGGTGGTGATCGGCGGCGGCTTCCTACGCCACGCAGGCTCGGATGCGCAGAAGGCCGCGCATCTGCCCGGCATCATCGACGGCAGCAAGACGCTTGCGTTTGCCCAGCTCGAGAAGAACTCGCGCTATGATCTCTTCGACGTCACCACGACCGCGAAGAAGAAGGGTGACGGCTGGGTGATCGACGGCGAAAAATTCGTTGTGCTCAACGGCGAGAATGCTGAGACGCTTGTCGTGACCACGCGCACCAAGGGCGATCGCCGCGACAAGACCGGCATCGGCGTCTTCCTGGTGCCGGCGAATGCCAAGGGCGTCAGCAAGAAGGGCTATCCCACCCAGGACGGCCTGCATGCCGCCGACATCACCTTCACCGGCGTCGAGGTGGGCAGCGACGCCGCGATCGGCAATCCCGAGGACGGCCTTGCGCTGATCGAGCGCGTGGTGGACGAGGCCCGCGTCGCGCTCTGCGCCGAGGCGGTCGGCCTGATGGACGAGTCGCTGAAGACCACGGTCGAGTACATCAAGACGCGCAAACAGTTCGGTGTCGCGATCGGCTCGTTCCAGTCGCTCCAGCACCGCGCCTCCGACATGTTCGTCGCGGCCGAGCAGGCCCGCTCGATGTCGATGTTCGCGACCATGGCGAACGATTTCGAGGACGCCAAGGAGCGCTCCAACGCGATCGCCGCGGCCAAGGTGCAGATCGGCAAGTCGCTGAAGTTCGTCGGCCAGCAGGCGATCCAGCTCCACGGCGGCATCGGCATGACCATGGAGGCGAAGATCGGCCACTACTTCAAGCGCCTGACCATGATCGAGAACACGTTTGGCGACACCGAGTACCATCAGCGCCGCGTCGCGGATGCGGGCGGGTTGGTCTGACGCTGACCGTCATCCCGGGGCATCGCGAAGCGATGAGCCCGGGATCCATCGTGCAACATAACGCGCGGTGAAATGGATTCCGGGCTCGCGCCAAGCGGCGCGCCCCGGAATGACGCGCTCTAGGATGATTGGACGCAAGGAGCCCAACAACAATGAAAAACACCCCGTTCGATCTCACCGGCAAGGTCGCCGTCGTCACCGGCTCGAGCCGCGGCATCGGCCGCTCCTCGGCCGAGCTGCTCGCGAAGTTAGGGGCCAAGGTCGTGATCTCCTCGCGCAAGGCCGATGCCTGCAAGGAGGTCGCTGACGGCATCAACGCCGCGGGCGGTGATGCCATCGTCATCCCCTGCAACATCGCCCGCAAGGACGAGGTCGAGGCACTGATCTCGGGCGCGACGAAGCACTATGGCAAGATCGACATCCTCGTCTGCAACGCCGCGGTGAACCCGTATTACGGCCCGCTGCTCGACATCACGGACGAAGCCTTCGACAAGATCATGGGCTCGAACGTCAGGAGCAACATCTGGCTCTCCGCGCTCGCGATCCCGCAGATGGCCGAGCGTGGGAACGGCTCCGTCGTCATCATCTCCTCGATCGGCGGCCTGCGCGGCTCGACCGTGATCGGCGCCTACGGCATCTCGAAAGCGGCCGACTTCGCACTGTGCCGCTCGCTCGCCGGCGAATGGGGCCCGAAAGGCGTCCGCGTCAACTGCATCGCGCCCGGCCTCGTGAAAACCGATTTCGCCCGCGCCCTCTGGGAAGACGAAGCGTTCCTCGAGCGCCGCACCGCCACCACGCCCTTGCGCCGCATCGGCGAACCCGACGAGATCGCCGGCGCAGTGGCCTATCTTGCCTCCGATGCGTCGAGCTTCATGACGGGGCAAACCATCGTCATCGACGGCGGCGTAACGACAGCGGCGGTGTAATCGCGGTCACGATCAGGAGCTGCCGCGCTCGGCCAGGGCTTTCTCGATCGCGCGCACCACAATCAGGGCAGATCGCTCGTCGAGATGCACTCCGTCGGCCCAGCGCAGATCGGCATGCGGCGGCTCAATCGTCAGCCAGCGGTCGGGGTCCGGGAACGCGGTGTGGACGATGTCTTTGGTGATCGCTACGAAGCGCGAACCTTCGATTTCGGGTGAGAACGGGATCTCGATCAGCAGGACCCGCGCGCCGCGCCGTTCGAGGTCTGCGATGAGTTCCTTGATCCGGGCGACGTTATCGCGGGTCGCCAGCGTTGGATCCTCCGCATTCATTTGGTCCAGCGCACGGTCGACATAAACCGTGTTGTCGAACTCCGCGGGCGGCTGTCGTAACACCTGCTCCAGCTCGGCGCGAACCTGCGCGGGATTGGGCGGCGCATGGCTCCAGTTCTCATAGGCGGCAACCACCGTCCGCACCGGGCGAAGAAACAGGGCGCTCGCACGCGCGCCACCGGAGAATTTCTGGACCAATGCGCCATCGACACGACGCGACAACACGTTCGTCTCGATCAGCACGATCTTCGGCAGGCGCGGTTGCTTCGCGATGATCTCAAGGCCGGTCAGCGGAGAGCCGCCCGCCAACGCAAGATTACGCACGCGCGGGCGCGTAAAATACTCCTCCTTCAGGCGCCAGGCGACCGAGCTGCCGACCAGCGCAACATCAGGCACCGCCTCCTGGACATAGCGATTGAGCGTGATGAGGCTGCCGTCGCGGGTCGTTACCGCGGGCTGTTGCAGGGCCGCGCCGATCCACGCCGTCGCGACCTGACATGCGAGCAGCAGAGCCGCCGCGCCCCCCGCGCATCTGACCAGCCATGATAGCGCCGAAGATTGCCGCATGGTCAGAACTGAAAATAGATGAACGCCGCATCAGGGCCTGCCTCAAGATAGGCAAGCGCCGCGAGCGCGCCATAGAGATAGGGCTGCCATCGCCGCCATTTGCCGTCGACGAGCCCGCCGATGCCGAGATGCTGGACGATCACCGGAAGGCTGTAGAGCAGCGCGAGATTGTAGAACAATTTTGTCGGATTGGGATTGCTCGTCGGCATGAACATCCCCTGCAGATAGGCGAGCGCATGATCGAAATTCGGCAGCTTGAAGAAGATCCACAGCATCGTCACGCATAAGAATACGACGCCCATGCGCAGGATCCGGATCGTCGGTCCGGCCGCGTCGAGCCGCTTGAGGAAAGGCCGCTCGATGACAAGAAAGACACCGTGCAGCATGCCCCAGAGCGCGTAGCTCAGGCTCGCGCCGTGCCAGAGCCCGCCGAGCGTCATCACGATCATCAGATTCAGATAGGTTCTCGCTGGACCGCGCCGGTTGCCGCCGAGCGGAATATAGAGGTAGGTCCTGAGCCAGTTCGACAGCGAGATGTGCCAGCGCGTCCAGAACTCGGAGAACGATGTCGAAATGTAAGGCAGATCGAAGTTGACCGGCAGACGATAGCCGAACAACAGCCCAAGGCCGAGCGCGATCGCCGAATAGCCGAAGAAGTCGGCGTAGATCTGGTAGCCGTAGAGGAACACCAGAAGCCAGCGATCCTGCGTGCGCAGCGTCTCATACAGCGGGAAGTCCATATAGGACGTCATCTCGTTGAGATTGTTGGCGACGTACAGCTTGAAGAAGTAACCGGCCAGGATCCATTTGGCCGCTTCCACGAAGGCGACGTCGGCGATCCGCTTGGGCACGATCTGCGGCATGAACTGACCGGCGCGCGTGATCGGTCCCGAGACGAGCTGCGGAAAGAAGATGATGTAGAGAAAGACGTCCCTCAGCGGCGGTCGCTGCTTCTCCCGCGTCAGGTCGACCAGGAGGCTGATGTTGTGGAACACGAAGAATGAGATGCCGATCGGCAGCGGCAGGCGCAGCATGAAATCAAGCGGCGCCACGCCGGTCGGATGGAGCGCGGCGGCATCGATGAACAGAAACTTGTATTTGAAGAACGCGAGCAGCGCGAGATTGAATGTAATGCCTGCAGGCATCCATACCGCGCGATTGTCGAAGGCCAGCACCAGGAAGGCATAGGTGCCCAGCACCGCGACGAGCAGCAGCGGCAACAGGCCCGGCTGGCCAAAACCGTAGAAGAACACGCTCGCCAGCACGAGGAGCTGGACCTGCAAGTTTCGGAACAGCGGCAGATAATACGCGACAAACACGATCGCGACGTAAACACCGAACTCTGGAGAAGTGAACGTCATGCCGCCCCGTTTTGCCGCTGGCATGTAGCATTTCCGTCGACACGGTCCTAGTGCCGTGATCAGGCTCGCACTTGTCGTCCCGGGTTTTCGCCAGGACAGACCGCCGGGGATATTGACCTTCCCCGCCCAATCCCCTTTCTTGGGCGCGACACAAAAACCTCCCGCACCAGGGAAAGCCCAAAGGACAGCTCCATGTCTTTCGTCCTCGCCATCGACCAGGGCACCACCTCCTCGCGCGCGATCGTGTTTCGCGGCGATATTTCCATCGCGGCGACGGCGCAGCAGGAGTTTCCGCAGCACTTTCCGGCCTCGGGCTGGGTCGAGCACGAGCCGGAGGACATCTGGACCTCGACCGTGATGGTCTGCCGCGATGCGATCGAGAAGGCGGGCATCACGGCAAAGGACATCGCCGCGATCGGCATCACCAACCAGCGCGAGACCACGGTTGTGTGGGACCGCGCCACGGGACAAGCCGTGCACCGTGCCATCGTCTGGCAGGACCGCCGCACCGCGGACATCTGCTCCAGGCTCAAGGCCGAAGGCCACGAGCCAAAAATCTCGCAAAAGACCGGTCTGATCATCGATCCCTATTTCTCTGGCACGAAGGTCGCCTGGATCCTCGACAACGTTCCAGGCGCCCGCGCCCGCGCCGCGCGCGGCGAGCTGATGTTCGGCACGGTCGACTGCTACCTGCTCTGGCGGCTGACCGGCGGCAAGGTGCATGCAACGGACGCCACCAACGCCTCGCGCACGCTGCTCTTCAACATCCACACCGGCGAATGGGATGACGAGCTCCTGGAGATCATCGGCGTGCCGCGCGCGATGCTCCCGGAAGTCAAGGACTCCTCCGCCCGCTTCGGCGAGAGCACGCCCGACTTGTTCGGCAGCCCGATCGCGATCTCCGGCATCGCCGGCGATCAGCAGGCCGCGACCATCGGGCAAGCCTGCTTCCGCCCGGGCATGATGAAGTCGACCTACGGCACCGGCTGCTTCGCCCTGCTCAACACCGGCACCACGCCGGTCGTCTCCAAGAACAAGCTGCTCACCACCATCGCCTATCAGCTCGATGGCAAGCGCACCTACGCGCTCGAAGGCTCAATCTTCGTCGCAGGCAGCGCCGTGCAATGGCTGCGCGACGGCCTCGGCATCATCAAGCATGCGGCCGAGACCGGGCCGCTCGCCGACCAGTCCGATTCCATGCAGAGCGTCTACCTCGTGCCGGCCTTCGTCGGCATGGGCGCGCCTTACTGGAATCCGCGCGTGCGCGGCGCGCTTTTCGGCCTCACCCGCAACACCGGCCCGGCCGAGCTCGCGCATGCCGCACTCGAGAGCGTCTGCTACCAGACCTTCGACCTCTGGGCCGCGATGCGCGCCGACTGGCCAAGCTCGGAGACCGCAAGCGTCGTGCTGCGCGTCGACGGCGGCATGACCGCATCCGACTGGACCATGCAACGCCTCGCCGATCTTCTCGACGCACCGGTCGACCGCCCCGTGATCCAGGAGACCACGGCGCTCGGCGCCGCCTATCTCGCCGGCCTTGCCGCCGGCGTCTATCCCGAGCCGACCAAGTTCGCCGACAACTGGCGATTGGAGCGCCGCTTCAAGCCCAACATGAGCCAGGCCACGCGCGAACGGAAGCTCGCGGGCTGGGCACGCGCGGTGAAGGGCGTGCTGGCGAGTGACGAGGGGGAATGACGGCGGTGCGCAGCGCGCGCCGAAAATAACAACAACGGGAGGAACGACAATGAACACGGATCTCAACCGGGTCATCTCGAGGCTTTGTGGCGCGGCGATCTGCGCCGCACTGCTGACTTCAACCGCCATAGCGCGCGAAAAGGAAAACCCGCTCGAAAGCGCACGCCAGGTCAAGACTGATGTTGCCGGCCTCAAGGCGCCCGCCCAGATCCTGGTCGATGTCTGGGGCATTCCGCACATCTATGCCGGCAACGAGCACGACGTGTTCTTCCTGCAAGGATTCAACGCCGCGCGCGACCGGCTCTGGCAGATCGATCTCTGGCGCAAGCGCGGGCTCGGCCTGCTCGCCAAGGACTTCGGCCCGGCCTATGCCGAGCAGGACAAGGCACTGCGGCTGTTCCTCTACCGCGGCGACATGAATGCGGAGTGGGCGGCGTACGGCCCCAAGGCGAAGACCTATGCGGAAGCATTCGTCGCCGGCATCAATGCCTATGTGGCCGATGTCCGCGCGGGCAAGCGCCCGCTGCCGATCGAGTTCAGGATCGCCGGCACCATGCCCGATCCCTGGGCCGCGGAGGACGTCGTTCGCATCCGCAGCCATGGGCTGACGCGCAACGTCGCCTCCGAGGTCAAGCGCTCGCTGGTCGCCTGCGCGGCGGGCCTGGAGGCAGATCGGTTTCGCGTCAAGCTCGAGCCGGCGTGGACGACGAAGGTCCCCGACGGCCTCGAACCCTGTAGCGTGCCGAAGGCGGTGCTCGCAGCTTATGATCTCGCGACGCGCCCCGTGGCCTTCGCGCAGCCAAAGGATCGTCACGCGGCGCTCGCGCACGATCCCGACAAGTTTCTCACCGAGGCCGACCAGCAGCGTGACAGGATCGGCTCCAACAATTGGGTGATTGCGCCGGCGCGTACCGCGACGGGACGCCCGATCCTCGCCAACGATCCGCATCGCGAGCACAGCGTGCCGTCGCTGCGCTATATCGTTGGGCTCAACGCGCCCGGCCTGTCCGTGATCGGTGCCGGCGAGCCGGCGCTGCCCGGCATCTCGATCGGCCACAACGGCACCATCGCCTTCGGCCTCACCATCTTCAATGTCGACCAGGAAGACCTATACGTCTACGAGCTCAATCCGCAGAATCCCAACCAGTACCGCTACGGCGCCGGCTGGGAGGACATGCGCGTCCTCCACGAGAAAGAGCCGGTCAAGGGCGAAGCCGATCGCGACCTCGAGCTGAAATTCACCCGGCACGGTCCCGTCATCTTCGTCGACGAAGCGAGCAAGCGCGCCTTCGCCGTGCGCTCGATCTGGTTCGAGCCCGGCACCTCGGCCTATTTCGGCTCGTCCGACTACATGACCGCGAAGGACTGGAACGGTTTCCTCGCCGCGATGCGGCGCTGGGGCGCGCCGTCGGAGAACCAGGTCTATGCCGACACGAGGGGCAATATCGGGTGGGTCGCCGCCGGCAAGACGCCGCGCCGCGTCAACTATGACGGATTGATGCCGGTGCCCGGCGACGGCCGCTATGAGTGGCAGGGTTTTCTGTCGCTCGACGATCTGCCGAAGGCCTATCAGCCGAAGCAGGGCTTTCTCGCCACGGCCAACCAGATGAACCTGCCGGCCGATTATCCCGTCGGCGAGCGCAAGGTCGGCTTCGAATGGGCCGACAGCGCGCGCTGGCAGCGCATCGTCGAGGTGCTCGGGGCCAACAGCAAGGTGACGCTGGCGGATGCCATGGATTTGCAGAACGATGATACCGCCATGCTCGCGCGGCGGCTCGTCAAGCTGTTGCAGCCGCTGTCCTCCGACGATGCCAACGTCAAGAAGGGGCTCGACCTGCTCAAGCCATGGGATGCGCGCGATGCCGCCGACAGCGCTGCAGCCGCAGTGTTCGAGGTCTGGGTCGCCAATCATCTCGGACCGGTGCTGCTGAAGACCACGACCCCCAAGGCCGCCGATCTGATCGCGCCCGAGGCGTCCAGCATTTCGGCGATCGTCGCCTATCTCGAGTCTCCGGATGCCGCGCTCGGCTCCGATCCCGCCGCTGCGCGCGATCAGGTCCTGCGCGACAGCCTGGGCGCGGCGGTCGCCGATGTCGCAAGCAAGCTCGGCCCCGACTCATCCACCTGGCGCTGGGGCCGGCTGCACCTCGCAAAGTTCGACCATGCGCTGATGCCGCTTGCCGACAAGGCCACGGCAGCGCAGCTGTCGGTCGGCCCGCTCGCGTTCGGTGGCGCTGCCAACGTGCCGCGCGCCGCCACCTACCGCCGCGCCGACTACCAGCTCATCTCCGGCGCCTCGTTCCGCATGGTGCTCGATGTCGGCAATTGGGATGCGAGCCGCACCATCAACACGCCGGGCCAGTCGGGCGATCCCTTCAGCGGCCATTATCGCGACCTCGCGCCGCTCTGGGCGACAGGGCAATATGTGCCGCTGCTCTATAGCCGCGCCGCGGTCGAAGCCGCGACCGCCGAGGCGATCACGCTGACGCCGCGGTGAGCAAGAGGGGACGACACGAATGATCCTCCCGAACGGCTATTCCGACGTACCCAACGGGAAGATCGCCGCAGTGAGAGCGCGATTCCCCTTCATGCAAATTCCCAATCAATTGTCGAAGTTCACCGCCGTGGTGTTGGCGCCGCAAACCAGGACCGCGACGCGCTCGCCGGGAGAAGGACGATAGCGTCCGGACAGCAGAGCGGCAAATGCGGCGGCGCCGCCGGGTTCGGCCACGAGACGCAGGCTGGACCACAGAGCCGCCTGTGCCTGTCGGATCGCATCATCGCTGACCAGGATGACCCGCTCGACGTAGGCCCGCGCGATCGGGAACATCAATTCACCGACGCGTCGCGGCGCAAGGCTGTCGGCGGCGATGCCGCCGGCTTGCGCGTCGACCGGTGCGCCCNCCCGCCGCGATCGCGGCGTGCAGGGTCGGCGATTGCTCCGGCTCGATCGCAACAATGCGCGTCCGTCCGGCATACCATGCGGCAATGCCGCCGATCAGTCCGCCGCCGCCGACCGCCACCAGCAGCGTATCGATGTGAGGGGCCTCCTGCTCCAGCTCCAGCCCGACACTGCCCTGGCCTATCAGCGTTTCGGCCTGGTCGTAGGCATGGACCGCCGTTGCTCCGGTCTGCGCGACATGCGCTTCGCTCGCGGCGAGCGCGTCGGCATAGCGGCTGCCGCGACCACGAGTTTCGCGCCATAATTCCTGATCCGTTCGGCCTTGGCCGGCGAGGTGATATCCGGCACGAAGATCGTGGCGGGGACGCCGACCCGCCGCGCCGCATAAGCTACCGCAGCGCCGTGATTCCCGCCTGATGCGGCGACCACGCCCACGTCAGGGATTTGCCGCAGCAGGAGGTTGGCAAAGGCGCCTCGCGCCTTGAACGATCCGGAATGCTGCAGCATCTCGAGCTCGAACGTGATGGGCGCGGCCGGCAGACCGAAATCGGAAAGATCAGCCTGAATGAGCGGCGTGCGCCGGATGTGTGGGCGAATGACGGCCTCGGTCGCCGAAATCCGCTCCCGGGTGATGTCCATTGTCGCTGTCATGATGTCGCCCTTGATAGCGCATCCCGGAGTTGACAGTAATTAGATAATTAGCAAAATGACTAAATGAAGATTGGCATCACGCTGCGTGCGCTATCCAACGAGCGTCGCCTGCAGATTCTCGAATGGCTGCGGGATCCGCGGAAGCATTTTCGTGAGCAGGCCGATGGCGACCTGGTCGAGGACGGCGTCTGCGGGCTGCTGATCGCCGAGAAGCTCGGAGTCAGTGCGCCGACCGTCAGCGAGCACATGCGGGTGCTGACGGCTGCAAAGCTGGTCCGCGCCAAGCGGATCAGGCAGTGGACGATGTACCGACGCAACGAGACCGCAATTGCCGCCGTCAAACGGGCGATCCAGGACGGCCTCTGACCGACGGACTGAGCGCCCAGCGCGCGATGCTGTCGGGAATGTCGTTGCTCCCGGCGCAACGCACCATTTCGAAGATCCTCCTTGCGCGGAGCCGATCTTTCCGTGGAAACTGGTCGGCCCTGCCTTATTCACGAGTGAGAAGAGCGAGAACCATGTTCCTGATCGGCCAATATGATTCCCCCTTCGTCCGCCGCGTCGCGATTGCGCTGAAGCTCTATGGCATTGCCTTCGAGCACAGGCCGTGGTCGACCTTCGGTGATGCCGACAAGGTCGCGACTTACAATCCGCTGCGCCGCGTGCCGACGCTGGTGCTCGATGATGGCGAGGCGCTGATCGAGAGCACGATCATCCTCGATTATCTCGACGATCTCGTCGGAAGCGAGAAGGCTATGCTGCCGCGCGCGGGCGCGGAGCGCCGACGGCACCTGCGCATCTGCGCGCTCGCCACCGGCCTCGGAGACAAGGCGGTGAGCCTGCTCTACGAGCGCGTGCTGCGAAAGGACCAGCAGCTTGCGCTGTGGGTCGAACGCTGCACGACACAGATCGCCGACGTCCTCGGCGTGCTGGACGCCGAGCGCGCAAAGGTGACGACGCCCTATTGGCTGGGGGATCGCATCGGTCACGCCGACGTCGCGGTGGCCTGTGTCATCCGCTTCACCCGCGAAGCCCACCCCTCGCTGTTCGATGCGTCGCGCTATCCGGCACTTGCGGCGCATGCCGAGCGCTGCGAGGCGCTGGCGCCGTTTAGGGAGATCGTGCAGCCGCTCGCCCCGCCGAAGGGGTGAGAGCAGGCTAGGCTGCTCTCGTGCCCCGGACGCGGCGCAGCGCCTCTTCGGCGGTGCGCAGCAGAGCCGGGGCCCATCTCACAGATAGCAATCGTGCGGCATGGGGCCCGGCTCTGCGCCGCAACGCCATAAGCGCGTTTACGCGCGTCTTCGACGCGCTATGGGGCGTTGCAGCGCGTCCGGGACACGAGAGGAATCAGCGCTGAGGCAAAGCCCGATAACGGGCGCATGCCCTGCGTCAGAACGGCAACCCCACATAATTCTCCGACAGCGATGTCATCGCGGCCTTTGACTGCGTGACATAGTCGAGCTCGGCGAGCTGGATGCGCGCGCCGATCGAGCCGGTGTCGGGGAATTTGTGCAGCATCGAGGTCATCCACCAGGAGAAGCGCACCGCCTTCCAGACCCGCGCCAGGGCCGTGGTCGAATAAGCGTCGATCCCGGCGCTCGATTTCTCGTCGTAGAATTCGCGCAGGGCGGTCGCAAGGTAATGCGCGTCGCTGGCGGCGAGGTTCAGCCCCTTGGCGCCGGTCGGCGGCACGATGTGGGCGGCGTCGCCGCACAAAAACATCTTACCGAACCGCATTGGCTCAGCGACGAAGCTGCGCAGGGGCGCGATACTCTTCTCGATCGACGGTCCGGTGACGAGGCTGTCGGCCGCCTCCTGATCGAGCCTGCGCTTCAGCTCGTCCCAGAAGTGATCGTCCGGCCACTGGTCGACGTGGTCGTCGAGCGCACATTGCACATAGTAGCGGCTGCGTTTGGTCGAGCGCATTGTGCAGAGCGCAAAGCCGCGGGCATGATTGGAATAGATCAGCTCGTGGCTGACCGGCGGCGTGTCGGACAGAATGCCGAGCCAGCCGAACGGATAGACGCGCTCGAACTCCTCGATCGCCGAAGTCGGAACGCTGGCGCGGCTGACGCCGTGGAAGCCGTCGCAGCCGGCGATGAAATCGCAGGTGAGCTCGTGGGCGACACCGTCCTTGACGTAAGTCACGCGCGGGTGACTGCCGTCGAAATCATGCGGCTGGACGTCCCTGGCCTCGTAGATCGTGGTGAGGCCGGCCGCTTGCCGCGCATTCATCAGGTCGAGCGTGACCTCGGTCTGGCCGTAGATCATGACCGTCTTGCCGGTCGCACCCTTCATGTCGATGCGGTGACGGCGGCCGGAAAAGGCGAGCTCGATGCCCTCATGCAGCAGCCCTTCGGCATGGGCCCGCGCCCCGGCCCCGACCTCGTCGAGCAGCGCGACGGTGCCCTCCTCGAGCAGGCCGGCGCGGATGCGCCCAAGCACATAGTCGGCGCTCTGCCGCTCCAGGATGACATTGTCGATGCCGTAGGTGTGCAGAAGTTGCCCGAGCAACAATCCGGCCGGCCCTGCCCCGATGATTGCGACTTTTGTCCGCAATACTTGCTCCTTCCGATCCAGTAGGGTGCGTCGCGGCTCGCTTGTCGTGCTGGTCCGCGCGCGATAATTATAACATATAACGGTTGGGCAAAAGGGAGCGCTCGTCGCCGCAGCGCGACAAATCCATGCAACAACGCTGACGTAGATGGACGCAGGCAGCATTGCCAGTTCCGGCTTGAACAAACCGGCCAATTAGATAACATGTTAACTAACGAGACCGGGCCGATGAAGCCCGCGGTCAAGAGAGGGAGAGAGTACCGATGAGGAAAGCCTGTCTGGCACTGCTGCTGGCAGCAAGCGTGACGCCTGCGTTCGCGCAGGACAAGAGCTTCGATCTGAAGATCTCGCACTGGGTGCCGGCCTCGCATCCGCTGCAGAAATCGCTGGAAGACTGGGCGGCCGCGGTGGAGAAGGACTCCGGCGGCACCATCAAGGGCAAGGTGTTCCCGGCGCAGCAGCTCGGCAAGGCGTTCGATCATTACGACATGGCGCGCGACGGCATCGCCGACGTCACCTATGTCAACCCGGGCTACCAGCCCGGCCGCTTCCCGATCATCGGCGCCGGCGAGCTGCCGTTCCTGATCTCGGAGGCCAAGGGCGGCTCGATGGGGCTCGACGCCTGGTACCGCAAATATGCCGAGAAGGAGATGAAGGACGTCAAATACTGCCTCGCCTTCGTCCACTCGCCTTCCTCCTTCCACTCCCGCACCAAGAAGATCGTGACGCCGGAGGACGTGAAGGGCCTGAAGATCCGCCCGGCGCACGCCACCATGGCGAATTTCGTCACTTCGCTCGGCGGCACCAATGTGCAGTCCTCTGCGCCTGAAGTGCGCGACATCATCGAGCGCGGCGTCGCCGACGGCGTCACCTTCCCCTGGGGCTCGCTGGTGCTGTTCGGCATCGATAAGGTGACGAAGTACCACATGGACGCGCCGCTCTACGTCACGACCTTCGTGTTCGTGATAAACAAGGACAAGTACAACGCGATGTCCGACAAGCAGAAGGCGGCGATCGACAAGAACTGCACGACCGAGATGGCGGGCGTGGTCGGCGAGCACTGGGGCAAGTTCGAGGACGCCGGCGTCGACAAGGTGAAGGCGGAAGAAGGCCACGAAGTCTACAAGCTGACGCCGGAGCAAACCGCCGCCTGGAAGAAGGCCGCCGAGCCGCTGGTCAAGACCTGGGGCGACGGCGTGAAGAAGACCGGCGCCGATCCGGATGCCGCGATGGCCGACCTCAAGGCGTCGCTGAAGAAGTACAACGCGCTGGCGGAGTAGCGGCGCGACGTTGCGGGGAGCTCTCCTTCCCCCCTTCTCCCCGTTCGTACGGGGAGAGGGTTGGGGTGAGGAGCAGCCTCCGTAAGGATGGTGACAGTTGGACTCGCGGAGAGTCCCCCTCACCCGGAATCCGCGCTCACGCGCGAATTCCGACCTCTCCCCGCAAGCGGGGCGAGGTAAAATGCGCGGCAGGACCGAGATAAAACCAATGACAGCTCACGACGGGACACACCCATGAAGCGCGCCTGGATGGATCGCTTTATCGACACGATCGAATGGATCGCGGCCGGCTTCGTCGGCATCGTCGCGCTCGACATCTTCCTGTCGGTGCTGCTCCGCAACATGCTGAACTATTCGATCCCCGACAGCTTCGACATTGGGCGCATGCTGCTCGGCATCCTGATCTTCTGGGGCATCGCCGCGACCTCCTATCGCGGCACCCACATCACGGTGGACCTGGTCTGGGCCAATGTCGGACCGCGCTATCAGCGCTGGATCGACGTATTCGCAACGCTGGTGCTGCTGTTCGTCGTCAGCGTGCAGACCTGGACGCTGTTCGACAAGGTGCGCGGCACCTACAACGACAACGTCCAGACGTTCGACATGCACATGCCGACCTGGCCGTTCTTCGCCATCGCCTGGATCGGCGACATCTCCGCCGTGCTGCTGATCGCGATTCGCACCTACCGGCTGATCTTCCACCCCGAAGAGATGCACGATCCCAAGCTGAAGGCGACGGAGTAACCATGAGCACCGATGCCGTCGCCGTAATCGGCTTCGTTTCCCTGTTCGCCCTGATGCTGCTGCGCGTGCCCGTCGGCATGGCCATGGGCCTCGTCGGCGTGTCCGGCTTCTCCTATCTCGTCGGCGCCACGCCGGCGCTGAAGCTGGTCGGCCAGACCTCGATGCGCACCGTCACCGACTATACGTTTGGCGTCATCCCGATGTTCCTGCTGATGGGCTCCTTCGTCAGCAATTCCGGCATGAGCCGCGAGCTGTTCCGCGCCGCCAACGGTTTTGTCGGCCATTTGCGCGGCGGTCTCGGCATTGCGACGGTGGGCGCCTGCGGCGGCTTCGCCGCGATCTGCGGCTCATCCGTTGCGACCGCCGCGACCTTCTCCGCCGTCGCTTATCCCGAGATGCGCCGCTTCGGCTATCCGCAATCCTTCGCCACCGGCGTGATCGCCGCGGGCGGAACGCTCGGCGCGATGCTGCCGCCATCCACCGTGCTCGCGGTCTACGGCATCATCACCGAGCAGGACATCGGCAAGCTGTTCATCGCCGGCATCATCCCCGGCCTGCTCGCGATGACCATGTACATGATCACGATCGGCCTGATCGGCTACTTCCGGCCCGATTTCCTGCCCAAGGGCAAGGTGCTGCCGTGGCGCGAGCGCTTTGCCGGCCTGAAGGACATCTGGGCGCCGGTCCTGCTGTTCGTGTTCGTCATCGGCGGCCTCTACGGCCTGCCCTTCCTGCCGCGCTTCACGCCGACGGAAGCCGGCGGCGTCGGCGCCACCGGCGCCTTCATCATCGGCGTGCTCACCGGACGGCTCGACCGCGAGAAGATTTTGGCCTCACTGCTCCAGGCGACCCGCACCGCGGCCGCGGTATTCACCGTGCTGATCGGCGCGCTGATCTTCGGCTATTTCCTCACGGTGACGCAGACGCCGCAGAAGGTCACCGAGTTCCTGACCGGGCTCGGCCTCGGCTCCTACGGCGTGCTGGCGCTGATCATGGTGATGTATCTCGTGCTCGGCTGCCTGATGGACGCCATGGCGATGATCATCCTCACCGTGCCGATCATCTTCCCCGTGATCACGCATCTCGGCTTCGACCCGATCTGGTTCGGCGTCATCATCGTCATGACCGTCGAGCTCGGCCTGATCCACCCGCCGGTCGGCATGAACGTCTTCGTCATCAAGAGCGTGGTGAAGGATGTTTCATTCTCGACCATCTTCAAGGGCGTGATCCCGTTCGTCGCGACCGACCTGGTGCGGCTGGTGATCCTGATCGCGTTCCCGCTGCTGGCGACGTGGCTGCCGACGCGCATGATGGCGCATTGACGATTGATACTTTGATTGTGGGCTTTCGCCGCGACGGCGGTGAGCCCCCTCGCCCCGCTTGCGGGGAGAGGGTTGGGGTGAGGGGGAGCCTCCGCGGGGACGGTGACAGCTGGACTCGCGGAAGCTCCCCCTCACCCGAAATTCAAGCTGCGCTTGAATTTCGGCCTCTCCCTGCAAGCGGGGAGAGGCGAAGAAGCCGGCGACTTTGCAATACAGGTCGGAGTGACCCATGCCGCCCATCCTCGAATCCAAATACGTCTTCACCATCACCGCGCGCATCGGTGACGTCATCACCGCCGGCGAGACCGGCATCGGCGTTCGTCGCATCATCCCGATCATCGGCGGCGAAGTGAAGGGCGCGGTCACCGGCAAGGTGCTGCCGTACGGGGCCGACTTTCAGACCATTCGTCCCAACGAGCTGATCGACCTCGAAGCCAGATACGCCTTCGAGACCGACGACGGCGCCACCGTCTATGTCGAGAACAAGGGCATGCGGTTCGGTGCGGTCGAGCTCTTGCAGAAGCTCAGGCGCGGCGAGCCGGTCGATCCCAAGCTGATCTACTTCCGCACCGTGCCGAAATTCGAGACGGGGCATGAGAACTATCGCTGGCTGATGCAGCACATCTTCGTCGCCTCCGCCGCGCGGCATGCGGACCGCGTGGTGATCGACGTGCATCAGGTGATGTGAGGCTCCTGCCTCGGGGGGGCCGCGGGCAGCAGCCGGGGCCCGGCCGTCCCTGCGCCCTCTGAGCGGGGGGCGGCCTCGGATGAAAGCTCCGGCTAATCCGGCCGCGCGAACGCGGCAGGCATGTCTGAAGTCATTTGAAGGTCGAAGCTCAATCTGCCTTTGCCCCGGGGCTAAGCTGGTTCAGGATAGGGCGTGCGCAAGATTGTGCAGACCACGGGAGTGCCACCATGTCCCTTATGGCTTCCAGCGACTCAAGCCCGCATCACAGCTTTGATACTGCCGAAATGGGCGCCATCGCCCATCTTTACCGGGGCGAAGTCTATCGCTCGACGATCTGGCGAACGCGGCTCGACAACACCACCAATTGGTCAATCGTCACGATGGGCATCGCGCTGTCGACGACCTTTTCGAGCCCGGAGGCGTCGCCCCTGCCGCTCGTCCTCGTCGGACTGCTGATCGCCGTGTTCCTCGCGATGGAGGCGCGGCGCTATCGCTATTTCAACGTCTGGCGTGCCCGAGCCCGCTGGCTGGAGAAGAATTTCTATGCGCCGATGTTCACTGGCGAGGCGCACGACGACAGCTGGCAGGCAATTCTCGCACGCGACTACACCGCGCCCCGCCATCACATTTCATTCGTCCGCGCCGCAGGGCGGCGGCTGCGTCGCAATTACGCCGGGATTCTCGTCATCCAGGCGGTCGCCTATTACGGCAAGATTGCAATCCATCCGACGCCCGCAGCCAGCTTGGCGGAATTTGTCAATCGCGCAGCGGTCGGACCGCTCCCCGGCTGGATCGTTCTGATCATGGGCTTTGCCTACGATTTCGGCTGGCTGGCGTTCGCGCTCGGCACGTTGTGGCTCGACCAACGCGAGCACGGAGCGACGGGCGACGGAGTGGCGATGGGCTAGCTGCGGCGGTGGCACAACAGGCGCGACTGTTGTCCCCTTGGGAGGGATCCGGACGAGTTCGCCCAGCCCCCATGGGCGGCGAATCCCTTCCTTGTTGACTCCCCCGAAATTCGTTATACAACATAACTATTCTGACAAGGACGCAAATGACAAAGGGAAACGCCGAGACCGCTGACGCGGGAGCCGCCGGGCTGCTCAAGATCGAGCGGGCGGACAGGGTTTTGACCATAGGTCTGAACCGGCCGGCCAAGCGCAATGCGCTGAACGACGGCATCATCCTGGAAATCGGCGACTGCTTCGCGACGCTGCCCGAGGATATCGGCGCCGTGGTGATCCACGGCATCGGCGACCATTTCTCCTCCGGTCTCGACCTTTCCGAGTTGACCGACCACGACGCCACCGGCGGCCTGCTGCACTCGCAGATGTGGCACCGGGTGTTCGACCGCATCCAGTACAGCCGCGTGCCGGTCATCGCCGCGCTCAAAGGCGCCGTGATCGGCGGCGGGCTGGAGCTTGCCTGTGCGGCCCATATCCGCGTCGCCGAGCCCTCGACCTATTTCGCGCTGCCGGAGGGCCAGCGCGGCATCTTCGTCGGCGGCGGCGGATCGGTGCGGCTGCCGCGGTTGATTGGCGTGGCGCGGATGATGGACATGATGCTCACCGGCCGCGTCTATTCCGCAACCGAGGGCGCCTCCTACGGCTTCGCGCAATATGTGACGGAGGCCGGCAATGGGCTCGGCAAGGCGCTGGAGCTTGCCATCCGCATCGCCTCCAACGCGCCGCTCACGAATTTTGCCGTGCTCCAGGCGCTGCCGATGATTGCGGAAGCCAATCCGCAGACCGGGCTCCTGATGGAATCGCTGATGGCGACAGTCGCGCAGAGCGACAAAGAGGCAAAACGCAGGATCCGCGAATTCCTCGAGCACAAGACCGCCAAGGTGAAGCCGAAATCATGAGCGCGCAGCCGTCCTCTTCCACCACGGAGCGCGGCGCGAGCACTTCTCCGCTGCGGCCGATCTCGTTCGGCGATCCCGCCGTTACCATCGAGCGGCGCGAGGACGGCACGATTTACCTCAGACCCAAGCAGCCGCTCGGCGACTATCCCGTCCGCATCACCGACCGCCTGCATCACTGGGCCAGGACCACACCGGACCGCATCTTCATGGCGGAGCGCGAAGGCGGACGCGGCTGGCGCAAGATCACCTACGCCGAGTTGCTCACCGCCAGCCGGCACATCGCCTCCGCGCTGATCCAGCGCGGCCTGTCGGCGGACAAGCCGGTCGTGATCCTCTCCGGCAATTCGATCGACCATGCGCTGCTCGCGTTCGGCGCGTTCTATGCCGGCATTCCGTTCTGTCCGGTGTCGCCGGCCTACTCGCTGGTGTCGAAAGACTACGGCAAGCTGTCCTATCTGATGAAGCTGTTGACGCCCGGCCTCGTCTTCGCCGAGGACGCCGACAAGTTCGCGGATGCGCTTGCTGCCAACGTCTCGCCCGGCACCGAGATCGCCGCGTCCTACGGCAGCGTGCCGGGCCGCGACGTCACGCTGCTCGCCGACCTGATGGCGACGCCGATCCGCGGCGACGTCCACGAGGTGCACGGGAACATCGGCCCCGACACCATCGCAAAATTCCTGCTGACCTCCGGCTCGACCGGCAATCCCAAGGCCGTCATCAACACCCAGCGCATGATCTGCGCCAATCAGGTGATGCTGCGCGAGACGCTCGCCTTCCTCAAGGACGAGCCGCCGGTCATCATCGACTGGCTGCCCTGGAATCACACCTTTGGCGGTAACCACAATATCGGACTGACGCTCTACAACGGCGGCTCGATGTATCTCGACGCCGGCAAGCCGATGCCGGGCGGCATCGAGGAGACCGTACGCAATCTTCAGGAGATTTCGCCGACGGTCTATTTCAACGTGCCCAAAGGCTATGAGTCGCTGCTGCCTTACTTGCGCGACGACCAGGGCCTGCGCGCAAAATTCTTCGACCGGCTGCACGCGATGTTCTTCTCGGGCGCGGCACTGTCGCCCTTCGTCTGGAACAGCCTCGACGAGCTCGCGGTGAAGGAGAAGGGCTATCGCGTGCCGATGCTGACGGGCTTGGGGGCGACCGAGACCGCACCGTTCTTCATGTCGGTCAATCCGCGCACCAGCCGCTCGGGTCATGTCGGCCTGCCTGTCTCGGGCAATGATGCCAAGCTCGTGCCGAACAACGGCAAGCTGGAAGTCCGCTGCAAGGGGCCGAACGTGATGCCCGGCTACTGGCGCCAGCCCGACGTGACTGCGAAATCCTTCGATGAGGAAGGATTTTATAAGCTCGGCGATGCGCTGAAGCCCGCCGACCCCGAGGATCTCAACGCCGGCTTCGATTTCGACGGCCGCGTCAGCGAGGATTTCAAGCTCGCAAGTGGTACCTGGGTCAGCGTCGGACCGCTGCGCGCCCGCCTCATAGCGGCCTGCGCGCCGCTGGTGCGCGACGTCGTCATCGCCGGAATCAACCGCGACGAGATCTCCGCGCTCGTGGTGCTCGACCTCGACGGCTGCCGGCTGGTCAATCCGACGCTGCCGGCCGACGATCTCGCCGTGACCGCGCGCGACCGCCTGGTCCGCGACGCCTTTCGCGAGCGCCTGACCCGCTTCCTCGGCACCGCCACCGGCTCCTCGACACGGATCACGCGCGCGATCCTGCTGGACGCGCCGCTGTCGATCGACAAAGGCGAAGTCACCGACAAGGGTTCGATCAACCAGCGCGCGGTGCTCGAACATCGCAGCCTCCTGATCGAGGAGCTCTATGCTGCCAATCCATCGGACCGTGTGATATCGGTCGGGTAGAATGTATGAATTTCGATTTGGACCAGCCGGCGCCTTCTTCGCCTCTCCCCGTAAGAACGGGGAGAGGGAGCGCACCGGCGCTTTGAGCTAAGCTCATCCCAATCTAAGGACCTCGCCAAAGGAGAACGCCATGTTGTTGAAGGATCAGGCAGCCATCGTCACCGGCGGCGCATCAGGGCTTGGCGCTGCCACCGCGCGAAAACTGGCGGCGCAGGGCGCCAAGGTCGCGGTCTGCGACCTCAATGCCAAGCTTGCCGAAACCGTCGCCGCCGAGATCAAGGGCGTGGCCGTGGCCTGCGACGTCTCCGACGCCGCGTCCGCCGAAGCTGCGATCGCACAGGCCGCCAAGGCCCATGGTCCGGCCCGCGTGCTCGTGAACTGCGCCGGCATCGGCGTGGCAAAGCGCGTCGTCGGCCGCGACGGGCCGATGGCCCTCGCTGATTTCGACAAGGTGATCAAGGTCAACCTGATCGGCACCTTCAACATGCTGCGCCTCGCCGCAACCGAGATGTCCAAGCTCGAGCCGCAGGCAACCGGCGAGCGCGGCGTCATCATCAACACGGCGTCCGTCGCGGCCTATGACGGCCAGATCGGCCAGTCGGCCTATTCGGCCTCCAAGGGCGGCATCGTCGGCATGACGCTGCCGATCGCGCGCGAGCTCGCGCAGTTCGGCGTGCGCGTGCTGACCATCGCGCCCGGCCTGTTCCTGACGCCCTTGCTCGCCAACCTGCCGCAGGAAGCCCAGGATTCGCTCGCAGCCGCGATCCCCTTCCCGCGCCGGCTCGGCAATGCGGACGAGTTCGCGGCGCTCGCGCTGCACATGGTCGAAAACGCCTATCTCAACGGCGAGGTGGTGCGGCTCGACGGCTCGCTGCGCATGGCGCCGAAGTAAGCTGATGATCGGGATTGCCGCAGCGATTTCGACCTTACCTCTCCCTTTGGGAGAGGTCGGCGCGGAGCGCCGGGTGAGGGGTTCAGCTCTATCGAGGGACCATATCCCCTCACCCGAATTGCTTCGCAATTCGACCTCTCCCGCCGGGAGAGGTGAGAAACGACACTAGCGGATACAAATCGCATGTTCGTGAACCGGCGCGACGTACAGATCCAGTGGGGCGATTGTGATCCCGCCAACATCGTCTATTACCCGCGCTATTTCGGCATGTTCGACGATTCGACCTCGATCCTGTTCGAGAAGGCCGGCTTCTCGAAACAGGACCTGGTCCACAAATACGGCCTGGTCGGCATTCCCATGGTCGACACGCGGGCGAAATTCTACATCCCCTCGACCCATGGCGATTGGATCACCATCGAAACCCGGATCGAGAGCATCAAGCGCTCGAGCTTCGAGGTGAAGCACAATATCTACAAGGGCGAGGATCTCGCCATCGAGGCTTTCGAGACCCGCGTCCTGGTCGGCCGCGACCCGAACGATCCCGACAAGCTGAAATCGGCGCCGTTTCCGCCGGAAATGGTGACGAAATTCATCGGGAGCTAAATCGCCGCACCATCCAAAGACGGGGCTGAATCAGCCCCCGATTTCTGCTTTCAGAGAAACACGTAAAGGGAGGAATTGATGAAACGCTTTTACCTGACTGCTGCGATTACCGCAGCGGCGCTCGCGCTACCGGCGCTGCCCGCGCTGGCCCAGACTAATGAAATCACCATCGGCATCACCACCACCACGACCGGCCCGGGCGCAGCCCTCGGCATTCCCGAGCGCAACGCGCTGGAATTCGTGCCGAAGGAGATCGGCGGCGTGCCGCTGAAGGTCATCGTGCTCGACGACGGCGGCGACCCGACCACGGCCACCACCAACGCGCGGCGCTTCGTCACGGAATCCAAGGCCGACGTCATCATGGGCTCGGCCCTGACGCCGCCGACGATCGCGGTCTCCAACGTCGCCAATGAAGCCGGTATTCCGCATTTCGGCCTTGCGCCGTTTCCGATCACGCCGGAGCGCATGAAGTGGTCGGTGGCGATGCCGCAGCCGATCCCGATCGTGGGCAAGGTGCTTTACGACCACATGAAGTCCAAGGGTGTGAAGACCGTCGGCTATATCGGCTATTCCGATTCGTATGGCGACCTCTGGTTCAACGACCTGAAGGCGCAGGCTGTGCCGATGGGCGTGACCATCGTCGACGAGGAGCGCTTCGCGCGTCCCGACACGTCGGTGACCGGACAGGTGCTGAAGCTCGTCGCCGCCAATCCCGACGCCATCCTGGTCGGCGCCTCCGGCACCGCGGCCGCCTTGCCGCAGACCGAGCTGCGCGAGCGGGGCTATCAGGGCCTGATCTACCAGACCCATGGTGCGGCCAGCATGGACTTCATCCGTATTGCCGGCAAGGCGGCGGAAGGCGTGCTGATGGCCTCGGGCCCTGTGATGGACCCGGAGGACCAGCCCGACGAGGCGCAGACCAAGAAGCCGGGCCTCGCCCTCAACACCGCCTATGAGGCGAAGTACGGCCCGAACAGCCGCAGCCAGTTCGCCGGCCACTCCTATGATGCCTTCGAACTCCTGAAGCGCATCATTCCGGTCGCGCTGAAGACGGCAAAGCCCGGCACGCCCGAGTTTCGTGAGGCAATCCGCCAGGCCTTGCTGTCGGAGAAGGAACTGGCGGCCAGTCAGGGCGTCTACAACTTCACCGAAAAGGATCGCTACGGCCTCGATGAGCGCTCGCGCATCCTGCTCACGGTGAAGAACGGCAAGTATACGCTGGTGAAGTAAGCACGGCGTCAGCTTCGAGAAGATCAGAGCCGGCCCCATGGGCCGGCTCTTTCTTTTCGCACCTATCCTTGAGTTCGAACTGCAACCGCGATGCCGGCGCGCCCCCTCTCCCGCTTGCGGGGCAGGGCTGGGGTGGGGGTGCTTCCGCAATGGACACTCCCCGTGAGGAGAGAGCCCCCACCCGGCGCTTCGCGCCGACCTCCCCCGCAAGCGGGAGAGGTTGCACCGAGCCTGCGGACACGCCGAACGCTATGCCGCCTGCCGCAGCTTCGTCCAGGCGAACTCCGGATAGTACTGATCCATCATCCGGTCGACATAGGCAGTGAGGTTCGGAAATTCCTCGGCGCGCCCGCGCAGCTTGGATTCGAAGAACGGCGTGAGGATTCCGGCGAGCGCACCGAAGGCGGTCGCATCGACACCGCATGGCTTCTCGCCCATCAGATAGGACTTGTCGCCGAGTTGCACCGAGAGCGCAAACAGCGAGCGCACGGCGAGATCGATATCGTCATCGGGCGCGTGGCGGCCGAGGCCGGAGAGCAGATAGTTCTCGGCGACGCGGAACTGCGCGTCCTCGCGCAGCTTCTCGCGATTGTGCTCCGGCGCGCCGTCGAAGAAATGTGCGGGCCCCTTGGCGAAATTGGCGGGATCGACCCAGCGCGCGCCGACCAGTGCCCAGTAGACGTGATGCTCAATCATCCGCTCGAACGCCCAGGCCTGCGCGCGCTGCTGCAGGCTGAGGCCGGCGTCGAAGTCGAAACCGTAGCGGCGTTCGATATGGGCGCGGATGAAGGTGGAATCGGCCACCGCCTCGCCGTCATCGTCGATGAAGGGCAATTGCCCCTTGGGCGAAGCGGGCGGCATCGCCCGCTCCTTCCGATAGGGCAGTTCCGCCATCTTGAGCTGCACCTCGGTCTTGGTGACGAAGGGGCTGATTTCCGGCAGGCCGAATCCGACGCCGAAGCCGTAAAGGGTGATCATGTCTGCGCTCCTGATCCTCAAAAGTTACGGTGGAACCTATCGTCCGGCTGCTGCCACCATGGTGGCAGCAGCCGTGATATCCTGCGTGAAACGGGCCCCCCGCCAGGCGCGGGCCATGACGTGGTGGACCAGCGCGTCTGCGAGTTGGAGCAGCGAACGCGCCACGAGGCTCGCGAACGCAAGGCGGAGGTCGACGAACATGAGATCGAGCGTCACGAGGCGGCCGAACGCCCAGGCGTGCAGCGAAGCCTGCACCCGCCAGAGCGGACCGGCCGTGCCGAATTGGGTAGGAATGATCATGGACAAATCCTCTTCAGTCGAAGCGTTGTCCCGGTATAGAACTCCCCTGCTGCCAACATCCTGTCAGCATCCGCGCGCCGGATTTTGAGCGGGCTGCGACCAGGATCTCTCGAAGAGAATTGTCATGAGACGCGCCGACCGGCTGTTTCAGATCATCCAGGTGTTGAGGCGCAGCCGCAAACCGCTGACGGCGGATGCGATCGCGGCCGAACTGGAGACCTCCAAGCGCACCGTCTATCGCGACATCGCGACGCTGATCGGCCAGCGCGTGCCGATCCGCGGCGAGGCCGGCATGGGCTACATCCTGGAGAAGGGATTCGACCTTCCGCCGCTGATGCTGACGCCGGACGAGATCGAGGCCGCCGTGCTCGGCGCGCAATGGGTCGCGGGCCATGCCGACGCGGCACTGGCACGCGCGGCCGAAGATCTGATGGCCAAGATCGCCGACACCGTGCCCGAGCGTCTGCGCCCCTTCGTGCTGGAGCCGGCGAGCCGCGCACGGCCGAGCTGGAACAGGGAGCCCGACCGCATGGACATGGTGCGCACGCGCACCCAGATCCATGAAGGCAAGAAGATCATGCTGCGCTATCGCGACGAGCAGGGCCGCCCCAGCGAGCGCATGATCTGGCCGATCGCGGTCGGCTATCTCGAAGCGGTCCGCCTGCTCGCGGCCTGGTGTGAGCTGCGCAGCGACTTCCGCAGCTTCCGCACCGACCGCGTCGTGGAAGCGACCTATCTAGACGAGAAATATCCGGAGCGGCGTGACGTGCTGCGCGCAAAATGGCGGCAGAGCCTGGTCTGGGGTCCGCCGAAGGATACGTGATGGCGATGGATGAGACGCCCCCCATCGACCCGTCGAGCTCGTGCCAGGCTTGCGGCGCCTGCTGTGCCTATTCGGCGAACTGGCCGCGCTTCTCGATCGAGAGTGACGAGGAGCTTGCGCTGATTCCGGAACAGCTCGTCAACGATCGGCAATCCGGCATGCGCTGCGACGGCGATCGCTGCTCGGCCTTGCAGGGTGAGATCGGAAAGGCGACTTCCTGCGGCATCTATGCGGCGCGGCCAGAGGTGTGCCGCACCTGCATGCCGGGCGACGCCGAATGCGCGATGGCGCGGCGAAAATTCGGGCTGCCGGCGATCGAGGTAGCTAGCGCATGATCCGGAAAAGTGTGCAGCGGTTTTCCGCCAAGATCATGCGCCGACAAAGAGCTGAAGCGCGATAAAACGCGCTTCAGGCCGGAACGGCTTCGCTGATCTCGTCGTCGAGCTCATCCTCGAGCGGTGCAAGCACCGAGAGCGGCCTGGTCGACAGCGTGATCGGCTTGCGGCCGCCGGACAGGGACGGCGCCGATTTGGCCGAGCCCTGGCGCGACAGCGCGTAGAGCGTCGAGCCGACGCGGCCACCGTTCTCGATCAGGTCGCGCTCGCTGCAGCTCGCCGCGATCGCGACCGCCAGCGAATGCAGGTGGCTGCGGCGATAGCAGAACAGCGCCAGCCTGGCGCGGACGTCAGGGGAAACACTCTCAACCAGCTTCGGCAGGCCGCTTTCATTGGCGCGATACATCTCGCCAAGTAGCTCGTCGCGGACCGGGCAGAAATCGCTTTCAAAGGTGTCGCGGCTTGAAAACATTGCAGTTCTCCCTCGTGTGCGGAAGATGCCGCGCAATTCTCTAATGAAAGGTTAACCACACTGACCGGTAGTCATCCGGGGTCCTTGCGCCCCTGCCGCGAATCAGTGCGGTCCGGAAGGGGCAAGCGCGTCTGGACCCGAGAGTTTGGGCGCCAAGGCTTTCCACGGGGTCATGGCCGGGCATAGCCGTCCGAAGGACGGCGCCGCTGCCGCTCGCCTGTGTCCCGGCCATCCACGCCTAGCCGTGGGGCACGCAGGACGTGGATGCCCGGGACAAGCCCGGGCATGACGACCTCTTACGACCTCTTGTGAGTGCTCATACCGCGATCGCCCTGCGCCCAGGCGCGGCCGCCTAGTTAGCGGCCATGAAGATGGAGAGGCCGAAGCCGGTGAGATGGTGCAGCGCCTGGTCAACTCCGATCACCGTCCAGAACCAGGGGTGCTCCTGGTTGACGCCGAGATAGGCCGAGGCGAGCCCCTTGGCCCGGTCGACCGTAATGTGGATCATGAAATCGATCAGGGCCACGAACCAGAATCGTGGCGCCACGATCAGGATCAGCGGCAGCGCAACCGCAAGGTGGATCAGGCAGTGCACCAGCAGCGGCAGGCCCCAGCCATGCTTCTGGTCCTTGCCGTGCGCCATCCAGGCGGTTTGCAGCACGAAATCGGCGATGATGTGCTTGAAGGTGAGCAGCAACATCCAGCCAATGAGCGCTTCAACCGGAACCGCCGATGACATGGGTGGAAACGACAAAGCTGACGCCTCGTTGATCTGAAAAGCAGAAAATGGAGCGTTCAGCGCAACTTCTTCTTGGACCTGGCCAAATCGCCGGGATCGATCTTTTATGACATCTCCCGACGGAATGCATCCGGGGGGAACTCGAAAAATCACCAACTGTGGCCCAACGGCGATAGGGATGACCAATCGCCGCGGAGGTGCCAGGTAAGGTTACCCTCGGCTCGAAATTTGCTTTCCCGCGCTGGAACGCTATCATCCTGAAGTAGAGAATAGCGTTCTTTTTCAGGCGTGTACGAATTTCAGGGCAAGCGCAGCCGGAAAATCTGCCGCCGCCCGCCGTCCAGCATAGGGCCGGAGTGCTGCCATGGGTACTGACGGCCCGACGTCACCGACCGCGCCGCCGCCTCGGCGCCCCAAGGTGATCAAGACCAATCAGCAGCAGGTTTTTCTGTACGTCGTGCTGACCTTGCTCCTGTCGCTTGCCACCGTCTGGGTCGGCCGCGCCATGTTGCACAATTCAGAGACGCTGACCTTTGCCGTCGGCGCCCCCAACAGTGACGAAGCACTGTTCGCGGCCAAGCTCGCCGCACTTCTGAAGAACAACGCCTCGCGCTTCCGGATCAAGATCGTCAACAACCCTGACAATGCCAAGGCGCTCACACGGTTCGACCGCAGGCAGGCCGATCTCGCCATTCTGCGCACCGATGCCAAGGTTCCGCCGCGAGCGCGCACGCTGGCGATCCTTGAGCACGATCTCGTGCTCCTGCTCGGCCCCGGCAACAAGAAGATCAAGTCGCTCGCCGAGCTGAAGAAGAAGAAGGTTGCCGTTGTCGCCGAAAACGATTCCTCGCTCGCCTTCGTCCGCAGCATCCTCGACATCCCCGAAGGTCCGGACGCCGCGAAGACCCAGATGGCGCCGCAGGGCGCAACGCTCGACAAGCTGTTTGCGCCGTCCAGCGGCTTTAGCGCAGTGATCGCCATCGTCCATGCGTCCAAAGCGGTGCGGGACAAGGCCTATGGGCAGGTCGCCAGACGCGGCGGCTTCACACTGAATGCGATCGACGAAGCCAAGGCGCTGGCACGCAAATTCCCCGGCATTTCCGACGAAACGCTGACCGCCGGCACGCTGTCGGCCTCGCCGGAAATTCCCGACGATGACCTCGACACGATCGGGCTCGAGTGGCTCCTGGTCGCGCAGTCCAGGATGTCGGCGACCACGGCCGGCGACCTCGCGCGCATCGTCTACGAGAACAAGTCCGCGCTCGGTCTCGACAACGGCTTTGCCACAAGAATCGAGCCGGCCTCCACGGAGAAGGACGCCTTCGTGATGGCGCATCAGGGGGCCGCCGACTACATCAACGACGACACCAAGTCGTTCATGGATAAGTACAGCGACATGATGTATCTGGGCGCCGCCGCGCTGAGCGTCATCGGCTCGATCTTCGCCGCGATCTACGCCAAGATCACCAGGATCGCGCCGGAGAAGGCCAGCGAGCTGTCCACCGCGATCCTCGACATCGGCGAGCGCATCGAGCACGCTCATTCCCTTGACCAGCTCGAATGTCTCCAGGACGAGCTCGAGAGCATTCTGCGCGGCGCGGTCATCGGCCTCAGAGACGGCACAATCAGTACCGACGGGCTCGACACATTCAAGCTCGGCTATGAATTCGTCCGCGACGAGATCGCCATGCGCCGCGACTACCTGAAGCGCCACGCCCCCGAGGTCGAGAAGGCCGTCCGCGACGCTGGCCCTGCTCCGCACGACGACACCAATGTCGTGGTGGTGAAGACCGCGCAGAGCGCCTGACCACGCAGGCGCAGCGTCCTCGCGCCGGGGCCTTGCAGGGTATTTCGGGTGAATCAGCGGCCGGAACCCAGGAACCGTCCCCATCCACAACCGTTGGTGCCCCGGATACAACCGGAGAACGCGGCATGCGTACGCTCCTCGTCATCCTCCTTCTGGGAATGCTGGCGGCGGTTGGCTACTTCGCCTGGTCCGCAATGACGATCGATGGAGAGCCGATCCCGACGGAGGGCTATGTGGCGCTCGCGCTGGGCGCAGGGTTCTCGGTGCTCGTCGGCATCGGCTTGATGGTCCTGCTGTTCTTCAGCAGTCGCCACGGTTACGACGAACCGCCGCACTTCAAGTAGCTGCGGAGCCCGCCGTCACCGGCTGCTCCGCGTGCCCACTGCCTGATATGCGCGGTGGCGCGCCTGAGCGCCATCTGCCGTCGTTGACGGCCCCCGTCCGCACGGGCACTTTGGCGCCGAAGTCCCAGCCGGGACCGCAAAAACCAGGACCGAGCCGCCTCCCCGCATGTCCAAGCCGCTGATCCCCGCTCTGGCGCAGTTCGTGGCCGCCACGGCCGGCCGCAACATGACCAAGGCGGCCTATGTGGCGGTGGTGGTCGGCGTTGCGGCCATGGTGCTGCTGACGGTCAACCCGGCCTATGAGGCGGTGAGCCGCTGGGTCGATGCCCTGCTGTGGGCCTGTCTTCTCTACTTCGTGTTCGAATGGGTGGTCCGGCTGCGCCACATGGCACGGCAGGGGCGCTTTTCGCTCTACATGACTTCCTCCGCCGGGCTGGTCGACGCGATCGGAGCGCTGGCCGTGCCGACGGCACTGATTTTGGGCGTCGAGCCCAGGACGGCCTGGTTGCTCAGCGTGCTCTGGGTGATGAAGGTGGTGCCGGGCATTCCCGGCCTGCGGCAGCTGCGCCGCGTGCTGGTGCTCGAATCGGGCCCGCTCGTGAGCGTGCTCGTGATCTTCCTGATGGTGGTCTTCCTCGCCTCCGTCGCCGAATATTTCCTGGAGCGGGACGTGCAGCCGCAGACCTTTGGCAGCGTCCCGGCCGCCTTGTGGTGGGCGGTGGTGACCTTGACGACCACGGGCTACGGCGATGTCGTGCCGGTGACACCGCTGGGCCGCATTGTGGCGGCGCTGGTGATGATCTCCGGCCTCGGCGTGTTCGGACTCTGGACCGGTATTTTGGCGACCGGATTCGCGGCCGAAACCCGGCGCGACAATTTCCTGAAGACCTGGGAATCCGTCAGCAAGGTGCCGTTCTTCGCCGCCCTTGGGCCCGCGGCGATCGCCGACGTCACCCACATGCTGCGCACCATGGAGCTGCCCGCCCGCACCATGATCATCCGGAAGGGCCAGCAGGGCGACTGTATGTATTTCATCGCCGCCGGCGCGGTCGAGGTCGACCTGCCCGGCAAAAAGGTGCAGCTCGGCGAGGGAGCCTTCTTCGGCGAGATGGCGCTGCTCGGCAACAATGTGCGCGGCGCCAATGTCGCGACCACGAAAGTGTCGCGGCTCTTGGTGCTCGACCTCGTCGACTTCCGCGTGCTGATGGCGCGACATCCCGATCTCGCCCAAACAATCGATGCGGAAGCCAAGCGCCGCGCGCTCGAAAACAAGTAGACGGAGACCAGAATGTCGGAAGCAGGCGACGCGGCAAGCAGTCCCGTGCTCGAAATCATCGGCGCACGCGCCACCATCCGCCTCAACCGTCCCAGGCATCTCAACCGGCTCCAGGCCGAAGACCTCGGCGAGCTCATGAAGCTGTTCGACCGGATCGAGGCAGATCCTGCGATCCGTGTGCTGGTGCTGACAGGTACGGGACGCGCCTTCTCGGCGGGCTACGACCTCAACTCCGTGGCCGAACGTGCTGTGAGCGCCAACGAGCAGCAGAGTGCGGGATCGGCGTTCGAGGTGGTCGTCAACCGGCTGGAGGATCTCGGTGTGCCGACGATCTGCCGGCTCAACGGCGGCGTCTATGGCGGCTCGACCGACCTTGCACTCGCCTGCGATTTCCGCATCGGCGTCGACACCGCCGAGATGTTCATGCCGGCGGCGCGGCTCGGGCTGCACTACTACAAGAGCGGCATCAAGCGCTACGTCACGCGGCTCGGCGTCGACAACGCCAAAAAGCTGTTCCTGACCGCGCAGAAGATCGGTGCCCCGGAGATGCTGCGGATCGGCTATCTCACCGACATGGTGCCGGAGGAATCGCTGGACGAGGAAGTCGACAGGCTCGCCACGATCCTCGCCGGCAACGCGCCGAACGCGATGCGCGGCATGAAACGCGCGATCAACGAATTCGCCCGCGGCCAACTCGACGAGCTAGCCGCCGACCAGCGCCATCGCGACAGCATGCGCGGCGATGAGATCAAGGAAGGCATCAAGGCGTTTGCGGAAAAGCGGCCGCCGCGGTTTTAGAGGGAGTTGGTCGGCTCTGCTGGAGTGTGCCAGCCGGTCAGGGAGTACGAGGACACGCCTCACATTCAGTCGTCGTCCCGGCCTAGTGCGCAATTGCGCACGGGGGGCCGGGACCCATAATCCCAGGGAGCGGTTGTGGCGCGGACTGGTGGCCACCAGCTTTCGCAAAATCTGATCCTGTGGTTATGGGTCTCGGATCCGCGCTTCGCTTCGCTGCGCTTGTCCGGGACGACGAGCGGAGATCACCCCCGCTTCGACCGCATCGCGCGCACTTGCGTGAGCTTGGGATCGCGCGCCAGCGCCTGATAGCGCTTGCTGTCGACGGCGTAGATCGCAATATGGCCCTCACTGTCGGCATGCACACCCCAGCCGAAGCGCTTGCCGAGGCTGGAGGCACGCATGCAGGCCTGCCCGCGCGCAAAGAACGCCGCTCGGGCCGCACTCTTCTCCGCCTTCGTCGCCTTCGCGTCGAGCTCGCGCCCCGGCGCTGAGGTCGCGAAGATCACGTCGTCGGACGTGTATTTGTACGGTGCCTTCGTGATCATCGCATATTGCAGGCCGGCTACCGTCGGCTGTCCTGCGCGCGGCGGCGGCTCCTCGCCGGTGCGCGCCGGACAGTCTTCGGCGACCTGGATGAAGGTGTTGAAGCAGTTGGTCGTATGGATCGGATTTGTCATCTGAGATTCGGCTTCTTTATCCCCCAGCAACGGCGGCATGTTGCGCCGCCATCTCGTCATCAGCCGCATTGATCCGCTGGAACGAAGGTCGCGACGTGATCAGCTCCGAATAACGAACGAAGACGTCTTTCTTCGGCACGATACCGAACATGATCGTCCAACTGAACGCCACACCCCAGAGAATATCGGCCGCAGTCATGCGTTCGCCGAGCAGATAGGGCCCCCTGGACAGTTGCGCCTCGAGCGCACCCAGCATGGTGTCGTAGTCGGCATAGGGCGATTGCGTCACCGGGGCGGGCTCGCGCTTCATGAATTTGTCGATCAGGGCCGGCTCGAACGATGAGCCATAATAGGCGATCCAGCGCAAATAGGGACCGCGCAGCGGATCGTCGAGCGCGGGTGTGAGGCCCGCCTGCGGAAACAGGTCGGCGAGGTAGATGTAGATCGCGACCTGCTCGGTCACCAGCGCCTCGCCATGACGGATCGCCGGCACCTTGCCGAGCGGATTGATGGCGAGATAGCCCGGCTGGCGCTGCTCGCCCGCCTTCATGTTGAGGACGTGGAGATCGTAGGGCGCGCCCAGCTCCTCCAGCAGCACCCGCGTGCCCGTGGCGCGGCTCTGCGGCGAATAATACAGGATGATGCGGTTCGGATCGGTCATATGCAGGTCTCCCTCGGGCCGGCTGGCGATGGCGCATCTTTACGGGACCATACCTGACATCCTGTGTCAGGTATGGTTTAAGAAGCGATGCGCGCGAGCCGGATGCTGTCGATCCTCACCACTCTCCAGGCCAAGGGTCAGGTCACCGCGCCTGAGCTCGCGGAGGCCTGCGAGGTCTCGGTACGCACCATCTATCGCGACATCGATGCGCTCGCGGCATCTGGCGTTCCGGTCTATGCCGACCGCGGCGCGGAGGGCGGCTATCGCCTGCTCGATGGCTATCGGGTGCGGCTGAACGGCTTGTCGCAGAGCGAGGCGGAGGCGCTGTTCCTCGCGGGGCTGCCAGGCCCGGCGGCGGCGCTAGGCCTCGATGCCGCAATGGTGGCCGCGCAGACCAAGCTGATGGCGGCGCTGCCCGCGGGCCTGCGCCAGGATGCCGGCCGGATGCAGGAGCGCTTTCATCTGGATGCGCCGGGCTGGTTCGGCGAGGCCGAGGAGCCGAAGCATCTGCGCGCCATCGCGGGCGCGTTGTTGCAGGGAACGCTGATCAAGATCCGCTATCAGAGCTGGCGGGCGGAGAAGCAGCGCCGCGTCGCGCCGCTCGGTCTCGTGCTCAAGGCTGGCAGTTGGTATCTCGCAGGCCAGGTCGACGGCAGCGTGCGCACCTATCGCGTCGCGCGCGTCCTCGATTGCATGGTGCTACAAGACCGCTTCGACCGTCCCGCGGATTTCGATCTTGCCGCCTATTGGCAAGCCGCGACGCTCCGCCTCGAAGCCGAGCTGCATCCCAATGTCGCGACAGTGCGGTTGTCGCCGTTCGGCATAAAGCTGCTCGACGCGCTGAGCCAGCCTTACGTCAAGGCACGCACGCGTCTTGAGGAGACTGTCGACGCAGACGGCTGGCGCATCGCCAGGGTGCCGGTTGGCAAGACGTCGTGGCACGCTGCGGCCGAATTGTTGCGGCTTGGACCTGAGGCCGAAGTGCTGGAGCCCGCCGATCTCCGTGAGAAGATGATCGAGCTCACACAGGCCATGGCGACGCGCTATCGGCCGTCGCGCGGTCCCGCGCCGACGACGCGGAAAGCCTGACGGCTTCTCATCCGCCGCGGCCGACGAAACAGTCCTGAAACACGATTCTCCCGTCGCGGCGTGAACGCGTTCGCAGCTCGGCCCGACCGAGATGCAGGGACACAACAACGGCCTCGCGCCAAACTGGAGAATGGAAATGTTTCGTAAGCTTGCACTTGGTCTGATCGCTGCCGGTTCGCTCGGCGTTGCCGCCCTCGCGCCCAGCGCCGCATCGGCCCACGGCTTCCACCATCACTGGGGTCCCGGCTGGGGTTTCGGCGGCCTCTACATCAACACCGGCGTCAGCAACTGCTACCAGGAACGCGTCGTTCAGACCCGCCATGGTCTGCGTGTCCGGGTCGTGAACGTCTGCGCGTACGGGATCTACTGAGATCTCGCCAGCATGATAAACCCCGATCGCTCCGCGATCGGGGTTTTCGTCGCTCATGAATTACCAGTAGCCTGGATGAGCGACATCAAGTCACTCGTCCACGAACGTCACCGTGTCGGCAACGCTCGCACGCGAGGTGCGGTAGCTGTTGACCTTGTGGGCGTGGTCGGCATAGCCGAACGAGATGCCGCAGACGACGCGGCGGTCGTCGGGCAGATTGAAGTGCCGCCGGATCAGGCCGGAGTGACGCGCAAGCGCTGCCTGCGGAATAGTGCCGAGTCCGAGCGCTTGGGCCGCCAGCATGAAATTGCTGACATACGCGCCGCAATCGATCGCGCCGTAGATGCCGAGCGGCTCGTTGGTGTGGATAACAGCCACATGCGGCGCGCCGAAGAAATTGTAGTTCTCCAGCGCCTGTTTTGCATAGGCGACCTTGTCGCCGCGGGGAATGCCGAGCGTGTTGTAGAGCTGGAAGCCGCTCTCGCGGCGGCGGTCGAGATAGACGCCGACATATTCGCGCGGCGGCGTGAAGTCATGGTCGTCCTTGGCGCCGGAAGCTGCTTCCGCGTAGATCGCCTCCCGAAAGCGCTCCTTCGCCGCGCCGCTGGCGATCAGCACCTGCCAGGGCTGGCTGTTGCACCAGGACGCGGTGCGCTGCGCGGTCTTCAGCACGTGCTCGATGGTTGCGCGATCGACTTCCTTGGGCAGGAAGGCGCGGACGGAGTAGCGCTCGTTGAGGAGCTCTTCGAGCACGCCGATGCGGTCTTCGGTGGCGTAGCGGGTGTTGGGCGATTTCGCATCCATGACTCGTCCTTTTCCGTAGTCTGCGTAGGGTGGGTTAGCCGAAGGCGTAACCCACCTCTTATCGTACGTGCGGGGACAGAAGTGGTGGGTTACGCTTCGCTAACCCACCCTACGATCCGAGATCAACGCCCCTTCGTCGGGATCTTGTTGTACGGCACGTCCTTGTCGACGCGGATGTCGCCCGGCAGCCCCAGCACTCGCTCGGCAATGATGTTGCGCAAAATCTCGTCGGTGCCGCCGGCGATGCGCATCGAGGGCGAGGACAGCAGCATCTGCTGGAATTGGCCGTGCACGGTTTCCTCATCCGTTCCCGTAAGAACGCCGGCCGCGCCCTGGAGGTCCATCGCGTAAGTCGCGATGTCCTGGAGCATCATGCCTGATACCAGCTTGCCGATGGAGTTCTCAGGTCCCGGCCGCTCGCCCTTCGACAGTGCCGAGATCGCGCGGTAGCTCGTGTATTTCAACCCGCTCGATTTCACCGCCCAGCTCGCAAGCTTCGAGCACACGGCGGGATCGTCGATGGCGAGGCCATCCTCCAGCATCAGGTTGGAGCAGAACTCGAACATCTCGGGCACGCCGGTCGCAAGGCGCGCGCCGATCGACATGCGCTCGTTCATCAGCGTGGTCAGCGAGACGCTCCAGCCTTCGCCGACCGCGCCGAGACGCTGGCTGTCGGGGATCTCCACGTCGGTGAAATAGACCTCGTTGAACTCCTGCATGCCGTTGGCCTGCTTGATCGGGCGAACCTCGACGCCCGGGCTCTTCATGTCCAGGAAGAACATGGTGAGACCCTTGTGCTTGGGCACATTCGGATCGGTGCGCGCGATCAGGAGGCCGTAGTCAGAGTAGTGGGCGCCCGAGGTCCAGATCTTCTGGCCATTGATGATCCAGTTGTCGCCTTTCTTCTCCGCGCGCGTGCGCAGGCCCGCGACGTCCGAGCCCGCGGACGGTTCGGAGAAGAGCTGGCACCAGATCTCCTCGCCCGCGGCGAGCTTTGGCAGATAGCGGCGCTTGGCGTCCTCGCTGCCCCAGGCCATCACGGTCGGGCCGCACATGCCCTCGCCGATCTGGAACGGCTGTGTCAGCTTGCCGAAGACGCCCTCCTCCTGCTGCCAGATCACGCGCTCGATTGGCGTCGCGCCGCGGCCGCCGTACTCCTTCGGCCAGTGCAGGCAAGCCCAATTGCCCTCGAACTTCTTCTTCTGCCAAGCCTTGCCGACATCGACGATGTCGTGCTTGGCGAGCCGGATACGCCCGAGCGAGGATTTTGAGAGCTCAGCCTCGAGCTCCTTCGGTGCGTTGGCCTCGACCCATTTGCGCGCAGTCTCGCGGAATGCGGCTTCCTGCGGCGTATCGTCGAAATTCATTTCGAACTCTCCTCTCTCGTGCCCCGGACGCCGCGCATCGCGAAGCGGTGCGCTGCAGAGCCGGGGCCTGTTTGCGGCCTTCTGGGTCCCGGCTCTGCGGAGCGGCACCATAGCGCGTTGAAGACGCGCGTTAGCGCGCTGGTGGTGCCGCACCGCGTCCGGGACACGATCAGCTCCTTCCCTTCGTTGGGATCTTGTTGAACGGCACGTCCTTGTCGACGCGGATGTCGCCGGGCAGGCCGAGCACGCGCTCGGCGATGATGTTGCGCATGATCTCGTCGGTGCCGCCCTCGACGCGGGTGCCCGGCGCGCGCAGCAGCATCGCCTGGAAACGGCCGGCGACTTCGGCATCCTCCGGCCCGCTGATCACGCCGGCCGCGCCCTGGAGGTCGAGCGCGTAGGTCGCGACGTCCTGGATCATGGACCCCGCCACCAGCTTGCCGATGGAATTCTCGGGACCCGGGCGCTCGCCCTTCGACAGCGCCGAGATCGCGCGCATGCTGGTGTATTTCAGGCCGCTCGCCTTTACCGCCCAATTCGCGAGCTTCGAGCGCACCGCGCGGTCTTCGATCGCGGGACCGTCGTCCAGCATCAGGCTGGAGCAATAGTCGAACAGCTCCGGAAAGCCCGTCGCCACACCGGCACCGATCGACATGCGCTCGTTCATCAGCGTGGTCAGCGAGACATTCCAGCCGTCATTGACCTCGCCGAGGCGCTGGTGATCGGGAACGCGGACGTTGGTGAAATAGACCTCGTTGAAGTCGGAGGCCCCGCTCGCCTGCTTGATCGGCCGCACCTCGACGCCCGGACTCTTCATGTCCAGGAAGAACATGGTGAGGCCCTTGTGCTTCGGCACGGTAGGGTCGGTGCGGGTCAACAGGATGCCGTAGTCGGAATAATGCGCGCCCGAGGTCCAGATCTTCTGGCCGTTGATGACCCATTCGTCGCCGTCCTTTTCCGCACGCGTGCGCAGGCCCGCGACGTCAGAGCCGCCGGCCGGCTCGGAGAAGAGCTGGCACCAGACCTTCTCGCCGGAAGCGAGCGGTGGCAGATATGTGCGCTTATGCTCCTCGCGCGCGAACGCCATCATGGTCGGCCCGCACATGCCGTGGCCGATGATGAACAGCTGAGAGAGCTTGCCGAACACGCCCTCCTCCTGCTGCCAGATCACGCGCTCGATCGGCGATGAGCCGCGGCCGCCATAGTCCTTCGGCCAGTGCAGGCAGGCCCAGCCGGCGTCGGCCTTCTTCTTCTGCCAGGCCTTTGCGACCTCGAGAATGTTGGCGTTCTTGAGCTGCGTGCGGCCGAGCGAGGACTTTCGCAGCTCCTCTTCATATTGCTTCGGCGCGTTCGCCGCGATCCAGGCGCGGGCGACGGCACGGAATTCGGCTTCCTGCGGGGTGTCGTCGAAGTTCATGACGCTTCTCTGTCTTCCGTAAGGGTGGGTTAGCCGAAGGCGTAACCCACCACTTCTCTAGAGCATTGTTGCGGTCCGGTGGTGGGTTACGCCTGGCGGATTGCGCTTCGCGCATCCGCGGGGCTAACCCACCCTACGGGCTAGGATCATCGTTACGCCGCGTTCTTCTTCCTCATGCGGTCGATCAGCTGGTCTTCCCAATAGGACAGGCTGCCGAGCCCGAGCGCCATCGCGTTGGCACGGCGATAGTACATGTGGCAGTCGAACTCCCAGGTAAAACCCATGCCGCCATGGACCTGGATGTTGTTCTTGGCGCAGTGCTGGAACGCCTGCGTTGCGCTGATGCGCGCGGCAGCGGCGGCTTCCGGCAATTCGGCCGCGTTGGTCGAGAGTGCCCAGGCGCCGTAATAGCTGTTGGAGCGCGCCAGCGTTGCCGAGACATACATGTCCGCGAGCATGTGCTTGACCGCCTGGAACGAGCCGATCTGGCGGCCGAAGGCGATGCGGTCGAGGGCGTAGTCGCGGCCCATCTCCAGCGCGCGGTCGGCGCCGCCGACCTGCTCGAAGGCGCAGAGCACCGCGGCGCGGTCGAGCACCTGGGTGAGGATGCTCCAGCCTTCACCGGCTGCGCCCAGCGGCTCGGCCTTGCAATCCTTGAACGTGATCTCGGCCTGCCCGCGGGTCGGATCGAGGTTGGTCAGGCCCCTCATCTCGACGCCGCCCGCCTTGAGGTCGACCAGGAACAGCGAGACGTCGCTGTCCCGGCCGCTCGATCCCGTGCGCGCTGCGACAACCGCGAAATTGGCGATCGCGCCGTCGGCGACCGGCTTCTTGACGCCGTTGAGCACACCGTTGGAAGCAGTAAGCTTGATGTTCTTCGGCGACGGATTGCCCTTGCCCTCGAACAGCGCCAGCGTTCCGATCGCTTCGCCCGAAGCGATCGCCGGCAGCCACTCTTTCTTCTGCGCGTCGCTACCGGCAATCAGCAGCGCTTCGGCGGCGAGATAGACGGTCGAGGAGAACGGTACCGGCGCGTTGGCACGACCCATCTCCTCCGCAATCACGCAAAGCTCGAGATGGCCGGCGCCCGCGCCGCCGAATTCCTCGGGGATCGCGACGCCGAGAAAGCCCATCTCGGCGAGGCCTTTCCACAGCTCGCTGTCATAGGGCGCCTTGCCGTCGAGCACGACGCGCACCGCCTTGGGCGAGCACTTTTCGGCGAGGAATTTACGCGCCTGGTCGCGGAGCTGTTTCTGGTCGTCAGAGAAATCGAAGTTCATGGCGGCTTACCTTGTTATTGTGTCACTTGAATTGATGCCGTCATTCCGGGGCGCGACGAAGTCGCGAGCCCGGAATCCATTTCACCGCGCATGTGCGCCCCGATGGATTCCGGGTTCGCGCTGCGCCCGCCCCGGAATGACGAGTTGAGGGTTACTGGCTTCATCGCAGCACGATCACATCCTGATCCGGCCGGTCCGCATACAACCGCTCCACCAGCGCTGCGCGGCGTTCGAGACCGGCGCGCTGGTTGATGTAACCCTTGTCGGTGAGCTCGTTGCCGTCGATCGAGGGCGGCTCGACCATCAGCATGGCACGCGCGATGATGCGGCTGCTGGCGCCTTCGCATTCCTTGTTATGGGTCTCGAGTCCGCGCCTGAGGCAGGCGATCACCTCGGGATGCTTCACCGCGTCTTCAAAACTCAGATCGGGATTGCCGACGAGCTGGCGGCAGGCATGCAGGTTCGGCCAGGCGAGCAGACCGATGGAGCAACGATCCTGGCCGGCGACCAGCGCATCATGAACGACAGGCGTGGCCGCAGCGATCGCATCGGTGCGGAGCGAGCCGACATGGACGAAGGTGCCGGTGGTGAGCTTGAAGTCTTCCACAACGCGGCCAGCAAAGATGATGCCCTTCAGCGGATCGGTGTCGTCGACGAAGATGCCGGCATCGCCGATGCAGTAAAAACCCTCCTCGTCGAACATTTTCTTCGTGAGATCAGGCTGGCCGAAATAGCCGGGTGTGACGTTGACGCCGCGCAGGCGCAGCTCGTATTTCGAGCCACAGGGCACCATCTTCAATTCGACGCCGGGGAACGGAAGGCCGATCAGGCCGACGCGCTCGGTGTCCCAATAGGTGCCGGTCGAAGTCGGCGCCGTCTCGGTCGAGCCCCAGCCGGTGTAGAACACGATGCGCTCGCCGGTGGTCTTCACAGCCAGCGCCTGCATGCGATCGTAGAGATCGTCCGGCAGCCGCGCGCCGCCATAGGCCATGATCGAGAGATTCTTGAAGAACGAGCGGCACAGCGCGTCGTCCTTCTCCATCGCCGCCGCCAGCGCGGCGTAGCCGGCCGGCACGTTGGCGTAATAGGTCGGCGAGATCTCGCGCAGATTCCTGATGGTCTCCTCCAACTGCCCCGGCATCGGCCGGCCGTCGTCGATATAGAGCGTCCCGCCGTCGACAAGCACGGGGTGGAACGCGGCATTGCCGCCCATGGTGTGGTTCCAAGGCATCCAGTCGAGCACGGTCGGCAGCGGGCCGCCGGGCGTGCGCGGCCGCACCTGCATCATCATCGCCGCGTTGGCGCACATCATCTCCTGGGTGTTGATGACGGCCTTGGGCATGCCGGTCGAGCCGGAGGTGAAAAGCAGCTTGCCGACGGTCTGCGGCGTGATCTTCGCGATCGACTCCTCGACATCGGCGCTCGCGGGCGTTGCCGCGAGCTCGGCAAAGCTGACACTCCTGATGCCCTCGCAGGGCCGCACGACGTGAACAACAGTGACGCCCGTGAGATCGAGCGCCTTCAGGGCCTTCTCGAAGGTTGGGCCGTCCTGCACCATCACCACAGCCGGCTTGATCAGGTCGAACAGGTATTTCAGCTTGACGTGATCGTGGCTCATCAGCGAGTAGGCGGGCGATACCGGCGCGGCCGGCGAACGCGCCTGCATCGCGGCCTGCGTCATCAAAGCGTGCTCGATCGAGTTGCCGGAGAGGATCGTGACCGGGCGTCCATCGAGCCCGAGATTGAGCAGCGCCTGCGTCACCGCATCCACGGTCCGCTTGGCTTCGTCGTAAGAGACTTTTCGCCATTCGCGGTTTGCGCCGCCACGCCGCGCGAGCCAGATGCGCTCGGGCGCTTCCTTCGCCCATTTCGCAAGCGAGGCCGGAAGGTGCTTCTCGTAAGGTTGCAGCGGAATGCGCGACTTCAGCACCACCGTGCCGTCATCACGGCGCTCGACGTCGATGTCGCGTGCCAGCCACTCGACCTTGCGAAAGGCGGGCTTCGTCATCACCGCCGCCGCACTCCCACTCATTTTGCGTCTCCCGGAATTATTGTCCTTTGCGGATCATTCTCGTTTCAGCGCCTGATATAGACAGGCTTTCGCTTCTCAAGGAAGGCCCTGATGCCTTCCGAAAATTCCTCGGAGCGGCTGCAAAGGACCTGGTTGCGATCCTCCATCGCGATCGCCGCTTCCAGCGATCCCGCGTCGACGCTCATGTTGAGACATTCTTTTGACAGACGCAGGCCAACGGGCGACGCCGTCATCATTGCGTCGACATAAGGCTCGGCGGCCTCATCGAGCTTGTCCTCGTCGACGACTTCAGAGACGAGCCCGACTGCGAGCGCGCGCTCGGCGCCGATAAAGCGTCCCGTAAGGATCAATTCCGAGGCCACGGAGACACCGACGAGGCGCGGCAGGAAATAGCTGGTGCCGATGTCGCAGCCGCCAAGGCCGAGCTTGATGAAGGCGCAGTTCATTCGCGCCGACTTCGTGGCGATGCGGATGTCGGAGGCGAGCGCCAGCGCAAAGCCGCCGCCGGCCGCCGCGCCCTGCACCAGCGCGAGGATCGGCTGCGCGCAGCGCCGCATCAGCATCACGATGTCGGCGATGCGCCGCTGCGAATCCAGCGACTCCGTGACGCCCGGCGGCTCCTGCTGCCCGGCGCGCCGCTGCATCGCATGCTTGAGATCGAGGCCCGCGCAGAAATTCTGGCCGGCGCCCTTCAGCACGACCACGCGCGTGTCGCGGTCGCGCTGGAGGCCCTGGAAGTAATTATTGAGCGCGTCGATCAGCGCAGGATCGAGCGCATTGAGACTTTCGGGACGATTGAGCGTCACCCGGTCGACGCCGTCGTCATGCTCGATCAGCAGCGGTTGGGACATGGAGCGCTCCTGCATCCGCGCTTGAGATCGCGGTTATTGTGCCCTCTCCCCTTGTGGGAGAGGGCAAGTATGTTGCCAGCTAGGAATTGGCTTTGGTGAGGGGTCTGTCTCCGTGGAGAGAACCCCTCATCCGGCGCTTCGCGCCACCTTCTCCCACAAGGGGAGAAGGAAGGAGAGCAGCGCCTTACCGTGGCGCCATGCGGATGGCGCCGTCGAGGCGAATGGTTTCGCCGTTGAGCATCGGGTTCTCGACGATGTGCACGGCGAGCGAACCGTATTCGGCGGCATCACCGAGGCGCGAGGGATGCGGCACCTGGGCGCCCAGGCTCTTGCGGGCCTCTTCGTTCAGCCCCATCAAGAGCGGCGTGAAGAACAGGCCGGGCGCAATGGTGTTGACGCGGATCTTCTGGCTGGCGAGATCGCGCGCGGCCGGTAGCGTAAGGCCGACGACGCCGCCCTTCGAGGCCGAATAGCCGATCTGGCCGATCTGGCCTTCGTAGGCCGCAACTGAGGCCGTGTTGACGATGACGCCGCGCTCTTCACCGATCGGCTCGGCGGTGACGAGGCGCTCGGCGAACAGGCGCAGGCAGTTGAAGGTGCCGATCAGGTTGACGTTGATGATGCGCGCGAACTTTTCCAAGGGATAGACGCCGTCGCGGCCGACGATGCGCTGCGAGCCGCCGATGCCGGCGCAGTTCATCAGAATGCGTGCGATGCCGTGGGCGCCTTCCGCCTTCGCGATCGCCGCCTTGATCTGCTCCTCGCTGGTGACATCGGCATGGAGCGCAACGCCCTTCACCTCAGTGGCGACCTTCTCTGCGTTTTCCTTGTTCTGGTCGATCACGCCGATCTTGGCGCCCTTGGCGGCCATGGCGCGGGCGGTCGCGGCGCCAAGGCCCGAACCACCACCGGTGATGAGAACGGCTACGTCTTTCAACTGCATCGTAAGCTACCTTTCCTTGGACGTTTCTTCTCTAGACTTGAGAGTTATGGCCGATTATCCGGCCGCAACGGCTTCCTCGGCTTGCGTGAGGATGCCGCCGCAGATCAGCGTTTCCATGTGCTTGATGTATTGCCGGCAGACTTCGTCGGTGACCGGGCCGACGCCGGTGGCGCGAGACATCGCGTGCCGGCCGAAGAACAGGTGATCGCAGGCGCCGATCAGGCTGGTGTAGAACAGCACCGGATCGGTAGCTCGGAATTCACCGCGACTGAAGCCGTCGGCGAGCAGGCGGCGGTGGAAGTCCAGGAGCGGCGCCACGAAGAATTTCGAGACCTCGTCCGCGCATTCCGGCTTGGTCTCGTGCAGGAGATAGTGGATCAGCCGGTTCATATAGGGGAACCGGTAGTAGGCGCGGATGATGCCGCCGATATGCAGCTTCAGCTTCGCGGTCGGCGTGATCGGCTGCGCCAGCAGATATTCGAGATTGGACAGTTCGGTCGCGGCGTTGCGCTCGAGCAGCGCCAGCAGGAGGCCGTCCTTGTTGCCGAAGTGATATTTGACCAGCGCGGCGTTGGCGCCGGACTTCTGGGCGATGTCGCTCAGCGAAATCTCGATCGAGGAGCGCTCGATCATCAGCTCGCTCGCGGCCACCAGCAGCTTCTCAGCCGTGGAATTCTTGGTCGCCGGAAGCCTGGTCGGTACGCTGGTAGTCACGAGATCCCTGTCCTCGCCGCAAGAGGGCGCAGATAAGCGCAAGCAGCGCCTCATCACAAGAGTTAATTGATCGATTGACTAAATGATCTCGCGTCCTTTAAATCCGCGCCCGACAACCAACCCATTCAGAACAATCAGGGAGAAACCGACATGGCCGAGGCTTACATCGTCGCCGCTGCGCGTACCGCCGGCGGGCGCAAGGGGGGCCGCCTCGCCGGCTGGCATCCGGCCGATCTCGCCGCGAAGGTGCTCGACGAGCTGGTCGACCGCACCAAGGTCGATCCCGCCCTGGTCGAGGACGTGATCATGGGCTGCGTGATGCAGGTCGGCGAGCAGTCCAACAACGTCGCGCGCAACGCGGTGATGGCCTCGAAGCTGCCGGAGAGCGTGCCGGGCACCTCGATCGACCGGCAGTGCGGCTCCTCCCAGCAGGCGCTGCATTTCGCCGCGCAGGCGGTGATGTCGGGCGCGATGGACGTGGTGATCGCCGCCGGCGTGGAATCGATGACGCGCGTGCCGATGGGGCTGTCGTCGCAGCTCCCGGCCAAGAACGGCTTTGGCAATTACAAGAGCCCGGGCATCGAAGCGAAGTATCCCAACATCGTGTTCAGCCAGTTCACCGGCGCGGAGATGATGGCCGAGAGGTACGGCCTCTCCAAGGATGAGCTCGACGAATACTCCTACAACAGCCACCAGCGCGCGATCGCGGCCACGCAAGGAGGCCACTTCAAGAAGGAGATCGTGCCGCTCGAGATCACCCGCGCCGACGGCTCCAAGGACACCCACCACATCGACGAGGGCATCCGCTTCGACGCAAGCCTCGACGGCATCAAGGGCGTCAAGCTGATCGCGGAGAACGGCAGGCTGACTGCAGCCAGCGCCAGCCAGATCTGCGACGGCGCCTCCGGCGTCATGGTGGTGAACGAGCGCGGCCTGAAGCAGCTCGGCGTCAAGCCGTTGGCGCGCGTGCATCACATGACCATGATGGGCGGTGATCCCGTGATCATGCTGGACGCGCCACTGCACGCCACCAAGCGCGCGCTGGAGAAGGCCGGCATGAAGATCGACGACATCGACCTGTTCGAGGTCAACGAGGCCTTCGCCTCGGTGCCGACCGCGTGGCTCAAGACCACCGGCGCCGATCCCGAGCGCCTCAACGTCAATGGCGGCGCGATCGCGCTCGGCCATCCCCTCGGCGGCTCGGGCACCAAGCTGATGACGACGCTGGTGCATGCGCTGCACCAGCGCGGCAAGCGCTATGGCCTCCAGACCATGTGCGAAGGCGGCGGCATGGCAAACGTGACGATCGTGGAGCGGCTGTAAGTCGCGGCCACACTAAAGGTGTCGTCCCGGCCAAGCGCAGCGAAGCGGAGCGCCGAGCCGGGACCCATAACCACAAGAGCTTGTGGTTACGACAAGCTGGTGCCGCAGCTCGCGTCAACAATCGAGAGCAGTGGTTGGGTCCTGGCTTTCGCCAGGACGACAGTTTCCTATGCCTTGGGACCTACGTTTATGACCCATCCATCAGTCTACGCAAAGACCACGCCCGACAAGATCGCCTACCAGATGGCCGGAACCGGCAAGGCGATAACCTATCGCGAGCTCGACGAGCTCTCGAACCAGGGCGCGCAGCTATTCCGCTCGCTGGGGCTGAAGGCCGGCGACCACATCGCGCTGTTGATGGAGAACCGTCTCGCCTTCATGGAGATCTGCTGGGCGGCGCAGCGCAGCGGGCTCTATTACACCGCGATCAGCCGCTACCTGAAGCAGGACGAGATCGACTACATCATCGGCGATTGCGGCGCCAAGGTCGTGATCACCACGCCGAAATGCGCCGACCAGATCAAGGGCCTGATCAAGGGCACACCGGGCGAGCCCATCTTCTACATGGTGGACGAGCCGCTGCCCGGCTTCCGCTCCTATGACAAGGAAGCGGCGGCACAGCCGACGACGCCGATCGCCGATGAGGTCGCCGGCTACGACATGCTGTATTCGTCCGGCACCACCGGCCGGCCCAAGGGCATCAAGAAAGCGTTCGAAGGCAATCGGATCGACGTGCCGAACGCATTCCTGCGCGTGCTCTGCGCCGACATGTGCGGCATGAGTGCTGAGAGCACGTACCTCTCGCCGGCGCCGCTTTATCACGCCGCCCCGTTGCGCTTCAACATGATGGCGATCACGCTCGGCGGCACCTCCATCATCATGGAGCATTTCGACGCCGAAGAGTTCCTGAAGCTGGTCGAGAAGTACAAGGTCACGCAGTCGCAGCTCGTGCCGACCATGTTCGTGCGCATGTTGAAACTGCCGGACGAGGTGCGCACCAAGTACAACGTCTCGACGCTGAAGGGCGCGATCCACGCCGCCGCGCCCTGCCCGGTCGACGTGAAGGCAAGCATGATCGAATGGTGGGGACCGATCCTGATCGAGTATTATGCAGGCTCGGAAGGCAACGGTGTCACCGTCTGCAACTCGCAGCAATGGCTGCAGCACCGTGGCAGCGTCGGCCGCGCGGTAGTCGGCAAGATCAAGATTCTGGACGAGAACGACGAGGAGCAGCCGGTGGGCGAGATCGGCACGGTCTATTTCGCCGACGCACCGGCGTTCACCTATCACAACGATCCGGAGAAGACGAAGAAGGCCTACAACGCCAAGGGCTGGTCGACGCTCGGTGATGTCGGTTATCTCGACAAGGACGGCTTCCTCTATCTCACCGACCGCAAGTCCTACATGATCATCTCGGGCGGGGTGAACATCTATCCGCAGGAGACCGAGGATGTGCTCATCAGCCATCCCGAGGTCGCCGACGTCGCCGTGTTCGGCGTGCCGAACGCGGAGATGGGCGAAGAGGTGAAGGCGGTGGTGCAGCCGCACGACATGAAGCGTGCGGGCAAGGAGCTGGAAGCAGACCTGATCGCCTACTGCAAGAGCCGCCTCTCCGCGATCAAATGCCCGCGCTCGATCGATTTCGAAGCCGAGCTGCCACGCACCCCCACCGGCAAGCTGGTCAAGCGCCACCTGCGCGACAGGTATTGGCCGAAGACGACGGTGAAGATTTAGCAACGCCGGGATCGTAGGGTGGGCAAAGGCGTGAAGCGCCGTGCCCACCATCTCGCCACGAGCCGAATGCAAATGGTGGGCACGCTTCCGCCTTCGCTCGTGGAGAGCTTCGGCGGACAAGTCGCTTTGCCCACCCTGTACCGTCATTCCTACACACCGTCATTCCGGGGCGACGCGCCAGCGTCGAGCCCGGAATCCATAACCACTAGCCGGGGTTATGGATTCCGGGCCTGCGCCTTCGGCGCATCCCCATTGCGCACTTGCGCAATGTGGAATGACGGGCGTGTTTTCGGGTTGGCTGATGCCGCACAGGGGCATAATGGTGGGCATCTCTGCCCCGCGTCCGAGGCACTTGCTATGACATCCCTCCCCGACATCCCCCTGCCCGCCGGCATCCGCTCGCGTTATGTCGACGGCATCAACGGCCTGCGTGTGCATGTGCTCGAGGCCGGCTTCGAGACGAAGGACCGCCCCTGCGTGTTGCTGCTGCACGGCTTTCCCGAGCTCGCCTTCTCCTGGCGCAAGGTGATGCCGGCACTCGCTGCTGCCGGCTATCACGTCATCGTGCCGGACCAGCGCGGCTATGGCCGCACGACGGGATGGACCGCGGACTATGACGGCGATCTCGCGCCGTTCCGGCTGTTCAACCTGGTGCGCGATGCGCTCGGGCTGGTGGCGGCATTCGGCTACAAGCAGGTCGACGTGGTCGGCCACGATTTCGGCAGCCCGGTTGCGTCCTGGTGCGCGCTGGTGCGGCCCGACGTATTCCATTCGGTTGTGATGATGAGCGCGCCGTTCGGCGGTCCGCCGCCGCTGCCGTTCAACACTGTCGACGCGCCGGCAAAGCCGCCGGTCGAAGATCCCGTGCATCGCGAGCTCGCCGCGCTGCCGCGTCCGCGCAAGCATTATCAATGGTACTATTCGACACGCAAAGCGAATGCCGACATGCATCGCGCGCCGCAGGGCGTGCATGATTTCCTGCGCGCCTACTATCATCACAAGAGCGCGGACTGGACCGACAACAAGCCCTATCCGCTCAAATCCTGGTCCGCCAGCGAACTCGCAAAGCTGCCGACCTATTACGTGATGGACGCTGGCGAGACCATGGCGGAGACAGTCGCGAAGGAGATGCCGCCGCCGGCCGCAATCGCCGCCAATCAGTGGCTGCCGGACCGTGAACTCGCCTACTACAGCGCCGAATTCGGCCGCACCGGATTTCAGGGCGGGCTGCAATGGTATCGCTGCGGCACCTCGGGCGCTTTCAATGACGAGTTGCAGCTGTTCGCGGGCCGTACCATCGACGTGCCCTCCTGCTTCATCTCGGGCAAGCAGGATTGGGGCACGTATCAGCGCCCCGGCGTGGTGGAAGCGATGCAGGCTAGCACCTGCACGAAGATGCTCGGCTGCCATCTCGTCGACGGCGCCGGCCATTGGGTGCAGCAGGAGCAGCCGGCCGTGGTAAGCCGGCTGCTGCTCGACTTCCTCGCGAAGGCTCACGCGGGATGATTTGACCCGGGAACTGCGGCGGCCTATATAATTTAGAATAGTTCTAAACTGTATAGGCCCATCGTGAAGAACTTTGCCGATCTGACCGAGCGCGAGGTGCTCGCGGTCGCGATCTCCTCCGAGGAGGAAGACAGCCGCATCTACATGACCTTCGCCGAGGACCTCCGGGAGCGATACCCGGACACGGCCAAGATCTTCGAGGAGATGGCCGAGGAAGAGCGCGGCCACCGGCATCGCCTGCTAAAGCTCTACGAAGAGCGCTTCGGCCCGCATCTGCCGCCGATCCGCCGCGAGGACGTCAAGGGCTTCCTGCGCCGCCGCCCGATCTGGCTGACCAAGAACCTGCCGCTCGACACGATCCGCAAAGAAGTCGAGACCATGGAGCTCGAGGCCGAGCGGTTCTACGCCAGGGCCTCCGAGCAGGCCGAGGATGTCGGTGTGCGGCGGCTCTTGGGCGATCTCGCCGAGGAAGAGAAGCACCACGAGAATCGCGCCGTCGCGCTCACCGACGAGATCCTGAAGCCCGACGTGCGCGCCGAGGAAGACCGCACGCGGCGGCGGATGTTCGTGCTGCAATATGTGCAGCCGGGCCTCGCCGGCCTGATGGACGGCTCGGTCTCGACGCTGGCGCCGTTGTTTGCCGCCGCCTTCGCCACCCATCAGAACTGGCAGACGTTTCTGGTCGGCCTCGCCGCCTCGATCGGCGCCGGCATCAGCATGGGTTTTGCGGAAGCACTGTCCGACGACGGTTCGCTGACCGGGCGCGGCTCGCCATGGCTTCGCGGCATCACCTGCGGAGCGATGACGACGCTCGGCGGGCTCGGGCACACCATGCCCTATCTCGTGCCGGATGCGTGGCCCAACGCGTTCTGGATCGCGACGGCGATCGCCTGCGTCGTCGTGTTCTTCGAATTGTGGGCGATCGCCTTCATCCGTGCGCGCTACATGGACACGCCGTTTCTTCAGGCCGTGTTCCAGATCGTGCTCGGCGGCGCGATCGTGCTCGGCGTGGGCATATTGATCGGGGCGGCGTAGATTCTCTCACCTTGTCATCGCCCGCGAAAGCGGGCGATCCAGTATTCCAGAGACATAGTCGTATGCGGAGAAGCCGCGGCGTACTGGATCGCCCGGTCAAGCCGGGCGATGACTGCGATCAATTGTTTGGCTTTTTGCTCGACACGCCTCGCCGGCATGGCAATCACCGTCAAACGGCCGTTGCGGCGTTTGGGCAAACTGCGCATCATCCTCACGCAATGAAGCAGGAGAAGCGCGGTGGCCAAATCAGAATGGAGTTTCAAGAGCGCGGTCGAGCTGTCGGCCGCGTTGACTGCGAAGAAGGTCTCCGCGGTCGAGCTCGCGCAGGATGCGATCGATCGCATCGAGCGTCACGACGGCAAGGTCAACGCGATCTGCGTTCGCGACTTCGACCGCGCGCTCGCCGCGGCGCGCGAGGCGGATGGGGCACTGGCGCGCGGAGAGCGCAAGCCGCTGCTCGGCCTGCCTATGACGGTGAAGGAATCCTACAACATCGCCGGCCTGCCGACGACCTGGGGCATTCCTGCGCAGAAGGATTTCATCGCCAGGGAAGACGCCCTGCCGATCACACGGGTAAAAGACGCGGGCACCGTGATCCTGGGCAAGACCAACGTGCCGCTCGGCCTCGGCGACTGGCAGAGCTACAACGACATCTACGGCACCACCAACAATCCCTACGATCTCGGCCGCACGCCCGGCGGCTCCTCCGGTGGATCGTCGGCGGCGCTCGCGGCGGGCTATGGCCCGCTGTCGATCGGCTCCGACATCGGCGGCTCGCTGCGCGTGCCGGCGTTCCATTGCGGGGTCTATGCGCACAAGCCCACCTTCGGGCTGGTCGCGACGCGCGGCCACACCTCGCCGCCGCTGCCGCCATTGCCTTTCGAGCGCGACCTGTCGGTGATCGGCCCGATGGCGCGCAGCGCCGCCGACCTCTCGCTGCTGCTCGACGTGATGGCCGGGCCCGATCCGATCGATGCGGGCAAGGCCTACCGGCTCGACCTGCCGGCGGCGCGGCACAACGCGCTCAAGGATTTCCGGGTACTGGTCATCGACACCGATCCGGTGCTGCCGACGGACACCGCCGTGCGCGGGACCATCAACAAGCTGGCCGATGGCCTTGCCAGGGCCGGTGTGAGGATCGAACGCAACAGCCCGCTGCTGCCGGATTTCGCCGCCTCGTCGCGGCTCTATATGCTCATGCTGATGTCGTTCCTGGGTGCAACCTTCGCGCCCGACATCTATGCCGGCGCCAAGGCAGCCGCGGCGGCACTGCCGGAGAGCGACAACAGCCTCGCCGCGGAGCGGCTGCGCGGCATCGCGCTCAGCCATCGCGATTGGCAGACGGCCAACGGCGGACGCACGCGGCTGCGCGCGCAATGGCGCGAGCTGTTCAACACGTTCGATGCGGTGATCTGCCCGGTCATGCCGACGCCGGCCTATCCGCACGACCATTCGCCGGAGCAGGAGCAACGGCGGATCAAGATCGATGGCAGGGAGCACATCTACCCCGATCAGCTTGCCTGGCCCGGCATCGCCACCCTGCCCGGCCTGCCCTCGACCGCGATCCCCACCGGCTTTGCGCCGGACGGGCTGCCGGTCGGCGTCCAGATCGTCGGCCCGTGGCTGGAGGACCGCACGCCGCTCAAACTCGCCGAACTGATCGAGCGCGAGTTCGGCGGCTTCACACCGCCGCCTTTGTTTGATGATTAGACTTCTCGTCATTGCGAGGAGTGAAGCGACGAAGCAATCCAGACTGCCCATGCGGACACATTTCTGGATTGCTTCGCTTCGCTCGCAATGACGAAGTAGCCAACTCCGAGATTCCGGGTTCGCGCTTCGCGCGCCCCGGAATGACAAAGAGGGAGAGGAACGTCATGAGCCAGGACATGGAAGAGCTCACCGCGCTCAACCGCGACTATGTCGCCTCCGTGCAGAACTGCGACGTCAAACGCTTCGACGAGATCCTGGCGCCGGAGTTCTATTGCTCCAATCCCGACAAGACCCTGGTCGACCGCGCCGCGTTTCTGAAGCAGACGGCGCAGCCGATCGCGATCCGCAATCTCAAGGAGCGCGACGTCATCATCCGCATCATGGGTGACTTCGCCATCATCCATGGCGCGACCACCTACACGACGGCAGACGGCCAGCAGGCCACCGGCCGCTACACCGATTGCTGGGCCAAGAAGAACGGCAAGTGGCTCGCGGTGTCGGCGCACGTGTCGCGGTGAGGCGGGCACATCGCCTCCACACTCTCCGCTGTCATGCCCCGCGAAAGCGGGGCACCCAGTACGCCGCGGCCTATCGATTCAACCACAACCGTCTCCAGAGTACTGGATCGCCCGGTCAAGCCGGGCGATGACAGCTGAGTTGGGGCACAACGCCTCTGAGTTGGGGCACAACGTCTGAGTTACAGGCGACGCCTGGTGTTAGCTGTCGAACATGATCACGCTGCGCAGCGTCTTGCCGGCCTTCATGTTGGCAAAGCCTTCGTTGATTTCGGACAGCTTCAGCTTGGCCGAGATCCAGTCCTCGAGGTGCAACCGGCCGCGCAGGTAGAAATCGACCAGGCGGGGCATGTCGACGCGGAAATGGTTCGAGCCCATCGATGAGCCCTGGATCTTGCGCTCGCGTAGGAAGTCGAAGCCGTGCAGCTCGATCTTCTGCCCGAACGGGATCATGCCGACGATGGTGGCGGTGCCGCCCGCGGCGAGCATGCCGAAGGCCTGCTCCGCGGTCTCCTTGCGACCGAGCACCTCGAAGGAATGATGCACGCCGCCATTGGTGAGATCGCGTACCTGCTTCACGACGTCGCCGTCGGCGGGATTGATGATGTCGGTCGCGCCGAGCTTGGTGGCAAGCTGGAGCTTTGCGGGATTGGTGTCGATGGCGATGATGCGGCCCGCGCCCGCAATCTGCGCGCCGTTGATCGCGGCCATGCCGACGCCGCCGCAGCCGATCACCGCCACGGTCTCGCCGGCCTGGACCTTTGCGGTATTCACCACGGCGCCGTAGCCGGTGATGACGCCGCAGCCGATCAGCGCGGCGAGCTCCAGCGGCATGTCCTTGCGGATTTTCACGATGGCGTTCTCGTGCACCAGCATCTGCTCGGCGAAGGAGGAGAGATTGAGGAACTGGTGCAGCTTCTCCGGCTTCGACCATTGCATGCGGTTGGAGGCGCCCGGCAGCATCTTCACCGTTGTGTCCGTGCAGAGCACGGTACGGCCTGTCGTGCAGTTGTCGCAGGTGCCGCAGAACACGGAGAGGCAGGTGACGACGTGGTCGCCCGGCTTCACGTAAGTCACGTCGGAGCCGACCTGCTCGACGACGCCTGCGGACTCATGGCCGAGCACCGCCGGCAGCGGATGCGGATAGAGGCCTTCCATGAAGTGCAGGTCGGAGTGGCAGAGGCCGGCAACCGCCGTGCGGATCAGCACTTCGCGCGGGCCCGGCTTCGGCAGGCTGACATCCTCGATGACCAGCGGCTGATTGACTTCATAGAGGACGGCGGCCTTCATCGGTGTGTTTCCTCGTTGTTATGATTTCGTTGAATCCAGCGCTTCACCTCTCCCTATGGGAGAGGTGAAGCGCGAGCGCGGCCCAACGAGCCTACGCTGTCAGAACCAGTTCGCCAACCTCGCTCATACCGGCGGCGCGATCATCCAGCAGCAGCGCGGCGATCTTCTGCTGCGCGGCATTTTCCGTGAGCCGGAACGGATCGCTTGGCGACACCCGATGATCGATCACGAGGCGCGAGAGCAGCAGCCGCCGCGCATCGCCACGCATGTCATGAATGCGATGCGCCTCCCAGGCGAGCGCAACCGCGCTTGCGACATGATAGAGCAGGCTGGTGGCACGCCGCGCATCAGCCTCGTTATCGGCCTTCCCCGCGACCTCGCGCGCAAAGCCGACCGCACGATCGGTGAGACCGCGCAGGCGGTCGCGCCAGGCCTGCGGCACGGAGGCGCTGTCGTCGAGCCGGGCATGCAGGTCAGCGGCGAGCGCGGATTCGGCGCCGTGGCGGCCGACCGCGCGCTTGAGCGCATCGATCGCGACGATGTTGCCGGTGCCCTCCCAGATCGAGCCGAGATGCGCATCGCGCAGCAGGCGGGCCGTGGCGAATTCCTCGATATAGCCGATGCCGCCGCGCATCTCGAGCGCATCGCCGCAGACCTTGCGCGCATCGCGCGTGGCGCGGAATTTCAACGTCGGGGTGAGGATGCGCAGCAGCGCCGCGGCATCCTGGCTTCCGGCCTCCGCGCGGTCGAGCGCGTCGGCGGTGAGAAAGCTCATCGATAGCGCCTGCTCAACCGGCAGCATGATCTTCAGCGTCTGCCGCCGTCCGAGCGGCAGGTCGATGATGCGATTGCCGAACACCACGCGGTTCTTCGCCACCGTCATCGCGTCATGATAGGCGCGGCGCATCAGCGCGGTCGATTTGACGCCATTCGAGAGCCGCGACGAGTTCACCATCTCGGCCATCTGCACGAAGCCGCGGTCGAGCTTGCCGACAGCATAGGCGATCGCGCCTTCGAGCTTGATCTCACCCGACGCCATCGAGCGGGTGCCGAGCTTGTCCTTCAGCCGCACGATCCGGTAGTGGTTCTGCGAACCGTCGTCGAGGAAGCGCGGCATCAGGAACAGGCCGACGCCGCGTGTGCCGGGGCCGGCGCCTTCGGGGCGTGCCAGCAGCATGACGACCTTCGCGTCAGCATTCGAGCAGAACCATTTCTCGCCGTAGAGCCGCCAATGGTCGGCCTCCCTTACCGCGCGCGTCGTCAGCGTACCGACGTCGGACCCGCCCTCCTTTTCGGTCATGAACTGGCCGCCCTGGGTCAGCTTGCTCATGTCGGTCTGCGTCAGGCCGTCGAGATATTTCGCTTGCAACGCCTCATCGCCGAAATTCGCGAGCAGCTTGGCGCAGCCGTCGGTGACGTTGATCGGGCAGCCCATGCCGAACTCGGTCTGGTTGAACAGGAAGGTGAAGGCGTGTTTCGCGACCACCGGATATTTGTCGGGCCAGCCCATGATGCCCTTGCGGATCGAGAGCGCATGAATGCCAAACTCGCCGAAGGCCGCCTTCTCCAGCTCGCGATAGGCCGGGTGATATTCGATCCACTGCACGTCGCGGCCGAACCTGTCGCGCTGGTGCAGCACCGGCGTATGCCGGTCGGCAAGTCGCGCGCATTCGTCGAGATATCCGCCCGCGAGCTCGCCGAGCCGGTCGAGATGCGGTTCGATGTGATGGAACAGTGCGTCCGGCAGATGGATGCGCAACAGATCCGTCAGCGCCGGATCGGCGCGGTAGAAATTCATGCCGGTCGTGTCGGGTGCGAGCAGGCCCGGCTGGTTCGCGATAGCATCTGCCTGATGCGACCTGATGGGCTGATGCATGATGACCTCTTCGTTTCCGCCCCGTGGCATTTTGGGCAACAGCTTTAACGCTTGCTGCTTTGCATGATGTGGATCATGCTCCAGACGGCAATACGGATAAAGCCGCAAATTGTCAGGGAGGCATGACCGCCGCGAGGAAGCAATTCGCTCTGCGGAATTGTGATCGACCGGTTCGGTACGTCGGCTGGTCGTTCGGGCGCCTGATGCATAGATGAGCGGCTCCTATCCCCGAGGGACCAACCATGGACCACCCAAAGTACAAGATCGCGCTGATCGTCGGCGCCGGCGAAGGATTGAGCGCCTCGCTGGCGCGGCTGCTCTCCGCCCAAGGACTGCGTGTGGCGCTCGCCGCGCGAAAGATCGAGAAGCTCGGCGCGCTCTGCACCGAAACCGGCGCGAAAGCCTATGCCTGCAACGCGACGGAGCCGGAGGAGGTCGAACGCCTGTTTGGCCTCGTCGAACGCGAGATCGGGACGCCCGACCTCGTCATCTACAACGCGAGCGGCCGCATCCGCGGCCCCTTCCTCGACCTGGTTCCGGTGGATGTCGCGCAATCGATCGCGGTCAGCGCCTATGGCGGGTTCCTGGTGGCGCAACAGGCGGCCAAGCGCATGCTGCCGAACAAGCACGGCGCGATCCTGTTCACTGGCGCATCGGCCAGTGTCAAAGGCTATGCCCAGTCCGCCCCGTTCGCGATGGGCAAGTTCGCGCTGCGCGGGCTCGCCCAGGGCATGGCGCGCGAGCTCGCGCCGCAGGGCATCCATGTCGCGCATTTCGTCATCGACGGCGGCATCCGCAGCGCGGCGCGCACCGAGCCCGCGGACAGGCCGGATTCGATGCTCGATCCCGATGCGATCGCGGAGAGCTATTGGAACGTCCTTCAGCAGCCGCGCAGCGCCTGGAGTTGGGAGCTGGAGTTGCGGCCCTGGGTGGAGAAGTTTTGAATTGAGCAGAACGTCATTCCGGGGCGATGCGAAGCATCGAACCCGGAATCTCGAGATTCCGGGTCTGGTCCTTCGGACCATCCCGGATGACAACACGAAACGGGGAGCGAAATGACCACCGAAACCACCATCGACACCGGCACCAATGAACTCCTCTGCGTCATCCGCGACCGCGTCGCGGTGATCACGCTGAACCGGCCGGAGGCGCGCAATTCGCTGTCGGACACGCTGACGCCGGCGCTGCGCACGATGATCCGGACTTGTGGCGAGGACCCGAATGTCGGCGCGCTCCTGATCACCGGCGCGGGCGAAGCGTTTTGCGCCGGCGGCAACGTCAAGGGCATGGGTGCGCATCGCGACCAGAAGAAACTGGAAATGTCCTTTGACGACAAAGTCGCCGATCTCCAGGAACGACAGCGCCGTTTGACCGGCGCCCTGGTCTCCGTGCGCAAGCCGACCATTGCGGCGTTGCCCGGGCCGGCGGCCGGCGCGGGGCTGGCCATCGCCATGGCCTGCGACATCCGCATCGCCGCCCAATCAGCCTTCGTGACCACGGGCTACGCCCGCGTTGCGCTCAGCGGCGACTATGGCATCGCCTGGCTGCTCACGCGCCTGGTCGGCACCGCGCGGGCGCGCGAGCTGATGTTCACCGGCGACAAGGTCGATGCTGCAAGGTGCGAGGCGATCGGCCTCGTCAACCGCGTCGTGCCCGACGACAAGCTCCAGACCGAGGCCTTCACGCTGGCAAAATCGCTCGCAGAAGGCCCGCGGCTGGCACTGCGCTACATGAAGGACAATCTCGACGAAGCCCTGCTGTTCGATTTCGAGACCGCCCGCGATCACGAGGCCGAACGGCTGATCCGCCTGACCGCGACGGCCGATCACAAGGAGGCGGTGCAGGCCTTCATCGACAAGCGCAAGCCGGTGTTCACGGGGAAGTAGCGGGGCGTCTACGGCGCGACCAAGTTCGCGGTCGAAGGCCTCAGCGAGGCGCTGGCGGGCGAAGTGGCGCCCCTCGGAATCAAGGTGACCGTGGTCGAGCCAGGCTTCTTCCGCACCGACTTCCTCGACGAGACCTCGCTGTCGCGCACCGCGCTTCAGATCGACGACTATCGCGAAACCGTCGATAGGACCCGCGCGCACGCGGCCGACGTCAATAACGGCCAGCGTGGCGATCCGCGCAAGCTGGCACAGGCCTTCCTCAGGCTGGTGGATGCGAAGAACCCGCCGCTGCGGCTGCCGCTCGGTAGCGACACGGTGGAGGGGATCGAGGCCAAGAACGCCTTCGTCGCGAAAGAGCTTGCAGAATGGCGGACGGTCGCAGTGTCGACCGACTTCATGAGCGACGTCGCCAAATGAAGCGCAAAAAATGCCCGGCACTGGTTCACCAGGGCCGGGCTTGGAGTGCGGTCAGGCCGAGGCTGAGGGGCTTGCGGCCTGACGGGAAAGAGCAGCGAGACGCCAGCTCGCGCAGGGGATCTCCTTCGGGGCGACCGTGATCTCCTTGTCGAAGCGCACCAGCTTCCAATCGTCCGGATGATTGGTGAAGGCGAAACCGGATTTACGCGCGAGCGAAATCATGGTGTCGTTGGAGCGCAGCGTGTCGCCGAACATGTGCTCGGCACCCAAGGCGGCGGCGCGACATTCCAGGTTCTTAAGCAGCGCGGTGCCGACGCCGTGGCCCTGCCAGCGATCATCGACCGACAGGCCGAATTCGAGTGTCGAGGTGTCGGCATGGAAGGCATAGCGCGCTTCAGCGACGATGGTCTCGAAGCCGTCGACCATCATGGTTGCGACGACGGTGAAGCGCTCGCGCTCGCCGACCTGAAGGAAATCGTGCAGCAGGCCCTTTGGCAGTTCGCTGATCGCGCCGAAGAAGCGGTTGTAGCGGGAGCGGGTCGAGAGCGAACGGAAATAATGCTGCAGTTCGTCGGTGTCGCGCGGCTCGACAAAGCGCAGGGTCAGGACGTCGCCATGTCGCGTGCGCAGGGTGTCCGAATATTGCTTGAGGTCGTCGAGCCGAAGGGTGCTCATGACACGCGCCTTGGAAAAAGGGACCGCCGGCGCCCCTGATCAGGCGGCGCCGGCCTGGCTGCCGTTCAGGCCCGCCAGAAGGGTTTGTCGACCTCAAGGGCAACATCGCTCCAGGACAGACCGACGTCCTGGAGATCGCGGGTGGTCCACTGGGCGAGCTCACGCCGGGTGCGGTATCGCTCGTGCCAGACATGCAGGGTCTCGCCGATTTGGTCGATCAACCCGTGCGCATGATGATTTGTCATCGAATTGGTGGTGCACGTAGACATCATCAGCTCCTAGAGCTAAATTTAAACGGCAATATCCGCCTGCGAACGCGCTTCGACAAACGACAATTTGTACCCTTTCGCATGAATTAAGCTCATGCATCCTGCTGCCAAATGACTGCCAGATTGCCGTCCCTGAACGGATTGCGGGCCTTCGAGGCTGCCGCGCGCCATCTCAGCTTCACGCTGGCCGCAGCCGAGCTGAACGTCACGCAGACCGCGATCAGCCATCAGATCCGACGGCTCGAGGAGGAGCTCGGCATCCGCCTGTTCGTCCGGCAGAACCGTGCCCTGGCGCTGACCCCGGAAGCGCGCGACTACCTGCCGGGGGTGCGCGCCGCCTTCAACGATCTGCGACTCGCAACCGACCGGCTGCTGCGCAAGGACGACGACAAGGTGTTGACGGTCTCGACGATCGCGTCGCTCGCCGCGAAATGGCTCTTGCCGCGGCTGACCGATTTCCAGGAGGCGCACCCCGGCATCGACGTCCGCATCACCACCTCGACCAGCCTCGTCGACTTCCAGCGCGACAATGTCGACGCCGCAATCCGCTACGGCCGCGGCCAATGGCCGGGCCTGCGCGCCGACTGGCTGATGGCGGACGAGCTGTTCCCGGTATGCAGCCCGTCCCTCTTGCGTGGCGACGGGCCGCTGCGCCGGCCTGAGGATCTGAAGGACCACGTGCTGCTGCACACCAACAACGGCGATGACTGGCGCCTCTGGCTGACGGCGGCAGGTCTGTCGACCAGCATATCCCGGCAGCCCGGCATCACCTTCGACATGACCTTCATGACCGTGCAGGCGGCGATCGACGGCATGGGCGTGGCGATGGGGCGAACCTCCTACGTCCAGGACGACATCGCCAAGGGACGCTTGGTGGTCCCCTTCAAGATCGCGCTGCCGGCGGATGCCGGCTTCTACCTGGTCGCGCCAGATGGCCGGCGCGAAGCGCCGAAGCTTGCCGCGTTCCGTCAATGGGTAGTCGCTGCAGCGCAGAATAAAGCCTGAAAAATCATCGGCTTCCGCCGCAAAATCGGTTGACTCGCAACGCCCCGCGCGGGAAGGGGTAGACAGATTGTCGCAATATCAATCTGTCGCCTGCCGTGAAATGAGTTCCGGTCCGGCCACGTCCTTAAGGGGGAGCAACGTCATGGCTGGACCAGCCTCAACCAATCCGCCCGAGATCAAGTCGCGCATCGGCGCCATCCTGCGCGCGACCTCCGGCAATTTCCTCGAACAGTTCGACTTCTTCCTGTTCGGCTTCTACGCCGCCGCGATCGGTAAGGCGTTCTTCCCCTCCAGCAACGAGACGGCCTCGTTGCTCAACACGTTCGGCGTGTTCTGGCTCGGCGCGTTGATGCGGCCCGTGGGTGCGATCGTGCTCGGGGCCTATATCGACCGCATCGGCCGCCGCCAGGGCCTGATCGTCACCCTCGGCATCATGGCCTTCGGCACGGTCGTGATCGCGTTCTGCCCGAGCTATGCGACCATCGGCATCGCCGCGCCGATCATCGTGCTGATCGGCCGCCTGCTGCAAGGCTTCTCCGCCGGCGTCGAGCTCGGCGGCGTGTCGGTCTATCTCGCGGAAATCTCCACGCCCGGCAATCGCGGCTTCTACACCTCGTTCCAGTCCTCGAGCCAGCAAGTCGCGATCTTCGTCGCGTCGATCCTCGGCTACCTCCTGTCCGAGGTGATGCCGGCCGACACTGTTGCCGCCTGGGGCTGGCGCATTCCGTTCTTCGTCGGCTGCCTGATCATTCCCTTGATCTTCTTCCTGCGCCGGACGCTCGAGGAAACGCCGGCCTTCCTCGCCATGAAGAAGCATCCGACAGCCGCAGAGGTGTTCGCTTCCGCGCTCGCCAACTGGCGCATCGTCATCCTCGGCATGATGATCGCGGTCCTGACCACGACGACCTTCTATTTCGTCACCGTTTACACGCCGACCTTCGGCAAGAACGTGCTGAAGCTGTCGACGCAGGATGCGCTGCTGGTCACGCTGCTCGTGGCGGTGACGAACTTCATCTGGAATCCGGTCGGCGGCGCGGTCTCGGATCGCATCGGCCGCAAGCCGGTGCTGCTGACCATCGCCTGTCTCTCGCTCGTCACCGCCTATCCGGCACTGCACTGGCTGGTGGCGGCGCCGACCTTCGGCAAGCTGCTCGCGGTCGAGATGATGTTCTCGTTCTATTTCGGCGTCTACAGCGGCACCATGCTTGGCGCGCTGGTCGAGATCGTGCCGGCGCATGTGCGCACCACCTGCTTCTCGCTCGCCTTTGCGCTCGCGGCCGCGCTGTTCGGAACCTTCACGCCGTTCGCCTCGACCTGGCTGATCGAGAAGACCGGCGACAAGGCTTCGCCCGGCTTCTGGCTGATGTTCGCCGCCGTGCTCGGCATCATCGCAGCGTCGACCGTCTATCGCGGCGGCGGCAAGGCGGTGACGACGTATGATCCGGTGGCGGAGCCGGTCGGCGGTCACTAGTCGTCATTCCGGGTCGCCTCGAAGAGGCGAGCCCGGAATCCATTTCTCCTAGCAGTCAGGTGGCACGATGAGTTCCGGGCTCGATGCTCTCGGGCCGCGCTTTGCGCGGTTCCGTCGCATCGCCCCGGAATGACGGGGGCTAGAGTTCGACCACCACGTAGTCGCTCTCAACCCGCACCGGAATCGTCTCGGCAACGTAAGGCCCCTTCACCACGCTCGCACCGTTCTCGACATGGGCCGGATACGCCTTCACGCGGAAGCGGCGGGGATCGCAGTAGGACTGGCCGGTGCGCACGTCGAATTCCCAGCCGTGCCAGGGGCAGCGGATGATCTCACCCAACCTGGTGTATTCGATCTCGCCGGGGTCTCTTGACTGGGCGAGCCCTATCAACGGGCCCTCGCACAGCGCCGCGCCCTGATGCGGGCAGCGGTTCAACAGGCCGAAATATTCGCCCTTGATGTTGAAGACCGCGATTGGCCGGCCGTCGATCTCCAAAAATTTTCGCGTGCCGGGCGGTAGCTCGTCGACCGGCGCGATCACATGCCGCGCCATGGTCTATGTCTTTCGCTTGATCTCCGCGCAAACGCGTTCCGCGTTTGTCGCGAGGGAAAACCGCCCGACACTTTCGGCTAACGCGGTCCTGCGGGTCCGGATCATGCGGTGAGCCCGTACAGCTTCCGCGCATTGTCGCGGTAGAACGCCTCGCGGTTGGCCTCGGTGACGCCGGGCGGCAGCACGCGGGACGGCTCGTCATAGTCCCAATGCGGATAATCGGTCGCGAACAGCAGCCGGTCCCAGCCGATCCACTTGATGACGTCGAACAGATCCTCGCGCCGTTCCGGATCCTCCATCGGCTGCGTGGTCCACCACACCTGCTCGCGGATATATTCGGACGGCGGCCGCTTCACATGCGGAACCTCGCTGCGCAGCCGCTGCCAGACCTTGTCGAGCCGCCAGGCGAGCGACGGCGCCCAGCCGAAGCCGGCTTCGATCATCACCATCTTCAGTTTCGGGAAGCGCTCGAACACGCCTTCGAGCACGAGGCTCGCGAGCGCCGATTGCTGGCATTGCGAGTGGCCGACCATTTCCTCGATGTAGTAGCTCGGCCAGCCCGACGGCGTGATCGGATTGCCGCCGAAACCGAAGGCGTGGACGCCGACAGGCAGCCCGGCCTCTTCCGCGGCCTGATAGATCGGCCAATAGCGGCGCTGGCCCAGCGGTTCGACGTTGCGGCTGAGCAGCAGCACCTGGACAAAGTTCTTGTCCCCCGCGCGCTCGCGGATTTCGGCGGCGGCCGACAGCCCGTCCTCATTGCCGACCACGATCGAGGCCTTCAGCCGCTTGTCCTTGCTGGTCCATTTGTCGATCTGCCAGTCGTTGATCGCGGAGCACAAAGCGGCCGAGAGCTCGTGATTGCGGATGCCCTGCCCGGCGTTGAGCGGATTGAGCACCCCCAACTGCACATTGTTGGGATCGAGATGCTGCTCCTGCATGAAGGACAGCGAGGAACCCTGCGGGCCACCTTCTGGCGGGCAGGCGTCGCGGCGCGAGGCGTTGGGCTGTGCCTTGGGGTACGGCGGGCCTTCCATCATGCCCTGATAGGCATGGACACCGTAGACTTCGAGATGATGCTGCCAGCGCTTGGCGAGATAGGGATAGAGCTCGGTTCGGGTCGCGCGTGCCGGGTGGATGTCGCAATCCGCGATCGCGGTCTTTATCGCGTTCTTGGCGGTCAGGGGGGGAGCGGCTTCGGTGCTCTCGCGGAATTGAATATTCATCGCCTTGCCTCCTTTGGCAGCGGGCTAAGTCAGGCGGGGATAGGTTGCATGCGGATTGTCGATCATGATCTTGCGCACGAGATCGGGGGACAGACCTTCGGGCAGCGCATCCTGGCCGTCGAACTGCCAGTGCGGATAGTCCGTGGAGAATAGGACCAATTCGTCGGACTGCATATGATCAAACAGGCGAATTAATGTCGCCGGCTCCCGCGGTGCGTCAAATGGTTGTAATGAGAACCGGATGTTGCTGCGCACAATTTCCAGCGGCGCGCGATCGACCCAGGGCGTCTCCATCCGCACCCCGCGCCAGAACTTGTGCAGGCGCCAAAGATAGGGCGGCAGCCAGGAGATGCCGGATTCCAGCATCACCATCTTCAGACGGGGATGGCGGGCGAACACACCCTCGACGATCAGGCTGGTGAGCTGCGTCTGGAACGCCTGGGCCTGACCGACATAATCCTCGATGTGGTAGGAACCCCAGCCGACCGCAGTCGGCGGATTGTGATAGGCGGAACCGGCATGGACGCCGATGGCGAGGTCCAGCCGTTCCGCCGCCTCATAGATCGGCCACAGTGCGCGCTTTCCCAGCGGCGTGTCGCCCATCACCAGCATCAAGACCTGCACGAAGCGCGGATCCTGTGCGCAACGCTCGATCTCGGCGACGGCTTTCTCGACGCTCTGCGTGGGGATGACGATCGAGCCGCGCAGCCGCGTGTCGCGATCAAGCCACTCCTTCGCCAGCCAGTCGTTCAGTGCGCGGCAGAACGCGGTCTGCATGTCCTCGGAAAACACCATCTGCACGCCATAGAGCGGATTGCAGATGGCGTGGCCGACCTCGAAGGGGTCGAGTACGTGGCGCTGCATGTCGGCGAGACTGGCGCCGGGCTTGCCGGCTTCGGGGCGCCAGTCCTCGCGCGCCGTGATCGGCGAGTTCTGCGGGTAGGATTGCGAGATGAGGTCGACCATGCCGCGCGTCGTCACCTGGTCGCGCCAGTAGTCGTTCAGATGGGGCAGCAGGCTCGTGAGATGCGGCACCGCCGGGTGCACGTCGCAATCTACACCGCCGGCGATCAGGGACGTCATGACGTCTCCTCTTCACGTTTCCTCTTGCATAGCGCTTCGCCGCGCCGTCTTGCCTCCGCCATTCAAGCAGGCCTGCCCGCCCGCTGCAACTCGGCCAATGCCGCTGTCATATGCTAGGAAGGCGCAGCTCGGTTGCGAGGATGAGAGGTGCAGGAATGAAAGAGCTCACTGGCATTGCGGAACAGATCGCCGCCAAACTGATCGCGCGCAAAGAGACCATTGCCGTGGCAGAATCCTCAACCGGTGGCCTGATCTCGGCAAGCCTGCTCGCGGTGCCCGGCGCTTCGGCCTATTTCCTCGGCGGCGCGGTGGTCTACACGCGCGATGCGCGGCGCGTGCTGATGGATATTTCGGATGACGGCATGAAGGGCTTCCGATCGGCCTCGGAGCCTTACGCGAAACTCCTCGCCGAGCAGATGCGCGGCCGCTTCGGCTGCGACTGGGGCCTGTCCGAGACCGGCGCAGCCGGCCCCACCGGCAACCGCTACGGCGATGCCGCAGGCCATAGCTGCATGGCGATCGCGGGCCCCGCGGCAGAGGTGATGACACTGGAGACGGGGAGCAACGACCGGTTCGCCAACATGCAGACGTTTGCGGCGACGGCGTTGAAGTTGCTGCTGAAGAATTTGGAGCGGTGATCTGCTCCCGTATCGTTGCCGGGTAAGACGGAACGACCGCGCCTACTCTCGGTTTCGTCCTGGCGAAAGCCAGGACCCCCGCGCGAGCGCTTGCGCTCGTCGCGATTACCCCATGGAGCAGTTTGCCGAAGACTGGTCGTCCGGGGTTGACATCCCGTGCCATCGATAGATTCCGCAGTATTGGTCCTGGCTTTCGCCAGGACGACGAATGTGTGGCAGCTACCCTCCCAAATGCCTCGTAAAAATCCGCACCACATGGCCTCTAACCCGTGGCGCCTCGTCGTAGAGGTCTGACGCGATCCGTTCGATGGTCTCACGCAACGACAGGAACTGCGCCTGCCGAGCGCTGCTTTCGGTGCCCTGCATGCCCGCGAGCTCATCCATCGCGGCATCGCTGATCTGACACTGCACGACGTCGCCGCCGTCGTTCAGCATGCTGAACCGAAAGGCCAGCCGTTCCAGATCATGGCCCACGATCTTGTCGCGCGTCAGCGGCATCCACTTGTCCCGTTCGGCCCCCGAGCGGGACAATGCTGAAAATCTGACGCCTTGTCACCAAAGGACGTGGCGGTCATGCAGGCCGGTCAACGGCGCGCGCCCGGACGCGGCCGCAGAAGCCGGCTCATCCTCCACCTTCAATAAACGAGCGCCGTGCCGGTCGGCTTCTCCAGCGCCGCGGCCAGCGATTTGTACTCCTCGCAATCAGTCCCACAGATGGCGGCAATCCGGCTCAGATGATAGAGCGCCTGCTCGCGATTGCCCTGTTCGAGCTGCCACAGTCCATAGTACTGCCAGGTCAGAACGTGGTTCGGATCTGCTTTCAGTGCGCGCTCGTACCAGACCTGCGATTGCTTGTAGTCGCCGAGCTTGCGGTAGGAGTAGCCGATGAGGTTGGCGACGTTCGGATGGTCGTCATGGCCAAGCGCCTTCAATTGCTCGATCGCGGCCGCGTAGTCGTTGCGCTCGTAGATCGTGTCATAGGCCGCGCGGTAGCCGGCCGCGAATGCCGGATCGCCGATGCTGGACTGGTTGTGAGGCTTCTTCGTCTTCTGGCTGGCCTTCGTTCCCGGGCGTCTCGGATAGGTCGGCTGAACGGTGCTCGGGGTCGAATAGGCGCTGCCATAGGGATCATAGGGATTGGCACCTCCTCCACCGCCGCCGCCTCCTCCGCCTCCCCCCGCGGCATAGGCCGAGGAAGCCAGCAGCGCCGCAAACGCTCCCAGCGTGACGAGCCTGATCATCGATGCGACCATTTCTGTCTCCTGTCTTGATCCAAGCGGCCCCGGACGACGTGATAACCCTGCCTTGGCACGGATATTCCGGGACGCTGTGCTCACGGAGACGTCAGCGTTCGTACGACAGCTCTCCTGTCCCTCCGATAACGGAAGATGGACGTGCTACTGGAAGGCCACTTCGGCGAAGCTGCGGAGCTTGCGCGAATGCAGCCGCTCCGATTCCTGCTGCTTGAGTCGTTCCAGCGCCTTCAGCCCGATCTCGAGATGCTGGCCGACGCGGCGGCGATAGAACTCGCTTGCCATGCCCGCGAGCTTGATCTCGCCGTGCAGCGGCTTGTCGGAGACGCAGAGCAGCGTGCCGTAGGGGACGCGGAAGCGATAGCCGTTCGCCGCGATCGCCGCCGATTCCATGTCGAGCGCGACGGCACGCGATTGCGACAGGCGACGGATGACTGCGGGCCCGCTGATCTCCCAATTGCGATTGTCGACGCTCGCGACGGTGCCCGTGCGCATCAGACGCTTGAGCTCAAACCCCTCGAGGCCCGTGACGTCGCCGACCGCTTCCTCAAGCGCGACCTGCATCTCGGCCAGCGCCGGGATCGGCACCCACAGCGGCAGCTCGCGATCAAGCACGTGATCCTCGCGCACGTATCCATGCGCGAGAACGTAGTCGCCGAGACGCTGCGTATTGCGCAGACCCGCGCAATGCCCGAGCATCAGCCAGGCATGCGGACGCAACACGGCGACGTGGTCGGTGACGTTCCGCGCGTTCGACGGACCGGTGCCGATATTGATCAGCGTGATGCCGCGATAGCCCGGCATGACGAGATGGAAGGCCGGCATCTGCGGCGTACGCTCCGGCACAACTCCGGTCATCGCGCCGCCATTGCGCGTGATCACGTTGCCCGGCGCGACGAAGGCATCGAGACCAGTCTCGCCGGACTGGAGCCGCTGCTGGCAGAGCTGCGCGAAGGCATCGACATAGAACTGGTAGTTCGTGAAGATCACAAAATTCTGGAAATACTCGGGATCAGTGCCCGTGTAGTGGTAGAGCCGCCGCAGCGAGTAATCGACGCGGGCGGCCCGGAACAGGGCCAGCGGTTCGGGCGCGCCCGGCCTAAGCTCGAACGTGCCGTCGGCGATCGCATCGTCCATGGTGGCGAGATCGGGCACGTCGAATACGTCACGCAGCGATCGCATGGCGGGGGACTTCTCGCTGGTGTTGATAGCGGCTTCGATGTTGATGTCGCGGCGGTAGGCGAAGTGGATCGGGATCGGTTCGCCGGACTCGCCGATCTCGACGGGCACGCCGTGATTCTGGATCAAGAGTCCGATCTGTTCGATCAGATAGCTTCGGAACAGATCCGGCCGTGTCACGCTGGTCTCATGCACGCCCGGCCCCGCGACGAAGCCATAGGAGAGACGCGAATCGAGCCGTGCATGGGTCGCGGTCGTGACGCGAACGAAGGGGTAGTAGGCGCGAGCGCGCGTCGTGATCGCCTCGCCGTTGACATAGGCCTCGAACCGATCGCGCAGGAATTTCGTGTTGCGATCGTAGATTTCTTCGAGGCGGGCGACAGCCGCGGCCGCGTCAGAGAAGGCTTCAGTGGCGATGGCCGGCAGGGATTCGATCGGGATGGGATGCATTTTCGACGCCAGTTGCTTTGAAGAGCCGCTTGGCGTCGGAGTATAGCAAGAACAGAGCCATGCCGTCATTGCGAGCGCAGCGAAGCAATCCAGAAATCTCTCCGCGGAGACAGACTGGATTGCCTCGCTGCGCTCGCAATGGCGAATGGAAGGACGTCGTAGGGTGGGTCTCGCGCCCCGGGATGACGCTTCGCGTCACTTCTCCCGGAAGGCACGCATGAGCTGGTCGTGCAGCGGCTTCATCAGGTAGGACAGCATGGTGCGGTCGCCGGTCTGCACGAACGCTTCCACCGGCATGCCGGGGATCAGCTTGGCGTCGCCGAGGCGGGCGACCTCTTCCGGCGGCATCGAGACGCGGATGGTGTAGTAGCTCTGCCCGGTGCGCTGATCGGTGGTGACGTCAGGCGAGACGCGGCTGACGACGCCGTTGAGCTCGGGCGTGGTGCGCTGGTTGAAGGCGGAGAGGCGCAGCAGCGTCTTCTGGCCGACCTGGAGCTTGTCGATATCGACCGGATTGACCTTGGCCTCGACCTGGAGATCGTCGGCCTGCGGCACGATCAGCATCAGGGTATCGCCGGCGGTGACGACGCCGCCGACGGTGTGCACGGTCGATTGCAGCACCATGCCGTCCTGCGGCGCCCGAATGTCGACGCGGCGAAGCTGGTCCTCGGCGGTGACCTTGCGCTCGATCAACTCACCGATCTTGTCGTTGGTCTCGCGCAGATCCTTGGAGACCTCGCTCACCATGTCCTTGTCGACCTGGATGATCTGAAGCTCGGTCTCGGTGATCTTGCCCTTGGCCTGCGCCCGCGAGGCGATGTATTGCGCGCGCTCGCCGTTGAGGCGGGCGGAGTCGCGCTCGAGCGTGGTGAGGCGCGAGAGCTGCACCAGGTGCTTGTCGTAGAGATCGCGGACGCCGGTGAGCTCCTGCTGCACCAGGACGATTTCCTTGTCCTTGGCCTTTTCCTGCGCGGAGAGACCCTCGATCTCCTCATTGAGCTGCTGGATCCGCTCGCGGAGCTGCGCCTTCTGCCCGGCGCGGCCGTTGACACGGACGTCGAACAGCTTGCCCTCGCTGGCGAGCAGCGTCTTGACGTCGGGATCGTCGGCGCGATCGAGCAATGACTGCGGGAACTCCATCTTGTCGAGACCGCGCTGCTCGGCCTGGAGCCGCGACGCGCGCGCCTGCGCCGCATCGAGATTCTTGGTGACGATGGCAAGGTTGGCCTTGGTGACGGTGTCGTCGAGCCGCACCACGATGTCGCCGGACTTGACCACGTCGCCGTCACGGGCGCGCACCTCGCCGACGACGCCGCCGGTCGGATGCTGCACCTTCTTGACGTTGGATTCGACGACGATCTGCCCGGGCGCGATCAGCGCGCCGGAGATCAGCACCGTGGACGCCCAGCCGCCCAGCCCAAGGGCCAGAATCAGCACGATCGAAATCCCCAGGATCAGGTGAAACCTGATCGACTGCCGCACGGTCTTCTTCGCGGCACCCTTCACGCCACCAATCGTCATGGTGCTCATGGCTTGGTCACCCCGCCCTCGCTGACGATCTTGATCGGCGCCGGCGGCGCGACGCGGGGCTGGAGCACCTGCGCGAGCACCTGTTCCTTGGGACCAAAGGCCTGCACGCGGCCATCGCGCAGCACCAGGATCTGGTCGACCGCCTCGACGCCGATCGGCCGGTGCGCCACGACAATGACGATGGCGCCCCGCTCGCGCGCCGAGCGGATCGCGCGAGTCAACGCCTCGTCACCTTCGGTGTCGAGATTGGAATTGGGCTCGTCGAGAACGATCAGGAACGGATTGCCGTAGAGCGCGCGCGCCAGCGCCACGCGCTGCGCCTGGCCTGCGGAGAGAGAGGTACCCTGGTCGCCGACCTGGGTGTTGTAGCCTTCGCGCATCTTGATGATCATCTCGTGGACGCCGGCCTCTTTCGCCGCGGAGATGATGCCGTCCGACGTCGCTTCGGGATCGAAGCGGCTGATGTTCTGCGCGATGGTGCCGCCGAACAATTCGACGTCCTGCGGCAGATAACCGATGTGGCGGCCGAGCACGTCCGACGACCATTGGTCGAGCGCGGCGCCGTCGAGCCGGACCTTGCCCCGCACCGGCTGCCAGACGCCGACCAGCGCGCGGATCAATGACGACTTGCCGGAGCCGCTCGGCCCGATCACGCCGAGGCCATTGCCCGCGACGAGCGCGAAGGTGACATCCTGCACGATGAGGCGCTGATCGCCTGGCGGCACGATGGCGACGCCTTCGACCGACAGGCGGCTGGTGGGAACCTGCAATTGCGTCGGCGTCGCCTGCGCCGGCATCTGCTCGAGCAACCGGCTGAGGCGCTGCCAGCTCTGGCGCGCGGCGACGAAGGATTTCCAGTGCGCGATCGCGAGATCGACCGGCGCCAGCGCGCGGGCGGATAGGATCGAGCCCGCGATGATGATGCCCGCGGTCGCCTCCTGATGGATGACGAGATAGGCACCGACCGCAAGCACGGCCGATTGCAGCATCATGCGCAGCACTTTTGCGACCGCACCGAGACCGCCGGCGACGTCGCTCGCGCGTTGATTGCCGGCGAGATATTTTTCGTTGGCCTCGCTCCAGCGCTGGTTGAGCCGACCGGCCATGCCCATCGACACCAGCACCTCGGCGTTGCGGCGGCTGGACTGGGCGAGATCGTTGCGCTGCGCGGCCAGCCCCATCGCCTCGCGCGCCGGCCGGCGGGACAGGAACTCGGTGACCAGCGTGAGCCCCACCAGGATGATGGCGCCGACCAGTGCGGTCACGCCGATCAAGACGTGGAAGGCGAAGCAGATGGCGAGATAGAGCGGCAGCCAGGGCAGGTCGAAGAACGCGCTCGGTCCCATGCCGCCGAGGAAGGAGCGGACATTGTCGAGGTCACGCAGCGGTTGAAGTCCCTCGTTGCGGCCGCCGACGAGGAGCGGCAGGCGCACGATGGTGTCGAACACACGCTTGTTCAGGGCTTCGTCGAGCGCGGTGCCGACCCGCCCCAGGATCCGCCCGCGGATCATGTCGAGCACGCCCTGCGCGACATAGAGACCGCTGGCCAGGATGATCAGGCCGACCAGGGTTGGAACGCTGCGGCTCGGCAGCACCCGGTCGTAGACCTCCAGCATGAAGATCGACCCGGTCAGATAGAGCAGGTTGATCATGCAGCTCATCAAGCCGACGCCGAGGAACGCGCTGCGACAGGCGCGCAGCGCGTCACCGAGCTCTGAACGGCGAACGCCGGAAACGGCTGCCATCAGTCTGATCTCTTTCGGGTGAGGGGCAAAGCCCCTGATTTCAAAGGCAATTTCAGGTGTACTTGACCCGGATTAACATGGCGTTTTCGTTCCTCATCCAACGCCGTCGAATTAATTCAGGAACCTGATGGCCACATCTACCCCGACCGCGCGCGCGTGCAAGTCCGGAATTTCACAGCCTTGCGGCTTTTTCTTGCACGACCGACGCCTCTCCCCAGGATCTCCGCAAGAGGAGAGGCGTAAAGCTCCGATCGCTGCGACGCTAAAGCCGGCCGCCGCCGCGCACCAGCCGGACCACCAGAAGCAGGATGACCGCGCCGATGGCGGAGTAGACGATCTCGGACACGAGGCCAGTGCCGAGACGAATGCCGAGCTTCGGAAACAGGAAGCTCGCCACCAGCGCGCCGGCGACGCCGACCACGATGTCGCCGATGATGCCGAACCCGGTCCCCCGCACCACCTTGCCGGCAAGCCAGCCGGCAACCAGCCCGACGAACAGGATAACGAGCAGGCCTTCGTTCGAAATGTACATAAGTCGGTCCCTCTCCGTGAACGGCCGCATGGAACCGGAACCGGGATGAATGGGGTGTGAATGTTGTGCCCCGCGACCGGGTTGCGGGGGCGCAGACAAAAATGTCGAAAACAACCCCATGCACAGTAGAAGCGCGCCTAGCCGTTGGCGCTCGGTGAACTGTGACAACTCGGTGTTGTCGCAGAGGAATTCTGAGGTGGCGCGTGTGTGGGACGTGAGAGGCGTGCCGCGCTGTCTACTTGCGAAGTGAGGGGCGCAAACTGCCGCATTCCCTCGCCCCTTGCGGGGGAGGGGCAGGGAGGGGGGTAGCCCCTCGCTTGGGGCTACCCCTCTCCCCCACCCTCCCCCGCAAGGGGGGAGGGAGCGCAGTGTGCTTTTGGCTGCGCTTCGGCTCAGATCAATGAACTCAGATCGATAGCACGCTCGCGACTAAGCGCACCGGTTACGACGCGACCACCGGCTCCGCCAGCACGCACCTTGCCGCCCTACCCGGCCCGACCTTCACATACCCCGGCAATTGCTCCAAACATCGCGGCTCGGCGAACTTGCAGCGGGGGGCGAAGGAGCAGTTGTGCGGCTTCTCTGCGAGCGAGGGCGGCGTGCCGGGGATGGTCTCGAGCCGCTGCCCGCGCTTGGCACCGTGGATGGTTGAGGCGAGCAGGCCCTTGGCATAGGGGTGCACCGGTGTGCGGACGATGTCGCGCAAACTCCCCTGCTCCACGATCTGGCCGGCATACATCACCGCGACGCGGTCGCAGATCTCGATGGCGACGCCGATGTCGTGGGTGACGAAGATGACGGACATGCCGAACTCGCGCTGCAGTTCGCGCAACAGCAACAGGATCTGGATCTGCACGGTGGCGTCGAGCGCGGTGGTCGGCTCGTCCGCAAGCAGGATCTTTGGCCGGCAGGCGAGCGCCAGCGCGATCATCGCGCGCTGGCGCATGCCGCCGGACATCTCGTGCGGATAGGCATCGAGCCGGCGCTTCGCCGACGGGATACGCACGACCTCGAGCATTTCGAGCGCACGCGCCCTGCCCTCCGCAAAACTCTTGCCCTCGTGGCGCACGACGCTTTCGGCGATCTGCGCCCCGATGGTGTAGACCGGATCGAGCGCGAGCGCGGGCTCCTGGAAGATCATCGAGACGGTCTGGCCACGGAAGGACGAGAGCTCCTCGTCGTTCATGGCCAGCACGTCGCGGCCCATGACGTTGACAGTGCCCGAGATCAGCGTGCGCTTCTTCGGCAACAGCCGCATCAGCGCACGCAGCGTCACGCTCTTGCCCGAGCCGGACTCGCCGAGCAGGCCCAATACTTCGCCATCGCCAAGCGAGAGATTGAGATCGTTCACGGCAAAGACCGTGCGCTCGCCGGTGAAGCGGATGTTGAGGCCTGAGATCTCGACGAGCTTTGTCATGACGGCAGTTTCGGTACCCGGTCGTGGTAGTCGGTCACGCGCTGGAATGCGGCGCCGATGGTGAGCAAGGTCGCCTCATCGAAGGAGCGGCCGATGAGCTGCATGCCGATCGGCAGGCCGCCCTTGGTGAAACCAGACGGCACGGTCAGCGACGGCAGGCCGAGGAAGTTCACCGGACGGGTGAACAGCGTCAGCCGCTGCAACAGCGCCGGCGCGTTCGGTCCGCCCCCGACATCGCTCTCCGCAATCGTCGGCGCCGGCACGGGCGAAGCCGGTGCGATCACCGCATCGACGCCGGCTGTGGCCGCATTGTGCGCGGCGAGCGCCGGACCGCGCCAGCGCATCGCCTCGAGATAGGTGATGGCGGGAACGGCGAGCCCGTTCTGAAGGCGCATCAGGACCTGCGGGCCATAATCCTGCGGCCGCTCGATCATCCAGCGCTTGTGGAAGGCGGCGGCTTCGGCCGCGAGCACGAGCTGGCTTGCCGCGGACAATTGCCGCTGATCCGGCAGCTCGACCTTGACGATGTCGGCACCCTCGCGCTTGAGCACGGCGATGGTCTCGTCCAGCACGCGCGCGACCTCGGCGTCGAGGTCGTCGACATAGAAGGACGCGGGCACGCCGATCTTCAGGCCCTTCAGCGAGCCTTTTGTCGCGGCGACATAGTCCGAAAGCGGCTCGTGGCTTGCGGTGGGATCCTCGGGATCGGGACCGGCCATCAGCGCCAGCAGCAGCGCGCAGTCCTCGGCGGTGCGGGCGAGCGGACCGACCGTGTCGAGCGATTGCGACAGCGGCATCGCGCCGGCGCGGCTGACGCGGCTCCAGGTGGTCTTGAGCCCTGTGACGCCGCAGAAATGCGCGGGCATGCGGATCGAGCCGCCGGTGTCGGAGCCGAGCGCCGCATAGGTGAGCCGCGCCGCGACAGCCGAGCCCGACCCCGACGACGAGCCGCCGGTGATATGCGCAACGTTCCAGGGATTGCAGACCGGACCGTAATGACTGTTGTGGCCGGTCGGGCCATAGGCGAATTCGGCGAGATGCAGCGTGCCGAGCCTGATCTGGCCGGCGTCCTTCAACCGCTGCAAGGCGGTCGAGGTCGTGGTCGCGACGAAGTCGCGCCGGATCAGCGAGCCGCAGGTCGCGACCCTTCCGGCGTCGTAGTACATGTCCTTGTGGGCGAGCGGCACACCATGCAGCGGTCCGCGCACCTCGCCCTTGGCCAAGGCGGCGTCGGCGGCATCGGCTGCCTTCAGCGCCGCCTCCGATTCGAGCGACATGAAGGCATTGAGATGCGGCTGCCACTCCGCGATGCGGTGCAAGAGCGCGCGCGTCACCTCATGCGAGGACACCTGCTTCATCGCGATCGCGCGCGCGACCTCGGTGAGCGTCATCAATGCGGTCTCGATGCTCATTTCGAAACCTTCGCAGTCTGGGCGATCACGTAGAGCGCGGGCTCGAGATCGAACGGCAGCGTGCCGGCGATTGCGGCAAAGCCCTCGAAAGCAGGTCCGATCGAATTGGAGATGCGCGTCGCGATCTCATCGTCCACGGGGACGCCGGCGACCTGAGCCATCGGCTTGATCTCTTTTGCAGTCGGTCTCGTCATGCGGTTTCCTCTCTGGGCGCGCGGCTATGGCCTGAACCCGGAATCGCCATGTAGCACGCGGCCTCGTGGCCCATCTTATCGAGCGCGGTGAGCTTTGGTGTAGCTTTTGCGCAGAGCGGCTCCGCAAACGGGCAACGGGTGTGGAAGCGGCAGCCCGAGGGCGGATCGATCGGATTGGGCGGATCGCCCGTGATCGGCGGCTTCTCGGTGCGCCTGTCAGGGTCGGAGGACGGCATCGCGGCGAGCAGCGCGCGCGTATAGGGATGGGCCGGCTGGTCCCAGACCTGATCGACCGGGCCGAGCTCGACGACTTCGCCAAGATACATCACCAGCACGCGATCGCTGATGTAGCGCACGACGTTGAGGTCGTGGCTGATGAAGAGATAGGTCAGGCCGAATTCGCGCTTGAGATCGGCGAGCAGATTGAGCACCTGCGCCTCGACCGATTTGTCGAGCGCGGAGACGGCTTCGTCCAGGATCACCAGCCGCGGCGACAGCGCCAGTGCACGCGCGATGTTGACGCGCTGGCGCTGACCGCCGGAGATCTCGTGCGGATAGCGGTTGGCGAAATTTTCGGGGCGCAAGCCCACCTTGCCGAGCAGCTCGCGCGCCAGCGCACGCGCCGCGGTATCGGCCATGCCGTGCACCTTCGGGCCGAAGGCGATCGACTCCTCGATCGTCAGGCGCGGATTGAGCGAGGCGTAGGAGTCCTGGAACACCATCTGCATGCCGCGGCGCAGTTCACGCAAGGACAGCGACTGGCCGACGGTCATGCCGTCATAGACGATATCGCCGGCATCGCGCGGCATCAGGTGCATCAACAGCCGCGCGGTGGTCGACTTGCCGCAGCCGGACTCGCCGACGATGCCGACGGTCTCGCCCTTGGCGACGGAGAAGGAGACGTTATCGACGGCGCGCACTGTGCGTTTCGCGCTGAACAGCTCGCCGCGGACCGGGAAATGTTTTGTGAGGCCGTTGACCTGCAGCAGCGGCTGCGCCACGCCGCCGCGGTCCTCGACCGGCTCGAGCATTTCGACAGGCAGATTTGTTGTCATGGCCGCCGTCCCTTACCTCTCCCCGTCGGGAAGAGGTCGGCGCGAAGCGCCGGGTGAGGGGGAGCAGGTTCCTCGATGAAGCGGAACCCCTCACCCGGATCGCATCTGACGATGCGACATAGCCGAAGCTCCGCTTCGGCGTTCTTAATAACGGCCGCCAAAGGCGGCCTATGCCTCTCCCTACGGGAGAGGTGTACAGCGAACGTTGCGACAGTACGCATTTGCATCATCATTCTTTAGTTCCTGATGTCCATGGCGCTGCGCAGGCCGTCCGAAAGCAGGTTGAAGCAGATCGACACCGCGAAGATCATCGCACCGGGAAGCGCAGCGACCCACGGGTTGACGTAGATGGCGGTGCGCAAGGTGTTCAGCATCAGGCCCCATTCCGGCTCCGGAGGCTTCGTGCCGAGGCCGAGGAAGGAAAGGCCTGCCGCCAAAATCATCGAGACCGAGATCAGGCTGGTCGCATAGACGAAGATCGCGCCCAGCACGTTGCCGAGGATGTGCACGCGCATGATGGTGAAGGGGCCCGCGCCCGAGGCACGCGCGGCCTCGACAAAGTCCCTGTTGCGAACGCCGGTAGTGACGCTTTCGGCCACGCGCGTGATCTGCGGCACGAACACGATGGTCAGCGCGACGATCGAGTTGAGGATGCCGGCCCCCAGCGCGCCGGAGATCGCAATCGCCAGCAGCACGGAGGGAAATGCGTAGAACACGTCGACCGTGCGCATGATCGCGGTGTTGAGCTTGCCGCCGACATAGCCGGCGACGAGGCCGAGCGAGGTGCCGATGCCGAACGCGAGGATCACGGGCAAGATACCAACGACGAGCGACAGCCGCCCGCCATAGATCAGCCGCGCCAGCATGTCGCGGCCGAGTTCATCGGTGCCGAGCGGATAGCCGGGCGTTGCGATGTGGCGGAGGCGGCGGATCATCGAGCCCTTGTAGGGATCTTCAAGCCCTAGCCAGGGCGCGAGGATCGCGGACACGAAAATCAGGAGCAGCACCAGCGCGCAGGCCATGCTGACCTTGTCGCGCAGGATGCGGCGGCCGACGGTCGCCCAATAGCCGCGCGCCTTGGTCGCTGGCGCGGCCTGAAGCGCCGCATCGCTGGTCGCAGACAACGGAAGCTCGCTCATCGGCTAGCCCCCGGGTGGGTGTTGGTTCGATCGATGCAGGCCGAGGACCCAGTGCACCTCTCCCGCTTGCGGGAGAGGTCGCGCCGAAGCCGCGGGTGAGGGTTCTCTCCTCTTGGGGGTTCTCGATTGCGGATACACCCCCACCCATAGCCGATGCTTCGCATCGGCGTACTGTTCAAGAACGGCGGCCGTGGGCCGCCTATGCCTCCCCCGCAAGCGGGAGAGGGGGCGCACCTTTTGCGTGGCTACAGCTAGACTCATCGGCTAGCCCCGCTTGATGCGCGGATCGATCGCGGCCTGCGCGATATCGACCAGCAGATTGAGGAAGACGAAGAACAGCGCCAGCACCAGGATCGTACCCTGCAGCAGCGGCAGGTCGCGCTGGAAGATCGCCGAATTCAAGAGGAAGCCCGAGCCCGGCCAGGAGAACACGGTCTCGATCAGGATCGAGCCGCCGAGCATATAGCCGAGCTGGAGACCCATCACCGCAAGCGCGGTGGGCGCGGCGTTCTTTATGACGTGGCGGAACACCCCGGTCTCGCGCAGGCCTTTGGCACGCAGCGCCTCGACGAAATCCTGTGAGAGGATGTCGCCGGTCAGCGCACGCACGGTTCGGGTGATGATGCCCATCGGGATCACCGATGTCGTGATCGCCGGCAGCACCAGATATTTGAGATGCGCCCAGTCCCAGGCCCAGGCGCCGGAGCCGCCGGGACCTGCGCCGACCGCAGGCAGCCAGTTCAGCTCGACCGAGAAGATGATGACCAGCAGCATGCCGAGCCAGTAATGCGGCACCGAAACGCCGGCGATGGCAAAGGAGGTCGCGAGCTTGTCGATCCAGGTCTCGCGGAAATAGCCGGCGATCAGGCCGAGCATGATACCCATCGTGAAACCGATAATGGCAGCCGCAATCGCGAGCGTCACGGTGTTACCGACGGCGCGCACGACCTCCGCGAGCACGGGTCGCCCCGTCGCGATGGAGTTGCCGAGATCGCCATGCAGCGCGCGGAGCAGCCAGAGGCCAAACTGCACCGGCAGCGGCCGGTCAAAACCGTAGGCAGCGCGGAGCTGCGCGGCGAGCTCCTGCGAGGCATCGGCCGGCAGGATGGCGACCAGCGGATCGCCCGGCGTGATGTGCACGAGCAGGAAGCACACCAGCGCCACGCTGATGACGATCGGGATCACATAGACGATGCGTCTGGCAATATAGGCGAGCACAAGTCACTCTTTATCTTCCCTTCTCCCCTTGTGGCAGAAGGTGGCGCGCGATCAGCGCGCCGGATGAGGGTTCTGTCCGCGAGCAAAATTACATCGGTTGAAGGGTCCGCGTCCGCGGAGAGAGACCCCTCACCCGGCTTCGCTCTCGCGAAGCCACCCTCTCCCACAAGGGGAGAGGGTGCACCGAGCGATTGGCTCGCACTAGGGCGCCATCGAGATCGGCGAGAAATCGATGAACCAGCTCTTCGGTTGCACGACGCCCTTCACCTTCGGGCTCATGGCGCGCGGGCCGACGTCGTGGGCGACGTAGAAGAAGGCTGCGTCGTCGACGGAGGCCGCGTGCAGCTCGGCGAGCGCGGCGTCGCGCGCGGCGGGGTCGAACGTCTGCCGTGCCTTCTTCACGAGCTCATCGAACTTGGGATTGTTGATGAATCCCCAATTGTTCGAGACCGGCGGCGCCATGCTCGATTGCAGGAAGCGCACCAGCGCGAAGAACGGGTCCATCGCCGCATAGGTGACGTTGGTCGCGTTCGAGCCGTTGGCGCTGGGATCCTTGGCACCGCGACGCCAGTTGGTGAACAGCGTGTTCCACTCGATGACGTCGAGCTGCACATCGAAGTAGCACTCGGCGAGCGCCTGCTGCAGATATTCGTTCATCGGCAGCGGCTGCATCTGGCCCGAGCCGGAGGCCGAGGTCTGGATCTTCACCGCCAGCCTCTTGTTCGGGCCAAAACCGGCCTCCTGCATCAGCTTTTGCGCGGCCGGCTTGTCATACTTGATCTGGAAGGTCGGATTGCCGCGCCAGGGATGGCCGGGCTCGAAGGTGCCGGTTGCAGGCACCATGAGTCCTGCGAGCAGGCCGTCCTTGAGGCCCTCGCGATCGACGCACAGGTTTGCGGCCTTGCGCACGCGGATGTCGTTCCAGGGCGAGCCCTCGACGCGCGAGAACTGCCAGGGCCAGACATGTGGCTGCTCGTTGGCATAGAGCAGGAAGCCACGCTGCTTGAGCTCGGGCAGCGCATCGGGCGCCGGCGCCTCGACCCAGTCGACCTGTCCGGAAAGCAGCGCCGCGGTGCGCGCGTTGGCTTCCGGCATCGGCAGGAGCACCATCTTGTCAACCTTGGGAACGCGCGCCTTGTCCCAATAGTTCGCGTTCTTGACCAGCTCGAGCCGCTCGCGCGGCGTGAAGCTCGCCATTTTCCACGGGCCGGTGCCCGAAGCGTCCTTCGCAAATGCGGCCCAGGCTCCTTGCGACTTCGCCTTGGCGTCGGCACCTTCCGCCTTGTCATAGAAGGCCTGCCACTTCGACGGGCTCGCCATGAAGAGGTTGGTGAGGTTGATCGGCAGGAAGCTGTCGGGCTCCTTGGTGGTGAGCTCGACCGTCATGTCGTCGATCTTCTTCGCGGACGCGAGCGTCGGCATGCGCGAGGCGGTGACGCCGACCTGGCTGGCATCGAATTGCGGAGCATCCTGCTTCAGCACCTTCTCGACGTTCCACACCACGGCATCCGCATTGAACGGCGAGCCGTCATGGAAGGTCACGCCGGGGCGCAGCTTGAATATCCATTTGGTCTTGTCGGCGTCGTCGACCTTCCACTCGGTCGCAAGGCCGGGGATGACCATGCTCGCCTTGTCAGCCGAGGACAGGTCCCAGCCGGTCAGCGCGTCATACATGGTGACGCCGGTGAAGCGGTTACCTTCAAAACCCTGATCGGGCTGACCCAGCGTGCGCGGAATATCGGCAGCGGTCATGCCGATGCGCAGCACGGTTTCGGCGCTGGCTGCGCGCGGCCATGCGGCTGCCGTGCCGAGCGCCAGCAACGCGATCAGCGCCGCGCGAGTTGTGGTCGTCTTGATAAGCATCGCCTCAATCCTTTTCCGGCTTTCGATGATTAATTTTGATGCAAACGTATGCAATGGCTATGCCAATGGGCAACTTATACTGCAAATTGCCCCTGCGACGACAAGTCCTTGTGATCGCAAGCCGGCAAAGGCGCCGCGCTGCCTATTCTGGCATCGAGATTGCACGTTTGGCTCCGATTTCTCCCTGGGAGTCTTGGGCCATGCGTATTCGATTGTCGACCTGCCTCGCCGTGCTTGCGCTGGCGTTCTCCGCAATCTCGGCGCGCGCCGAAACGGTGGTGCGCTACGGCATCTCGATGGCGGATATTCCGCTGACGACGGGCCAGCCCGATCGCGGTGCCGGCGCCTATCAGTTCACGGCCTACACGATCTACGATCCGCTGGTTGCCTGGGAGATGGACGTCGCCGACAGGCCGGGCATGCTGGTGCCGGGGCTCGCCACCGAATGGAAGGTCGACGACAACGACAAGACCAAATGGCGCTTCGCGCTGCGCAAGGGCGTGAAGTTTCACGACGGCAGCGAGTTCAACGCCGATGCGGTGATCTGGAATCTCGACAAGGTGCTCAACGACAAGGCACCGCAATTCGACAAGCGGCAGAGCGCCCAGGTGAAGACGCGCCTCCCCTCTGTCGCGAGCTACGCCAAGATCGACGACTTCACCGTGGAGATCACCACCAAGACGGTCGACTCCTTCTTTCCCTATCAGATGCTGTGGTTCCTGGTCTCGAGCCCCGCGCAGTACGAAAAGCTCGGCAAGGACTGGGACAAGTTCGCAAGCCAGCCGTCCGGCACCGGACCGTTCAAGCTGACGAAGCTCGTGCCGCGCGAGTTTGCCGAGCTGAGCAAGAACCCGGACTACTGGAACAAGAAGCGGATTCCGAAGGTCGACAAGATCGTGCTGGTGCCGATGCCGGAAGCGTTGACGCGCACCAACGCGCTGCTTGCCGGGCAAGTCGATCTGATCGAGACGCCGGCGCCGGACGCCGTGCCGCAGCTCAAGGCGGCCGGCATGAAGATCGTCGACAACATCACGCCGCATGTCTGGAATTATCACCTCAGCGTGCTGCCGGGTTCACCCTGGACCGACATCCGCCTGCGCAAGGCGCTCAATCTCGCGATCGATCGCGAGGGCGTGGTCGGTCTGATGAACGGCCTGGCAAAGCCCGCGAAGGGCCAGGTCGACCCGTCGAGCCCGTGGTTCGGCAAGCCGACCTTCGACATCAAGTACGATCTCGCCGCCGCGAAGAAGCTGGTCAAGGAGGCCGGCTACTCCAAGGACAAGCCGCTGAAGACCACCTTCATCATCGCGCAGGGCGGCACCGGGCAGATGCTGTCGCTGCCGATGAACGAATTCCTGCAGCAGAGCTTCAAGGAGATCGGCATCGACATCGACTTCAAGGTCGTCGAGCTCGAGACGTTATATACGCACTGGCGCAAGGGCGCGGCCGACGAGATGAACGCCGGCATCACCGCCAACAACATCGCCTATGTCACCTCCGACCCGCTCTACGCCATCGTCCGCTTCTTCGCCTCCGACCAGATCGCGCCGGTCGGCGTCAACTGGGGCGGCTACAAGAACCCGAAGGTCGACGCGCTGATCAACGAGGCCAAGCAGACCTTCGACACCGCCAAGCAGGACGATCTGATCGCGCAGGCCCATGCCCTGATCGTCGACGATGCCGTGCTGGTCTGGGTCGTCCACGACACCAACCCGCACGCGCTGTCGCCGAAGATCAAGCAGTTCGTCCAGGCGCAGCACTGGTTCCAGGATCTGACCACGATCGGGGTGGAGTGAGGCGGGCACTCGGCCGCAACAAACACCGCCGTCGTCCCGGCGAAGGCCGGGACCCATATCCACAGGATGTGGTTTGGCGAAGACTCGTGGTTACCGATGTCGCGCCACAACTGCTCCCTGGGGTTATGGGTCCCGGCCTTCGCCGGGACGACACCTTGTTTGAGGCCCGAGCGGAGCGTACGGGCGCGGCGCAGCCTTCTACTTCGTCAGCAGTGCATAGGCGCCGGTCCAGCCTTCCGGCGGCGGATTGAGCTGGAAGTCCTTGATCCGCGCCTCGTAGAGCTTGAACAGCTTTTCCAGCGTGTCGGCGTCCTCGCTTCTGCGGCCGCGATCGATCGCGGCGAGTGCGCCCTGCCAGTCGCGGTTGCGGTAGCAGCCGAGCATCTCGATGGTGATGTTGCGCAGCCGCTGGAAGGCGGCCGATTGCATCACGTCCTCGCGGCCGGCGATGGCATAGATGACCTCCGGCTCGGTCTTGCCCTTGACCATGATGAAGTCGAGCTCGAGGATCGCGAACTTGTCCTTGGCGGCGAGCGCGGTCTTGGAGCCGACGATGATGGGAAAGCCGTATTCCTTCGTCTGCCCTTCCAGGCGCGACGCCAGGTTCACGCTGTCGCCGAGCACCGAATAGTTGAACTTGCGGTCGGATCCCATGTTCCCGACCACGCCCATGCCGGTGTTGAGGCCGATGCCGACATTGAGCGGGATGTAGACGTGGCCGCCCTCGGCGGACTCCTGCTCGCGCTCCTTGTTGACCACGTCAATCCGCTCGAGCATCTGGATCGCGGCCTCGCAGGCGTTGATCTCGTGCTGCTTGTCATCGAGCGGCGCATTCCAGAACGCCATGATGGCGTCGCCCATATATTTGTCGATATAGCCCTTCTGCTCGATGATCACGTTGGTCAGCGGCGTCAGGAAGCGGTTCATCAGGGCGGTCAAACCCTGCGGATCGTGCTTGTACGTCTCCGAGATCGTGGTGAAGCCGCGCACGTCGGAGAACATGATCGTCATCTCGCGCTCCTCACCGCCGAGCACGAGCTTCTCCGGCGAATTCGCGAGCTGCTCGACCAGCACCGGCGACATGTATTGCGCAAATTGCCCGCGGATCTGCATGCGCTGCCGCTGCTCGCGCACGAAACTCGCGAAGATCAGCGTCAGGTAGATCGCGGTGGTCGACAGCAGCGGATAGGTGAAGTCGATGAGGTAGCGGTCCCGGGCATAGAAGAACCAGGAAACCCCGACCAGGATGGCAGCGAACATCGCACCCGCAAGCACCAGCCGCACGGGCCCGAGGTTCGGCGTGAAGATGATGACGAGGAGGCCGATCACCAGCGCCGCGAGCAGCTCGACGCCGAGCGCATAGTTCGGCTGGGAGACGACCGCGCCGCTCAGCACGCTTTCGAGCACCTGCGCGTGGATCTCAACACCCGGCATGCTCGACGACACCGGCGTGGTCTTGATGTCGTTCAGTCCGACCGCCGAGGTGCCGATCAGCACCAGCTTGCCGGCGATCTTGCTCGGCGACACGCTGTTGTCGAGCACGTCGGCGGCCGAGACGTAGATCGAAGGATCCTGGCGGGCATAGTGAACCCAGAGCTGGCCGTTCTTGTCGGTCGGTATCTCGACGCCCTTGAGGCGGATCGCCCGAATACCGGTCTTGTCGGTCCTGACCAGGAGCGTGGGCGTCATGGTGACGACCCGCAGGATCTCAAGGCTGAGCGAGGGCATGATGTTGCCTTGCGCCCGCATGATCATCGGCACGCGGCGGATCAGGCCGTCGCGCTCGGTCCTGATGGTGAACAGACCACGGCCGGCGGCCACCTTCTCGATGACGGGCACGTTGCGCAGCAGCCCCGGGAACTCGAACAGGAAGCGCTCGGCCCCCTCCTCGCCGACCGTCGCCACGCCCGTGAGGGGAAGCGTCTTGTCGATCTCGGAGGTGACGGCCGGCTGACCGGTCTCGCCCAGCACCACGCGCGAGCGCTTGATGGCTTCCGAGAGGATCTGGTCGTTGGTCGGCAGCTCGCGCAGCTTGGCGCGGGTCACATCATCCAGATAACGCATCTGGCTCGCGACAACATCCGGATTGAGCCGGTCAGCCTCGGCGAACACGACGTCGAAGCCGACCGCCACCGCGCCGAGATTGGTGAGGTTGACGATCATGTCCGCGATCCGCGTGCGCGGCCACGGCCACTGGCCGAGCTTGGCGAGGCTCTTGTCGTCGATGTCGATAATGGTGACCGGCCGCGCCGTCTTTTGGCGCGGATCGATCAGCTGGAACATGTCGAAGGTGCGGAGCCGCAGCTCCTGGATCGGCGGCGGATCCCAGACGCGAATCCCGGCGAATCCGATCAGAAGCGCAAGGCACATCAGCCCCGCGAAGCCGAACTTCCGCGCGAACCACCGCCGCAGGATTTTAAAGCGCTTCATGCTGGTCGGACTTCCTGCCCTGCATCACGCCTTGTGCACCGATCATGCAGCGCCGGCGCGCGATTGGCTATTCCCCGGCGGTTGAGGATTACGATTTTTTTGCCGCGGTCAAGGCGACCAGCCGACCGTCGGCAGGCCCAAGCGCTCATCACGCGTGGAAAATGAAATCGCTGCCCTTGAGGTTTGCGAGGGCCACGTTCTTCAGGAGGAGCGTCTCGTGCTCCGTGACCGGCTCGCTGGGGCGATGGGTGACCTCTTGCTGCCATGTGACCAGCGTGCCGTCGGACTGCTGGGTGATGGTGAGGTCGTTCATGGAGCAGACGTCCGAGAACTGTCGCAGGTCGATCTTGTCCAGGCCCGTCGCGAAATCGTTGATGGTGTGCTGGCCATCGCTCCCCGACGAGTTCGGCGAGAACACGAACTGATCCTTGCCGCCTCCGCCGATCAGCGTGTCGCCCGTTTCGGTCGCAAAGATGACGTCCTTGCCGCTCGTGCCTTGCAGCGTGATGCCCTGTCTCGTGTCGCCGGCCTCGCTGAAGATGAAGTGAACGGTATCGTAATGACCGGAGGAATCGGTGACGGTCAGCGTGATCTGGTCGTTATCCGGCGGTGTGTCGCCGGGATTGTAAGTCACACCGTTCTCGAAACCGAGATTGATGTCGCAGAGCGAACCGGACGTCGGATACAGATCGACGCTGCTAACGGACGGGTGCGCGGTCGACACCGTGACCGTGAAAGTGTCCGTCGAGGCACCCGAGTCGCTATCGACGACCAGTAGATCGGTGATGGTGTCTCTGTTGTTCTCGTTGTTGTGCCAGACGTGGAAGTTCGCGGTGTCGATGACAGGCCCGCCGGTCGGAGCCGTCACGTCCGTGCTGATCGTGGCGAGATCGCTCGACACCGGCGTCGTACCGCCGGTACCCGTCTTCGTGATGTCGATTGTCGCGGTCGACGTGCAGGTCGTGACGGCGCCGGTGTAGGTGTCGTCGAGGGCATGGACGCCCAGCGTGCCCGGCGTACCGGTGTAGCCGTCGGCCGGCACGAAACGGAGCAACGTATCCGGGCTCAGCACGAGCGCGTGCGCATCATCGACCGATCCGATGTCGACCCACCGGCCATCAACCTCGTATTGCCAGACGCCCTCTGTGGCCGAAACACCGTCATACGTCACCGCGATGGCCTTCAGGCACGCACCATCGTCGACATCGTGGAATTTGCCGGCGAAGAGATCGCTGATGGTGCTTCCGCTCGGATCGCTTTCGTTGCCGGCGACGGACGGCAGCGTCGCGTCATCGAGCGTCGGCGCGTCGTTGGTTCCGGTGATGTTGATGGTGACGACGCCATTGCCGGTGCCGGTCGCGGTGTGCCCGTCGCTGGGCACGATCGTGTATTGCAGCGACAGCGTCTGGCCGGCGGCGAGGAAGTCGAACGCCTGGCCGTTCGAATTGAAATTCCAGTCGAAATCGGCGTGCGTGGCGGTGCCGTTCAGGATGTCGCCGGACTGTACGCTAAGATAGTTCAGCAGAGCGGCGTTCGACAGCCCGTCGATGCCGTCGGTCTGCAACATGCCGTCGAGATAGACGGCGACGTGATCGACAGCGACCGTCACGTGGTCGGTGGAGTCGGCGTCCGACACCGTAAGCGTGCCATGGACGGATTCCGTCGTATTCGTCTCCGTCAGGGAGGCGCTGACCCCACCAGGCGCTGCGTCGATCCAGGCTGCATTGCCGTGAATGGTCAGGTTGCCGCCGCTACCTGCGAGGTTCGCGACCGTCGTGCCGCTGCCGTCTTGGAGCGGGAAAAGACCGACGAGATTGCTCTCGCTGCCGGTCAGCGTCACGGTCTGGTTCGCCTGGACCTGCGCCTGCGTCAGCGCGGTGCTCCAGATGCTGACGTCCGAGATGCTGCCCTGGAAGCCTTCGGTCGCGAAGCCGGTGCCGTCTTCGGTCGGGACGCCGCCGATCTCCGTGAAATCAGCGTGTCCGGCAGGAATGCCGTTCACACTCGCCGTCGTCGTATATGCGACGACACCATCGACATAGAGGGTGAAATGCCCGTCGACATGCGTCAGCGCGATATTGTGCGCTTGATTGGCATCGATGGTGACGTTGGTGTCGATGCCGGGAATGCCGCCGTTCTGGATCTGGAGGTCGAGCTTGCCGTCGTCGGTGACGACACCGTTGACGCCGAAGCCCGCGTCCGACGTGCTTCCGTTGTAGAACAGGAGCTGGGAGTCGCCGGGATTGCCTTTTCCGCTCCAGTTGACCCAGCCCTGGAGCGAAACGCCATCAGATCCGTTGCCGGTGTTGTGCGTCGACACCGCACCGCTCACGGCCGTGGCGCCGTCGAATGCAAGGTAGTTCGGCGAGCCATAGCTGATCTTCGGCGCATCGTTCGCACCGGTGATCGTGACGGTGACCTCGGCCGTATCGGTCTTGCCCTGACCGTCATCCAGCGTGATGGTGGAGACCACCTTCGCCGTCTGGCCCTCGCCGAGAAAATCCAGCGCGCTGTCGGCGATCGAATAACTCCAGCTGACCGCGCCGTTGTTCTTGCCGGTCGTCTGGAGCATCAGCGCCTTTTCCAGCGGGGCGACTTCGTCCGGTGTCAGCGTGAGAGGCGAGACGTGATCTGCCGCGAATCCGGTCACCGTTTGGCCGGTAATCGTTGCTGTCGGCCGGTCGGTCAGGTCGACGTCGGTGAAATGGATCGTGCCGGTCGCGGCCGGCGTCGGATCCTGCGTCGAAGATCCCGTGAGGTCCGCCTGCTCCGAGACGTCGGCGCCCTGCGACGTCTCGGACTGGGTGAAAGTCGGTTTGTCGTCTTCGGCGTTGTAGGTGATCAGCGTGCCACCATCACTGTCGGCACTACCGGCAAAATGCGCTTTGCTGTAGTCGCCGATCAGGGTCAGGCTGATGCTGTGACCATCGGCGTCCGTGACGGTCAGCACGCCGCCGGTGTGCGCGGCGTTGCTGACGTAGACCGCGCTCGTGCCGAGCCCATATTCAATGCCCGACAGATCGATCTTGTCGGTCGCCGCGAACCCCGCGATCGAACCGCCGAAATCAGACGTATCGATCTGGAGCTCGGCGCCGGCACCGGCAAACGTGATCGTCTGCGATACCGTGGCATTGACCTCCAGCGTCGCGCCGGCGTCGATCGTGACCGAGCCAGCGCCCGACAGCGAGCCGAACAGCGTCAGGGTTCCGGTGTGAACCTCGATCGTGCTGGTATTGTTGATGGTGCCCGTGATCGACGCCGTACCCCAGCTCTCGATCGCACCGGAATTGTTGATGGTGAACGTCCCATCGGCTCCCGCGATCGAAGCACCGTTGAGCAGATCGATCTCGCCGGCGTTGCCGATCGACGACATCGTACCGAAAACGCTGGTTCCGGACACCGTCCATGTACCGTGCGCCTCATTGTTGAAGGTTGCGGTGGCAACCGAGATATTGCCGTTGATGTCACCGGTGTTGTTGATCGTGATCGAGCCGCCGGTCTCGACGATCGCGTAAGTCTTGGAAGTCACAGTGGCGGCGTCGGGCCCGATGCTGCCGGAATTGTCGATCAACGTGGAGTCCGCCGAGCTCTCTTGGATGTCGATCGCCGCATGGCCATCGGCGCTCAGGATCGAACCGGAATTGGTGATGTGCATCGGACCGGTCGCGCCCGCAAACTCCAGCGTCGCGCCGTCGTCGATGATCAGTGTGCCGGCTCCGCTGATGCCGCCGGCGAGGTCCAGCGTGCCGGCCTGCACCTCGATGGTCCCGGTATTGGTGACGACGGCGGTGACCGTATTATCGCCGGAGACGCTGTAGAGATTGCCGGAATTGTTCAGGCTGCCGTCATTGATCGTGACGTCCGACAGGTAGAGCTTCGAGGTCGTGCCGTTGACCGTGATCGTCCCGCCGTTGTTGATGACCACCACGGTCGTCAGCTTCAGCGTGCCGCCGGTGACCGCCTTGAGGTCCGCGGTGTTGGTAATGTTCTCACCGGAAATGTCGAGCTCGCCGCCGCTCACCTCGATCAGCTTGTGATTGGTGATGGTGTGGATCACGGCGGGATCGATCGTCAGCGTGCCGCTGGTCACGGTGATCGTGCCGGTATTGGTGACGTCACCGTTCTTGATGACGCTCGTGCCGGTCGATTCCAGCGTGCCGGCGATCGTCACCGTGCCGCCATCGATGGTCGCGCCGTTCAGCGTCAGCTTCTTGTTCGCATCGACCTGGACGGTACCGCCGTTCGCGATCGTGGCACCCGCGACGGTCGCATCGTCCAGCGTCAGGAGCACGGCGCTGTCGACCTTGACGGCGCCCTTGTTCAGCGTCGCGTTGCCGTCGATCTCGCTGTCGCCGGTGATGTGGATCGTGCCGTCCAGCAGGCCGCTGTAATTGTTGATTGTGCCGCCGGTGATCTCGGTGCCGGACAGGGTCAGCGCAGCATTGCCGTCGATGGTGATGGTGCCGCTTGAATTGGCGATCGTGGAGCCCTGGTCGATGATCAGCGCGCCGTTCGCGAGCACCTCGATGGTGCCGGCATTCGTGATCGTCTCTTTGTGCAGCGCATTGCTGCTGCCGCTGACCTTGAGGGCGACGTTGTTTTTCAAAGTGCCGCCGCTCAGCACGGCATTGCCGATCAGGTCGATCTCGTCATTGCCGGTCACCGTGCCGGCGCCGTTGATGCTGGCGCCGTTGATCGTCAGCTTGCCGTTGGCATCGACGGTGACATTCCCGGTGTTGGTGACGCTGGAGCCCTGGTCGATCGTCAGCGTGCCGTCCGCGAACACTTCGATGGTGCCGCCGGACTTGTTTGCGACCGTCTCGTTGGCAAACTCGACCGCTCCCTTGACCTTGACCGCGCCGGAATTGTTCAGCGTGCCGTTCTCGATGACGCTGGCGCCATCGATCTCCAGCGTGCCAGCGATGGTGACCGTGCCGCCATCGATGGTCGCGGTGTCGACGATCAGCGTCGTCCCGGCGTCGGCCTTCAGCGTGCCGCCGGCATTGTGAATCCCCGCCAGCGTCTTGAGCGTGCCGCCGGACAGCTCGATCGTGCCGGAATTGGTGATCGTGGTCCCGCTGGCGAAATCGCCGCCGGCCGCGAGCGTCAGATAGCCGGCATTGGAGAGCACGCTCGTGCCCAGGATCTCGGCCTTGCCGCCGACGGACATCGTGCCGGTCGCAGAGTTGATGAAGATCGAGTCGGCGCTCATGTTGAGCGTACCGGCGATCGTCAACGAGCTCTGATTGATCACTTTCGGCGGCGGGCCGCCGAAATCGTTCATCGTGATCGACTTGGCGAACGCTGCCGCGTCGATGGTGACCGGATAGGACGGCGTCAAGCCGTGCAACTGATCGGTGATGACGATGACGTCGTCGTTGATGGTCGGGACGGTGCCGGTTTCCCAGTTCGCCGCGTCCTTCCAGAAGTCGCCAGCGCCAGCCTTGTCTGTCGCGATCCACACCACCGCAGGAGCGTCGGTGCCCGTGATCGCGACGGTGATGGTCTGCGTCGCCGTCGCACCTTGCGAGTCCGTGACCGTCACGGTGTAGGTCAGCGTCAGCACCTTGCCCTTCGGGATGAAGTCGGCGAGGTAGACGGGCAGATCGGCGAGCGACCAGTTAATGGTGCCGGTGCCGTCGCCGGTGCTGTCCGAGCCGGCCGCGATCGCGACCGACATCGCATTCTGAAACACCGCAAGCGGGCCCGGCGGCAAGGTGCCGCCGCCCGGCAGGCTGGCGCTAGTCAGCTTCGCCGACACCGTGTGCGTGTCGGTGAGGTCGACATCGGTGAAGGCCAGCGTGCCCGAGGTCGGGACGTTACTGGTGAGCGGGCCGCCCGGCACGCTCGTGCCGCCCGCGAAGGTGATGGTCGGCACGCTGGTGGTGATCACCGGCTTGTCGTTGGTGCCGGTGATCGTGATTGTGATCGGGATGAAGGTGGTTTCGGGGCTCACTTCGAAATTGTTGTCGACCCGGACGATGTAGGTCAGCGTCAGCGTTTCGCCGGCCGCGAGGAAGTCGAAGACGTTGTCCGGAATCGTGTAGGTCCAGACCGCCGAACCGTTGTTGTCGTTGCCGGAGGCGGCCTCGACGTTGATCTTGACCTGGGTCGCCGCGATGTCCTGCTTCTGGAGCGCCGTGAGCGAGGCAGTGACATCCTGCTGGCCGGCGTTCTTGTAGACGTAGTTCGGCGCGTCGGCGAGGTTCACCTTCACCGTCGGCCTGTCGCCCCGGTTGAAGTCGAGGAAGGTGATCCGGCCGGAGATCGTATCGGAATCCGCGGTGTCGCCGGTCTTGTCCGCGCGCTCGATCAGCGTGAACACCGTCATCGGATTGCCGTTGAGATCGAGGCTTCGCGCCTGAGGCGGGCCGGGGATGCGGTTGCTGGTCGTCGCAGGATCGAAGGGAGCCTGCGGTCCCGGCTGATTGAGGTTCACAAAAGTCGGGATCGCGGCGAAGCCGGCCGCCGTCTTGATCACCAGGCCATCGCTGGTCTGCGTGATCGTGTCGGTGAAGTTCGAGGTCAGCTTGGTATTGGTATTGTTGTCCGTGAACTTCAGCGTGAACACGTCATTGATCAGCTTCTGAACATCCGGCGACAACAGCCCATTGGTGATGGAGACATTGCCGCCGCTGATCTGGATCATCTGACCCGCCTGATTGACGGTCGCGATCGGCAGCAGCGTCGTCTTGTCGAACAGGATGTAGGAGCCGGTGGTGCCGTCGGGCTCGACCAGCACCTGGAAGTTCGCCTGCGGCTGCGGATCGCCGCCGCCGGATGGGACGATGAAATTGATCTGGGTCAGCACGGCCGTGCCACGGATGCCCATGGTCGCGACCGGCGTGTCGATCTTCATGTCGCCATGCTTGGCGGTCTCGCCGGCGACGAAGGTGATGGTGCCCGCGACGAGGCTGAGCAGCGAGGAGTTGTTCGACCCGTTGGGGTCATAGACCATCTCGTTCAGCACCATCCGCGCGCTGGAGGACAGGCCGAACACGGTGCCGTCGATGAAGGTGATGCCGAGCGTCGAATCCGCGCCCGTCGAGACCGCGTCGCCCTTCTCGACGTTGTCGCCATTGTTCAGGATGATCGAGACGCCGTTGCGAAGGGCGGTCGCGCTGCCGGCAAGCTTGGTGACGTGGCCGATGACCTGCACCGCGACGGCGCCGGGCGCCGCCTGTGCATATTGGACGTGACCTGTGAGCGCGTTGACGATGTCACCGGTGAGATGCGCACCGTCGGGCGAGGCGATCGCCGCGCGTTTGTCGCCCCTGAAATAATCGTGAACGACGAACTCGTGGCCGTCATTGGACAGCACGAGGTCGACGCCGGCGCGCCGGAACTCGCCGTGGAAGATCAGGTTCGGGTCTGGAACAACGAATGCGCCTTCCGGCACATGTCCGTGTGACTTGGCCGTGAAGGAATCGACATGCACGGAGACGTGCGGACGGGAACCCTGGTCATCCAGGGAGAGCGCGGCGTCAAATTTGCCAGCGTAATTCAACGGCGGGGCACCGGTAAAAAGAGTTAATATTTAAATAAGTATCGACCGACTAAGCTTGCATATCATTACCGAGTCCTTAGTGAAACCGTCTATTGCTTGTGTGATTTTGCGTGACAAAGCTGCTGGCTCACCGCAGGTGTCGTACCGCCGAAAAGAATCCAAAGTAATTTTTCCAGTGTTTGCTGCTAGGATTACGCTTAGCCGAGAGCATACTTGGTCTTTCCAAGTATTCTGCCGCGCGACTGCGACAGCGAATACTTATGTCATCTTTTCTTCGCAGTGCCCGGGAACATTGTGCGGCAAATACGGAACTAAAACTGTGACCCAGCTAACAGAACCCGTTAAATAACGGGCCGTTAGCCATAGGCACGGAATTCCACAGGCACACAACCTATGCCTGCAATTGGCTCCATTTCGCGGCAGCTGTGACCTTCTAGCCACCCATTCGTAAAATTTTACGGAACTCAGGCAGCCCGATTTCAGTTTGTTCGGCGGTTCTGGCGCCTGTGGCGGGCGCGTTAAGCAGACCAAAACGCCCCGCTTCGCACTATCTCCGCGAAAGCAACGAAGCCCGGCACGTACAGGTCGAGAGGGATCTGACGAAGCCGGAAGGGGATGTCAGATGGAGACCGCTGCTCTTAGGCGCGCCTGGCGCGCAATCCTTATTCTGTGCGGATTGATCATGCTCGGATCAGCCGCCGAGCTTCGCGCCGGCACGCTGCTGTCGCCGGGATCTGCCGTGCTGGTGCGGAAATCGGCCGAACCGTTCGGCGTGTTCGCCTTCGCCATCTCCACCGGCGGCCTGCGAGAGAAATGGTTCGCGCTGAAGGACAAGCTCGACGACGAAATGGTGCAGCTCGCACTGTGCGACGGCGACCGTGACAATTGCGCTTCGCCCGCTGCCCTGAAGCTGCTCGCCATCGTCGACCAGGCCCGCGCCCGCGACGGCCGCGCACGGCTGGGCGAAACCAATCGCGCCATCAACCTCGCCATCAGGGCCGCCAGTGACGGTACCGATGACGTCTGGAGTTCGCCGCTGGCGACGTTCCAGCGCGGCACCGGCGACTGTGAGGACTATGCCATCGCCAAGCTGGTTGCGCTGCGGCTGGCCGGCGTTGCAGCCGAAGACCTCCGCATCGTGGTGGTGCGCGACACGCAGTCCGGTGCAGGGCATGCAGTTGCCGCCGCGCGGCTCGACGGCCACTGGCTGATGCTCGACAACCGCCGCATGGCAATGGTCGAGGACGAGGATGCGCGGCGCTACCAGCCGCTGTTCGTGCTCGATCGGTCCGCCGTGATGAAATATGTCGACGAGCCGATGCGAGAGAGCCCGCGCCTGTCGCTGGTCGCCGCCAGCGCCTAGGCGCATTGAGCCGCTTGTAGCCCGGATGGAGCGCAGCGAAATCCGGGACCTGCACCAGCCCGCGAAGACCCCGGATTACGCTTCGCTCCATCCGGGCTTCTATTCTGGGCTCTCGAACGCGGCCAGCACCGCCACAAAGGCATTTCGCCGCGCATTCCGGGAAGCTAGCATGGTGGCACCATGCTTGGGGGGCGACTGGAATGCGGTTCATCGTGCTGTCTTTGCTTGCGCTGCTGGCGTTGCCGGCAGCACCGGCAGTCGGCCAATCCGGCCGCTCCATCGCCGACAAGCTGCCGTTGTTCGCGAAGAACAACTGCGCGCAAAATCGCGACCCTGCCAATCAGCTGTTTTGCGGTGACGCTGAGCTTGCCGCCGCCGCCGAAAAGTTGAGCGCGGCGATCGAGGCACGGCTGTCCCGTCTGCCGGATCGCCTGCCGGCCATCGAGGAGAACGCGATCTGGATCCGCCAGCGCAGCCTCGGTTGCGGGATCATCGGCCAGGCCGCGGTCCGCTACGACGATATCGACCGGGTCAAGGCCTGTCTCCTCAACGTGACCGAGGAGCGCGCCGCCATCCTGCGTGATCCCGATTTCGACTGCCTTGCGGCCAACACCGCGGCGGGCGCGCTGATCTGCGCCGACCCGTCACTGGCCCTTGCCGAGACGGAGCTCAACGGCCAGGTCCTCAGCCTGATCAACAAGTTGAATCCGACGGAGGCCCGTTTTGCGTTTGCCGAATACGGCCGCTGGACCAGGGAGCGCGACCGCAAATGCAATCTCGTCGGCAAGGAGAATGTGCCGCTCCAGGAGCTTTCGCCGGCCGAAGACTGTCTCGCCGACTATTTGAAGCGCAGGACTGACGAAATCCTTGCCGCCAAGGGCGATGCGAAAAAGGTGTTCGGCCGGCAGATCGCGGCGCGGCTGCCCGACACCGATGCCGTCGACTTCTGCGCCGCGCGAATTCATGCCGCCAATTCGTGCGGCAATTTCGTCCGGATCAACCGCGTCTTCGCGGTCGACAGCCAGATGACCGAGCAGGAGGCGCAGGTCACGGGCGAGATCGAGATGGTCGTGCTGGCCCCCTTCACCACCTGCAGCAACGTCGCCTCGACCTGCACGGGCACCTGCTGGGACGCCAGGACGGGTCGTCCGCAGCCGGGAGCCGGCAACAAGGAGCGCTCCGCAGAGGCCTTCAATGTGACACGCCGGCTCAGGATTCAGCGGACCTTCGCCTTCGTGAAAGCCGCCGACGGCTGGCGATGCAGGGAGGACGAACTGGCGCCGGTGAATTCTGGTATTGCGAGCGGCGGATCGTAGCCTCGCACTCCTTCTTCCTTCTCCCCCTGTGGGAACCGAATGATAGGAAATTTCTTAATGCGTGTCCTCCGTTGTGTCCCGCCGAGGCTCTCACTCGGGGTTGTCCAGCTTGTCTATCTCAGCCCTCGCCAGCGCCGTGGCTTTCTCGATGGCCTGCTCTCGCGTGAGCGTGTTGCCGCTCAACCGGCGTGAGACAAGGTTGTCCCAATAGAACCTGACCGATTTCCGTCCGTCTGCGAACCATACCTCAAGACTTCCGCAGTCATCGTCGACGCCGCGGTGAGGGATGATGCGGATGGGGTCGCCTTCGGCCATGGGTGAATTGCTACCATTCCGGCAGGATGGGAACAACGGCGGTGACGCTGGCCGGTGATTTCGGCTTCGACGATACCGATATCGCGCGGTGCCTCGACCAGGCGGTGACGAAGAAGGGCGACGCCATCGTCGCCGACCGTCACCGGCAAAGTCGAGGCTTCTTTAGTTGGGTGAGATTTTAGCAGCGCGACCGATCAATGGGCCGCAACTCGTGTAGATGATCTTGTTGGAGCTATCGAAGCGAAAGTAAAAACGGACCGGCTTGCCTTCATAGCTCTGGTAATCGATCCGAACCCCGTGGCCGGTCAGGACCACATCGTCAAGTTTAAAGGCAGGCACGCGCTTGCTTTCGAGCTTCGGTGCCCAATAGGCCGCAATCGAATGTCGCCCCGTCAAGGTCACACCCTCGCAGCCGCATTCCATGACCGCGCGCTCGTCATACAGATCGAGCAGAGCGTTCAGGTCTCCCCGTCGGCAGGCATCGAGCCAGTCTACGACGGCGGCAAGAGGATTGAATTCGTCCCGTGAAATCGACATGGAGGTCCCATACAAAGCTGTCGCCGCTCCCGATCGCGACGTAGACGCATCCGGATAAGGAAAACGGCCCGGAGGGACTGGGGGGCTCCGGGCCGAGTGTTTCCTCAACTAAAGACCCCTCGTGCGGCGAGGAGACTACGCTTCCAAGAAACACCACGGTCAACCGCAGAACGCGCGCCGCTGCAAATATCTTTCTGGTAAGGCAGATTAACTCGCCGCAAGCTTCATCCGTTTTGGGGGCCGCGCGCGCTGCGGCCTTGCCGCTGCGGTCCGGTTCGGTGTCCTGTAGTCCCGCGCTCCCAGTGCGCTGTACGGCCTTCGGGCGAAAAGACCCGCCGAACGGCAGGCCGTGGTTCAAGCGTGATCTAGTTCACTAAGGATTTGATCACGGTGCGCAACGAATTGCGTTTGCGTGCAGAGGAATGGTTCCAAGAGTGCGCGGGCCAAAGTTGTGTCGTGCCCATGATGTTCAAGGTCTTAGATACGCTGTTCTTGGTCGGAAACGTTCTGCTCGCCACACAACGCGCTCAACTTGTTCAAGATGCTGAAGCTGCGGGACCGATCCATCTTGCTCTCCTCGCCATGGGCGGGAGCGCGATCGGTCTCTCAGCCACCGGCGCCTATGGGCAGAGCCTCAGCCGCTGATAAGCAATAATAGGGCGTTCGCCGAGAGGTTCCTGGGAACTACGACACGTTGCCGCACAACTTAGGAACCGCGCTGGGGAACGCTTTCGCCGGCCGGCGTTTGTCACAATGAGGCAGAACGACATATCGAGAGGTGGAATAGATGGCCCACCACAGCGAACCATCCCTCAAGGACTGCCGCGTTTTGATCATTGAAGATGAGTTCTTGCTCGGAGATGATCTCGCGAAGGCGCTCCGTTCGCTCGGCGCTCACGTGATCGGGCCAGTCACTGAATTCGCCGACGCGATGTCTGTCGAGCACAATGATTTCGATGTCGCCGTGGTCGATATCAATCTGCGCGGATGCTCAGCCTTTCCGATCGCGGACGAACTCATGCGTGTCGGAAAGCTCTTCATTTTCACGACTGGCTACGGTGCCGAGAACATCCCCGACCGCTTCCGGCATGTGCGGCGATGGGAGAAGCCTTACGATCTTGAGGAAGTCACGGCTGACGTTGCCGAGTTGTGTCGCTCTCAGCTTAATCCCTTGCTCGCGGTGTGACACCGGGCAAGGCTCGCGACGTGGCGACGCCTTTGCCCCTGCGCCGAGTCGGGTCAAGCTCGTCCACCGCTTTCTGCCAAGCGATGATCTCGTCCTCGAACCAGACCCGCCGGTTCGGGCTGATCCAGGTCCCTCTGGCTCCGGGTCCTTTGGGGCGCGTAGGAAAAGCGGGGTGCGCTCATTCAGAATATCTGCCGCGAGCAAATCCGTGGTTGCAGTTGTAGGCAAGCCCCGTTCAATGTCGCCTATGCCCCGATAGCGACTAACTTCCGCATCGCAGCGAAATGACGCGATGGGCCAGGAGCAGTCATTCCAACCGCCTTTTCGCCAACTGCCACCTTCAGGTCTCTTCCGTCTTGGTGGGCGCGACGGCGGTAGGCGGCTGCTACACTATGGAGAGTAGACTAGATAGATCTGGACTATTCATTGAGTCCCATCGACGCCCCCTCACGCGACTAATAGGCAGCCGCGCGTTGTAGTGCAGCGAATTTTGTGCCATGATTGTGCTTGCAACAGAATTTGCCAGCACCATTTAAGTTTCAGATCAAAACTGAGACAGCGATACTTTCACTTTTGTTGCTTTGTTGGATGGCCGGTGTCCGAATAAATCCTGACACCCGTGCGCGCGATTTTGTGTCCCCGTGACTGCGCGCAGAAGCGCGGAATCCAACAAATAGCGGCGCTGACTGACATCATTCTCAAGGAAAGGAGGTGCGCGCGTTGCTCTGACGCCACCATAACCCTAACCGAGGGAGGAACGGTGATGGAGTTCAATGTCTTCGAGTATTTCAAAGATTACAAGCGAATCACCAAGGGCCCGATGACCCCTGAGGAGCAAGGTACATCGCTCTTCCTTGCGGGCAACATGGGGGAGCGGATCCGCGAGTTTGCGGACGTACATGCCGAGAAGAATCGACTATCGCGGCGGCGTTTCTTCCAGACGGCGTCCGGGTTGGCTGCGTGCATGCTGGCCGTGAACAAGATTACCGGCATGCAGTTCTTCGACGTTACGGAAGCTGCAGCGGCTGAACCGGCCGCGGCCAAGGAGATCATGATCACCCGGAAGCCGGGGGCGGACTTCATCGTCGACGCCCACACCCACATCTGCTGGCGGAAAGATGGCTACATCCCCGGCGTGAACACCACCGAGAGGGGGATGTGGTTTGTCAACCTCCTCGACGACCTCGGCAAGAGCATGGGGCTGCCGAACGGCACCAAGGACATGACGGTCGAGAACTTCGGGAAGTTGATTCTCGAGGAGAGCGACACGAGCGTCGCGATCTTCAATCCATTCGGTTTCCGCGAGGACTACGGCGGCAAGGACATGATCCCTATCGAGGAGCAGGCGGAGGTCAAACGGCGCTGGCCAGACCGCACCGTTATGCTGGGCGGTGGCCTGACCCCCAACCAGGGCCTCGAAGAGACGCTCGATCGGCTCCAGATGTTCGTGGAGAATTACAAGATCTCGGGGCTGAAGCTCTACACTTTCGACTCGACCCCGGCCCGCGGCTGGTGGTTCGACGATCAGAAGAAGGCATATCCGATCTGGGAGAAGTGCCAGAAGCTGGGCGTCAAGAACATTGGCTGCCACAAGGGCATCCCGTTCGGCCAGTTCATGGCCCGGTACGCCCATGCGGAGGATCTCGACGCGGCCGCGGATGACTTCAGGGACTTGAACTTCATCGCCTACCACTCGGCGTGGCCGTACCATGAGGAGCTGGCGGCATTGGGCAAGAAGGGATTCAAGCCCCATCGCGACAACCTGTACTGCGAGATCGGCTCGACCTTCGCGGCGACGGTGACGAACCGACCGCTCGAGTGCGCCCACGTGCTCGGCACGCTGCTCCGCGGTCTCGGCGAGGACCATGTGATGTGGGGGACCGACTCGTGCCTGTGGGGAAACCCGCAGTGGCAGATCGAGGCCTTCCGGAAGTTCCAGATTCCTGACCAGCTCGTCGAAGGGTACGGCTATCCGAAGCTGACCCCCGAAATCAAGGCGAAGGTTTTTGGCCTGAACGCGGCGCGCATCTGGAATCTCAAGGCGGCGTAGTGCGGCGCCGACCGGGATCGCCACGAGCGCCCGTTCCGACCCAACATGATCAGAACGGGCGCAGCGCCTTTGCTGAGTTTGGGCCGGCCACCGTTGCCGGCCACCGGGTTCCCCTGGCGTCGAGGAGGAGGCTATGCCGGTTTACCAGTACGAATGCACGCCCTGCTTGGTCGTCTACGAGGTGCTGCACGGGATGAATGACCCGCCCCTCAAGAGCTGCCCGAGATGTGGGGGCTCGGTAACCCGTCTGATCTCCGCACCGAGGATCAATCGGCACAACTTTTCCGGTCCCACCGAGGCGAAGTACGCAAAGGTTTCTCTTCAGCAGGAAGTCGCCAAGGAACACGACCTCCAAAGGGTCTACGAGCGGATCTGGCTGCCGCCGCCGGTCAAGCACGAGCCCTGGGATTGAGATGAGGGCGCAGATTGCGCGAGACACGAGACGGCAGGTGTCCAGTGAATGCCAAAACTCGGCCGAAGCCGGGGAGGTGGCCGTTCGTCGGCGTGATCAACGACCGCTGCCGGTCATTTTCGACGGATTCAGCGGGGTGCCGTCGGCCGGTTGAAGTCCGCTTCTATCCCGTAAGCGCAGAACCAGGCATGGCCAGGAGCACACTCAGCGCGCCCGCACTGTGCAAGGACGTCACCGCAAAGTGCTATGGCGGCAACATCACGCGTAAGCGCAAGCTTCTGGAGAAGAAGGAAGGCAAGAAGAAGATGCGGAAGTTCGGCACGGTCGACATCCCGCACGAAGCCTTCATTGCCGCGCTGAAGATAGATAGCTGATCTCTGTCGTCATTCCCCATTGCGCAATTGCGCAATGGGGGCGCGCCACTTGGCGCGAGCCCGGAATCCATTTCCCCCGCCTTGCCTGCTGCACGATGGATTCCGGGCTCGCGCTTCCGCCTTCGCTCTTCGAGCTTCGGCGGACAAGTCGCGCGCCCCGGAATGACGAACCTCTCGCCGCATTGATCCCGGCCGTGCCAATCGAACCCGAACGATGCGCGACATGACGCCGTGGTCCAACGATCCCGTCGCCCTGATGCGAACGGTCGGGGAGGTTTCCGGTGCCGTGGCGGCATCAGCATCATCATGATCGTTTTCGGTCTGATCGGCCGGAAAGAGCCAGCCTGACCAGCCGTGTACCGATAAACCCGTTGGCGTGACGCGACGAAGGCTCCGCCCGCTTTCCCCGCGATCGAACTCGCGCGGCGGCGCAATATGTCGCCAAGGGCCAACAGCAGACATGACAACGAAAGCTTATTTCGAGCCCTGGACGTCGAGAATGTCCAGCACCGGGCAGTCGGGTGCCGTCGTGCCGGTGCATTGGGCGACGGTTTTCCTCAGCAAGCGCTCCAGCTTTCGGAGGTCGCCAATCTTGGCCCGGATATCATCAAGGTGGCGTGCGGCAATCTCCCGAACTTCACGGCAGGAAGCCTTGTCGGGACCGCCAAGCCGCAGGAGTGCGCGCACCTCGTCGAGCGAGAACCCCAGCTCGCGCGAGCGTCGCACGAACGCGAGAATACGTCTTTCCGTCGGACCGTATACACGACGCCCATTTTCGGCGCGCAAGGCGGCTGGGAGCACCTTGATTTTTTCGTAATACCGAATCGTTTCAATGTTCACCCCAGTAAGCCGTGACAGCTCGCCGATGGTCATCCTGTCCGCTGGCGGACCCGTGATCTCCCGCATGGAAAGGTCCCTTGATCCTGTAGTCACTACAGGATGTAGCGTTGCTGGCATGACGGTCAAGGAACATTTCACTGCTGCTTCGGGGCGCGGGCAAGCGATCACGGCGGCAGGTGGCTTGCTGGGTGCGCTCGCCGCCTCCTCCTGCTGCATTATGCCGGTGGCTCTATTCAGCCTTGGGATCAGCGGCGCATGGATCGGCAACTTCACTCAGCTTGCGCCGTTTCAACCCTACTTCCTCGCGGCGACACTGCTTTGTCTCGGAGCGGGTTATTGGCTCGTACACCGCGCATCGAAATGTGCATGCGCCGCCGGCGAGGCTTGCGCCCAGCCCCTGCCGAACCGGCTGGTGAAAGGGATGCTCGTGATCGCGACTGTCCTGGTCGTTGCTGCAATTGGCTTCGATCTGCTCGCACCATTGCTTCTCAACTCATGAACGGAAGGTTTCACATGAACAAACTGCTGCTCAACTCTGTTGCGCTCGCCGTGTGCCTGGCCGGATCTTCGACTGCGTTCGCCGCCGAGAGGACGGTTACCCTCGCCGTTAAGAATATGTATTGCGCAGCATGTCCTCACACGGTGAAAGCAAGCCTTGAAGCAGTGCCTGGCGTGGCCAACGTCGCGGTCTCCTACAAGGATAAGACCGCAACCGTAACGTTCGATGACGCGAAGACTGGCCTCGATGCGCTGACCACCGCTACCACTAACGCGGGGTATCCGTCCGCTCCCAAGGGTTAGCGATGCAAGTAGACCGTATGCCGCGCGGCGAAGGGGCCGCCGCTGACGCCATCGACAATCTTCGGTTAACCTACGGGAGCGTCAGCCATCGGCGCATGCTTTAGGAAATCCCATGATCCTGGAATCCCTCATCACCTGTCCGCACTGCGCCACCGCCAAATCGGAAACTATGCCGACCGATGCGTGCCGGTTCTTTTATGAATGCAGCGGCTGTGGTGCTCGGCTGCGACCCAAGCACGGTGATTGCTGTGTCTTCTGTTCATATGGTTCGGTGCCGTGCCCGCCGATACAGGCAGAGCGTGCCGGCGGCGTCGGAGCTGCCAATTGTTGTTCGGTGTAAGGAAATCATGACCGAAAACTCTGTGCGGGCCTCACGCGACTGGCTCGGCAGCACGCGCGCCAACCTGCTGGCGTGGTGGCTACCGCAAGCTGGGATCATTGCTGGTCTCTTCGTGCCCACGGGTGTTCGTACCACTATTTGGATTATTTCCCTTACCTGGATGGGCATGGCTTGCATCCTCAATGCGCAGCGCTGCGGGCGCACGCATTGCCGTTACACCGGCCCCTATTATCTCGCCCTGATCCTGCCCGTGCTTGTCCTTGGTACGGTTGGCGCTTCTACAGGGCTTGCCGAATGGATCGCGCTGGGTGTTCTCATTGTGGTCGGTGGCAGACTGCTCTGGTGGGCGACAGAACGGGCATGGGGCACGTTCCAATAAACATGCGGTTCACCAGACGAGACTTGCTCCGGACGTCCCTCTGATAATCACGTGAGCAACGTCCGAGATGGGTCATTTTCGACGGATTCGGCGGGGGTCGTCTGCCGGCTGATGTCCGCTTCTGTCCCGTAAGCGCAGAACCACGCCGGGCCAGCGCCGTAGCCCGGATGGAGCGGAGCGTAATCCGGGATGATTGCATTCGCTGAAGCTAGGACCCCGGATTTCGCTGCGCTCCATCCGGGCTACGATGCTGCAACGACCAGGGGGCGCGCCACTTGTCGCGCGCCCCCATTGCGCACTTGCGCAATGGGGGATGACGGCGGCACAGCCTTGATCCTGTCAGCCAAATAGACCACCATCGCGCACCTTACAGCTCACGACAGAATGGGCGAGGAAGCGCGAACATGAACGTTACTCCCGGGGTTGGTCTGGTCGAACGTGCCCGCGCCATCGCGCCGCTGCTTGCGCGCGAGGCGGATGAGATCGAGCGGACGCGACGGCTGACGCCGGCCGTCACTGGCGCGCTGATCGAGAACGGGCTCTATCGCGCGCTGCTGCCGCAGAGCCTCGGCGGCACCGAGGCCGCGCCGGAAGCCTTCATGCAGATGCTGGAGGAGATCGCGAAGGCGGATGCCTCGACCGCCTGGTGTCTCGGCCAGTGCAGCGTCTGCGCAATGATCGCGGCGGCGCTCGACCACGACACCGCGCACGAGATCTTCAACACGCCGCCGGGCATCCTCGCCTGGGGCGCGATCGCGCATGAGGCGCGCGCGGTCGAGGGCGGCTATCGCGTCACCGCGCGCTGGGATTTTGCCTCGGGCTCGCGGCAGGCGAGCTGGCTGGGGGCGCATGTCCGCATCCTCAGTGCCGACGGGACGCCGCGCAAGAATGCCGACGGCTCGCCGGAGGTGCGCACCATCCTGTTTCCCGTCGCGAGCGCAACGCTGCATGACGTCTGGCAAGCGATCGGACTTGCCGGTACCGGCACCGATTCCTATGAGGTCACGGACCTCTTTATCCCCGAGCGTTACACGGCGTTCCGTGACGTTCCGCAGGCGCTGCGCGAGCCGGGCCCGCTCTACAGGCTCGGCACCGGCAGCGCGTTCAGCCTCGGCTTCGCCGCGGTCTCGCTCGGGGTCGCGCGCGCCACGCTGGATGCTGCGATCGCGCTTGCGCGCGCAAAACACCAATCGCTCGCAGCGAGCGCCATGCGCGACAACCAGGCCGTCCAGGGCCTGATCGGCCGCACCGAGGGCGACTTTCGCGCCGCGCGCGCCTATCTCTACGCGACGGCGAACGCGATGTGGCGCGATCTCAGCGCGACCGGCGAGTTCAGCAGCGCACACCGCACCTCGGTCCGACTCGCGTCCACCTGGACCATCCATCAGGCGGCCAGGGTGGTCGACACCGCCTATCACATGGCGGGCGCAACCGCCGTGTTCCGCAGCAATCCGTTCGAGCGGCGGTTTCGCGACATGCACGCGATCGCCCAGCAGCTCCAGGCCCGCGACACGCATTTTGAGGATGTCGGCAGGATGATCCTCGCCGGCGCCGACCCATAAGCGATGAGTCTTGGTTGAATCAGTGCAAGCCGGGAACGAAGTTCACCTCTCCCGCTTGCGGGGGAGGTCGGCGCGAAGCGCCGGGTGGGGGCTCTCTCCATACAGGGAGTATCGATTGCGACGACACCCCCACCCCAGCCCTCCCCCGCAAGCGGGAGAGGGAGCGCACCGACATTGCGGCCAGCCCAATTTCATTACGCTCCAATCCACTCGCAGCTCCAAGCCCTGCGCGCGCGGGGCAGCCGGCCGCGCCAGCCAAGGGCAATGACGAGAGCAATCAGCAGCAACAACGCGGTCGCCGCCATCACGCCGACAATGCGGTCTCCGCCGGCGCGTCTGGTGAGCCCGACCAGCATGGCGCGGCGCTCATGAGAAGCGTCGACACCTTCCTTGCGGGCCTGCGTGACGCCGCCTAGCGGCCCGCGCGATTTGGACTCGAGCGTGTGCTCATAGATGCGGTTGGCCGCGAATGCATGCCATGTCTGCTCTGCCCCGGGGAGCGGACATCGTGAGATCGTTCGAGCGAGTCGGCTAGGGCCAACAGGCAACATTGCGCCCGCGACCTGCCCAATGATTTCCCGCGAGCGTTCCTCGAACGCATTGAATGCTGCGAGCGGCTATTAGTATGATTAGGGCATACATGCTGCTGTTACTGCGGTGACGGCAGCGATAACATTCATCAGTTACTTCAATACTGACGAGCCACTAATTGGTGGCTGCAGTGGACCGCAGGTCGGCTCGCTGCAAATGGCTCCTGTGGAAATACAGGGCGAGCAATAGCAACCTTCGGGGCACTTGGCCGGTGATTGCCGCCCATCATTTTGCCTCTGCAATCAAGCACCGAAGCCCTTTGCTTGGAGCTGACGACTTCATCGCTTCCGCCTGAATCCGCCAGGCGGCATGGTTTCCAATGTTCTCGGATGAAAGACAGCTGCTCGACCCTCTCAGTCAGTCGTTGCATCATGGAGGAACAATCATGAAAGCGCCGTTCCAATCTCACCCGACGTCCGCCGACGCCACCGATGCGGCCATCTATGTTCAGACGGACCTGGTCTCGGACATCGCCGGGCTCGCCACGGTAACCGATCCGAATTTGGTGAACCCTTGGGGCGTTTCGTTTCTCCCCGGCAGCCCCTTCTGGATCTCGGACCAGCACACCAATGTGGCCACCGTCTACCCGGTGACCGACAGCACCGATGTCTCTCCCGCGGTTCTCACTGTGAGCATCCCAACCACCGCGACCGGACCCCAGGGCCCCACGGGACAGGTCTCCAATACGAACGCCTCGTCTTTCATCCTAGACGACGACGCGAGTGCCCGCTTCATCTTCGCCGATCTCAACGGGACGATCTCCGGCTGGAACTCCGGCCTCGGGACAACCGCGTCCGTCGAAGTGACGACGCCGGGCGCCGTCTATACCGGATTGGCAATCAACGAGGCTCATACGATGCTCTACGCCGCCAACGACAGCGCCGGGACCGTCGACGTCTTCAACAGTAGCTTCGACCCGGTCGACCTAGGCGATCATGCGTTTCGGACCCCGGGCCAGATCGCGGCCCGGGGACTTGTCCCCTTCAATGTGACGGACATCGGCGGCGAAGTGTATGTGACCTACGCGCCTTCCGGGCGTGCGGCGCAGATAGTGGCCGACGAAGGCGACGGGGCGGTGGCCATTTTCAGCGAGAGCGGCAAACTTGAGCCGCATGGAGTGCTGCTCGGCGGCCCTCACACTCCTCTCGCCGCTCCGTGGGGCGTCGTTAAAGCTCCGGACAATTTCGGCCAGTTCAGCGGCGACCTTCTGGTGGGCAATTTCAGCTTCCTGCACAGCGAAATCAACGCTTTCGATCCCCAGAACCACCAGTTGGTCGGCACGATCCCGATCTCCGCCGGTTCGGGACACACGCCGGGAGGTCTCTGGGCCCTGACGTTCGGGGGCAGCGGCAACGACGGCAGCCCGAACACCCTCTACTTCACCGACGGCATCGACGGCGAGGCGCATGGTCTGTTCGGCGCAATCGAGAGCATGCCGCAAATTGGGGCATCGACGCCGACGCATCATTCAGACACGTTGTTGGTCTGATCGACGCAGCATGGCCCTTCCGGCCCTGCTGGCACGATGGTGCCGCAGCCCACACCCCGAGGCAGCTCATGTCTCGCCGCAAAAGCATGGTCGCCCGCGAACCGAATGGCAGGCCGCAACGCGTGCGCGATCGCCCGTCGAGGTCAAACGCCTGCTCGACGGGGCCGCCTCAGCCTTGAAAGACCAGTTCTGGGCACGACGCTGGGGCGGCTGCATCTTTGCGGCAGGATCAACCGAACCATCAATCGATGGTCCGCGCGGGGTCAAAAGGCGAAAAGCCAGAGTTGCCTACGTAAGCCGGCTTCAGCCTAGAAACGCTAGGCTACCAGCGCGGTATCGCCATCGATGCCGCGCTGCGCCGCCAGCAGGCTGATGATCTCGGCGTTCGGGCGGGCCTTGCTGAACAGGAAGCCCTGCCCCTCATCACAGCCTTCGGCCCGGAGGCAGCTCAGCTCGGCCTCGGTCTCAACGCCCTCGGCGGTGATGGTGACCCCTAAGCCTTTGCCGAGGCTGACGATCGAGCGGATGATCGCTTGCGCCTCGCGATTGGCACCGAGATCGCGCACGAAGGACTGGTCGATCTTGATCTTGTCGAAGGGGAAGCTGCGCAGATAGCTGAGGCTCGAATAGCCGGTGCCGAAGTCGTCCATCGAGATGCGCACGCCGAGCGCGCGCAGCGCGTGGAGCGTCGCCAGCACCTGCGCGCTCTTCTCGAGCAGCAGCGTCTCGGTGATCTCGAGCTCGAGCCGCCGCGGCGGCAGGCCGGAATGCTTCAGGGCGTCCGTCACGATCGAGAGCAGATTTCCGCTGCGGAACTGGAGCGGCGACAGGTTGACGGCGACACGGACGTCGTCCGGCCAGGTTACGGCGTCGAGGCAGGCGCGGCGCAGCATCAATCCGCCGAGCGGATTGATCAGCCCGGTGTCCTCGGCGACCGGAATGAACTCGGCCGGCGAGACCATGCCGCGCTCCGGATGCGGCCAGCGCACCAGCGCCTCGAAGCCGGTGATGCGCCCGCTGGAGAGATCGACCAACGCCTGATAGAAGGGCCGCAGCACATCGTTCTGGATCGCGTCGCGCAGCTCGACCTCGATCTTGCGGCGGCTCTGCGCTTTCGCATCAAGTGCGGCCTCGAAGAACGCGAAGGTGCCGCGGGCATCGCTCTTGGCGCGCGACAGCGCCATGTCGGCGCTCTTGAGCAGCTTCTCCGAGTCATCGCCGTCGCCGGGTGCCATCGCGATGCCGATCGAAGCGCCGATCACCACGGAATGACCTTCGAGCAGATAGGGATCGGCAATGGCTTCGAGCAGACGCTTGGCGAGCATCACCGCGTCCTCGGGACGCGTCAGCCCGCTCTGCACGATCGCGAACTCGTCCGAATTCAGCCGTGCCAGCGCGTCCTCCTCGCGCAAGGTCGAGCGCAACCGCTTGGCGACACCGCGCAGCAGCTTGTCGCCGATCGCATGACCCAGCGTGTCGTTAACCGCCTTGAAATTGTCGAGCCCCAGCATCAGCACCGCGACCTTCTCGGCGCTGCGGCGCATGTGCAGGAGCATCTCGTCGATCTGCTGGCGCAGCAGGTTGCGGTTCGGCAGGCCGGTCAGCCCGTCATGCTGGGCCATGAACGCAAGCCGGGCCTCGGCGCGCTTGCGTTCGGTGATGTCCATCAGCGCGAGCAGCACCGCGGGCCGCTCGGCATAGGTCAGCTCGCGGGAGTAGATCGCGAGATCGATCAGGGCGCCGTCGGCCTTGACGTGCTTCCAGGTGCGCGCGGCCTGCTCCTCGCTGGAGCGATCGGTGGTCCAGGGCGGCTCGTTGTCGAACGCCTGCAAGGACCGGATCGTCAGCCTCTCGAACTCGGCACGGCTGTAGCCATAATGCGCGACCGCGGCATCGTTGACGCCGAGGATGCGCTCGTCGTCCAGCGCACAGACGATCATGGGGACGGGATTGCCGTCGAACAGCAGCCGGAATGAAGCCTCACGCTGCTTCAATTCGGTGATGTCGACGCGCAGGCCGACGACGCCGCCGTCATCGGTCAGCCGCTCCTCGATCAGGACGACGCGGCCATCCGCCAGCTTCTGCTCGTGGCGTGCGCCCGGCTGATAGAGTTTTTGCAGCCGCTCGGCGATCCACTCGTCTTCGTGGCCGATCGCTTCCGGATAGTCGCCGCGCGCGACGCCGATACGCAGCGTGTCTTCGAGGCGCGCGCCTTCTGCGAACAGATCGGCGGTCTTGCTGTAGATCTCGGCGTATTTCCTGTTCCAGAGGACGTAGCGGCCTTCGGCGTCGAGAAACACGATGCCCTGCGGCAGGATATCGATGGCCTGGCGAAGGCGCTCGTGCGACCTGCGCGCGTCCGCGATCGCAGCCTCCGCCTCCGCGCGGCTGCGCATGAGTTCGTCGATTTCGACGGAGGAGCTTTGCGCAGTTGCGGTCTTCGCCTCAGGCATACGCGAGCGCGCGGTTGCCCAGGCCGACCGCTTTCGTTTTTTTGCTTTTCGAGACCCCAAACTCAACTTCACACGCCTTACTCGCGCCCAGCGGCCGCAAGTCTTCGGCCAAGTGTCTGAAGAAACAGTAATGTTCGTCGCCTTCGCCGACGGACGCACATCCCCCGCGACCGCGGGGCTCGACGTCTCTGCCTGTTTCCGAGGCGCCGCCGCGGCGTCCGACGCGCCAGGCCCATCCCGCCGTCGCAATCAAAGGGCGGGACGATGCAAAAGCGCGCCCTCTCCATGCAACAGTTCCGAAGCTGCAGCCGATTGCATGCAGAACGAAGCTGCTTCTCCTCCAACGCACGAATTTTGGTCAATGCAGGATAGGGTTATCGTGGCGTTAAGAAGCGGCCCCTGCGGACTGCAATTTTCGACGACCTGCCAGCCCTCGTTGGAAATGCGAATCGTCGTGTTGCGCGCGCCCTCGCACCGGACCAGCGCGAACAAAGTCGCGACATGCGCGGGATGCAGTCTCACACAGCCATGCCGGGCCGCCGAGGCGATGTTGCGGTGAGGCAGCGGCTGTAAAGACACTGTGAGGTTGTGCCGGGCCGAGAGGCAGATTCTTAACCCCGACGCGGCGTTCGGCTATAAGGACGTCAGCATGAGTCCCCGCCGCATCGCCCCTCTCCTGCTTTTCATGACATTCCTGGCCGCCGGCACCGCGCTGGCCCAGGACAGGGGCAGCGTCAACCCGAAGCCGCTGCCGCCGCTCGCCAATCCCAACGATCCCAAGATCGGCGCCAAGGAGCTGTTCGCGCGAAAACTGTTGCCTTCAAAGGGGCCTGCGCGCGTGATCGGCTCCTACGCCAAGGGCTGCATCGGGGGCGCCGCGCAAATGCCGCTCAACGGCGACAATTGGCAGGTGATGCGGCTGTCGCGGAATCGCAACTGGGGCCACCCGAACATGATTGCGCTGATCGAGCGGCTCGCAGCGAAAGCGCACAAGGACGCCGGCTGGCCCGGCATCCTGGTCGGCGACATCGGCCAGCCGCGCGGCGGCCCCGCATTGTCAGGCCATGCCAGCCATCAGGTCGGATTGGATGCCGACATCTGGCTGACGCCGATGCCGGATCATCGCCTGTCGCGCGAGGAGCGCGAGGAGAAGTCGGCGGTGATGATGGTGCGCGAAGACCGGCTCGATATCGATCCGAGAGTTTTCACGCCCGGCCATGTGCTGGTGCTGCGCGACGCGGCACAGGAACCGGCCGTGCAACGCATCTTCGTCAATGCCGCGATCAAGAAGGCGCTCTGTCGCGAGGCCAAGGGCGACCGCTCCTGGCTGTCGAAGATCCGGCCGTGGTGGGGCCACGACTATCACTTCCACATCCGCATGCGCTGTCCGGCGGGCGCCAGCGAATGCGAGGGACAGCCGTCGCAGTCCGAGGACGAAGGCTGCAATCCCTCCGATCTCGCCTACTGGTTCTCTGATGCGGTGCTGCACCCGAAGCCGCCGCCGGAGCCGCCAAAGCCGAAGCCGCCGATGACGCTGGCGCAGATGCCGGCCGCCTGCAAAGCCGTGCTGCACGCGCCCGACACCAGGCCGTAACAAGTTCGTCAGCCGGCTGGCCGCTATCCCCTGGAATGGGCTAAGATCGGGCTGTCGCTATGCCGTAAGCAGGCGGCATCTCGGGATGCGCATCCCGTTCTTCAACACGCCCGCCGCAAGCCCGCATCATACGCGTGGCCAACGATGAGATTCGACATGCGCGTCCTCGCTTTCCTCGCCGCACTCTCGCTCGGCGCGACCTCCGCTCTGGCTGCCGAAGAGCCGAGCGGCTGCGACAAGTTCAAGTGGCCGATACATCGCGAGCGCGCCGCGCTCACGGCGCCGGACCGCGCCAAGCTCGCATCGGGAAGCGAACAGGCGGCCCTACCGTCATCGGCCATCACGTTGGGCCTCGTGGCGCCCGCGGATGCCAAGCTGCCGACGCCGCCGGAGCGCGCGCCCAAGGATGGCACGTTTGCGGGCTTTGCGAGCTTCAAGACCGTGAAGGCGGGGCTCTACACGATCAGCCTGTCGGCCGGCGCCTGGGTTGACGTGATGCAGGACGGGCATTTCCTCAAGCCCGCGGCCTTCAGCGGCGCGACCGATTGCGAGGGCCTCCGCAAGACCATGAAATACGAGCTGTCGGCGCAGCCCGTCGTGCTCCAGGTCAGCGGGGCCAAGGACAATTCGATCTCGATCGCGATCCTGCCGTTGGAATAGGCCTGGTCCGTTAGACAAACGGTCGCCTTTGACCTAAAGCCTCGGCCTGCTATGTTTGCAGTGCGATATCCCTGTCGACCGTAAGTCGTTACAGGGCCAAGCGGAACAGCGCTTCCGTCCGTCGCGCACCTGACCCACCCAACGCCAGATCTGCGCGTGCATATGCACGCACGGGCTCGCACGGAGCGCTATCCATGTTTCGTATTGCCGGACTTTTCACCGCCTTCGTGATTCTCGCGGGCGCGAGCCTTTCGCCCGCCGCCGCCGAGGACAAGCCCATCACCGTGTTCGCCGCCGCCTCGATGAAGAACGCGCTGGACGAGGTCGATGCCGCCTACACCGCCAAGACCGGCGTCAAGTTCAGCGTCAGCTACGCCGCGAGCTCGGTGCTCGCCAAGCAGATCGAGCAGGGCGCACCGGCCGACGTGTTCGTCTCCGCCGACACCGACTGGATGGATTACGCGACCAACAAAAAGACCATGAACGAGTCGACCCGCGTCAACCTGCTCGGCAACAGCATCGTGCTGATCGCGCCGAAGGACTCCAAGATCGACAACGTCACCATCGCGCAAGGCTTCGACCTCGCCAAGCTTGCCGGCGACGGCAAGATCGCGACCGGCGACGTGAAGTCGGTGCCGGTCGGCAAATACGCCAAGGCGGCGCTGGAGAAACTCGGCGCCTGGCAGGCCGCGGAGCCGAAATTCGCCATGGCCGAGAGCGTGCGCGCGGCGTTGACGCTGGTCGCGCGCGACGAAGCGGCGCTCGGCATCGTCTATTCGACGGACGCCAAGGTCGAGCCCGGCGTCAAGATCGTCGGCACCTTCCCGGCGGATTCGCATCCGGCGATCATCTATCCGGTCGCGGCGACCACGACGGCGAAGCCGGAGACCAACGACTATCTCGCCTTCCTGCGCACGTCGGCGGCCAAGGCCATTCTGGAGAAATACGGCTTCAAGTTCCTGATCAGCCCCACGACCTGATGTTTGCGACTTGATGTTCGAGATCTCGCCTGCCGAATGGACGGCGATCCTGCTCTCGCTCAGGGTCGCCGTCATAGCAACGCTGGTGGCGACGCCGTTCGGCATGGGGCTGGCATGGCTGCTCGCCCGCCGCGACTTCTGGGGCAAGTCGGTCATCGATGCGCTGGTGCACCTGCCGCTGGTGCTGCCGCCGGTCGTTACCGGCTATCTCTTGCTCCTCACCTTCGGCCGCCGCGGCCTCGTCGGCGGCTTTCTCGCCGACTATCTCGGCATCGTCTTCGCCTTCCGGTGGACCGGCGCGGCGCTTGCCTGCGGCGTGATGTCGTTTCCGCTCCTGGTGCGCCCGATGCGGCTGTCGATTGAGGCGATCGACCGCCGGCTCGAACAGGCCGCCGAGACGCTGGGCGCCGCGCCCTGGAAAATCTTTTTCACGGTCACGCTGCCGCTCGCGCTGCCCGGCGTGCTCGCCGGCATGGTGCTTGGCTTTGCCAAGGCGATCGGCGAATTCGGCGCGACCATCACCTTCGTCTCCAACATTCCCGGCGAGACCCAGACGATTTCCTCGGCGATCTATTCGCTGATCCAGATGCCCGATGGCGATGCTGCGGCAGGCCGGCTCGTCATCATCTCGATCGTGCTCGCGCTCGGCGCGCTGATCGCAGCCGAGTGGTTCGCCCGGCGCGCGACCGCCCGGCTGCATGGAAACTGACCATGCTGCGCGTCGACGTCGAAAAACAGCTCGGTGACTTCTCGCTGCACGCATCCTTCACCAGCGAGGGCCGCGTCACTGGCCTGTTCGGCGCCTCCGGCGCCGGCAAGAGCTCGCTCGTCAACATGATCGCGGGACTGCTGCGTCCCGACCGCGGCACCATCGTGATCGACGGTGATGTCGTCGACGACACCGCGGCCCGCATCCATGTCCCGACCTATCGCCGCCGTATCGGCTACGTCTTCCAGGACGCGCGGTTGTTTCCGCATCTCGACGTCGCGCAGAATCTGGACTACGGCCGGCGGATGAACCGCCTTGCGCCCGATTCTGCGCAGCATAAACGCATTATCGACCTGCTCGACATCGGCGCCCTGCTCGACCGTCGCCCGGGAAAACTCTCTGGCGGCGAACGCCAGCGCGTCGCGCTCGGACGCGCGCTCTTGTCCAAGCCGCGGCTTCTGTTGCTCGACGAGCCACTCGGCGCACTCGACGAGGGCCGCAAGCTCGAGATCCTGCCCTACCTGGTGCGGCTGCGCGACGAGGCCAATGTGCCGATGGTCTATGTCAGTCACGACGTCGCCGAACTGCGCCAGCTCGCCACGCAGATCGTTATGCTGAAGCAGGGCCGAGTGACGTCGTTCGGCGGAGTGAAGGTGCTGTCGTGAGGGGCGAAGCTTGGTGGAACGTCGGCTAGAGGCAAGCCGCCAACGCATTCACTGCCGTCGTCCCCGCGAAGGCGGGGACCCATAACCACAGGATTTTGCGGTTACGAAGAGCTCCCACCACGAGTCATCGCAGAACTCAATCTTGTGGTTGATGGTGTGGACGGCCCCCTACGGCATCAGTGTGCCAGAATGAGGTTGTCGAAATCTCAGACAAGGGAGCCGTCCGTGAGCCAGATTATCCGCATTGGGATGGATACGTCGAAGTATATTTTTCAATTGCATGGGGTTGATGCATCGGAATCGGTCGTGCTTCGCAAGCGGCTGAGCCGCAAGGCGATGCTGGCGTTTTTTGCCAAGCTGCCGCCGACGGTGGTGGTGATCGAGGCCTGCGGGGCAGCCCACCACCTGCTTGGCAAGCTGGGGCACACGGCCAAGCTGATCGCGCCGCAATTGGCGAAGCCCTATGTGCCGCGCAACA
>NZ_LUUB01000019.1 GCF_001641635.1 Bradyrhizobium centrolobii
GGCTTGGGAGGGCCGACATGCCGTGGCGCGAGGTGTCACTCATGGACCAGAGGAAAGAGTTCGTTCGATTGTTCCGGCAGGCGGACGTGAACCGGCGGGAGCTGTGCCGTCGCTTCGGGATCAGTCCGAGGACCGCGTACAAGTGGCTGGCTAGGGCGACCGCGGCAGAGGCCGTCGAGAAGGATTGGGCTCAGGACCAGTCGCGGCGGCCGCATGTCTCTCCGGCGCGAAGCGCGGAGGCGATCGAAGCGGCCGTCTTGGAGGTACGAGACGCGCATCCGACATGGGGCGCCCGCAAGATTCGCCGTCGCCTGGAGGATCGGCAGAAGAGCGTGCCTGCGGCCTCGACGGTCCACGCGATTCTAGCCCGGCATGAGCGCGTCCCGCCGCCTGCACAGCCGGCGCAATACATCCGCTTCGAACACCCGGCTCCTAACGACGTCTGGCAGATGGACTTCAAGGGACGCTTCCCTCTGGGCGACCGGCAGATGTGTCACCCGCTCACCATGGTTGACGACCATTCCCGTTATGCCTTGTGCCTGCAGGCCTGCACCAACGAGCAAAGTGAGACGGTCCAGCAGCATCTCGAACGGACGTTTCGCCGCTACGGCCTGCCCAATGCGTTCCTGGTCGATAACGGTGTGCCCTGGGGCACGTGCTCCGAAGTTCGATGGACCAAACTTCGTGTCTGGCTGCTCAAGCTGGGCGTCGACGTCATCTATGCCCGCCCCTATCATCCTCAGACCAAGGGAAAGAATGAGCGCTTCCACCGCACGCTGAAGACCGAAGTCCTGTCCATGACAACGTTCAGAACCACGCGCGACTTGCAGAAGGCATTCGACCGCTGGCGGCACGTCTACAATACCGAGCGGCCCCACCAATCATTGGACTACGACGTCCCGGCGAACCGGTATCGGCCAAGCTCCCGTTCATTGCCAAGCAAGCTGCCCGAGCCCGAGTACGAGGAAGGAGCAATCGTGCGCAGGGCCAGTCAGCTCAAGGCCAACTTACGCTTCGGCAAGCAGCGCTGGCGCGTTCCGGAGGCCTTCCGGGGCGAGCTTCTGGCCATCAGGCCACTCGCCACGGATGGTCAGTTCGGCGTCTACTTCGGAGCCCATCAAATCGCATCCATCGATCTTCGAGGTGATGCAAAATGAATGTGTTACCCATGTCTCCGAACGGTGTTACCCATGTCCCCGGTCCGCACATCAAGCCGGGCGATGACAGCGGTGGGGCTAGATCGTCACCTGCGTTCCGACCTCGACCACGCGGCCGCTGGGGATCTGGAAATAGTCGGTGGCGTCGTTGGCCGAGCGGCTTAGCGAGATGAACAGCCGGTCCTGCCAGCGCGGCATGCCGGAATGGGCAGCGGGCTTGAGCGCCCGGCGCGACAGGAAGAACGAGGTCGACATGATGTCGAACTGCCAGCCGAGCTTGCGGGCGATCGCCAGCGCCTTCGGCACGTTGGGCGATTCCATGAAGCCGAACTTGAGCGTCACCTTGGAGAAGGTCGGGCTGATCTGCTCCAGCCTGACGCGCTCGGCCGGATCGATGCGCGGGGTCTGCGCCGTCTCGATGGTGAGAATGACATTCTTCTCATGCAGCACTTTGTAGTGTTTCAGACTGTGCATGAGCGCGGTCGGCGCGCTGAGCGGATCGCTGGTCAGGAACACGGCGGTGCCGGGCACGCGCTGGGGCGGCCGCTTCTCCAGCATCGCCACGAGATCGGCGAGCGGGAATTCGAGCTTGCGCGACTTCTCGAACAGCAGCCGGCTGCCGCGCCGCCACGTGTACATCAGCAGGATCATGAGCGAGCCGAGCGCCAGCGGCACCCAGCCGCCCTCGAACACCTTGAGCAGGTTCGCGGTCAGGAAGGTCAGGTCGAGGAACAGGAAGGGGGCGATCAGCGCGCCGGCAGCGAGCGGCGACCACCTCCAGACCTTCCAGATCACGACGAAACCCATCATCGCCGTGACCACCATGGTCCCGGTGACGGCGATGCCGTAAGCGGACGCCAGCGCGCTGGACGAGCGGAACAAGAGCACCATCAGCATCACCGCGACCAGCAGCAGCTGGTTGATGCGCGGGATGAAGATCTGGCCGGAATGCGCCTCAGACGTATGGCGAATTTCAAATCGCGGAAGAAGCCCAAGCTGGATCGCCTGACGCGTCAGCGAATAGGCCCCGGTGATGACCGCCTGGCTCGCGATCACGGTGGCCAGAGTGGCAAGCACGACCATGCTGCCGCGGAGCCAGCCCTGCGGAAACAACTGGAAGAACGGGCTCACGATCGTCCCGGGGTCATCCAGGACGAGAGCCCCCTGCCCCAGATAGTTCAGCGCCAGCGACGGCAGCACGATGAACAGCCAGGCGGTCTGGATCGGCCGCTTGCCGAAATGGCCGAGGTCGGCATAGAGCGCCTCGGCACCGGTGACCGCCAGGAACACCGCACCCAGCGTGACGAAGCCGATGATGCCGTGGTGGAGCATGAAGGACACCGCGTAGAGCGGGTTCAGCGCGAACAGTATCTGCGGCTGTTGGATGATCGGACCAATCGCCGCGATCGCGATCACCGCGAACCAGACGCACATCACGGGACCGAAGAACGCCGCGACGCGGGCGGTGCCGCGCGATTGCACGGCGAACAGACCGAGCAGGATCACCACAGTGAGCGGAACGATGTAAGGCTCGAACGTCAGGGTGACGTCTTTCATGCCTTCGATGGCCGACAGCACCGAGACTGCCGGCGTGATCACGGCATCGCCGTAGAACAGGGCGCCGGAAATGATGCCGAGCATGACAATGGTCGCCCCACCCGTGCCGACCGCGCGCTGGGCCAGCGCCATCAGGGCAAGCGTGCCGCCCTCGCCATTGTTGTCGGCGCGGAGCAGGATCACGACATATTTGAGCGTCACCACGACGATGAGCGCCCACAGGATCAGCGAGACCACGCCGAGCACGGCGGCCGTCGTGGGCGCCCCTTCCGCGCCCGCGGCCACCGTCACCGCCTCGCGAAACGCGTAGAGCGGGCTGGTGCCGATGTCGCCATAGACGACGCCGATGCTGCCAAGCGTCAGCGCGCCGAAACCGGCGGTGGTGTGGGCCTCGCCATGCCCATTGGCCGCCGCCGTTTCCGGGGCGGGAACTGCTACGTCACTGGTCATGGGAGAGACTGGTGGCCTCTAAAAATGCTCACTGCACAATGGCGGAAGAGAGAGCGCGCGGCTTATAGTCCTGCGTTGCTGGCATAGCCTAGCCCGATTTTGGGCCCTTGGCATGCAAAAATCGCATATGTCCGACGATCGCGTTCAAATAGTGACCTGCGTGCCGACTTCAACCACCCGGCCGGTGGGAATCTGGAAATAGTCGGTAGCGTCGTTGGCCGACCGGCTCAGCGCAATGAAGAGGTGGTCCTGCCAGAGCGGCATGCCCGACTGCGCAGAGGCTTTCAGCGACCGGCGCGAGACGAAGAACGAGGTCGACATGATGTCGAACTGCCAGCCCTGCTTGCGCGCGATCGCGAGCGCGCGCGGGACGTTCGGCTGCTCCATGAAGCCGAAGCGCAACCGGACCTTGGAGAACTTGTCACTGACCTTCTCCATGCGGAACCGCTCCGCAAGTTCGACCCGCGGCGTATGCGCGGTCTCGATGGTGAGGATCACGTTATGCTCGTGCAGCACCTTGTTGTGCTTGAGGTTGTGCAGCAGCGCGGTTGGCACGAAGGCGGGATCGCTGGTCAGGAACACCGCGGTGCCCTTGACGATGTGCGGCGGCCGCTTCTCCAGGCTCCGGATCAGGTCGTCCAGCGGCACCTCGATGCGTCGGGTCTTCTGAAGCAGAATTCCCGTGCCCCGGCGCCAGGTCCAGATCGTCCCGGCCATGGCCGCGCCGAACAGCAGCGGCACCCAGGCGCCTTCGAGCAGCTTCAAGAGATTGGCGCTGAAGAAGGTCATGTCGACCACGACGAAGGGCAGGATCACTGCTGCGGCGGTCGCGGCGCGCCAGTTCCACAATTTCCAGATCACGATGAAGCCCATGATGCCGTCGGCGACCATGGTGGTGGAGACTGCGATGCCATAGGCCGAGGCAAGGCCGCTGGGGGTGCGGAACAACAGCACCAGCAGCATCACGCCGATCAGGAGCAGCCGGTTCACCCGCGGCAGATAGATCTGGCCAGCGTGGCTCTCGGAGGTGTACCGCACCTCGAAGCGCGGCAAGAGGCCGAGCTGCACCGCCTGATAGACCAGCGAATAGGCACCGGTGATCACCGCCTGGCTCGCGATCACGGTCGCCGCCGTCGCAAGTCCGACCAGCGGCAGCACCAGATGCTCGGGCACCATGCGATAGAACGAGTGCTCGATCGCGCTCGGATCGGACAGCACCAGCGCGCCCTGCCCGAAATAGTTGATCAGGAGCGAGGGCAGCACGAAGAACATCCAAGCCGACTGGATCGGCTTGCGGCCGAAATGGCCGAGATCGGCATAGAGCGCCTCACCGCCGGTCACCGCCAGGAAGACGGCGCCGAGCGTCACCAGGCCGATCGTGCCATGCGAGAGCAGGAATTGCAGCGCGTAATAGGGATTGATCGCAGCCAGCACCGACGGATCGTCGGCGATGTGAACGAGGCCCATCAGCGCGATGCAGCTGAACCACACCACCATGACCGGTCCGAACGCGGAGGCCACCAGTGCGGTACCCTTGCTCTGCACCGCGAACAGCACCACGAGGATGAAGACGGTGAGCGGAACGACATAGTGCTCGAAAGCAGGCGTCGCGAGCTTGAGACCTTCGACCGCCGACAGCACCGAGATCGCCGGCGTGATCATGGAATCGCCGATGAACATGGACGCGCCGACGACGCCAAGCGCGAGCAGGAACCAGCTTCGCCGCCCCAGCGCGCGCTGGCCGAGCGCCATCAGCGAGAGCGTGCCTCCCTCCCCGTTGTTGTCGGCGCGCAGCAGCAGCAGCACATATTTGGCGGTGACGACAATCAGCAGCGCCCACAGGATCAGCGAGAGCACGCCGAGCACGATGACCCGCGAGACCGGCTGGCCGTGAGCCGCACCGCTGACCGCCTCGTGGAATGCGTAGAGCGGTGAGGTGCCAATATCGCCGAAGACGACGCCGATGCTGCCGAGCGTGAGGGCCCAAAAACCCGAGGTGACCTGCCCTTCCTGGGCCTCGGTCGATGTGATGCTCGCCGTCATGAGGGTGGAAAACGCTTCTTCCCTGAAATTGATCCGGCGCCTTTTGACGCTTCCGGCGCGCCTGTCAATTGGCACAACATAGCAGGCACCGAGGCGGACGCTGTAAAGGTGTAGCCACGTTCATCGCCGGCGCGACGAGATGCCTCAGGTAAAATGGTAGCGCAAGGGATTTACGGCTTCAGATTCGGCGGCAGCGGCGGATCTTCGCGCATGAGGGTGATCGTCACGCGCCGGTTGGCGGCCAGCGACGGGTCGTCCGGAAACAACGGCTGGGTGTCCGCCTTGCCCGAGACCGCGAAGATGTGCGACGGCGGCAGGCCCTCGCGTTCGAGGATCTGGCGCACGGCGTTGGCACGATCGGCCGAAAGATCGAAGGCGCCGTAGTCGCTGCGCGTCGGCACGAATCCGGCAGCGGTGTGTCCGGCGATGGAGACGCGCAAGGGAGTCGATTTGAGCGGGATCGCGAGCTTCTCGATCAGACGGCGCGTGCGATCGTAGGGAACCTTCGAGCCGTCCGGAAACATCGAACGGCCGTCCTGGTCGACGATCTCGAGATTGAGGCCCTGCCTGGTCTCCTCGAACATGATGTGCTTGGACATCTCGGTCAGTTCCGGCATGTCCTGCAAGGCCTGGCGGAGCGAGGCCGCGGCAAGCGCGAAGTCACGATCGATCTTGGTCTTGGCACCCGAGGTTCGGTTGCGATCGTCCTGGTCCGGCGTCGGCGTGTTGGAGGCGTCTTCCGGCTGGATGTGGTCGACGTTCTTCAGCCGCGGGCGTGTCGGCAGACCGTCGGATTCGACGATGCCGGCATAGCGCGCCTCGCTCTGGATGCCGAAGGCGTCACGCATGGAGCCGGCGACGATCTTCAGCTTGTTGGCGTCCTGCGTCGAGAACGCGACGAGCATCACGAAGAAGCTCATCATCAGGCCCATCAGGTCGGCGAAGGTCACGAACCAGCCGTGACCGCCTCCATGTGCATCGCCGCGCTTCTTCTTGGCCATGTCTTACGGTCCCGGCGTGCGATCTTTAGGCCGGCAACGGCTCGCCCTCGGCGTGGCGATGTTTCTCCGGCAGGTAGGCCAGCAGCATTTCGCGCACGAGGGTCGGGCTCTTGGAGTCGCGGATCATCAGGATGCCGTCGATGATCAGCGTGCGGTTGGTCTCCTCGTCGAGCAGCTTGCCGTGCAGCTTGTCGGCGATCGGCAGACAGAACAGGTTGGCGACCAGCGCGCCGTAGAGCGTCGCCAGCAGCGCGGTCGCCATGAACGGGCCGAGCTTGGAGGGGTCGGTCATGTTGGCGAACATCTGCACCATGCCGATCAGGGTGCCGACCATGCCGAAGGCCGGGGCGCAGTCGCCGATGGCGCGGTAGATCTTGCTGCCCTCGTCGAGGTGCATGAGGAAGTTGTCGCGGTCGCGCTCGAGATTGTCGCGGATGAAGTCGAGGTCGTAGCCGTCGGCGACGTAGCGGATGCCCTTGGCGAGGAACGGCTCGTCGGTCTCGACCTTTTCAAGGCCGACCGGGCCCTGCTTGCGGGCGATCTCGGCGATGCGGGCGAGCTCGTCGACGAGATCGTGCGCCGACAGGCGGCTCATCGTGAAGGCGAACTTGGCGCCGAGCGGCAGGCCGTGGAGGAGCGCGCTGAGCGGAAACCGGATCATGGTGGCGGAGATCGAGCCACCGAAGATGATGATGATCGCATGCTCGGAGATGAACATGTGGAGGTCGCCACCCAGCAGCATCATCGTCGCGATGACGATCGTGCCTGCCACGAGCCCGGCGCCCGTCATGATATCCATGGGAGACTCCAACACGTACGCAACAACGGCCGTCCTGGCCGATGGCACGGCCCAACCCCGAACCGCATCAGAAACCCTAATTGGCCGCCATTAAAGACGCGTAAAGGTTAAGTTGAGCCAGTGCGGCGCGCGGGCGCGAGCGTGCTGAGCGGACGCCGGCTTCGCGGTCCGGCGAAACGAATCTCAACACTTTGCTAACCATAATCGGCCGGCCCGAGGGGCCGCTAGCTCCCGGCACTTAGCCAGGGTTTTCGAGGCTGAGCGTCTCGGATTGCTCATCAGACTGAGTGGTGAGGCGGCTCTTGTCTTCGCCGATGGTCAACTGCACTTCCGAATCGTCTGCTCTGGTCTTTAGGAAGGCGTGTGCGGGAAACGACGCCATGCAACCGAAACCAATTGCCAAATGAACCCATCTCGCGGCGGTCTGCGCCTCCTCGCCTCCATAATAGAGCACAAGCGCAGTTGCACTCAGAATGACGATTGTCGCAGTCACGAGGACGCCGGTGGCGATGTTTCGTCCACGGCGCCATCCTGACCGAACGTGAAGTGGCAGTAGCGAGCCGACCACCACCAATAGGGCGTAGGAGGAAATGCCATGCACGGTCAGCAGAATGCGTGCGCTGTCACTCCACTCCTCGCCCACAACGTCATGCAACAGCCACCAGAACAGACCCGAAATGCCCACTGTAGTGACAGTCGAAAAGACTGCGATCTTCTGCCAGAATCCAAGGCGCATGGTTCAGGCCGCCCTACCGGTTACGCCATCCGCAGAGGTCACAAATGCCGTAACGCCCAACTTCGCAAAATAACTGGCCCTTGGATCCGCGACCTGCACCAGAACCTTCGTCATACCGTCAGCGATTAGACAAGTCGGTGCAACCACAGAGTAGGCGGCATGCGGGTCATGATTCTGACCTTGAACCTGTGCCGGGATTTGATGTGTCGGTATCGATCCCTGCGCGTTGCCCTTACGGAGGGTTGCCGCGGCGGCCGAGGTTGCGATCGCAGCGTTGCGCAAGAGACCGGCCTGGACGATGTGCCGCTCGTCGCCAGGACGACGAATATAGACGGGCTGCGGCGTTTCGCCGATCACCCGCATGTCGCCACCGGCATTGACCAACGCCTCGCGCACGCCATGCGCGCGCAACACAGCAATGGCGCGATCGACCGCGAAACCCTTGGCGATGCCGCCCAGGTCGATGGCGATCCTGGCCGATAATTTGATTGCCCTGTCGGAGACGAATTCAACCGCCGAGAATGTCCCCCGCTCGATATGGTCGAGATCCTGCGACGGCAACAACCCGCGCTGCATCGCCTCATAGCCGACAGCGCAGTCGAACAAGCCGTCGGTCGCCTCGTACAGGCTACGCGCCTTGCGCAGCACCTTCACGGTCCAGGGATCGACGACCACCGGCACGGATACGGCTTGACGATTGAGACGTCCTACGTCGCTCCGCGGATCGTGAAAGCTCATCAGTCTGTGGACGCGCTCGATCGCCTCGAATGCGTGCGCGAGAGCCCGTTCCAGCACCGGGTCGGCAAGACCATTGGCCTCGACCTCGACGAAAGTCCCCAGCAGCGGGCGCGCGCGCCTCATCCGTTACCCCTTCAGGCCTTGCAGGACCCGCTTCACGCCGTCAGTGATGTGCTTCGACGACAGGGTTGCACCGCTGATGTTCTTGATGTCGGCACCGAGCTCCAGCGGCGAGCTCGCGCTCTTGCCGACGAACTGCGCGCGCCACGACGCGTCGCGCACCTCGTAACCATAGGACTCCCGGTAGTCCATGATCTCGATCTGCTTGACCGTGCCGTTCGGATTAACGCCGATCGCGACGGTGATGTATTCGTGCTTGCCCACCACGCGCTCGACAACGAAATAGCCGCCATTGGACGTTCGCCAGATGTTCGGCTTGCCCGTGCTCGTGAACGAGGCGCCGGGGAAGATCGCCCGCTGCGCCTGCTCGACGCTGAAATAGGTCGTGGCATAGGCCGAGGTGCTGATCGCGGCAACCGGGAGCCACACCCAATGACTTGCTTTCATCACATCACCTCAGAACGTGTAGCCGGCCTTGAACCGGAAGCGGAAGCGCTCGAAGTCGTTGTCGAGCACAAGATGATTCACCAGTGCGCCGGGTATCGTATCGGTATGGACGGTCGCCCAGGGCATTTGCCAGAGCGCGGTCGCCGTGAAGAAGAAGCGTTCGCCGCCGAAATGGATAGTGGGGCCGAGATAGTAGCCGCTGTTCGAGAGATGACTGAAATCGAAGCTGTTGTACTCACGCTCGTTCAGAAACTCGAAGCCGGCAGACCAATTCTCGATGAATCGGTAGGAGACGCCGAGCCCGACATTGACGTCGGTCTCCTCCTGCCAATTGAAGACGGCCGGATTGTCGTCGCTGGGGACGTTCCGGTATTCCGGCGCATAGGTGAAGTTCACCGCAACAGTCAGCAGGTCGTCGAGGAAGTTCTTCTGCACGATGACCTTGTTTTCCAGCTCGAAGAAGTTCTTGCCGATGGTCGGCTCGGTGTAGAGCGCAAGGCCGATGCCGTCCGTGTAGGGACTGAGGATGCGGTAGATCAGTTCGCCCGACACGCCGGTGAAGCGCTTGGCGTTGAAGAAATCATCCGCGCCCGCGGCGTAGTCCGCAAACTGCTCGGGCGGAGTCGTCGCATTGAAGGGACCATTGTGATAGGCCTGCGTCCAGGCGTAGTTGAGATAGACCGCGCCCTGCAGATTGCTGGCGAGGCCGTACTCGTACTCGGTCCGCCCCTCGATCTGATCGTAGGTTCCGCCGTTCTTCTGATGCCGCCACGTCATCCATTGCTCGACCTCGGACTTGCCCTGCGGCAACAGGTCGGTCGTGTAGACGAAAGCGAAAATTGATTCTTCGGCCGAGGCCGCGGTGGCGGCCGTCGCGAGCATCGCCGCCAATGCGATGGCGCGCGCGGCGCAGCCCGCGTATGCGGGCATTCTTGCTTCCGCTTTGAACCCGACGCCCCGCTGTCCGCTGCATGACGGCGCCACGCGCCAAGACGCAAACAGGTGAATCCTTCCAACCATCGCCAATCCCTTTGGGTTCGAGCCAAGACCACTTTCGAGATCTGTTCTGTGGCTGGCTTCCTCCGCTGTCGCAGAGGTGGCTGGCTGAAAACGTGACCTGTTGTTTTGATTTCCGTTACGCGCGGGAATTCCCGACCCCGCCCGCTATTTCGTTAGAATAAGCTTGCCGGCAGCCGTGAGCTGCAGCCGATAGACCTCCTCTTCATGCTGGATGACCAGCAGCCTTTCTCCTCCCAGGAGCTCGCGGCTGGTCACAGTGCGCGGTGACCGCGCAGCGGTCTGAGCAGCATCCGCGTCGCGATCGTCACCCGAGTTGTTCGCCATCGAAGTCCAGCACGTGCCCCTCAGCCAGCCGACATCGCTCTCCGCCAACGCCAAACGTCGGCGGACTCGCCTGTCTGAATCCAGGATTTTCAGCCGTACAAATTCTCGCCCGTGAGCCGCTTGCTCGGCTCAGTGACGGCAATAAACTGCACAGCGTTGTTGAGACAATATGCCTCAGCTAGAATCGATCTAACATTCGACATGGGAGGATCGAATATTGCCGAATGTTTCCGGCCAGCTTCGCCAACGGGATCAACTGGATAAGGCTGCCAAACGACAGCGACACACGGTTGTCTCTATGTGCAACCTGACCGATTTAGAAAAAATCTAAACGAAAAGCGCATCGCTTAAGGCGCGGCACCTGCAGGGCATCGTCGCATCCTGCCTCTCACCTCTCCCGGAGGGAGAGGTCGAATAGCGAAGCAATTCGGGTGAGGGGTCGAGGTATCCACGCGAGACCGAAACCCCTCACCCGCGCCTGCGGCGCCACCTCTCCCTCCGGGAGAGGTGGATACCGCCCTCGCGGAAATGTCGTCTTGATCTCCTAGTGGATCTCCGCCGAACGCTTCAGTGCGGCCTTCAGCTTCTCCAGCGAGAAGTCGGGGCTGCGGGCGATCTCCAGGATCGGCGTCTCGCGGCGGCCGCAGAGCTCGGCGGCCTCCGGCAGCTTTGCGGCGACGTCGAGCGGGATCACGATGGCGCCGTGCTGGTCGGCGTGGATCAGGTCGTCGGACTTCACGGTCATGCCGGCGACACGCACCTCGCCGCCAAAGCTCTCCGCATGCACCCAGGCATGCGACGGGCCGATCGAGCCGGCCAGCGCCTGGAAGCCCGGTGCCCATTGCGGGATGTCGCGGATCGAGCCGTCGGTGACGACGCCGAGGCAGCCGAGCGCCTTGTGCACGTTGCTCTGCACCTCGCCCCAGAACGCGCCGTAGCCGACGTCGGGACCGTCAATGTCCTGGATCACCGAGATGCGCGGACCGTGGCCGGTGCCGACATACTCGTAATATTCGATACGACGCTTGGCCTGCTCTTCCGCCGGGAGGGAGGATTTCAGGACGGAGCGGATCGCAACAGTGCGGGCATAGCCGACGATCGGCGGCAGGTCGGGAAACGGGCAAACCAACTGCTTCGTGGTGTAGCCGATCAGCCGGCGCTCCGGCGCCACGATCTCCATGGCGTTGCAGATCGTCGGGGTGTCATAGCGGCCCAGCGCTTCGAGGACGGAAGCGGGCAGCGGCCCGGTCGCGGAATTCGTCACGGCGTTCTCTCCCAGATTGGCGGCCGCTGTTGGCGCGATGCCGCCGGCACAATGCGATATAGCCGAGATCGGGCTGCAACCCAACTCGCTGGCCTTCATGGCAGATATCTGCGGGTAACCTCTCAGTGCAGCCGTTCGGGCCTATCGTCGTGCGCCTGCTCCGGCACGTTTGCCGTGAGCGCCGACGGCGATTGCGGCTGCGCGACCTCGCCGGACGCTGGCGCCGCGGCCGCCGCGGCGCGGGCCTGATCGCGGTACGATTTGTAGCCGAGCGGCAGGCTCAAGAGATACAGCGCCGTGCCGGCCGAGAGCACGTGCCAGGGATAGCTGATCAGCAGCGCGATGAAGAAGATCACCGCAACGAACGCCGGCAGAACCAGCTCCGGCGGCACGCGCATGCGCATGGTCTTGCCGGAGAACACCGGCAGGCGCGACACCATCAGGAAGGCGATCAGCAGCGTATAGGCGGCCGTCACCGCCGCGGGCCAGCGCCCGAGCTCCAGGAACGCCACATAGATCGGCAGCAGCACAGTGATTGCGCCGGCAGGCGCCGGCACGCCGGTGAAGAAATTGGCGGCGAAGGCCGGCTTGTTGGGATCGTCGATCGTGGCATTGAAACGCGCGAGGCGCAGGCACATGGAGATCGCGAACACCATGGCGGCGATCCAGCCGGCATTGCCGAGCTCGTGCAACTGCCAGAAATACAGCATCAGGCCGGGCGCCACGCCGAAATTGACGAAGTCGGCGAGACTGTCGAGCTCGGCGCCGAATTTCGACTGGCCCTTGATCAGGCGCGCGATGCGGCCATCGATGCCGTCGAGCGCCGCCGCGAACACGATCGCATAGACGGCAAGCGACATCCGCCCCTCGATCGACAGGCGGATCGCCGTCAGACCGGCGCAGATCGCCAGCAGCGTGATGACGTTGGGCACCAGCATCCGCACCGGGATCGGGCGGAACCGCCGGCGGCGCGCATCCGGATATTTGAAGTCATAGGGCGTCATGGCTCGTCCTCACCTTAAGGCGAGATATAGCAAGCCGCCTCCCCCTACGCCATTGCGGCGGAACGCCCTTTCGCCGATGTAATGGTTAACTGGCGCGGTAGGCGCGGCTCGGGTCGTCAGCGGCGAGATCGGCCAGGATCGTTTCGCCGGCGATCGCGGTCTGGCCCTCCGAGACCAGCGCCTTGGTGCCAACGGGCAGATAGACGTCGAGCCGCGAGCCGAAACGGATCAGGCCGAAGCGCTCGCCGGCCCCGATCGCCTGCCCTTCCTTGACGAAGCAGACGATGCGCTTGGCGACGAGGCCTGCGATCTGGATCACGCCGATCCGTGCCGTGGGCGTCGAGATCACCAGCGAATTACGCTCATTGTCCTCGCTCGCCTTGTCGAGCTCCGCATTGATGAACAGGCCGGGCCGGTAGGCGATGCGGTCCACCCGGCCCGCCATCGGGCTGCGGTTCACGTGGCAGTTGAACACGCTCATGAAGATCGAGACCCGCGGCAACGGGCGGTCGCCGAGCCCGAGCTCGGCCGGCGGCAGCGCCATGGTGATCATCGACACCCGCCCGTCGGCCGGGGACACCACGAGCCCCTCACGCACCGGCGTCACGCGCACGGGGTCGCGGAAGAACAGCGCGCACCACACCGTGAGGATTGTGCCGATCCATCCGAGCGGCGACCACAGCCAGAACAGGACGAGGCTTGCCAGCGCAAAGCCGCCGATGAAGGGGTAGCCTTCCTTGTGGATCGGCGGGATCTGACGCTGGATCGAATCGAGAATGGACATCGCTATCTGCCGCTGAGGGGTTGATGGCGCGTACGTCGCCGCGCGCGCCGGACTTGTTTAGGCCAGAGTTGGGACCAGAGACAAGGTCACTCCGCGGCCGCAGGCGTCGTCAGGATGTCCTCGACCGGCGGCGGCTCCCGGTTGGGCGCCTCGCTGCTCTCGCCCATCCTCGCGAGTTTCTCGCGCGCCGCCTCGGCCTCGCGCTGCCTGTTCCACATGCCGGCGTAGAGGCCGCCCAGCGCGAGCAGGTTCGCGTGGGTGCCGCGCTCGGCGATCCGGCCCTGGTCCAGCACGATGATCTCGTCGGCGCCGACGATGGTGGAGAGCCGGTGCGCGATCACGAGCGAGGTACGGTTCTTGGCGACGCGATCGAGCGCGCCTTGGATCTCGTGCTCGGTATGGGTGTCGAGCGCCGAGGTCGCCTCGTCCAGCACCAGGATCGGCGGCGCCTTCAACACGGTGCGCGCGATCGCCACGCGCTGCTTCTCGCCGCCGGACAGTTTTAGGCCGCGCTCGCCGACCTGGGTCTCGTAGCCCTTTGGCGCCATGCGGATGAAATGATCGATCTGCGCGAGCCGCGCCGCCTGCTCGACCTCGGCATCACTGGCGTCCCAGCGACCATAGCGGATGTTGTAGCGGATGGTGTCGTTGAACAGCACGGTGTCCTGCGGCACCATGCCGATCGAGGCGCGCAGCGAGCCCTGCGTGACGTCGCGAATGTCCTGGCCGTCGATGAGGATCTTTCCGCCGGAGACGTCGTAGAGGCGGAACAGGAGGCGCGAGATGGTCGACTTGCCGGCGCCGGACGGGCCGACGATCGCGACCGTCTTGCCGGCCGGCACCTCGAAGCTGATGCCCTTCAGGATCGGCCGCGCCGCCTCATAGGCGAAACGCACGTCCTCGAAACGCACGGTGCCTGAAGAGACCACCAGCGGCCTCGCGTCCGGCGCGTCCTTGATCTCGGCCTCGCGTCCCAACACGCCAAACATCTTCTCGATGTCGATGATCGCCTGCTTGATCTCGCGATAGACCATGCCCATGAAATTCAGGGGCTGGTAGAGCTGGATCATCATCGCGTTGACCAGCACGAAATCGCCGACCGTGTTGTGCCCGTTGCGCACGCCGATGGCGCACATCAGCATGGTCGCGGTGAGCCCCAGCGTGAAGATGATGGCCTGGCCGGTGTTGAGAACGGCGAGCGAGGTATAGGTGTGGATGCTCGCCTCCTCGTAGCGCGCGACCGAGCGGTCGTAGCGCTGCGCCTCGCGCGTCTCGGCACCGAAATATTTCACTGTCTCGTAGTTGAGCAGCGAGTCGATCGCCTTGGTGTTCGCCTCGGTGTCGGAATCGTTCATCTTGCGGCGGATGCCGATCCGCCACTCGGTCGCGATGTAGGTGTAGTACATGTAGACCGCGACGGTGATCAAGGTTGCGGCCACGTAGCGCCAGTCAAATTGCCAGAACAGCACGGCCATCAGCAGCGAGACCTCGACGATGGTCGGGATCAGCTGCAGGATCACCATGCGCACGATGACCTCGATGCCCTCGCGGCCGCGCTCGAGCACGCGCGTCAAGCCGCCGGTCTTGCGCTCGAGGTGAAAACGCAGCGACAATTCGTGCATGTGGACGAAGGTGATGGTGGCGAGCTTGCGCACCGCATGCATGGCGACGCGCGCGAAGATGCCATCGCGCCACTGCGTCAGCACCGCCATCAGGATGCGCATCACGCCGTAGCTCGCCGTCAGCAGCAGCGGCGAGGCGATCACCCAGAGGTGCCAGTTGTCAGGCTGTACCGGTGCCGTGTTGGCGCCGGTCAGTGCATCGGTTGCCCATTTGAAGCTGAACGGCACCGCCAGCGTGATCAGCTTGGCCACGAGCAGCAGCACCATCGACCAGACCACCCGCATCTTCAGGTCGAAACGGTCGCTCGGCCAGATATAAGGCCACAGATGTGCGAGCGTCCCCATCAGGGTGGCCCGCTCCGGCGTTTGGGCGGCCGGATCGGGCGCTTCGGCGCCGTGGGGCGAATGAGGGTGATCCATCGAGAAGCCTGGAGGCCCGCCGGATGCGCGCCCGTTGAGATTTGCGATTTTCGCTCGTCATATAGAGGTTTCCGGGCGCCCGCGCATCCCGCTAGGAACTGATTCTTTCATTGTTTGTCGTCATTTACCGGTAGATTTTCGGGGGTAGCGAATCACCGATTGGACTTGACGCCCTTTCGCTGCAATGCATCATGGCACCAATGAGCACGATTAAAACTGTCTGTGTCTATTGCGGCTCCGGCCCTGGAACCAATCCCCGCTTCATCGAAGGCGCCAAGGCGTTCGGCAGGGCCCTCGCCGAGAACAGCGTCCGCCTCGTCTATGGCGGCGGTTCGCTCGGCCTCATGGGCGCGGTCGCGACCTCCGTGCTCGATCACGGCGGCACTGTCACCGGCATCATCCCTGACTTCCTGCGGATGCGCGAGAACGCGCTGACGCGCGTGCAGGAGATGATCGTCACTCCCGACATGCACGAGCGCAAGCGGCTGATGTTCGAACGCTCCGACGCCTTTGTGGCACTGCCGGGCGGCGTCGGCACGCTGGAAGAGCTCGTCGAGCAGTTGACCTGGAAGCAGCTCGGCCGTCACGCAAAACCCGTGCTGCTCGCCAATATCGACGACTTCTGGGAGCCGCTGTTCTCACTGCTGTCGCACATGCGTCAGACGCAGTTCATCCGCGACGGCCTCAAGGTCGACATCCTCAAGGCCGACCGCGTCGAGGAGATTTTGCCGAAGCTGAAGGCGGCCGCTGCGCAGGTCGCCGAGGCCGAGAAGAATCTCGCGCCGGAAGTGGCGCGCAGGCTCTAGCGACCCTACTCCGTCGGAAACGTCACCGCCTCGATCCGGTTGCCGTCGGGATCGACGACGAACGCCGCGTAGTAGCGCACCCGGTCGTGCGGGCGGATGCCCGGCGCGCCGTCGGATGCGCCGCCCGCCGCAAGTGCCGCCGCATGAAAGGCATCGACCTCAGCCGTTGCCTTCGCGCGGAGGCAGATGTGCACGCCGCTCTCCAGCGGAACGCGCGGCATGCCCTCGCGCAGGTTGATCCAGAATTCCGGGTAGGACTTGCCGAAGCCGACGGTCCCGGGCCGCGTGACGAGACGCGCGAGCCCGAGGGCCGCGAGCGTCGCTTCGTAGAATTTTGCCGAGCGTTCGAGATCGCTGACGCCGACGGAGATGTGGTCGATCATGCTGTATCCCCATCCATCGTTGCCGGCCTCACCTCACCCCAACTGTCATCGCCCGGCTTGATGTGCGGACCGGGGACATGGGTAACACCGTTCGGAGACATGGGTAACACATTCATTTTGCATCACCTCGAAGATCGATGGATGCGATTTGATGGGCTCCGAAGTAGACGCCGAACTGACCATCCGTGGCGAGTGGCCTGATGGCCAGAAGCTCGCCCCGGAAGGCCTCCGGAACGCGCCAGCGCTGCTTGCCGAAGCGTAAGTTGGCCTTGAGCTGACTGGCCCTGCGCACGATTGCTCCTTCCTCGTACTCGGGCTCGGGCAGCTTGCTTGGCAATGAACGGGAGCTTGGCCGATACCGGTTCGCCGGGACGTCGTAGTCCAATGATTGGTGGGGCCGCTCGGTATTGTAGACGTGCCGCCAGCGGTCGAATGCCTTCTGCAAGTCGCGCGTGGTTCTGAACGTTGTCATGGACAGGACTTCGGTCTTCAGCGTGCGGTGGAAGCGCTCATTCTTTCCCTTGGTCTGAGGATGATAGGGGCGGGCATAGATGACGTCGACGCCCAGCTTGAGCAGCCAGACACGAAGTTTGGTCCATCGAACTTCGGAGCACGTGCCCCAGGGCACACCGTTATCGACCAGGAACGCATTGGGCAGGCCGTAGCGGCGAAACGTCCGTTCGAGATGCTGCTGGACCGTCTCACTTTGCTCGTTGGTGCAGGCCTGCAGGCACAAGGCATAACGGGAATGGTCGTCAACCATGGTGAGCGGGTGACACATCTGCCGGTCGCCCAGAGGGAAGCGTCCCTTGAAGTCCATCTGCCAGACGTCGTTAGGAGCCGGGTGTTCGAAGCGGATGTATTGCGCCGGCTGTGCAGGCGGCGGGACGCGCTCATGCCGGGCTAGAATCGCGTGGACCGTCGAGGCCGCAGGCACGCTCTTCTGCCGATCCTCCAGGCGACGGCGAATCTTGCGGGCGCCCCATGTCGGATGCGCGTCTCGTACCTCCAAGACGGCCGCTTCGATCGCCTCCGCGCTTCGCGCCGGAGAGACATGCGGCCGCCGCGACTGGTCCTGAGCCCAATCCTTCTCGACGGCCTCTGCCGCGGTCGCCCTAGCCAGCCACTTGTACGCGGTCCTCGGACTGATCCCGAAGCGACGGCACAGCTCCCGCCGGTTCACGTCCGCCTGCCGGAACAATCGAACGAACTCTTTCCTCTGGTCCATGAGTGACACCTCGCGCCACGGCATGTCGGCCCTCCCAAGCC
>NZ_LUUB01000020.1 GCF_001641635.1 Bradyrhizobium centrolobii
GGCTTGGGAGGGCCGACATGCCGTGGCGCGAGGTGTCACTCATGGACCAGAGGAAAGAGTTCGTTCGATTGTTCCGGCAGGCGGACGTGAACCGGCGGGAGCTGTGCCGTCGCTTCGGGATCAGTCCGAGGACCGCGTACAAGTGGCTGGCTAGGGCGACCGCGGCAGAGGCCGTCGAGAAGGATTGGGCTCAGGACCAGTCGCGGCGGCCGCATGTCTCTCCGGCGCGAAGCGCGGAGGCGATCGAAGCGGCCGTCTTGGAGGTACGAGACGCGCATCCGACATGGGGCGCCCGCAAGATTCGCCGTCGCCTGGAGGATCGGCAGAAGAGCGTGCCTGCGGCCTCGACGGTCCACGCGATTCTAGCCCGGCATGAGCGCGTCCCGCCGCCTGCACAGCCGGCGCAATACATCCGCTTCGAACACCCGGCTCCTAACGACGTCTGGCAGATGGACTTCAAGGGACGCTTCCCTCTGGGCGACCGGCAGATGTGTCACCCGCTCACCATGGTTGACGACCATTCCCGTTATGCCTTGTGCCTGCAGGCCTGCACCAACGAGCAAAGTGAGACGGTCCAGCAGCATCTCGAACGGACGTTTCGCCGCTACGGCCTGCCCAATGCGTTCCTGGTCGATAACGGTGTGCCCTGGGGCACGTGCTCCGAAGTTCGATGGACCAAACTTCGTGTCTGGCTGCTCAAGCTGGGCGTCGACGTCATCTATGCCCGCCCCTATCATCCTCAGACCAAGGGAAAGAATGAGCGCTTCCACCGCACGCTGAAGACCGAAGTCCTGTCCATGACAACGTTCAGAACCACGCGCGACTTGCAGAAGGCATTCGACCGCTGGCGGCACGTCTACAATACCGAGCGGCCCCACCAATCATTGGACTACGACGTCCCGGCGAACCGGTATCGGCCAAGCTCCCGTTCATTGCCAAGCAAGCTGCCCGAGCCCGAGTACGAGGAAGGAGCAATCGTGCGCAGGGCCAGTCAGCTCAAGGCCAACTTACGCTTCGGCAAGCAGCGCTGGCGCGTTCCGGAGGCCTTCCGGGGCGAGCTTCTGGCCATCAGGCCACTCGCCACGGATGGTCAGTTCGGCGTCTACTTCGGAGCCCATCAAATCGCATCCATCGATCTTCGAGGTGATGCAAAATGAATGTGTTACCCATGTCTCCGAACGGTGTTACCCATGTCCCCGGTCCGCACAACAAGCCAGGCCATGACGGAAGGAGCATTAATCCGCAAACTTCGGCGCGCGCTTTTCCAGATTGGCACGGACCGCTTCGGTCTGGTTCGCACTGCCGATCAGCTTCTGCTGCTCGACGGACTCGGCGAGCAGCGCCGGACCGGGATCGACCGACAGATTATTCAGCAGGCGCTTCGCCGCGCGGATCGCATCGGGGCTCTTGCCGGCGATCTCGCGCGCAACTTCGAGCGCGGCCGCGCGCGGATCATCGCAGATGCGCGTGGCGAGGCCGTAAGTCATCGCCTCCTGCGCGGAGAAGATGCGGCCCGTATAGGTGAGATCGCGCAGGATGTCGTCGCGCACGAGGCTAGCCAGGATCGGCGTGCCCGCCATATCGGGCACGAGGCCCCACTTGATCTCCATGACCGACATTCGCGCATCGGCTGAGAGGAAGCGCATGTCCGCGCCGAGCGCGAGTTGGAAGCCGCCGCCGAAGGCGACGCCATGGACCGCCGCGATCACCGGAACCGGAAGCTGCCGCCAGCCCCAAACCGCCTGCTGCGGAAAGTTCGCCTTCCCGTGCGTGCGTACCGTGAGGTCGCGATTTTCGCCACCCGGAATTCCGTTGCCGCCCTTCTCCTTCATGGCAGCAAAACGTCCCATGTCGAGACCGGCACAGAAGGCGCGGCCCTCGCCGGACAGCACCACTACGCGCACACCTTTTTCGTTGGAAAGACGCTCGGTTGCGGCGACCAGCGCCTCGAACATGGCCTGATCCAGCGCGTTCATCTTGTCCGCGCGCACCAGGCGAACATCGGCAACGCCTTCCGAGATCGAGATCGAGACGCGCTCTTCCATGAATCAATTCTCCCCTGTTCTTGTTCGGTGCCGCTTTACAGGAAGCTGGCGGCCCGATTTAGTCAATCGACCAATTAACTGACAATGCCTACGAGGGAAACAGCCATGTTCAAGGAAAATCTTCTGGCCGGACGGCGCATCCTCGTGACCGGCGGCGGGACCGGACTCGGCAAGTCGATGGCAGCGCGCTTCCTCCAGCTCGGAGCCGAAGTGCACATCTGTGGGCGGCGCAAGATCGTCTGCGACGAGACCGCCACCGAGCTGATGGATCAGTATGGCGGCCGCGTCACCAGCCACGGCGTCGACATCCGCAACGCGCTCGCGGTCGAGGAGATGGTCGAGAACATCTTTCGCGAGGCGCCGCTGACCGATCTCATCAACAACGCCGCCGGCAATTTCATCTCGCGCACCGAAGAGCTCTCGCCGCGCGGCTTTGATGCCGTCGCCAACATCGTCATGCACGGCACGTTCTACGTGACGCATGCGGTCGGCAAGCGCTGGATCGCGGCGAAGCAGCCCGGCAACGTCGTCTCGATCACCGTGACCTGGGTACGCAACGGCTCGCCCTATGTCGTGCCGTCGGCGATGAGCAAGTCCGCGATCCACGCCATGACGATGTCGCTTGCGACCGAATGGGGCAGATACGGCATCCGCCTCAACACGATCGCGCCAGGCGAGATCCCGACCGAAGGCATGAGCAAGCGCATCAAGCCCGGCGACGAAGCCGGCGCGCGCACCAAGGCGATGAACCCGATGGGTCGCGTCGGCACCATGGAGGAATTGCAGAACCTCGCGGTGTTCCTGATCTCGGGTGGCTGCGACTGGATCAGCGGCGAGACCATCGCCATGGACGGCGCCCAGGCGCTCGCGATGGGCGGCAATTTCTATCAGCTCCGCGACTGGAGCGACGACGACTGGACCAAGGCGCGCGAGAGCATCATGGCGCAGAACGAGAAGGACCGGGCGGCGAGAGGTTAGTGCCGTCCTGGCGAATGCCAGGACGTTAGGAGTTCGAAGACGCCGCCCCACACTCAGCCGTCGTCCCGGCGAAAGCCCATAACCCCAGGGAGAAGTCGTGGCGCGAGGCTGGTAACCACGAGTCTTCGCCAAACCACTCTCTGTGGCTATGGGTCCCGGATCTGCGCTGCGCTTGTCCGGGACGACGTGAAGGAGATTGGCGCCGTCTCCCAGCCCTCCACTGTCGTCCCGGCGAAGGCCGGGACCCATAACCCCAGGGTGGAGTTGTGGCGCGAGCTGGCAACCACGAGTCTTCGCCAAACAACATTCTGTGGTTGATGGTGTGGACGGCCCCCTACGGCATCAGTGTGCCAGAATGAGGTTGTCAGAAACTCATTCGCAGGAGCCGTCCGTGAGCCAGATTATCCGCATTGGGATGGATACGTCGAAGTATATTTTTCAATTGCATGGGGTTGATGCATCGGAATCGGTCGTGCTTCGCAAGCGGCTGAGCCGCAAGGCGATGC
>NZ_LUUB01000021.1 GCF_001641635.1 Bradyrhizobium centrolobii
GGTGCACGCAGGCATCGGCCATGTCGTCGACATAGAGGAATTCGCGGCGCGGCGTGCCGGTGCCCCAGACCGCGACGGTGTTCGCGTCCGCGATCTTCGCCTCGTGAAAGCGCCGGATCAGGGCGGCGACCACGTGGCTGTATTCGGGATGATAATTGTCGCCGGGGCCGTAGAGATTGGTCGGCATCACGCTGATGAAGTCACATCGATACTGGCTGCGATAGGCCTCCGCCATCTTGATGCCGGCGATCTTGGCAATGGCATAGGGCTCGTTGGTCGGCTCCAGCGGTCCGGTCAGCATGGAGTCCTCGCGCAGCGGCTGGCTGGCGAGCTTCGGATAGATGCAGGAAGAGCCCAGGAACATCAGCTTCTCGGCGCCGTTCAGATGCGCGGCGTGGATCACGTTGGCCGCGATCGCGATGTTGTCGTAGATGAACTCGGCGCGCAGCGTGTCGTTGGCGAGGATGCCGCCGACCTTGGCGGCGGCGAGGAAGATCACCTGCGGCCGCACCTTCGCGAACCAGTCGAACACCGCGGCCTGGTCGCAGAGATCGACCTCGCGCCGGTCCACGGTGACGAGCCTGACGTCCTCCCGCACAAGCGCACTGCCGACCATGCCGCGATGGCCGGCGACGTAGACGCTCTTGCCCGTCAGCTCAAACCGTACGTTTGCCATGGGCGGCTTCCTGTCGTGCCTCCGTCAGATCGCTTGCCACCATCTCCTCGACGAGCTCGGCAAAGGTCCGCTTCGGTGTCCAGCCGAGCGTGTCGCGGGCCTTGCTGGCATCGCCGATGAGGAGATCGACCTCGGTGGGACGGAAGTAGGTGGGATCGATCCGCACCACGGTCTTGCCGCTCCTGGCATCGATGCCGGTCTCATCCACGCCCTTGCCGCGCCATTCGATGCGGCGGCCGACTTGCGCGAACGAGAGCTCGACCATCTCGCGCACCGAGCGCGTCTCGCCGGTGGCGAGCACGAAGTCGTCGGGCTTGTCCGCCTGCAGGATCATGTGCATGCCCTCGACATAATCCTTGGCATGGCCCCAGTCGCGCTTGGCCTCGAGATTGCCGAGATAGAGCGTGTCCTCGAGCCCGACCTCGATGCGGGCGACGCCGCGGGTGATCTTGCGGGTGACGAAGGTCTCGCCGCGGATCGGGCTCTCGTGATTGAACAGGATGCCGTTGGAGGCGAACATGCCGTAGGCCTCGCGGTAGTTCACCGTGATCCAGTAGCCGTAGAGTTTCGCCACGCCGTACGGCGAGCGCGGATAGAACGGCGTGGTCTCCTTCTGCGGGATCTGCTGCACGAGGCCGTAGAGCTCGGAGGTCGAGGCCTGGTAGAACCGCGTCTCCTTCTCCATGCCGAGGATGCGGATCGCCTCCAACAGGCGCAGCACGCCGATGGCGTCGGCGTTGGCGGTGTATTCGGGGCTTTCGAAGCTGACCGCGACGTGGCTCTGGGCGGCGAGATTGTAGATCTCGGTCGGCCGGATCTGCTGCACCAGGCGGATCAGATTGGTCGAGTCGGTCATGTCGCCGTAATGCATCAGGAACGGCACGTTGCCGACATGCGGGTCCTGATACAGGTGATCGACGCGCGCGGTGTTGAACGACGACGAGCGCCGCTTGATGCCGTGCACGACATAGCCGAGCGACAGCAGATACTCGGCGAGATAGGCGCCGTCCTGGCCGGTCACGCCGGTGATGAGAGCGATCCGCTCACTCATGTACGCACTTGCTCCCGCGACAGCCCCGTGATGGGCGTTGTCTTCCACTTGCACTCAAAGCCCCGCCCTTCTTTGACATATCGACCGCCGGGGTCAACCCAATACGGCGATGCGATCGAGAATTTTTCCGAAACACGCGGCGATGATCCGGCTCAGTCCACGATGCGGCCTACCTAGTCCGTCGCGAAATACGCGTCCGCGGCCCCTGTCCATGCCGATCGTCGCGCATCGGACGCTTCAAAACTGGAAGTAGATGAATTCGGCGTGCCCGAAGATGCCGAACAGCACGATGTAATAGGCGAGCGCAACGCCAACGCCGGTCGACAGCCAGCGCATCTCGCCGAACGCCTGAAGCCGCTGCGGCCGGAACGCCAGGTGGAAGTCGATGACCAAGAGGATCGCGAGCGAGACGGCGAGCATCACGAGCTCGACGCTGGCAAGACCAAGCATCTTCAGCGTGAAATAGGAAACAGGCCCGAGATCGCCCAGGCTTCGCAAGGTGACCAATGCGTTTGCAAGACTGGCTGACCGGAAGAATATCCATCCGACGAGCACGATGGATATCATCCAGATCCAGCCCAGCAGCCGACGGCTCGTCTCGCCGAGCCTTGCTTCCGGTTTCGCCAATCTCGCAAAAATGCGCTCGATCACGAGACAGACGCCGTGCAGCGCGCCCCAAGCGACGAACGTCCAGGCCGCACCATGCCAGATGCCGCTGACCGTGAACACGATGAGCAGATTGCGCGCCGTAGTACCTTCAGCGCCCCGGCTGCCGCCGAGCGGAATGAACAGATAGTCGCGAAACCAGGTCGACAGCGAGATATGCCAGCAGCGCCAGAACTCGCCCAGGCTCGTGGCGAAATATGGCTGCCGGAAGTTGATCATGAGATCGAACCCCATGATGCGCGCCGTTCCCCGCGCAACGTCCGAATATCCCGAGAAGTCGCAATAGATCTGAATCGCGAACAGCACCGCTGCGAGCAGTTGATAGCCGCCGGAATATTGCGCCGGGCCGGCATAGATGCCATTCACCACCGGCGCGACGACATCGGCGATGCACATCTTCTTGAAGAGACCGTAACCGACCAGGAACAGGCCGGACGTGACATTGCGATAGGCAAGCCGATGCGTGATCCGGAACTGCGGCAGCATGTGCCCCGCGCGCTCGATTGGGCCGGCGATCAGTTGCGGAAAGAAGCTCACATATTGCGCGTAGGTGAGGAAGTCGCGCTCGGCTTCGACCCGGCGATTATAGACATCGAGCGTGTAGCCGACCGACTGGAACGTGTAGAAGGAGATGCCGAGCGGGAGCACCAGGCCCAGGGCATAGTCCGGGATCACATATCCGAACAGCCCGGCGACGCCGATCACGTTGGAGATCATGAAGTCCAGGTACTTGATCGTTGCCAGCACGCCGAGATTGATCGACAGCGCGATGATCATCGCGGCCTTGCGTCCCGCCTCGGTGCGGGACCGCGCCATCATCAGCGCGGTGGTGTAGTCCACGATCGTCGTCAGGCCGAGCAGCAGCCCGAAGGAAGGCCGCCAGCTCATGTAGAAGATGTAGCTGGCAATCAGCAGCACGACCGGCTGGGTTCGCGGCGGCAACGAAAAGAACGCAACCAGGAACGTCACGAAGAACGCCAGGAACTCGAAGGAGTTGAAGAGCATCAGTCAAATGCTCCGCTATCCCTGAGCAATTTGGCGAGATCCGCCGTATAGACCTGCGCGCCCGCAGGATTCATGTGCTGCGGATCGGCGAAGAGCGCAGGCGGATAGGTGAAATAGTCCGGTCCCAGCACGCGAATGAGCGGATGATCCGAGATGGTCGTCAGTTTCGCATTGTCGGCGGGCGGCAGCGGAGCGGCCTCGCCGGCCCGGAAGAAAAGCGGGACAAGGAGAATTTGAAAACGGTATTGTCGCGCCAGCTGCTCGAGACGGGCGCGCGCCACCGACTTTTCGGGGATCACACGTATCTCGGCGCGGGCGGGATGATCGGCCGGCAAGGCGTAATCGTCGGGAAGACGATCGCCGGGGTAGTGACTTTGCGACTTGATGAAGTACCAGCCCCGATCGTTGAGCATGGCCGAACGCTGGATCTCCACGTCGCGGACCGCATCCGACAGCCGATTTCTGTTCTGGACGACGAAAAGCGCGGTGTCGCGCGGCAGGTTGCGGAACGGAAACAGCGTGCTTGCCAGGGCGTTGTCATCGCGCACGACGTCGGCGAAACCAGCGGCCTCGCGCTTGTCGTCCCAGGGGATGGTCAGCAGCAGATGCGTCGGCACGTTGCCGGCTGAGAGCGCAGCTTCCAGAATGGGGAGAAAGTGCACCTCGCCGGGCAAGCCCAGATTGTACGACCTGAAGCCGGGTCCGACCGCAGCATCGAGCTCACGCGGCCGCAAGGCGGACAGAAGCTTACTGTGGCCGAAGACCATCACCCGATTGCGGTCTTGCGGTCCGAACATCGCGCCTTTCACGAGCGTATCGAACTTCGCGTCCGCGATGACGACCGACCCCGGACGCAGGAAGGGCAAGAGGACGTAGGCCGCGTAAAGAGACAGCCACACCGCGCCAAGCAGCACAACGAAGGCGGCGACGGGCATCAGCCAGGGCGTGGCAGCGGTGGCAGTCTTGCTCTGCTCGCTGGCTGCGGTCGATGACAGCGACGAGCCGGCCATCACCGTCGTTCGTTCCGGCGTCTCCGAGACAAGCGATATCCGATCAGAGGTTTGGCGCCGGCGCGGCTTGTACATTTCCTGTGCAACTCACGGGACAAGGCAATGGGAAAATCGGATGCCGGTGGATTGGCGAAAGAACCGCTTTTCCCGAACAGCAAGACCGCGCGCACCGGCCCTGGCAGGATCGGCAAGAGCCACTCAATCCCTGTTACCATCATGTTACGTTTGCCGGCAGCGAGTATCAAATAAACATTACAGTTTGACGATACTCATCGCAGGACATTTGCGCTGCGTCCGTGCATTGCGATGCACGATAACATTGGATAGACAGGCCGTCGCCTGCAGGGCACGAGCCGAGGAGATGATATCCCAGGTGATGAGATTTCGGAGCGGATCATTGCAGCAGCGGTCACATCTCCATCGGCAACAGACGACGGCGCACGCATGCCGATCTCCTTTGCCGACGCGGGCGAACTCGGGATTGCGACGTATGCGTGGTGGGCGCCGGGCCGGTCGCCGTCACCCTCGCCCAGCCTCCGCCACACCGCCGGCTCCAGGCCTCGCCACGGCCTTGCGAAGGCCTGCCATCAACGCCGGATCATCCGAGGGCAGCGTGACGCACCGACACACGAACACATCAGAGCATCCCTCGACAGCGGAAGACTGAACCATGTGCGGAATTAACGGTGCCTTTGCCTACCGCGCGGAAGCGCCACCGATCGACCGGGCCGAGCTGCTGCGCGTACGCGACACCATGCTTGCGCGCGGGCCGGACGCCGCCGGCCTGTGGCTCTCCGACGACGGGCGCGTCGGCTTCGGGCATCGGCGCCTCGCCATCATCGATCTCAGCGAGGGCGGCGCGCAGCCTATGCTGGACCCCGACACCGGCAACTGGATCTGCTTCAACGGCGAGATCTACAACCACCAGCAGCTCCGCGCCCGCTTGAACCGCGACGGCGTCGCGACGCGCACCCAGTCGGACACGGAGGTCCTGCTCAGGCTTTACGCCCAGCGCGGCGAAGGCATGTTCTCCGAGCTGCGCGGCATGTATGCCTTCGCGCTCTGGGACGCACGCCGGCGCGAGTTGCTGCTGGCGCGCGATCCGTTCGGCATCAAGCCCTTGTATGTGGCGGATGACGGCGCCACCGTGCGCTTCGCCTCCCAGGTCAAGCCGCTGCTCCAGACGCCGGTCGACTGCAGGCCCGAGCCGGCGGGCCATGCCGGCTTCCTGCTGTGGGGCTCGGTGCCTGAGCCCTACACCCTCTATCGCGGTATTCGCGCGCTGCCGCCCGGGCATTGGCAACGTTTCAGCGCCGAGGGCGCCGGTCGGCCGGTGCGCTTCGCGAACATCGTGGATGCGCTCGGTCGCCTGCCCTCGGCCACAGGCGCGAAAACCGACGAGGCGCTCGATCAGATTGCCGCGGCGGTCAAGGACAGCGTGACCGCGCACATGGTCGCCGACGTGCCCGTCGGCGTGTTCCTGTCGGCCGGATTGGATTCGACCATGCTGGCGGCCTGTGCGGCAAGCGCCGGCGAGCTGCGGACGCTGACCCTGGGCTTCGACGAATATGCAGATAGCCCCAACGACGAGGCGGGATTGGCCGATGAGGTCGCCGGCCTGCTCCAGGCAAAGCATGCAGCGCATCGTATTTCCGCGCGCGACTTCGAGCGCGACCGGCAGCGGCTGATCGACGCGATGGATCAGCCCTCGATCGACGGCATCAACGTCTGGTTCGTCTCCAAGGCTGCCGCCGCGCAGGGGCTGAAGGTCGCGATCTCCGGACTCGGCGGCGACGAGCTGTTCGGCTCCTACCCGAGCTTCCAGCAGGTGCCACGCCTGGTGAAGCTGATGCGGCGCACGCCGATCCGCGAACGCACCGGCGTGCTGCTGCGCTATCTGGCCCGGCCTTTCGCTGCGACCTTGCCATCGCCCAAATATGCCAGCCTCGCCGAATACGGCCACAGCCTGCCGGGCGCCTATTTGTTGCGCCGGGCGCTGCACATGCCTTGGGAGCTCGCGGGCCTGATGGACCCGGCAATGGCCAAAGACGGGCTGGAAGAGCTCGCGACCATGAACAGCCTCGATGCCAGCATCGACGGCCTCGACAGCGACCGCCTCGCGGTGTCCGCGCTCGAAATGCAATGGTACATGCGCAACCAGTTGCTGCGCGATGCTGATTGGGCCGGCATGGCGCATTCGCTCGAGATCCGTGTTCCCCTGGTCGATCTGCAACTGCTGCAGAACTTCGTGAAGCTTCCCGACTTCGATGCCAAGACCGAGAAGCGCACCATCGTCAGGCGCGTTGCGCCCGAACTGCCGGAAGGCGTGCTGAACCGGCCCAAGACCGGCTTTGCCGTGCCGATCCATCAATGGCTCAACCCGGGCGCGGCTAGCGGCGTCATGCGGCATCGCGACTGGGCGACGACGCTTTATCGACATTTCGCCGCAGCATGAGGGGGCATCAATGAAGCTGCTGCACCTGATCTCTTCCGTCGATCCGCGCAATGGCGGGCCCATCGAGGGCGTACGGCAGCGCGGATTGCGACTGCTCGAGATGGGGCATCAGGTCGAAGTGGCCTGCATGGATGATCCACGAGCGCCTCACGTGGGAGCCTTTCCGCTTCCCGTCCACGCCCTTGGACCCTCGCGCGCCAATTACCATTACGCAGCCCCGCTCCGCCCGTGGCTACGCGCTCATGCCAAAGCCTTCGACGCCGTCGTCGTGAACGGCATCTGGCAATATCACAGCTTTGCCGCCTGGCAGGTTCTGCGCGAGTTGCGGCAGCCCTATGTCGTGTTCACGCACGGCATGCTTGATCCCTGGTTCAAGCGGAACTATCCGCTCAAGCACGTGAAAAAATGCCTTTATTGGCCCTGGGCCGAATACCGGGTCCTGCGCGACGCCGCCGCCGTGCTGTTCACGAGCGAGGATGAGCGGCTGCTTTCGCGTGAATCGTTCTGGCCGTACCGGGCGCGCGAAGTCGTGGTGTCCTACGGCACCCAGTTGCCGCCGCAGGATGCGCCCTCGCTCCGCCAGAGCTTCCTCGCTACCCATCCCGAACTGCGCGGCAAGCGCGTACTGCTCTTTCTCGGGCGGCTGCACGAAAAGAAGGGCTGCGACCTATTGGTCGAAGCATTCGCCGAGGTGGCCGCCAAGGAGCCCCGCCTGCATCTGCTCATGGCCGGGCCGGATCAGACCGGATGGGTTGATGGGCTCAAGGCTCGGGCCCGGGCTTCGGGCGTGGCTGACCGGATCACGTGGCCCGGCATGGTTCAAGGCAATGCCAAATGGGGCGCGTTCTACAGCAGCGAAGCGTTCGTGCTGCCGTCACATCAGGAGAACTTCGGCATCTCGGTCGCGGAAGCCTTGGGCTGCGGCCTGCCCGTGCTGATCTCCGACAAGGTCAACATCTGGCGCGAAGTCCAGGCAGCGAACGCCGGTCTCGTCGCCGAGGACTCCCGCGCGGGCACGCTCGAAAACATGCGGGCGTGGCTGGCACTGTCGCCGGAAAGCCGCGGAGCGATGGGCCAGCGAGGCCGCACGCTGTTCGCGGACCGCTTCAGCATCGACAAGATGGCAACGGCATTGATCGATGTTGTCCGCGACGTGCGATCGTCTCTGCGCTCGTAATCCAACATCTGACGTCGGAAGCAACTTGAGCCAGGGAATGATATCCCGGGCTGCAGACGTCGCCATCGCGGTTTTACGACGCACGGCCCGCCAGCCTTATATCGCGGTCGTACAGCCGCCCAGCCTCGGATGCGCCGCCGGCGCAACGCCGAGCTTCGCGCTTTCCCGCGCATCTCCATTCAATTCACGTAATGATAATGTCTCGCCGAGCGTTACTTGTCGTATCGTTATTGTGATATTGTCACATGCATAATGATATCAGACACGCCCATGCGCAGAAGGAAGCGCGCTGAGGTCGACCCTAGCCGGGATCCTCGCGGACACGGCTTCACCCCCAGACACGTTCCGTCCTGCGCGGCGCCATGACCGATCCCCTAACCGGCTCGGCAGGCCAGGATTTGTCGGGGCCGGTCGAAACTTCCCGTTTCGGCCGAAGAATGAGGGCGGTCATGCGGATATTGGTGATAGGGATAAACTATGCCCCTGATCTGATCGGCGTTGCGAAATACACCACAGAGTTCTGCGAGAACCTCGCCGACTGGGGCCACGAGGTCCGCGTGGTCACCGCCCCGCCCTATTATCCCGACTGGAGCATCCCACCGGCTTATCGTTCCCTATGGTATCGCCGTGAGCGTCTGAACGATGTCGACGTTATCAGGGCACCGATCTACGTACCGGGCAAGCCTTCCGGCGCGAGGCGGCTGCTTCACCACGCCTCCTTCCTCGTCTCGGCCGCCGCGCCCCTGCTGTCGAGCGCGCTGTGGTGGCGTCCCGATATCGTATTCGTGGTGGCACCATCCCTGCTCTCCGCGCCCATGGCGGCGCTGGCCGCGAGCGTCTCCGGCGCATCCTCCTGGGTCCACGTTCAGGATCTCGAAGTGGACGCCGCGTTCGAAGTCGGGCTGCTCCGCAGCGGCGTGACGCGCAGGGTGATGGCCACGGTGGAACGATGGATCCTGCGTTCCTTCGACCGCGTCTCCACGATTTCGGCGCAGATGGTCCGGCGTCTCGAGCACAAGGGCATCACGCCGGCACGCTTGCGCGAGTTCAGGAACTGGATCGATACGAGCCTCGTCCGCCCCGGCAGCAATCAGACGCAGCTCCGCGCCGAACTGGGGCTGGCACCAAATGATGTCGTGGCGCTCTACTCGGGCGCGATGTCGAACAAGCAGGGGCTGGAGCTGGTCGTCGAAGCCGCCACCGCGCTCAAGGACAGCCACCCCGCGGTGAAATTCGTACTTTGCGGCAACGGCCCGGTCAAACCGGCGCTGATGCAGCAGGCCGCCGGTCTGCCCAACGTAGCGTTCCTCGACCTGCAGCCGCTCGACCGTGTCTCGGAACTGCTCAACACCGCCGACATCCAGCTACTGCCGCAGAAGGGCGAGATCGCCGATCTGGTTCTGCCATCCAAGCTGGCCGGCATGCTCGCTTCCGGACGGCCGCTGATCGCGATGGCCGAGCCGGGCACGGGGATCGCGTCCGAGGTGGACGGTGCCGGTCTCGTCATTGCGCCGGGCGACGCCGGCGCGCTCGCGTCCGCCGTGATTGCGCTGGCGCAAGACGCGGCATTGCGGTCACGCCTCGGCGCCGTCGCGCGCGCGCGTGCCGAGCAAAAATGGGACCGCGTCTCGATCATCCGGTCGCTCGAACGCGAGTTCATGGCTCTTCCGCAACGGATCGCTGCAGCCGCGCAGCCCATGCCGCAGCCGGCGATGCCGGCGCGCCCCATCGAGCAGGTTACGACCGGCAGCCGGCGGCGGCCGGAGTCGTCGGGCCGGCTGTTCCCGCGACCATCGATGCGCCCTCAGGCGAGAGGTATCAGCTCCGGAAAGGAGTAGATTGAGACGAGATCTTCGCGGATCTTCCCTGTCGCGGCGGATACTTTGCTGGTTGCTCGGGGCGGATCAGCTCCGGCGGCGCAAGTAGCGGTGCCCAACATAGAGTCCGACAACGTTGAGGACCACCTCGCCCGCGGCGAAAGCATAAACGTGAAGTGTCGAAATCAGCGCATAGCTCGCGAGGATTCCCGCGACCGATCCCACGGCAAGAGCCCAGGCGCTGGCGCCATAGGCTCCGAGCGCGGCCAGGCCCTGCATCATCATCAATAGCAGCGACATCGTCAGGATCGTGGGCATGAAGCCGGCAATGGTGATCGCGGCGCGATGCAGGCTGAAGTCCGGCACCGCCGCAGCGATGCCCGCAACAGCGGTGGCGCCAAGCGCGAACACCACAGCGCAATAGAGCGCCATCCGCTGCGCGCCAAGCATGCTGACGAGACTGTTCTTTCCGGTTCCCGACAGTTTCTCGACGAGGCCAGGGAATTCAACGCGCAGAACAAATCCGATGATCTGGGTCGCCGCCGTCACGACCTGCTTGGCGTAGACGAACAGCGCGGTCATCTCCGCGCCAAGATAGGCCGAGCTCAACACGAGCTGAGCTCGCATGTTGATCTGCCCCGGCAGGAGCTGGAACGATAACGCCCCACCGTCTCTGAGCGCGCTGACCAATCCCGCGCGCGTCAATTTCTGTAGCTGCGGGTACCAGCCTTTGCGCGCCAGCGCCGTCCATTGCGCGACCAGCGTCGAGAGATATCCGGTCGAGAAAGCGCCGCCCAGGATCGCGCCGGCCGTCTCGGCAGATTTGTGGCTTGCCAGCGCAAGTCCGGCGGCCGTCACCATGTAGGCCGCCGATCCCGTAATCCCGCTGACGCCGCTGAGCCTCAAACCGTCGAGCAGGCCAACGCCGTTCACGGCCCAGAGCAACAATCCGGGAAGCGCAAGCGCGACGTACCATCGCGAAAAGCCGTCGGACGAAAATCCCCAGACATAAACGATAGCAGCCGCACCGATCAGCGAGGCTACCGCGAGCCTGATCGCGCTCGTCTCGCAAAAGACCCGCCATACCTGCTCGCGTGACGTCCGCCCGGACGACCAATGCGCGACGGCGCGGGCGAGTGTCGTACTCGCCCCGACATCGACCAGAATGATGCCCAGGATGGCAAAGGAATAATGCGTACCGAATGCCGCGAGGAGCTCATACTCGCCCGCCGCCACGAGCATGGTCTGGACAAGGAAGATCGCGCCTTGACCGAGCCCGAGCCCGGCAACCAGCAAACCGACGTTGACGATCTGTCGCCATCGGCCGCGAGCGGACGCCAGCAGACCGGCGACACGCCGTCGCATAGGGGGCGATGACGACTTCGTGGACCCCTGTGCTCCCGCTGACGCACTGACGCTCGCCGCACTCGTTTCAAGCATGATGTTTTCTAGAGAACCCGCACGCCCGCTGGGGCGCCGGCCCGATCTTCCCAGCTTAAGTCACACTGCGTGATACCTTTACTATTGTGAATATGACGGCGTGATATCGCATGTTCACATATAATCTCAACCAGCATTTCTGATGTCACAGTCCCGTACAATTGGAGACATAGAAGACCGGATCGGGCACCAGCGGAGCGAAGCACGCGGCTGGATATCCACGGCACGGTTTGAGCGATGCGCAAAGAGGGACAGATACTGGATCGGGCGCTTTCCCTGCACGACAAGGGAGATATCGCCGGCGCCGCCAAACTGTACCGGCGCATCATCGCTGCCAATCCCAACAATCACGCGGCGTTGCACTTTTTGGGCGTGGCCGAGGCCACGGGGGGAAATATCGCCCGCGCCAAGTCGCTGATGAAGCGCTCGCTGGAGTCCAAGCCGGTCAATTTGCAGTTCATCGAGAACTACGCTGCCATCCTGCATCGGGCCGGCGAGCACGACGAGCTGATCCGGCTGTGCCAGCACGGCCTGCAATTCGCACCAAGCAGCCTCGGGCTGCTGCACGCAGGCGCGGCCGGCCTCCTGGCACTCGGCCGCTATCCGGAAGCCATCGAACGGCTGACGCGGCTCGCGACCCATCATCCCCGCCATTTCCCGGCGCACTTCATGCTGGGCTCCGCGCTGGCGAAGACGCGGCAGTACGAACCCGCGCTCGCGTCCTATGACCGCGCCTTGCAGCTACGGCCGCAGCTTGCCGAAGCCCATCTCGACAAGGGCACGATCCACTTCACGACCCGCCGCTATGACGATGCGCTTCTCGCCTATGACGAGGCTCTCGCACTTCGGCCCGATTTCGCCGGGGCGGCGCTCGGCCGCTGCTACACGCTGATCCAATTGGGCCGGCGCGAGGACGCGCTGGCCGCCGCCGACCTCGCCTTGCGGCTGCAACCGAACCTGGCCGAGGCCTGGATCGGCCGCGGCAATGCCCTGCTTGATCTCGGTCACCTCGACGAAGCAGCGGCAGCTTACGATCGCGCGCTCGCGGCCCGGCCCCAGCTCGCAGCGGCCTGGTGCGGCCAGGGCAACGTGCTGCTGCGATCCGGACGCCAGAGAGACGCGGAAATCGCCTTCGACCGCGCCATCGCGGCGGATGCCGCGTTCGCCGAGGCCTGGCTCGGCCGCGGAACGCTGGCGCTTTCGCTTGGTCGCCACGACGAGGCGTCGGTCGCGCTCGACCGGGCGATTGGCCTCAATCCGAACCTTGCGGACGCCTGGCTCGCCAAGGGCCAGGTCGCCTATCTCGAGAAGCGCTACGACGAGGCGTTGACGGCGTGGAATAGCGTGCTCGCCCTCAACCCGGATCATTCGGCGGTCGCCGCCGCGTGTCTGCGCATCAAGATGCATCTCTGTGACTGGGCCGATTTCGAGCCTGCTTGCGCATCCCTGAGATCAGCCGTTCGCAGCGGGAAGATCGTGGCACCGTTCATGTTCGTTGCGGTTCCGTCCACGACGGCGGAGCAGCTTCAATGCGCGCAGTCGTGGGTCGCACAGAGCTTCCGCTTTCAGAACGCTCCGGTCTGGCACGGTGAGCGTCGCGACCACGACCGCATCCGCATCGGCTATCTCTCCGCGGATTTTCATCAGCATGCGACCTCGCAATTGATGGCGGGCGTGTTCGAGCATCACGACAGGGCGCGCTTCGAGGTCAGCGCAATCTCGATCGGCCCGAACGACGGCTCGGACATGCGCCGGCGGATCGAAGCGGCATTCGACCGCTTTGTCGACGCCAGGCTGCGCGGCGATGCCGATATCGCCGAGCTCGTGAAGGCTCTGGGGATCGACATCTTGGTCGACCTGAAGGGATATACCCAGGACGCGCGCATCGGCATTTTGGCCATGCGCCCCGCTCCGATCCAGGTCAACTATCTCGGTTTTCCAGGCACCATTGGCGCCGGCTTCATCGACTACATCATTGCCGACCGGCACGCCATTCCCGAGGAAGATTTCGCCGCTTACGCGGAGAAGGTCGTCTGGCTGCCGGAAAGCTATCAGGCGAACGACCGCAATCGCGCCATCGCGGACGCGCCCCCCGTCCGCGCCGCGCAAGGACTTGCCGAGGACGCCTTCGTCTTCTGCTGCTTCAACGACAACTACAAGATCACGCCCGACGTCTTCTCCTCCTGGATGCGGATACTCACCACTGTAGAGAACAGCGTGCTTTGGCTGTTCGAGGACAATCGGAGGGCAGCGGACAATCTTCGCCGCGAGGCGGCGGCAAGAGGCGTCGCGCCGGAGCGGCTCGTCTTCGCCAGCCGGCTACCCACCCCCGATCATCTTGCGCGGCATCGCTGCGCGGATCTTTTCCTCGATACGCTTCCCTACGGTGCCCATACCACGGCGAGCGATGCGCTCTGGACTTGCCTGCCGGTCGTGACCTGCCTCGGCGAGACATTCGCCGGCCGCGTCGGCGCGAGCCTGCTCAACGCTATCCGCCTGCCGGAGCTGGTCACCACCACGCCGGCCGCCTACGAGCAATTGGCGATCGCGCTCGCGCGCGATCCTCAGCGGCTTACCGCACTCAGAGCGAAACTGGCGCTCAATCGGTTGCGAACGCCATTGTACGACACCGAGCAGTTCACCCGCGACATCGAGGCAGCCTACTTCGCCATGGTGGAACGGCAACGTGCGGGGCTTCCGCCCGACCGTATTCGTGTGGAGCGATCGACGGCCGAAAGCTGGCCGGCCGTAACGCCAGGTCCGGTGCGTGCGACCGCCCCCGCGGCATCGGACATCCGGGCATGACCTTTCGCAACGATCGCATCTCCGTGATTGCCGCCTCAGCGGCCTTCTCGGCATGGTGCGCGCTTTTGAGCTATCCCATGATCAGCGAGAGTTACGCGCTCTACGCGACTTGCCAGGCCATCGGACTGGGTCTGTTCATTGTGACGATGACCCTCGCCTATTCTGGCCGTTTCGCTGCGACCGCGGCCAGCATGGACCATGCCCAGATCATCACCTTCCTGATCATCTATCTGTCCCTTCCACTTCAACTGCACGACGGTGAATTGGATATCCTCAGCGGGATTTTCTATACGTGCCTCCTGCCGCTCATGGCGCTGACGCTGTCGGTCCTCTGGACGATGCAGCCTGCCGATTTCGAGCGCTGCATGACCGTTACCTCGATTGTGCTGTGCCTGTTCGGCATTTCTGCAATCGCGGTCTATGGATGGCCGGAGGGCCGGACCATTGGCGGCCTTCTTCACCCGAACCTTTATTCGGCCCCCCTGCTCGCTGCATTCGTGTTTTCGCAATTTCGTCCCGGCATGGTCGGGATCATCGTGCGCATCCTGTGCTTTGGAATGATTGCACTGGTCAGTTCGCGCTACGCTCTGATCGGCTGCGTGATCGCGCTCGTGCTGCATGAAATGACGTTCGACCCGCTGAGCCCGACGAAACTTGCAGTGCCAGTCATTGCGCTCGCTGCAGGCATCGTTTTCTGGCCGCAGATCGCTGCCATCATAGCGCTCGACGACCCCGACCGTGGCACGTCCTCGGGCTTCACAGGACGCGATGACCTCTGGCAGCTCGCGCTGGATGCAATCACCGACAGTCCGTTCGGCGTTGGCTTCAAGCGTGCAATCGGGAACGAGGGGGGCCACAACGGCTATCTCAAACTCCTCGTGGAGTTCGGCGTTCCCGGCGGCGCAGTGCTCATCTCGCTTCTTGCATATAGCATCGTTGCCGCCTGTATTGTCGCCTGCTCGGCTGCCGGAAAGAGCCGGCAACAGCATCGGTTCGACTGCGCCCGCTTTGGCGGCATGGGCGCCTTGTATTTTGGCGCGTTCTTCCAGCCACAGGTCTTCAGCCTCGGCGATGCCTTCGCGGTATCCTTCATGCTCTTGTTGTTCAAGCCAGGACTGACATCGAGTCAGGCCCGAGACCCGATCGTGGCGGGAGGGCGAACGCAGCTACGGCAACGTTAGACGGCACGAACCGCGAAAAGCCCGTGCGTTCGCCGGGCGCGGCCCGCGTCAGCCTTGCCGAACTTTCAGATCTCGGCTGCGGATCGATTGAACCGCGGCCTCGCGACGAGCCGGAGAGCTCGATGCCACAGCGCCGCTGGCCATTTGGAATCCATGCAGGGGCGCTCGACCAGCACATAAAAGAGCATTCCCACCAGCAAGACGATTGGCACCAGGACGGCCCAGGAGATCAACCAAGCCTCGGCCAAAGACCTGAACGCGACAAACTTCGCCAGGATCTGGGCCGTAGCGTGAGCGACCGGCAAATGGACGAGGTATATTGAGTAGCAGGCCCCCCCGATCAGCGCGATCCAGGGAAGCCCCAGGAACGCCTTCGACCAAGTTCCCCGGGCCGCCGCCATGAACAGGAGCAGGATGCAGGTCGCCCGGAAGAGATCGTTGGCCACTTCGAGGTGAAAAGGCAGATTGAGCTGCAGATTGAACTGTACGGCTCCCGTGAACAGGACGCCGACCAGTCCGAATACAAATCCGATGTCGAAAACCGCCCTGCGCGGCAAGGCGAATACGTTCTTCCAAAGGCTGTAATCGCACGCGACGATACCGAGCATGAAACCGTAGGACTCGGCCAAGAGCGTGTTTCTAAGTACGCCCGTTCGCTCCAAACGGTCCGAAATGACCTCGCCGAGCACCAGGAGAACGACCGTGAGGGCCGAGCCGACCGCGATGCGAAGCCGATGGGTACGGATCCTGCCGTAGACGTACAGGATCATCGGGGCAAGGATGTAGAACTGAACCTCTCTTTCCAGTGACCACGTGGGCGGGTTTAGCCGAGGATGCTCACCGAACACGAGCGAATGCGAGTAGGTCAGGCTGGCTATCAGGCTCTGCCAAAGGGGCGCCTCCGTGAAGTAAAAATTTGGCGCCTCGGTCGGCGCGGGAACGACCGCGAGCACCGCAAAACAGCCCAACATCGCCAGGATGTAGGGAGGCTCTAACCTGGTAAGGCGCCGCAAGAAGAAATGTTTGAGAGACGGCGGCCTTCCCGACAGGAACGGATATGCAATGATGTATCCGCTGATGAAGAAGAACAGTGAAACGCCTAGCGATCCGTGCGGCAGATACTGCGCGATCGCAGCCTCGGCGCTGGAGGGATGCTGATAGAGCCGCTCACCGCGCGTCCCCGCATGATAGATCAGCACCGAGAAAATCGCGAGGAACCTTAGACCGTCGATCTGCGGGACGTATGTGGTGCTCGTCGTGACGCGAGACAGCGTGGCCGGAAGTCTCCCTAGCCAGGAAAGCACATGATGCTCCGATTTATCTTCGGCAGCACCTGATGGAGGCGGCAGGACCATCTCCTCGTCGGCGGCGCGGGCTTTCAGCGCGATCGGAATGCCATCGGGGCCGGCTGGGTTCACGATTGAACCGGCATCATTGAGGCGGGTTAACATGATCAACAACCTTCCCCGGCTACCCGGCCAGCCCGAGCGGCATTGCCGTCGTGGCGTTATCTCGATCATGTTGTTATGAGAATATCTGTCCAGCTTCAATGTTATTATTAACGTTGCAGGATTTTTGGTTCGCGCAGGCAGAGCGGCCAGAACCGCACCAAAATCCGCCTGCTCAGTTGGCGCTTTGACGCTGCGCCGAGATGCCGAGGACAAGGCGCAGCTTGCTGTTGTCGGTGCTGCCCGTGGCAGCCTGGACGACCAACTCATCGATGAACAGGAACGGCATGCCAGCCTCCAGATCGTAAAGGAGCGGCTGGAGGGACGCGGCGGGGAGTTCGATATTGAACGTCGCCGAGACGAAGCCGGATTTGGCGAGCGGCCCCTGGATATCGACCTGTGACGACAGCGTGTTACCGTTGGCGCGCTTGGTCGCCGCAAGCACCCGCTGGAGCAGCATGGCGCTCGCGACCGATACCGTCTGTCCCTCGAGGAAGGCCGATCCAGTCGGCACGCTGACGTCGTTTCGGACAGCAGAGCGCTGCGCAGGTTGCCGGGCTTCCAGCGTCTGAAGGATCTCCGCGCTTGATGCCGCCGCGTCGCGGCTGCTCAAGATCTCGAATACGGTTTGCACCGTCGTGAATGCAAACAGCACGACCAGCGCCACATAGGCCGCGACCGCGGCGATCGGAAACCGGGCGAGGTAGCCTTCAAACTTCTGCATGCTGATCATGTGCCCGATCCGAACTGCGGTTTGATCCGGGTCTCGATGTGGAAACGTTCGCCGGGCTCATTGGCGGCGCGCGTCGTCGGCGCGAAGAAGCCGGCGCTGGCGAAATGCGGCGACTGCTCCAGGATCTGGATCAGGGATGGCGCATCATGGGTGAGGCCCGAGACCTGGAGCTTGTCCCCCTCGATCCGTAGTTCGGTCGCATAGGTGTGGTCGGGCAGCAGGCCGGACAGCTCCTCCAGCGCGATCACGGCCGACGGCATCGTCTGCTTGCGGCGCGCCAGCAGCTCGAGCGCGGAACTGCCGGGGCCGCCCTGACTGCCGCGCGCGATCGCGCGCCGCTCGGCGATGCGGCGCTGGATCTGCTGCTGCTCGGCGTCATAGGAGTCCGTGACGATCCCGCCGAGCCCGATCGACAGCATGGCCAGCACGCCCGTTGTCGCCAGCACGGCGATCAGCGCAAGGCGCAGGCGGCCGGAGCCCGCCTGCCCGCCGAGGCGCTGGTTATAGACCGCGATCCGCTCCATTCCCGGCGCTGCGGTCGAGATCTCGACCCCAGCGGCGCCGAGGTCGAGAAAGCCTTGCGCGAGCGAGGTCACCGCGGCACGCGCCGTCGCAACCACCGTCAGCTCGACATGATCGTCGGCGATCGCCTGCGGCGGCGTCCAGTGAAACACGGCCTCACCCGGAGACCACGGCGTCAGCCGATCAATCTGCGCGCGAATGATGCCATCGAGGAATTCGACCGCGCGGCCGGGGAGCTCCAGCGGCCGAAACACGAAGCGTGACGGCCTGAGAGCGAGATCGACCATCGCCCCTTTCATCGCCGCGGACCATTCCGACGACAGCGGCTCGCCGATCTCGCCCTCAACAAGCGGGATGCAGCACGACGGCAAGTCGGCATCCTTGCTCGCCTTGGAAATGAGGCACAGGGTGAGGAAGCCTTCATCATCCTCGCTGATCGCAATCTGCCGCGCGCCACGCGCGCGCTCGAGCCGGGCGCTCATCGTCCGCGCGACGGTGTCGATCCACAGGGACAGCGCTGCTGCGATCTGACTGGGAATACTCATCGGCTCTCCATCGGCCTTGGCCGCCCTGCTCGCTCCGGATCGATCTCATCCGTCCACGCCAGCACCCGGAATGCCTGCTTTTCGCCCGCCGGCGGAATCTGGATCACCGCTTCCGGCGTCCGTTGCCGCCCATCGGCAAGCGTGATCCGGACGCGGACCCGATAGGCCTCGCTCGCGGAGACGGTCGCGCCCGGCTGCTTTCCGCCGAGCGCACCGATCACGAACTCCGGATTGTCGGGCGGAAGGTCGGCGCGCTGGTTCAGGAAGGCATCGAGCTTGGCCGGCGTCATGCCGGGCAGCGCGGCGATCACTTCCGGCGCCGCGTCCAGCACGTTGATCTCCGCCATGCCGCTATAGACCGTGACGAAAGGCATGGCACGCTCGACCAATGCGACCGGCAGGCCGAGCACCAGCCAGAGTTCGTCGGCACTGCTGAATGGCGCCTGCCGCGGCACGTAGCTCACGCCGGAAGCGCCATAGAGTGCCTGCTCCGTATCCTGTCCGTCCGATTTCGGGGTGCGCCGCCAGGCGACGACTCGCTCTGCGTACTCGTCGGCCGCGTCGGCCTGCGCGCCGAGGCCCCGGAACAGCCCCGCGATCATCGCGCGCGGCGCCATGTTGAGATTGATGCGCGCAGATTCCGACATGTATTCGACGCGTACGGAGGAATTCGCGAGGCGGAAGGCAAATCCGCCATGGGTCGGACGGCGGACCGTCGCGGGCGCCGACAGCTCATAGGCGGCGAGCTCGACGCCGGCCGTGCCCAGCATCTCCCACTGCGTTGCCACGTCGAGCGCTGCGATCGTGTGGGCCGATTGCGCGATGTAGACGGACGCAACGGTCGCAAGTGCCGCGAGCCCTGCGAGCAGCCACAGGGTGGCGACGACGATGAAGCCATCTTGCGAGTTTGAAACGCCCGCACGCTGGGACCTCGGGCCCGTTATCATGACGGTCCCTTAGTTGGTTGCGTCTGTGTGGCTTCCTGCTGCTGGCCCGACGGATCGGGCCGCGGCGCGCCGGCCTCGACACGAATCCGCGCGGCGCTCGATATCACGGTCCCGCGTTCGACGTCCCTGATGTCGAAGCGAACCGACGTCGGCAATTCCCCCGAATTGAGCCACCGGCCGAACCATTTGCCATCCACCGCGGCATAGGCGAAGTTGATGCGAAACGGCGCGCGCAGCAGCACGACAGGGTCGGCAAAGGGTATCAGATCGGTCTTGGGATCGCCGGGCGGCAGCAGCACGAAGGGTGCGCGCATGCGGACCAGCGCCGGACCGCGGCTGTCCGCCACCTCCGAGATGCGGACGAACTCCAGTCCTGGGCGGCCGTTCGGGCCGAGCACGGAGCGGATGAACACCACGCCCTGCTCAGTGCCGCGAAACAGCGGCCCGTTGTCCGATCGCGTCACATAGTCGGCCGCCGACAGATCCGCCGCCAGCCGATCCAGCGCGACCGCGACCTGCTCATTGCGCTGGGCGCGGATGATGCCGCGATTCCAGGTGCGCAGCCATTGCCCCGTGACCGAGGCCAACGTGCCCAGGACCAGCCCCATGAGCGCCAGCGCGACCAGCGCCTCGAACAGCGTGAAGCCATTTTCCGCGCGACGGAGCCGGACGTGTCGCCGGGTCATTGATCCCCGCTCCTCGCCTGGAGGCGCACTGTCTCCAGCGACAGGATGGCGCCGCTCGGCGATTGCACGCGCAGCTCGACCAGCTGCGGGATGAAGCGCGACTCTGGCACCACGGGGACGTCGTCGAGGAAGGGCGTCAAACGCATCTGCCAGCGATGTCCGGCAACGCGCCCCCCCAAATCCTCGGGCATCGGCGCGCCTGCGCGCGGCAACGTGGACGCGACGAGGCGCGCAGTATCGACCAGTGCAACACGCTGCTCGAGCTTCCATGCGCCGCGCGCGTTGGTCGCGACCAGCGTTCCAATCGCCGCAAGCACGATCGTCACCAGCGCGAGTGCAACGACGGCCTCGATCATGGTGAAGCCGGCTTCTGTGCGACGTTTAGAGGACCTCTTGCGCAACAATCTCGACGCCTCCCGTCAACCAGTTCACGCGCACCTCGACAGCATTGCCGAGCCGCGTCAGGCGTATCGTGCCGCCGCATGACATGCCGCTCGCAAAGAAGCTGATGGTCGAGAGTGCCGGCCTGCCGTTGCAGCGCTGCGGCAGCAGCGCATCGACCACCACGTCCTGCGGCACCTGGATGATCCAGGGGCTCGACCCCGATCTCACGGTCCGGGCCCGCGCATCGACCACGGTACTCACCGCGCCGTAATGCGACAGTGCCGCGTTGCGGTCGGCCTTGAGCAGGGCCGCGAGCTCGATCGCATAAGCCTCGAGCCGTGGCCGCGACGTCTCCGACGGGAAGCGTGGCAACAAAACGGCCGCGAGCATCGCGACGATGGCGAGCACGCAGACCATTTCGAGCAGCGTAAAGCCGGCTTCGCCCGCGTCAATTCTGTCCGGAGACGAGATCGGCCGAGGTGCCCGTTCCGCCTTCCTGTCCGTCGGAGCCGAGCGAGCGGATTTCGTAGGGCGCGCGTTCTGCGGGTTGCTTGTAGACATAAGGGTTGCCCCATGGGTCGTTGGGAACATTGCCGCCCTTCAGATACGGGCCGTTCCAGGACGCCACACCACTTACCGGATGCGCGAGCGCGGCAAGCCCCTCCGAGCTCGTCGGGAAGCGACCGGCATCGAGATAGAACAGATCGAGCGCGCTGCTGAAACTCTGGATCTGTATCTTGGCGGCCTTCACGCGGGACTCGCTGAGATAGTTGAGCACCCGCGGGCCGACCAGCGCCATGATCATGCCGATGATGGTGATGACGACCAGCATCTCCACCAGCGTGAAGCCGTCCTCCCCGCGACGCCGACGACGCCGCCTCGGCGGCGCGAGCCGGACTTTCCTCAAAACGCCGATCATGCGTACCCTCCCCTGTTCATCCGACAACTTGAGTCACCGACAGCAGCGCCGTCATCACCGACACGATCAAGCCGCCGACCACGATGCTGATGGTGATGATCGCCGCCGGGCCGATGATGGCCACGACGCGATCGAGCTGCCGCTGCAGCTTCTCCTCATAGAATTCCGCGACCCGGCCCGACAGCGTGGGCAACTGGCCGGTCTCCTCGCCGAGCCGCAGCATGCGCACCGCAACCGGCGGCAGCACGGCCGAAGCCGCGAGCGCATCGGCGAGCTTGCCGCCGTGACGGACACGGTCGGCCATCGCGGCCCAGGCGGGCACGTTGCCGGTCGCGGTCATGATGTCGATCAGGATGCGCAGCGTCGCGGTCAGCGTCACGCCGCTGCCGAGGAGAATGCCGAGGTTGCGCGAGAACAGCGCGGCCCGATGGAATTCGACCACGGTCGAGATCACCGGCAGCCGCGCGAGCTGCGTCACGACGCTCGCGCGCACGGCGGGCCTGCGCCAGGCCAGCCAGCCGCCGATGACGGCGATGGCGACCCCGGCGCCGACCTCGAAGCCGTGGCCGCGCAGCACGTCCGAAAGGGTGAGGAAGACTTCGATGACCGGATCCGTCTTCGCGTTGAAGTCGCGCAGTACCGCCGAGAACTGCGGCAGCACGAACGTCACGAAGAAGATCAGCACGCCGCCGGCGGCGAGCAGCACGAAGGCGGGATATTGCAGGGCGCCGGTCACCTTGCGTCGCAGCGCTTCGGCGCGCGTACGCTCGATCCCGATCGTCTCCAGGATGTGGTCCAGCGTGCCGGACATCTCGCCGACCCGGACCAGCGCGACATACATGGCCGGAAACAACGTCGGCTCGCGAGCGAGCGCTTCGGCAAAGCTCTCGCCGGACAGGATCGCCGTCTTGACGTTGTTGATGACCGGGCGCAGCCGGCCGACATCCATGTCGTTGGCCAGCAGCTCGAGTGCGTCATTGAGCCGGGCGCCCGCCTTGAGCAGCAAGGCGAGGTCCCGGGTGAAGATGGTGACGTCCGCCGGCCCCGGCTTCGACAGTGTCAGCGACGCCAGCGAAAGCGACCAGCCCTTGGCTTCCTCTTCGGGCCCGGCATCGATCGCGACCAGTCCGAGATATTCGATGCGCTGGGCGACCTCGGCGAGGTTCGCAGCCGCGATCGAACCGGAAACCACCTCACCCTTCTGCGTCAGCGCGCGATAACGGAAATTCGGCATCTCGTCACCGCACGGTGGTCACGCGAAGGATCTCCGCCGCCGACGTCATGCCGGACAGGCATTTGGCCAGACCGTCCTCGATCATCGTTGTCATGCCGTTACGGATGGCGACCTTGTCGATGGACTCCCAGTCGGACTGCTCCTCGACCAGCGCGCGGACGTCCTCGTTCATCTCCAGGATCTCGAACACGCCGATGCGGCCGCGATAGCCGACGCCGCCGCAGCGTTCGCAGCCTACGGGCTCGAAGATGACGTTGCCGGCCGCGAGGCCCACCGCCGCGTAGCGCGGATCGGCCTCGATGTCCGCATGTGTCAGCGGCCGGCTGGTCTTGCAGCGGTCGCAGAGCTGGCGGACCAGCCGCTGCGCGATCACCGCACGCAACGTGGAACGGAGCAGGAACGCCTCGATCCCGAGATCGAGAAGGCGTGGCACGGCGGCGGCCGCGGTCTCGGTATGCAGCGTCGTCAGCACGAGATGGCCGGTGAGTGCGGCATGCACCGCGACGTGGGCGGTCTCGGAGTCGCGGACCTCGCCGACCATGATGACATCGGGGTCCTGGCGGACGAAGGCGCGCAGCGCGGTGGCAAAGGTCAGGCCGATCGACGGCTTGGCCTGGGACTGGCAGACGCCGGGAATTTCGTATTCGACGGGGTCTTCGATTGTCAGTATCTTCCGGGTCGGCTCGTTGAGCAGCGACAAGACGGTCGCGAGCGTCGTCGTCTTGCCACTACCGGTCGGACCGGTGACGATGACCATGCCGTGCGGCAGCGCCAGCATCCGCTTCAATTTGCTCTGGTCGCCGCCAAGGAAACCCAGCTTGTCGATCGACAGCAGCGCACGATCCCGCGGCAGCAGGCGGATGACGGCGGACTCGCCATATTGCGTCGGCATGATCGCGACGCGCACGTCGATCTCCGCGCGCGCGGCCCGCACCCGCGCGCCGCCGTCCTGCGGCAGGCGACGCTCGGCGATGTTGAGGCCCGCGAGGATCTTGATGCGGGAAATGACGGCCTGTGGCGGCACGCCGTTCGGCGTCGGAACATTGCGCAGCAATCCGTCGATGCGCATCCGTACGACCAGCGACGAACGGCCCGGCTCGATGTGGATATCGCTCGCGCGCAGCTCGACGGCGGTCTCGAACATGTCGTTGACGGCGCGGACGACGGGGGCGCCGCTGGCGAGGTCGCGCAGATTGTCGATGTCGTCGTCCTGCACCCGGGCATTGACGGCATTTTCGACATTTGCGCTCTCCTCTTCTCCGAGACGCTGATCGAGTGCGGTGGCGATGTCCTCGAACGACGCGACCTTGATCGCCGGCGTCGTCCCCAGCACGATCGCCGCCGCCTGAATAGAGGCGCGGTCGGTCGGATCGGCGAGCGTCAGCACCGGCGATCCACCTGCCGGCTGGCACGGAAAGACCGCCATCTCCCGCAGAAACCGGCGCGAGAACTGCTGCACCTTGGATTCTGCCGCCATCATCTCCTGAAGCGTGACGCGGGGGAGCTCGAAGAAGCCGGCAACCTCGTCGGCGAACTCGCTGGCCGACAACTCGCTCATTTCCCACAACTTGCGCAGACCGCCCTCGGTGGGGCCCGCCCCGTTCAGCCTGCCGAGCTTGTCCGCGTCCGCCTTCAGGCCGGCTTTCTGGCTGAAACGAGCCGCAAACTCGTGCGCATTCGGGGAAGCCATGGACGTCGACCGGAGAACTCTGATGGCCGCAGCGCGGCGAGCGCGCCGTTTACCTTACTTCTCCGATTGGAAATGTGACGCAAATATCAAGCGAGCTGCGGACCGCACCGCGCGACTTCATGACAGCGACAAACACCATTGAGATTCCTGAACTAATCGCGCCACGTCGCGTCAGAATAACAATTTCGCTCGTGACGGCGGACACTCCATGACATTGCAACACACGACTGTCACACGAGACGGTTAAGCAAACTGCATTCGGCCCAGCCCGGCTTGACGGGGACAACAATGGGCGGGGCGGCGCGTGAGTGGGGTAGACAGTGAGCCGAGCAGCATTCCGGATCGGCTTGGTTGTCCAATGCGCGGTGATCTGCGCCCTGCTCGGATCCTGCAACACGGTGAGCGGCATTGCCGACGCCGACACCAAGGATCCGGACGTTTTCGACAAAGTCCGCTCAATCGATCTCATGCCGCGCTATCCGAACCAGTTGCCGCAGCGCGAGCTCAGCACGGGGCCCCGCGCCAAGAGCGCGGTCTACGCCGCAGTTCCCGGGGATGATGCGCCGCCGTCCACCTCGTCACAGCAGGCCGCTGTCAGCGGCGACCGGTTCGAGCTCAATTTCGACAATTCGCCAGTGGCTTCTGTCGCCAAGGTCGTGCTCGGCGACATCCTCAGCGTCGGCTACGTCATCGATCCGCGTGTCCAGGGCAATATCAGCCTCTCCTCGGGGCGGCCGATCCCGAAATCGGATGTCATCTTCGCGCTCGAAAACGCGCTTCGGATCGGCGGCGTCGCGCTGGTGCGCGACGACACCGGCTACCGGCTGATGCCACAGGGCGACGCGGTCGGCGTCGGCGCGGCCGATGCCGCCGATCGCATGGCCCCCGGCTACGGCGTGACGGTGGTGCCGCTACAATATGTCTCGGCGCAGACCGTCATCAAGCTCGTCGACAGCTTTGCCACCCGGCCCGGCATGATCCGCGCCGATACCAATCGCAACCTGATCCTGATCCAGGGATCGGGCAGCGAACGCCGCAATGCGGTGGACCTCGTATTGAGCTTCGACGCGGACTTCATGAAGGGACAGTCGGTCGGCATCTTCCCCGTGCAGAACAGCAATCCGGGTCCGATCATCGCCGAGCTCGAGAAGATCGTGGACTCCGGCGAAGGCGGCATGACGCAGAACCTGATCAAGTTCCAGTCGATCGCCAGAATGAACGCAGTGCTCGCGGTGACGCGCAAGCCGGAGCTGCTGCAGCGTATCGAGACCTGGATCCGCCGCCTCGACACCACCAATACCGGCCGTTCCGCCGTCCATGTCTACCGCGTCAAGTTCGGCGATGCCCGCCAGATCGCGCGCGTTCTCAATGACGTCTTCGGTGCCGGCAACGCGGGCGGTTCGTCCTCGTCCCCGCTGGACAGCCCGAGCGGACAGGTCGCGCCTGGGTCGGGCCTTGCATCGAGCTCGAGCGGCGGCTCCGCGCTGAGCCGCCTGTCGGCTGCGCCCAATCAATCGACCGGAGGGTTCGGATCGAGCGGACGAACGACAGGTGGCAGCGGCGGTGCGACGGATTCGTCTGCCGCCAGTCAGGCCACTTACGGCTCATCCTCCGGCACGCAAGGCGGCGGCAGCCTGTTCGATAGCTCCGCCACCGGGCAGAATTCGGGGCGGACCGGCGGCGCGGGCCCCAACGTGCTTGATGGCGTCCGCATCACGGCCGACACCGTCAACAATACGCTACTGATCTATGCGAGCCAGGAGCAGTACCGGATCATCGAGCAGACCATCAAGGAGATCGACCAGCCGCAGCTCCAGGTCGCCATCGACGCGACCATCGCCGAGGTGACCCTGACCGACGATCTCCAGTATGGCGTCCAATCGTACATCATGAGCCGCGACCTCGGTCTCAAGCCCGATACCGGCTCCGTCGGCTACAACGGCGCGAGCGCGCTGCTCAGCGCGGCGAGCGATGTCGCGCTCCAGCGCGCGATCCCGGGCTTCAACTTCCTCGTCGGCTCCGCCTCCACGCCGAGAGCAGTGCTCAACGCCTTGCATGCGATCACCGACGTCAAGGTCCTGTCGAATCCGTCCGTGGTCGTGATCGACAACCAGATCGCGACCCTCCAGGTCGGCGACGAGATCCCGATCCAGACCGGCAGCGCGACCGTGCTGACCGGCAGCAACACCATCGCCAACACCACCGACTATCGCAGCACCGGCATTATCCTGCGCGTGGTGCCGCGGATCAACGCCAACGGAAATGTCAGGCTCGACGTCGAGCAGGAAATCTCCAATCCCGTGGCCAGTTCCACCTCGTCAAGCTCGTCCTCCACGGCGACCAATACGCTGACGCCGACGGTGTCGACCCGCAAGGTGCGCAGTTCGGTGGCCGTCGCCAGCGGGCAGACCGTGCTGCTGGCGGGCCTGATCAGCGACACCCAGAACAAGACCCGCTCCGGCATCCCGGGCCTCGATCAGATCCCCGGTCTCGGAGAGGTCGTGTTCGGACAGACCGACAAGCAGATCAAGCGCACCGAGCTGATCATCTTCATCCGTCCGCAGATCATCCGTGACGGTGCGGACGCGCATTTCGTCGCCGAAGAGCTGCGGACCAAGCTGCGCGGCACCATCAACGCGATCGGACCGAAGCAAGGCGCGCCGTCAAGCTACCGCTGACCCCATTCCAACCAGAGCCGGAGCGGATCCATGATCAGGCCGAGTGCACTCCTCATCGCCACAACGATTCTGGGGATTGCCGCAATCGGTCCCGCCCGCGCGGACTCGCTCGGTGCAGGAAGCGGCGCCTTTACTCGCGGCGACTATAACGCCGCCGCACGCCTGCTGATGCCGCTGGCGGAGCGCGGAAATCCCCGCGCGCAGGCCATGGTCGGCTTCATGTACGCGACCGGCCAAGGACTTCCGCAGGCCTATGATGCCGCAAGCTACTGGTACAGGCTGGCGGCCGAACAAGGCGATACCACGGCGCAATACCTGCTCGGCCTCGCCTACGACAAGGGCCAGGGCGTTCCGCAGGACGATGTCGCCGCCTACAAATGGCTCAACCTCGCGGCCGCGCGTGCACCAAAACGAACGCGCGAGAATTTCCTGCGCAATGCGGTGGCCTCGAAGATGAGCCGCGGCCAGATCGCAGCCGGACAATGGCACGCCCTGCGATGGCCCGAGGAGTCGCACTTCTAATGTCGCACTTCTAATAAAGTCGCGAGTAGCGAAAGCCGGCGCTCACCAGCCGCCCGGCAGCGCGGCCTGAAGGAGCCAGCCGATCCAGATCGCCGGCGCGAAGAACAGTCCGAACGGCAGGCGGGTATTCGGCCCTAGCCTGTGACGCAGCACGTAACGGCGCAGCGCATAGGTCGCGAGCGCTGACAGCGCGGCAATCTCGATCGCGATCGGCACGATCGACCAATCGAGCCAGATTCCGGCCACGGCGGCGAGCTTGACGTCGCCGAGGCCGATGCCACGCCGCCGACGCAGCCGAAGATAGGCGAGATGCAGGCCGAGGAACGCTCCGGCAACGAGGGCGGCACGCAGCACGGCCTCCGCCATCGCGACGAGATCGCCCTGCCCCAGCACCGCCACATTGGCGATGCCGAGCATGACCCCGGCGACGTTGAGAGGATCGGGGATAAGGAATGACCTGGCATCTGTGATGGCGATCGCCAGCATGATCAGCGCCAGCCCGGCGCCTAGAACGCCCGCCGCCCCCGCGCCAACCATGACGCTGGCCATAACGGCCAGGATGCCGATCGCAGCGGCTGTGACCTTGAGGCCCATGCCGGGAGCGCCTTCGACATCGCCTTGGGAATTGGTTGGCGGCGGTGCGTCGGCAACCTGACCGGATACTGTCTGCCCGAACATCACATCGGCCGCCGCTGTCAACTCTCCGTCCGGGTCCGCAATCGCGCACGGTCGCGTCCCGGCATCAGACTAGCACCGCGGAGCATATCAAGAATGTGACACGTCAACGATCTTAACGGAAATCACACCATGGCCGCCGCCGGCACGACCGCGAGTGCAACGATCGATGCAATTTGAAGCAATTGCTTAGGCGGATCGCGAACTGTCTCTGCCAACCTCCTCCATCAAGGAAGTGTTGGGGGACGGCATGAGCGGAATCTGCGCGGCGGGGCGGAGACTGAGTGCATGGGCAATGGCGGTAGCCGGCCTGTCCGCCGTCTGCCTGTCCAACATCCATCCGGCTCACGCCTTTCTGGCCCGCCCCGCTCTGTTCGCCGCAATCGGGGGCGCAACGAAGGCGCCTTCAGGCTGGCAGCAGTTCTGCGTCGAAAATGCCGAGGAATGCCGGCCCGGCGCCGATCAAGCCCGGGACGTGGTGCTCACGCCCCAGCTGCTTCAGCAGCTCTACCAGATCAACAAATACGTCAACGATCGCGTGACGTGGACCAGCGATCCCGAGCTCTACGGGAAGGCTGAACGCTGGACCTATCCGCTCGATCGGGGCGATTGCGAGGATATCGTCCTGCTCAAGCGCCGGCTGCTCGCCAAGGCGGGCTGGCCGCAGGGCTCGCTCCTGATCACGACGGTTGAGGAGCCCGGCGCGAACAAGGGGCGGCATGCCGTTCTGACCGTCCGTTCCGATCGCGGCGAGATGATCCTCGACAACCAGACGCCGGAAATCCTGTTCTGGTACGAAACGAATTACCGGTATCTGTCCCGGCAAAGTGCGACGGACCCGAACGTCTGGGTCTCGTTCGATGCCGACCGGCCCAGCCCGGTCGCGGCCCCTGCGGACCGCTGATCCATTTTCTCTACCAAACTTTCTCAGGCTCACTCCGCCACAAGCAGTGGCCTGAGGCGCGGATCCCGGTCCAACAGCCGCCCCCCTCTCCGAATGTATGCCGTGTTGCGGCGCTGGTCGCGCGTGAGCCCCCGCCTTGCCCGACGTTTCGTCGCAGCCCCACAACGTAAACGTTACTATAACATTCGATACTAGATATGATATAAAATATATCATTCGCGACGGAATGATTCTTATTTTGAATTGTACCTACATCGCGACCCATCCTTGCAGCTCTCGTTTGAGGCATCAATGACCACTGAATTGGTATTCAACGGCACGACCAACGTCTCTGCTCCCACGACCACGACCTATATCGTCGTCGCTTCCGGCACCCTCGACGTCGGCAGCGGCGGCGCGGTGTCCGGCGCGACGGCCGTCGGCCCCGGCAGCTTCATCGTGATCGAAGCCGGCGGCACGGCCAACGACTCCACGATCGTGGGCGGCACGCAATTCGACTACGGCACGGCAAACGGCGTCGTCATTTCCAACGGCGGTGTTCAGCATGTCTATGGCGGCACGGCGAACAACGTTACGATCAGCGCGGGCGGCTACCAGGACGTCCTGAACGGCATCGTCAACGGATCGACGCTCGCCGGTTACCGGCAGATCCTGTCCGGCGGCGTGACCTACGCGACGATCATCGTCAGCGGCGGTGACGAGTTCGTCGCTGATGGCGGCACCACCAACGGGACGATCGTCACGTCCAAGGGGCTGCAATATATCGACGCAGGCGGCACGGCCAACGGCACCCAGATCAACAACGGTGGCTACCAGTACGTGCTCGGCACCGGCAACGACACTGTCGTCTACGGCGGCGGCACCCAGGAAGTCGCAGGCACGACCTACAACACGACCATCAACAGCGGCGGCATTCAGCACGTCGTGCTCGACGGCACCGCGATCACGACGACCATCCAGGCCGGCGGCTTCCAGCAGGTCAACAGCGGCAGCGTGCAGGGCAGCCAGGTCAGCGGCAACCTTCAGGTCCTGGCCACCGGCACGTCGGTGGACACCGTGATCCTGGCCGGCGGCAACGAGTACATCGGCACCGGCGCTTCGGCGACGGGGACTACGGTCAACGCCGGCGGCCTGCAATATGTCGATGTCGGCGGCTCGGCGGCCTCCACCACGATCAACGGCGGATTCGTCTTCGTGGCGGGAACGGCATCCGGCACGACCGTCAACGGCGGCGAGTTCGACGTTGTCGGCTCGGCAAGCAACACGCACCTTGCGGCGGGCGCCGAATACGTCCTCGCCGGCGGCGCTCAGAACGGCGTCGATTTTGCCGGTTCGGCTGCGGCCCTCTACCTCGACAATCCCGCTGGCCTGACCGGCACGATCTCCAATTTCGAGGTCGGCGACGTCATCGATTTCCATAACCTCGCGGTGAGCTCGTTCACCTTCGACGGCGCGACGCTGACGCTGGCGACGAGCGGCGGTTCCCTCTCCTATCAGTTCTCCGGGGTCGAAGCCGGAACGGCGATGAACGCGGCGTCCGACGGCCACGGCGGCACGACCGTGTCGCTGTCGCTGCTCTCGCAATTCTCAGCCAGCCTGGTGCCGGACGCGGGCGAAGGCGCGATCAACCCGCAGGGCACCGATCCCGAGAGCTCCTCGCTGATCCACGCCCAGAGCTGATCCACGACGACATCGCTGTACCGGGACAATCGTCCCGGTACAGCACCATCGGCCATCAGAGCCGCGCTCCGGCCGAAATCAACGGGCAGAAGCCCGCCCTCGCCCCATCAAGATCCAGACTTAGCAGCTCGCGTCACGACGCGCGGCGATGCATTACCAATCTTTCGGCGGCAGCAGTTCGTTCCGACGTAGCGCGCGCCGTGAAGCGGCAGCGCCGATCGCGCGTGCGCACATATGAGGCAGATATCTTTGCGCGATCGTTACGTGCATTATATATAAATACATGCCATGATTGCAATCCATCGAACTACTTCATATCATTGATATAACATAATTCAGGGCAAAATGCCGCACAGCGTGCAAAAGTGTATCATAAAATATCATAAATAGATCGTTTAGAGCCCGTGCGGGTTTCGGCGCATGCCTCGCGGGCAGCGGTGGCAGCGTGGAATCCTTCACGTCCTCTCCTTCAGCATCATTTGAGGTATGTTATGACCGCGCCCACCACCGTCGTAAAAATAGGTACCGAATTTCAGGTCAATAGCCAGACGGCTGGCAGCCAGTGGTATCCCTCCATCACCGGCCTTTCCAATGGCGGCTTCGTCGTCACTTGGCAGGATGGCCTCGCCGGCTCCAACAGCGGCAGCGGCACGCTCGGCGACACCAGCGGCTCCTCCGTCAAGGCCCAGGTCTACGCGGCCGACGGCAGCAAGGTCGGCGGCGAATTCCTGGTCAACACCCAGACCACCGGCTCGCAGGCCTCTCCGGTCGTGACCGGGCTTGCCAATGGCGGCTTCGTCATCTCCTGGCAGGACCAGAACTCGACGAGCGGCGACATCAAGGCGCAGATCTACGGCGCTGACGGCAGCAAGGTCGGTGGCGAATTCCTGATCAACTCGGTCACCGCCAACAACCAGAACACCCCGACCATCACCGGCCTGCCCAATGGCGGCTTCGTGGTTGCCTGGACCAACCAGGGCTCTTCGGCGCCCGATATCAAGGCGCAGGTCTATGCGGCTGACGGCACCAAGGCCGGCTCCGAGTTCCTCGTCAACTCGGCCAACGTCTATGACCAGGAGCGCGCCTCGATCGCCACGCTAAGCAATGGCGACTTCGTCGTGACCTGGAACGACTTCCGCACCGGCGATTGGGAAGTCCGCGGCCAGGTGTTCCACCCGACCGCGAGCGGCGCGACCAAGGTCGGCTCCGAGTTCACCGTCGACACCGCCTTCTACAACAGCCGCATGGTCGCAGGCGTGACCGGGCTCGCCAACGGCAACTTCGTCATCAGCTTCGAGGACACCACCGGCGAGATCCGCGCGCAGGTCTTCACCGCAGGCGGCACCAAGGTCGGCTCGGAATTCCAGGTTAACACCCAGACCAGCGGAAACCAGGGCTTCTCCAGCATCACCGCGCTGAAGAATGGCGGCTTCGTCGTCACCTGGTCCGACGAGGGCACGGGCGACGGCAGCGGCTCCGCCATCAAGGCCCAGGTCTATGATGCGGCCGGCAACAAGATCGGCGGCGAGTATATCGTCAACGCGCAGATCACCAGCAACCAGCTCTACCCGACCGTCGCGGCGCTCGCCAATGGCGGCTTCGTGATCAGCTGGCAGGACTTCAGCCAGGCGCTGGGCGATAGCTCCTCCTACGGCATCACCGCCCAGATCTTCAACTTGTCGAACGCTCCGACCGCGCCGACCATCGTCTCGGTCACCGACGATGTCTCGCCCAACACCGGCGCGCTCGCCAATGGCGCCAGCACCAACGACACCAACCTGACGGTCCGCATCGCCACCGGAAGCAACTTCGCCGGCGACATGGTGCAGCTGTTCGACGGCCAGACCGCGCTCGGCGGTGCCGTGACGCTGACGCTCGCCGACATCGCGCGCGGCTACATCGACATCCAGACCGGCCTGCTCAGCGACGCTACCCACGCCATCACGGCGAAGGTCACCGACACGACCGGCGCCCAGAGCGATGCCGCGAGCGCCATCAACGTGACCGTCGACACCGTTGCGCCGGCCGTTGCTGTCACCGGCGCGACGCTCGACAATGCCAGCCTGCCCACCGTCACGGTGAACGGCACCACCGAGGCGGGCCTGCTCGTGTCGGTCTATGACGGCGCAACGCTGGTCGGCACCACGACGGCCGGCGCCGACGGCTCCTGGAGCCTCGGCGGCGTGACGCTGACGGAAGGCGGCAACAAGCTCACCGCCAAGACGACCGATGCGGCCGGCAACACCGGCACCTCGGCCACGTTCGCGGCGCCGACGCTGGTCTCGACCGGCATCGCCTCGGTCACGTCCTCGACCGCAACCGCGATGGGCTATGTCGTCCTCGGCAGCGGCAAGCTCGATGTCGCCTTCGGCGGCAACGTCTCGGGCCAGATCACGGTCGGCAATGGCGGCGTCGTCGACGTCCTGACCGGCGGCGCCGTGCAGCACACCACCATCCTCAATGGCGGCGTGCAGTACGACTACGGCACGGCGGATGACACTACCGTACAGTCCGGCGGCACCCAGCACGTCTACTTCGGCGGCAACGCCACCCACACGACGGTTGCGGCCGGCGCCTACCAGGACGTCTACTCGAATGCGACGGTCACCAACACCAGCCTCAGCGGCGACCAGCAGGTGCTGGCGGGTGGAACCGCCATCGACACCACCGTCGAGAACGGCGGCTACCAGTATGTCGGCGACGGCGGCATCACGGACGGCACGGTGATCAACACCGGCGGCTTCCAGTATGTCGACACCGGCGGCACGGCCAACGACACCGTGATCAACGGCGGCTTCCAGTACGTCAATGGCGACGCGAACGGCACCTCGGTCGAGGGCGGTCATTCGCAGACCGGCGGCGTGGTAACCGGCGTGACGGTGAAGAACGGCGGCTCGCAGCACGTCTATAACGGCGGCAGCGCTTCCGGCACGACCATTGCGGCGGGCGCCTTCCAGGACGTCTACCATGCCAGCGTAACCGGCACGAACCTCAGCGGCTTCCAGCAGGTGCTGGACGGCGGTGTCGCCGATCAGACCGTGATCGAGAACGGCGGCAACGCCTATATCGGCGCGGGCGGTTCGGCGACGGCGACGACGATCAACGCGGGCGGTCTGCAGTATGTCGACATCGGCGGTTCGTCCACCTCGATGACGATCGACGGCGGCTTCGCGCATGTGGCGGG
>NZ_LUUB01000022.1:0-104546 GCF_001641635.1 Bradyrhizobium centrolobii
GGTGCACGCAGGCATCGGCCATGTCGTCGACATAGAGGAATTCGCGGCGCGGCGTGCCGGTGCCCCAGACCGCGACGGTGTTCGCGTCCGCGATCTTCGCCTCGTGAAAGCGCCGGATCAGGGCGGCGACCACGTGGCTGTATTCGGGATGATAATTGTCGCCGGGGCCGTAGAGATTGGTCGGCATCACGCTGATGAAGTCACATCGATACTGGCTGCGATAGGCCTCCGCCATCTTGATGCCGGCGATCTTGGCAATGGCATAGGGCTCGTTGGTCGGCTCCAGCGGTCCGGTCAGCATGGAGTCCTCGCGCAGCGGCTGGCTGGCGAGCTTCGGATAGATGCAGGAAGAGCCCAGGAACATCAGCTTCTCGGCGCCGTTCAGATGCGCGGCGTGGATCACGTTGGCCGCGATCGCGATGTTGTCGTAGATGAACTCGGCGCGCAGCGTGTCGTTGGCGAGGATGCCGCCGACCTTGGCGGCGGCGAGGAAGATCACCTGCGGCCGCACCTTCGCGAACCAGTCGAACACCGCGGCCTGGTCGCAGAGATCGACCTCGCGCCGGTCCACGGTGACGAGCCTGACGTCCTCCCGCACAAGCGCACTGCCGACCATGCCGCGATGGCCGGCGACGTAGACGCTCTTGCCCGTCAGCTCAAACCGTACGTTTGCCATGGGCGGCTTCCTGTCGTGCCTCCGTCAGATCGCTTGCCACCATCTCCTCGACGAGCTCGGCAAAGGTCCGCTTCGGTGTCCAGCCGAGCGTGTCGCGGGCCTTGCTGGCATCGCCGATGAGGAGATCGACCTCGGTGGGACGGAAGTAGGTGGGATCGATCCGCACCACGGTCTTGCCGCTCCTGGCATCGATGCCGGTCTCATCCACGCCCTTGCCGCGCCATTCGATGCGGCGGCCGACTTGCGCGAACGAGAGCTCGACCATCTCGCGCACCGAGCGCGTCTCGCCGGTGGCGAGCACGAAGTCGTCGGGCTTGTCCGCCTGCAGGATCATGTGCATGCCCTCGACATAATCCTTGGCATGGCCCCAGTCGCGCTTGGCCTCGAGATTGCCGAGATAGAGCGTGTCCTCGAGCCCGACCTCGATGCGGGCGACGCCGCGGGTGATCTTGCGGGTGACGAAGGTCTCGCCGCGGATCGGGCTCTCGTGATTGAACAGGATGCCGTTGGAGGCGAACATGCCGTAGGCCTCGCGGTAGTTCACCGTGATCCAGTAGCCGTAGAGTTTCGCCACGCCGTACGGCGAGCGCGGATAGAACGGCGTGGTCTCCTTCTGCGGGATCTGCTGCACGAGGCCGTAGAGCTCGGAGGTCGAGGCCTGGTAGAACCGCGTCTCCTTCTCCATGCCGAGGATGCGGATCGCCTCCAACAGGCGCAGCACGCCGATGGCGTCGGCGTTGGCGGTGTATTCGGGGCTTTCGAAGCTGACCGCGACGTGGCTCTGGGCGGCGAGATTGTAGATCTCGGTCGGCCGGATCTGCTGCACCAGGCGGATCAGATTGGTCGAGTCGGTCATGTCGCCGTAATGCATCAGGAACGGCACGTTGCCGACATGCGGGTCCTGATACAGGTGATCGACGCGCGCGGTGTTGAACGACGACGAGCGCCGCTTGATGCCGTGCACGACATAGCCGAGCGACAGCAGATACTCGGCGAGATAGGCGCCGTCCTGGCCGGTCACGCCGGTGATCAGAGCGATCCGCTCACGCATGGCTTTGCGCCTTGTTCCCGGTAAAGAGGTCCAGCGGACGGAATAACCTCCGTTCGCGCTCCCTGACAAGGTCACAGCCAACGAGAAAGCGCGCGGACCGGGCCTTCCCGGACGAGACGCCTGTCGCCCGATATCGGGATCACCGCGGTGGTACTTTCGATACCATTCGACGAAGCGGCCGAGGCCGTCCGCCAAAGGCGTCGATGCCGCGAAGCCGACCCCGGGGCGGCGCTTGAGGGTTTCGAGGCGCGCGCTTCAGCGCCGGATCGTAATACGGCGTGAACCCATCGATGCCAACGACCTGCTCGCCGTGCGACAATAGCCGTTCACAAACCTGCATTCCGATGAAGCCGGCTGCACGGACAAGGATGGAGCCGAACAGACCGCATGGCCCCGGCTTACGGCTTCGCGCAGAAAAATGCACTCCAACGTGGCCGCAGTCCGCAGGATGAAGTTAGTAATCGGCTTAGAATGTATTAAGAAACTGCCCCGCTGTCCGCCGAGCGAAGCCGCCCGGCGTACCAATCGACTAGCCGGCTCAACCAGAAAGTGATATCTTTCTAGCAGTTCTATGGTGGAAATGCGGCGACGCCCGTGGTCCAGGAAGTCGCAAATGCCAAATGCAAGGAGGAACGGATCTTGGTCTTGCTGATCATAGCAAGCGGCGTAGCCGGTCTTTTTTTGGGACGTTTTCTTCGCGCATACGCGCTTATTCCAGCGACAACTCTGATTATGGTTCCAGCATGGTATCTGGGCCTTGAGCATGGTTTCGCCCGTGGCGTGATGGCATTCGTCATCAGCGCGGTCGTAATGCAGCTCCTTTTTTGCGCCAGCCTGGTGGCCTACCTGGTCATCGAAAACCTCTCGTTGATCGACAGTGTGCAGTCGGAAGCATCCCCACCGCTGCCTGAAACACGAGCCGCATTCTAGCCAAATCGTTGGCCGCGATAGCCGGGGATTTCGTCGCATAGCAGTAGCCTGCATTGCGACTTTCCTCAATTCGCATCAGCTCTACGCCTGTTGACGAGCGTGTGCGCTGCGGATGATCCACGGTTCCCGCGCACTTTTAACCGTTTCGTAGACAGCAGCCCAGATCAGGAACCGGCCGGGACTTTTGGGCCAGACAATTGGCTTGTCTGTTAGAGCCGGTTCCTCGGGTCACGCTGGTCAGATCACTTGGGCTCATTGTCCACCTTGCCGCCATTCGCGACGCACTTGTTGTAATACGCGCGCTGATCACTTCCCGATCCCTTGGCGCTTCCCGCTGCCGGATTTCCGGGCTCGCGTGGAGGAAATTGCTTGGCAGTAAGAGCACTGCATTTTCTGGCGAGTTCCGCGGTAATTGCCGACGCCCGATCCGGCAACAAGCCAAACAGCGTGCAGATAAGCGCAAGCAGAACGCACCTAGATTTCCAGTTGGCGAACATGACACCCTTCCGTGCTTGAACCGCTTGATCGACGCGCCATCTTTCTGCGTCAATGTTCCGATGATCTTAGCGGATATTGATCCGGACGAAAGGCCATGTTCCGGGTCCGCAAGTCGATCCCATCCCGATTCATGCAGTCAGCGGCGCAGCAAAATCGATGAGTTCGAGCGAACTGGTGCCGAGCGATCACGACCGCGTTGAAGCGGTCTCCAACGAGGTCCAGTTCGCGCTCGTCATCGCCCGCATGATCGGCACGGTCGCGCACAGCCCGGAGCATCTGCGCCCGGCCGTCTTCGATCTTCGCGTTACGAGCTGCAGGAACAGTTCACCTCTGCGGATGCGCCGGACGTCAAGCGGACGCAGCAGGCGGTCGAAGCCCCATTCGCGGCGTCGAGGAATCTTCAAGGCAGCAGATCCAGCGCGCACCGCCGCAGGTCGAAGCCGGGGAAACCAATTGAGATGAACAGACTTGTCATTTGACTGCCTCGAGTTCGGCAGATGGAGGCCTCCGATGCTAACGCTCAGACTCCTGCTGATTACTCCGCTCGTTGTGGCGACGCCAGCGCTCGCGCAAGGCACGCAGCAACATCAGGGTGTTCAGAACCGCTCCCACAATGTCACGACGGGTTCGCGCAGTCCCGTAGCAACCCGGCCGAGCAACAATCCCTTCAAGGATCCCATCGGCCAGGGTGTGCCTCCGGCTGTATCGGTCAACCCCAACCTGAACAGCAACCGGACCAATCGGTGAAAGAGACGCCGCCGCTTTTCGTCATTGCATTCGCGGCGGCGTGCAGCTGAGCAGCTTTCTACCGGGGTCTATGGCGGCAGGTGCGATTCCGGGCACTATTGGTGAAGTATGAAGTTGTAAAACTCCGCAAGATGAGCATCCGCCGGTTTCGCAAAGTGGAGCTCGGGATGGTCGGTCGCCGGCAAGGCTGTTTGGAGGCTGTCGGGCAGCGGTACTGCCGGACCCACCTGGTGATTGAAGGTCTCAAGGCCTGGATGGGCTGCGCCTGCCGATGAATTGGCGTGATCGAAGGCAAAGCCGTCGCCGGCCAGCCACACGGCCATCGGAGCCAGTGCAGCTGGCATCGGTTGCGGCGTTAGAACCGAGTTGAAATCAAATCCATCCTTGGGAGGATCGATGACCAGCGTGCCGCCGCTTCCGTCGCTGGAAAGATTGAACGTCGAGTGGGTGTAATCGCCAACCAGCGACAGATGCGCCGCGTGGTTTTGGGCATCGACCACGGTCAGCACGCCTCCGGACGTGTCTCCCGAATAGGAGGCCGACGTTCCGGACCCGAAGGCAATATCCTTCAGGTCGATCTGGTTCGAGTTGGACGCGGTTCCGTCGCCGCTCAGATGGATCAGCTTTCCCGTGAACTGGGATGAATGATCGAGCACCAGCGTTCCAGTTGCAGCATTGAAGGTGATCGACCCGGAAACGGCGCCGGTCAATTCGAGCTTGGCCCCGGCCTCGATCGTAACTGACTGGCTCATATTGCCCAAGGCCAGGACGACTTTTCCCGAAATATCGAGGACGGTGGATGGTGTGTTGATCACGCCGTCGCCATTGAGGTCCTGGTGGAAGACGGTCTCGATCGACTTGAGTGACGCGTCGGCTCCGGAGACGCTGTTCAGAATCTTGGACGTGAAGTTGCCGTTGCTGTCGGTGCTCCAAACGGAGTACTGGCCGGTGATCGAATCCTTCCAGGCTACGTCATAGCCTCCTGACGTCGCTTCCGCGCCGATTGGCGACCAGGTCCCGAACTGTCCAGCAACGACGGCGGCACCAGCGTACTTCAACGACGGTCCCTGGCTGCCACCAATCGGGTCGAGCAAGTAGATATTGCCGAGTTTATCCAGACTGGTCGCGCCGGACGCTTCGATCGATGTCGCCGTTGATGTCGTGTTTGATGTGGTCGAGGTGACCGGTGGCACGCCGATCACACCATCGCCATTCAAGTCCTGGTGGAAAGCAGTTTCGATCGATTCAAATGACGAACTTGTTGCCGACGCGTTGTTCAGTATCTTGGACCCAAAGTTGCCGTTGCTGTCGGTGGCCCAAACCGAATAATTACCGGTAACGGAATCTTTCCAGGCCACGTCATAGCCGCTTGAGGTCGCTTCCGCGGCCACGGGCGACCATGTTCCAAACTGCCCCGCCGTGACCGCCACGCCGCCATACTTCAGCAGGACCGCGGCGTCGGCATTCGACATGTAAAAGCTGGTTCCAACCTTGGTGAAGGACGTCGTGCCGATCGCCTCAACGGTGGTGCCGATCACCGCCGCGAGGACATTGGAGGACGCGCTTTGATTGCCAGCCACGTCCGTCGCGGTCGCGGAGAGCTTATGCGGACCTGCGGCAAGTGCGGCGGTATTGATGCTCCACGTACCGTTGGATGCCGCGACCACGGTGCCCAGCAGGACTGATCCGTCGTACAATTTGACGGTGCTTGCGGCTTCTGCTGCGCCGGAAGCGGTGATGGTGCTCCCGGATGCAAGCGTGGCCGAGATGAAATTGGGTGCCGTCGGCGGCTGCGTGTCGACTGTCACGTTCAACGCCGCCGATGCGGCGCTGAGATTTCCGACGGCATCAGCGGCCCTGGCGGCGAAGACGTGGCCGCCGTCGGCCAGCTTTGCCGTCGCAAACGACCAGGCGCCCGCTGCGTCGGCGATCGCGGTTCCGATCAAGGTTGCCTGGTCGAAAATTTCCACGGTGACGCCGGACTGGGCGCTTCCGGCCAGGGTCAGGTGATTTGCCGCGGTGACGCCCGATGCGGTCACACTGCTGCCGGCTGCGAATGAAACCGTCGGCGCCGCCAGCCCCGTCATGGTCATCGGCGTATTCCAGTCCGTGACGAACGCAAAGTCCGAGGAGGTCAGCTGGGTGACGCCGACGAGGTTGAGCGTATCCGAGCCTCTCGCGTAGTGGACGGTCCACACGTCACCAACGCGTGTCAGGTAGGCAGAGGCGTCATAGCCCTTCAGCAACAGCTTGTCGTGCTCGGAGCTGGTGGTGGTCAGAACGTGGAAGTCGGCGATCGTGACGTTGCCGCTGCCCGGGGTGTAGACGAACGTGTCGTTCCCCGCGCCTCCGGAGATCCAGTCGTTGCCGCCGCCGCCGTTGAGGACGTCGTCGCCGCTCGAGCCCACGATGCGGTTCGCGAGCTGGTTGCCGGTGCCGGTGAGCCCGCCCATCATCAGGGTCAGGTTTTCGACGTTGTCTGGCAGTGTATAGGAGGTCCATGCTTCGACACTGTCGATGCCGCCGCCAGGATTCTCAACGATTTTCTGGTTCGCGTTGTTGACGACGTAGGTGTCGTCGCCCGTCCATCCGACCATCGTGTCGTCGGTGTTATATGGCGTAATCTTGTCGTTCGCCGAGGTGCCGTACACCATGTGGCTGCTGGCGCTTCCGTTGATCCAGGATGTGATCAGGCCGCCGACCGGCAGCGAACCGGGAAGCTGGAAATCGTCGCTGGTAAAGGACGAGATCGTCGTGTTGCGGAAAACAAGGGTGTCCTGGTGCGTCAACGCCAGATAGACGTCGTTCCCGACCTGAGTCATCGCCGCCTGGATGTCGCTGAACGAGGTGAAGGCAAAGCCGTTGAGCTGAACGACATCGTGCCCCGCCGCCGAACCTGGTGTGAAATCGGTGATGATGTCCGAACCGTCGCCGGCATTGATGACGAAGGTGTCCGCGCCGCCGCCGCCGGTCAGGATGTCGTTGCCGAGCCCGCCGGTGATGATGTTGGCAGCATCATTGCCGATGATGATGTTGGACTGCGAGTTGCCCGTGGCATTGATCGCGGCTGAGCCCGTGAGCGTCAGGTTCTCGACATAGTCGGGAAGCTTGTAGGTGACCGATGACATTATCGTGTCGATGCCGCCGCCATAGCCTTCTGCGACCTTGGCGTTTGGATCGGAGACAATATAGGTGTCGTCGCCAGCGCCGCCGCTCAGGGTGTCGGCGCCCCCTGCTCCGTCGATCAGATCGTTGCCGGACGTGCCGGTCAGAGTGTCGGCGCTCGCGGTTCCGGTGATCGTGTTGGTCGGCGTTCCGCTGGCGAGCAGCGTAAAATTCGCAAGCGTGTATTCCGGCAATTGATACGCGGTAATCGAATCGATCGTCACCGTCGCGGTCGCATTGGGGGCGGCATTGCCGGCCCAGCTCCCGCCCACGGCAAGGTTGGAGATCATGTACATCGCCGTATTCATGTCCGAGGGTGTGGCCACCTGCCCCACCTCCGCGCCATCCACGAAATAGGTCAGCGTGTACGGCGTCCATTCCACTGCGAACGTGTGCTGGCCGGCCGTCAGGTTGGCGGTATTCGCCCAATATCCCTGGTCAGGTGTGGTCGAAGATCGGAAACCCCAATGAGATTGGTCAGGATGCGTGCCGAGGGCTTCGAGCACGTCGAGCTCCGTTGCGAGACCGTGCGTGTTGGTGGGCAGCATCCAGAAAGCAGGCCACGCGCCGGGCGTGCCGGACAGCGTGGCCGTCATCTGAAAATAGCCGTAGGTCTGGGCGAAGCCGTTCTGCGTCGAGATCATGCCCGACGAAAACTGGTGGTTGCCGACATAAGCCGCGTCGCTCGCAGGCAGCGGCTGCGCGGTGATGACGAGATGGCCGTCCTGGATCGAGAACGGATTGAGGCCGAGCGGCGCCGAGGCCTGGCTTCCCGGTAGTCCCGAAAAGCTCGGGTCGACGTAGACTTGCTGCTCTCCCGCGAGCGAGTAACTCGTCGCGCCGCTCCAGGCATAGCTTGTTCGCCACGTCAGATGCGGGTCCTGGCCCGCGGAGAGCGTGTTGAAATCGTCGTTGAAGGTCTGCACCATGTCGGTGCGCGGCGTGACGATATTGACGTTGGCCGCGGTGAAATCCCCGACCTTGGTATTGTTGAGCCTGATGTTTTCGCCGCTGCTGAGCGTAAGGACGGTATCGGTGCCGACCTGCTTCATGGCGGCGGTGACGTCGGAAAGCGTGTGGAAACCGGTGCGGTTGAGCTGCAAGATGTCGCCGCCGGCGCCGGTTGTGAATCCGCTGATGATGTCGTTGCCGTTACCTACAGCGATGACAAAGGTGTCGATGCCGCCGCCGCCGTTGAGCACATCATTGCCCTTGCCGCCATCGATGATGTTGTTGCCGGAGTTGCCGATGATGATGTTGTCGAGATCGTTGCCGGTCGCAGGCGACGCGTCGCTGCCGCCCAATACCAGGTTTTCGACATTGGGCGCATTGACGAGGCTGTAGCCGTCGACCATCCCATCATAGATGGTATCGATGCCCTGCCCGGCCTGTTCGACAACCTTGGTGTTGTGGTCGAACATGAAGTAGCTATCGTCCCCGGCGCCGCCGATGAGGGTGACGCCGGTTCCAAACGCCTGCAGCGAGTCGTTCATCGCGCTGCCGGTCAGCGTGCCGCCAGCCTGCACCGTTAGCGCCGCCGTGTTGGGCGAAGCGCTACCCTGAAGCGGATTGTCGAGCACGACATTGGACGCGACGAGTGAGGAGAGCGCGACGTTCTGCAACGTCAGAGTTTCGGTGCTCGACAGGGTGACGACCGTATCGGCCCCCACCTGCCTGGCAGCCGCAACGAAGGTTGCGAAGGTTGCAAAGCCGTAGTTCTGGACACGCAGGACGTCACCACCGGCGCCGGCCTGAAAGTCGCTGATGGTGTCGGAGCCGTAGCCCTTCGAAATCGCGAAGATGTCGCTGCCGGCTCCGCCGGTGAGAAGGTCGTTTCCAGTGCCTCCGAAGAGAATATCTGATCCGGAAGTTCCGACGATAACGCTCGCGTAGGTTTGGTTTGTTGCCATGATGGATTACGTGCTCCTTGTTGGAGCCACAACCACCACGAATGAGTTCAAGCTGGTTTACGAACTTCGAAAAAAATTGAAGCATGGGGAAGAAAGCGTGCTGCCCATTCAAGGATGTTCCTGAATGCGCGCGTTCACATGCAATGAGTTGCGATCGGGTTCCTCTAAGGGAACAGCATCTGCAACAAACGCAAAGGGCGTCGAAACTGACTTGCCGTTCGCGCCCGACTCCGCAGCCGAGCCTTCAGCTCTTGGTCTAATCCCGTAATACTACGGGCGAGGACATGATCGCGCTTGTCGACGCGCGCAGCCGCGGAACTTTCGAGGTCCCCGCAACGACAAAGTTCAGTGTCCTGCGCGGACGGCTCCCAGGCGAAGGTTCCGGGAAAAAAGGCTGCTGGAGTCCGCCAGCAACTTCGCCGGGGGCCCCTCCGCGCTAACCCGGCCGGCCTCAAGGCACACCGCGTGGTCTGCGTCGAGCACAGACTCCAGGCGGTGGGTAATGAGCAGCAAGGTCCGGCCTTTGAGCTGCCGCTGGATGGCGTGCTTGATGCTCTCTTCCAGCGAGCGATCGAGAGCGCTCATGGCCTCGTCAAGGATCAGGAACTCCGGATTGCGGACAATCGCGCGAGCAAGTCCAAGACGCTGGCGCTGTCCGCCCGAAAAGCGCGTGCCGTGCTGCCCGATCCAGGTGTTGTACTTGTCGGGTAACGCCTCGACCATTTCCGAAATGCCCGCGACGCGCAGCGCGTGCAAGATCTCCTCCTCCGAGGCATCGTTCTTGGACATGCGCACATTGTCCATCACGGTGCCTTCGACAAGGTCGACGTCCTGGCCGGCAATCGCAAGCAGGCCAAGCCAGTCGGTTCGGCGGAGATCATTGACGGGACGACCGTCAACCCTGATGCATCCCTCGGCCGCCGAATAGAGCCCAAGCAGGAGGTTCACGATCGTGGTCTTGCCCGTCCCGCTCGCGCCGACGAGGGCGGTGATCTTGCCGGCTGGAATGTCAAAGGAGACATCGCGAAGTGCGGGATCGGATCCCGCGTCGTAGCGGAAGGTCACGTTGCGGAACGAGATCTTGTCGCTCAGCCTGTTGATCGCGAGATGTCCCGGCTTCGGATATTCCTTGTCGTCCTTCGCCAGCATCAGACGGATGGAACGCAGCTGCGGCTCGATTTGCGCCAGGTACAACAGGCTTCCCTCCAGCTCGCGCATATGCGGCTGCAATCGATAGAGCAAGGCGACCGCCGTAAGGCTGGTCGCGAACCCGATTCCCCACATGTCGGCGGAAGCGACAATGAGGCCGAGCACCACCAGATATCCAACTTCTGTAAGCGGAGAAACCAGGGCAGCAAGCCGCGCGAGTCCCAGTGCAAGCCGGCGCGCCTCCGCTGACGCGCCCTCGAAGCGTTCCTGATGAACCTTCTCCAGACCATACGCACGGATTGTGCGCATGCCCTGAAGGGTCATCAGCATATGCTCTCCCAGTTTCTGATGGACCAGCTTCACGCCGCCGCCGAGCTCTTGTACGGGCCTGGAAAGCTGACGCAGCCCGGCAAATACGACCATCGACGCAACGATGGCCATAACCGTGATTTTCACCGAGAGCGCAAGGAGAAATGAGACGAAGAGAACAACCGAACAGGAGCTGACGATGATGCGGGTAAGGCTGCTGTAAGCCCCGGAGATCAACCAAGTCTCGGTCCCCAGGACCTCCATGAGGTGGGCCTCGTCATGCCGCTGAAAGAACGAATATGAGGTCGACAGATATTGCAGATGGACGCGGTTGCGCGCGACTTCATTGATCTGCTCGCCAACATGCGCGCTGATCAGCGTATTGGCGATAGCGAGGGCGCCACGCACAATGATGAGAAGAAGCACCACCAGAGCGGTTTCAGTCGAGTTATGAAACCAGTTGGTCGCATGCCCGAGCGCATCGCCCAAAATGCCGCTCGCCGACGTCGCGAGCTCGACCTGACCCATGGCGAGATAGAAGAACAGCAGCACGAGCGTGATCCCGACCGTTTCCGCCAGCGACGAGGCCAGGCCGAGGACGATCAGCACGGGCGTTGCCCAGCGCGGCAACGGAGCCACCTTGAAGAGCCGCCACAGTTCGGCCAATGCCGCGCGCCGCGCTGCTCGCGGCCCCTTCATATTGCCAGCGTTTTCTGACATTGAGTTTGACCAGGATCGCCGATCAGGAACGACGGCGGCGGCCGTCGCAGTTCTCTGTGTCGCAAACCGCGGGACATCCACCACGCTGCCGAGGCAATATCCCGCGGTAGGGCAAGCGCGACGACCTTGACGGCCAACAAGGGATTCCGCCGGCCTAACAGCACGAGGACCGATGCAAAGGACCGCAATCGGCCGCCGATCAGCGCCCGTCGAAGCAGCCACCGCGCATAGTTACTGATTCCCCGGTCCAGTAAGGCAACGCGATCGGGATGGCGAGCCGCCATCTCGTCCGCAACCAGCATCCAGGAGCGGAACATCCGCGTCATGTTGCTGGACATATTGTTCGGCAGGTCGCGGTAGCCGATCTCATATTCAGGAACCACCGCGAAGTGATACGATTCCGCGACGCGGCAGTAAAACAGCAGGTCTTCACAGCCCTGGGCGCCCGACGCCCGAAGCCCACTCTCGAATCCGCGTGCAGCGATCAGCGCTTCCCTGCGGACCATTGCTGCACTTCCGTTGCCGATGAAATTGTCCTGGAACAGATAGTCCAGCACCTCGCCTGCATGAAGGACCGGATGCGATTTGCCGCTCACGCGGCTTTTCGAATCAATCCAGGCGTACCAGCTATAGACGAGGCCCGTCTTCTCCCCTCCGTCAATTATGGCCTGGAGCTGTCGCTCGATCTTGCCCGGCGCCCACAGATCATCGGCGTCGATAAACGCGATGAATTCCGCACGCGCCGCCCGCCATCCGACGTTGCGTGCGGCTGCCACGCCTGCGTTGTCCTGCCGTATGATCCTGATACGAGGATCGCGCTCTGCATGCTCCTCCGCGACGGCAAGCGTGTCGTCGGTGGAGCCGTCGTCCACCACGATGATCTCGAGCCGTTCGTGTGACTGGGATCTGACGCTGCGAAGCGTTTCGTCGATCGTCGCCTCGGCATTGAACGCGGGAATGACCACACTGACCAGAGAGGTGGCGGTACTCATTGATACTGCTCCAAGCGGTGCACAAATGCTTCCAGATTACGGTCGCCTCTGACTTCGATACGCGGAAGGTCGAGCAAATCGTCCTGCAACTCTGCGGCCCGGTCGGCCGTATTGAATACAGCCTTGTAGCCGCACTCCGCCGCGAGAATCCTAAGCCGTTGATCGGTGCATCCAAATGGAGCCGCAAGCGACGTCGTCGGGCGCTCCAGCCAGGTCTCGAGCTGGATGCGGGACCGCAGCAATTCTTCGGCAAGTTCCGAGCTTGAAAGCCGATCGCTCCGGGGATGGCGCGCCAGGTGGCTACCAAACATTGCGCCTTCGCCGGCCAGCGCGACAATCCTGTCCACATCCATCAGCCGCGCAGGCGTTCCGAACGATTGATCCCACTCCGCGCGCCCGCCAACCAGATCCGTGACGATGAACACCTCCGCGCTCAGATCATTGGCTTTCAGGATCGGCCACGCCTGTTCGGCAAAATCCTCATATCCGTCGTCGAAGGTGATCAGCAGCGGCCTGCCCTCGAACGGATAGTCGTTGGCGACAAACCACGCCAGCTGCTCCGAGTTGATGGTGTGGTAGCCGTTCCTTCGCAACCACAACATCTGCTCCGCAAAGGTATCCGGATTAACGCGATAGCGCGCAAGACCTTCCGGCCCATCAGTTGCAATTCGATGGTACATCAAGACCGGAACGAGCGGGCGCCTTTCCGATTTCCGGACTTCCGATCGCCGCGTGACGGCGCCGTTCGGCACGACAAATCGCGCGACATCCCTTTCAATCGTCGCGCCTATTCGCGCCATCGCCACCCGCGGACCCGGCGCGACCTCGCCAGGCTTCAGGCGCCTGTAGCGATCGACGCGATAGAGGGAGGTCTGTATCGATGCCTCAAGCGCAAGATCGGGCAGCTGCGCCATCACCCGCGCAATTGTCTCGGCCCCGTACGGATTCTCCCAGTCGAACCCGGTTCGGGACATATCGTCCTTCAAGACAAAACTGTGCGCCGTGATGAGATGACCGCCGGGACGCAAGGCCCGCGCAATCCTTTGCGCGACACTCACCAATTCGGCTTCGTCCTCCAGGTAGTAAAGCACCTCGGAGCAGCAGATGAGATCCATCTCATCGGGCAGACGTTCGGTCGACAGATCAAGCTTGAGAAACTCCACATTGCCAATTCCGTCGCACCGCAGGCGAGCCCGATCGAGCGCTGTTGCTGAGATATCGGATGCCAAGAGGTGCCCGACCTTCGTGGCCAGCTGCCGGCTGAAATGCCCTTCCGCGCATGCCAGCTCGATGGCGCGTTCCGGCCGCTCTGGCGGCAACAATTCCAGTTGCCGCCGGTATTTCTCCTGCTCATAGGGCGAGCCGTAGTTCCAGGGGTCCTCTTTTTGAAAGAACCTTTCCCAGAACAACTCGCGTCCAATGTCCCGAGGGCCTTCTTCAACGGCGCGGCTCTCTGTGCTGACCGACATCGACGAGCTTGGAGCGCGCCGTGACCTGGCATCGCTCGAGAAACGGTCCTGCAGCACCTGCAGGCGATGCTGGTGACTATCCGGATTGCTGCGCGCAAGCGATCGAATACGTCTTATCAACTTGACAGGCCAGGTCTGATGTTGAAGTCGCCAGCGCTTGCGCACTCGAATCCGCAAATGGGCAAGGTGCTCGTCAACAAGCTTCATCCAGAAATCTGAATCTATCGGACCGAGGAGCCCGACATCGAGCAAAGCCAGAACATTCGATCCATCGCAAAGATACACGTAAAGTCGGTCTATGCGACCGGGCAGGTTGAGCGCCGGGAGTTTCCGAAGATCGACGCGGAGACCGAGTGTTAGAGAAAGTTCGCGCGGAGCCGAAAGGTCATCGTAGTCGAGCAACATGCGCTCGAATCGATACTGGACCTTTCGGGCTGCTGCCGTATCGTTCCAGGCTTGCCCGACTGCGGTGATCAGTTCAGTCACATACGGGCCAAACTGCGCCCAGCGACCAGCCAATCCCGCCGGGGTCGTTCGAGCGCCAACGACGATCGCGTCCAGTAGGCAAGAGGCCATCTGATCCGCGGTTGTCTCGGATTGCGGTATGTCGGCAAGAACTTCTGTCGAGAGACGGCTCCTCTGCCCGCGGGCACAATTTATGCCGCAGCACCAAAGTGCGAAGTAGGCAAGTGCTGCTGCCTGCGATCTGCCGCGAACGGCAGATGCTCCGCCTTGATGCTCCGGCGCCGGATATTCCATCCGTTCGTCGGCGGAGAATCCACGCGCAATAACGACATTCCCATCAACCAGCATTTGCTGGACATCTCCGGATAGGGAATGCTCGCTTGACCAATAGTAGCTCAGCAGCTCGTTGACATGGATCCAGCTACCGCCGGTTCGCGCGATCCGCTGCCACAGATCCCATTCCTCGCAGGTACGTAGATTGACATCAAAGCCGCCAACTCCCAGTACCGCGCTTCTCTTGACAAGGACACTGTGGACAGCGACGGGACAACTGCGTGCGAAGGCTTCAAATGGATTGATCGCAACGGCTGCATTGCCATAGCGAGGCGTCTGGCCGCCATCCGGCATCACGCGACAATGATCGCAGCAAGCAGCGATCGCGGAGGGGTTACCATCCAACGCCGCGTTCATTTTGGAGAGAAATTGCTCGTCGAGCCAGTCGTCACTATCGAGGAACAGAAGCCGTTCCCCGCTTGCGCTGGAAAGGCCGACATTGCGGGCCGTCGAGACGCCTCGCCCATCGGATTTAAGCGTAATGAACCGGGCGTCCCGCGCCGCATAGCCAGCGACGATGGCCGGCGTCGCATCGACGGAGCCGTCATCAACAATCAGTGCTTCCCATTTCGGGTCGGCTTGAGCCAGCAGGCTATCAAGGGTCCGCGCAATGGTCTGCTCCGCATTGCGGGCAGCGATTACGATCGAGGTGAGTGAACCGGCCGTCATTTGCGCTTCCGCTCACCGTGATAGAGGCGAAAGCCCGACGCACAGCCCGTGATCTCCCCCTCAAGAAAGCGGTTAGCAACGCGCCCGCGACCGATCAGCACGCGGCCGATTGGACGATCGCGGTAACAAAACACGGTCATGCCCTCGCGCAATCCTGCTCCGGCAATGTCCGCAGGCGACATCCCCGCGACGCGCGTGACACCCTCGCCTAACGGCAGGTCCGCGATGGAAGCGTGCGTGGCCATCTCGTTGCCCCGTCAAACGGGCGGATGACGGTCGCGCCACTCGAGCGCGGTCTTGATGATAAAGTCGATACCGGAATGCTGCGGCTGCCAGCCGAGTTCTCGCTCGGCCTTCGCAAACGAGGCAACGAGCTTGGCGGGATCGCCCGCACGGCGCGGGCCGCGGCGCACGACCGGCTTACACCTGGCGACACGCTCCACGGCCTCGATCAATTCGTGCACGCTGGTGCCGACGCCGGTACCCAGATTGAACACATGCGTGCCACCCCGCTCGAGCAGCATTTCGCCTGCAAGCAGGTGGGCTCGCGCCAGATCATTGACGTGGATGTAGTCTCTGATCGCGCTGCCATCAGGCGTCGGAAAATCCGTGCCCAGAATTGTAAATGGCTGATCCGCTCGGCGCGCGGCCTCGATCGCGAGGGGTATGGCGTGGCTCTCAGGCTCGTGTCGCTCGCCAATTTCACCCTCCGGATCGGCACCGGCAGCGTTGAAATAGCGCAAGGATACCGAACCGATGCCATAAGCCCTGCCAAAGTCCTCCAGCATCCGCTCGATAATCATCTTCGACCAGCCGTAGGGATTAATCGGCGCCTGCGGATGCCTTTCATCGATGGGGATGTGCTGGGGCACGCCATAACTAGCGCACGTGCTCGAAAACAGGATATGGCGGCATCCTGCCGCGCGCATGCCATTCAGCAGCGCAAGCGTGCCGGCGGTGTTGTTCTCGTAGTATATCGCAGGGTTTTCAACCGACTCGCCGACGTAGGCGAAAGCCGCGAAATGTGCGACGAGATCTGGCTCGTACTTTTCCAGCGTCCCGCGTACCGCGATTGGATCGCGAACATCACCTTCCACCAGGGGGCCCCAACGCACGGCGTCGCGCCAGCCGCGCGAGAGATTGTCGAGCGTCACCACATTCCAGCCGGCCCTGGCGAACGTCTTGCAGCAGTGGGAGCCCACATATCCCGCACCGCCGGTAACCAATACCGTCCTGGTCATGCTGTCTCTCCGGGCCGATTGCGGCTTGGCACACTTGCAAATCGTTCACGCAACTGCGCGGCCGGCGAACAAGAGAGGTTTTCGCGCGCGCACATCATGGCGGGCCCGCCTGCGAAAGCCGGAAGCGCACTGCACTTTTGATTTGCCCCCGAGATTCGATCGCCCAGCTCCTGTTCACGCGCAAACTTGTTCAAAGTCGCCGTCGGCGATCGCGGACGGGATACCTGCGTATCGATTCAAAATGCGGCTTCTTCACGATTGAGCAACAAGCGCGCGCACTACAATGCGAAGCGACAACTCCGGTTCCAATCTCCGCACGTGACCAGCGAAGAGCTATCCCCTCGCGGCGCTGCTCGGCTTTGCAGCCACCGTACGAGCAACCGGCATATCGCTTCGGCGCGCATCCCTGAGAGTCCGATGCAAAGTCCGGGAACGCCGCTGGCTCGTTAGCGGACGAACCCGCGTTTGCGATCCGGATTCGCCTGGATCAGCTCGCCTGGAACCTGGGCTCGTTGCCCGGTACGGGCGCAACATTCAGGCAGCAAAGACTCCCACACCCGAACCGGTTGCGATATCAACCAGCACAACTGCGTCAGCAAATGCACCCGGACAAGCATGGCGATGCCTACGTCTGAGGCAGATCCGGCTGCGAGTTTCGTCAAGATGCAACGATGTGCAGACCCCGCGCGACTCGTCCATGAACAGTCGATCGAGACGATGACGCTCGCATTGCAGAACATCGTTATTAAAAGCGCGGCCTATCGACCCGCCTGGGTCGGTTCACGGCCTGTCCTGCGCAAGCTCGTCGGTGGGATAAAAGCGCGCCTTATGCGCCTCGGACAAAACTTCTCCAGCCGCCGATTTGACCTGCGCAGTCCATTGGTACACGCCAGGCTTGCACGGAGCGAAGGTTCGGAATGTTCCCGCCGGCAAAACGCCATCCTCCGGGATCGGCAGTTCCTGTCCCCCCATTTCCCTGACGCCTTGAGTTAGCGTCAGCAACAGCATTCTAGCGCCGGCGGGGATGTTGCGAAGATGAAACTCCGGATTTGGAAACAGTGTCACGCACCCCTGGGCCCCACGCCAGGAAAAATCCAGCGTCATCGGATCTGCAAAGGCTGAATGACACCCTGCCAGCCATCCGGCCAACGCGACAGCAATGAACCTAGATGACATAGGGACCCCAAAAATCGGATCTGCTCCAAGGGCACACTTGCCCGCGCGATCAGACCATTGAAGCACAGGTAACGGGCAAGCCTGGACACGCGGTACCAACGTTCCTTCGCGTAGGCACTGCCTATGTGGCCGCTTTGAGGCAAAGAGCATATCTCGACGACATTTGAGCACATCGTGTGGTGGCGCTCGTCACTTCCGCCACTTGGCACCGAAATTGAATTCACACCGACACAAGATTTTCTTACTCGTCGAATAGAAGCCGCCATCATGCCTCACTCCGCTGCTGTCCAATATTCGAGCAGAGTGCCTTCAAAACACATGGCCCGCAGGCACATCAAACCGCGCGGCGATCAACAAGGTTCGAAATTGAGGATAACGCAAACCGACGACAGACAACTCCGATCCATCTACGCATGGCTGGCGACCTCGCGTCCCGGGCATTGCCATGACAGTCATCTTTCGATTCCCGGGTTGGTGGCGCGGTCATGAAGATTTTCGTCCACGACTACGCTGGCCATCCGTTCCAGGTCGATCTCAGCCGTGAACTGGCGGTCCGGGGACATGAAGTCAGCCACGCGTACTTTCATGGCGACCTTGGCCCGAAGGGCAAGCTCGAGAGATCGTCCGCCGATCCCGATAGCCTGTCTTTTTCCGGCGTCAAGCTATCGCGCCCCTACGACAAGGCGTCCTTCGTGCGACGCAGATTCGACGACGTCGCCTACGGAAAGGCGGTTGCGAAACTGGTGCACTCGGACAAGCCGGACATCGTCATCTCCGGCAATACGCCGACAGAGGCGCAATCGGCCATCGTCAACGCGTGCAAGCAGACCGGCTCGAAGTTCGTGTTCTGGGTCCAGGATTTCTATAGCGTTGCCGTATCGCAGCTGTTGCGCAAGAAGCTGGGCCCCCCCGGTGCCATGATCGGGGCCTATTACAGGTTTCTAGAGCGACGACAGTTTCAGAGCTCTGATGCGATCGTCGTCATCACGAACGCCTTCTCGCCGCTTGCAAGCAAGTGGACCGGCACGAAAGACAACGTCTTCGTGATCGAGAACTGGGGTGCACTGAACGATATCGCCCCTCACCCGAAAGACAACGAGTGGGCACGCCGTCACGGGCTGCACAACTCGTTCAACTTTCTCTATTCGGGCACGCTTGGACTGAAGCACAATCCCGACCTGCTGGTACAGCTCGCCAAGGCGGTGAAGGGACGCGCAAATGTCGTGACCGTCAGCCAGGGCGTTGGCGTCGCGCATCTCGAGCAGGCCAAGGCCGAGCTCGCGCTGGACAATCTCGTCCTGTTGCCGCTGCAGCCGTTTGCAGATCTTCCCATGGTGCTCGCCACCTCCGATGTCGCCGTTGCGACGATCGAACCGGAAGCGGGAATATTCTCGGTGCCCTCGAAGGTGCAATCCTATTTCTGCGCCGGGCGTCCGGTGCTGCTTGCCGCGCCCAAGGAAAATCTCTCTTCCGATCTGATTCGCCGCAATGGCGCCGGATTGGTCGTTGATCCCGCCGATCAGGCGGCCTTCCTGAAGGCTGCCCTGCGGCTTCTCGACGACGAAGCCTTGAGAGCAAGTGCAGCCGCCAAAGCGAGATCATTTGCGCTCGAAAACTACGACATCAAATTGGTAACCGACCGATTTGAATCGGTGTTTGACTATGCAATCGGTTCGAAAACTGCGGAAAGGAACATCTAATGGCGACGAAGAACATGCCCACAGCTCTTGTCTGCGGCGCGGGTGGTTTCATTGGCGGTCACCTGGTCAAGCGACTGAAGCGTGAAGGCTTCTGGGTGCGTGGCGTCGACCTAAAATTTCCGCCATTCGCGGACACCGAGGCCGATGATTTTGTGGTTGGCGATCTTCGTGACCAGAATTTCTGCAAACAGATCACAGACCGGAAGTTCGACGAGGTGTATCAGCTCGCTGCCGACATGGGCGGCGCCGGCTACATCTTTACTGGCGAGCATGATGCCGACGTGATGCACAATTCGGCGACCATCAATCTCAACATGCTCGACGCCTGCCAGAAGCGCAACGTGCGCGGCATGTTCTATTCGTCGTCGGCCTGCATGTATCCGGAGCATAACCAGAAGGATCCCGACAATCCGAACTGCGCGGAAGATTCGGCCTATCCGGCGGCGCCCGACAGCGAATACGGCTGGGAGAAGCTGTTTTCGGAGCGACTATATCTCGCCTACAACCGCAACTATGGAATGCGAAACCGCGTCGCGCGCTACCATAACATCTTCGGCCCCGAGGGCACCTGGGAAGGCGGCAAGGAGAAGGCGCCCGCAGCGGTGTGCCGCAAGGTTGCGCAGGCCTCCAATCATGGAGAGGTCGAAATTTGGGGTGACGGCACCCAGACGCGCTCGTTCCTTTATATCGATGAGTGCCTGGAAGGCACCATCCGCCTGACACGTTCGGACTTTGAAGGTCCGGTCAACGTCGGATCGGAGGAGATGGTCACGATCAACCAGCTTGTCGATATCGTAGCCGACATCGCCGGCAAGAAGTTGAACAAGAAGCACATCCCCGGGCCGCTCGGCGTGCGCGGCCGCAACTCGGACAACCGGCTGATCGGCCAGAAGCTTGGCTGGAAGCCGTCCGCAACACTCCGCTCCGGTCTCGAGAAGACCTATGAGTGGATTGAACGGCAGGTTCGCAGCAATACCAGGGCGGCCGCCTGACGGGCGGCCCAACCCGCCAGCAGATACAGGAGAACGTTCGCGCTGCAGACCAGACGATGGCGCCACGATCATTTGGAAGACTCGACAGTGTAGTTCGTAGGAGCTTCGCAATGATTGCAGACTTGATCTACGACGTGGGCCTGCACAAGGGTGAGGATGCGGCCTTTTATCTCAAGAAAGGGTTCAAGGTTCTTGGGATCGAAGCCAACCCGGAACTCGTGCGACACTGCCAGGGGCGATTTCACACCGAAGTCGCGAGCGGGCAGTTGCGGATCATCGAGGGAGCCATTGCACCGGAGTCCGAAGGACCCACGATTACTTTCTACAAGAGTTCGGACTCCGTCCTGGGCACCATCAACAAGGACAGGGCTGCGCGAACCGAGAAACTGGGCCACAGGAGCGAACGCATCGTGCTGCCGCGCATCGACGTCGTCGATATCTACCGCTCCTGTGGCGTGCCCTATTTTCTCAAGATCGACGTCGAGGGAGCCGATCAGCTGGTGTTGGAGGGACTGAAGCAGCAACCCAACCGCCCTCAATACATCTCCGTCGAGTCCGACAAGGTCGACTTTGGTGAGATTAAAGCCCAGCTCGGCCTGCTGCGCGAGCTTGGCTACCGGAAATTCAAGGCCGTGCAGCAGCAGCGAATTCCGGGATCGCGGGTTGAGACCAAGGCGCTTGACGGCGCCAAGGTCGCGCATGTCTTCGAAGCCGGCGCCTCAGGTCCGTTTGGCGAGGATCTCGGCGGGCCGTGGCTGGACTTTGATGGCATCATCGATCGATATCGATCGATATTCCGGGACTATCGGTATTTCGGCGACGACTCCCTCCTGGCCAGATTTCCTGTTTTGGCTTTGCCGTTCAAGGCGGTCTATAAGCTCTGCACGGGTCAACGCGGCTCGCTGCCCGGATGGTACGATACCCATGCCAGCCTGTAGACCGCACTCCCGGCCGGCATTGCAGCCACGTGGGGAACACGGGCTGTCATTCTCTCCGCCTCGTGAATGCGCAGGACCCTGATGGTGGATGCTGATCCGACCAGAGAGATCGAGATATCGATCGTCATCTGCACGCGCAATCGTGCGAGCCGCCTGTCAGGAACACTCGGCGCGCTACGGGCATTGCGCACCAATCACCGCTACGAAGTGATCTGGGTGGACAACGCATCGACCGACGATACGGCGGCCGTGCTGCAGCGTGCATTAGCCAGCGACACGGTCTCAAGATATGTCGTCGGCGAGCGGATAGGACTGGGCGCGGCCCGAAATCTTGGCTGGGAAAGCGCGCGCGGCAAGATCGTCGCCTTCACCGATGACGACTGCTATCCGTCGCCAGACTATGTTGATGCCATACTCGCTGCGTTTGCCGATCATCCCGGCGCGGGCGTGATCGGAGGCCGCATTTTGCTGCACAATCCGAACCACGCCAGGATCACGATCGAGGAAAGCGAAGCACCGCGCATCTATCCGAAACGGACCTTTGTCCGGGCCGGGACGCTGCAAGGCGCAAACCTCGCCTTTCGGCGCGAGGCGCTGCAGGCCATCGGCGGCATCGATTCCGAGCTCGGCGCGGGCACGCGCTTTCCCTGCGAGGACATTGATGCGGTGACAGCGGTGTTGTGGGCGGGATTCGACGCCTGCTTCGACCCCCGTCCGACCGTGCAGCACGACCATGGTCGCGTCGAAGCGGACGTGCCGGCATTGCTCAATTCCTATGATCGCGGCCGCGGCAGTTTTTATGCCAAATACATCCTGCGGCCCGATACCCGCACGACCTTCATCCTGCGCTGGCTCAGCTCGACCTGGCGGCGGCGCGACTGGCAAGGACTTCGCACACTCCGGACCGAGTTGCGCACGGCGGGCCAATACGCCATCGCCAAGCGCAGATTTGGCGCGCTTGCCCTCGCCGTCCCTGTGGGCCTTGTCGCGCTGGCGCTTCAATTTGTCGTGTCCTTCGGCTTCTCGTCCGGGCGTCGCCTCTGGGAAGCAAAGGGCCGGTGAAGCGGAGATGATGCGCGCAACGCGAAGGACATTGCTCAAGGGCTCGGTCGGACTCGCATTGACGACCATCGGCCCGCTGACGGTCTTGGACACGCCGGCTGCGGCGGACGGTGCGTTGTCATTCGGCGACGCCACCATCGCCGTCGTGGATACGACGGTCGGACCAGCAGAGCTCTGGGCGGAAGTGCCCGTCAAGCTCAACGCGCCGACCACCTGCACGCTTGTGCTGGAATATGAAACGCGTGACGGGACCGGAACGATTGGGGTTTTGCCAGGCGAGACGACGAAGGACGCCGATTTCTTCGTTGCCCGCGGCTTCCTCATCTTTCAGCCCGGCGAGCAGGTCAAAGTGGTGAAGATCCGCCTAGTGCGGCCGCTTGAGGCGGGCAAGTCAATCATCTTCCAGATATCGGATTTCGGACATCCGCTTTTCGGCTTTGCGCGCGCCAGTGGAGAGGTAAGACTAGGCGACCTGCCTTCGGTCGCGGCCCCCCATGTCAGTGACAATGTCCCGCTGCCGCCACTTCCTTCGCACGGCTCGGTGATCTTCTCCGATCGCCTGCTCGATCGCAATTTCGCGAACGACGAGGGGTATGTCGCTGGCGGCAATCCATGCTGGCAAAGCCGTCTTGCGAGCGGGCGCCGCCAGGATGGCAACAAGGAATTGGGCTACTACGCCGACCCGTCGCTCAATCCGGAAACAACAGTGTGGGGAATAGATCCACCAACGGGCTGCCGCTTCATTCAGGCCGAATACCACCAAGATGGGCTGTCGGATGGGCAAGGAGGCAAACTGGTGCCGGGGTGGCGGAAGGAAACGCCGTTCAGGTTTTCCTCTGCGATCGTAACATCGCGTACCCTGTTCAACCGCATTACGCTCAACACCTACGTCGAGTTCAATGTCAGGCTGATGAAAGTTAGAGGCAGCTGGCCGGGGCTGTGGCTGCTACCCGTCAGCCCCGGCTGGCCACCAGAGATCGACCTCCTCGAGACCTACATCACCGGGGCGCCGCAGTATCGGGAAGACGTCATATTCTCCAGCATTCACTGGAAAGGCGAAAAGGGACCTGACGCCCGCGGCGCGGCGATGCCGCTTGGCCTGATTGAAGAAGGCGTCGATCTTTTTTCCCGGTTCAACCGCTTCGGCTGCTTCATCGGCGAGCAGCAGATCGTCTACTACCTCAACGACAGGCCCTATTGCGCCATGCCGAACCGGGTCGGCGCCGGGCCATGGTACATGCTGATGGACGTTGCCGTCGGCGGCCCGGCGGGCGAGCCGAACGGTCCTGGCGGCTTCCCCGCCAGAATGTATATCGCCGGCGTAAAGGTCATCCAGTTCTGAACGCTCTTAGAACGAGACGCGGCGCGTCTCGCTCAACGATGAAAATCCCGGCGGATCCGGTCGGCGGCGTCCTCGAGCTTCGACACGGCCTTTGCGAGGGCAACATCTGAGCTGAGCACGGGCTCCATTTCGCTAAGCCGCCGCAATCCGCGCGCGGCGATATAAGGCAGCGCGTTGTTGGCCGCTCCGACGGCCAGTTGAACCAGCCTGTTCTTGCTGGACATCCAGTTGCCATCCCTGCCCGTCTTCGAGACCCAGAGGTCGTGCAACGTCGCGGGAAAGGTGGCGTAGGGTCTCAGGTCGATCATCAGAGCGCCGGCCCAATCCGACCATTTGAATCGATGCGACCGGTGGAACGGAAGAACCGGCACCCACGGCACCCGCAGCGCATCCGCCACGATGGCTCCATGCATCGCTTCGGTAATGACAGTGTTCGAAGCCTGGATCATTTCAAGGACGCGATCGACCGGCCAACGCGGATCGATCAGTTCGACATTGGCCAGTTCACATGCCTTGGGCCAGTCGCCGTTCAATAAGCTCTGCCAATGCGGGATGTAGCTGAACTTGAAACGTTTCGGGACTTCATCCCTCATGTGGCGATTGACCAACACGGCCGCATCGGCCGCGACCAGGCGTTCGTCGAGTCCCAACGCTTGCGCAGTCAGCGGTCCTCGCACGCAATAGAACTTCCAACGGTCGTCGAGTCGAGGAGCCGCAGTGTATTGACCAAATCCCGACCCAAAGACCACTTTCAGGGCCTGATGCGGATGATGGTCGAACAGGACCGAGCCAATCGCCAGAAACAGGGTCAGATCGTCTTCATCAAAGAAGCGCGGAAAAACCTTCGGCATCAGCACATTGTTCAGGTCGTCACCAAAGTTCGGCGCTATGCTCCGATAGTAGTAGAGTTTCATGATCGCGCCTGACGCAGCATGGTCGAGTAATATTGCATGGCTCCTCCGAACAGGGGCCCAACGGCGGCACCCTTCCTGATCTGTCTGCGGATGTCCCGCGCGATCTCCACGATCGTCGTGGGAGCATGCGCCGTCAGAAGGTGCTTGGCGTAGACGGCGCCGGCGCCGATGTCGTAGTAATGCCCGCGCACGAATGCCTCGTCGTCAAAACGACCATGATCGTGAGCCACGCTTGGCTGCGGGAAATATCCGCCCGTCCAGCCAGCATATGACGACCTGACGGCAACTTCCCATTCCTCGCCGGCGAACGGCGTACCGGCCCCGAACCGGGCATCGAACATGCCGGCATCGATCAAACACTGGCGCCTGAACGCCATGTTGGACCCTTGGATAAACCCTCGCTGGACAAAGGTGGACGACGTCAGAATCTGTATCGTGGTACTGGTGTTGCAACCGAGCGGTGACTGCAGTGCATCGTACGGCAGGATTCTTCCAGAACCAAAGCCCAGCCTCGGATCTTGCGCGAATACAGTCTTCCACGCGGACGCAAAATCCCTGTCCGGATAACAATCGTCGTCGATGAACAGGATCACTCCGCCGGAGGACGCCATGATCCCGGTGTTTCGGCCCGCCGAATTGCCCGGCCTGGTCTCCTGGATGGCACGCCACAGATTTGGGTTGGCCCGGCAGAACTCCTGCATGGCCGCGAAGGTGCCGTCGGTCGAGCCGTTGTCGACCAGCACAACCTCAATGGCGGCAGCGCCGTCCATCGAGCGAATATGATCCAGGCATTTGCCGACGGTCCTCATTCCATTTCGAGAGCATAGGACCAACGTTAGTGCAACTTCGTGCATTTCTACTTGCTCGGGCCTTAGTCAGGTTCGAGAACAGAGGAACATAAGACGAGATAGACGTCGGGTACCATCATTGAGCCACGGGGTGCAACCAACCTGTTCAACCAGGCGTCGACGCAACCCCACGCTCGCCCTGTGATCCGGACGAGATCGAGCCAAAAAGCAACCTCGCGACATCAAGCGTCTGATCCCTGGCGATTACCAGCATCGCCCCGAGATATGACACTGCTCCAACCGCAACGTTGATACTCAGCGCAAGCGTTGGCGGAAGCTCGGGAAGAAGATGTCTGGTGGCGGCAATGCACGCCACCATGACCACGCAGGAGACCGTCGGGCCGACGAAGACCCGCAAGTACTCCGAAACTGGTTCCGACAACAGTCGAGAGGTCTTCATCACCGCGAACGGCCATCGGGCGATGGTTGCGATCAGGACGGAAGCCAGAAGCACGGTCACGCCGAATCTCGACATCAGCAGCAGGATCCCAAGCGTGACTATTCCGGCGGCAAGCTGGTAATAAAACCACCAATGCGCATGACCACGGCTGTTGATCAGGCTCCCCTGAATCACACCGATACAGGCCATCAAGCCCAAGCCACAATACAACCTGATCGGGTCAACCGTATCGACCCAGCGCGATCCGAATATGACGGGAACCGCAAGGTCCGCCACCATCGCAAACCCGATGAAGACCGGAAACGACAACGCAGAAGAGAGAAACGTCGCAAGCAGGAAGCCCTTCCTGACCCGATCCACATTCTCCTGAATGGCCGAGAACATCGGATGAGCCACTGCGCCGATCGGCGACGCCAGCACATTGAGGATCATCTGGAACAGGTTCCGGGAAAAGGCATAGACGCCCGCTTGATGTGGCCCCAGATACAGTCCCACGATCGCGGGATCCGCCTGCGTCGTCAGGGCCTGCATGGCGCGAGTGCCCGATGAAAACCCGCCGTAACGCGCGAGCGATTTGAGCGCATCCAGGCTGATCCGGAATTTCGGCCGCCACCCAGCTCCCCACATCGCGGCCACCGCCGCGGTGACCGATGAGGACAGTTGCGCGATGAGGAGAGCCCAAACGCCATAACCGGCGACGAGAAGAAGCACGGTCAGCGCCGCCGATACCACTGTGGCAAGCAATGTCCGGCCGGCAATCAACTCAAAGGACATTCTTCGCGTGATGATGGCCTGCGGAACGATACCGGCGGCATCCGCGAACAGCCTGAGCCCGGCGACGGGCAGCAACACCGCAATCCATTCCGAGCCGAGCATTCGGCTGAACGGTCCACTGCAGATCGCAAGCACGGCATACGCGACGAGCGCGCACATCGTTGCCGCCCAGAAGGTCGAGTCGAGATGAATGTCGTCGACGGACGACCGCTGAACGATCGCCTCGGCGAAACCCGACGGCAACAGCACTGCGAGCAGCGCTACCAGACTGCCGGCCAGGGCCACGACACCGAACTCGCCCGGACCGAGATAGCGCGAAGTCACCAGGAAAACGAGAAAACCGGCGAGCGACGGTATGACCGAGTTGACGCTCGACCAGAACACGCCCCGGATCGCCCGAACGGCGTGTGTCGGCTTGCCGGGTTCAGTACCTACCATTTGCAGATTTCTTCCCAGCTCGTGAACTCCCGGCGCGATTACGGGCGGTCACATTGAATGTATGGAATCGTGCGAAGAATCGCTTGCGCGAAGCCGACGGCCCAGCGGACCGTTTCCGACCCCGCGCAACTCGATTGCCATCAGGCGCTTCCCCGAAGCGGACTCGGCGGAGCGCGCTCGACCGCGACCACGCGCCCCATCCATTGCCAGCCCACTGAGGATGCAATTGGCAAGTTGTCATAGCCGTAGATGCAAGAGGCACGCCTGCCCTTCGCGGTTTCGGTGCGGAACAAGTATCAGCCTTCAACCAGCTCCGAAATGCGACCAAATTGTAGCCGGAGACGTCAGACTCGACATGTTCTGTTCCCGGCAGATCATGGCTGTGCACGGTTTCCTCGGCCATCAAATGCAAGCAATGGGTCAGGAGGGTTGTCACCTACCCGGATTCCGTTGCTGGATCATGACCGCGAGCTGATCCGAGATGGTAGTGTCCATGACCTTGCGGCAAAACAGCAGTTCACCCGCGCCGTAAATGCCATCTATCCTGAGGCGCGGATTGGCGCGAAACATCGCGATGTGACGCTCGCCGATTTCCGACGGATTTGCGCCGCCCCTGCTCCAATCCGAATAGGTGAGACTGCGCCGCATGTTCGGACGAAACGGTGAGTTCGCCAGGATGGTCTGGAACACCATTTCATCCGGGACATGGGTATTCTCATAGAATTTCATGATCCTCGGATTGTCGGCCACGAATTTCTGGACGTAGATGCAAGCATCGCGCGTCAGCGCCCACCATTGGTTGCCGGCGTAAGGGGTTAGTTCGCCGAAGTACTTCTTGTAGTCGCGCCCCTTCTCCATCAGGCCGAGGCCGCCAAACAGCCGACGCCCTTTGCCGCTGCACCAACCCAGCGGCCCGGGGCGGCCCTTGTAGGTCGTCAGGCGCGACAGCGGTTTCGCGGCGGCCTCAGACGGCATCGCCACCGAATCGATGAATTGAATGCCATTGTTCTCTATGAAGAAACTCTCGATCTCGGTCGTCGAACGCAGCGGATAGTCTGCGCCGCTGATTAGAACCAAATAATCATAGCGGCGAGGCGCCGCCAATGCTGCCTCCATGAGCACAAGGGCCGCGCTGATGAGCGAATAGTCGCCCCAATAGATCGGAATTCGCTTTGCTAGGAATTGTACATCGGAACCGACCACCCGCAGGAACGGGTCGATGTCCACCTGGGCGTCGATATGCACAAACATGTCTACATTCGGCGACCGCAGCTGATGGACCAGCCGAGAAAGCTGCTCCGGATGCCTGTGGGCAAGGATGAGATACGCAATGTTCATGTTCCTGTCGTCCCGCATGACCAAGCAATCGCACCAACAAGCACAAGATTCAGCGGCGAAGCCGATAAGTTTGGGTGGGACGAGCCCTGAGGTGATTATGAGAGTTGTCGGTTCCGGTACCCACAACCTCGCAATGGACTGGTGTCAAAAAACTGACTGCTTAACGCAGTGAGGCCCAATGGGATCCCAAAACCCGAGACATCAAGATCGCTTGATTGCGGAGTGCATCTGCATCATGCACATGCCTGAACTGCTTCAGTCCACTGAGGGCAAGGCGCCAACTCTGTGAATGTTTGCCCAAGAAGAAGACAGAAGAGTTCGCATATTAGTCAGCCGCCGGCTGGGCCACGGTGACAGACGAGCTGACTTCCAGCAACCGCTGGCCTGCACCTCCGCGCTTGACCGCAAAGACCGTCAGGAATTGCGAACGCAGCCAGCGCGTCATCGAACGCTCCACCTTGAAGTAGACCAGGAATCCGACCAGGAGCGAGGCCGTTGCGGCGAGAGTTGCGAACAACGCAAATTGCGGCACACCTTCCAACCGTAGCCGAAGAAACAGGCGGCGAAATACGAAGAGGGTCAGCGCGTGCGTCAGATAGATCGAATAGCTCGCATCCCCCAGCAATCGCAGCCAGCGAATCTCGGGAATCTTGAATGATCGCTCGGCGGCAACCGCGCCGACCATAATCAACACCGCGCACAGCCCGTTTTGCAGAAACAAGTACGGAAGCCGCAAGATATGCGCCGCGAACAACGCCAGGAAGCCAGCCGGCAGGAGCAACCAGACGTTCGGAACTTTCCCGCTCAGGAACAACCATCCCAAGACGATGCCGGCTGCAAATTCCAGCATCAGGGGGTGCGTGTACATCACCAGCGGGTGCGTATACGTGCGGAAGATCGATTCGTCGGTGGCGACAAACTGTCCCAGCGTAACGAGCAGGGCAATCAGACAAAGCGAGATCAGCAGCGGTTTGCGAAAGAAAAGGCCAACCGCAAAGATCAGGTAGAAGAACATTTCGAAATACAGGGTCCAGCCCGGGTTCAACACCGGCCAGATCGTGGCGGTAAAGATCGAGCTGTGATGTGGAATGAACAACGCGGAAAGTATCACGTCGTTCACGAGCTCGATGCCGGGTTTCGCCCCGCCAGACAATAGAAGCAAGCTGGCCGCGCCGAGCGTCAGGATCCAGTACAGCGGCGCGACCCGGATGAGCCGCAATCCGGCGAAGACCGCTGGTGTCTCAACCCGCGACGAGAGGTACATCACCACGCCGCTGATGATGAAGAAGATGTCGACCCCGGCCTCGCCCATGTCGAATTTTTCGAGCGGATTGTACAGATTCGGCCAGGGATTTCTGATGTGGTGCAGAACCACCATCACGGATGCGACACCGCGCAAGTACTGTATGGTCAAGAGCTGCGTAGAGGATTTTTGATCCAGCGGCATTCCAGGAGTCATCTGTCGTTCACATCAAGAAGAGAGAAAGCGCGCTGAACCGATCAGCAGATCGCGGGGTAGTTCCGAGAGAGTTCAGGGATCGTCACGGTCGCACAACGATCTGTCGCAAGGGAAAATGGAGCCACGTTTCATAGCTTCGCCACAAACCTCTCGCTGACAGTTCGTGCAACCACGATGACCAATCCGGGCGGCAGCAGTCACTTGGTGCTATGCATCTGTCGGGCCAACAGGACATGCTATCTTGCCGGAGCCATCGCGCGATGCGCAGCATCAAAGCCCACGACGTCCATGCGAGACAATTCATGTTGACCTTCATTATACCGGTTCGCCATCCGGCAAATTCCAAGAACTGGGACGCCCTCAAGGCGCGGCTTGCGCAGACCATAACATCGATCTCGGGTCAGAATGGTGACCGCTGGCAAGCCATCATTGTGGCGAATACCGGCGCAGACCTGCCTCCTCTGCCGAAGGGCTTTTCGGTCGAACGTGTCGATTTTGCGCCGAACCTGAAGCACGAACGTGGTGCCACAGACGACGTCGAGGTTTTCCGTGATTTCTTCCGCATCGACAAGGGACGTCGTGTGCGCGCGGGAATGCTGGCAGCACGGAACACCACCTTCTTCATGATCGTCGACGATGACGATTTTGTCAGTTCCAGGCTAGCCGACCACGTCGCCAGGCATCCCGACGACAATGGATGGTACATCGACCGTGGCTACATGTGGACCGAAGGCACCCGGCTGCTCGGTGCCATCTCAAAGTTCTTCATGCTTTGCGGCACGTCGCACATCATCAACGCCCGGCTCTACGATCTCGAGAGGCTCAAGGGAAACGATGCGGACGACTACATGAAGCGCATGCTTGGCAGCCACATCGCCGTCGCTCAGGAACTGGCCGCAGCGGGAACCCCGCTATCGCCCCTCCCCTTCTTCGGCGCGATCTACCGGGTCGGACATCCGGGGGCCCACAGCAATTCGTCCGGGCTGATCGCAACCTTCTTCAACAAGGCGACGCTTGCCCATCCGCTGCGTTTCATCAAGACCGTGCTCTCGCTGAGGCTGATGACGCCGAAGCTGCGACGCGAGTTCTTCGGAGCAGAGCGGGCATAGCGAACCTGCCATGCCGCCGAAGCTGGCTTGCACGGATGAAAGGCGCGGCCACCGCCGGCGCGCCTCCATCAATGCGACTGTGCCTGCACTTCCATGTACAACAGCTTGCACACCGTCGCCTTGGCCGGCTGGACGACATCCGTGCTGCACGTCACAGGACTGGACAGCGTCTCCTTTCCATTGCCGTTGGTCGCCTCTGCCGCCAACCTGCCAAACAGGATGTAGTTTCCGGGACTCTGAACGGCAGGCAGTGAGGCCGCGACAATGGTGGAGCCGTCGGCGCGCTTCTTGTCAGGCTCGACCTGAAGTTTGGCACTGGCTGACGACACGATGGATCCCGTTGCCTTGTCGTAAATGGTGAGCTGAAGCGTCCGGTTGGATGGATAGTCTTCCGGGACCTTGAGCGGAATTTCGACGTCGAGCTTGTCGCTTGTGGTTAGCGCCAGGACGCCCGCGTTGGGCTTCTTGCCCGCCACCACCTTGCTGACGCCCAGGAACGCCGGCTTCGCCATGTCGTTGAGTGGCGCGGAATAGCCAAATTGCTTTGGATCCGGCGTCAGTTCGCTCGGACCACATTGCCGGCCGCCGCGCTCGGAGGTCGTGTACTGACAGACGCGGAGATAATCGATCTTGAAGGTCTGCGGAAACGCCGCCTCATCAACGCCATGCCGGCCCGCCCATTTGCTGCCGCCAACGGCGAAGTTGAGATCGACATGCGCGGGCGGCCCGAGCTTTCCGTCGCTGCGCAGCCACTGGTAATTGCGCGTGTAGATCAGCTTCCCATCCCAGAACATCGATATCTTGTCGGGCGCCCACACGAAGCCAACAGTATGCCAGCCCTGATTGAGGTCCTCGCTTCCATACATATTCTGGAACTTGAGCTCGAAGGAGCGATCGACATAGGTGTATTGCTGCGGATTGAAGGGCGCCACCACATTCGAGTGCAGCGAGTTCGCCTTGTCCTCGACGCCATTGATGACAAACTCGAAGATGTCGATCTCCGGCGGATGCCAGGTCTTGCCATCGATGTCGTAGTCGGCCTCGAGCCAGAACGCCGGCCAGACTCCCTTGGCGTTGGGCAGGAACACACGCGCTTCATAATACCCGTAGTAGAACGTTCGGTGACTGCGGATCATTGCGGATTCGTACAGGCTGACCGATCCGGGCATCTTCTTTGCAATCAGGTTGAGCACGCCGTCCGCCACGAGGTGGCCGTCGCGATAGCGTTGGTTCTCGTCGTTGAAATGGTCCATCGTCTCGTTGTTGTAGAGATAACGCGTGGCCCACTTGGTGCGGTCGAGCTTGTCGCCGTTGAATTCGTCGGAAAACACCAGCTCCCATCCTGCCGACCGCGCCGGCGTCGGAATGGCAGTGAGGATCATCAGTATTGGGAGGACGCGTTTGCCAATCTCGGTGAGGATCATTCAGCGAGCCTTCTGAGCGTGTGTAATTTCGATGACGGCGACTCCTGTCTTCATCAACAAAGCTCGCTCAAGTTGACAGCCTTGCGTCGGTAGGACAGGTTAGCCTCGCACTGTACGGGTTTCCCGACGATCAGCCATTCACATTGACGAAATGGATGAAGACGGGAGATGGCTTCGTATAAGACACGTCAAGCTTGGCCATGATGTGGTCGGACTGCCGAACTTTTGTCTGGAGAATGACGAAATTTGCGGCAACACCACTTGCTCTGAGCGAGCGACAAATCAAACGTGAGAAAACTTGTGGCAACCGACGCTACCATACCGGCCTTCGTCATCAATCTTGATCGGGACGTTGCGCGATGGCAGGACATTTCGAGTGCGCTGACGCGACTCGGGATCCCCTTTGAAAGGCTCCCCGCCATCGACGCCAGGAAGCGGGCGATGCTCATTCGCCGTGTGATCCGCCGCGAATTCCACTTTGCCCCTGCCAATCGCCCGATGAAGGCAGGCGAAATCGGTTGCTATCTTTCGCACATCGCCGCGCTGAAACGCATCGTTCGCAGGAACTTGCCGATGGCGATCATCTTCGAGGACGACGCCGCGTTCGACGAACGCTTTGCGCAGTTCTATCGACGCGATCTGCCGCGCTTTCTGATGAAGAGCGACATCGTGAAATTCGAGGGCATTCACTATGCGCACACATCGAAATCTGGCGTTTCGCTCGTCAAGGGCGAAACAGCCCAGCTCGTCGTTCCCCTGAAGCCTGCGCTCGGATCCGCCGCCTATGCCGTCACGCGGAAGGGCGCGGTGGAGCTGATCAGGGCGCTATCGGTCGCCGACCGACCACTCGACCACAAGCTCGTCTATTACGATCGGCACGGGATTGATTTCGCCGAGACCCAACCGTTTCTCGTCAGCCAGGCAGCCTACGAAAGCAGCATCGAGCTGCGCAATCTCGACGCCCCTCCCTTGCAGCCCACGGAGCGGCTTCGCCAGGGGCTCGCCTCCATCGCTCGCGGCACGAAGCGGATCACCTACGTTGCAAGACTCCTGGTCAAGCGACGCCTGCTCGGCGCGAAATCTCCATCCGTTGCGTGATCCAAAGTCGCCGATGCTCGGCCTCGGCATTCTGTTCTGAGCGTTGTTTCGAGATAGAGCGATGAAGAAGATTCTCTGGCTCGCCGGCCGTGTCCCCTCGCCGCTCCTTACCGGCGATGCGCTCTATACTGCGGGAATGCTTACGGCGCTCTCAAGGACCGAGCGGGCTGCCGTCACGGTCGTCGGCGCGCGACGCGAGAACGGGCGGATCGAGGACCGCCTGCTCGGCTTGCAGCGCACGGCCTTCCCGGAGCCGCCATGGCCAAGGCGATTCGAAATTCTGAGCCTGCTGACATCGTTGCCAAGGGACGCCTACAGTCTCGCACCGCCCTTGATCGGAAAGGCTCTGACAGAACTCTTGAATCAACGCTGGGACTGGATCGTGTTCGATCACGCCCGCTCCGCCGCGTTCTTGCCGATGGTATTACAGCAACGGAAGCAAGCCTCGATCTGCTACGTGGCGCATAACGCCGAAGGAAGGATCAGGCCCGAGATCGCGAAAGACTTCGCCAACCCGGTGCTGCGGTCGATCATGCGCTGGGATGCTGAAAAGTACCGGCGACTGGAGCAACGCATCGTCAAGGCCGCCGACAGCATTGTCTGCATCACCGACGTCGATGCGGCTTATTTTGCGCCGTCTGGCAAGACCACGTTCGTGGTGCCGCCGATTTATCTCGGAACGATCGCGCCGAGCGATCGCATCGAGCCAACCCGGCCGCGATCCATCCTGCTGCTCGGCTCATTCGAATGGGTAGCAAAGCAGCGCAATCTCGAGCACATCGTTGGCACGTTGCTTCCGATACTGAAATCCAAGAACGTCACCCTTGACGTAGTCGGAATCGTTCCGGAGGACATCCAGGCCCGCTATGCCCATGAGCGACCGAATCTGGTGTTCCATGGCCCGGTTGCCGATCTCTCGGGCGTGGTTGCGAAGTCGCGCGGCGGACTGGTCGCGGAGACGCTCGGTGGGGGTTTCAAGCTGAAACTGTTGGATTACGCCTTCGCAAGGCTTCCCATATTCGGACTTCGAACGGCAGTCGATGGCACCACTGCCGATGAGCAATCGGCCATGTATCTCGCGGACACCATGGAAGGCTTGGCAAATGTCATCATCAGCAGTATCGACGACCTCGCCGTCCTTAACAGGAACCAGGCCAAGCTGTTCGAGCTGATGTCGAGCCGCTTCGGGCTCGAGCAGGGAACCGCGCGTCTTCGCGACATCCTGCTCCGGAGGGACTGACGTGACGTCAAAACTGGAACCCGATATCGGCCGTTACACATGACCGGAGTGTGTTAGCGTGATCGCGATCCACCCAGGCAAGAGCCGCGATGACCTTTGAGATTGAGGTTCCCCGGGCGGCACCAGCTGGGGTGACGCGGCCGCAGTTAACGTCATCTGACACCGAACTCAGCAAATCGGGGAGACGTGCCATATGGGCATCGATCATCTCCGTTCTGTTCCTGTCGCAGATTGCCTACAATATCAGCGCCTTTCCGGCGTCAACCGATCTCATCTGCTATGCCCTCGTAACGGCTTATCTGTTGATGAGCGGCTTCGCTTCGATCGGGTTCCTGTCTCTGGCGCTGTTCTTCGTCGCCCTGATCTTCGCCTGCTTCGGAACCTTGACCGCGACATCGTCGACGTCGTGGACTTCGTTGATGCTTCTTTTCGTTCTCTATGCTCCGTTCGCCATTCGGCTGAAGGGGGCACCAGAAGGTGTCCACGAATATATTCTGTCTGCCTATGTTTCGGCAGCAACGGCCATCGCCGGCATCGCGATCGTGCAGATCGTGCTGGTCAACGCCACCAAATCGTCGCTTCTGACCAACATCTATTTCAACCTCCCCGAAGCCATTCGTGGTGCCGGGCACTACACCTTCGTTCGCGAAGGCGGCGGAATCATCAAGCCAAACGGCTTTTTCCTCCGCGAGTCGGCCGATCTTTCACTCGTCGTCGCCCTGGCCCTCATCATCGAGTTCAGGTCGCGGGCGAGGCTGCGGACCATGGGAATTCTCACGGCTGGATTGCTTTGTTCGCTTTCCGGCTCCGGCCTGCTCGCGATCACCGCTGGATTGCTGCTGCCGAGATCACTCGCTCGCGTTCCACTCTTCGTCGTCTCTCTCGTCGGCCTGGTCCTGGCGCTGTACCTGCTCTACAGTTTGAATATTCCGGGCTTGGACCTGTGGTTCGACCGTCTCTCCGAGTTTCAGACGCCGAATACGAGCGCTTATGCGCGCTTCGTCGCACCGATGGAAATGATCGGACACAGCTTCGACAACGGCCCCCTTACCACCTGGTTTGGCAACGGTGCAGGCAGCTATCTGAGGGACGTCCAGCTGTATCGCATGAACTATGAGGTCAACGACCCCACCTGGGCAAAGTTGATCTATGAATACGGCTTGCTCGGGTTTGGCCTTATTGCGGCTATTCTTCTGCAACGGTTGTATTCGAGCCGGCTGCGCGTGGAGATTTGCAACTTTCTCGTGTTCAGCTGGATCAGTATCGGGGTCGTGCTGAAGCCAAGCTTCGCGCTGATCGTCTGGCTGCTGACACTGGTGGAAACCCCAGCGCGTCGGTCGCGTCAACGCCTACCCTCGCAATCGGGCTGAACCTCCGCTGGTTTTGCGCTCCATTCAGGTCCTCCGAGCCAGATAGCCCACTCGGTCTCCGAGCAGATTGAGCGCGTCCCTCATAGGCCGTTCGACTGATGCGCTGGTCCATGACGGAACTTGCGGCGCAAAAAGGACGCATAACATCCACACGAACAACGAACTCTCCTGGGAAAACGAGAAGCCCACGGGAAGCCGACGCCAGTGACGCTGGCCGCCGCGCTTCGCGCCGAACTCACCCGAAATGCGATGGACGTAAGGCCGCGCATGCAAGGACGCGGCACGGACTTCTGTGGGCGTCATTCGGACAGTGGTCGTCGCTACTGGAGACAGCCTTTGGCAAAGCTTCTCTCCATCCAATATTTGAGAGCGTTTGCGGCCTTCGGGGTTGTGGCGTTTCATGCGCAAGGCTTCACATACGGACGGACGCTCGTCATCGGCAGCGCCGGCGTGGACGTCTTTTTTGTCGTCAGCGGGTTCGTCATGTGGACTGTGACCGCCTACCGCACGCAGACTCCGGCAGATTTCTTCCTGAACCGCATAGTCAGAATTGTTCCGATGTACTGGTTCGTGACGCTTTCTTTCGTGTTCGCGGCGATCGTCTTTCCGATCCTGTTTCCACGGCTCGTTGTCAGCACCACGCACACTCTCGCCTCGCTTTTCTTCGTTCCGATGCGATCTCCGAGCAACGGCGAGATCTGGCCAGTGGTGGTGCCGGGATGGACCCTGAACTACGAGATGTTCTTTTATGCCGTCTTTGCCATGGCACTCGTTCTCGAGAACACCACGCGACTGGTTTTCCTGGCCGCGGTATTCCTTGTCCTGACCTTGATCGGCGGTCTTTACACCGGCGGCAACCCGCTGATCGTTTTTTACACCGCCTCGATCGTGCTCGAATTTCCGGCCGGGGTATTGCTGGGCAGAGCATTTGAACAAGATCGCCTGCCGCAGCTTCGCTGGGGTTACATCTCGCTGACTGCTGGTCTGCTGCTGCTTTTCGTTTCGGCCCGATTCCAGATCGAATCGCCACGCGCAGTGGTCTGGGGAATACCGGCATTCCTACTCGTCGCCGGAGCCGTCATCATTGAGAAGAACAGGAGCGTCCCTCTTGTTCCTGCCCTTGCCGTGCTCGGCGACGCCTCATATTCGGTCTACCTGACGCATACGCTGACCATCTCCGCGATCGGGAAGTTCAAGGCACATTTCAACCCATTGTCGTTTTTCGCCGCCAGCCTGGTCCTTTCCGCCTTGATAGGCGTAGCGGCATGGCGATTGTTCGAGCGCCCGCTTGCGGAATTTCTCAAGCCGCGTCCCAGGGTCCAGCAACCGCATTTGGCCGAGTGAAGACCCTCATGTTCGCGCTAGGCCAGCTCTCGCCCCGCACTTGTTCCTGGCGCTTTCTTCACCACCCGAAGCAGGCTAAGCGCTCTCCTCATCCATTGCGGCCGCGCCGTCGGCACATAGCGCCAGCTCACCACGGACCGGCGAAGGCCGCGCGGCCCAAACAATGCAAAAATCATCCACAAAAATAACGACGTCCGTTGCGCCTGTGAAAAGCCCTGCGGAAACGCCAGTGCCTTGAAGGTGGCGGAGGCAATCTGCATCGCGCTGTCGCCCGCAATGGGATGGATGTCCGGTCGCAGGGAGTACGACGCGGCACGCAGGCACAGGAACAGCAAATTCCTGTTGAGCGCGCCGGCATCCACCGACATCCCGGCGCTGCTTGCCACTTCCGTGAAGAATTTGTGACGCCGACGGGTCAGGTCGACTTCCCGCGCGAAGCGGCTGTCGTCCAGATGCAGGTGCGCGCCATGGTTCAACCCATGAACCCGATAATCCACCAGCGGCTTTGGAATCGTGATGACGTCGCCAAATACAGGCGCTGCTGCGATCAAATAGCTGTCGGGCGCGCGATCGACAAAATCAGATTCAAATCTAAAGATTTGGTCGACCACCGCCCGCGGATACGCACTGCCCGATCCCGGCGGCGTCGGATAGACACCAGTCGTCGCCACCCATGTGCGGATGTCTTCGGGAGTGGGGTGTGCAAAATATTGCGGCAGGATGCTGCCCGTCGGATTTCCCTTGGCGTCGACGACCCGCATCTGAAACTGGAATTTGCTGGCAGCATCGGACCAGACTGCCGCAATTTCAGTCATGATGTCCGGATGAAGTGCATCGTCGGAATCGAGAAAGATGACGACGTCGCCGGTGCAGCGGCGGAAACCGTTGACACAAGACGGCATCTGGCCGGCATTGGCCTGACTGATGATCGTGATCCTGTCGGCGTAGGCCTCGATGACCTCGAGCGAATTGTCCGTCGATCCATCATCAACGACGATCACCTCGACATTCGGCCAGCGAATGTCGAGCGCGCTCTTGACCGCAGTGCCTACATAATCGGCGTAATTGTGATTGGGAATTACGACCGACAAAACGAGTTCATTCGTCACTTCGGGTTCCTCACGCGCAATCGAGACCAGGTTCTTATTTCGTATTTGTGCGGCGTGACAACGGATTATCGCAGCACGCTCTCGCTCTCCTCCTTGACAGCGACACACTTGCGTCATCGCTCGTCGAAGATGTTGCGGCGCTTTCAATCGCCATGAAACTGTCGAATTATGGATAAAGATTGTGGCTAACAACAATGAGGGGGAACGCAAGCAAGGCGGGCAATCACCGTGTTGCCAAAAAAAGGAACGGCCGTGTCCGCAGAGCTGTATCGAGAACTCGCCTGGCTTCCAAAACCTCCTTCCGATTTCTCGATTCGCTGCAAAGAACTGGCAAACGGTTCCGGCGGCGCCGTCGGCAAGAAGATCAGAGCTCTCGCGACCCACGCGCTCGATGAGCAGCAACTGTCCCGGCTGGGTCGGACAATTCGATCACTGCAACTCGGCGGCGTATCGCTTGCACCGCTCGCGCCCTTTCGCCTCGGCCTGATCGGAAACGGAACGCTCGATCTGATCGTTCCCGTCCTGGTTGGCACGGCCGCCCGTCATGGTATTGCGCTCGAGTGTATCACGGGCGCTTATGATCAATTCCTGCAGGACGCGCTGCAACCGGATTCCCTGCTCAACAAGGCGCGGCCCGACGCGGTCCTGCTTGCGCTCGATCACCGCGGACTGTCTCTGCAGATCTGCCCGGGAAATGAGCAACTTGCCACCGAGGCCGTTGACGCGGCTATCGGACTTCTCGATTCGATCCGTGCGAGCATATCGCGCAACAGTGGTGCGCTGTGTATTCTGCAGACGCTCGCCGCGCCGCCCGAGGCGCTGTTCGGATCCTTCGACCGCGCGCTGGCCGGCACGTCGCGCAATCTGGTCGATCGCGTCAACCAGAAGATTTCCCAGGCGGTGCTGCAATCGACCGACATGCTGCTCGACGTGGCCGGCATCGCCGAGACCGTTGGCCTTGCCGACTGGCACTCGCCAGCCCAGTGGAACCTGGCGAAGCTGCCGTTCGCGGATGCCCTGGTTCCGCTTTACGCCGAACATGTTGCGCGCATCATCGGCGCCATGCGCGGCAAGAGCCGCCGTGTTCTCGTGCTTGACCTCGACAACACCGTCTGGGGCGGCGTGATCGGCGACGACGGCATGGAGGGCATTCAGATCGCCCAAGGCGATGCGACCGGCGAGGCGCATCTTGCCGTACAGCAGCTCGCGTTGACTTTGCGTGCGCGCGGCATTGTGCTCGCGGTGAGCTCAAAGAACACTGACAGCATCGCGCGCAGGCCGTTCAAGGAACACCCGGACATGCTGTTGAAGGAAGAGCATGTCGCGGTGTTCCAGGCCAACTGGAACGACAAGGCGACCAACATCCGCGCCATTGCAAAAGAGCTTGCGCTGGGCCTGGATTCCTTCGTCTTCCTGGATGACAATCCAGTCGAACGGGGCTTGATCCGGCAGGAAATCCCGGAGGTAGCGGTGCCGGAGCTCGAAACCGATCCGGCGAGCTACGCTCGCACGCTTGCCGCGGCCGGCTATTTCGAGGCGATCAATTTCTCCGAGGAAGATCGTGCCCGCGCCGAAATGTATCAGGCCAATGCGCGCCGGCTGAGCCTGCAGGGCCAGGCAACCGATCTGAAGTCCTATCTGCGGTCGCTGGAAATGCGCATCGTCTTCGGTCCGTTCGACCGGACGACGCGCGCCCGCGTCACCCAGCTCATCAACAAGAGCAACCAGTTCAACCTGACGACGCGCCGCTACACCGAATCCCAGGTCGAGCAGCTGGAAGCCGACGACAGCGTCATGACGCTGCACGCGCGGCTGATCGACAAGTTCGGCGACAACGGCATCATCTGCGTGATCATCTGCAGCGCGACCCGGAACGACACCTGGACAATCGACAGCTGGCTCATGAGCTGCCGAGTGCTCGGACGATGCGTCGAGCAGGCCGTGCTGGCCGAGATCGTATTGCGGGCGCGCGCGGCCGGCATCACGACCCTGGAGGGCATCTATCTTCCGACCGACAGGAACGAGATGGTCCGCGAACACTACGGCAAGCTGGGGTTCACGCGTCTCGACGATGGCACCGACGGAAGCAGCCGCTGGCAACTCCGGACCGACGTTGAGCTGGAGGATTTGCCGATGACGGTCCAGCGCGAGGAAAAGCAGTTTGAGCCGGCCTGATCTGGTCAGATCGCCGACAAACCCGAACGAGAACATCGGACAGCCTCGAGCTCACGGACATGAGTCTGACATCTCCCCTGTTTTTTGCGTTTCTTGCCGCGGTAGTTGTCGCCTTCCACATCAGTGAATCGGTCGCCTACCGACGGTTCGTGCTGGGGGCCGCGAACGCCATCTTCATCGCAAGCTACCTTAGCGACGTCACGCAGGTGTTGCCGCTCGCCGCCTTCTTGGCGCTCGGCTATGTCTGCGTATCCGCGCTCTACCTTCGCCAGTCGATCCTCGTGCTGGCGGCGGGTGTCGTTGCGATACTTTGCTGCTATGTGTTCCTCAAGCGCTTCTCGTTCTTCGAAGGGCTGGGCCAGCTTCCGTTCCCCTATCTGACCGTCGGGCTTTCGTACATCCTGTTCCGGATCCTGCACATCATGGTCGATGTACGGTCGGGAGATCTGGTCGAGCGAATCGGTCCGCTGGCGTTTTTTCGCTTCACCTGCAACTTCCTTTGCTTCGTCTCCGGTCCGATCCAGCGCTATCAGGATTTCAGCGCGATGGATGGAAAGGCAGCGGTTCAGCTCGACCAGTCCGTGGTCTATGCGGCGTTTTCCAGGATCGCCACCGGCTATGTGAAGTTTGTCATCATTGCCGCGACTGCCGACTACGCCTTCACGTTCCTCAGCCCGCACCTGCTACAGCCGACCGGCCTGCCGTTCCTCAAGCTGTGCGCCGTCTATGCGACGGTCGCATCGCTCTACACGGTCTATCTGTATTTCAATTTTTCCGGATACATGGACATCGTGATCGGCATCGGAACCCTGCTCGGGCAGCAATTGCCGGAGAATTTCGACAAGCCGTTCTCGGCGCGCAGCTTCCTCGAGTTCTGGCAGCGCTGGCACATGACGCTGTCGCAGTGGTTCAAGCTCTATCTCTTTAACCCGCTCGTGATGCTCCTGATGACCTGGCTGCCCTCGCCTGCGCTCACGTCGTATCTGGGCGTGCTGGCGTTCTTCATCACGTTCGGCGTGATGGGCGTCTGGCACGGCACGACGGCGGTCTTCGTGATTTACGGCCTCCTGATGGGTGCCGGCGCAAGCATCAACAAGCTCTGGCAGGTTGCCTGCACCGGACGCCTGGGCAAGAAGCGCTATCGCGCGCTCACCGAGTCCACCGCCTACATCTATGTCGCACGTGGCCTCACGGTTGCCTATTTTGTGCTCGCACTGACCTGCCTGTGGGTCCCCGAACTGCCGCAATTCACCCATCTATTTGCGCGGCTCGGCGTCGCCGGCGTTGTCGGCACCTTCATCGTGGTGGCCGCGGCGTTCAGCATGGCGGCGTTAAGCCTGGATTTCTTCCAGGCTCGCCTCCGCATCCCAATCACTCTGTCGGCACTCCAGGGTGGCGAGATCACAAAGAATCTGCACCTGGCAGGCAAGATGATGGCGATCGTCGCCGTTGCGACCCTGCTGCACAAGGCTCCGGACTTCGTCTACAAGGCGTTTTGAAATTGAAATACATCCTTCGACAGTCGGCGATGACCTTGTTGTCCTTCGCCCTTCTTTACGTGCTGCTCGCCGGTGCGTCGTTCGTCGTCTTTCCGGATCCATCGAGCGCCGGTCCGCGGGACTTCCAGGCCGCGGAACAAACGCTTTACATGACGGTTCCCAAATACGTCTTCCTCGGCCGCAGCGTGCTGGCCAACCCGGATAGCAAGGTCATTTTGGTGGGAGCATCGAACACCGGGGTCGGGTTCCGGCAGAAGCTCGTGCAGGCTCACCTTGGCTGCGCCAAGGTCAGCAACCTCGCGATGGGAGGCGCCAACATTTCCGAGGTCAAGCAGGTGATCAATCTGGTCCACGAGGTGCAGAGCGATGAGGAGCGCCGGCTGAACACCTTCGTCATCGGCGTCTGGTTCGGCATGTTCGTCGATTCGGATGTGAAATTTGTAGAGGGCGACCGTCATCGCGGCGAGACGGATATCGATATCGAACGGTACCGGTATGGCTTCTACCGTCGTACGCCGGACGGTCCCGTCGCGGTGTTGCCCGCGCATTGGCTGGACGCCGGCGTCATGGCGATCCGACCGTTCTTGCTGCTCGAGAAGGTCGCGCGCCAGGCCAGAGCCGGCGTTAATCTCGTACTGACCGGCCGCACCAGCGCCCAACGCACCGACGACGAGCGCGAAAGCGTCGTGATGTCGGCCGAGGACAAGCAGAAGGCGCTGGAATACTGGAAGGAGACCATGGGGCGCACGACCGAGATTTCCGCTGCCCAGGTCGAAGTCTTGAAACAGACCATCCGGGCGTTGCTCGACTCGGGGGAGAAAATTGTGCTCGTCGACCTGCCCATCCCAGCATGGCATCGCGATGCAAGCCCGTATCAACCGAGCTACCGGCAGGCGTTGAAGGACCTGCTGCAAGAATTCGGCGACCGGCCGAACTTCAGTTCGCTGAGCATGGACGACCTCGACAACGACCTCGACTATTCGGACGAGGTGCATGCCAAGCAGCATCTGGCCGATGTCTGGTCGACCAGGCTGGCGGGAAAGCTGGATTCGTTCGTCTGCCAGGAGAATCCTGACAAATCAGCACCAAAGGTCACCACCCTGCGCTCTTCGGAGCTGGTGACTGCCGCACCGGGCCACTGACCGGCAAGTTACCCACGCGCCGGCACCGCCAACACATTCGACAAAGGACTACGCAATGGAAAAGGCCGAAGTATACAGCAAACTCACCGCTGTTTTTCAGGACGTGTTCGACGAGGATGACCTGACTCTTACGCCGCACACCACGGCCGACGACGTCGATGGCTGGGACAGCCTGTCCCATATCCGCCTTGTGCTGGCTGTCTCGAAAGCCTTCGGCGTGAAATTCTCCGCATCCGAGATCGGAGGTCTCAAGAATGTCGGCGAGTTCGCCGATCTGATCGAGAAGAAAGCGTAAGAGCGCGTGGACCGCTCGGCGAAAGACATCGCACCAGCATCGGCTGCACTGGCTTTCCATCACTTCGGGCTTGCGGTCGCATCCCCGGAGGAGGCCTTTCGTTACCTGGCGTCACTGGGCTATGTCGCGGGAAACTCTGCCTTCGACCCGATACAGCGCGTCAACCTCGCCATGCGGCATCACGCCGCGATGCCCGACGTCGAGGTGATCTGGCCGGGCGACGGTCCCTCTCCGATCGACAAGCTGATCAAGCGAACCGGCACCATGATCTACCACCTGTGCTACGCATGCCCCAACGCCGAGCAGGCGCTGGATGCCCTGGCGGCATCAGGCGTCGAGATCGTGCCGGTCAGCGAGCCGGCGCCGGCGATACTGTTCGGCGGCCAAAAGGTCTCGTTTCATCATGTTTCCGGTTTCGGTCTCATCGAGATTCTCGAGACCGGCACTGAACGCTGAGCGACGATCGCATGAACAACGATCACCCGTCACGCCGCTTCGCCCACGTCAGCCGCATTTCATGCAGCCTGGTCCTCGCTGCCCTGCTCAGCGTATCAGCAGCGCAAGCCCAGATTGTCGGCTTTGGAAGATCATCGGCGCCGATGTACGGAGGAACCGGAGTGTCGCCGATGCCCGCGAACCCATTCCCACCGATGAAGGGCACATATGCCCCGGCCCATAAGGCGCCGGACGGAACGGCCTGCATATCGGTCCATCCATCCACGCACCCGCAGGTCATCAATCCGAAGATCATTGATCAGATCGTGACCGTGAACAACTCGTGCGGGCAGTCCATCAACGTTCAGGTCTGCTATGCGGGCAGCACGGATTGCATCACCGTGGCGCTTAATGGCTATCAGAAGTTGCAACGGGTCCTCGGCATCTCTGCGGGTTCGACGTCATTCCGCTACGAATACCGCGAGTTGTATTGATGGCGCGCGCAACACCCACCGCAGTCCTTGTCGGACCACGCGTCCCGGTCGATCCCACGGGTGCGGTCAATCATGAGATCCGGTTGGAAAGCTACCGCACCGAATTCAGCACCTTCACGCGAATTGGGGCTTGAGCGCATGTCGAGCCCCACTCAGGCCATCGTCTTCGGAGGCGCCGGCTTCATCGGAACACATCTGTTGAACCGGCTCATCGCGTCCAGACAATACGATCGGATCGTCGCCGTCGATATCGGCAAGTCGAGAAAGCAGATTGCCGGCGTCGAATACGTCCATCATGATGTCCGCGAGCAGCTCGACCCGAAGCTCGCGCGCGGGGCGCCCATCGATATCTTCAATCTGGCGGCGATCCACACGACGCCTGGCCACCCGGACGGCGAGTATTACTACACCAACGTCCTCGGCGCGGTGAACGTGTGCCGGTTTGCCAAAGAGACCGGCAGCAGGAGCATCATATTCACAAGCTCCATATCCATCTACGGCCCGAGTGAGGCCCCGCTCGACGAGGATTCGCAGCCCGCGCCTGTCAGCGCCTACGGACGTTCCAAGCTCTCGGCCGAAGCCATCCATCGGCTGTGGCAAGCGGAGGACGCGGCAAGGCGACTCACGATCGTTCGCCCCGCCGTCATTTATGGCCTTTACGAGCAGGGCAATTTCACGCGGCTGTCGAGGCTGCTGGAAAGACGGGCTTTCATCTATCCTGGCCGAACCGACACCATCAAGTCGTGCGGCTACGTCAAGGACCTCGTCTCGTCGATGCTTTTCATGGCGGCGCGCAACGACGGGGTGTCGATCTACAATTTCTGCTACGAGCACCGCTACACGATCAGCGAGATCTGCGCGGCTTTCTCGCAAGCCGCGGGCTACAAGAAGCCGACACTGACCATTCCGGTGTGGTTCATGAACCTCGCCGTCCTGCCGTTCGAGATGCTGCACAAGGTCGGCATCAAGACCGGGATAAATCGCGAGCGAATCCGGAAACTATGGTTCTCCACCAACATCCTGCCGAAGCGGCTGGTCGCCAGCGGGTTCAAGTTCGAATACGACGCGGCAAGCTCACTCGTCGAATGGAAGCACGATTCCGGCATCAAAGACTTTGATTGATGACCGCGGCCGGCTCCGAGCAGGTTTCTGAAGGACCATCTCCCGTTCGGCACCTTTTTCACTGGACATCCAGGACGAAAACAATGCGAGGGTTCCCATTTCTACCTGTGGAGCCCGGGAACAGGCCACGCAAGGTTGCCACCGAAATGAGCCATCCCGTCACAATTCTGGTCATCACGGGCCGGGGCGCCAGTTCTGGTTGCATTGGCCGAGATAGTTTGCCCACCCCTTTCCGCTCTATTGTCGATTTCTTGTTGCATATATCCCGGCTTGTCGCTCGCGATATCGCTGCTGACCGGCATGGGAATTGCTCGGTTGGTAACTAGCCGGGACGGCACTTAGCCCGCGATATCGTCCTGAACCGGTCCACGTCGATCTTCGGCGGTTCCGGAAATGTATGATGCACCGCACTCTTGCTGACACATTTATTTGGCACGTTCAGTTCGGCGAAGCGTTCAGTGCGGGCTGCCACGTTTCAGCTTGCTTCGACACGGCACAATCCAAGAACCCAGGTCAGGTAGACGAGCCGGATGCTCCAAACTCGAATCACCCCCCCTCGCGAGATCGAATCTCCCACCCAAGAGTCGGCTTCGCTGGAGCAGACGATTTCTGCCGTGGTCGCGCTGATTGGCCGCCAGTATCCCGTGATGATTTTCGTGATGTGCCTGTGCATCGGCCTCGCCGGTGTCTATTTGCTGACGGCACCGAAGCGATTTACGGGCACCGCCGTGCTCTTGATCGATAGCCGTAAGATGCAGGGGCTGCAGACCCAGGCACCGGCGGGCGGCGACAGTCCGATCGACTCGGCCATGGTCGACAGCCAGGTCGAAGTCCTTAAGTCGGAGACCATCGCGACATCCGTCATCAAGCAACTGAACCTGCTCGATTCGCCGGAGTTCACCGGCAACGAAGGTGGACTGCTCACCAGCATCACCGACCTGTTTTCCGGACTGTTTCCGGAACAGCGTCCGTCCCAAGACGCTCTGATGCGTACTGCAATCGGCAAGTTGGCCGGCAATCTCTCGATCAAGCGCGTCGGCCTGAGCTACGTCATCGAGATCTCCTATCAGGCGCTTTCGCCCGACCAGGCCGCCCGGGTCGCCAATGCGGTGGCCGACGGCTACATCAACGATTCATTGGAATCGAAATATCAGGCGTCGCGGCGGGCGGCGGTTTGGCTGCAGGATCGATTGAAGGAACTCCGGGCGCAAGCTTCCTCCGCCGAACGCGCGGTCGTCGACTTCAAGGCCAAGAACAACATCGTCGATGCCGGCGGGCGCCTCCTCACCGAGCAGCAGCTCGCGGAGATCAACAGCTCGCTGACCCAGGCGCGCGCTCAGCGTGCCGAGGCGCAGGCCAAGCTTGAGCGGATCACGGCCATTCTGAATGCGGACGACAACGACTCCAAGGTGATCCTGAACGATCTGGCGACCGTAACCGACACCATGAACAATCCGGTGATCACCAAGCTGCGCCAGACCTATCTTGATTATGCCGCGCGCCAGGCCGACTGGTCGAATCGATACGGACCGACTCACCTTGCGGTCGTCAATCTTCGCAACCAGATGCGCGAAATCAGGCATTCGATCACCGAGGAACTGCGGCGCACGGCCGAGGTCTACAAGAGCGACCTCGCAATCGCGAAAGCGCGCGAGGAATCCGGTCAGAAGAGCCTGAACGACACTATCGCGCTGTCCAACGGCACCAACCAGGCGCAGATCGCACTGCGCGATCTGGAAAGCAATGCGCAGAGCGCCCGCGCACTCTCCGACAACTTCCTTCAGCTGTACATGGTCTCGGTTCAGCAGCAATCGTTTCCGATTACTGAAGCGCGTGTGATCACACAGGCGTCCAATGCTCCCAACAAGACATCGCCCAAGACAACCCTCATTCTGCTGGCGACGCTGATCGGCGGCGCAATCCTCGCTGGGGGTGTCGCCGTCCTGCTCGACATGCTGGACCGCGTGTTCCGAACCGTCTCCCAGGTCGAGCAGCATCTCCACACCAGCTGTCTCGCTTCAATCCCGGCGATCGGCAGCGAGCAGAGCGTGGGTCTATACGGGCATCCTCTGCTGTCCAAAGCAGGGCGGCTATTCAACAGGCGGCCGAAAAGACCACAGCCGCCGGCGGCAAGGCCGGCCCCCGCCCAGGCCTCGGGTCTGCCGCTGGGACGATCCGAACTCGGCTCCAGTTTCCCGCAACCACATCGCGATCGTCTGCTAACCGCCAACGACAGCGTCGGCAGATTCGTGATCAATTCGCCCTTCTCACGTTTTGCCGAGGGCTTTCGCTCGATCAAGCTTGCTTGCGATCTCAGCAGCTACGGATCGTCCAACAAGGTCGTCGGCATTACCTCGGGGCTCCCCAATGAAGGCAAATCCACGATCAGCGAGGCGCTCGCCCAAACCGTGGCACAAGGCGGTTCCCGCACACTTCTGATCGACGGTGATATCCGCAATCCAAGCCTTACTGCGCGGCTTGCCCCCTCGGCGAAGGCCGGCTTGATCGATGTTGTCCTGGGCAGGGTTGATTGGACGGAAGCGGTTTGGATTGATCCACAAACCAATCTGCATTTCCTTCCCTGCGTCGTGAGCTCGCGCTTTTCCAACTCCAGCGACGTGCTGGCCTCTCCCCAAATGGAACGTTTGTTCCAGCATCTGCGGCAGCACTATGACCGCATCGTTCTCGACCTCAGCCCGCTCGCGCCAGTGATCGACGTCCGAGCCACCGGAGCGCTGGCCGACTCATACGTACTCGTCATCGAATGGGCCAAGGCCAAGGTCGATATCCTGGAGCGCGTGCTCAGCGAGACTCCGATCGTCCGCGAGCGCTTGCTTGGCGCGGTGCTCAACAAGGTGAACATGGCGGTGATGACCCGCTACGATATCTACAGCGCAGGCTACTATCGCAACCGGTATTACAAGAGATACGGATACGTCGACTGACGCCTGATCTGGAGACGCGTACCGGCCCCCTCGGCCAAACCAAACGCCGAGGGCGTTTGCGTGGTGTGGGTCGGAGTGTGACGGCGTAACGAGCCTCGGTCGGGCGGGCGATGCTACCGACGGACCAACGCGTACTGGACCGCCATCAATGAGAGCGGCGCGATCAGCGACACATCGAAAAACCGGCGAAGGTGGTTCTGAGACCGTTTCGAAACCCGCAAAAAACGGCTGGACTCCCCCGTTCAGCAGCGTGATCGGGCATGGCGTGCCGAGAACCTGATCGTGTCGATAACCGGCGTCGGCCCCATCAACTCAGGCCAGGGAGCTGGGCCGGCGGTGCCGGCCAAGCGTCCTGGACCAAGGAAGTCACTGGCGCGTGCTGATCTTCAGGATCTGCGCGTTGTTCGCGGTGACGATCGTGTCGTTGGCGGTGCCAATCACCAGCCGAGCGAATTGCAGGAACTTGGCCGTGTCGACGGTGGCGGCGTTCGCGGCAAACAGCACGTCCTTGTCCCGCATTTCAAACTTGCTTGCGAGGAAGAAGGCTGCCGGATCCCGGAAGTCGGCGTTATAGACCACCGGCACTAGCGGCCCGGCATATTTGGAGCAGTCTATGCCCAGTCGTTCCGCCAGCTCGCGCGGCTCGCGCCGATAGACATAGACGCCTGCGGGCTCGGCCTGCGCATCAATCAGGCCGCCAGCCTTGGCCATCGCCTGCGCCATACTGATCTTCCACATATCGAACGAGAACTGAGCCTGTCCTCCAAAACTTCCTCCTATCGTGAACGCCCCAAAGGCGAGGAAGACTTGCGGTTCGCGGTAGACATAGATGGTGTCGCCGGGATGGACCCAGATGTTGTTGGCCGGCTGATACATCAAGGCTCCGAACGGAACCGTGGCACGCTTGCCGCCGCGCTCCAGCGTCACCCAGCTCTCCCAGCCCGGCCCCGACAGGCCACCGGCGCGCGTAATCAAATCAAGGACCCGCTCGCCGGCCGCATTCGCCGTCAGACGGGCTGGCGTTTTCACTTCGCCCAGCACGCTGATCAGCGAGGTGTTTTGCGTGATCAGGGACACCACCACCTGCGGCTCGATGGCGCGGTTTCCGATCGCCTTCACGATGTCCTTTTGGATCTCAGCCGGGGTGCGGCCGTTGGCCTTCACCGCGCCCGCATAGGGAACGGTAATGAACCCGTTCAAGTCCACGTTTTGGTTTGGCAAAGCCACGAAGTTACCTGGGCGCACGCCGGCCTCTGCCGGGATAAACAAGCCTCCCGCCGCGGCTTCGAAGATCGACACCGCCACTGTGTCCCCAATGCCAAACCTGATGCCTGGCGGCGGCCGGTGATCAGGAAACGACCCCGCGATTGCGCCGGGGCCATATTCCTTCAGGATATCGACGACAGTCGGTGTGAGCTTGACCAGCGCGTAGTCAGGCCCGGATCGCGTTATCTCACTCTTGACGACGTGATCTTCCGGACCAGACATGGGCATGATCGCGCACCCCGCCGAAGACAGCAGAATGCCGAGCAAGACTCCCCAAACTAAAACGCTGCGTCTCAAGACTTATCCCCATCACTTGCCAGTTTAGATCCGGCCAAATCCCGAAGTGGCGCAAACGAAGCCGCAGGAGATGGTCAGAATAAGGAGAGAATGTCGCAGCCGAGAATAAGGGGATGTTGTTGCAGTGCAGCTACAGATCGCCGCCCTCGATCAGGAATTGGGCAGGGGCGTGCCTCATTTGCATCGCGTCGACGATTAAGTTCCAGGCAGGTCAGCATTTGTTGATGGACACGAGGGCGCAAGCGACTCTTTGGTTCACTTGTGCGCGGTTTCGTTGCGAGCCCTCATCTGCGCCCTGATGGGCGATGCATGTAGTCTGATAAGAAAACCGTCATAGTGATCGGTCGGCGACGATTGCGTTCAGGCAGAAGCAACAAAGTTTCGCGGTGCGATGGATCATCTTTCTGATGCAGTTGTTGGGCAAGACGTGAAAAATCTGGTTCCAATGAGAGTTGCGTTGTCATGATGCGTGCAGCCCTGCTCTGCGCCGCCCTGTTGGTTGTTGCCGGTGGTTCCGGCCGTGCCGAACCGCCGCGGCCGGGCATGCTGAATTGTGCGTCCGGCGTCGGCCCCGAGCAGCGTCTGCGGTGCGACGAGGAGGCATTCAGGCAGGTCGAGACCGGCAGCCAATCGACGCAGCTTGAGGGAGGATGGCTGCTGGTGAAGAGCAGAGACCCTGACGGCGGCGCCAACGCCGTTTCAGCGATGCATGTTGTCGACAGTGCAAGATCGGATGCACGCCTTGCAGGCTTGAGCCTGCAATGCGGGAAGAACGGCATTGAAGTCGTGCTTATCGTTCTCGAACCGCTGTCACGCTCTACGCGGCCGACCGTGGTCCTGCTAGCAGGAGAAAAGCGCGCGCAATTCGAAGCATCCGTGATTCAGGGCGGTGCGGCTCTATTGCTGCCCGCGGACGCGTCGAGGCTTGCGGCCAGCGACTGGCAGGGTGCGACCGAGCTTTCGGTCGAGATTGAGACCAAGCCGGCCGCGATCCATGGAGCGGTGCCGATCGGCGGATTGTCTACGGCTCTCCGTTACTTGTCGCAAAACTGCCATGCTCCATAACTCAGCCGGCGACTGCCTCGTCACGGTTCCCTTGGCTGAACAAGGAGCGGAGCATCCCGCTCGCACAATTCCGCAACTCGATGCTGCATTCCCCCTGACGTGTGCCAAGGACCGGTGATGACGCTGTCTACCCGTCGGGTCACATGCTCGAGAAGCAGCGCGATCGGCGGACCGCGTTGGCGTCGTGTGTCCGCCTATGCGATAGTTGGCGCTCGCCGCCCCTTGTCGCGGTGAACTCCATCCCGCCCCCGATCCCAATCCTGCTTTGAAGTCTCGCATTTTGTTGACTGCTTCCTACCTTCTGATCGTACTGCTGGCCGCAACTCCGATCTTGGCAATAGCCAATCTTGCTTTAGCACAGCATGCGGGAGCGCTTGTCGCCGCAATCATGCTGGCCATTGCGGCAAGGGGACCGGAGGCTGAAATCGCGTCGACCGCGCCGTTGTTGAAGCGATTTGCGCCCGCGATTCTGATTCCGGTTGTCTGGATGGTACTGCAAACCTTTCCGCTGCCCTCTTCATTGCCGGCACATCCGATCTGGTCGGCGACTTCCATCGCACTGAACGACCCATCGCTGCCGGGCCGCATCAGCCTTGATCCCGGCGCGACGCTGCGAAGCCTCTTTCTTTATTTGACCGACGTGTCGCTGGTGGTGTCGACCGTCATCCTCGCCAAGGATCGCCACAGGGCCGAAACAATCTTGTTCGTGCTGTGCGCGGTAACGACCTTCATGTCGGTCGAGGTCTTGCTCGGCCGGCTCGATCTGTTCGCCGGCATGCTTCCCGACGCAAGCGCGCCCACGAGCCCATTTCCGGCAGCAGCCGCGCTCGCCACGGTGGCCAATGCCGCGCTCGTCGCCCGGGCAATCGAACGGCACTTGCACCAGCAGGATATCCGGAATCTGGCCTCCGTCCCGCTGTGGCTCGGGCTTCTTTGCGGCCTGTTCGGAATTGCCGCGGCGGTCGCCGCTATGGCGAGCCTCGCACGAGGCACACTATTGGCGGCAGTTGGCCTGGGATTAACCGTGATCGTTTTCATTGCCGCCGCCCGCCGCCTGGGATTTCGCTCCTGGCCATCGGCGATTTTATTTGCGGTTCTCATGGCGATCGCCGGCTCCCTCGCCGTGCAGCGCCTTCAGTCCGGTGGTTCGGGCCTGCTTGGACTCGTCAGCTTCGCCCCGGGAGCGATGGCGCTGGCCGAACGCCTGCTCTCCGATGCACCGTGGTTGGGAAATGGCGTCGGAACATTCCCTCTGGCATCGAGGGCCTATCAGGACTTCGGCGCCGCGGCAGTGGTAATCCCCCCTTCCTCCGCGGTCTTGATCGCGATCGAGTCAGGGCGACTGGCGCTCGTGATCCTGGCAGGCTTCGCCGCCCAGCTGTTCTTCTTTACCTTTCGCGGCGCCATCAGACGGGGACGCGATTTCTTCTTCGCATCGGCCGCAGCCGCTGGCGTCCTGCTTGTATTCTGCGAAAGCTTCCTCGATGCGAGCCTCTTGAGCCCCGCGGTCCGGATTATCGTGGCTGTGACGATCGGACTGGGACTTGCACAATCTGCGGGCCGGACCAGTGGCCTCAAATGCTAGCGAAGCTCCAATGACCTCCGTGAGCAGATTTCGCATCCTTCTGATGGCATTGGCGCTGGCCGTCGGATCTTATGTCATGGTCTCGGCCCTGGCGGAGACGACGGCGCTGGAGCGCGCGGCATTTCCATCCGATGCAACCAGGATCAGCTCGCCCTGGGCTGGAGACGTGCCGTCCTTTCTTGCAGCGCTCTCTCCTTTCGGGTCGGAACTGAAAAACAATCATACCTTGATCGCTGCGTTGCAGGCGATCGAGTTTGGCCGAAAAAGGCCGGTGACCGTTCAATCACCCCAGCACGCTGACGCGCTTGGCAGGGTCAAGCAGACTCTGTCGACCTCGCCATACAGTCCTGAGCTGTGGTTGGCTCTGGTGCTGCTGCAGGCTCAACGCGACCCGCACGATCCCGTCGTGTTCGAGGCGTTGAAGATGGGCTATTTGACCGCGCCAACCGATGCGCGATTGATGCCGGTGCGGCTCGACATAGCGGGCCGTTTCGATGCGCTCGCCGACCCGGACATCAAGGACCTCGTACGAAGCGACGTTCGGCTGATTATGACCCGCCGGCCGGAGTTGAAACCAGCGATCGTGTCCGCCTATCGGAGGGCATCGGATCTCGGTAAGGCTTTTCTGCAAGACGTGGTTCAATCTATCGATCCGACATTCGCTCCGGCACTGCGTGGCTGAAATCGGGCGCGAAACGCCACGAATGCGGAGGTGACCAGCAGCGCATGCGCGAGGAGCGGACGGTCTTACTGATCCATCTCGGCCACACTTCATCCAATTTTCCCACGGCAATATCCGCCTGGTTGTTCACACTGGCGCGAACGTCTAAGGTTAATGGCAATCAGGGGAACCTATGCGATGTCACGATCCTATGCAGACCTTGTTGCGCTCGCCTCGACGGTGATCATTTTCGCCACGCCGGCGTGCGCTGCCGACTATGCGGCACATCCGCGGCAGGCCCCCTCCGCAGCAACCGTCCTGCGGATCGATCGCGGGCCGAATCCCTATTGCGGTCCGAGATGCGGTTGCCCGGAAGCGGTTCATGTTCGGCATCGCTCGCTCGAGCGGGCCTATTCCTACACCTTAGATCCGCGCACCAGGAGCGAAGAACCCCATTACTACTATGGTCCGAACCGGACTTACGTCCGGTATGTGAACCCGCGCAATCCTGATCTGGTGTTTCAATACTGAGGTGCTTAGGCTGCTACGTGGACGGAGGCCAAAAGCGAGGCTGTTCGGACAACCTCTTCGAGCCCCGATCGCCAAGACCGAGCTTTCCGGATCCTTCTTGAGCAGGGCGTGCAAGCTTGAATGCCGGATTTATGATAGTCGTTGAGGCTATCAAGGCCGACGACAGGGCAGCTATTCCCGGTTGAGCCGCACCGGCGCGAGGCCGATCGCGACAATCCGCGACCGGAAATCCCATCGCTTCGCCCCTGAAATTTTTGTGCAACGCAGCGCCGCGCCGTCTTGGTGCCATTTTGGCCGTGCTTTGGCGTACCTATGCGCGCTCATGGACTTCGATTCGTGAGACGTACCTCGCGGGAGCGCCGCTTCAGAGCTAAGATGCTGCAATACTTTATCGAGACCTCCCACCATCAGATGTCGCCTCCGCTCCGATCGCGTCCGTCCAAGAACAAGCCAAGACTGCCAGATGGTGTACGAATCTATGCAATGACCGACATACATGGTTGCGCACATCTGCTGAGACAGATGCTGCGGGTCATTGACGCCGACGTCGCGCGCAGCCGCCCGCGCTACGCGATCGAAGTATACATGGGTGATTACGTCGACCGCGGCCCGGATTCACGATCGACCCTCGACATCCTGATCAACCGCAGCCATCGAGGCAACACGGTCTTCCTGAAGGGAAACCACGAAGAGTTTCTTGGCAACGTCCTGAGCAACCCGTCGCTCCTGACCGAGTGGCTCCGCGTCGGTGGGCTGTACACGCTGATGTCCTATGGGCTGGCCCCCTCCCCCAGCCCTGACGAAAAGGAGCGGCACGCCTTGGTACGGGAATTGGCGCGCGCGATGCCACGCCAACACCTGGAGTTTCTGAGCAAGCTGCGGCTGACCTTCACCTGTGGAGACTTCTTTTTCGTCCACGCCGGTGTGCGCCCCGGCGTACCGCTCGCCGAACAGCACGAAGCGGACCTGCTCTGGATCCGCGAGGAATTTCTGCAGAGCCAGCAGAACTTCGGTAAGTACATCGTGCACGGCCACACGCCGGTGCGCAGTCCAGAACTGCTGGAAAACCGTGCCAATATCGATACCGGCGCCTATGCGACCGGCAACCTGACATTGATGACGATCCAGGGCAGCAGCATGCTCGCCGTCTGAAGCCAAGGCGGCCTCAATAGGCTTCCTGATACATCAGCGCGGCCGCGGTCCGGAGAATGATCCGGATGTCGAGCCAGATGCTCCAGTTGCTCACATACCAAACGTCGTACTCCACGCGCTTCTCCATCAGGTCGATGGTCGGCGTCTCGCCGCGGAAGCCATTGACCTGGGCCCAGCCGGTCAGGCCGGGCTTCATGTGATGGCGGTAGACGTACTTGCTGATCACCTGGTCGTAGTAATTGTCGTGCGCGAGCGCGTGCGGGCGCGGGCCGACCAGCGACATCTCGCCGCGGAGCACGTTCCAGAGTTGCGGCAACTCGTCGATGCTGGTCTTGCGCAGGAGACGCCCGACCCGGGTCACCCGCGAGTCCTGCTTCCTGGCCTGTGTGATCGTGCTGCCGTTCTCGGTCACGGTCATGCTGCGGAACTTCCAGATCTGGAACGGCTTGCCGTTAAAACCGCGACGCGACTGCCGGAAAATGATGGGGCCCGGCGTATCAAGCTTGACCAGGATCGCTGCCACCGTGATCAGCGGCGCCAGCATCAGCAGCGCAATGGATGCAAGCCCGATATCGAGGCAACGCTTCTGGATCCGCTCGAGCACCGTCAGCGGCGGCCGCTGGATCTCGATGGCGACGGTTCCACTGACGGGCAGGAAGGGCCTCGAGACCAAATCGGCGATCGGGAAATCGGGCAAGAGGCGGATCGGTTGCGGAACCATCCGCAGGTGCTGACACAGCCTCTGGAGCATCGGCAGTTCGTTCCAGTCGATCGCCACGAGATATTCATCGACGTCGGCCGCGCGCGATTGCCGGATCACATCAGCGATCTGCTGGTGCCAGGCACTGTCATCCAGATCCGAGGCAGCGTCGAGCACGAAGTGGCACACGACGTCAAACCCATGCTTGCGGAGATCCTTGAACCGGTTGGAGGTGAAATCCAGCGACCGCAGACTGAGCAGGATGACCTTGCGGTCGATCAGCCGTTCCTTGGCGAAGGCCGACGACAGGCTGTAGCGCCAGATGACGCGGTGCGCGACGAGCCCGGCCGCTCCCAGCACGGTAAACAGGATGATGGTCCCGCGGGACAGATCGGCCGTGGACTTCAGCAGGAAGGCGGCGACCGCGAGTGTGGTGAGCGCGAACAGCCAGATAACTACGACCTTGCGCATCTGCCAAAGTGTATTCAGCAGTCTGTGGTTGTCATAAACGCCCTGAAAGTAAGCGGCCATGACGAACACGATGCCTACGATCAATCCGGCACCCAGCGAATTATCGGGATCGGTCGGCAGACTCATGTACTCGCGATAAAGCAGGCCCGCAGCCGCGTAGCTCAGCACGACGAGCACGAAGTCGCCGGCGATGACGAAAAGCTGAAACGGTCTCTGCAATGAGGTCCCACGGTTCGACGTCAGTACGCGGAGACCATCGGAGCCATACGTAGTTGCGGACATCACGAACCTCTTCACTTCAACGGCCGCAGGCCGCACGAACGCAAACGAACACATGCATCAAATGAGAAGGGAAAAGAGTCGGACACTGCGAAAAAGTCTTGCACCAAGGCTTGCCGACAAGATTGGGATTCTCGCGAATTGCCGGCGGAAGTTGTTTACCAAACGCAGCGATATTGTGGCACCGCACCAACAAAATCAATTTCGTTTTCCGCATTGCAATATTGTGACGCGCGTCGATCGATCACAGCATGATGCACGATCAATCAATTCGTGATGCGCGATTGCTCACAGAGGGCATAGAGCTTGCGCGCGGCGCGACTCGCACAACGAAGATTGATCAACTGCACGGATTGACATCACGCCTTTGACACTTCGTTAAGCAGCGGACATACACATCGCGCAACGGCGCAGACGTACGCACGCGCGTAACGGCTCTGCAAAAAAAGATGTGTCGATACTGCTTCTGCGCATGCGGATCGGACCAGCACGCAACCTTCACGTCAGCACAATATGACTCAAACCCTTAAACCAATCTTAGACGCCGGCCATTAAGCAGTGTGGCGTAAAAGAGAAACAAGGTGTGACCGCGCTGGCAGTTTGTAGTGCATTGATTGGATTGGCTTTGGGAATCCGGTTTCGCTTCTTTATTTTGCTGCCGTTCCTGTTCCTCGGTTCCATCGCACTGACCACGCTCTCAATCGTTCAGGACTGGTCTCAGGCGCAGGCGCTGTGGTCGATCCTCCTATTCGCCGCTGCTCTTCAGGGCGGGATATGTCTTCAGCGCTTTGTTGAGGCATACGATCGGCCCCGCGATTGTCGAAGGCAGCACGGCTCCCATGGGGAACCCGAAGCTTCGCTGAGGCCCGAAAGCGCTTTGCGCGCTCCGGTTGTCGGACCATGGCCGAGCCTCGCTCGGCCTTCCTGGTGAATCCCGCGAATTGATTGGGCACACCGCACATACGGCGTAATCCTGCTCAGAGCGCTACGGCGCAATCTTCTTGCGCGGCGCTCGCAAACGTGGCCACGGCTTCGTGGCCGTCGTGAGCGGCACGACGTCGTCGGGCTTCGGTGTCCCGAACGAAGAACATTCCTTGAACAGCATCAGCCCCCGGTCGGTCGATACGATACCTGCGTAGCGCAGGCCGTCGTCTTCCAGGCCTCGTTGCGAATCTTTGCTCGCAAGGATTCGTCTGCCCGCAGAACAGCCAAAGCCCGCTGTGTCTGGTGGCACCTGATAAGGCAAGCTTGGCTGAAATCCCTTCCGCGTCGGCATCTCAATTGCTCCATCGGCGCCGCGATTGAGCTGCCAGATACGTGGCGGAGTCGCGGCGGCTGGATGTCGAAGGACGACATCACTATTTCGCAATCGCCGTTTAGACGCGGATGAAAGAAAATAGCAGCAAGGGCACCAAGCAATGAGTCAGAACACTGCCGGCGCAACGCCGTTTCCTCTCGGCGTCTTTGTGGGAAACCCAAACTATTTTGATTCGAAGGAGGAGGCGAGTTTCGAAGCAAACTTCAACGCCTTCTCAACGCTGATGAAGAGCACGCCGCAATTCCTCGACCAGTATGGCGATCAGCGACTGCCTATCTCGGAATGGGTTGGTCAATCGAGCTGGAATGCCGCCTCGATGGCGCAGTCGCCAGTGCTCAAAGATGTTACGCCGGTGATCGGCTTGCCGATGACCTCGACGGCGTCAGGTTCTGGAACCCCTGATCAGTTCTACAAGGACTTCGCGGCCGGGAAATACGATTCCGTTCTGCAGGGCATGGTCAAGGCCTGGGCCGACAACGGCTTCACGACACAGATCTGGCGGCCCGGCTGGGAGATGAATATCGACACCATGCCGTCCTATGCCGGAAATGACGCCACAACGCGCGCTGATTGGGTCAAGGCCTTCCAGCACATCTATACGGTGTTGCACGCTGCGGGTCAGGCTGATGGGGTGAACATCCAGGTGGCATGGAACCCGAGCGTCGTGAATTACAGCCACGCCGGCAACGTGATCGAGACGGCTTACCCCGGGAATAAGTACGTCGATATCATCGCCGCTGACGCCTATGGCGATGTCTTTCCCTACGGCTCGCCGACACATCTGTATGACTGGGACAAGAGCGGGCAGGTCCTCAACTCGTCCCACCCGGTCTACGACTCGAGCGTTCAGCAATGGGCGGCGGATCCGGTCAACCTCCAGCACTACTACACCTACCCGGCCTCCAACCAATGGTCACTCGATGGCAGCGAGGGCCATGCGACCACGCTGCAGCAGCTGATCGATCTCGCCAAATCGGCAGGCAAGCCATTCGCAATTGCCGAGACCGGCGCCGGCAATACGCACGACGGCGCGGGTCTCACCGACAATCCGACCTTCGCAAAGTGGCTCGCCGACACGCTGCATCAATCGGGCGTCAACGTCAGCTTCGTGAATATCTGGGATTCGAACTCCGGCGGAAATTATCAGTTCACCAGTTCCGCCGACCACAAGCCGCTCGAGGCTGCGGCATGGGCAAAATATTTCGGCGACCCGCCCACATCCGCATCCGAATCTACGCCAACTGAGTCGTCAGCTTCTTTAGATGGCCATGTGGCTGGCGACAACACCGTGAGCGCCAGCCATCCGGCCTCGACTCAAACCACCGCTCCCGGAAGCACCGCGCCAATGTCTGTCGGCACGACCGGGATCAGCAACGCGACTAGCACCATCGCAATCGATGCTGCCCACGACAGTCTTCATTTCAATTCCACGCCCGCCGTAACCAATGGAGCGACCACTCTCTCCCTCGCGACTAGAGTCTCTGGCAACGATGCATTTGATTTCCACCAGCATGCTGGCACAAATTCCGGAACCCCGGGCAGTTTCTTGGCGGACGGGGATACTGTGCACGGTAACATGACCGCGCTTGTGAACGAATCCCACGCCACTGCTGGGCACGGCGCAGTCTTCGGTCCTTCCCTCGAGACGAGTCCAGCAAGCGCTCATAACGCGGCGCTTCACTTTAGCGACTTCGTCATTTTCTAGTTCTGCCACTCCACCGTCAGGTGACACACAACCCTGTTCGGTCAAGGCAAGAGCCAGTGTGTCCAGGTCGACCATCGGAGCGCGCAAATGCGCGCTCCCCGTCTTGAGGCATGCCGTCGTCAAAATTCATCGAAAGTTCTTCAAGAAATTTGATTGATCCGGAAGCCCGGACGTAGAGGGCAAGAGGTCCAAGCTGTGGTCGACGCCAACGGGCGCTTTGAACGGCTCGTGGCAGCGGCTTACCATTCGAATCGCGTGCCGACCCCGACGGATGTCGAGCCCTTCGCATCGACATCCGACTCGACGCGGATGTGGCGCGTCACGTCGACATTGGCCGACACCGCACGCCAACGCTCAGCCTGTCGCCGAGCGCGCGCGAGGGCCGACCATCGGACCGCCCGCCCCGGCGCCGACGTTCAGATTGTCGACCCCAAGCGAGCGGCGCATGCGGTCCACGGTTCCCTCACCACCGCTTGCAAACTGGGCCGCGGCCCCTGCGAGCTGCACGGCCTGCGAGGTCGTCAGGCTGCCCGAAGCTTTCTGAAAGAGAATGCGCGACAGGATCTCATCCTGCGGCAACTCGGGCTGCGAGTGGAAGGCGAAGACCGGCGCGGCCCGCCGGTCCCGAGATTCCGACCTGTGCGGTGATGTCGGAGGCCTGTATCTCTGCCGCGAAATCGAGCTCGGGCGCGAGATCTCCGTTGAAGGAGAGATTGCCCTTGGTGAAGGTCAACGTCTTTCCGAGCACCGCCATCTTGCCCTGGAAAAGCGAGAAAGCGCCCTTCGGCACCGGACCGTTGGTCGTGCCGCCCACGTGAACGGAGCCGCCGAGCTCCGCAGTCACCCCGCGGCCGTGGATGAAGACGTGGTTCGGCGCCGAGACCGTCACGTCGAGCCCAGCGTTGAAGAGCGCCTGGCGCCCCTTGTTGCCTTTCGGCGTCTCGGCCTCGCGCGCAGCCGCGAGGCGTGCAGCGGCCTGGCCCGAGGCATTCACATGGTTGATGCCCTCGAGAGCCCGTTCGCGATCTCTTATTGATTGAACAAAAACCACTTGATTGAACAAAGACCACGGCGTTCAACAATTCTCCACGATTCAAATACGCTCCGCGAAAAATGTTCTACCGATCGTGCGGCCCCCGTTCGGGAGGCACGGCGTGCTACCCTTGCCATTGTGGTGATGAGACGGCGTTTCGGAAACGATCCGCGAATTATACGAAGGCCTGGTGCGCCGCAATCCGCGTTGACCTCCTCTACGGAGGAAGGTCATGCGGCGATCCGACGCCGACTTTCGCGTCATTTCCGCACATTATCGCGCGAGTTTGAACGATTATTCAACTCTATCGTTTAAACCGTTGTTAGGTCGCCGCCATTAACACTCGTGGCCATTTCGAGGAGTTTTGCGTGAGTACCGTCGTTGTCTTCAGTCTGTTGATCGGATCGCTGCTGGGGGGCCGATTCCGAATCTTTATCCTGCCGCCCGCCATCATTCTTGGCGCTGCGATCCTCGGTGCAGTCTCTGCCTGGCACGGAGATGGTGCAGCTCACACCGTTGTTATGATCCTTGTCTTTGCAGCGGTGCTTCAGCTTGGCTATTTCTGCGGCGCGCTTCTGGTCCGCACTCGCGCGGCGGTCTATCGCGGCAAGGCCGCGCCGTCGCTCGACAGCCAAGGTATCGGCTAGGCAAGCCGGAGCGTGACGGGTCGACGATTCGTAGAGGCGTGCGGTGATCCGTCAGGCGCACAAATGGGCATTCGCCCCGCATGCGTGGGAAAAAAGCGGCTCACGGCGTCCCGATTTCGTCGATAGCATGATTTCGTCGATAGCATATTGACATCTCGGGCGAAGCTCTCTGAAAGACTTCAACGCCATGCTCACGACCGCGCCCCAAAATTCGCCCCGGCCGAAACTACCGAACGGCGTGCGCATCTATGCAATCAGCGACATCCACGGTTGCGCGCACCTGCTCGAGCAGATGTTCGCCGTCATCGATGCCGACATGGCGAATAGCCGGCCGTATCGCGCCATCGAGGTCTTTCTCGGCGACTACATCGACCGCGGACCGGACTCGCGTCACACCCTCGATCTCCTGATCAGGCGCAGCCGCCGCCGCAACACGGTCTTCCTCAAGGGCAATCACGAGGCGTATTTCACCTCGGTGCTGGAGGATCCCTCGCGCGTCACCGAATGGTTTCAGTTCGGCGGGCTCCAGACCATGATGTCCTACGGCGTGTCGGCCGCGCCGGGCCTCAGCAAGGACGAGCAGTCCGATCTCGTGCGCGAGCTCGCGTCTGCAATGCCCCTACAGCACGTCGCGTTCTTGCGCCAGTTGCGGCCGACGTTCACCTGCGGCGACTTCTTCTTCGTTCATGCGGGGGTTCGTCCGGGGATCCCGCTTTCCGAACAGCGCGAATCGGATTTGTTATGGATCAGGGACGAATTTCTTCAGAGCAAGAAGCGCTTCGGCAAATATGTCGTGCACGGCCATACACCGGTGCGCCAGGCCGAGCTGCTTGAAAACCGGGCCAATATCGACACGGGGGCATATGCCACCGGCAATCTGACCCTGCTGTTCATCCAGGGCGACAGCATGCTCGCGATCTAGGCGCGGCATCCCTCGCAGCGAGGCGTCCGCGCACCGCTCCAGCCGTCAATTGGTGCCGCCCATCGGCGGCCTGTATTCCGGAAAGCGACTGAGCATTGCCGCCTTGATGAATTTGAAATGGGCAATCGAGGCGCCGAGCTCCTTGAGCCTGCGCTGGCCGTTCAGGATCTCCTTGTCGAACAAATCCTGGTGATGATTGTCCAGCGGCTCCCGCTCGAGATATTCGTCGTCGCCATTGCCGAAGGTCACGGCCGCCCGCGCCAGCACGTCTTCAACCCGGCGGTTCAACCCTGACTGCTCCCGCTCGGCCGCGTGCAACGCGTTTTCAATCGCCAGCATGATGGCTTCGATGCGCGTGCGATCCGTTTCGGCGTCGCGCTCGGGGGATCGCGCACGAAACACCTGTTCCCCCCGGAAGTGATCTCTCAGGAAGTTCTGGGTGCGGGCCCGCAAGAACAGTTGGAACATGCGTGCACTTTCCGGTTGAAACGCCAGACCAGAAAATGGGCCGACGATGGTTAATAAATGTTAAAGCCCTCGGGCTGCTCCGCGCGACTTTGTGCCATCCAGGCCTTCCAGGCGCCCTCGTGCTTCTCGTACAGTTCCAGCCAACGTTGCTCCCCGGCGGCCTGCCACAGAGTATCCCCGTCGCGCGCGGCCGGCCTGCCCAGCTGACCCGTGGACGACTCGCTATCGAGCCGCTCAAACTCGAAGGTTTCCTCGAGCGTCAGACCTATCAGGACGCGCCGCCCGACCGCATCGACGAAATATCGCCGCGGAGCATTGTTCCTCGAACTAACCATGGCGCGCCACCTCTCTCGCCATCCACTGCCCGCTGAGGGTGTCGAGATGACGACCGTAGAACCAGACAAAAAGCGATGCGCCCGCGAGCGGAACAATCAGGGCAATCAGCCAGAGCATCGACCAAAGTCCTCAATCCATCACAGGGAGGGCTATCACTTCACTGCTTGCAAGATCTGCTTGGATCGCTCTTGCAAGATCCATGCGCAGTCCTGTGCGATGGCCCCGAAGACGGAGGCGATCTCGAGCAGGCAAGGACAGACGCGATCGCCGCTCGGTTGCAAATCCTCAGAATGCACGCCGCACCCGCGCCAGTGACGGGTTCTGCCGAGCCACGGTCGGACCATAGGGCCGATACAGCGGTTGACGCTCCCTCCGCATGCGGGATCGCCACGCGCGCGTCGCATAGCCTGCGACGAAGCCTGCGAAGATCGAGACGATGATCACGAATAGCGTCATTCGGAATTCTTCCCAGTTACGGAGCGCCATCTTCTTTCTAATGCGGCATTCTCAGCTTCGAGTTGTGTCGACATCATGAAGTGCGCCGCCAATTTTCTTGTCAGGCGCGAGAAATTTTGGACAGCATCATGCTCGCGAAGTGATCGCGCATTCGCGCGTCAACCGAGGAACCAGAGGAACAATCGCACCAGCAGCAGCGTGATGAAGTACACCCAGCCTGCCATCGCGATCAGCGCAACGCTGAAAAACGCGCCTTCGAATGCCCGCTCCCTGATCTTTGTAAGAGGGAGTGCCGCTCGCGCTTTTTGAAGCATCTCGGTCTTCTGATTGGCTCGTGTCGTTTGCGCGATCATAGCCGAACGAATTCGACGATCTCGTGACGACTCGTCTGAGGGAAGCGCAACGCCATTCGTCGAGATCACCGCTGAATGCATGCGTCGCGCTGGATCAATTCTCGACCCGAGACGTTGCAGTGATCGCCGTAAAATCATTCGATCAACGTTGATTGTTGTTGATTTGCAGCGCGCGGCAATGACGTCGAACGGGACGCGCTCAGACTTGCATCAAACGCTCTGCACTCCACCGCAACGCCCGGCCCGTCGCCATCATGCGCATCCTCAACCGTCCGTCTCCAATCTCTTTGGCGAAAAAGCCTCAGACCAGTGCAGCAGCCGTGATCGCGGCGGAATGCACTCTCATACGGGTCATCTCCATCGTCCGGAAATTGCCGCGCGCGATATCCGATCACGCGGAGGGGCTGACGCTGGTGCTCGAGCGCAAGGTCGGCGAGACCTACAATATCGGCGCGCGGGCCGCGCTCAACCTCGATGTAGTCGAGCGCATCGGCGATCTACTCGACGAGCCCTCGCTCGGGACCGCGGGTGCTCGCCGCAGGCCTGATCAGTCTCGTGGCGGCCCGGCCCGGTCACGACCTGCGCTCTGCCATGGCCCCGGGCAAGATCGAGCGCAAGCTCGGCTGGCGGGATTTCGAGAGCCGGCCTGCGAAACCCGTCCGCTGGTTCTGCGACAACCGGGCCTGATGGCAGAGCATCCTCGATCGCGGCTATCGGCGCGCGCGGATCGACCTCGGTTAACGAAACTCCGTGGTTATACGGAGCGTCATGCGCCGATTTCACCCCGGTAAGGTTGAGCGGTTAGCTTAATCCGCGTTGTTTGTTGCGAAGTCTATCGGATCGCCTATCCATTTTCCTCACCGGGCTTCCCCAGGCCCGGCCCCACCCAAGCAAAGCCGTCGAGCGAATATGGGTCCGCTTGGCGGCTTTGTCGTTATGTCGACGAGAGGATGATTTCGGTTATGGCGCGCAGGCCCTGGTCGTTCAAGGAAGACCGCCGGCTGATGGAGTTGGCCAAGTCTTCGACTTCGCTGGAAGAGGCGGCGAAACTTCTCGGACGCTCGCCCGATGCGATCAAACGCATGGCCTTGCGCCTCGGCCTGACGCTGAAATCCAAGAGCACCAAGAAGAACTAGCGTCCGTCGCGCCGGCCGTGCCGCAACAATTCATGGACGTCTGCGACCTCCCTCATCAATCGATGAACGAAAGACGCCAATCGACGCAGCCCGAACGCCTTCAGCGCTCTCGATCTCTCCGCGCCCGGATGTTAAGCTGCAGCGATAAGGATTGAACGTCGTCCCTTTCTGGCGGAGAACGGTCGCTCAACTGGCTTCGGTATCCCCTCGACAGTCTGTTGGAGGGATGCACCATGTGGGATGCACCATGTTGTCCCGCACATTCGCCGTAGCTTTGCTCGTGGCTCTACCTTCAGTGGCGTCGGCGCAAGTTCCTGTGCGGTTGGGATTTCCGAACGGCGCGCCATGGTGCGCCTTCGGCTTCGATTGCAGATTCCTGAATTTTCGGGGAATGCGCAGACTGGATCTATGATCCCGCACGAAACTGCCTCAAGAATCCGTACTTCGCGGCCCGCTACTCCACCGATGCCGACAAGGGCTGGTCCTACAATCGGCGTTGAACTGACCCGGTTGGCCGCCGTCATGGCAAACGCTTTCCTTATTGTGATGTCGATCTGGTTCGGCATTAGCATCCTGTTCGTGGCAGTGGGCTTGTGGGTTACCGGGCCGGAAGGCTGGCATGTTGGTGCCGCCGCCGGCCAACTCAGCTCTGCCTACGTGAAATCGCGCCTGCGCCGCCACGCTTGACGTTATCTTGATGAACGGCCGCGGGAAGGTACTTTGACAGCCGATCCGCGCCGAAGGAGCCTGTGAACCTGGGTTCATACAACCGCAGGCGTTGGTTTTAAACCTTATCTTAGCGCCTCGACGGTTAGAATTCGGGTAATCCTCTCTTAACCCCCGTCGGGCCGGATGAAATCAACACGGCCGAAATTCTCACTGGCGGCGCTCGTGCTTGCGGGCACGGCGGCGTTTGGGCTCGCCGGTCACTTCGCCGCGACGAGCTTCATTCATGATCAGCAGGTCCGTCATCTCGACGAGCTGACGGAGGTTGTCCTGCGCCGCTCCGAATTCGCGGTCGACTTCGCCGCCGCAAACCTCGATGAACTGGCAGGCCGCGGGCTTGCCAGCTGCGATCCGGCCTCGCTCCAGGCGATCCGCCTGCACGTCTATCAGCGCGCCGCGGTGAAGGATGTCCGTCTCGTCAACGCAGATGGATCGGTGATCTGCTCGGCCTATTCGGAGACGCTGGAGTTCGACAAGGGCTGGGTCGACCGTGCCGACATGCTTGCCTCACGCGGTTCGAAGCTGATGCTGTTCCGCGTCGAGCAGTTCGGTGGCGACGCGCTCGGCGTGATGCGGGACATCGGCAACAAGAAAGCGCTGGTCGCCATACTCGGCATCAACTCCAGCCTGTTCGACATCATGCCGGCGGAATTGCGGGCGCATGGCGAGGTGCTGCTGGCGCTCACGAGCGGCGCGCAACTCGGCAAGTTCATGCTCGACGCCGACAAGGCGTTGCCGCATCCGGTCGTGTTCGAAAAAAGCTCGGCGCGCTACCCGCTGCGCACGACCATCCGCATCGACCGGACCGTGCTGTCGGCATGGAACGGCCAGGCCTATTGGCCGGCGATGGCCGTCTCGCTTGCGCTGGGCGTGCTCTTCGGCGTCCTGCTGTCGCGGACGCGACGCATGGAGGGGCCCGTCGCCGATCTCGATCGCGCGCTGGCGTGCGGCGAATTCAGACCCTATTTCCAGCCGATCTTCGATCTCAGCACCAGGCAGATCAGGGGCTGCGAGATCCTGGCACGATGGCTGCGCGAGGACGGTGCGGTGGTGCCGCCGATGAACTTCATCCCGCTGGCCGAATCCGGTGGGCGCATCCAGAGCATGACGTGGCAGATTCTCGGCCGCGCGCTCGCCGAGCTTCAGCGCATCTGAAGGCCGACAAGGAATTCAAGCTCTCGCTCAACGTCGTGCCGAAGCACCTTCTGAGCGCGGGCTTTGTCGAGACCCTCCGCAGCACCGTCGCCGCGGCCAGGGTATCCGCGCGTCAGATCGTGGTCGAGGTGACCGAGCGCGACGAGCTCGACGATCTTGCGCGCGCCGCGGCCGTCGTGCGCGAGCTGCGCGACTACGGCTTCCGCGTCGCCATCGACGACGTCGGCGTCGGCCACAGCGGGCTGTCCAGGCTGAAGGGCCTGGGTGCCAACACGATCAAGATCGACAAGTTCTTCGTCGACACCATCACGGTGGACGCGTCGACCACGGCGATCGTGGAGATGCTGGTGGCGCTCGCCGGGGACCTGCACATGACGGTGGTCGCGGAAGGTATCGAGACCGAAGAACAGGTCCGCGCGCTGATCTCCTGCGGTGTCGAAGAGGGCCAGGGCTATCTCGTGGCCGCCCCCCTGCCCTTTGCGAAGTTCAACGAACTGATCGCCTCGCACCGTGCGACGGCGGCCGCAGCTCCGATCGACGATGCAGCGCTGGTGGCCTGACCGGTCTCGTCGAATCCATGGCCTTCGCCGGAGCCGATGTGGAAGACCTTAACGATATTCTCGTCTTTCGAAGCGGCGCCCGTCTCGGCCGGTTATGATGCTGCAATGCGACGAAACCATCTCATCGCGGCCATAGCGATCTGCCTCGCGCTCATTGTCTACGCCACGCTTGCGAAGCTCGCCGGCCGGCCTGCCCTCGCGGGCCACGCCGAAGCCTATTGGGTCGTCGTCATCGAGCGCTTCAGCGCCTACGGCCTGCTGGGCTTCCTTCTGGCCTTCCTGCTGCCTGGACGCGTCACGCTGGCTTGCACGCTGGTCTTGGCCGTTGCCGTTGGGCTCGAGGTGATGCAAGCCCTCACACCCGACCGCGATGCGCAGATCGTGGACGTGTTTCAAAAAGCGGCAGGCGGCACCGTGGGTGTCATCCTGGCCCAGACCATTTTGGCTTTCCTGCCCAGACCGCCGTCCTGAAGCCGAAAAGAAGGCCGCGCCGAACCACGTCGCATGACGATTGGTTGAAACGCTGCCGAGCCCTACTTCACCATCTGCCCGCGCAGCTCGCCGCCTGGATTGGCTGCGGTGTGGATGTTCGCGTACCACCTGCCGCCCAGCAGATCCGCGGCGTGCGCATCGCTCAGCGTGGCGGTGCCCTGGATCGGGCTTTGCGCTGATTTGAATGGCAGCGCGATGCCGGCGTTCTTGCCGGGTTCGCTGGGTCCATGGAAATGTGCGCCGAGCGCGGGTCCGGTGAGACCGGAATAGGTGACCGTGTAGGTCAGGACTTTGCTGGCGGTGTCGAACGTCGCCTCTGCCTTGCCGGAGCCGGAACTCGCATTTGGCGGCACTTCATTGCTGCCCTTGAGTTCCGCCTGCAGCTTGATCATTTCGGCGGCGGCGCGCCCCATCAGGCCGAGCGGAATCGCAAAAACCATCGCACTCGCCAGGCACACGGCTTTCTTCATGACGTCCTCCCCAGCCTCGACCACGTTGGGCCCTTGGTCCCGGTGTGAAACACCAGCGACCGCGCGAAATTCCGACTGATGATTTATGCCTGATTCGAAGGCAGTCGTGGCGACGATGGACCACCGGGGCTCAACCCGTCGGTCCGGAACGCCCGTTACGAGGCCCACCTTGGCGGGCGCTATGGTCTAGGCCACGCTGCGCCTGTCATATGCCACTTCCGGCGCCAACGGCTCGGCCATCCGTCGATGCGTCTCGCGCAATGCCGTAATCGCTTCGTCGAGATCGGGATCGGCTTCACGGACGGTCGCGAAGAACTTCATTGTCAGCGCATGGTTCAGCTTGACGCGCGTTGCGCCATCACGGCTCTTGCGGCGATCAAGCGACAGATGCTTTGCGTACACTCTGGCTTCCATTGCGCCGCAGCCGCACAGCGTTCCGAGCTCGTCATATGTCATCCATATCTGAGGCATGTTCTCGACCACCCTTATTTTTTGTGCCCTAGACTTAGACCCCCATCTCTAAAGGCTTTATTGGTGCGGCGCACGTCAGCTCGCCTTCGCGCCAACATCGTCAACGCAAGGCTAAGACGGGCCTCGCTACGACGTCGGAGTCCTGGGAGACATGGAGGGAAGGCGCGGACGCGACCGACTGTCGAGGCCCTTGGGCAGCTTGTCGGCATTGAGCTTCACGACGGCACATTTCGCATCGGCTATCGGCGCATCTTCCTGGCTGTAGATCAACGTCGCCTCGAAGATCACGTCGGGCGCCTCCCTGGCTGTTCCGGAGCAGGTCGCCATCGCACCCTTGCACACGCCCGACAGTTTGACCTCGACCTCGTCCAGCCCGAACACCGTCGGTGGACCTTCGGCATGCCGCCTCGTGGTCAGGACCGCCGTGAAGCGATTCTCATCGACGCGATACGAACCGCCATAGGTGAAGAAGCTGTCGCTGCCCGAGATGCGCCCCTCGGTCAGATGCACGATACCGGTGCCCTGGCCGCGCGCGGTCCTGAACCAGGCAGCATATTTGCCGTCTCTCAGCATGAAGGACATCCGCCTGAAATCAGCTCGTATTTGCGACCAACTCTGGGGCGCGACAATGACCGATCCGGCGGCCGTTCCGCCACGGTTAACGCCCTGCAAAACCAACGTATCAAATTGCTGCCAACGTCGCACGGGCGACGCAGGCAGCCGAATCAAAACAATTCTATGCCGTCATCTGCAGCTTCGGCCGCTTCGGCCCGAGGCGCCGCGGCGGTCGACGCCAGTCCAAGACCTTGCAGGAATTCGCGGTGAACGACCCGCTCGCGCTCCATCGTGTAGCGGGCGAAGAGATCACCGAGCACCGCCTCGTCGCGCGCGCGCGGTTTCGGCCGCTCCGCACCCGCGCTTGCCGTCTCGAGGCGCGAAGCAACCGCCGGCAATGCCGCAGAGCCGTCGCCGAGCGTGCTCATCAAGTCTTTCGCGGAATTCATCAGGCCTTCGAACTCGGCACCTTCATCGACCAGACGGCTCATCAGCCTGCCGAGTCGCTCGTTGCCGGCCTCCACCTCGCGCAACGCCTGGAGGATCTGCGGCTCGAGCTTGGCGAGTTGCGCGGGATCGCCCTGCACGCGAAGCTCCCTGAGATCGTTGGCCGACCGCTCGATGCCGTCAAGCACCGGGCGCAGCCGCGCTGCGCCCGCCGAGACCTGGTCGGCGGTCGACTTGAGTTCGTTGGCGATGACGACGAAGGCGCTGCCTCTGCTGCCGAGATGGCTGGCCTTGAGGCCAGCGTTCATGCCGATCAGCGTGATATCGACCGTGGCCTCGGCGAGCCCGGCGATTGCCTGCCGGAATTTGGCCAGCGTATCCTCGACGATCGCCAGCGCCTCGTCGACCGCGCGGCCGGCGCTCTCGCACGTGGCAATCAGGGTCGAGGCCTGCGCGAGCGTCTGCTTGATGCGCGCCAGGAACGAGGACGAGCCGCCATCCTCCGCTCCGAACAGCGCGCGGCCATGACCGACGACCCCGCCAGCGTCATTCAGGATGGCTGACAGCGCGCGAACGATCTGGCCGATGTCGCCACCGAACTCGCGCTGGGCGTCCCTGAGCTGGGCTGCCTGCAACTGGCAGATGGCACGCGCGCCATCGCCGCCCTCCTCCGGCGCCGGCACGAGGCTCGGCGCAAGCTCGTGCCCGGAGACCAGACGCAGACCATGGCAGACATGCTCAAGACGTTGACGCGTGCTGTCACCGGCCTGAAGCGAAATGATCGAGCTGCCGACCGCGTCGGCGATCTTCCTTGTGCTGGTGCCCGCAAGGTCGGCGAGATGACTGCTCTTGCTGCGCTGGTCGCGCAATCCGGAATAGGCCGAGGCGAGCTCGGCGCTTCCCGACACCAGCTGCTCCCGGTAGCTGCCCTCGAACTCCCTCTGCCGGGTCGACGCGGTCGCGACCGCGTCCGACAGGCGCTGCTGGTCCCGCGCGCAGCCTTCGATGGAGCCCTGCACGGCCTTGCCGAGGTCGTAGGCCTCCTGCGTGAAGGCAAGAAAGCCCTCGCGGTCGCCGTCGAGCGAGGCCGCCTCGATCCGCGCGCTGCGCGCGATGATCGTGATCATCTGGATGTGCTTGAACAGTGGCTTGAGAAGCGAAGACGCCTCCGCCGTGCTCTTGCCGATCGTGGTGAGCAAGGCGCTCTCGGCAGGCAGCGCTCGCGCCAGCTCGTTCAGCCGCGCGGCGATCTCCTGCAATGCCGTCGCGGCACCCTCGATCTCGGCGCCCGACAGTTCTCCAGAGAGCGTCGCGAGGCCCTGGTTCAGCTCCTTGAAAATGATGTGGCCGCGTCCGAGCTGGTGACCGACACGGGCGAAGACATCCTCGATGCGCGACGAGACGTCCTCGATCGAGGCGATCGCGTCGGCAAATGTGTTGGCCAGGCTTGCTGACATCGCGTTCAACCCGCCACCGCGGCATGCCCGGCCTGGTACCAGTGCATGATTTCGCGCGGGATCTGGTGCAGCGAGACGACCTTCTCGACACCGCCATGGGCGATGGCTTCCTTGGGCATGCCGAACACCACGCAGCTCTCCTCATCCTGCGCCCGCGTCGAGGCGCCGAGCTTGCGCATCTCCAGCATCCCGCGCGCACCGTCGTCGCCCATGCCCGTCATGATGACGCCGAGCGCATTGGCGCCGGCGTGCTGGGCCGCCGAGCGGAACAGCACATCGACCGACGGACGATGCCGTGACACCGGCGGACCGTCCTTGATCGCAATCTGATAGCGCAGGCCGATGCGCTGGAGCAGCATGTGACGAGCGCCAGGCGCGATGTAGGCGCAGCCCGGCAATACCGACTCACCGTCCTCGGCCTCCTTGACCCGGATCTGACAGACGCTGTCGAGCCGTTTGGCAAAGGCCGCGGTGAAGCCGGCCGGCATGTGCTGGACGATGAGAATGCCCGGACAAGTTGGCGGCAGCATCTCCAGCACATCGTTCAGAGCTTCCGTACCGCCTGTCGAGGCACCGATGCAGACGATGCGTTCCGTCGTCGGCCGCGAGCGGCCGTGCACCGGCGGCGGGATGATGGCGTCAGCCGTGAGCTTCTTCTCGACCACCCGCCTTGCCGTGCGCGGACGCACGCGCGCGCGTGCCGCCGACTTGACGGCCTCGCGCAGCCGTGTGGAGCATTCGAGCAGCGCCTGCCGCGTATCGATCTTCGGCTTCGGCACGATGTCGACGGCGCCGGCCTCGAACGCCTCGAACATCACGTTCGAGCCCTCCTCGGTGAGCGAGGAGCAGATGATCACCGGAATGGGGCGCTGCGCCATGATCTTGCGCAGGAAGGTCATGCCGTCCATGCGCGGCATCTCGATGTCGAGGATGATGACGTCGGGAATTTCGTTCTGCAGGCGGCGCGCCGCCGCGAACGGATCGGAGGCGGTCCCCATCACCTCGATGTCGGGATCATCGTTCAGGATCGTCAAAAGGATTTGGCGCACCGACGCCGAATCGTCCACGATCAGCACGCGAACTTTCCCTTTCGGCATTTGGGTTGCGCTCCGGTTAGACCTTGAAAATGGTCGGCTGAACCTGCTTCAGGCCAGGCACGGCACTGTGAATCATCGACTCCGAATGTCCGACCAGCAGATAGCCGCCGGGCCGCAAATGGCTGCACAACTGCTCGATCACCTTGCGCTGGGTCTCGCGCTCGAAATAGATCAGGACGTTGCGGCAGAAGATGATATCGACGTCACGGTCGACCGGATAGGACGCATCCATCAGGTTCATCCGCATAAAATGCGTCATGCGCCGCAATTCCGGCACCACCCGTACCTCGCCGCGCGACCTGTCGCGCGACGACAGGAAATATCGCTTCACAAAACTCTCCGGCACCGGCGCGAGCACGTCGCGGGTGTAGATCGCGGTCCTGGCGAGGCGTAGCACGGCGGTCGAGATGTCGGTGCCGAGGATACGATACTGAAATCGCGATTCGCTCCGCGTCATGTCGTCCAGGACCATCGCCGTCGTATAGGCCTCCATTCCGGTGGAGCTCGCCGAGCTCCAGATCTTCAGGTTTGCGTTCCTGCGTCCATGCAATTTGAGCAGGGCCGGGACTGCGACCTCTCTCATGAAGGTGAAATGCTGCGGCTCGCGGAAGAAATCGGTCTTGTTGGTGGTCACCACATCGATGAGATGGGTGAGCTCAGTGTCGAAGTGATCCGCCTCGAACAGGTTGTCGACATACTCGTTGAGGTCGGAAAAATTCAGCGCGCGCACGCGCTTGTGCAGCCGCCCCTCCAGCATCAGTCGCTTGCCCGGCGGCAGCTTGATGCCCACCTGGCCCTCGATCAATTCGGCGATAGTCCGGAAGTGACGGTCCGACAAATGCACGGCCGTATCCTGCAGGGCCGGCATCATGGGCACCTGCCCCGGCCCGCGATGGCCGCATGCATTGGATGTCGGGCCATACGGGCCATCTCGAAGCCTTACGCCTTTTCGCAATCACAGAAAGCGAATCGGTCCACCTGCGTGGGGTGGACCGATCCATGAAAGATATTAACGCTGGAATTCGGCGTCCCGATCGTCCTCGCCGTCCTTCATGTCAAATGCGAAGCCGCCGCCGCCGGCAACCTTCATCGCGCGCGCCGGCTTGGCCTGGGGCTTCTTGGCCGGCGGCCGATCGGCGGCCGCCATGGTGGCAGCCTTCGCACGCAGCTGATTGACCGCCCGGTCGATCGACGCGGCCGCGTGGCCCTTCGCGCCGTGCTCGATGCGGAAGTAGGCGATCGTCGACTGGAGCTGCTCGGCCTGCGAGGCGAGTTCTTCCGAGGTCGAGGACACCTGCTCGGACGCGCTGGCGTTCTGCTGGCCGACCTTGTCGAGCTGCTGGATCGCCTGGTTGATCTGGGCGGAGCCGACGTCCTGCTCGCGGCATGCCGCGGTGATCTCCTCGACGAGTTCTGCGGTCTTCTTGATGTCCGGAACGAGCTTGGCCAGCATGGAGCCGGCTTCCTGCGCCACCTTGACGGTCTCGGCCGAGAGCGTGCCGATCTCGGCCGCGGCCGCCTGGCTGCGCTCGGCGAGCTTGCGCACCTCGGAGGCGACCACTGCAAAGCCCTTGCCGTGCTCGCCGGCGCGCGCGGCCTCGACCGCCGCGTTGAGGGCCAGCAGATCGGTCTGCCGCGCGATCTCCTGCACGATCGTGATCTTCTCGGCGATCGTCTGCATCGCGTTGACGGCGCGCCCCACAGCGGCACCGCTGGCTTCGGCGTCCTTGGCCGATTGCGCGGCGATCTTCTCGGTCTGGTTGGCGTTATCGGCGTTCTGCTTCACGTTCGAGGCCATCTCCTCCATCGAGGACGAGGCTTCCTCCGCGGACGAGGCCTGCTCGGTCGCGCCCTGCGAGAGCTGCTCGGCGCTCGCGGAAAGCTCCTGGCTGCCGGCCGAGACGTTCTGGGCCGCGGTGAGGGCCTCCGACACGATCTGCCGGAGCTTTTCGACCATGCGCTCGAGCGCGAGACCCAGCGTGTCCTTGTCGGACAGCGGCTTGGCTTCGACCATGAGATTGCCTTGCGCGATCTCGTTGGCGACCGCCGCGGTGGCGTTCAGGTTCACCGTCATCGCGTTCAGCGACTTGATGAGATCACCGATCTCGTCGTTGCTGGAGGACTCGATCTTGCGGCTGAGATCGCCGATCGCCACCGCGTCAGCGAGGCCGACGGCCTGCGCGAGCGCACGGCTGATGTTGAGCGCGATCCAGGTTGCGGCGACCGCGGCGATCAGCAGCGAGGCGATCACCAGGCTGATCAGCAGCATCTCGGCGCGGGAGCCATCCTGCTTGGACTGCTCAGCCTGCTCGGCCATGTTCTTCTTGACGTTCTTGATGTAGACGTCCGCCGCTTCGACCGCATCCGCCACGACCTTGCGGCCGTCATGCATGGAGCGGTCCAACGCCTTGGACTTGTCGGTCTTGGCAAGCCTGACCGTCTCGTCCTGGTAGGCGTTCATCCTGGCAAAGGCGGCCGAGAAATTGTCCATCAGCTTCTTGCCGCTCTCGGTGGCCTGCGCGTGGATCTCGTCCTTCGACTTCGTGAGCTGCTCACGGGTCTTGGCAAGATCGGCCGCAAACTGATCATATTCCGCGTCCGACGTTGCCAGGATGGAGTTCTTCTCGGCGCGCACCTGGAGCAGGATGCCTTCCTTGAGCTCCGCAGCTTTCTCCATGCGGCCCGCACGGCTGACCAGAAGCTCGGTGGTTCCGACCAAGTCCGACAGCTTCAGGTAGCCGACCGCACCGGCGATCATCGAAAGCAGGATGACGACGCCGAAGGCGCTCGCAAGCTTGGCTTTGACGGTGAATCTCATTTCAGTCTCGTTTGGTTCGAATTGGGATGCGTACGCTCGCCACGCTTACTTTTGCAAAACTCAGGCGGCGCGAGGTGCATCCGCCGCCGCATCGCGTTCTTCCGGGATCTCGTCATTCGCCATCAGCTTGGCGAGATCGAAGATGATGACGAACTTCTCGCCCTTGCGCCCGATGCCGGCCGCGTAGTCGGACTGCCATTTCCCGCCCACCTCGGGCACGGGCTCGATGGCCTGCTCGTCGATATCGGTGACCTCGAAGACGCAATCGGCGACGAAGCCGACACCGACCAGGCGGTCCTTCATCGGCACGTCGAGGATGATGATGCGGGTGGCCTCGGTCGCCGCCACGTTCGGCAGACCCAACTTGGTCCTGAGGTCGACGATCGGATAACCACTGCCGCGCACGTCGATCATGCCGAGCAGGAAGTTCGGTGCATGCGGCAGACGCGAGATCGGCCGCATGTCAAGGATCTCCCGGACGTTGCGGATGCTGATGCCGAACGTCTCGCCGGCGAGCCCGAGCGTCAGATATTGCGAGGTTGCGGCCATGATGCGGTCCAGGATCGAAGGGTTTTTAAAGGCGGTCCGGCGCGAGGCCGGACCGGCAGGTCAGCGTTGAAACTCGGCGTCGCGGTCGTCCTCGCGATCGTCCATGTCGAAGGCGAAGCCGCCACCGCCGGCGGCCTTCAGCGCTCGTGCCGGCTGGCGCGCCGGCGCAGGCTTCTTCTTGCCGCGATCGGCCGCTGCCATGTGCGCCGCCTTGGCACGGAGCTGGCTGACGGCACGGTCGATCGGCGCGGCCGCGGCATTCTCCTTGCGCGTGGCATGCTCGATCCGGAAGAACGAGATGGTCGACTGGAGCTGCTCGGCCTGAGAAGCGAGTTCCTCCGAGGTCGAGGACACCTGCTCGGACGCGCTGGCGTTCTGCTGGCCGACCTTGTCGAGCTGCTGGATCGCCTGGTTGATCTGCGCCGAACCGACGTCCTGCTCGCGGCAAGCCGCGGTGATCTCCTGAACCAGTTCGGCAGTCTTCTTGATGTCAGGCACGAGCCTCGACAGCATGCCGCCGGCTTCCTGGGCGACCTTCACGCTTTCCGTCGACAGCGTGCCGATCTCCGCGGCGGCCGCCTGGCTGCGCTCGGCGAGCTTGCGCACCTCGGAGGCGACCACCGCAAAACCCTTGCCGTGCTCGCCGGCGCGTGCCGCCTCGACCGCCGCGTTGAGGGCGAGCAGGTCGGTCTGCCGCGCGATTTCCTGCACGATCGTGATCTTCTCAGCGATCGTCTGCATCGCCTCGACGGCACGGCCCACGGCGGCACCGCTGGCCTCGGCATCCCTGGCCGATTGCGCGGCGATTTTCTCGGTCTGGTTGGCGTTGTCGGCGTTTTGCTTCACGTTCGAGGCCATCTCCTCCATGGAAGAAGAGGCCTCTTCCGCCGACGAAGCCTGCTCGGTCGCGCCTTGCGAAAGCTGCTCGGCGCTCGCGGAAAGCTCCTGGCTGCCGGCGGAGACGTTCTGTGCGGCCGTGAGGGCCTCCGCGACGATCTGCCGGAGCTTTTCGACCATCGTGTTCAGCGACTTGACGAGATCGCCGATCTCGTCATTGCTCGAGATCTTGATCATCTGGCTGAGGTCGCCATCGGCGACGGCCCCGGCCAGCCCGACCGCACGGCCGAGACCGCGCGCGATGCTGATGGAAATCCAGATCGCGGCAATCAGGCCGATCGCGAGCGATGCCAGCACGAACGAGATCAGGAGGAACTGAGCCCGGTTGCCGTCCTCGTGCGCCTGGGCCGATTGAGCGTCCATGTTCTTCTTGACGTTGGCGATGTAAGCGTTGGCCGCCTCCATCGCCTCCGCCACGGCCTTGCGGACGTCGGTCATCGAACGCTCGGCGGCCTTCGTCCTGTCGACCTTCGCGATCTTGAGCGCTTCGTCTTCAGCCGCGTTCATGCGCGCGAAGGCGGCGGCGAAGTTCTCGACCAGTTTCTTGCCTTCCGGCGAGGCCGCTGCATGAATCTCGTCCTTCACCTTCAAGAGCGCCTCGCGCTGCTTGGCGATCTCGGCAAGGAACCTCTCGCTGTCGCTGTCGGGCGCCAGGATCAGGTTCTTTTCGGCGCGGACCTGGAAGAGAATGCCCTTTTCGAGCTCAGCGGCGCGCTCCATCCGGCCAGCGCGCGCCACCAGATCCTCCGCGGTCGCGATCATCTCGCTCAGCTTCAGATAGGCGAGACCGCCCGCCGCCATCGACAATAGCAGGACCACGCCGAACGCGCTGGCAAGCTTCGCCTTGACCGTAAACCTCATTTTCAGCCCCCAAACCCCAGGTCAAACCTCAAGTCCCGCCAGTGGGACCTCATCTCAATTCAGAATGCGTTCCATGTTGGGAACGATGACGAACTCTTCACGCCACTTGGTGATGAAGCGGATGAACTCCGGCTTCCAGTGCATGCCGACGCGCGGCGTCTGCTGCACGTCGGTCTGCGAGATTTCCGTGACCTCGTAGACCTTGTCTGCGGTCACGCCGACCAGCACCGGCTCGTTGTCGATCTCGATCTCGATGACGACGATGCGCGTATCGGCCGAATTCTCGGTCTGCGGCATGCCGAAGCGGATGCGCAGGTCCGCCAGCGGAATGACGTTGCCGCGCACATTGATCACGCTCGGAACGAAAGAGCGCGCACCGGCGACCTTGGTGACCGGCACGGGATCGATGATCTCGCGCACGAGGCCCGCATCGAGCGCGAACTTCTCCTCACCGAGGCCGATCATCACGACCTGCATCGCATCGGCCTGATGCTCGCCGGCCTGCCCCCCGTTCATCACGCTGCCTCGCTGATGTGATGCTTTTCGACTTTCGACTGCGCCATCGCGACGAGCTGCGCGACATCGAGGATCAGCGCCGCCGTGCCGTCGCCGAGGATGGTCGCGCCGGAGAAGATCGTGACGTCCGAATGGAGCTTGGACAGCGACTTGATCACGGTCTGGTGGTTGCCGATGATCTGGTCAGCGACGAGCCCGACGCGGGTCTCGCCGGTCGAGATGATGATCGTCTTCTGGTGCTTGTCCGGCCTGCCGGATGCGGTCATGAGCTCGCGCAGCCTGAGGAAGGGCACAAGATTGCCGCGCACATTGAGGAAGTTGCGGCCGCGTGACCGTTCGTCCTCGGCCGTGAGTTCGACGCATTCCTCCACCGCCGACAGCGGAATGATGTAGCGGCCTTCGCCGACGCGGATCAGAAGACCCTCGATGATCGCGAGCGTCAACGGCAGGCGCAGCGTCACGGTGGTGCCCTGGCCCGGCTGGGTCGACAGGTCGATCGAGCCGCGCATGTTCTCGATGGTGCGCTTGACCACGTCCATGCCGACGCCACGGCCGGACAGCGCCGAGATGGTCTGCGCAGTGGAGAAGCCGGGGTGGAACAGGAACTGGTGGACCTCGTGGTCGGAGTGCGCAGCACCGGCCGCGATCAGCCCCTGCTCTTCCGCCTTGGCGCGGATGCGCGCGGTGTTGAGACCGCCGCCATTGTCCTTCACGGTGACGAGCACCTGCGCGCCGGAATGAACGGCGGCGAGCTCGATCCGGCCCTGCTCCGTCTTGCCATTGGCAGCGCGGGTCGCGCTGTCCTCGATGCCGTGGTCGATGGCGTTGCGGATCAAGTGCACCAGCGGATCGGCGAGGCACTCGATCATGGTCTTATCGAGCTCAGTGTCCTCGCCCGAGGTGACGAACTCGACCGGCTTCGACAGGTCGCGCGACAGGTCATGCACCAGGCGGCGGAAGCGACCGAACAGCGAGCCGATCGGCACCATGCGCGCGCCCATCGTGGTGTCACGCAGGCTGGAGGCGAGGCGCTCGATTTCCTCGGCGATCATCTTGATCGACAGATCGGAGCCGGCGGAGGCCAGTTGCGTCAGTCGCGCCTGCGCGATGACGAGCTCGCCGACCCGGTCCATCAGCTCGTCGAGGCGCTCGGCCTGGACGCGGACGGTGGCGATGCCGCGCTCCTCGCGCTTCGCTTCCTCACGGCGCACCACGGGCGGCGCCTCACGCTTGATCTCGGATTTCGGCGCGGGTTCTTCAACGACTAGCGCCGGCGCAACTTCGACCGCCGGAGCGGGCATCTCCACCATCGCGGCCGGCACCGGCTCCTCGTCGAGGAGCTGGAACAGCGGCGCCGGCGGAGCTTCGACATGCTCGAGCGGAGAGAGCGTCAGCTTCATCTCGTCCTGGACGAACATGAAGACGTCGTCGATCGCGTCCTTGTCGCAGGCCGCGTGAAGCTTGACGTCCCACTTCAGATAGCAGTCTTCCGGCTCCATCTCGTCGAGGAACGGCACGCCGTCGGTGATCGGCACGACGAAGCAGGGGCCGAGCTTGCAGAGATCTTCCAGGAGATCGAGCGGGTTCGATCCGTTGCGCAGGATGTGGGATTCGAATTCCAGGTGAAGGTGCCAACCGGCCTGCTTTCGCTCGCCAGGGGCCAGCGACGGTGCCTCAGTGATCTCTGCGACCGGGGAGGCAGGCTGGTCGGACGACACGAAGCGCTTGAGATCGTCGAGAATCCCCTCGCCGATGATATCGTCGGTCGTCTGCGGCTCCTCGATCAGGGCCCGGATATAGTCCTTGGCGGCGAGCGCGACCGAGATCAGCTCCTGTGTCGGCTTGATCTCGCCCTTGCGGACACGGTCGAAGGCGGTCTCGAACTCGTGGGTGAAGGAGGCGACCTTGTCGAACCCGAACATGGCGCCGGAGCCCTTGATCGTGTGCAGGGCGCGAAAAGCGGAATCGACCAGCTCGCGGTCGTCGGGACGCTGGCCGAGATCGAGCAGGGCTCCTTCCAGGACCTCGAACAGCTCGCTGGCTTCCTGGCGAAAGACCTCGGTCGGGTCCATCGCGCTCATGCGCGCACCAGCTTGGCCACGACGGCGAGCAACTGCTCGGGCTTGAAGGGCTTCGTGATCCAGCCGGTGGCGCCGGCGCTTTTCGCTTCCTGCTTCACCGCGTCGTTGGATTCGGTGGTCAGGAACACGATGGGCATGCCGACCGCGCTCGGCAGCTTGCGCAGCGCGCGGATCAGCTCCAGCCCGTTCATGACAGGCATATTAAGGTCGGTGATCACGAGGTCGAGCTTGCCGGCCTGCGCCTTGGCGAGCCCCTGCGCACCGTCGCCGGCCTCGATCACGCTGTGACCGGCCGGCTCGAGCACGACCTTGATCATCTGCCGGATGCTGGGGGAATCGTCGACGGTCAGAATCGTGGCCATCAGGTGCCGTCTTTCTTTTGCGGGAAATGCTGGTCGATCATCGCCTCACTGGCGAATCCGGCGCGGCGAAGGGTGTTGCGCAGAGACTGGGAGAAAGAAGTCAGGACGACCGGACGCCCCTGGGCCGCGCCCGTCTTGGCGGTCGACAGCAGGAGCTGGATCGAGGTCACGTCCGCCTTGTCCACGCTGGAGCAGTCGATTTCGAGCCGGTCCTGCCGGCCGAACGCCTCGCGAATGAGGTCATAGACATTTCGAATGGCCGCGATGCTGCAGTCGGCGGGCAACCGCAACGACCACTTCGGCTCCGTGGGATTGAGCGCCATCGCTACCCCCGCCTTTGCTTAATATTCCGGTACACCGTTTGACGTGAATCGAATGAGCAAACTCCTAACGCCGTGCTCCGTACAACTACGGGTCACATTCCCTAGGACTTCGCGCAGCCGCATGCAAAGGTGCATGGCGTGCCGAAATCTCATGCGAAGCGCGCATATCCGCGGCAACGTTGCCGGCCGGCGCATTTGCTCCGCGTTAAATTCCATCAGGTTATGCCTTGGGTTCGTGCCTACGCCAGCGAAGAGAGCCCCGGCCGCCGATGCTGACCCAAGCGCTTCTGATTGATGACAGCCGCTCCGTCCTCAACTTCCTGAAACGTCATATCGAGGCCGAAGGCCTGGTCGAGGCCACCACCTTCCTCGATCCAGTGGATGCGCTGGCTTGTGCGCGCGAGCGCGTCTTCGACCTCGTGCTGGTCGACTACGAGATGCCGCATATGGACGGCATCAGCTTCATCCGTGCCTTCCGTACCCTGCCCGGCTGCGCCGACATCCCGATCGCGATGATCACCTCGCAACAGACGGATGACATCAAGATGGAAGCGCTGCAGGCCGGTGCAACCGATTTCCTGCCCAAGCAGCCGCAGAGCGTCGAAATGACGGTGCGCTTGCGCAACCTGATCCGCCTCGGCGTCGCCGTGCGCAAGCAGAACGATCGCGCCGCGGATCTGGCGAGCGCGGTCGCGGCTGCGACACAGAAGCTCGGCGAGCGTGAGGAGGAGATCATCCTGCGGCTCGCGCTCGCGGTCGAATACCGCGACAACGACACCGGGGAGCACACGCTGCGGGTCGCCCGATACAGCCGCATCATCGCCGAGCAGCTTGGCCTGCCGGCCCGACTCTGCCGCGACATCTACCTGGCCGCGCCCCTGCACGACGTCGGCAAGGTCGCCATTCCCGACAATATCCTGCTCAAGCCCGGCCGGCTGACCGATGAGGAGATGGCGGTGATCCGCACCCATGCGAGGATCGGCGAGCGGATCCTGGCGGACTCCAGTTGCGAGTTGATCCAGCTCGGTGCGCAAATTGCCGCAGGCCATCACGAGCGCTGGGACGGCACGGGCTATCCGAACGGCCTGAGAGCGGCCGAGATCCCGGTCGCCGCGCGCGTGGTCGCGGTCGCTGACGTCTTCGACGCCCTGACGACGCGGCGGCCATATAAAGAGCCGATGCCGCTCGAGGTGGCGCGCACCTACCTGGTCGAGAACAAGGGGCGACAATTCGACCCAGCCTGCGTCGAGGCCTTTCTGTCGCGCTGGGACGAGGTCGCGGCGATCGCTCTCGGACAAGGCGCGGCGCTGTTCCAGAAATCCGAGGCCACGCTCTCGCCCGCCATGGCAGAGACGGCCGAGAACCGCCCGGACGAAAACCGATCGCGCGAGGCTGTCCCGGCGGCCTGACATTGCCCTCGGCCGGTTTGCTCCGGCCGAACCTTCCTCATCTCGGCTTTGAACCTCTTCCTGATAATGTGCACCAATACCAAGAGTGATTCTGGTCACACTTGGTTGCGCCACCCGCTGCTAAGAGTCGAGCCAGGCGGGGATCAGTCGCGTATCAATCGAACCGGATGAGAAAGCCCATGAAAAGCCCGATCGGCGCCATTGTCGGCGTGTTTTGCCTCGCGGCGCCCGCCGTCGCGCAGACGCCGGCTGCGATCGTCGAGGACGTGCAGGGCAAGGTCGACGGCGTCGAGTTCATGGACTATGTGGCGCCCGGCAAGATCATCAAGCTCGGACCGAAGGCGGCGCTCGTGCTCGGCTATCTCAAATCCTGCGTGCGCGAGACGATCACTGAGGGCGTCGTCCTGGTCGGCGCCGAGCAGAGCACGGTGCAGCTCGGCGACGTGCAGCGCGTCAAGGTGCCCTGCGATGCCAACGCGGCGCAGCTCTCCGAGCGCCAGGCGAACCAGAGTGCGGCGACCACGTTCCGCACAATGCGATCCGACACGAAGGCGGCGCCCTCCAGGCTGCCGACGATCTACGGCGTCTCGCCGCTGGTCCAGGCCAGAAGCGGCAGCACGCTGGTCATCGAGCGCACCGACGGCAAGGAGCCCACGATCAGCGTGCCGCTGAAGGCCGATAATCTGGTCGCCGGCAAGTTCTACGACTTCGCCAAGGCCGGCAAGACCCTGGCCCCTGGCGGCACCTATCTCGCAACCCTCGGCGCGAAGCGCTACACATTCCAGGTCGACGCCCGCGCCACCTCGTCACCGACGCCGATCGTCGGTCGCCTGCTGCGGCTCGAATAGGCGATCCGCGACAGCGCGATGCGGCGGATCGGCAGGCGGGACATCATTGCAGCGATCCTGGTCGCGCTCCTTTCGGGTGCGGTCTTCACCTCCCCGCCGCTTCATGCCCTGCAAGGCCTGTCGCTCGACATCCTCACCGCGCTGCGCGGCAAGCTCCTCAGTGACCGCCGCGACCCCGCCAGCTCGCCGGTCGTCGTCGTCGCGATCGACGGCGAGACCTATGATACGCCGCCCTTCAAGGGATCACCGACGCTGACCTGGACGCGCGAGATCGGCCGGGTGCTCGCGAGCATCACTGACGGCGGCGCCAAGGTGATCGGCTTCGACGTCATCTTTCCGAGTTCGATCGAGCAGTCGGAAATCCCTTTTGGTGACGCGCCGCTCGGCGCGCGCATGAAGGGTTTTGATCGGGATTACCTGATCGCGCTGCGGCAGGCCTCCGATTCCGGCAAACTCGTGCTCGGCGAGATCCTGAGCAACGACCACCCCGACGTTCCCTACCGCGCGCAGCAACTGGCGGTGCGAAACAACATCCGCGCCCTCAACGTCCATACCGACACCGACGACGTCATCCGGCGGATGCCGCTGAGTTTTGCTGTCGATGGCAAGCCTGTTCCCGCGATGGCCGTCGAGCTCGCCTCGCGCGCGCTCGGTGCGAAGCCTGAGATCGCGCCGTCGGGCGCGATGACGTTGGCCGGCTATGCTATCCCGAGCGCGTCGCCGAACACGCTGGCGCTGAATTTCCGCGGACTGAGCCGCGATGTCCCGACGTTCTCCTTCGCCGACCTGCGCGCCTGCGCCGAGAAGGGCGATCGCGATTTCTTCCGCCGCGCCTTCGACGGCAAGATCGTGCTGCTCGGTACCGTCCTCAATTTCGAGGACCGCAAGCTCACCTCGATGCGCCTGTCCGGCGGATTTGACGGGACGCCGGCCGCACGATGCGCCCTGCCCGCCCCGGCGCGCGCCGCCCAGGCGCCGCGCAGCGATATCGCCGGCGTCTTCGTCCACGCCGCTGCGGTCCGCAATCTGATGGAACGCGATGCGGTGACGGAGCTGGGCTTTCCGCTGCGGACCACTCTCACGATCCTGTTCGCGGCGATCATCGCCTGCGCGGCCTGCGTGCTCGCACCCGCAGGGGCAGTGGCGGCATACATCGCGCTCACGGCTGTTTACGCCGCGTTGGCCGTGAGCCTGTTCGTTCACGCCTTGGCGCTGCCCCTGACGGAGCCCGCGCTGGCCGGCCTTGCCGCAGTCGCGATGATGATCGGCTACCGCTTCGTTATCGCCGACCGCGAGGAGCGCTTTCTGCGCAAGAGCTTTGCCTTCTACCTCGCGCCCGAGGTGATCGACACCATGGTTGCCTCGGGCAAGATGCCGGCGCTCGGCGGCGAGACGCGCAACGTCACCATGTTCTTCTCCGACCTCAGCGGTTTCTCCTCCATCGCGGAGAAGATGACGCCGGGCGAGCTGGTCGCGCTGATGAACGAGTATCTGTCCGCCATGACCGACATCATCGAGGGCCAAGGCGGCTACGTCGACAAATATATCGGCGATTCCATCGTCGCCATGTTCGGCGCGCCGGCCGACGATCCCGCGCATGCGCGCAACGCCGTCCGCGCCGCACTGAAGTGCCACCAAAGGCTCGCGGAACTCAACGCCGGCAACGCCGCGTTCGCGGGCCGCGACCTGTCGCACCGCATCGGGCTGAACAGCGGCGAGGCCGTGGTCGGCAATATCGGCTCGCGGCGCCGCTTCAACTACACGGTGATGAGCGACACCGTGAACGTCGCCTCGCGGCTGGAAGGCGCCAACAAATATTACGGCACTGCGATCATGGCGTCGGAGACGACGATGGCGCAGACCGGCGACGCCTTCGCCTGGCGTGAGCTCGATTCCATCAGGGTGCTGGGGCGCGGCGAGCCGATCCGGGTGTTCGAGCCGCTGGCGGAGAAGGGGGCGGAGAGCGCCGAACAGAAGAAGGCAGCCGCGGTATACGCGGAAGGGCTGGCATGCTGGCGGGCCCGAGAGTTTGGCAAGGCCGTTGAAGCATTCGAGCGCACGGCCGAGATCGATCCGCCATCAGCGCTGTTCGCGAGACGCGCCAGAGCGCTCACCACAAATCCACCGCCGCCGGCGTGGACTCCAGTCAATACGCTGGAGGGAAAATAGCGCCCCCACGCCGATCGGCCGGTCACAACCCGGAGAACCCTCTTTTTCGGGCCCATGACATGGCGTAGTGTATAGCAAGCTGCCCTTCGAGACGGGACGGGCCGACGTCGCCGGTTGCCGGAATGGGCAGCGAGCAGGCCGTCGGCAGGCATCGCAGTCTGAAAGCAGCGCTGACCTTCGTGGCGCTCCCTCAATTTCAACATGAAGCAAGTTGGCCTGGCGCGCGCGGCAGGCCACGCGCACATGCACCCCAGGGAGGATCGACATGGCGACATTCATACTGACGATCGACTGGACCGACCAGGGAATTCGGAATGTCAGGGATGCTCCCAAGCGCAGCGAAGCTGCGAAGGCGCTTGCCAAGAAAGTCGGAGTCGAGATCAAGGACATCTATCTCGTCTCCGGCGCGCATGACATTCTCGTCGTCGCCGAAGCACCGCTCGGCGACCATATCACAAAATTCGCGCTTGCGCTCGGCTCCCTCGGCAATGTGCGGACCAGCACCTCGCGCGCCTGGACCGAGGCCGAGTGGACCAAGCTGATATCCGAGCTCCCGTAAGCGGCTTCGCAGTCTCGACGGACCTGCGTCCAGTCCGGCGGATTGGCGCAGCCGTGATTTCGGCGCCCGGCGGTCGGCGCCTCGAGGAGGTGCGATCGACGGGCGCTTCTGACATCGATACCGGGCTCGTCCACCGAAGCTGAGGCGAGACTTGTGCCGACATCAAGAGGAGGTCAGGCCATGGAGATCGAAGACACGACGTTCGGCACGATCACGATTGACGGAAAGACCTATGAACACGACGTGATCATTCGTCTGTCCGGCGAAGTGGCAAAGCGGAAGAAAAAGCTGTCGAAGAAGTACTACGGCACCTCGCACGTCCTCTCGAAGGACGAGGCGAAGTTCATCTTTGAAAACGGATGCGAGCAGCTCATTCTTGGGTCGGGCCAGATGGGCAATGTGCATCTATCGCCGGAAGCGGAGGCGTATTTTGCGAAGAAGGGTTGCGCAGTCCTGCTTGAGCCGACGCCCAAGGCAATTCACACGTTCAACCACTCGCATGCCAGGAAGATTGGTCTTTTTCACGTAACTTGCTGAACCACCCACCGCCAGAAGAGCCTGGCAATACGCTGGAAGCGCTAGAACGGCAGCCCTACATAGTTCTCCGCGAGCAGGCGCTGCGCCGTCTCGGACGAGAACAGATACTCCAGCTCGGTCTGCTGCAGCCTGTCTTCGTACTCCAGCCGGTCGGGGAAACGATGCAGCATCATCGTCATCCACCAGGAGAAACGCTGCGCCTTCCAGATCCGCGCCAGCGCTTTGGCCGAATAGCCTGTGAGCCCGGAATCATCGCCATGCTCATAGTGCGCGAGCAGGCCGTGATAGAGATAGTAGATGTCGGAGGCGGCGCTGTTGAGCCCGCGCGCGCCCGTCGGCGGCACGATATGGGCGGCATCGCCGGCGAGGAACAGGCGGCCATAGCTCATCGGCTCGGCAACGTAGCTGCGAAGCGGCGCGATGCTCTTTTCGATCGACGCTCCCGTGATCAGGCGGCCGGCAACCTCCTCCGGCAGGCGCCGCTTCAGCTCGGCCCAGAACGCATCGTCCGACCAGTCCTCCACCTTGTCGGCCAAAGGAACCTGGATGTAGTAGCGGCTCAAGACCTGCGAGCGCATCGAGCAGAGCGCGAAGCCGCGCTCATGGTTCACATAGATCAGCTCGGGTGACACCGGCTTGGTGCGTGACAGGACGCCAAGCCAGCCGAACGGATAGACCTTCTCGTATTCGCGCAACACGTCCTTCGGGATCGACTTGCGGCTGATGCCGTGAAAACCGTCGGCACCGACGATGTAGTCGCAGTCGACCCGCACGATCTCGCCGTTCAAACGATACGTCACGAACGGCTTGTCCGAGGTGAGACCATGCGGCGTCACGTCCTCGGCATTGTGCACGACCTTGCCGCCGTGCCGGTCGCGCGCCTCGTAGAGATCGCGCGTCAGCTCGGTCTGGCCGTAGACCAGCACGGAATTACCGCCGGAGTGCTTGTGCAGGTCGACATGGGAGAGCACGCCGTCATGCGCGATCTCGAAGCCCTTGTGGATCTCGCCCTCGCGGTCCATCCGCTCGCCGCATTGCGCCTCGCGCATCAGCTCGGCAAAGCCGTGCTCGAGCACGCCGGCCCGGATGCGGGCGAGCACGTGCTCACGGCTGTATTTCTCCAGCACGACCGTGTCGATGCCCTTCAGGTACAGAAGCTGGGACAACAGCAGCCCGGATGGCCCACCGCCGATGATGCAGACCCGAACTTTCATTTTTACGTCCTCCCGTCTGGGAGCTTTTTGCAGATTCCGCGCCGCAAACCGATGGAGGGTTTTGCCTTTGTCTTGTACTATTCGAACATGAGAAACGCAGCCCCTGCCCCGGCCATCCGGGTCTACAACCTGTTCGGCGAATCCGGCGATCTGCCCGATGTCGTGCATTGCGAGACGATCGCGTCCCGCTCGGTGCTGCATGACTGGACGCTGGCCGTGCACCGCCATGCCCGGCTGCACCAGGTGCTGCTGATCGAGCGTGGCGGCGGCGAAGCAACGCTCGATGGGCGCGTGGTGCCCTTGAGGCCAATGCAGATTGTCAACGTGCCAGTCGGCCACGTCCATGGCTTCCGCTTCGTGCCCGGCACGCAAGGCTGGGTCCTGACCATCGCCGCGGAGATCCTCGACGAGGCGCTGCTCGCCTCGGAGGGCCTGCGCGGCGCGCTGTCGCGATCGGCCGTGGTCCGCGGCACGCCGCAGATCCGCGCCACCATGAAGCAGATCTTTGCCGAACACGCGGCGCGCAATTTCGGCCGTGCCCATGTGCTGCGCGCGCTGTCGGCGGCCATGATCGGACTTGTGGCGCGCGCGCTGACGGGCGAGAGCGGCGGCAATGGAACGGCCGAATCCGGCCTGTTCCGTCGCTTCGAGGCGCTGCTCGAGGAGCATCATCTGGAGCGCTGGAGCGTTGCGGACTATGCCGAGGCGCTGGCGATCACGCCCACGCATCTCAACCGGGTGACGCGAGCTGCGACCGGCGACACCGCCTCGCACCTGATCCTCAACCGGCTGATCCGCGAAGCGCGGCGCAACCTCGTTTACACCAACCTGCCGGTCTCGACCATCGCGTATGCGCTCGGCTTCGAGGATCCCGCCTATTTCAGCCGCGTCTATGCCGCGGCCACAGGGCTATCGCCGCGCGCCTTTCGTGCGCAGTTGCATGGCGGCGAAGACTGACGCGTCGGGTGCTAGGCCGTGCGCACCGTTTGCTAGTGATGTGCTCTCTCTTGCCGCGACTCCATTTGGTCCGGATGCCTCTTCTCGTAGTGGAGAAAGAGATCGAGCAAGGCCAGAAGCATGATGACGACGCCAAAGCCAATGCTGAAATGCATCGCGCGTGTGTGCGGGAATCCCAGCAGCCAGGGCGACACGATGAGCCAAACGCCCATCAGGACGTTGATCCACTCTTCCCAGTCGCGATAGGCGGTAATGGCAGCAAGCGATAGTATGCCTATGATTGCGCTCGTCACCCAGAGATCGATCCTGCCCTGGCTGATCGTCAGCTTGAACAGCCACGGGGATATGAAGAGTACAGCCGCGAGAAACAGATTGTAGACGTCAGGGACGGTTTCGCGCTCTTGCAACCTGCTCATGACACACCTCTCCGCGGGGCATATGTCGGGGAAGCATTCGCAAGGGCTTTGGTTCCGGACCAGCAGGCCTCGTCTGGATAGACTTTGGTCGCAGGCCGCGCCGCGAGCCGACCTCCTCACCCGAGGAGAACACTGCAAGATGAGGCCTGTTGTCGTTCGCGCCGCGACAATCAGACTTCGAGGAAGACCGTCGCCTTCGCCCTGATCGCGAAGCTGCGCGGGCGCGTCCACTTACCTTCGTATAGGGCGTCCAACCCTTTGGATACAAGCCGTTTACCTCCGTACAATTGAGCATGAAATGCGCACGCCTTAACGTGGCTGCATTGGGCGCCCTGGCGCCAGTGGCATCAACCTCCCTAACCTTGGCGCAAGACGGCCACACCCTGTCCGGTCGTCTGCGCTGCTTTTTCAGCAAGCGACCGGCGAGTTGAGCATTCCGACCGGCATGCAGAGCCCTGGCGGCTGAACCTGCTGGCTTCCATGCGGAACTGGAGATTCGTGCATAATGTCTTCGATTGAGAAGATCGCACTCTTCATCGATGGCGCCAATCTCTATGCCACCTCCAAGGCGCTCGGTTTCGATATCGACTACAGGCGTCTGCTCGGCGAATTTCACGGCCGGGGTGCGCTGCTGCGGGCCTTCTATTACACGACCGTCATCGAGGATCAGGAATACTCGTCGATCCGCCCGCTGATCGATTGGCTCGACTACAACGGCTACACCGTCGTCACCAAGCTCACCAAAGAGTTCGTCGACGCCACCACCGGCCGCCGCAAGGTGAAGGGCAGCATGGATGTAGAACTGGCGGTGAATGCGATGGAACTCGCCGAGCACGTCGATCAGATCGTGTTGTTCTCGGGTGATGGCGATTTTCGTTCGCTCGTTGAAGCCGTGCAACGTCGCGGCGTTCGCGTCACGGTCGTCTCCACGCTTACCAGCCAGCCGCCCATGGTCGCCGACGAACTGCGCCGGCAGGCCGATGTATTCATTGATTTGGTAGAACTGAAGCCAAAAGTGGGACGCGATCCGGCCGAGCGGCCGGGATCGCGCGAGATGCGTCAGCAACCGCCGCAATTCCTCACGCGCGGAACGATCAATCGAGGCGATCGGGTGGAATGATCTTGCGGGACGATCGCCGGATCGTCAGACGTCGAAGAACACGGTCTCCTCGGGTCCCTGCAAATTGATCGTGAAGGTATACACGACCTTGCCGGCGCGCTCGCCGCGCTTTGCGATCAGCGTCGACCGCCGGACCGGCGGCTCGACCAGGTTGAGCACGGGATCAGCGGCGTTGGCGGCTTCCTCATCCGAGAAATAGAGCCGCGTGTTGAGCCCGATATTGATACCGCGCGCGACGATCCAGACGTTGACGTGCGGCGCGCATTTGCGGCCCGCCTTGTCGGTGATCGCTCCGGGCTTGACGGTCTCGAAGGTGACGAGCCCGCTGTCGAAATCCGAGCCCGCGCGACCCCAGCCGCGAAACTCCTCATCGAGCGCGCCGACCGAGCGGTCGGCCGGATGGTTGTAGCGGCCGGCGGCGTTGGCCTGCCAAATCTCGAGCAGCACGTCGCGCAGCGGCGAGCCGCTGCCGTCGAGCACGCGGCCTTCGAGCGTGATGCGCTCGCCTTGCGTGTTCGGCGTCACCAGGACGTTGGAAAAGTTCTTCTCGAAGATGTCGAAGCCGGCCATGGCCGGAATCAGACCGATATGGACGTAGGGCCCGGCGGTCTGCGAGGCGGTTTCCTTGAGGTAGTTGAGCGGCTGCGGCATTGACTCAGTTTCCTTCCGGGCGATTTTCGAAATAGGTGGAGCGCTGGCCGCGCAGCACGATGTCGAAGCGGTAGGCAAGCGAATCGAACGGCGTAGAGGCGTTGAGGTCGAGCGGCGCGACGAGACGGTCGAGCGCGTCCTTGTCCGGGATCGTCGTCAGGATCGGGCAGACCGGGATCAGGGGATCGCCCTCGAAATACATCTGCGTGATCAGCCGCTGGGCAAGGCCCGAGCCGAACACCGAGAAGTGGATGTGGGCCGGACGCCAGCTGTTGACATAGTTGCGCCAGGGATAGGGCCCGGGCTTCACGGTGCGGAAGTAGTAGTAGCCGGTGTCATCGCTCAGCGCGCGGCCGCAACCGCCGAAATTCGGATCGATTGGCGCCAGATACGTGTCCTTCTTGTGCCGGTAGCGGCCGCCGGCATTGGCCTGCCAGAACTCGACCAGCGTGTTCGGTACGCCGCGGCCGGTCTCGTCCAGCACTCGCCCATGGACGATGATGCGCTCGCCGACGGGATCGCCGTCCTTGGCGTAGTTACGGATCAGGTCGTTGTCGAGCGGGCCGAGATCGTTGTGGCCGAACACCGGCCCGGTGATCTCCGAGATCGAGTTCTCCAGCGACAGCAGAGCCTGGCGCGGCGAGCGCAGCACCGAGGATTTGTAGCCGGGCGCATGCGCCGGCGGATGGATGGAGCGGTCGCGCTGGAAGAAGCCGCCGTCGCGAAGCGGCGGCGTGAAGGGCTCGGGGCGATTGAAGCGGGGATCCTGCAAGGCTGGAATTGGCGCCTGGGCATTCATCGGCGTTGTCTCTCCCTGTGACGCCCGGGATCCGGGCGCGCGGCTTATCGGGAGATAATGGCCTCGCCTATTCTCAAGATAAATGGATGGATTATAATCAATCTCATGAAAGAAATCGATCATTTGGCGCTCGACGGCCACGCGCTCGAGCTGTTCCTTGCCGTGCTGGAGGAAGGCTCGGTGACATCAGCCGCGACGCGTCTCGGCCTGACGCAATCGGCGGTCAGCCACGGGCTCAACAAGCTGCGGCGGATCGCGGGCGATCCGCTGTTCGCCAAATCCGGCCGCGGCATCGTCGCCACCGCGCACGCCCAGGCGCTGGCCGCGAAGGCGCGCGCACTGATCGACGAGATGCGCAGCTTCGCCGGCGGCGTCACGTTCGAGCCGGCGCACGCGCAGCTCTCGCTGACAGTCGCCGCCAATGATTTCCAGCGTGATCTGCTGCTGCCGCGATTCTTCGGACATGTCGCGGCGCAGGTGAAGAGCCTGAACCTGCGCGTGATCCCCTCGCAGTCTCCCTCGCCCGCGATGCTGCGCGAAAACCGCTGCGACCTCCTGATCACACCGCTGCCGCCGTCCGGCGTCGACATCGTGCAGAAGCGCCTGCTGAGAGATCATTACGTCTGCTACTACGATCCCGACGCGCGCGCCGCGCCGGCCGGCCGCAACGCCTATCTCGCGGCCCGCCACATCACCGTGGTCTATACCGACAATGAGCGGCTCGACTTCGACCGCCGGCTCGCGGCAAACGGCTTCCATCGCGACATCGCGATCTCCGTGCCAAGCTTTTCCGGCGTGCCATCGTTCCTGCGCGGCTCCGACATGCTGGCGAGCATGCCGAGCCTGCTGGCTTCCGGCGTGATGGCTGGCTTCGCGCAAACGCGCATTCCGCTCGCGTCCCGCACCCGGACACTCGCCGAGCTGCCGATGTTCATGGTCTGGCACCAGCGCTATCAAAAGGACCCGGCCCATCGCTGGATCAGAGGCCAGCTCGAGACGGTGGCGGCAACAGCGGCTGGAGACTGAGCCTGGGTCCCTCCGCGCGGAAACCTGCCCCTCGCCAAACCCACTGGTTGCGCCAAGGCAGCCACGCTAGAATTCCCCCATGACCGTGACCGACATTGCGAGCAGGACCTATAATCACAGCTGGCGGCTGGACCCCATCATCCGCAGCCTGCTTGATACCGACTTCTACAAGCTATTGATGTTGCAGATGATTCGGGAATCCTACCCGAATCAGCAGGTGACTTTCTCGGTCATCAACCGCTCGCGCCATGTGCGGCTCGCCGAGACCATCGACGAAGGCGAGCTGCGCGCCCAGCTCGACCATGCCCGCACCATCCGCTTCACCAAGAAAGAACTGATCTGGCTTGCCGGTAACACGTTCTACGGCAAGACCCACATGTTCTCGGCGGACTTCATCCGCTGGCTCGCCGAATTCCGCTTGCCCGAATACGAGCTGCGCAAGGTCGAAGGCCAGTACGAGCTGCATTTCCACGGGCCCTGGACCCACACCACGATGTGGGAGATTCCGGCGCTCGCCATCCTCAACGAACTGCGCTCGCGCGCGGCGATGAAGGGCCGCGGCCGGTTCGAGCTCGACGTGCTCTACGCCCGCGCCAAGGCAAAGCTCTGGACCAAGGTCGAGCGATTGCGCAAGCTCGAGAATTTGAAGCTCTCCGACTTCGGCACGCGGCGCCGGCACGGCTTCCTCTGGCAGCGCTGGTGCGTGGAGGCGGTGAAGGAGGGCTTGGGTTCGTCGTTCATCGGTACGTCCAACGTCCTGCTCGCCATGGACAACGATCTCGAAGCAATCGGCACCAACGCGCACGAGCTGCCGATGGTGGCCGCGGCGCTCGCCAAGGACGACGAGGAGTTGCGCTGGGCGCCCTATCGCATCCTCGACCAGTGGCGCCAGACCTATGGCGGCAATCTCCTGATCGCCTTGCCCGACGCTTTCGGCACCAAGGCCTTCCTGCGCGACGCGCCGGAATGGGTCGCCGACTGGACCGGATTCCGCCCCGACAGCGCGCCGCCGATCCAGGCCGGCGAAGAGATCGTCAAATGGTGGGCGACGAAGGGCCGCAATCCCAAGGACAAGCTGCTGGTCTTTTCCGATGCCATGGACGTCGGCTCGATCGAGGATACCTATCACCATTTCGCCGGCCGCGTGCGGCTCTCCTTTGGCTGGGGCACCAATCTCACCAATGATTTCGTCGGCTGCACACCGGATGGCTCGGCCAATCTCGATCCGATCTCGCTGGTCTGCAAGGTGTCGTCGGTCGATGGGCGTCCAGCCGTGAAGCTCTCCGACAACCCGGAGAAGGCGACCGGCCTGCCCTCGGAGATCGAGCGTTACCTGCGCGTGTTCGGCAACGTCGGTCGCGTGCGCACGCCCGTGCTGGTCTAGAGCATGATCCGGAAAAGTGCGCAGCGGTTTTCCGACAAGATCATACTCAAACGATAACCCAAAGCGCGATGACGATTCATCCATATCTCATCGCGATTTAGCCCACACTTGGCCAGCTTCTCTCAATCGAGTAAATCGCGCACGGTGAATTCGAGGCATCGCCGCGCGAACGCCGCGCCAGTTCCGCACTCGCGGCATTTGCAACGAACGACGCGGCAAGCCCCGACGTCATCCTGGTCTCGACGCGGCAGCGCGAAATTGCCGTAGCGCGAGGCTGACGGCCCACACCGACACGCCGCTGATCAGGAGATCTCGGCCCGCCGCTCCTGCGCGTAGCGCACCAGCGCCGCGAAGCGGTAGATGCCGTGCACGAATTTGCCATAGGGCATGATGATGAACGATGCGAGCACAGCGCTCGCCCTGGTCACTTCAGCATTAGATAGCGGACCGGGTTATCGTCGCACTGACCCGCTCCGCACTCCAGCACGGTGGATACGAGATTTGCGGCAATCAACAATGCGAAGATCGCGAACACCGCGTTCGATGCCTGTCCGTTCATGGGCGCGTCCCGGGCGTCGTCTCGCTTGCCAGACACATCCTTCAGGACGAAGAGAAGCGCAACATAGCACACGACGCCGACCGCCGCGATGAGCGCCCACGTGTAGAAGTGCAGCCCAAACAACGTCGAGCCGTATCCGGGATCGCCCGGCGCGAGATGCAGCGACACTTGCCGAATCGAGATGAAGCCGGTGACGAGGCTGCCCACGAGAATCATCGCATAGTGCGACGCGCGCTCACCGATGCGCACGTTGAACAGGAATCCAATGCCGATCGCGATGAACCCGGCCCGCTGCAGCAGGCAAAGCGGGCATGGCAACTCGCCGAGCGCAAGTTGATAGTAGAATGCGACCGTCAGGACGAACGAGATCCCGAGCACCCCGAGCATATTCAATATCGCAACGGACGATCGGCCCCTGCTCATCTTCGTCGTGTCCACCTTTACGCCGTCAGAAAGAAAGATTCAGCGAATCGGTCGCGTGGTGAAAGAACCACGCGACTGTGACGACAATCGTTGCGCTCCAGAGCAAATAACCTACTCCCGCGCGCGGACGCCAGAGGCAGGCGCAGCTTGCGAGCGCCAGCAGAAACGGCAAAAACATGTACATAAGCATGGGCTCCTTGATCGATCGCCGTCTGCGCGAGCGGGGAGCAAGACATATACGCTATCACTGCGATTCGGTGCTCCCCATACGGAGCACATCGCTAATGGCTCTCCGGCATTCGGAAATGGCTTCTTTGCCCAGCGGCGTTGAAGCTGTCGAATGGACGAGATTCCCCGGAAATTCGGTCTTTCGATAGGTCGGCCAGACCGCGCCAACCGTCGCACGTCACTCAGGAGCCAGCTTCGCCACGCCGCTCCTGCGCGTAGCGCACCAGCGCGACGAAGCGGTAGATGCCGTGCACGAACTTGCCGTAGGGCATAGTGATGAACAGCGCGAACACCGCGCCGAGATGCAGCGCGAGCAGCGGTCCCATCGCGGCGGTCTCGCGCAGGATCAACAGCGCCATGCCGGTGAGGCCCGTCAGGAACAGCATGGCGATGAAGCCGAGGTCCATGCCGTAGCGCCCCTCGTCGAGCAGTTCGGGGTCGCGCTGCATCTTGGCAACGAACAGTCCGACCGGCCCGACGATCAAACCGATGCCACCGAGCGTGCCGAGCACGACAGGCAGATCCCACCACGGATACGGCGCCTCACGCCCCAGCAGATAATGGTAGAGCGTGGCGACCGACGTCGCGGCAAAGCACAGCAGGAAGCCGTAGAAGGTGAGGTGATGATAGAGCTTCCGCCGGTCGGTCGGCCGGTCGTCCTCATTGTAGCAGCCGACGCCGCCGCCATGGAGATAGCGCAGCTCGCCGGCATCGCGCATCGCCTGGAAGATCGAGCCGCAATCGGCGCGGCCGATGGGATCGCCGATGTCGCGCCAGAACGCACGCACGCTCATGACCAGCGCGAGGATGGCATAGAGCAACGCAGCGCTGAACAGCGCCGCCATCGCGTTGTGCGGCATCAGCTCGTAGAACGCGCCGGGCCCGGTATGCACGCCGAACAGCACGCTGTGATCGTTCAGGGCGGCGAAGCCAAGGATGAAGGCCGCCATGCTCAGCGCGGCGATGATGCTGATGACGAGTCCGTTGCGCGCAAAGGTTCCGGACAACGCCCGCGGCCAGGCATAGGCCGCGTAGGACTCGGCGCGCGCCACCGACAGCGTCTTCGGGACATTGACGTTGAATTCGTGCGGCGGCGAGAACTGGCAGTCGACATAGCAGGCGCCGCAGGAGTGGCAGAGATTGGCGAGATAGTTGAGGTCGCCGTCGGAGAACGCGCGGCGCATCTCCATGGCGGGAAACACCGCGCACAGGCCCTCGCAATAGCGGCAGGAATTGCAGACCGTCATCAGACGGTCGGCTTCGTCAAGAATTCTGGTTCCGTGCATGTTTCGCCGCTTCCCGTCCTGCGATCCGCCCGAACACGCTGCCGATGGTCATGCCGATGCCGGCCGCATAACCCTTGCCGAGCACGTTGCCGGCCATGATCTCGCCGGCCGCGAACATGTTGGCCGACGGCTTGCCGTCCTGCATCAGCATGCGCGCCTCCTTGGTCACGCGCGTACCGAGATAGGTGAAGGTGATGCCGGGCCGCACCGGATAGGCGAGAAAAGGCGGCGTCTCGATGCGTCGCGCCCAATGCGTCTTGGGCGGCGTGACGCCTTCGGTGCGGCAGTCGTCCAGAATGGTGTGGTCGAAGGTGCCGGGCCGCACCGCAGCGTTGAATTCGGTGACGGTTTTTTCCAGAGCGGCCGGATCAAGCTCCAGCTTGCTGGCAAGCTCGGCCACCGTTTGCCCGGCGATCGGCGGGAACAGCGTCGGCATGAAGCTCGTGACGACGGTCGAGTCGAAGATGATGTAGGCGATCTGGTCGGGCTGCGCCGCGACCAGCCGGCCCCAGATCGCATAGCGCTTGGGCCAGATGTCTTCGCCTTCGTCATAGAAGCGCTGCGCGTGCTTGTTGACGACGATGCCGAACACGACGGAGTCGTGGCGGGTGATGATGCCGCCGTCGAATTTCGGCGCGCGGGCGTCGATCGCAACCGCATGGCACTGCTTGGGATCGCCGACCTCCTGCACGCCCCTGGCGAGCAGCATCTTCAGGATCGAGCCGCGATTATAGGGCGTGCCACGGATCAGGAAATTGTCGGCCGCCTCGCCCCAATATTGCTTCAGCCATTCGATGTTGGCCTCGAACCCGCCGGCGGCCGCAACCAGCGAGGTCGCGCGGATCTCGGTTTCGCCATTGATCGACCGCTTGACGCGGGCAGCCAGAAACATGCCGTCTTCGATCACGAGGTCAGTGACTTCGGCATCATACTCAACCTCAACGCCGAGCTGCTCGGCGGTCAGATAGAGCGCGTTCAGCATCGCGCGGCCGCCGCCGAGGAAGAAGGAGTTGGTGCGGCCGAGACTCAGCGTGCCGCCGAGTGACGGCTGCCAGCGCACGCCCTGCTCCACGATCCAGTTCAGGATGTCCTTGGACTCCCGGATCATGTGGCGGGCGAGCTCCTCGTCGGTCTGCCCACCGGTGACGCGGAGCAGATCCTCCCAGAACTCCTCCTCGGTATAGGGGCCGGTCAGGATCTCGGTCGCGGCATCGTGGGCGCAGCGCATGTTGCGGGTGTGCCGCGTGTTGCCGCCGCGATAGAACTTTGGCGCGCCCTCGAGCACGAGCACTGAAGCGCCGCTGCGCCGCGCGCTGATCGCCGCGCACAGCGCCGCGTTGCCGCCGCCGATCACCAGCACGTCGTATTTTCTGCCCATGCCGTCCGTCCGATGCGACGAAGTTAGAGACATTCTGCCCGCCGGCCGCCTCGGTCAACCCGCACCGCCATTGCGTACTTTTGTATATAAAGATATACAGAGGCGACGCAAGCGGCATCTCTGCATGGGCAGGATGCGCTTTGCATCCCGAGGGAACATGGCCAGACGCCCGGCAAAGGCAGGCGGATCGATCGCGCGCGGTGCCGGCGTGGCGCTGGGCGAAGCCGTGTTCCGCTCGCTGTGTGAGGCGCTCCAGGCCGGCAGCTACCGCGCCGGCGACCGCCTGCGCGAGGAAGAGGTCGCGCAGCGGCTGAAGGTCAGCCGCACCCCGGTGCGGGAGGCGCTCGGCCGGCTCGCGGCGCGCGGTTTCGTCGAGCCTGCCGGCGGCCGCGGGCTGATCGTGCGCAACCTCGACATTGCCGAGGTGCTCGAGCTCTACGCCATGCGCGAGATCATGGAAGGCGCCGCCGCGCGTCTTGCCGCCGAACACGCCTCTGGGCCCGAGGTCGACGCGCTCAGGGATATCGAGCAGGCTTTTGTCGAGGCCTCCGAGAACGACTCAGCCGAGATGGCAAGACTCAACCGCGCCTTCCACGAGGCCATCTGCCGCGCCGCGCGCAACCGTTATCTCGACAACGCCTCACGCGAATTGCAGGACTGGATCGCGCTGCTGGGACCGACGACCTTCACGGTGACGGGCCGGCCGACGACCAGCCACAGCGAACATCAGGCCATCATCGACGCCATCGCCGCACGCGACGGCGACAAGGCCGAAAACCTCGCGCGTGCGCACATCCGCGAAGCTCTGCGCTGCCGGCTGAAGCTGTTGCAGAAACAGTAGACGCGCCGGCTATCTCCTGACCCGGCGCGCAGGGCGTGCTCCGGCCTCACGTCCATCCGCGGTCCAAGCCGCCGCACTGTCCAGGAGCTCGGTCGGACCGCCGAGCGCGCGGGTGAGGCGAATGGCCGCCTTCAGCAACAGCGTCGACATCGTCTCGATGCTGTCCCGGGTGAAGCGCGGCTTTGGTCCCGAGAGCGACAGGGCGCCGACGCAGTTGCCGCCCGGTCCGAACACGGGACAGGCCAGCCCGGCGCAATCAGGATCACGCTCGCCGAACGACAGCGCAATGCAGCTCTCGCGGATATCGTCGTGAGTGTCGCCCTTCCCGCCGTCGAAGGCGAGGATGACCCGGCCGGCGGCGCCGCGATCGAGCGGCAGCAACATGCCGGCCTCGACCCGGTCAAGCGTCGAATGCTGGGAATCGACGCGAAAGACGCAGAGCCGACGCTTGGCATCATGCCGCACATGGAACGACGGGCTCTCGGCGCCGTCGGCGACGAGCTGGCGCAGCACCGGCATCACACGGTCGTGCAGATTGTTGGCGCGCTGATAGACCGCGCCCAGCCGGAACGGCGTCGGCCCGAGATGATAGCGGCCGTCGGAGAGCTGCACGAGGTAGCCGAACTCCTGGAGCGAGGTCATTAGGCGCAGCAGCGTGCTCTTGTACATGCCGGTGCGCCGGGCGAGCTCGGCCAGCGGCATCGGCTCGGGCGCGTCCTCGAACGCGGCCAGGATCGTCAAGGCGCGGTCGACGGCGGCGACACCGGGCGAAGCCATGCAGTCTCCTATTGGGGGAATCCGGAAGGGTCGATCAACTTTGCGATCACCGGAAAGTACGCATCGCCCATGCCCTTGTCGATCGTCTCCTCGAAGATCGTGCGCATCAGCGCCGCACCCCGTAAGTTCAGACCGGCCTCGTCACCGAGCGCCAGCGCGTAGCTCAGGTCCTTCATCGCATATTCGGTCGAGAAGGCGCGCAGCGGAAACTCCTTGGCGATGATCGCCTTCATGCCATGGTTGCGCAGCGCGAAGCTGTCGGCCGAGCCTTTGGACAGCGTCTCCAGCAACAGCTTCGGCTCGACGCCGCTGTGCTTGGCGATCGCAACGGCCTCCGCAAGCGCATTGACCGTTTCGAACAGCACCATGTTGTTGAGGATCTTTGTCACCTGCCCTGCCCCGGTGCCGCCGCAGAGGGTGACGTCCGTGGCAAAATGCCGGATCAGCGGCTCGACCCGGGCGAACTGCTCCGGCGTGGCGCCGACCATGACGCTGAGCGTGCCGTCCTGCGCGGCCTGGCGGGTCCGGGCGATCGGCGCATCGATCCAGAGCGCGCCCTTCTCCGCCAACTGCCGGGCGAATTCGCGCGTCATCCCGACCTCGGAGGTACCGAGATCGATCACGGTCTGCCCGCTCTTGATCGACGGCAGGATGCCGCCCTCGAATGCCGACAGCACATGTTTGGCACTCGGCAGGCACAGGAAGATGATTTCGCTGCCGCTGACGACATCGCCGGCGGATTTGGCCGCGGTTGCGCCATCTGCGACGATCCGTGCAAGCGGATCCGCGGCGAGATCGAACGCCAGCACTGTCCGCCCGCTCTTGCGCAGCAGGTTGCGGCAGATCGGCTCGCCCATGACACCAAGACCGATGAACCCGATCAATCCAGACATTTCTCAACTCTCCTCAAAAGCTCGCGGCGGGCAGGCGTAAGCCCACCCGCCGATATCCCTACTTGACCAGCGGACAGCCGCCCTCGCTCATCGGCCGGAACACCTCTTCGCCCGGCTTGGAGCTGACCACCCGGTAGTAGTCGTATTTGTACTTGGACTCCTCCGGCTTCTTCACCTGCACCAGATACATGGTGTGCAGCACACGCCCGTCGGGCCGGATCGCGACATCCTTGTTATACATGTCGTTCACCTTCATCTCGTGCATCTTGGCGGCGACCGCGGTCGCATCCGTCGTGCCGGCAGCCTTCACGGCGGCGAGATAGTGGTGGACGCCACTATAGACACCGGCCTGCACCATGCTCGCGACCTTGCCGTCCATCAGCGCGCCGTAGCGCTTCGACCACGCCCGCGTCTCGTCGTTGAGGTCCCAATAGAACGAAGTCGTCACCTGCAAGCCCTGGGTGACCTTCAGCCCGAGCGAATTCACGTCCGTGATGAAGACGAGGAGGCTGGCGAGCTTCTGGCCGCCGTCGACGATGCCGAACTCGCCGGCCTGCTTGATCGCGGTCTGCACATCTGCGCCGGAAGTCGCGAGCCCAACGACGTCGGCCTTCGACCCCTGCGCCTGCAACAGGAACGAGGCGAAGTCGGCGGTGTCGAGCGGATGCGCGGCCGAGCCGATCACCTTGCCGCCGGCGGCCTCGATGAACTTTGTCGCGTCGCGCTGGAGCGCATGGCCGAATGCGTAATCGGCTGTCACAAAGTACCAGGTCTTGCCGCCGGGACGCGTGATCGCGTCGCTGGTCAGTTTCGACAGCGCATAGGTGTCGTAGTTGAAGTGGAAGCTGATCGGCGAGCAGGATTTTCCTGTGAAATCGGACGAGCCGGGACCACTGATGACGAAGATCTTGTTCTTCTGCTTGGCGACTTCGAGGATGGCAAAGCCGGCGGACGAGGCCGCACCGTCCGCGATCATGTCGACGCCTTCATTGTCGAACCATTTGCGCGCGGTGGCCGAGGCGATATCCGGCTTGTTCTGGTGATCGGCCGAGATGATCTCGATCTTCTTGCCGAGGATCTCGTTGCCGAAATCCTCCGCCGCGAGCTTCGCCGCGGCGATCGAGCCACGCCCGCCATTGTCGGCGAAGACGCCGGACTGGTCGTTGAGCACGCCGATCCTGATGACATTGTCGGCCGCCGACGCCATCCCCGCCTGCGCGGCCAGAACGGCCGCCGCAATCCAACGCAGCTTCATACGAAACGCCTCCACTTTACGAATTCTGCTTGTCGAGAATGTCCTGCAGCACCGGCGCGATGTAGCGGCGGAACTGCGCGGGGTTTTCACTCATCGGGAAATGGCCGAGTCGCTCCATGATGGTGGCTTTCGCACCCGGGATGCCTGCGGCAGTCCGCAGTGTGTCCTCGGGCGTGCAGGAAAAATCGTACTCGCCGGTCAGGAGATAGAGCGGGCACTGGTTGACATCGATGGCACCGATGCGACCGCGCAAATCGCCGTCGACGCGGTAGAAATAGAGATCGCCCTTGAAGATGCCGGGGCCGCCCTGCTTGTAGCCCCACAACGTCTCGTGGCGCGGCGCTTCCGGCCCGTTCGGTGCAATAAGCCCGGACACCAGCGCGGCGCAGACTTCGCCGCCATGGACGTCGGGCCGGTTCAGCCAGGCGGTGTCGTACCAGGGCTGCTGGAAGTCGGCAGACTCGAGTCCGATCAGCGCACGAAACTCGCGCGCGTGCTCGATCGCGAGGTTGAGCACGATGCGGCCGCCAATCGAGCAGCCCATCACCACCGGCCGATCCAGCTTCAGTGCCTTGCAGAAGGCACGGATGGTCTCGGTGTAGCTCGCCGTGGTCAAGCGGTATTCATGGCCATACTGGCTGTCCGGCGGATTCGACTTGCCGTGCCAGGGCATGTCAAAGGCGATGACGCGGAAGTTCTTGGTGAACTCCTCATCGACCAGCAGATGCCGCCACTGCCGCGCATCGGAGCCTGCGGTGTGGAGGCAGACCAGCGGAATGCCGCTGCCGTTCTCTTCGAAATAGATGCGGTTGGTCTCGCCCTCGATCTCGACATGCACGTAACGGCCGACGATCGGCTCAATGAAGCCATTCATGACGCGCCCCCGAAGCCGTTTTGGCGCGGCAGCGCCAGCAAATCCTTGAAATACTGGAGATGCGCCATGAAGGGATGCACATCGCCTTCGAGCGTCGCCTGCCCGCGCTTGGTCAACGCCAGGAGGTCATGCCAGCCGGGCGCCGGCATGGCCTGCCAATAGGCGGCGAATGCCGCCGGCGTCGCGCGATAGGCAAACCGCCACGACCGCATCAGGACCGGCGCAGGCGCCATGTCCACGATCTTTCCGGCGCGGATGGCGACATGAAAGGGCTGCGTGCTCGGCCCGAGCAGGCAATCGACGTCGAGCCATCGCCCGCGCGCGGTCAGCGCCGCGTCGCGCGCCAGCAGTTCCGGAATTGCCCTGAAGCCTGCGATGACAACGTCGGGCGAAAATGACACCGGCGGATCGCTGCTCTGGCGGCCATGATCGGATTCCATTCGCTTCACCCCTTGACCATCGTTCCACTGGACAGAACGATATTCTATTTCTGACCCCGTTCTATACAGGCCTCGCGCGCGAACTCAAGTCCGCCTGGTGTCATGTCGCGCGCATCCCTGCCGTGCCACCGCCGGGCAGCAGCGCGCCAGAATGCTCGAGAGGATGAAACTGGTCCGGCAACGCCACGGCAGCCTGCGATGGCGCCGACGTCAGGCCTCGAACACGCGGCTGAACAGCCAGTAGCCGCCGAGCAGGCTGATCGCCGCGGACACGGCATAGACCAGCCCGGTCGCCCTCACCGGCTTGGCGCGGTCAGTCGCGATCAGCCGGTCGAGCAGGCCGAGCACCGGCAGCACGATCGCGACGATCGCAACCTGCCCGATCTCGACGCCGATATTGAAGGCCGCGAGCGCGGGCACGATCGCATTCGCCGGCAGGCCGATCTCCCGAAGCGCTCCGGCGAAGCCGAACCCGTGGATCAGCCCGAACAGAAAGGTCACGCGCCAGCGCCCGTCGATGTCGCGCGAGAAGAAATTCTCGACGGCGACGAACACGATCGAGGCGGCGATCGCCGGTTCCACGATGCGGCTCGGGATGACGACGAAGTCCAGCGCCGCCAGCGACAGCGTGATCGAATGGGCGATGGTGAAGGCGGTGACGATCTTGATGACGGGAATGAGGCGGCGCGCCCACAAGACGACCGCGATCAGAAAGGCGATGTGATCGTAGCCGAGAAAGATGTGCTCGATGCCGGTGAGGAGATAGCGCTGCATGGTCGACCACAGCGGCGGCGCCGGCGCCGACAGCGTGACGGTGGTATTGCCGGAATCGAGCAGCGCCTGCGCCTCGGATTTGCCTTGCGCGACCAGCACCACCTGGCGCGCGGTAGGATCCTTCTCGGTCAGCACGGTGGAGCGATAGACGATGTCGCCGGCGACATTGGCGCAGGAAAAATTGTTGCGATAGATGACGCCGTCGCCATCGGCCAGAATTGCAGCAGTTCCGGCGACGCAGGCCGCGCCGTCGGCCCCGGTCACGGCAAGATGCGCCTCTATATAGGCCAGGATTGACGTCGCGGCCGCGTCGACGCCAGCGGGATCGACCGCGTCCTCCGTCGCATCAGAAATCTTCGTGCCGACGAGCCGGTCGGCATCGCTGCCTTTGAGCGCCACCTCGACGGTCACAGTGCGGTCGGCGGTCAGCGCCACGCGGGCCGTCGAGAGGTTGACCTGATGGGCGCGGGCCGGAACGCCGAAGCCGAGCAGGATCACGCCGAGCAGCAGGATCCGCAATAAGCTCATGATCCTGCTCCGACCGCGCGGAGAAGTTCCGTCAAGCGGTGCATCTCGAACTCGGCCACGGTGACCACCGCGCCGTCGGGCGCGAGGCGCGCGTAGCGGTCGAGACTATCGGCGGACGCACCGAACTCGAGCCTTGCCAGCGGCGTAGCCGCATCGCGCGCGAAGACCAGCACGATCAGGCTCGGCAGGTTGAGCCCATAGCGGGCGAGTTGCGACGGATCGGCGGGTCCGACGCGCGTCTCGATCGCGCTGGCATCGAACGCGCGCAGTGCCGCGTCGATGATGCGCGCCTGCTCGGGATCGGCGACGTGCACGACGTTGCCGGCGGCGTGGTTGTGCTGGCCGAGATGGCGGAACCAGCTGCCGTCAGTGTCGCGTTCGAAGCGGGTCAGCTTGCCTGCAAAAATGATCTCGAGCGCCCACGCTTGCGCCATCGAGACCGGCAGCAACAGGCTCTTGCCACGGCTCGCCGCGTCC
>NZ_LUUB01000022.1:104605-215937 GCF_001641635.1 Bradyrhizobium centrolobii
CGCCATTCTTCGCCGACATGGCGCGGCATCAGGTACACAGCGGGGCGCCCGGCGATCCGGACATAGTGAGAGGTGCGCGCCGGGTTGAGCGCGCCCACATTCACCGACGTCGTCAAGCCATCCGCCGTCTCGATCACGGCAACGGTTGCCGGCGGATCGAGACCGAAAGCGGCGAAGCTCGCGGCGGTGAGCTCGCTTGCGGGAATTTCACGCGCGGGCTCGCTGACGGTGACGAGCCGCAGCGCCGTCTCGATATGCGATCTGAGCTCGGTCGGCACGGCGCCATCCAGCCCTTCGATCGTCCACGCGCCGGCGCTGCGAACCAGGACGACGCTATCACCGTCAGAACGGATCTCTACCCTGCGCACGTCGGCCGGCGCGATGGTCACGAGCCCTTTCGGCGCAAAGGCAACCTTGCTGCGCAGCTCCGGCCATTGGCCGCTAACGAGCAGGACGCCCAGCAGTGCCAGCAGACACACAGCGAGGAGCGGCATTAGCCATCGAGCCGTCCCGCGCGCGGCCGCCTGCTCCGTCACCGCCGCCTCCACCACATCGCAACACCGAACAGCGCCGTGCTCAGCGGCAGCAGCACCTCCAGCACGATGAAGGTGTCGCGCATCTGGCTGCTGGTCAACACGATCTCCGGCAGCTTGAATGTCTGCGGTGCGACGCTCGGGGTGGCGTCGTCCTCGGCGAGCCATCGCAGCATGGCGAGTGACAACTCGCCATTGGAGACATAGGGAAAATACTCGTTGCTCGCGACCTTGCTGGTGCCGGCTACGACGAGGCGGAAACGCTTACCCGGTGTCGCTCCTGGCCAGCTTCCTTCGAGCGCGACCGCGAGCGGCTGCGCGCTCCGCCGCGTGCCTGGCGCTTCGTCACCAGCGGCCGCAGTCATGGGCGACCGCAGATAACTGTCCTGGCTGCTCGCGGCCAGCACGATGAGGCTGACCCCGGACGGCGGCTGTGCCACCGTGATCGGCCGCGCCTGCGGAAACACGGTCAGCGCCAAGCGTTTCGTGATCGGATGCGGTGGATAATAGGGCACCGCGACCTTGTCGGCATCGGTGCGGAAATGATTGAGGGGATCGATCACGATCGCGGCTTCGCTCGACAATCCCACTGGCTTGAGCAGCAGACGCTCGAAATCACCATCGATCTTGGAGAGCGGATCGATCAGAAGCAGAAATCTGCCGCCGCCTCTCACATAATCGCCGAGCAGCGCCGCCTCATCGGCGGCAAATGACGTGCGCGGGCCGATGTCGGCGACGACCGAGCAGTCGGACGGAATGCTGGACGCTGTCGCCGTGACGAGCTCGCGCATCTCGAAGCCGATCTGGTTCAGGGCCAGCAGCAGCCGGTCCAGCGCTTCGGGCGCCGTTTCCAGCACGTCACCGGCGCCGGGTGTCTCGTGGCCCTTCAGCGTCTCGACATGGCTGAAATGGAAGTGCGACGGCAACGGGCGGAATGTCTCGCCATGACCGGTGACGAAGCAGACGGTCTCTGCGCGCTTGCGCAGTACGCGGAGCGCCGCATAGCCGATGCGGGCGGGATCGATGAGGTTTTCGACCAAAACCTTGCGGTCCTCAGCCTGCAACACCGCGGTGTTGTAGGCGCGCACGCCGAGGTCGCGGGCGAGACCCGGCTCCTTGTCGAGATCGATGGCGCGGAACGCGAGCAACGGATGATTGCGCGCGGCGGTCTGAACGAGGTCACGGACCGCGATCGCGTTGGCGTCGCTCGCGTTGTAGAAATAAGTCAGCGCGAGCGGCGTTCGCAATTGTGCGATCACGTCGGTGAGCTGTTGCGGCGGCGTGTTGCGCCCTTCCCGGCTGACGTCGAAATGCACGTCGTGGCGATAGAGCGCGACGTTGGCGCCGACCACCGTCGCGACCGCGGCAACGACGATCGACGCATTCGCGAGCCAGGCCGACCAGCGCGAGCCACCGCCGCGCAACGGCAGGCGGATCGCGAGCACCAATAGCGCGAGCAAGGCCAGGACGCAGGCGGCGAACAGGAGACTGTTCGATACGGTCTCGCCAAGCCCTGCGAAGCCGAGCGCTCCGCAGACAACGGCTCCGGCTGCCAGGACGAGGAGAACGATGTTGGATCTCGCTGGCCCGGACATCGCCCACGCCCCTCATCGCCGCGCCAGGGCGCGGACCGTCAACAGCAGCGTCAGCAGGGTGACGCTGAGGAAGAAGCCCACGTCGGACAAATAGATCGAGCCTACGGCAAACGGGCGGAAATGGACCGACAGCGACAGGTTCACCACCAGCGTGTCTGCGGGGCTTGGCAAGAGCCAGCCGAAATTGTCGATGATCCAGAGCAGGAGGAAAACACTGAGCGAGATCAGCGCTGCGATCACCTGGTTAGCTGTCAGCGCCGAAGCCAAAAGTCCGGTGCCGACCAGCGCCGCACCGAACAATAAGAGTCCGAAATAGCCGCTGTAGATCGGCCCGAAATCAGGATCGCCGAACCAGGCGAGCGCGGCCGCATAGGCGCCCGACAGCACGAGCATGACCACGATCAGGCTCATCGCGGCCAAAAACTTCGCCAGCACGATCGCGACCTCAGACACGGGCGCAGTCAGGAGAACCTCCAGCGTCTTGAGCTTCCGCTCCTCCGCGAACAGGCGCATCGTGATCAGCGGCGCGGTCAGCATGAAAAGCACGAACATCTGGAAGAAGATGTGCACCATGCTGGGCTGGTGGCTGAGGAACAGCGTGAGCGTGAAGCTGTAGCCCATGATCAGCAGGAACACGGTCATGAGCACGTAGGCGATCGGCGAGGAGAACAGCGCCGTCGCTTCTTTTCTCAGTAGCACCGCGAAGCTTCTCATGCGGCCGCCTTGGGTTGCCGGGTGAGATCGAGAAATACCCGTTCGAGATCGGGCCGCAGTTCGGTCAACTCGCGCACCGGGATTTGCGCGGCGACCAGCGCGGAGACCAGGTCCGCCGCGAGCGGCGGTCGCCGCTCCGCCTTGACCAGGAACCGTCCCGCATTGTCCGGATCTGCGGTAACCTCGCGCACGCCGGCGACTGCCTTGGTCGCGCCGCGCACGGCATCTTCCGTCGCCTCCGCCGACAGGCGCAACGTGAGATCCTGCGCGGCATCCTTCAGCGCATCGGATGTCAACAGCACGCCGTCGAGCAGGATCATCACACGCGAGGCGATTTTCTCGATCTCGGGCAGAATGTGCGAGGCGAGCAACACGGTGTGGCGGCCGGCCAGCGACTGGATGAGGTCGCGCACGGCGATCACCTGGTGCGGATCGAGCCCGCTGGTCGGCTCGTCCAGCACGAGAACTTTTGGATCGCCCAAAAGCGCCTGCGCGATCGAGACGCGCTGGCGGAAGCCGCGCGACAGTTTTCCGGTCGTGAGCTTCATGACGCGCGCAAGGTCGAGCCGCTCCGCGACCTCCTCGACCGCCGCCCTCGTCTTCGGCCCGTGCAATCCCTTGATACCGGCCATGAAGTTCAGGAACTCACCGACCCGCATGTGGTCGTAGAGTGGTGCATCTTCCGGCACATAGCTGATGGCGCGGCGCACGCCGAGGGAGTCTTCGACCACGTCGTGGCCGGCGACCTCGATACGCCCGGAGGTCGGCACCAGATAGCCGGTGAGCATGCGGAAGATCGTGCTCTTGCCGGAACCATTCGGCCCGAGCAGGCCGACGATCTCGCCCGGCGCGATCGCGAAGGAGACGTCGGCAACGGCGCGCCGCGGCCCGTACCATTTTGTTACGCGCTCGGCGAAAACGACCGGAGAGACAACCGGAAGCATGGAGCCTTTAGACACCCTTGTGGCGGGTACCGCTTGAGACTACCGCGCAAAATCCCGGGCGCGAAGGCCCGGGATGGTGACGCGTGCGGAATGACCAGAGGTCGCGACCACTCACTCGTAGAATTCGGGCGAGTGCTTGTGCGCCTTGAACGTGTCGGGATCGTGGGCATAGATGATGTCGGCGCCCTCGGTGTCGCGAACCCGCTTCACCCAGGCGTAGGCATCGAGCATGCCGACCGGATCATAGACGCTGCCGATGCTCGGCAGGATGTTCTTGTCCAGGTTCTCCTGGAGATAGACGGCGTCGCTGGTCAGCACCACGGTGCCGGTCTTCGGCAGGCGCACCACCAGGATCTGGCTTCCGGGCGTGTGCGACACGGTCCTGTGGATGAAGACGCTGTTGTCGCCGAACAGGTCGAGATCGCCGTCGAGCTCGATGGTCTTGTATTTGGACGGCATGCCGCCGCCGACGCTGTTGCGCAGCATGGCGAAATCGTCGGAGATGAAGAAAGTGGCATAGCCCGGTGCCGGCCAGAACGCGTTCCTGATCTCGTCGCGCTGGTACACGAAGGTGGAGTCCAGGAACTTGCCGATATTGCCGGCGTGATCGACGTGGAAATGGCCGAGCACGACATATTTGATGTCGGACGGCTTCACGTTGATCTTGGAAAGCTGCGCGTCGATGGCGATGTCGGGATCACGGCCCGGATCGAGCGCCTTCACGAACGGTCCCCAATAGTCGGGGTCCTTGATGATCCGGTCGTTGTTGCCACAGTCGAACAGAACGTCGCCCTTGGGGTGGCGGATCAGGAAGAAGCCGACGGGAATCTGGATCTTGCCGCTACTGCCGTTCTGAATGATCGACTTGTCGAGATTGAGCGCCCCTGAAGAGAAGACGTAGAGCTTCATCTCCTTTGGCGGTTCAGCGGCCACCGCGGCAGCCGACATAAAAAAAAGTCCTGCGGCCAGCGAGCCAAGGACTTTCGACGCAGTCACCCGCATGTCGTCCTCCCTGTTTTCGACGCACTTTTTTTCAGCGGATATAGCATCCTACCATAGTCTAATGCGGCTGTGCAGGCTCAATGCACGCGAGCGGGCAAATAAAATCAACCAGCGCGAAGTGCGGCTCNNNCCCGCCGGTGGCCGAGGGCCGGTCCGCTCAGGCGACCACGTCGGCCACGACCGCCTTCAGGACGTCGCGCATGTCGGCCGGCTTGAGCCGCACCTGCAAGCCGCGTTGACCGCCATTGACGTAGACCTGGTCATGCCCGAGCGCGCCCTGGTCGATCACGGTGCGCACCAGGCGGCGTTGCCCGAACGGGCTGATGCCGCCCACCTTGAAGCCGGTGACGCGTTCCGCTTCAGGCGGCTTCATCATCTGCGCCGACTTGCCGCCGGCGGCAGCGGCGAGCTTCTTCATCGAGACCTCCCGGTCGGACGGGACCACGACGCAGACCGGCTTGCCGTCGACCAGCGCCATCAGCGTCTTCAAAACGCGCGCCGGATCCTCGCCGAGCGCCGACGCCGCCTGCAGCCCGATGCTCTCGGCATCGGGATCGTAGTCATAGACATGAACGGTGAAGGCAACACCGGCAGCAGCAAGCGCGCGTGTTGCGGGGGTGACTTTGGACATGCGTCACATCTAGCACCGTCATTGCAGGGAGCGAAGCGATGAAGCGTGTAGAGTCTCCCCGCGGCGGCACTCTGGACAGGTTTCGCTGCGCTCGCAATGACGCGGTGGGCGCACATACCCGCGACATACTCCGCCGTCGTCCCGGCGAAGGGGACCCATAACCCCAGGGCGGAGTTTGGCGAAGATTCGTGGTCGGTACTGCGACCGTCCGGAATCGATGGATTCCGCGGTATGGGTCCCGGCTTTCGCCGGGACGACACCGAAAGATTGGCAGGCGCTGTGCCGCCAAAAGGACGAGCGAAACTTTACTCGGCCGCGTCGCGCATTTCGGCACGTTCGGCGCGCGCGGCGCAGAACTTGAACTCCGGGATCTTGCCGAACGGATCGAGCGCCGGGTTGGTCAGAAGGTTCGCCGCCGCTTCTGCGTAGCAGAACGGCATGAACACCATGTTCTCCGGCACGTCGCGGTCGGAGCGCACCTTGACCTCGACTGCGCCGCGGCGGGTCTCCAGGCGAATGAAATCACCGGGCGTGAGCTTCTTCTTCCGCATGTCCTTCGGCGACATGAACGCGACCGCCTCAGGCTCGATCTGGTCGAGCACCTGTGCGCGCCGCGTCATCGAACCGGTGTGCCAGTGCTCGAGCACGCGGCCGGTCGACAGCACCATCGGATATTCGTCGTCGGGCAGCTCGTCCGGCGGGATGACCTTGGCCGGCACGATCTTGCCGCGGCCGCTCGCGGTCGGGAAGCCCGTGGTGAAGATGATCTCATTGCCGGGCTTGTTCGGATCATCCGCGGGATAGGTGACCGCGCCTTCGCGAACCAGCCGCTCCCAGCTGATGTTCTTCAGCGACGGCATCAGCTCCGCCATCTCGGTGTAGACCTCGCCGGGGCCGGAATAATTCCACGGCAGGCCCATGCGCTTGCCGATCTCCTGGATGATCCACAGATCCTGCCGCGCGTCACCCGGCGGCCTGATCACCTGGCGCGCGAGTTGCACGCGGCGATCGGTGTTGGTGAAGGACCCCTCCTTCTCCGCGAATGCCGAGGCCGGCAGGATGACGTCGGCGTGGAACGCGGTCTCGGTCACGAAGAGATCCTGCACCACGAGATGATCGAGCATGGCGAGCGCTTCGCGCGCATGCTGAAGATCCGGGTCGGACATCGCGGGGTTTTCGCCCTCGATATACATGCCCTTGATCTCGCCGGCGTGGATCGCGTTCATGATCTCGACCACGGTCAGGCCGCGTACCGGATCGAGCTCCTGGCCCCACAGCTTCTCGAAGCTGCCGCGCATGTCGTCGCGGCCGACGGGCTGGTAGTCGGGCAGGAACATCGGGATCAGGCCGGCGTCGGAAGCGCCCTGCACGTTGTTCTGGCCGCGCAGCGGATGCAGGCCGGTGCCGGGTCGGCCGACCTGACCGGTGATCAGCGCGAGCGCAATCAGGCAGCGCGCATTGTCGGTGCCGTGAACATGCTGGCTGATGCCCATGCCCCAGAAAATGATCGAGGATTTTGCGCGTGCGTAGGTTCGAGCGACCTCACGCAAAGTTTGCGCCGGGATGCCGCAGATCGGCTCCATCTTCTCCGGCGTGAATTCCTTGATCTTCTCCTTCAGGTCCTCGAAGCCCTCGGTGTAACCGGCAATGTACTGGTCGTCGGTCAGACCTTCGGTGATGATCGTGTTGATCATCGCATTCAGCAAGGCGACGTCGGAGCCGGGCTTGAACTGCAAATGCATGGTCGCATGACGCGAGAGCGACTGCCTGCGCGGGTCCATGACGAAGAGCTTTGCGCCCTGCTTCGTCGCGTTCTTGATGAAGGTCGCGGCAACCGGGTGGTTCACCGCCGGGTTGGCGCCGATCACCCAGATCACTTCCGCGTCCATCGCAGCGGAGAACGGCGCCGACACCGCGCCCGAGCTCAGGCCTTCGAACAGCGCCGCGACCGACGAGGCGTGGCACAGCCGGGTGCAGTGATCGACATTGTTCGACCCGAAGCCGGTGCGCACCAGCTTCTGGAACAGATAGGCCTCTTCGTTGGAGCCTTTGGCCGAGCCGAAGCCGGCCAGCGCCTTCACGCCCTTCTCGTCGCGAATCCTGACCAGGCCCTTGGCTGCGATGTCGAGCGCTTCCTCCCACGACGCCTCACGAAAATGCGTGAACGGATTGGCCGGATCGACCTGGTCGTTGGCGTCCTTCTTCGCATTCGGCAGCCGCACCAGCGGCTTGGTCAGGCGATGCGGATGATGGATGTAGTCGAAGCCGAAGCGGCCCTTCACGCAAAGACGATTGTGGTTCGCAGGGCCGTCGCGGCCCTCCGCATAGATCACCTTGTCGTCCTTGACCTGATAGGTGACCTGGCAGCCGACGCCACAAAACGGGCAGAGCGAATCTACCTTCTTGTCGGCATAGGTGACGCGGGTCTGCTTGTCGTCGAGCATCACGGCCGGCATCAAGGCGCCGGTCGGGCAGGCCTGCACGCATTCGCCGCAGGCAACGCAGGTCGACTCGCCCATGGGATCGTCGAAGTCGAACACGATTTTCGAATCGTGATTACGATAAGCCATGCCGATGACGTCGTTGACCTGGACTTCGCGGCAGGCGCGCACGCACAGGCCGCACTGGATGCAGGCGTCGAGATTGACGCGCATCGCCGGATGGCTGGCGTCGGTCGCCCACCGCTCGGCGGCCGGGAAGCGGCTTTCGGTGACGCCGGTGGTCTCGGCCCAGTGCCAGAACTTCGAGTCCGGATCGTGCGAGGTCTCGCGCGCCGGCTGATCGGCGACGAGCAGCTCCATCACCATCTTCTGCGCGGCAACCGCACGCGCGCTCTCGGTTTTCACCTTCATGCCGACCGACGGCGTGCGTTTGCAGGAGGCGGCGAGCACGCGCTCGCCCTCGATCTCGACCATGCAGGCGCGGCAATTGCCGTCAGGCCGATAGTCCGGTTCCGGCGAATAGCAGAGATGCGGAATATCGCGGCCCTGGCGCTTGGCCACCTGCCAGATGGTCTCGCCCGAATTGGCTTCAACCTGCTTGCCGTCGAGCTCGAACGTAATTTTCGTCATTCGGCCGCTTCCTTGAACTCGTCAGGGAAATATTTGATCACGGATGTCACCGGGTTCGATGCTGCCTGTCCGAGCCCGCAGATCGAGGCGTCGCGCATCGCCTGGCTCAATTCCTCCAGCAGCGCACGGTTCCAGACCGGCCGCTGCATCAGCAGCGCCGCCTTTTGAGTTCCAACGCGGCACGGCGTGCACTGGCCGCAGCTCTCGTCCTCGAAGAACTTCATCAGGTTCAACGCGGCCGTTCTCACGCTGTCCTTCTGCGACAGGATCACGATCGCAGCTGAGCCGATGAAGCAGCCGTATTTTTCCAGCGTGCCGAAATCGAGCGGGATGTCGTCCATCGACGCCGGCAGGATGCCGCCGGATGCGCCGCCCGGCAGATAGGCATAGAACGTGTGACCGTCGGCCATGCCGCCGCAATATTCGTCGATCAGTTCGCGCACGGTGATGCCAGCGGGCGCGAGCTTCATGCCGGGGTTCTTCACACGGCCGGACACCGAGTAGCTGCGCAGGCCATGACGCTCATGGCGGCCGTGGCCCTTCCACCAGTCGGCGCCCTTCTCGACGATGTCGCGCACCCACCACAGCGTCTCGACATTGTTGATCAGCGTCGGCAGGCCGAACAGGCCGACCTGGAACGGATAAGGCGGCTTGTGCCGCGGCAGGCCGCGCTTGCCCTCGATGCTTTCGAGCAGCGAGGATTCCTCGCCGCAGATATAGGCGCCGGCGCCGCGCCGCATGTGCAGGGTCGAACCGCCCGCCGGCAGCTTTGCGATCTCGCGCTCCAGGATCTCACGTGCGGCCGGATATTCGTCGCGCAGATAGATGTAGACGTCGGCGGCCTGCACCACATGCGCGCCGATCAGCATGCCCTCGATGAAGCGGTGCGGATCGGTCTCGAGATAATAGCGGTCCTTGAACGTGCCGGGCTCGCCCTCGTCGCCGTTGATCGCCATCAGCCGCGGCCCGGGCTCCCCTAACACCGCGCGCCATTTGCGGCCCGTCGGAAAGCCGGCGCCGCCGAGCCCGCGCAGCGAGGCATCATCGAGCGACTTCAGGAGATCGTTGGTCGACAGTTCGCCCGAGAGGACGCGGTTGAGCAGCTTGTAGCCGCCACCTGCAACATAGGCATCGTAGTCGATATATGTCGGCAGACGGGCGTGGGTGTCGCCGGCTTTCGCCGCCGCCAGCACGTTGCCGACCGTGGCGTGGTCGACGAAATTGTGCCCCACTTCCGCGGCCGGCGCCGTATCGCAGCGGCCGACGCACGGCGCGCGTACCACGCGGATGCCGGGGCCGCTCGTGCGCTGAAGGTCCTCGAGCAGCTTCTCGCCGCCGAGCATCGCGCAGGTGAGCGAATCGCAGACGCGGATGGTGAGCGGGGCGATGTCCGGCTCGCCTTCCTTCACCACGTCGAAATGCGCGTAGAAGGTCGCGGTCTCGAACACTTCGGCGAAAGCGAGCTTCATCTCTTCGGCAAGCGCCGCGAGATGCGCAGCCGAGATCTGGTGATACTTGTCCTGGATCAGGTGCAGATATTCGATCAGCAGGTCGCGCCGCCGCTGCTTATCGCCGAGCAATTGCTCAATCTCGTGCGCGGCGGTGGGATCGACCTGCCGCCCCTTGGGCGTGGCCTTGGCACGCCGGCGCCCCTCGCCCGGGTGTTCGAATTCGAGAACCTTCTGAACGTCGTGGCTGCTCATGGAAACGCCGCGTTCTCCTCAAAACCGCGATAACTTCAGGCACGATCGCTATCGCGAACCGCCGTCTTTCCAAAGTTGATCGTTCGGGAACCGCATCTTCCGCTTCCCGCGGATCAAGCCTCAATTCCGGCCACTCTAGTCTCTGGTATACCAGAGGGGCAAGTAGATTTAGAATGTCTCTATAATGATTTAGGGGGCGGGCAGCACTGCCGCCACGCCCCCGTTCAGATGTTGATGGCGGAACCCGGCTCACGTCTTGTTCATGCACTCTTCGATGTAGAACCAGCGGTCGTCGCCGGTGAGGCCCTTCGACTTCACCTCGGCGCGGCAGGCCTTCAGCTTCGGCTTGTTGGCCGCCCACTTGGCCTTCATGTCCTTCAGCTTTTGCATGGTGAGCTTGATCTTGCCCGGCGGCTTGGCGTCGGTCGTCGCGGCCGGTGCCGGCGTCGCGGGCGCTGCTGCTGTTTGGGCAGATGCGGTGTGAAGGCCCGCGGCCAGCAGCATGGCGGCGAGGCAGATACGGGTGCGAAGCATAGGAATCCCCCTAGGTCCCATTCTTGATCATTTGTCAGGCGAACGCCGCGGGAAGCTGGCCTTCAGCCTCCCGCGGCAGTGTGGGTTTGCGATCAGAGGATCTTGACCGCGCTCTCCAGTGTCTTCCAAACGCCCCAGGCGAGCGGGATGCCGACGAAGGCCCAGAATAGCGCAGCCTTGGCGTCGAGGCCGCCCTTGCCGATGCCGAACGAGCCATGCTGGATGCCAGATTCGCTCTTGGCGCTCGCGGCCTGTAGTTTGGCGAGCTCCTCGTTGCTCATGTTCCACTTCGGATCGACCGGCTTGATCAGGTAGTTGCAGATCAGGCCTGCGATCAGCATCGCGCACAGGATGTACATCGTGGTGTTGTAGAGCTGATCGCGCGGCACACCCGCCGCGAGCTGGAACTCGCGGATGTAGTTCACCACGACAGGACCGATGATGCCCGCGGTCGACCAGGCCGTCAGCAGCCGGCCGTGGATGGCGCCGACGAACTGGGTCCCGAACATGTCGGCGAGATAGGCCGGCACGGTCGCGAAGCCGCCGCCATACATCGACAGGATGATGCCGAAGCCGAGCACGAACAGCAGCTTCGAACCCATCGCCGCAAACGTAGGCGCCAACGCGTAGAGCACGATGCCGAGCAGGAAGAACGTGTAGTAGGTGTTCTTGCGGCCCATATAGTCGGACATCGACGCCCAGAAGAACCGGCCGCCGATGTTGAACAGCGACAGCAGCCCCGCAAAGCCGGCCGCGATACCCGCTATGACCGCCTTTTGTTCAACCGAGAGCTGGCCGAAAGTCAGCTCGGGATGACCGATCAATTTGCCGGCGAAGATTTCCTGGAGCATGGGCGAGGCCATGCCGATCACGCCGATGCCGGCCGACACGTTCAAGCAGAGCACCCACCAGATCAGCCAGAACTGCGGCGTCTTGTGCGCATTGTTGAGATGCACGTGATGCTCGGTGATCATCGACTTCTTTTCGCTCGGCGGCGTCCAGCCTTCCGGCTGCCAGCCGGTCGGCGTGACGCGATAGGCAAACGCGCCGATCATCATGAACACGAAATAGATCACGCCCATGGCGACGAAGGTTTCCCAGACACCGACCGACGTCGGCGTCTTGAAGTAGTTGATCAGCAGATTGGCCAATGGCGCGCCGATCATGGCGCCACCGCCAAAGCCCATGATCGCCATGCCGGTCGCCATGCCGCGGCGATCCGGAAACCATTTGATCAGTGTCGACACCGGGGAGATGTAGCCGAGGCCGAGCCCGACGCCGCCGATAACGCCGCAGCCCAGCCACATGATCCAGAGCTGATGGACGTAGACGCCGATGGCACCGATCAGGAGGCCGCCGCCCCAGCAGAGCGCGGCGACGACGCCCGCCTTGCGCGGACCGACACGCTCGAGCCAACCGCCCCAGATCGCGGCAGAGACGCCGAGCAACACGAAGAACAAAGTGAACATCCAGCCGAGGCTCGCGACCTTCCAGTCGCAAGTCATGGTGAACAACTCCTGCCACAGCGAAATATCCGGGCACGCTTTGCTCTGCGTGATCCCGATCGCGCGCGACAGCGGCAGCCAGAACACCGAGAAGCCATAGGCCATGCCGATGCAGAGATGGATGCAAAGTGCTGCCGGCGGCACCAGCCAGCGATTGAAGCCGGCCTTTGCGACGGTGTGCTCGCGATCGAGTATTCCCGCGCCAGCGCCCGACAGTCTTCCAGCGCTTTCAACTGTAGCCATACAAATCCTCCCCTGCAGGACGCCCTTCTGAGCTAACCTGCTGCTACGACCCTTATCCTCAGCCAGTTGCGGCGCAACTGTCCCTGCTGCTCCGCACAAAGTTTCGACACGCGCCAGGATCACGACGCGTGTTCGAGAAGTCTAACCCCTTGGGTGGGGATCTATGCCCCACGCCACACGGTGTGGCTTCATATCGGCCAGCGTGCTCCGCGTATCGCAGGCACGACTCAACCTCCGCGTCCCCACGGAGATTGTCAATTGGCACAGATGCGATGGTCGGTGTCGATAGACAAATGGTCGGCATCAATGAGGTGGCGGCCTCAAGATCGCGGCGCACCATTGATGTTTTCTATCGATGCATTGGTCTTCTCTATCAAGAACACGATGCGCGCATCGTTGCGCTCGGTGATCTCAACCTTGTCTCCGGTCTCCCGGATCAGGTTCGGAATGTCGATCACCGACAGGGGATCCGTGCAGTGCACTTCAAGCTGATCACCCACCTGCAATGGCTTCAGCGCCTTGCGCGTTTTCAAGGCGGGCAGCGGGCATTTCAACCCGGTGAGATCGAGTGTGGTCCTGGTCATGAGCGCAACATGGCGGGGCAGGTCGATGGCGTCAACGCGGGGGCCTTTAGATCAGGTCGGCATAGGAAAGGAAGCCCACACTCTGTCCCGGCTCGACAAGCGTGATGCCCTCGCCGAGTTCGAGGAGACCGTCGGTCTCGACCAATGAAGACAACAGGCCGGCGCCTTCGCGCGGGAACTTGATGGCCTCCAACGCACCGTCCTGTCCGCGCTGCAAGGAAACGCGAACATACTCACGCCGGCCGGCCTTCTTCTTGTAGGTGAAGGCCGCGCGCAGCGGGATCGGCGTCAGCGGCTCCGGCGTGCTGCCCGCAAGCGCCAGCACCGTCGGTCGCACCACATGGACGAAGGTGACGAAGCTCGCGACGGGATTGCCGGGCAATCCGATCAGCGGCGTGCCGCCGATGATACCCATTGCCACCGGCCGACCCGGCTTGATCGCCATCCGCCACAGCACGAGCGAACCGACGCTCTCGACTGCCGCCTTGACGTGATCTTCCTCGCCGGTCGAGACGCCGCCGGTGGTGAGGATCAGATCGTGCGCGCCCGCGACCTGCTTCAAGGCGTCGGCAAGCGAGGCGCGCTCGTCGCGGAGGATGCCGAGATCGCTGACCTCGCAGCCGAGCCGGCGCAACATCGCCATCAGCATGAAGCGGTTGGAGTCGAAGAGCTGCGACGCGGCGCGCGGCTCGCCGGGCGAAGCAAGTTCGTCACCGGTCGAGAACACCGCGACGCGGATGCGCCTGACCACGTCGAGCCGGGTCAGGCCGAACGCCGCGGCGAGTGCGACATGCTGCGGCCGCAGGCGCTGGCCGGCGCGCAGCGCGACATGCCCTTCGGGAATGTCCTCGCCCGCGGGGCGGACATTTGCGCCGGACTTCAGTCCCGGCGGGAGCACCACCCCGCCCGCCTCATCGACGCGCACGTCTTCCTGCATGAAGACGGTCTCGGCGCCGGGCGGCATCGGTGCGCCCGTGAAGATGCGCGCGGTGTGGCCGGGCTTGATCGGCGCCTGCGCAAGGCCACCAGCCTGGATGCGGCCGTCGAGCGGGAATGACTGCTCGTGCGCTTGCGGAAGGTCGGCGTTGCGCACGGCATAACCGTCGACGGCAGAGTTGGTGAAAGGCGGCAGCGGCAACGGCGCGGCGATATCGCGCGCCAGCACGCGCCCGTCTGCATCCACCAGCGCCACCGTCTCGAGATCGGCAACCGCGTTAACGCGGGTCGTGATCAGGCCAACGGCCTCGTCGACCGACATCATCGGTCCACCGAAGGCAAAGCAATCGTCAGACAGTTGCGCCATGGTGCCTCGTCAGCGCAGCGAAGCGCTTCTAGCGACCGCCTCCTCGACCGGCATCGCCGCACGCAGCAGCAATGCCGCCACGGCCGGGATATCATCGAGATGGACGGTCGGCAGCCGGGTTTCAATGGCGATGTCGGTCGCGATCCCGACAATCCCGGGATCGTCGGGAAACAGCAGCGGCTTGTCGTTCGCGGCGCGATGCACCTCGATCTTGCGATGCGGCTCGCGCTTGAAACCTTCGACCACGACGAGATCGACCGGCGACAGCTTGCCGAGCAGCTCCGGCAGCCGCGGCTCGTCGGCCCCGCGCAGCTCATGCATCAGCGCCCAGCGGTTCGCCGAGGAGATCAGCACCTCGGCCGCGCCCGCCTCGCGGTGCCGCCAGGAATCCTTGCCGGGCACGTCGACGTCGAACTGGTGATGCGCATGCTTGATCACGGAGACGCGCAAACCTTGCGCGTTGAAATGCGGGATGAGCCGCGTCAAGAGCGTGGTCTTGCCCGCACCGCTCCATCCCGCAAGGCCGATGACTTTCATTCCAGCTTGTCTCCGCCAACGGCAGGTTAGCCGATGGAACCTCCAGCCTCGCCCGTCATTTCGAGCGAAGCAATCCAGAGTGTGTCCGCGGATGCATTTCTGGATTGCTTCGCTGCGCTCGCAATGACGAGCGGAGGCATTTTACCTATTCCCGGCCATGCTTATATCGGCTTGACCCGAATGTCATGCTAACCTCACGGCCATGATGAAGATGGAGAAAGCCCCGGTCCCCCTGATCGTCCCGAACCCGGACGATCCGCGCCTGACCCAGAGCGTGACCGGGACCGACCAGACCGGCGCCAAGGTCGAGATCAAGGTGCCGATGGAACGCCCGCTGACGCTCTACCTGAACGCCCAGGAGATCGTCACGATGATGACGATCGGCGATTACCCGGAATACCTGGCGCTGGGCTATCTGCTCAACCAGAACATGCTGAAATATAGTGACGTGGTCACCGAGGTCGAATACGACGACGACCTCCAGGTCGTCGTCGTGCGCACCTCACATCACACCAATTTCGAGGCCAAGCTGAAGAAGCGCACGCAGACCTCGGGCTGCGCGCAGGGCACCGCCTTCGGCGATCTGCTCGAAGCGGTCGAAAGCGTCGCGCTGCCGAAGGCAGAGCTACGCACCTCCTGGCTCTACCAGATGACGCAGACGATCAACACCATGCCCTCGCTCTATCTCGAGGCCGGCGCGATCCATGGCTGCGTGCTGTGCAAGGAGGGCACGCCGCTCTGCTACACCGAGGATGTCGGCCGCCACAACGCCGTCGACAAGATCGCGGGCTGGATGTACCGCCACGGCGTCGATGCATCCGACAAGATCCTCTACACCACGGGACGGCTCACCTCGGAGATGGTGATCAAGACCGTGCGCATGGGAATTCCCATCCTGGTGTCGCGCTCCGGCTTCACCGCCTGGGGTGTCGATCTCGCCCGGCAGGTCGGCCTGACGTTGGTCGGTCGCACGCGCGGCAAACGCTTCATCGCGCTGTCGGGCGAAGAGCGCATCGTCTACGACCAGAACCTCGCTTACGTCGAGGAGGAGTCGGCCAAGCACAAGCGCAAGGGTGAAGGCGGTGACGACTAGGATTCCGCCCACACAGGGCGTGCTGCTTGCCGGCGGCCTGGCACGGCGCATGGGCGGCGGCGACAAGCCGATGCGCACGATCGGCGGCCGCACCATTCTGGAGCGCGTGATCGCGCGCCTGTCGCCCCAGTGCAGCGGATTGATCCTCAACGCCAATGGCGATCCGGCGCGGTTTGCCGCATTCGGCTTGCAGGTCGTCGCCGACGACGTGCCCGGCTTTCCCGGCCCGCTCGCCGGCATCCTCGCCGCGCTCGACTGGACCGCAGCGAACCGGCCGGGAATCGAATGGGTGCTCAGCGCTGCCGGCGACTGCCCTTTCCTGCCGCGTGATCTCGTCGCGCGGCTGCATGAAGAGTGTATCGGGGCAAACGCGCGGCTTGCGGTCGCGGCGTCAGGCGAGCAATCGCACCCAGTGATCGGGCTGTGGCGCGTGGACTTGCGCGAGGAGCTCCGTCATGCGCTGGTGGTCGAGGACCTCCGCAAGATCGACCGCTGGACCGCGCGCTATCCGCTCGCCACGGTGACGTGGCCGACCGAACCGCTCGATCCGTTCTTCAACGCCAACACCGTCGAAGACATTGCCGAAGCCGAGCGGCTGGCCGCGCTGGACGCGGCCTCCTAGCCGAAGCCGAGGAGCGAAAGAGCGCGCGCCAGTCATCCCAGGATCAAGCCGCCAGCGGCACGGTCCAGGCGTCGTAGCCGTAGACCCAGCTCGTATCGGTCCGCTCCCTCAGCCAGATATTGGCGCGCGAGGTCTCCTGCACCCGCGTCGTCCGCTCCTTGCGCGTCGCTTCGAAACAGCGAAACGCATCAGCGACGCCATCGCGGTCGACGCCGTCGAGGCAGCGCGACAGCACGGCGGCGTCCTCGATCGCCATGGCTGCACCTTGCGCCATATAGGGCGTCATCGGATGGCAGGCATCGCCGAGCAGCGTCACCCTGCCGTCCGACCAGCGCTCCAGCGCGTCGCGATCCATGATCGCCCATTTGTGCACGTCGGGACAGGCGTCGAGCACCTGCCCGACCTGCGGATGAAAGCCCTCGAACGATGCGCGCAGGTCGCGCACATCACCTTTCGCCGACCAGGACTCGATGCGGAAATCCGGCTCGGGCTGGCTTGTGACCAGATAGACTTCGCTGCGATCGGGCTTGACGTAGTAGATGACGATGTGGCGGTCCTCGCCCCACCACTTCGTGCAGTCATCGATTTTCTCGTCACCGAGCAGCGCGGCCGGATAGGTGGTGCGATAGGCGATGCGGCCGGTGAACCTGACCGGCGCGGTGTCGAACAGGATGTCGCGCACCACCGAGTGCACACCGTCCGCGCCGACCACGGCATCGGCAATCGTGCTGGTGCCGCCAGCGAAGGTCAGGCGAACGCCGTCACCGGTTTCATCGAGTCCGACCAGCTTGTGGTTGAGCCTCACGCGATCATCCGGCACAACGCTCGCCAATGCCGCGTGCAGATCTCCGCGATGCGCAAGCAAATAAGGCGCGCCGAACTTCTGCTCCGCGCTCTCGCCAAAGATCATGTCGAACTTGACGTCGCCGGTCCGCCAATCGCGGTTGTTCCAGGAGCGCGGATAGAAGGACTGGCTGCGCATCCGCCGCTCGAGGCCGAGCTCACGCAGCACTCTCATGGCATTGCAGCCGATCTGGATGCCGGCACCGATGCGCGCAAATTGCGAGGCCTGCTCGTAGACCATGACATCAATGCCGACGCGCCGGAGCGCTGCGGCGGTCGCGAGCCCGCCCATGCCGGCACCGACGATCGCAACCGAAAGCGGCCTTGCCATCGCGTCCCCCACCCTGTCTGCCGCGCAGCTTGAACCGCCGCGTCGTCATCTGTCTACGCGGGCCTGAATCCGGCACGCTCAAGTGCCGTGCGGGCTTCGTCCGATCCGAGTGCGTCGATAAAGGCCTGCACCGCCGGGCGCTGCTTACGCACCGTGACCAGCGCGAAATCATAATGCTCTTCCGCGAGCGGAATGAAACCGAGGCCGGAAGCATGGGCGACCGGCGCAATGGTCATGCCCCAGTCGGCGCGGTGCTGGGCAACCGCGGCGGCAACGGCATTGTGCGAACGCGGCTGGTTCCAATAGCCTTCCGGGCGCGCGCCGCCGAGCAGCCGGTCGATCAGGATGCGCGTACCGGCGCCCTGGTTACGGTTGACCATGATGCAGGCGGGATCGGCGAGTGCAGCGGCGACGGCCTCCTTCGCGCCGAGCCCCTCGAAGCGGCCATCGCCGTTCCGGAACACGATGCCCTGCATACGGCGCCAGCCCGGCACGAGTTCGAGTCCTTGAACGAGGTAGGGCGTGTTGTAGGTCCCGCTCTTGTCGTCGAACAGATGGATCGGCGCGAGATCGCATTCGCCGCGTCGCGCTGCCGCAAGTCCACCGAGGCTGCCGACCGCGATCGATCGCACTGCGAGCCCAGCGCGCGCCAGCGGCGCGGTGACGAGATCGAGACCGGTGCAATGGCTGCCAATGATGACGAGATCGGGCACGCGGACATGCGGCGTGAACAGCGTCACCTCGGCCTCGGTCCCGGCCGGCATCTGATCGGCAAGCGCATCGATGCGCAGGAAGCCGTCGGCCTGCGCGAAAGACGTGATGGCACCGGAGCCTTTGCCCGAGGGATAGGCGATCAAGCCGCCCTTGCCGTCGACCAGCGAGACCATCACGAACTCGGTGCGGCCGAGTTCGGAGGCAATGCGCACCGGCACGGTCGCACTGACCTTGGCGTCGGAGCGCGGCGGCAGGCCCGCCATTCGCCGCAGCACCGGTACGATCATGTCGTGGAAGGTGAACATCGCCGATGTCGGGAAGCCCGGAAGGATCACCACCGGCTTGCCGTCGCACACCGCAAGGCACAGCGGTTTGCCCGGCTTCAGCGCCACGCCATGTGCGATGATGCCGGGCTTGCCGAGCCGGCCGATGATGCGATGGGACAGGTCGCCCGCGCCTTTCGACGTGCCACCTGACAGCACCAGCATGTCGGCATCGGTCAGCGCGCGACGCATCGCGGATTCGAGTTTTGCCTCGTCATCGGCAACGGCACCGAGGAAGCTCGCCTCGCCGCCGTTCTCGTCGATCGCGGCGGCGACGATCGCGCCATTGGTGTCGTAGATCGCGGCGGGCGCGAGCGGCTGCCCGGGCTGCACAAGCTCGTCGCCGGTGGAGATGACTGCGACGCGCGGCTTTCGCGCGACGATCACCTCGGCAATGCCGCAGGCCGCCAGCATGCCGATTTCGCGCGAGCCGATGATGGTGCCGGCGCGCAAGAGCGCCTCGCCGCGCGCGATGTCGGAGCCTGCATAGGACACGAATTGTCCGGGCGAGGCGGCACGACGGACATCGATCGCGCCTGATCCGGCCGGCTGCGTATGCTCGACCATGACGACGGCGTCGGCGCCGCGCGGCAGCGGGCCGCCGGTGGCGATCGGCNCGCCGCAACCTGCAACGTCGGCGCCGCGCCGCAGTGAATGGTCTCGTCGTTCAGCGCGAGGCGCACGGCTGCGCCCTCGCTCGCCGCGACAAGGTCCGCCGAGCGGACGGCAAAGCCGTCGACATTGGAACGGTCGAACGGCGGCACGTCGATCGGCGCCACGACGTCTTCGGCCAAGGCCGCGCCGAGGGCAGCGGCAAGCTTGCGCGTCTCGTGCGGAATCGCACGCGGGAACAGCGCGGCTTCAAAGCGCGCCAGCGCATCCTCGCGCGACAGGATCTTGAGGAACTGTTCCTGTTCGAGCGCGCTGCGATCTTGCGGCTGCGAAATGCCGGTCATGTCGGAACCCATATCATTCCCGCATCAGATAGGCATCGACCTGCGTGCCCGCCGCAAATCCCTCGCTGCTGCCGGGAATGAGCAGCCATGCGTCCGCGTTGGCGATGGCGCGCAAAGGCCATTCACCGACCGCGAGCGGCAGCCACCTGCCCTGCTCTTCCGCCAGCAGCGCAATCTCGGCGACGCCGACGCCAGATGCGATCTTGCGGGCGAGCGGCAAGGTTACCGGCCGGCGTGGCCGCCGCGCCGACAGACGATCAATGATGGGAAACACGAGCGCGAGCCACGCGGCCAGTGCGTGATCGGGCGAACCGGGCAAGGCGATGACGGGAACTTTTCCGAGCCGCCCGACCGCGGCCGTGCGTCCCGGCCGGAGCGCGAGGCCATGGGCGATCACGTCACCGCGCTGAGCCAGCGCCGTAACGGCAGCATCCCGACGACCGACGCCGCTGCCTCCGATCGTCACGATGAGATCGCTGGTCGAGGCATCGAGCGCATCCGCGATCGATGCGTCATCGCGCGCGCGGGCCTCGTGGCTGCTCACATGCAGTCCCGCTGCGCGCGCCATCTCGGCAATCATGTGCATCGTCGCCGTCGCGCCGGGCATATTGACGATACGCAGCCGCGGCCGCCGCACGCTCAACCTGTCCACCCCTGCGATGCGTGCAAGCAAAAGATCGGCCGCACCGATTCGAGATCCCTCTGTGTCGCCAAGCGTGTGTTCGGCGATGTCGCTTCCTGCCCGCCTGACGCCCTGCCCCGGCAACCCTTCCGCCAACACCTGAGCAAGCGGCCCCGACACGTCGACCGCGTCAGCATCGAGCACACAGTCGCATCCCTGCGGCATCGCATCGCCAGCCTCCACCCACAGCGGTGTCTTTGCCAGAAGCAGCGGCGAATAGGAGGACGCGCCGACGAGATCGTTCGCAGACAGCGCCCAGCCGTCAGCGGCTGCAATGTCGCGGGGTGGATAGGCTGTGAGCAACGGGGTCCCGGCCGCGATGCAGCCAGCCGCCTCGGAAAGCGGCAACTCCACCGGCGCGAGCGGCTCGAGCCCATCCAGCAGCGCGGCGAGCGCTGTGTCGAGGGGCGTGAGCGATGGCGGCAGGCGCTGGGTCATGCGCCATGATGGACCATGCATCGACCGGTTTGGCAACCGCTCCCGACGGGGATGTCAGCCGCCGCTCTTGTCGGCGTTGGGAAAGAACAATTGCTGCCCGTCGATCTTGTAGCCGGCGATCGCCGCCTGGCCCTCCGGCGAAATCAGCCAGTCGATGAAGGTCTGCCCCAGCTCCTTTTTCACGCCCGGATGCTTCTCAGGGTTCACCAGCATCACGCCGTACTGGTTGAACAGACGCTTGTCGCCTTCGACGACGATGTCGAGGTCGCCGCGGTTCTTGAAGGAGATCCAGGTGCCGCGGTCGGACAGCACGTAGGCATTCATCGCACTCGCGGTGTTGAGCGCCGCGCCCATGCCCTGGCCGATCTCGCGATACCAGGGGCCCTTGGCGCTGGCGATGTCGATGCCGGCGACGATCCACAGTGCGAGCTCCGCGGCATGGGTGCCGGAGCGGTCGCCGCGCGAGACGAACGGGGCGCCTTTGGCCTCGATTGCCTTCAGCGCGGTGACGATGTCCTTGCCCTTCACGCCGGCAGGATCGCTCTTCGGTCCGATCAGCACGAAATCATTGTACATCACGTCGAACCGCTTCACGCCAAATCCGTCGGCGACGAACCGCTCCTCCTGCGGCTTGGCGTGTACGAACACGACGTCGGCGTCGCCCCTCCGTGCGGTGTCGAGCGCCTGTCCGGTGCCCTGCGCGATCACCTTCACGTCGATGCCGGTCTTGGCCTTGAAGATCGGCAGGAGGTAGCTGAACAGGCCGGAATCCTGCGTCGACGTCGTCGAGGCCACGACGATCGAGCGATCCTGGGCGGATGACGCCGCAATGCTAGCTGCGAGGCTGCCGAGAAGCGCGAGTGCCACGGACAGGCGGCGAAAAGCCATGAGTGTGCTCCGATTTCAAACCACGAGATCGCCGCGCAGGAAGGCGCGGGCCTCCTGCGTCGACGGACGATCGAGGAAGTCGTTCGTCGCGGCCCGTTCGCACAGCGTCCCACGCGCGAGGAAGATGACCTCGCCCGCAAGCCGCCGCACCTGGCCGAGATCGTGCGACGCCATCACGATCTTGATGCCCGATTGCGCCGCGCTCATGACGATCTCTTCCACCGCGCGCGTCGCGGCGGGGTCGAGATTGGCGGTGGGCTCGTCCAGCAGCAGGATCTCGGGATCGCGCGCCAGCGCACGTGCCAGCGCCAGCCGCTGCTGCTCCCCGCCGGAGAGCAGCCGCGCCGGACGATGTGCGAGATCGGCAAGCCCGACGCGTTGCAGCAAAGCCGCCGCGCGCGACGGCCGCTGCGACCGCGGCATACCGGCTTGCGCAAGCGCGTAGGTCACGTTGGCCGACGCCGCCCGCCGCAACATCACGGGCCGCTGAAACACGAAGGCGCGACGCGTCGGTGCCGGATCGGTCCGGCCGCCCCAGGTGATGCGCCCCCCGGTCGGTGCGCTCAGTCCCATGCAGAGCCGAAGCAGGCTGGTCTTGCCGGACCCATTCGGACCGACGATCAGGGTCGGAACGCCCGGTGCGATCGTCAGGCTGATGTCGTTGAGAAGTATGGTCGCGCCGGCCTGCAGCGCGACGCCATCGAGAACCAGGGGAAGATCGGTCACCGGCGCACGCATGTTCATCCCGTCAATCGTTGCGACCAGACGCGGGTGCCCCACGCGGCTGCGTTGATGGCGAGCACCAGCACGATCAGGATCGCGCCCAGTCCCATCGCCAGCGGAAGGTTACCCTTGGAGGTCTCGAGCGCCACCGTGGTCGTCATGGTGCGGGTAAAGCCGTCGATATTGCCGCCGACGATCATGACCGCGCCGACCTCCGCCGCCGCGCGGCCGAAACCGGCGAGCAGCGCGGTGAGCAGGCTGAAGCGCGCATCCCACAGCAGCGTCGTCATGCGGCCGATCGGTCCGACATTCATGGCATTCAGCTCGTCGCGATATTCGGCCCAGAGATCCTCGATCGTCTGCCGCGTCAGCGCGGCGATGATCGGCAGGATCAGCACCGTCTGCGCCACCACCATCGCCGCCGGCGTGAACAGTATGCCGAAGGCGCCGAGCGGCCCCGAACGCGACAGCAGGAGGTAGAGCGCGAGCCCGACCACGACCGGCGGCAGCCCCATCATCGCGTTGAGCAGCACCACCAGGGCCGGCCGTCCCGGAAAGCGCGTAAGCGCCAGCAACGCGCCAATGGGCATGCCGATCGCGGCCGCCAGCGCGACGGCCGCAAGGCTCACACCAAGTGAGAGCCGTACGATCGCGAACAGGGCCGGATCGCCGGCCAGGATGAGTTGCAAAGCACTGAGATGATCGGGCATGGTTCCACCGGACCCATATTGATCTGCAGAAATTCCAGCTTGCGTCAAATGCCAAAAAAGAATCAAGAATTTGCGTAGGAATGCAGAATGGACTTCCTGACGACCAGCGAAGCCGCCGATTACCTCCGGCTTGGGGAGCGCAAGCTCTACGAGCTCGTCACCACCGGCGCGATCCCCTGCAGCAAGGTAACGGGGAAATGGCTGTTCCCCCGGCATGAGCTCGACCTCTGGGTGCTGTCGGGGCTGGCGCGCCCGGCCGGGATGCTGGCGGCCGAGCCGCCGCTGATCGTGGGCGGCAGCCAGGACGATCTGCTGGAATGGGCCTCGCGGGAATCCGGCTCGGGGCTCGCCTCCCTGAACGAAGGCACCGCGCGCGGGCTCGAGCGCCTGCAGCGGGACGAGGTCATCGCCGCGGCGGTGCATTTCCATAGCCTCGATGCCTCCGACAATCTGGCCGGCGATGCCAATGTCGCGGCGCTGCGGGCCGCAACGGACCTGCATGACGCGGTGCTGGTGGGGCTGGTGCGCCGCGAGCAGGGCATCGTGCTGCCGGCTGGTAATCCCAAGCGGCTCCAGAGCCTGTCCGACGTCCTTGCACTCGGCGCCAGGATGGCGGTGCGGCAACAGGGCGCAGGCGCGCAAATGCTGCTCGACGTGCTCCTGAAGCGCGCCGGCGCCTCCCTCAAGGATCTGCGCCGGCTGGAGACGCCATGCCTCACCGGCCCGGACCTAGCCGCCGCGATCCGCGCCGGCCATGCCGATTGCGGTGTGGCGACACGCTCCGCAGCCCGTGGCGCCGGCCTCGATTTCGTGCCGCTGGTCTGGGAAAATTTCGATCTCGCGATGCGGCAGCGCAGCTATTTCCGCCCCGCCATGCAGGCGTTGGTCCGGTTCCTCGGCGAACAGCGGCTGCGCCAGCGCGCCGAGGAGCTGACCGGCTACGATCCCTCGCCTGCGGGACAAATCCGCTTCGCGGCCTGACGTTGACGCCCGCCCTCGAATAGTTGCAAAAGAAACCAATTCAGCCGGGCCATACCCGGCGCAATGGCAACAGCGGCCAACGAGCCGATGAGGGAGGACAAGCGTGAATCCAACCAGATTTGGACTGCCGGTCGCGGTCGCCTTCGCGGCGGCGCTGGTGCCGGGCGCGGCGTCGGCGCAGATTTCCGACGACGTGGTCAAGATCGGCGTGCTCACCGACATGAACGGCCCGGCTTCGGCGCCAACCGGCCAGGGCTCGGTGACGGCGGCGCAGATGGCGATCGACGATTTCGGCGGCAAGGTGCTGGGCAAGCCGATCAGCGTCGTCGTCGGCGACCACCAGCTCAAGGCCGACATCGGCGGCGCGATCGCGCGGCGCTGGTACGACGTCGACCAGGTCGACCTGATCGTCGACGTCCCGGTCTCGGCGGTCGGGCTCGCGGTGCAGAACATCGCCAACGAGAAGAAGCGGCTGTTCATCACGCACTCCACCGGCACGGCCGACTTCCACGGAAAATTCTGCTCGCCTTACGCGATCCAGTGGGTGTTCGACACCCGCGCGCTCGCCGTCGGCACGGCGGATGCGGTGGTCAAGCGCGGCGGCGACAGCTGGTTCTTCATCACCGACGACTACGCCTTCGGCCATTCGCTGGAGCGCGACGCCTCTACGGTCGTCACCGCCAATGGCGGCAAGGTGCTGGGCTCGGTGCGGCCGCCGCTGGCGACGCCAGACCTCTCCTCCTTCGTGCTCCAGGCGCAGGCCTCCAAGGCCAAGATCATCGGTATCGCGGCCGGCCCGCCCAACAACATGAACGAGATCAAGACCGGCACCGAGTTCGGCGTGTTCAAGGGCGGCCAGCAGATGGCGGCACTGCTCGCGCTGATCACCGACATCCACGGCATTGGCCTGCAGGCAGCGCAAGGCCTGTTGCTGACCACGTCCTTCTATTGGGACATGGACGACAAGACCCGCGAATGGTCGAAGCGCTACTTCGCCAAGATGAAGCAGATGCCGACGATGTGGCAGGCCGGCGTCTATTCCTCCGTGATGCACTATCTCAACGCGATCAAGGAGACCGGCACCGACGATCCCCTGAAGGTCGCAGCCAAGATGCGCGAGAAGCCGATCGAGGACTTCTTCGCGCGCAACGGCAAGCTGCGCGAGGACAATCTGATGGTGCACGACCTCTGGCTGGTGCAGGTCAAGTCGCCGGAGGAGAGCAAATATCCGTGGGACTATTACAAGATCCTCACGACCATTTCGGGCGACAAGGCGTTCGGGCCGCCGGATCCGGCGTGTGCGATGGTGAAGAAGTGACGCGCTAGGCAGTCATTCCGGGGCGGTCCGCAGGACCGAACCCGGAATCTCGAGATTCCGGGTTCGCGTCTTCGACGCGCCCCGGAATGACGGTCGCTTAAAGCGACCGTCACTTCACCACGCCAATCTCGCGGAAATACTTCATCACACCCGGATGAATCAGCTCCGGCTTCGGGGCCGCGGCGACCGTGTTCACAGCCGTGGTCTCGCAGGCCTGCGCCAGCTTCTTGCAGAACGTCACTTCCGCGCCATGCAGCGTCTTCGCCAGCCGATAGGCGACATCGTCGGGCAGGTCCTCGCGCGTCAGCACAAAACTCCAGGAGCCGAGCGAGGCGATCGGCTCGGTCTGCTTCGGGTAGCTGCCGGCCGGCACGGTCAGCGGCTTCAGGAAGGAATGCTTGGCGCGGATGCGCGCGATCTCCTCACTGCTCGGCGCGATGAAGCGCGCCCCGGATGCGCTGGAAGCGACCGCCGCGAATCCGGGCCAGCCGATGCCGGCGCCCCAGAGCGCCGCGACCCGGCCGTCATCGACCATCGCGGGCCCATCACCGGCGCGATCGAGATAGATCGCCTTGAAATCTTCGTCCTGTTTCAGGCCGATCCCGTCGAGCACGTAGCGCGCCAGGATCGGCAGGCCCGAGCCCCTGGCGCCGAATGCGACCGGCTGGCCGACGAGATCGTGAATGGTCTTGTAGGGACTGTCCGCCCGCACCACGAACATGCCGGGGTTGGAATAGATCGCCGTGAGGATTTTCAGCCGCGCCGGCGCCCGGCCGATGCCGGCAAAGGCCTCGTAGGCCGGCTCGCCCGCGACCAAGGCGAGATCGAGCTCGCCCTTCTCCAGGAGCGGAATGTTCTCGTTGCTGCCCTTGGTGTTGCGCGGGGCGATGGTGAGCTGTGTATCGGCCGCGTTCATCACCTCCGCAAACGCGTTGCCATAGAGCGGGAAGCCGCCGCCCGGCGTCGCAGTGCCGAGGCTGATCGTCGTGGTCGGAATGGCCTTGTCTCCGGTTTGGGCCGCGGCGGGGCCGATGAGCAGCACCGCGCCGACGAAGATGGAAAATGCGAATCTCATGGTCGCTCCGGCTCCGCCCGCGTCAACATGAACTTGAGATGATGTAGGCAGCGGCCGGATTTTATGAAAGCATGCAAGCAACGACAATAAAGCAATGGGAGGCATCATGCTGCGAATTCTGCGTAACGGTTTTTTCGGTCTCGTATTCCTTTCAAGCCTTTTCAGCGCCGCACCTCCCGCCACCGCCGCCGACTACCCCAACCGCCCCGTGCACTGGCTGATCGGATTTGCCGCCGGCGGCCCGGTCGACATCGTGGCGCGGATCATGGCGCAATGGCTGTCGGACCATCTCGGCCAGCAGTTCATCGTCGAGAACCGCACCGGCTCCGGCGGCAACATCGCGGCCGCCGCCGCGATCAACTCGCCCGCGGACGGCTACACGCTGCTGTTCGTCGCGCCCAACAACGCGATCTCGACCTCGCTCTACAAGAAGCTGCCCTACGACTTCCTGCGCGACACCGTGCCGGTTGCGAGCATCATGCAGCTCACCAACATGCTGGTCGTCTCCAACGCGATGCCGGCGAAGACCGTCCAGGAGTTCATCGACTACTGCAAGGCCAATCCCGGCAAGATCTCGTTCGCTTCCTCCGGCAACGGCACCTCGGTGCACATGTCGGCGGAGCTGTTCAAGGTGATGACCAAGTGCGACATGGTGCACGTGCCCTATCGCGGCTCGGCGATCGCCTTCCCCGACATCATCTCCAACAAGGTGCAGCTCATCTTCGACAACCTGCCCTCCGCGCTGGAACAGGCACGCGGCGGCAATGTCCGCGCGCTTGGCGTGACCTCGCCGCAGCGCTGGCCGGGCGTGACCGACGTGCCTGCGATCGCGGAGACCGTGCCGGGATTCGAATCGGTCGGCTTCTACGGCATATCCGCGCCGAAGGGCACGCCGCCGGACGTCATCGAGATCCTCAACAAGGCCGTCGGCGAGGCCTTGAAGGACCCGAAGCTGGTGGCGCGCCTTGCCGAGACCGGCGGCATCCCGAAGCCGATGACCCCGGCCGAGTTCGGCAAGCTGGTCACGGATGAGACCGAGAAATGGCGCAAGGTGGTCGAATTCGCCGGCGTTTCGGTCGACTAGGGCCGGCATTGCCCGGCCGTCTGTGAGACGGCCGCGCTTGTCGCGGTCGTCTAGCCCCCATCAAAAATATCGAAAACAACCCCATGCAAAGTAAAAATGGCGGCTTGCCGGAACGATGCAAGCGGCCGCGAGACATTTGACACGTCGGGCAAAACAGCGGCACAATTACAAGATCGCCAGCAATCCGCAAACGACCGGACGAGGCTCACTTTCCGAGCAGCGGCGATGCTTTGGACGACCAGGGGCCCGGCATTGCACCCTCGGCTCGGGCCCTGTAAACGGACGGCGCACCGTTGCCGGCCGCGCCTCCCGCGGCCGCCTCGCGGCGGGGCCTGTAGCTCAATGGTTAGAGCCGGCCGCTCATAACGGTCTGGTTGCAGGTTCGAGTCCTGCCGGGCCCACCAATTATTGCCCTGGGTGTAGTGTGCATTAAAACTGGCCTGGACATGGACATCCAAGACATTCTCGACACCAAAATCAGAGGGTTACCCTCAGGCGCTCATGACACTGGCCTGCGTGCAGTAAAATCGCACATCGATGCGGCGGTACGTCACTTCTTGAGAGGCCAGGCTGAGCCAGACGAAACACTTTTTACCGATGTCATATTTCGATGCAACCAAGCCTTCGAAGGAAGTATCAAGGAAGCTTATCGGGTCATTGCCGGTCAAAACCCAGACCACGTGAGACCCTTCGACATCGAAAAATTTCTGAGCGAAGGGAATCTGCTACGGAAAAAGGTTTTAGATCAATTCACGCGCTACCGACAGGAGTGGAGAAATCCTTCGGCGCACGACTACACGCTGGATTTCGATGAAGACGAGGCACTCCTCGCTATTGTCTCCGTCACGACATTCGCAATCGTGCTCTGCGATCAAATCGACAGCAAAATCGCTTTCGATGCAGCCGCCGCCGCGACTCCGGCAGAACAAATTTCGCTCCATCAAAAAAATAAACCCCTCCTAGAACTCGTTACTCAACGAGTTCTAGCCTTCGCGGAATCCCATATCGATCCGATCGGGAAAACAGTTTCTCCAGCGCACGATTATTATCGTCTTGAAGGTGCTCTCGCCGGATATTTATCCGCAGACTTGGCGCAGGTGTCAGGGCTGACCGTAGAACAAAATAAGCGCTTCGCTAGCAGCGAAGCCGATATCGTTATCAGTCGCGACACCGAAAAGGTTGTGATCGAACTCAAGCGTATGACCGCCAAGTTAAGTAAAAAGGCCGTGGTGCTCCGCGCCATTACGCAGGTGGCACTGTATCTTCACGAGAAGGATGTCGTTGGTGCAGTCGTTCTTGTTCATAACACTGCCGTCAACGAGTATGAAGTGTCAGCGGCGACGGGGGCGCTTGCCGAGCTCGTTCGCGTTGTTACGCCTCGGCTGGAAGGACCTGCCTCAACACCTTAGGCCGGGTAGTAAAAACCTCCGCGGATACAAGTCGATTCGCGAACTGCCTGGATTGCGGCAATTGCGGTGACAGTGCACTCAATGACTTCGGCCGGACTCGGCGGAATCCGTCGTTGCGGCGCCATAGGTAACGCCGTCCGATCAAAAGAAACCAGCCCTGCCAGGTAGAACTAGGGCGTCTCTGTTGCTTTGATTTTTCCCGGGATAGGCAACAACGTGAAAGAAGGCGGCTTGACCGCATACACCCGCAAGGACCGCTCAATCTTAAGGGGATCGACGTCGCGGTAGCGCACATGGATATTGATTTCCGCCGCCGCGACGACCCCGGCGCGCATCTTTTCTGCGACGTCCCTCAGCTCATGAACTTTGAAAGCTAGGTAAATTGAGCCTGAATCACGTTTCCCAGCGCGCTTGGTGAGATAGAACGTGTCGTGCCTCCCTCCAAAAGCGGCTGGATAGAGTTCTGAGTGCAAGATTTTGTTTCTCGCATCATGGGCCCAGTCGAAAAACTCAAGAACATTCTCCGTCGCCTTAACCACCAACGGATCAGCTTCTTGCTCGCGATAGAATTTCCTCGTGACACTTGGACGCTGCTGCTCGTTGAGCGAATAAAAATAGTGATGCAGAAGATCTCTCGATATTTGACCATGCGCGGGGTGGTGCAGGAACAGATTGTCGACGCCCCGTTCAAACTGAACAAACGTCAGGGAGATGACGCCGACCGCATGCAGAGCCTTACCATCGCCGGCGTTGAACTTGGGCAACGGCCAGATGTCAGCCTCGGGCTTATCCATGTTGGTTGGCCATGTCGGTTGGCATGTAAGCGATTCTAGAGCACAATCAGAATTACGGCGACAGTGTTGGACTGCACCCCTGGAATGAGACACGATAATTTCTGTGACAGTGCGGTTGCCATGATGCGTTATCGTGCCTTGTTTTGCGCGAACACGGTTTCGAACTCAAGGGGCGATTGGTATCCGAGCGCCGAGTGCAGCCGCTCCTTGTTGTAGACGTCTGCGATGAAGCCATTGATGCGGCGGCGGGCCTCCTTGATGTCAGCGAAGGCGGAAGCGTTGATCTCCTCCGTCTTTAGCGTCTTCATGAAGCTTTCCGCCTTGGCGTTGTCGAAGGGATTTCCGGGCCTACTCATGGTGATGTTGTGTTCGGCGAGCCTCTGGCGATAGGCGATGGAAGCGTACTGCACGCCGCGATCGGAGTGATGGATCAGGCTGCCTGGCTTCGGCTTGCGGGCGTCGAGGGCTATGTTCAGCGCGGCAATGGCGAGCGAGGCGTCGAGCGTATCCTCAAAAGCCCAGCCCACGGCCTTGCGCGAGAACGCGTCGAGGATGACGGCGAGATAGGCGAAGGCCTTGGCGAGATGCACATAGGTGATGTCGGCGACCCAGATTTGATCGGGCGCTGATGGCACCAGGCCGCGCACCAAATTCGGTACAATGAGAAAGCCCGAGGGGCGCTCTGTGGGCGGCTTCAGGAATGGCGCCTTGCGCTGGGCCAGGAGATTGTCTTCGCTCATAAACCGCTGAACTTTCTTGGCATTCACCACCATGCCCTGCCGCCTGAGGGTGGCTGTCACGCGCCGATAGCCATAGAAGCGGTGCTTGAGGCAAATGCACTGGATAAGGTCACGCAGCTCGCACTCAGCCGTCTCCTCATTGCGTCCGGCAAGGTGCCGGTAATACGTCGCGCGCGGCAGGCCCGCGAGCCCGCACAGGCGCTGCACATCGGCCTGCGAACCGGTTGCCTCCAGTATCATGGCTTTGATGACTTCGATGATGCGGACGCGGTTTTGCGGTGCGCGGCGTGCCGCCCTGCGCCTTCAGGCCCTCGCCCATGGCCTTTGCGACGCTGGCATTGCCCTGCGTTGGGAAACCGAGCGGCGGCCCGAACCGTTGAGATACAAGCCGATTGCCGACGGGATGACGATAAAGCTCATCGAAAGCTGCGATTTTGTCGAGCGCGATCCTGGGCTCGATGATCCCATCCATATTGGACACATCGCGCTCGCAACGGCCCTCGCCTGGCTGGAATTCCGCCGGCTGCCCGAATTCTGTCAAGGACGGCCAAGACTTTCGCATTGGTACAGAGCCTTCCTGCAACGTCCTTCGATGCAAAAGACGGACTACGCGGGGGAGACCCACGACTAGTTTCGATCGGGACCGCTGGCGAGCGCGGTCACTGGCCGGCGGCCGGCAAGCGCGCGCATGTCCTCAAGACGTTCTATCGGCATGTTGCCGCCGCCGAGAACCGCAACATATTGCCCGGGACGGGTTTGCGCAGCCCTGGCGGCGGCGGCAAGTCCAACAGCGCCGCCAGGTTCGACGATCATTTTCATCTCCTCTGCGGCAATGACTACGGCGCCGGCGATCTCGGCCTCGCTGACCAGCTCGACGTCGTCGACGAAATGACGGATCAGCGGAAAAGTCAGCTTGCCCAATTGCTGAACCTTGATGGCATCAGCGATGCTGCCGCTCGGGCCGGGCAGCGGAATGATGCGTCCCTCGCGAAAGGAAAGAAAGGCGTCGTTCTCGCTCTCTGGCTCCACACCGACGACCCGGATTTCAGGCCGCGTCTGCTTCAACGCCGCGGCGATACCCGAGACGAGACCGCCGCCGCCAATAGGCACATAGACGGTCGTCGGCATCGAAAGCGGCAAATCCTCGATCAGTTCGAGACCGATCGTGCCTTGTCCTGCAATGACGGTCAGATCGTCATAGGGTGGGACGATCACGACGCCCCGCTCGGCCGCGAGTTGTTCAGCGAGCTTCCGTCGCGCTTCGGAGCTCGGCGCCGCATTGACCACCTGCGCACCCCAGCGCTCAGTGGCCGCAACTTTCGTCGCGGGCACGTCGGGCGACATGACGATTGTCGCGGGTAGCCCCTGATCGCGTGCAGCCTTTGCAACCGCCTGAGCATGGTTGCCGGTGGAATAGGCGATGACGCCGCGTCGCTTCTCCTCCTGCGACAATCTGGAGATACGGCAGGTCGCGCCACGGATCTTGAACGATCCCGTCGGCAGGAGATTTTCCGCCTTCGCGAGCAGGCGACCTGCCCTCCGTCGGCCGTCGTGCAACTCCAGGCAGGGAGTCCGCGGCAGTCCACCGATGGTCAGCACCCTTCGCGCGTCACGGATTTGTTCCAGTGCGAGCAATGGAGCGGCATCACTCATATTTGCCTCCCTCAAACAAGAACACTGAGGCCTACGTCAGATCGACCAACACGCGGGCGGCGCGCTCAGCACGGTCGGCCTCGACGGGCGAACTGCACCGGTCTTTTTAGAGCGGCGACCATCGCATCCGCAATCGTCTCGGGCGTCGAGGTGGCAAACTCCATCCGGATTCCCGCACCATGGCGGTCGAGGCGATGCGCGACGTGGAAATTCTGCTCAGCAGCTCTCATTGCGCGCGCCGCATGCTGAAAGCGACTGTCCCGCCACGCGGCACGGGGCGGGACAGCTTTCTTGCTCTGAAGGGGGCCCGGCGTTGAGACGACCCGGCGGCTTCAGTTTTACTTCAGGACCTCGACACCTTCTTCCCGGACCGCCTGGAGGCTGCGCGGATCGAGGTCGAGCGCATCGAGGATCGTCGGCGCGATCTGGGTGGTGAAGGCGGTGTCCTCGACGACCTTCGCGTGCTTGATCCGAGGCGAGGAGACCAACAGCAGCACATTTCGATCGTCCTTGGAGAAGCCACCATGCTCGGCAAGCTTGCTACCGCCGGTGCAGATGACGCCATGATCGGTGATGGCGATAAAGTCCGGCACCCGGCTGTTGCGGAACGGATCTTCGTAGAGCTTGGTCAGTTCGTCGCGGTCGAGGAGCTTCTGGATATGCAGATCAGCTGCATGGGCCAGAATGTAGGCCTTGGCATCTGAATAGTAGGGATTGCCGGTCGCCGGATTGGTCGCCTGTTGCATTTCCGGCGACAACCAGACCAGCGCCTCGTCGTCGCAGATCTCGAAGCCGTTGGCACCGAAACCGGGCGCCTTGCCATACAGCGCGTCGGAGATCGCCACGCGGTCCTTGATGTTGATCGGCGACTGGCCATGCTTGGCACTGACGATGATCAGCGTCGAATCGTAGAGGTTCTGCGTCTTGAGCTCGTTGATGAACTTGCCGAGCGCGTCGTCCACGAACTGGAATTGCAGCGTGAGCGCATTGCCGGGCGTCGCCTGCGTGTCGGCATACCCGCCGATCAGCGACTTGTCGGTATCCGCGTTGCCCGCTTTGGCGAGTTTCTGGCCAACGCTGACCGCTTGGAAGTTCATGCCGAAGATCGCGGGGACGGATTGATGTTGAGTTCGCGTGCCGTCATAGCCGTCGATCCAGTTCAACACCGCCTGCACTTTCAGCGAGTCGTAAGAGCGGACGCCGGTATAGCTTTTGGTGTAGTCGTCGCCAGCCTTAGCGCCGGCATCGAGCGTGTCCTGCGAATTGATCTCCGGCGCAAAGAGTTCGTCGAGGCCCTTGCCCGACGGGCCCGCCAGGTCCTCGTAGGCAGGATGCTTGTCGGACCAGGCCGTGCGCATTCCGGCCGCCTTGATGACCTCGAAGATCGTGTTGGTACGCACATATTCGTGGGGATAGACCGGGACGCATTGGCCGTTGACCAGCTTGCGCTGCATGTGGTCCGGATCGAGCTGCGTGTAAACCTGACCTAGCGTGCCGCCGCCCGTGTAATCCGCTGCCAGCCCGCTGGAGTAATCGAAGCTCTTGTCGAGCGCTTCGAAGTTGGTGAGCTCGGTTCCAGCCGCACCTACGCAACCCGGGTCCTCAAGACCCTGGCTGGTGTAGAAGGCCTTGGCGGGATATTCGGTGCGGTCATAGCTGTCGTCATAGAACAGGCCGCCGACCTTCGGCGTGGCGCCGGAAACCTGTGCGAGCATGCCGGGATAGCTGTCCGACGGAGCGGTGGTATAAGCATTGGGATAGACGACGCCGTTGTTGGTGAGATGGGCGAAGTTGCCGCCAGGGCGGCTTTCGACCCAACGCTTCAAATCGATGGCGTGCATGCCGTCGACGCTGATCAGCAGCACGTGCTTGTAGCCATGTCGGCGCGAATGCCCACCGTCGTCATCCGCTTGCGCAACCATGACGCCGCAAGCGAGCGTCGCCGCTGCGATCGCGGCAGTTGACAAGAAATAGTCACGAAAACCACGCATGCGTTCGCCCCTGTCTTTATTTGATAAGATGAAGATTGCCTTCGCTGAGACTGCGGCAATCTGTCGCCGTCAGTTGACGCCGCGATGACAGTTTCTTGCGATTGCCATTCTTCCCCGGATCTTTGTTGGCTTCGCAATGTTCGCTCCGCAGCGATGGCGGCCCTTATCGCGAAGTCGCAACTTGACCCTAAGCAGCGCGGCGCACCCTGCGTCGCCCGGAGGACGTACTTGCTTTCGGTCGAAGCTGAGCATCGACATCAGAGACAGGAGCAGCTTCACTCCACACGCTACCGCGACCTTCAACGCGCAGGTCAGGCAAGGCCAGGAGCCGACGCCGGCGTGCTGGTGCTGGTCGCTGGACACGCGCATTTTCCGGGCGGTCGCAACGATCGAAACTGCAGCGAGACCACGACTTACTTTGCCAGGGCTGCGTCGACCATTGGCAAGAAGGCCGCCAAACCCGCGCTCGCGAGCGTACTTCGGACGCGAAGAAGCTCGCCTCTTTGGACCTCGTTGGCGGCACCGCGCAACGCAGCGGCGAGCGCGCGACCGCGAGCCGCAAATGCGTGCGCCCACGGCAGGGGCTCGGCGCGCGTATATTCTTCGAGCGCACTGACATATTCGAGCGCGCTTTTAGCGTCACCTGACGACAAAAGGCCCTCGATGGCATCGCGATAGAACCACAGGTAATTGTGCCCGACGGTACCGCGGGCGAGCATTGTCTTGCCTTCCGCCAGCAGATCCCGGCGTTCCGTGGAGCCCTCGACCGCCCGGCTCAGGGCGCTGGTGACCTTGGGACCACAAAACTGCGTTCCGGCCTCCTTGCAGATCGCCAGTGCTTCGCGCAGCATCGTCTCAGCTTCGGCTCTCCGGCCAGTATCGAGATACAAGCGCGCCTGCATCTCCAGGCCCTGGGCTTCGAAGCGCCTTGCGCCGAGCTGATGGGCGAGCCGCATTGACCGATCCAGATAGCCCTGCATCATCTCGTAGTCGCCGAGCTCGTAGCAGGCGAAAACCCTCGCCGTCTCGCCGAGCAATTCGGCGCGGGGTTGGCCGACGAGCGCAGCCAGCCGGGCAGCGGCCTCGCCGTCCTCGCGCGCCTGCCGGGGTTCGCCAAGGTAGATGCGGCTGAATCCGACCATCGAGCGGTTTGCCACTTCGATACGGCCAAAGCCGTGCTGTTGGCAAAGCGCGACGCATCGGCTGAAGTAGTCAAAAGCCGTGCGCATCATGCCCTGCGCGTAAGCCGCATCCGCCAGGCCGCCGAGCGCGCGTGCCTCGGCTTCCGGCGAGCCCGATCGGGCTGCATATTCGAGACCTCGCTCATGCTCCCTTCGGCAGCCCTCGATGTTACCCATTGGAAAGAAAATATTTCCCCGCAAATGGTGCAGTCGCGCAAGCTCGTTCACCATGTCATGGCGCTCGGCGACGTCCTGCGCGTCGTCGAGCAATTCAAGCGCCTCGTTAAGGCCCTCGTTGACGCGCAAGCCCTCGGCCAGCCCGAGCCGCGCCCGGCATCGCGCGGTTTCGTCAGATGATGCGGACACTGCCAGCCGGTAGGAAGCGATCGAGGAAGAGACATCGCCAAGGTCGCGCTGCAATTCGCCGCGCAGGCAGATCAGCGCGTGGCGATCGGAATCCGCGCGCGCGATCTGGAGTCCGCGATCGGCCAAGCGCATCGCCGCATCGATATGGTAGTCGGCGCGTTGAGCCGTCGCCGCCTCGAGATAAGCGCTTGGCGCTCGACCGTCCTCGGCGCGATCCAGGTGCTGCGCATGTAAAACCAGATCCTGCCCTGCAAACCATTCTCCGGCACGAAGATGCAGATCTTTCCGGCTGGACCGAAGCAGTGACGAATAGGCCCCTTCCTGGATTAGTGCATGCGCGAAGAGGAAATCGTCGCCTTCCGGCAGGACGAGAGCGTTGCTGATGAGACCAGTGCAGACGTAGGACGGATCGCCGATGAGGTGCCGCAGCAGAGCGAGAGAGAAACGTTGGCCGATGACCGCCGCGGCTTGAAACGCGTAGCGGTCGGAAGCATTGAGGCGGTCCATGCGTGCCAGCACGAGGCTTTGAATCGACGGAGGGACGGCATCTGCCGTACCTTCCTCCGCGTTGCGCAACAACTGCTCCAGGAACAGCGGGTTGCCGCCGGCACGCTCGATGCAGGCAGCCGCGACGCGCTGGGTCGCGTCCATGAAGCTGCCCGCGAGATTGAGCGCCTCCTCCCGACGCAGCGGACCGAGATCAATCGTTGCGAATGGAGTGCCGCGACAGCCAGCACGCCACGCTGCATCGACAGGGTCGCCTTCGATACGCGATGTCATCATCAAGAGACCCGGCCCGTCCGCCACCGCTGACGCAAATGCCGAGAGATGCCCGAGGAGCTGCGGATCAGCCCAATGAAGGTCCTCTACGACGATAAAGGTCGGCTTCTCAGCACAGGCATGCGCCGCGACAGCGGCGGCCACCGCTCGCCTGCCGCGGTTCCGTGCGGTGTTATCCATTGCGTCATAAAGCGTACGCCATTCACCGGTTTGCGGGAGATCGAGAAGATCGTACAGAAATGCAAGACGCTCAGCAGGCACGACGTTCGCCGCGACCAGATCATCGACCTTCTGCAGCCTGGCCTCGCTTCCGGATGCGGGTGAAAGACCAAGAAGGCTGACGAGCAACGCGCGAACCGCATCCTGTCCTTTGCCTACCCCAAAATCCAGGACCAGGCCGCGGTGAGCGGTGAAGCCATTTGCCTCTGCGATACGGCGCATCTCCTCGACAAGGCGCGTCTTTCCAATCCCGGCCTCACCGCGCACATAGACAATCTGCCCACTGCGTCGCGCAACCGTTGCTGCTAGTATGCCCTTGAACTGCTCGAGTTCCGCCACCCGTCCGACAAAGGCGCTGCGGTGAGCGGGCGCTGCGTCGGTCGACAGACCGACCAGCCGCCAGATGTGCACCGGTGCATCGAAACCCTTCACGTCCGTTTTCCCCAGCGCCTCGCACAACGCGCGATCGGAGAGAGCCCGATAGACACCTTCGGACAGCAGCGTCTCGCCCGCTCCGGCGAGCGCGACCAGCCGCGCTGCCAGGTTCACGCTGTCGCCAAGAACCGTGTAGTCATGCGCTTCGACGCGGCTCAGCGTGCCGGCCACCACTTCCCCGCTGGCAATACCGATATGGGCCTGTAATGGGCGGAGAGATGCGTCACTGATCCGGGCGAGGGCTGCATGAACGTCGAGGGCAGCTCGTGCCGCGCGCAGGGAGTCGTCGTCATGCGCCCGCGGCGCGCCGAACAGCGCCATCACCGCATCGCCGATATGTTTGTCGACCGTGCCTCCGTAGCCGATGACGATGCCATCCACCTGAGCAGTAAACCGAGCTACCAGTTCACGGATTTCCTCAGGATCGAGCGATCGAGACAGGCTTGTGAACCCGCATAGATCGGCAAACAGGACCGTGACCTGACGGCGCTCGCCGGCCGTACGGTCGGCTGTCGGCGAGACGTTCGACGGCGATGCAATTTGTAGTTCGCCTATTGCAGCGAGCAGCCGCTTGCGGTGACCCAGCGAGGCCACGCCAAGTTCTTTGAGATCCGCTTCAGTGAGCCCGCTGATAACGTCGAAATCGATATCGTTTTCGGCAAACGCCTTGGCGTACTGGGCCAATCCCAAATTTCGCAGCCACTGCTCGACCGCCATGTCAAACAGGATCCTCGCGCCGCGTGGAAAGCGGCACGGTACTCCCTATCCAGGTGAAATCAAAGGCAGCCGGTGGCCAAACGTCCCCGCGGACCGCACCAGTTTCGCGCCAGGAAGGACTTCACCGAAACACAACAAACGCGATCGAATTCAACCGAAAACGCAGGGAAATCAATGAAGCTGCTCTATTTCCCGTCGCTCATAACGGTCTGGTTGCAGGTTCGAGTCCTGCCGGGACCACCAATTAATCAGAGGCTGGCTTATCAGGTTTCGCCGCGGATTGGGTCACTGCACCAGAAACGCCTCACTTGGTTGCCCGTCGCCATACTTCCGCAAACTACCGCTCCACGTTCGATCTGGCTATGGCATCCCCACTCGATCGAATATTCGGCGGCTCTATTGCAGGAAGAGACCAAACAGCGCGGTGCGCCTCTATCATCGGACGGCTCACTAACGGGCGAGGATGTCTCGGAGCGGAAACACGATCTGGCGATCTCATCTTGGCAGCGAAGCACGGCCCCTCGTACTATTTGGGAGAAGGATTCGTGGCCTCTGACAGTTCGCCCCTCATCAAAGCGGCGCAGCCTCGCCCACCATCACTCAAGCGAAAGGACGCCGATCACCGCCCCACCCAGCACCAAGAGTGCCGGATTGATTTTGGTTTGCAGAAGGATCAACAGGACGCCTGCTGCGATCGCAGCGGTTTCAAGCCCGAAGACAGCGGATTTGGCCAGGGTAAAGCAACCGGCCAGAAGAAGGCCGATGGAGACCGGTGCAAGTCCTTGCTGGATGGACGTCCGCCACGGCCACGTCTCGAGCTTCGTCCAGAAGCGACCGACGGCAAACGTCAACACAGCCGTCGGCCCGAAAAACGCTATCAGCACCAGGATCGCGCCCAGCGGACCGCCGACCCAGTCCCCGATGGGAACGATCATCATCATGTTGGGGCCGGGAGCCAGCTGGCCGACGCTGTACAGGTGCACCAGTTGCGGGGAGGTTAGCCACTGATGGACGTCGACGGTCAGCGTTTTCATCTCCGGATACGCCGCCATGCCGCCGCCGACGGTCAATAGTGAGAGATAGGCGAACACCCGAATAAGGGCTGGAAGATCGCTCATGGCTGCTCCTCCATGTTGGTGTCGATTGGCCGATGCCAGAGAACTGCCAGAAGGCCTACGCCAACCAGCGCCAGCAGAACGGAAAGGTGCATGAGGTCGACGGCAAGCACGGTCAGAGCCAGGAACAGGTAGTCGCCCCGTTGCTCGAGCGATCTTTTACTCAATTGCACGACGGTGGAGAGCACCAATCCGACTGCGGCAGCGGCTACCCCCTTCAGCGCGCCCGTGGCCCATGCGTGGTCGCCATGCGACCTGTAGACAATGCCGACAATGAACATCAGCACGCTACCCGGCAGGCAAATCCCGAGAATCCCGACGACGGCGCCAAGGGCGCCGCTCAGCTTTTGCCCGACCAGGATGGCCATGTTCGTCGCGTTCAAACCGGGAAGGCTCTGGCTGATCGACAGCAGTTCGACGAATTCCTTGTCACTGAGCCAGTGCCGCCTTGCCACAAGTCGATCGCGCAGATAGGGCACCACACCGCCGAAACTGATAGCGCCGATGATCAAGAACTCGAGAAATATTTCGCCGATCGCAACTCTGGCCGCTGCCGCTTCGGCACCTGCCTCGAATTGCACCTCTGTTCCTGCCTCACTCATGGCCCTGCCGCTCCCTTGAGGCGATAGACCACAACAGTCCTGTCACGCCGCGCGCCAACCATCTCCAGACTTCGCGTTGCAACGGGAAGCGCCTCACGCTCTTGACCTGCGATTGGCGTGTCGGGGTGAAGCTCGCTCCGATGATCCTCGTTCCTCGCAGCCGGCAATTCACCGACGGTAAGTCTTGCGAAGTACTCTTTCAGCAGGCGCTCGAAGGTAGAGTGAGCTCCGCTCCGGTTGGATCCTCGCTGCTGAGGTCGTCGACCGATCGGAGCGCAGCCGAACGTTGCCCCCGCGCAAGTTGCTTGCGTTCTCGTGTCGATCTCACTCATGGCTCTGCGCTCCAGCTCCCTTGAGGCGATAGACCATGGCGGTCTTCGTCACGCCCAGGGCCAGCCATCCAGCAACCTCGCGCTGCAACGTGATGTAGAACTGCTCCGCGAGCTCTTTCTGCTTCGCTGCGATGTCCTCCTTGCGGTCGAACTTGACCGGAAACGCAAACTCGCCGACCAGCGGCAAGTGCTCGCCACGGGTGCGCCACAAGGCGATGTCGCATTTGGCCAGCACGCCCTTGCCGAAGTCCAGATTGCCCAGCGGCAGAAGGACCTCCTCGACAATGCCTTCATTCACGAGCTTGACCCGATCGTCGCCGGATCTATGCAGCTTTGCCAGCGCCGGAAAGACGCGGTCCAGCGTTGCCATCGACGTCTTGTCCCGATCATGCGCCTGGCTCAGCCCGAACTGACAATTGTGCGAATACAGAATCCGGTAGCCACCGACCTCATCCTTCAGCGGCAGCGCCTCGGCCTTGAACTTGATCCGGTATTTGCCGTCGATCTTGGGACGAACGTCCAGCGATGCGGCCTTCTGTTCGTCGGGGTGACGGAACTTGAACACGATCTCGGGATCGCCCACAGGAAAGCCGTCAACGTAGGAAACCCGGCGTCGCAGAATGAACGCGTTGGTGTAGAGGGCAAAGTCGGGTGTATCCAGAAAGATGATTTCCCGGATTTCCGGTCTGAGGTCGGCGTTCTTGTCCTCGATGAAGTCGACGCCGACTCGCTTGGCAGTCCGCCGAACGATCTTGCCGAAGTCGCGGAAGCTCTGCACCGACGTGAAGCGATCCGGCTTCAGGATGAGCTTGGCCTCCAGATACTGCACGCGGTCCAATGGTGTACCGTCGCCATAGGCAGGCGCCGCTCCGGGCGCCTCGGGAGCTGTGCGGTTGAGCTGGCTCGACTTGCTCTTGCCCGTCTTCTCGCTCTTCTCCATCACGCCCTCCTCCTGGCTACTGATCCTTCGTCACCTTGGCCGCCGTTCCGAACAGCATGGCGTGCAATTGGCCTGGCGCGAGCTCACGGCTGACGTTCCGAAATGCGAAGAACGGTATCAGGGCGACGAACAGGATCACCGCGACACAAAGGACCCCGGCAAATCCCCCGCCGCCGATCGCAGGGATGCTCGCCTCGACGGTTTCTCTCTTCGCCAGTCCGATGACGACGCGCTCCGCGACGTGAAAGCAGATGAACATGACCGTCAGGAGCAGGGATTCGAACAAGATCGGATAGATCAGTGGTCGACGTCGCATCCAACGACCAAGGTTCAGGTCCTCCGTCAGCAGCATCACCTTTGCCAAGACGAGAGCATTCACCAGCGCGAAACCGTGTGCCGCGAAGTCGATTCCTCTTTGATCGAGAATGATTCTCTCGTTCAGGACGAACAGCCCGAACAGGACCCAGAGATAGACGAACATCACCGCAAAGCGCCTCGCTTCATCGAGAGCGCGCTCTCTCAGATTGAACGTGCGATCACCGATACGACTGTTGCTGTCCATTGCAGTCCGATATTCGAAATTAGCGATTCGCATGGCCCGCCCGAGCCTCGCTGCGAAATGCAATTCAGGCCACCTCAGCGAACTCCGACACGATCATTTCCTCTGCAATCAGAAAGGCGCTCCAATTCCTCGGCCAGGAGGGGCACACCGAGATTGCAGGCCTGCACCCCCTGAACAACGCAGAGCTTCAGCACCTCCATGATCTCTTCCACCGTCGCGCCTGCCTTGAGGGCGCCCTTGATGTGCCTCCGCGTGCCCGGCGCGTACATGTGCGTGTAAGACGCATCGAAGGCGATGCTCAGAAGCTCGATCTCCTTGGGAGAGAACACACCGCCGCCGTAGATCCCGGCGCCGGTCGCCATGAATTCATCGGTCCAGATAGGGTCGAGCTCGCAAAATGGGTCCCACGCGGCATTCCACTGTCCGACCTTTTTCATCTTGTCGCAGGCCGGTGTCGCGGTCGCTTGTTTCTTCGGAGGGTTCACGCCCGCTGCCTTGGCCTCTTCGAGCAGAATGGGAGCGCCTAGGCTGCAGGAATGAATCGACATCACGGACGCCATCTTGAACACCGTGAGGATTTCATCCCGCGTTGCGCCCGCTTCGAGCGCAGCGCGGATGTGCCGACGCGTGCCCTCCGGGTTGAGGTTCGTGCAGGCGGCATTGAGCGCCACGCCGACCAGTTCGATGAGCTTGCGAGGCAGGACCTCCCGAGCCCACGGGTCGGTTGTCATCCTCACGCACGCTCGGGTCCAGCTCGGGTCCCATTCGAGCAGCTTATCCACCGCCGCATCCCACGGACCGGTCTGATGCAGCGGACCGCTTGCCGTCGTCGTCTCCACAGATCGCGGATTGTCCTTCACTTCGACACCTCGAAAACGAGAACCGAGAAGTCCCTAAGTGCTGACGGGTCCCGCATCGATGGAACGCGGGACCCGGCGCCGGCTTCTACTCCGCCGCCACCTGCGTCGGCGGCACCATGCAGTAAGCCATCGGATGGGAGTCGCCACCGGTCTTTGCGACACCCTTCTTGCCCTCGGTCTCCCACACGAGGAACCCAGTCTGGCCGTCCCTACGGTTCGGCGGCAGACCAAGATTGTGCAGTGTCTCCTCGATACTGTCGTACCAAACACCGACCTTCATGATCTGGCGGGCTTCCTCCGCCGTCGCGACCTTGCGTCCGAACTCCTTGCATATGCGCACGGCGCCTTCGATCTGCTGTACCGTCGTGCGGCGCTTCTTGTCAGGCCCCCACAGATTGTCCTCGTTACCGACACGCACGTGCTGGCCGAGGACGATCGCCATCGCAGACAGCGAGATCAGTCCCCTCATGCTCGACCAGAATGTCGCGACCGAACCTTGCGGTACGCGACGGACCATCTCCATCCAGTCGAACGGATTACGGCCGAGGGTTCCGCCGCCATACCCGGCTATCGCGAGGTTCAGCGGGCCCATGTAAACACCTGCACGGATCACGCGCTCGATGAGCTCGAGCTGATGGACGTGGCCCGGAACGAAGTACGGCTGAATGCGGTTCTTGCGCAGCCGCTTCAGATGCTCGAGGTAGAATGCCGGCCCGGCGTCGACCCACATGCCGGCCCAGGCAGCTTGAACCTTCGGGTTATTCTCGAGATGGGTGCCTATGATGTCGTCCGGCAGCATCATCGACATGATATCCCACTGGCTGGTACCTACCGCGACGGTCACGCATTCGGGCTTCGGGTCGAGCTCCGTCAGCATGTGCCTCGTATCGTAGTCGAGCCATTTCGCCTTCGCGTCGGCCGACTTGGGTGCAAACGAGATCGAGCCGCCGACCTGCAGGATCATCTTCGGCACAGCCTTCTTCAGCCGCCCGATAAAGTAGTTGAACTGGTCAAAGTCCACCGAGCCGTGACCAGTGGCGGGATCGCGCACATGCACGTGGAGCATCGTGGCCCCGGCGTTGTAGCAATCCACCGCCGCCTGAACCTGTTCATCCCACGTCACCGGGATGTCCGCGTCACCGGGTATCCACTCGGGCCCGTACGGGGCTGCGGTGATGATCAGTGGCGCCATATTCTCTGGAAGAATCGAGTCGTCGGTATAGTACATGTCCGTCTCCTCTACCTTGTGGTCGTTCCAGTTCACTTCACTCCGAGCTGCGATCGTCGCGGGCCACCTCTTGCAGGAAGGCCCTTCAGTCCGGTTCTGGCGGTGGAAACGCCGTGCGGTCCGCCTGCCAAATGCCAAAGGAGTTTCCCTCGGGGTCAGCGAGGACCGCATACCAACCGGTTCTGGGAACTGCCGATTTCGGCCGCACGATGCGCGCGCCCATGCGTTGCGCCTCTGCAAGAGCCTGGTCCACCGCGGCGACAGTCACGTAAGGCAGCCAGGAAGTCGGGCCGTCCGCCGGGCGATACGTCAAACCTCCGCCGAATCCGTTGCCGTTCGGTTCGGTCTGAATTCGCCAATAGTCGACGCCAGGCGCCTTTTCGATCTGCCAGCCGAACAGTGAAGCGTAGAACTGCGCGAGTTCTGCAGGGGCCTCGCCGTAGATCTCAAAATGGGTCACTACGCCGCTCATTCACCCAATCCTTGAATTTGTTACGGCGTTGCACCTCAAGCAGTCGCCGCTGCGGAACGGCGGCGTGATGAGCAGCATGGCGAAGCATGTCAGGAGGACGTGATGCCGGCACAACGGCGCGAGCCGTGCCGCGAGGGTGCTCGACCCTGCGCTTGGGATACCCATGCCAGACCTCTACTCGTTACAAAGCGCACGACTGGATAATCAGGGTACGGCGTCATCAAATTCGACGCCTCGATTGCCATATTGATCGAGATCAACACTTTCCGCTTGTTATTTTGCGACACGACGTACGATTTCGAGTCCCTGAAATTGCGGTTCTCCATAGGCATCCAGGCCGAGGTGTAGCAACATGGAAGGGCAGCAACGTATCGGAGTCCTGGTCGAACTCCCCGAGATCTTGCGAGAGATGGGCCAAGATCCGGCGACGGTGATCGCAGGTGCGGGCATCAACCCTGACCTATTGCGCAATCCCGAAAATTCACTCTCGTTCATCGAGCTCGACAGGCTTGTCCAGGCTTGCGTCGCCGCGACAGGCTGCGAGCATTTCGGGCTTCTCGTCGGACAGCGGTCAACGACCGCCAGTCTTGGATTGGTGGGCCGACTCATGCGGACTGCGCCGACGCTTAGGGATGCGATCCTGGATCTATGCACCAATCAGCGACGCTATGTGCGCGGCGCCGTTACTTATCTGGTGATCCAGAAGGATACCGCATTCTGGGGATACGCCATCCATCATCCAGGCATGAAGGCAATCGATCAGATCGGCGACGGCGCGATGGCGGCAGGATTCAGCTTCATGAAAGAACTCGTAGGCGCGGCGCCCGACGAGATCTTGATCTCTCGTCGAGCCCCCGGCAATACTGCTCCGTACCGCCTCCTTTTTGGCTCCACGCCGCGGTTCGACGCACAACAATATGCAATGGCTTTTCCCGTAAGTCTGCTCGACCGTCCAGTTCGCAGTGCCGATCGCGAGCTGCGCCGGATACTGGAAAAATCGGTTGCCGCTTACTGGGCCGTCGAACAACCAAGCATGACACACACGGTCGCGCGCATGCTCCGCGCTCGCGTGATTTTTCCTGACATTTCCTTGGAGGCGGTCGCAAGTGAGCTGGCTATGCTGCCCCGGACGCTGAATCGTCGATTGCAAGCGGAGGGCAAGAGTTTCCGTGAATTGGTCAACGAAGCACGCTTCGAAGTTGCTCGCCAATTGCTCGCAGGCACGAGGATGGACGTGACCGACATCGCTCTCGCGCTCGGCTACGCCAATCCTAGCGGTTTCACACATGCGTTTCAGCGCTGGTCGGGCGTAGCGCCGAGCGAATGGCGCGCCAGCTGATCGGCTCTGACCGAGCCCGTTACGTGGCCGGTACCTCAAGCCGCATCTCAGGTGACGACCCCTCCCCACCAACAGCACCGCACCAGTTTCGCTCCGGAAACGACCGCACCGAAACGTAACAAACGCGATTGAATGCGAACAGTATCGCAGAAAATCAACAAACCCGACCATTATCCCCCCGCTCATAACGGTCTGGTTGCAGGTTCGAGTCCTGCCGGGACCAGCAGTGATTTCAAGCGGTTGCGAAGCCCTTTCGCGCTTCGCCATTTCATCAACCAACGAGACGACCAATCCTGCCTTCTTGCTCGGTGCCGAATGCGTTCCAATGGCGTTCGCGGCAGCGCGCAGGTGGTTGGGATGATGATGGCCGTAGGTCTCCCGCGGCGTCTTCTCACTCATGCCGAGAAAGCCAGCCACCTCCCGCATTGGCGCCACGCTCCATCAGCCACGACGCCGCGCTATGTCGTAGCGTGTGTGGCGTCACGTTGCCGACAGACACGTCAAGATTTGCGAGTCGGACCGCCGAAGCGCAACCCGCTTTGACGGAAGCGACGGCATTCCGCTTGGACATAGCCGCTAACAAATACGCGACGGCGCCAGGTCGCGGAACTTAGCACCAGCGGCACCGCCCCCAGCGTGCGCAGCAGCCGCCGCACCCGCCGCAGCCTCCACAGCCACGCCAAACTCGGCAGCCACGGCAACCGCCGCAACCTCGGCAGCCCCGAACGACAACGGCTGCTTCCTGCACGTTGCTGCCAACATCTTCCTTGTCGAAGAGATGGAACGTGGCGAGACTGACGTCGGCCATTTCCTCTTCGCCAAGAACGAAGCGCTGATTGGGCGAGATGTCGTCAGTTTGCGGGATGGCGGCAGTGGGTATCGTGGTTGCGGATGCGCTCCCCGCCAGAGAAAGACCCAGTCCGGCTAGTGCCGTCACGGCGGTGGCCTTGGTTGTAGACCCCTGCTTCTTGGTTTGATTTACCCGTGGCATGGTCGCATCCTCTGCACGTTGTTAAAGGGGCAACTTGACGTCGCAATTGTGAGTATACGTTCAAGAATGCGACGTAGCGCACTCGGTTCCTCGTCGCGCGAGACTTTTTTTGATCGCGCCCGAGTAGCGCCAAAGTGAAAGCGTGCCCGCTGAAATCCTTGAAGTTGGGCCATCGCCGCGCGGATAGTCGGCCGTCCGATTCAGTTTGATGAAATTGTCAACGCCGCGCGCGCCGATGGTGTCTTTGGCCGCGCAGTCGCGCTCTCGGCTACCGTACGGCTTTGGCATGCGTGGGTTCTTGATGGGTTCACTAGAACCGGGTCCATTGGGCGGGTACGTGGGCGGGCCGCGTTTACTTTGATTTATTACGTTAATTTGCACACGTTGTTGCGTATTCACGCATGACTTTGCATTCTTCACATTGTTTCACCTGTCTTGTTTGTGGTGCCGCTTTGTCTAGTGATGTTCAAGAGCGAGAGACGCTCCGCCTCGTCAGTGCATTCATGGAAATTCAGAGCCGCGGCACGCGCCGCGCGCTTGTGCTGCTCGTTGAAGAGTTAGCGCAGAGAGAGGCAAAGCCGCGGAGGCCATCGAAGAAACCGATGTAATCAAGCGTCTGGCCGGTCAATTGCAACCGCCCTACCGCAAACTGAAAAATCCGATTACGTGGTGGTACGCAGCCGTATGAGCTATCGTGCTCCTTCTGATCGGGAATTGCTCTGGTCTATTATGTCCACGCCTTTCTGCCCGAAGACGATGGATTTCACCCCGCCCTTGTCGATCGTCCGGATCGATTGCCGTACGGTCGCGTAGGCCCATTCGACATCGTCGAGCTCAACGACCGGCCGGCCTGGGCTTCACGAAATTGCCCGTTTCTGCGTCTGCTCTGCCGCTCGCCCCACAACGCCCTCGTACTCCGGCCTGCGATCTATGACCGACAACTGCCACGCAATCTGTTCAATCCGTACTTCCGCTCCCGACGCTCGCAGAGTGCGCAGATAACAGATAGCAGGCCTGGTTGCTCGTCACCGCAATATTGGAGACCAAGGCACAAGCGGAAGCGCTCCCCGCCACGTCTCGAAGCTATGCTTGCTGGACAAGCGCGAATGCAACGCCTAAACCGCGGCCTCCCGGCTCCCCACAGGGACAACAGAGTGACGGAATGCGGCGACAACACGTATGTGTCGGGGACAATGCCGTGATGTCTTGATCGACAGCGATCAACGCTTTCGTGAAATATGAAGCAGTTCACAGTCGTAAATCGACGTCCGGGTTAACCGGGCGAAGAATTCCGGCCGTTGATTGGGGGCGATGAGATCGGAAGCGCGTCTGATGACTGACGGGAATCGAAGATATGAACCAGGAGATCGGAGCGACGGGCTATATCCTGATCATCAACAATGATCCGTTGATGCGGCAGGCGGTGAGCAGCTACTTTTCCGACCACAATTTCCCCACCAGTTGCTTGCCCTGGAGCGAGTGGAACTGCACCCGCACGCTTCCCAGCTTGATCATCATGGACCAGCCGCATGACGGGCTGGATCGGCTGCGATCAATCCGGTCGAGATCGGATATTCCAATCATCATCACCGGCAATCGCGCCGACGAGGTCGATTCTGTCGTCAGCCTCGAACTTGGCGCCGACGATTACATCGTAAAGCCTAGTCCCAGGGAATTGCTCGCACGCGCCCGCGCAATACTGCGACGCCGGCAAATGTCGGGTTCAGCGCAAACTCGTGTGCGGGACGGCGGCGGCTACAGGTTCAATGGCTGGCGGCTCGAGCGTTATGGCCGCCGTCTCGTAGACTCCAACGAAACACCCGTCTCGCTAACCAAAGGCGAGTATGCCTTGTTGCTGGCGTTCCTGGAAGCACCTGAGCGCCCCCTTTCACGCGAGCATCTCCTGAATGCGACGCGGTTTCATGAAGATATCTTCGATCGGAGCGTCGATGTTCAGGTCTTGCGGCTGCGGCGCAAGTTGGAGATTGATCCCAATGCACCGCGCATGATCCAGACCGAGCGCGGCATCGGCTATGTTTTTGCCCTGCCGGTCGAGCGCTTCTGAACAATTCGTCGAGACGGCCATGTGAGGCCTGATCCTTGGCGGCCGCCGGCCGCAAGACGCGTGATCCACTGGGAAAAATGGCGCTGCCGAAGTCTCCTTTCGCAGGCGGACCCGATGTGATTTTGCCCGGCGCGCGTCGTTGGGGCTTGTGACCGAGCCTGTGCACATTTTGCAGACAGTGCGCTCGTTGCCGCGGGCCGCAGCGCTACGGATGTAACGCAATGTGCAAGCCCTGAAATTCTTGCGTGGCGCGTCTCGCTCACCGTGCGGGCTGCTCGCTCAGCTTCGTCGCCGGCGGAAGCTTGTCCCGGCCGACATCGCATTCATCGGGAGCCCTACGCATGTCAAATCCGATTCTCAAGCAAGCGGTCGTCATCGGTGCGGGAATAGGAGGTCTCGCCGCGGCAGAGTAGGCCTTTTCATGTTTTCGAAATCACAGGTGGAGGAATTGGTGAACGTCACGAACAAATCGACGACTTCCGACGCAGCCGCGGAACTGGGCGCAAAGATGCAGGGACGAATCGTGTCACGGGGCGAGGATGAGTATGCCCGCACGCGGCGGGTATGGAACGGCGCGGTCGAGAACCAGCCAGCGTTATTTGCAGTCTGTGAAACGTCCGCGGACGTGCAGGCGGCGGTGCGAAGTGCACGTCGGCACGGAGTCCCTCTGTCGGTGCGCGGCGGAGGTCATGACTGGGCGGGCCGCGCCTTGTGCCCAGGCGGACTCGTCATCGACCTCGGCATGATGAGGCAAGTCATCGTGGATCCGCACGCACGAACAGCAACCGTCTCCGGCGGAGCAAGGATCAAGGACGTGGCTGCCGCCGCCGGTTTCTACGGTCTGGTTGCGGCACTGGGCAACTGCGGTGAGGTCGGCGTCACCGGCCTCACCCTGGGCGGCGGTTACGGTCCTCTGAACGGCCGGTACGGCCTGGCGGCGGATAATTTGCTGGGCGCCGAGGTGGTGCTCGCGGACGGGCGGCGCGTAACGACCGGACCGGATGAGGAGCCCGAGCTGTTCTGGGTGCTACGCGGCGGCGGCGGCAACTTCGGCGTCGTCACTTCCATGCGGATCCAGTTGCATGAAGCGCGCCGCATGCTCGCGGGATCGATCGTGTATCCCTGGACCGAAGCCGAGTCGGTGCTGCGCCGCTATGCGGCGTTCGCGGAAACCATGCCTGACGAACTCGGTGTATCGGCGATCATGACATCCGGTCCGGATGGCCAGCCGGCGCTCATGTTGTCGCCGCTGTGGAATGGCGATCAACATCGAGGGGAACGCATCATCGGTGAGCTCCAGGCCCTTGGAACGCCGCAATTCGCACAGCTTGGGCCAATGACCTACACTGACATGCTCGCTCCGTTTGACGCCTGGGTGGCGGAGGCGGCTGGCTGCCACTGGGAGATCCGGACGCGCTCGCTGCCCGCGCTCATGCCCGGCGCGATCGATACGATCATCAGCGCGGTCGCCCGCAAGACGTCGCCCCGCACTGCGGTCGCCTTTCACCACTTCCACGGCGCGGCCACGCGCATTCCGGCGAACGCGGTCGCGTTCGGCTTGCGCCAGGAACATTTCATGGTGGAGATCATCGCCGGTTGGGAGCCCGACGGGAGCGACGGCGCGGCGCACAGGCAATGGGCGCAGAACCTTTGCAAGAGCCTCGCCCCGCTCGCCCTGCCGGGGGGCTACGCTAACCTGTTGGGGCCGGATGACCGCGAACAGGCGGCGGCGGCTTATGGCAACAACGCCGCCCGGCTCCGCGCGCTCAAGCGTCGCTTCGATCCCGATCGGGTCTTCGCGTCTGCGATCCCGCTGCCAGAGAGATAAATCCGTTCGATCGGAAATCCATGTTGCGGCCGCCGTCACCGCAATATTGGAGACCAAGGCAGAAGCGATCCCTGCCGCGTCTCGAAGCTATGCTTGCTGAACGAGCGAATGCAACGCCTTGACCGCGGCCTCCCGGCTCTCCACGGGGACAAACAGACTGACCGTATGCGGCGACAGCACGTACGTGTCGGGGACAATCCCGTGTTGTCCGAGAACCTGCAACGCCCTGAACGGCAATGCCGACGAAACGCCGCCGAAGCAGGTGAGACTTACCGAGCTTGAAGACTCGCGCTGCGTGCGCAGATCCTTAGCGTGCTCCAGCGTGCGCAACAGGGCGTCGAGCCACTCCGCATCACAGGCCACAGTCATGCTGGTTTTTCCTGCGGCGAAGTGTGATGCAAGGAGCTGTGGCCAGGACAGGCTGTTTTGCTTGAGATGCTGCGCGAATTTCTCAAAGCCGTGATTGAGATCGTTGCAATCGATTTCCACATGCTCAATGCGAGCCATCGAGTTGACGGCCAGAACCTTTCCGTTTTCCATGCCTGCAACCTCTTTCATCACTTGCGTGCTGTGTTCAACGCCACCCCACTGCCTGAGAACCAGCGGCACATCCTGACTTTGCGCCAGCTCTACGCTGCGAAAGTGCAGGATCTTCGCACCCCAGAAGCACATTTCGGACAGCGATGTGAAGTCCACTCGCCGCAGGGGCTTTGCATCCGGCACGATGCGCGGATCGGCCGAACAAATGCCGTCGACCTCCTTGATGATTTCACAGCGCTCGGCTTTCAGCGCCGCGGCCATCGCAACGGCGGTGGTGTCGCTGCCGCCCCGGCCAAGCGTGGTGATTTCCCTGGTCGCCGGGTTCACGCCCTGAAATCCTGCCAGCACCACGACGCGCCCGCGATCAAGTTCCTCACGCACCCGAATGGGCCGTACATCCAGAATGCGTGCCGAGGAATGGGAGTCGTCGGTCATCACGCCGGCCTGGCTGCCGGTGAAGCTGATCGCGGGCACGCCGAGATCGGAAAGCGCCATGCTCATCAGGGACATGCTGATGCGCTCACCGGTCGTCAGCAGCATGTCGAGTTCACGGCGATTGGGCGTCGGGCTGACCTGGTAAGCCATCTGGATCAACTGGTCGGTCGTCGTGCCCATGGCGGAGACGATCGCGACGACGCGATGACCACGACCATGCAGATCGGCGAGACTGCGCGCAACCGCGCGAATTTTCGCCGCTGTTTCAAGGCAGACACCGCCGTATTTTTGCACGATGATGGGATGGTTGCGCATCTAACCTCGGTGATAAGCCTCGCTCGCCTCGCCGATCGAACCGACACCGCCTATCCATGTGCCGACGATTTCAAAGTCCGGATGGAAGGCGACAAGGTCCGCGCGGTATCCGGGCGCGATCCGCCCAAGCTCGGACTCAAGGCCCAGAAATGCCGCGGGCGTCCGAGAGGCCATGATGAGGGCATCGACAAGGGAAATTCCGACCAGCGCAACAGCATTGCGCACCGCCTCGATCATGGTGAGGTGAGCGCCCCCGAGTGTACCATCGGAGCCAGTCAGGCGATTTTCGTGCAACGTGATCTGCCGTCCTTGCAGCATGAATTGCCGGTCGTTCGTGCCCACCAATGGCATGGCATCGGTGACCAGCATCAATCGATCACGTCCCTTGCAGCGGAAGGCAACACGCAAACAGGCGCGGTCAACGTGGATGCCGTCGCAGATGATCCCTGCAAACAGCCGGTCATCCCCAAGCGCGGCGCCCACCAGGCCCGGCTCCCGGGCGTTCAACTGCGACATGGCATTGAACAGATGGGTCACGCCCGAGACACCGCGATTGACCGCCTGCCCGATTTCGGCTGCCGTGGCGTCGCTGTGGCCTGCCGCGATACGCAATCCGGCGCCGATCAATTCATCGATCATTGACGCGGGCACGCATTCCGGGGCCAAGGTCACAATGGAGCGGCCGCAGTTCCCAAAACTCTTGATGGCGGCGAGATCGCGCCGATCGGGCACGCGTATCTCGGCTTCCGGATGAATGCCCTTGCGAGACCTGTTGAGGGCCGGCCCCTCCAGATGAAAGCCGAGCACGCCGGGAAGCATCAGACAAGCTGGGGCGACTGCAGCCAACCGCTCGATGACCTCGCTGCGATCGGTGATGAGGGTAGGCAGGCAGCCCGTGGTTCCCTGCTTGCGGTGCGCCTCAACGATGCGTCGAACGCCAGCCTCCGTTGGCCGGTCGTTGAGAAGAACGCCCCCGCCTCCATTCACCTGGACGTCGATGAATCCGGGCGCAAGGATCGCATCCCGGGGGAGCCGGATCGACGCGCGCGGCTTTGACTCTCCGAACGTGATGCTTTCAATGCGGCCTTTCGAAATCCTGATGGACCCCGGTCCGCGCATGGCGATACCGTCAAAGATTTGCGGCGCAGCAATCGTGACAACGTCAGAAGAGGAGCGCTCGCCCATCAGCATCCATCCGAGAGTGGCAGTCACAGACCCGTGAGACGAGTGCCATAATCTCAAGTGTTCCCCATCTAGGCATTGGGGACCCGGACCGAAGCCCTCGCGTTAACATTCGATGGGAACAAAAGGTACCACATATCTCGGAATTGACGGGGGCGGAACTCACTGCCGCGCCCGGATTGAAGACGAGAGCGGCAGGTTGCTCGGCGGAGCAATCTCGGGACCTGCCACGACGCGGATTGGCGTCGAAAAGGCCTGGCGTTCCATCATGGAGGCGACCGAAGCGGCTGCCGCACAGGCAGGCCTGACGCGCGAGGATTTTGCGGGGATGCACGCCGGAATTGGCCTCGCCGGGCTTGGCCGCCGGGGCGCGGAAGCGGCGCTCAAGAACATCGCTCATCCCTTTGCGTCCGCGATCTTCATCAGCGACGGCATGGCTGCCTGTCTCGGCGCCCATAGCGGCGCGGACGGGGCCATCGTGGTCGCCGGCACAGGCTCGGTGGGTGTCGGCCTGATCGACGGCCGCGAAATCCGTCTCGCCGGTTACGGCTTTCCCGTGTCGGACGAAGGCAGCGGCGCCGACATTGGCCTACAGGTTGTTCGACTGGCGCTGCGGGCCGCGGATCGCCGCGGCGAGCTGACCCCATTGCTTTCAGAGGTGCTGGGCGCATTCGATCATGATCCTTATCAGGCGGTGGCCTGGTCCGAAGAAGCCCGGGCCACGGACTACGCTGCGTTCGCGCCAATCGTGATGCGGCATGCCAATCAGGGCGATCCGGTCGGCCGTCGCATTGTCGAGCGCGCGGCCGATGCCATTGGCGATCTGCTCGATGTGTTCCTGGCGAGAGGAATTGACCGGCTCGCGCTGGTGGGAGGGCTCGCGGACGCCATTACGCCCTGGCTGACGCCTGATCTGCGCGCCCGCCTGAGGCGTCCTGACGCCGACGCAGCGGCCGGTGCATTACTGGTGGCGCGAGGGCGGTTGGACCTGCCAAAGCTTGACCCGCCCGAGAGGGAAACCGACCATGAACAGGCTTCAAAGTTCCGCGATTAAGGGCGCATGGATCAACTATATGGCAACCGAAGAAGTCGATCCCCGCTTTGCCGATCTTGATGCATGGTCGCTGACGTCAGCGATGGAAGCCATGTGGGAGGGCCAGCTTGCGGCAGTTGCCGCGATCGGCCATGCCCTTCCCGCGATCACTGCGGCGACCGAAGCGGCCAAGGTGGCGCTGGGCGATCACGGACGCATTGTGTATGTCGGTGCCGGCACCTCGGGCCGCGTGGCGGTCCAGGACGGCGCCGAGCTGACGCCGACCTTCGCCTGGCCCAACGAGCGCGTCCGCTTCATTGTCGCCGGCGGAGACAGCGCGTTCGTCACCAGCATCGAGGGCGCAGAGGACGATGTCGACGATGCGGTCGCGCAGATCAATGCCGTGCGGCTCACACCGCACGACGTGGTGATCGCCGTTGCCGCCAGCGGGACAACGCCATTCACGGTCGCGGCGCTGCAGCATGCAGGCTCTTTCGGTGCAGTGACGATCGGTGTCGCCAACAATCCCGGCACCGCACTGCTGGCATCGGCAAAGTTTCCGATCTTGATCGAGACCGGCCGCGAGCAGATCGCCGGCTCCACGCGGATGAAGGCCGGCACCGCGCAGAAGGTCGTGCTGAACCTGATCTCCTCAGGGATCATGCTGCGCCTTGGCCGGGTGTATCGCGGCATGATGGTGAACATGCAGCCGACCAATGCCAAGCTGAAGCGGCGCGCCGAGGCCATGGTGACGCAAATCGCACACTGTGATCCGTCGCATGCGGCACGCTCGCTCGAGCAGGCCGAGGGAGACATCAAGACGGCTGTCCTTCTGGCGTTGGGTGTCGACGGGGTTGATGCCAAGACCATCCTGAAAGACTGCGACGGCAACCTACGGCGCGTGTTTGCCGAGCTCGCCGTGAATCGTGACCGGCATCCAAAGGGAGCGGCGGCCCGCAATCGAGGTGGAGCGGTTGAGCCGTGACGACCTCAGCGATGGCGAGCGAAATCGAGGAAAGCGCGAATGTTGTCGCCAACATTGTTCGCAGCCGCCCCGCCACGCGTGACATCACGCAGCGAATTGGGATTGGCTCCGCCCCCCTGTGCGTCGTGTGCGGCCGGGGAAGCTCCGGGCATGCCGGGGTTTTCTTAAGATACCTCGTCGAGACGCGGCTTCGCCTTCCCGTTTCAGCCAGCGCTCCTTCGGTGATAACGGCATTTCGCACGCCCCTGATGCTGCGTCATGCGCTGTTCATCGTGATCTCGCAATCCGGGCGCAGCCCGGATCTCGTCGCGGCGACCCGGTCAGCCCGCGCCGCCGGCGCCCGCACCATTGCCATCGTCAATGCGACGTCATCGCCGGTGGCTGACGAAGCGGAGTTCGTCGTTCCGATCGAAGCCGGCCAGGAGCACTCCGTCGCGGCGACGAAGACGGTGATCGGCTCGATGGCGGCTGGTGCCGGACTTGTTGCCGAGCTTGCGGACGATCATGCGCTGCGGTCGGCGCTCGACAGGCTGCCCGAGCGCCTGCACCGCGCGCTGGCGCTCGACTGGTCCGAGATCGCCGATGATCTCGCCAAAGCGTCAGCCGTATTTGTGGCGGCTCGGGGCCTGGGCCTCGGCTCGGCGCGGGAAATCGCGCTCAAACTTTCGGAAATCCTGCGCCTGCCTTCCATTGGCCTGAGTGCCGCCGAGCTGCAGCATGGGCCGCGGGCCGCGTTATCATCGCGCACGCCGGTTGTCATGATGCGCCTCATGGATGAAACGGCGACCACGGTGGACGCGCTGGCAGAAGAATTGCGCGAGCAAGAGATCGCGCTGCATCTATGCGGCGGGCCGCACGGCTCGCTGCCCTGGTTGGCCGAAGATGACCCCGCCACCGACCCGATCACCATGCTCGTTCCAGCCTACCGGATGATCGAGCAGGCGGCGCGCGCCTGCGGATTTGACCCGGATCGTCCCCCTCGCCTGAGCAAGGTGACCGAGACGTTTTGATTGCTGACACATCGCTGGCCGACGACCGAAAGCTGGAGCACCGCCACACCAGTTTCGCACCCGGAGAGCAGGACTACGGCGCCAATGGAAAGGCGATCAAAGGCCTCCTGATCAAGAGCGATGACGACGCAGCCGCAACAAGCGGCAAAGTAGCCGAAAACACGTCGGGCAAAATAGCGGCACGGGTGGATTATCGCGCTCACTTCGGCAATGCGAGAACGAGCGCTTCCCGATTGCCCCTCGGACAGTCGCCCGGGCTAGGAGAAGTGCCTGCGCTTGTCCGCGTGCTCGCCTATCACAAGGCGAACAAGTCCCCGATCCTGAAGCTGCTGCTTCGCTGCCGGCGCCCCGCATGAACGTCACGCGCGGGCGCCGGAGTTCCCGCGCGACAGCGTTCCATCACAATATCCCTGAGTTCCTGACGGAACGGATGCGCTTCCGGCTCTTTGAGTCGACGGGCACACTCTTCAGGAGGAGTTGAACGCCATGAAATCATTCATCCTGACGATCACCACACTGCTGATGCTCGCGGCGGGAACCATGACGGCGGCCAAGGCCGTCGAATTCGGCGTCGGCCCGGGGGGCGTCTACGTTGGTCCTGACCGGTATCGTTACTACGATCGCGACTACGGATCAGACTGCCGGACCATCATCAGCCATCACATCAATCGCTACGGCGAGGACGTCACTGTCCGCAGGCGGGTCTGCGACTGACGGCTCTACTCAACAAGACTACGTTTCGAGCCTGCGCGGAGCCAGCTCCGCGCAGCGCTGCTTCAGCCGTTATACGCGAACAGCTCGATCGGTTCGCTGAAGCCGCGCACCTCGTGCTCGCCGGCGTGCTCCAGCTCGAAATCGCCTTTCACGAGGTCGGCGAACGCGCGGGACAGCAGCACCGTCTTTCCCAATTGCTTGGTGAGGGCTTCGAGACGCGAGGCCATGTTGACCGCGGGACCGATCACGGTGAAGTCGAGCCGGGTACGGGAGCCGATATTGCCGTACATGACATCGCCGACGTGAACGCCGATGCCGTAATTCAGGGGCGCCCGGCCGGTGCCGTTGTTCCTTTCGTTCAGGGCGGACATGGCCTGACGGGCCTCGGTCACGGCATGCAGCAGATTTGAGCAAGCCGTAGGCTGGCTGAGCGGAAAGATGGCGAGCAGGCCGTCCCCGATGAATTTCAGGATTTCGCCGCCATGCCGCGCGATCGGCTCCGACATCGCGTCGAAATAGTCGTTGAGGAGATCGATGACGTCGTCGCGCGGCCAGCTGTCCGAGATCCGCGTGAAATCGCGCAGGTCACAGATCATGATCGCGGCACGGACCGTCGTCCCGCTGCCGCGCCTGGTGGCGCCGGCCAGGATGAGCTCCCCGGCATGGGACCCGACATAGGTCTCCAGCAGCGTTCGCGCCAGGCGGTTCTTGACGCGGATCTCGCTGACGAGCGCCAGGACCGGCAGTAGGCTTTTCAGGCCGGCGATATGCGCCTCGTCGAAACCACCGGGACGGTCGGTCGCGAAGGTCACGATGTGCCGCTTGCCGAGCGTGTGGTAGAGCGGCCACGCCACGTAGTCGGTCAGGCCCTTCGCCCGCATCTCGTCATAGAGGGCGTGCTTGCGGCCGAGCGAGGGATCCCGCTCGAGATTCTCACGGACCTCGGCGGCACCGTCATGGATCTCGTTGGCGGAGCTGCCGATGTATTCCGATCGCTCCCTGACATCGTAATCGACCCTCGCGATCTCAGCTTCGCGCATCCCGTCGGCCCAGATCATCCGGGCGCCAAGCCATTGCGGATGGTGAATCAGGATGTGAAGCGTTCCCCGCTTGACGGGAATCCCTGAGCGCTGGAGCCGGATACACATCTCGGCGAAGATGTTGTCGATGAAGCGCTGATCGCGCGTCTCGTTGGTCAGCCAGTGCACGACATCGCTGCCGGACTGCGTGGTGACGGAATCGATATCTGGCGGCACGTTCATATCCTGCCTCTGGGCGGTGGTCTGCATCCGACCGGATATATCGTGCTCCAGCCCGATGGCGTCAACTTGGTCCGGCGCATATTCTGCGCATCGGGCTTGCCGGCGGGGAGACCGTGTCCGGCACCCGAGATGCGTGGGCATCGCCTATTCCGAAGCTCGTCGTGTCCGATCATTGATGAACCCGGCTCAGCATCGCGTGCGCTTTTGACCATCTTATCGGACCGCCCGATCTCGTCCAGATGAACGGCTCGAATTGCAGCGTGCTCATCGTGCGACTGAAATCGTTTCACTTCACCGGACGCAGGAAAGCAGTGCAGGATTGGCGAGACTGGAATGGCGAAATGCGTCGACGTCGCGTCGATCCCATCGTCACATTCGCGTCCTTCGATCTACCGGAACGAGGCGGTCACTTCGCCGCCTTCGAGCAGTCAGCACTCTTCGCAACGGACATAAGGCGAGGCTCCAGGGCGGTCCGAGGCAAGGCTACGACACAAACGAAGGAGAACAACTGATGCGTTTGCCCGTCATTTCACCCGACAAGCTGACCCCGGAGCAAAAGGCTCTGGCGGCGGACATGAAGGAAGAGATCGCCCAGAAATATCAGGGCTTCGTCAACATCCGCGAGGATGGCGCCCTGATGGGTCCATGGAATCCCTGGTTGCACGAACCGAAATTCGGCAAGCCGATCTGGGACCTGGCGAAGGCTATGGCGGTGAACCCGTGTGTGCCGGCCGCGGTTCGCGAAATCGCGATCCTGGTCACGGGCACGCATTTCAAGGCGCCCTACGAGCTCTATGCCCATGTACGCATGGCGGAGCGCAGAGGGTTATCCGACGAAAAGCTCACTACGATCGTGTCCGGCCAGCGTCCCGCGGACCTGACGAGGCAGGAGGCAGTCGCCTACGACTTCGCATCGGCGCTGATCTCCGGAGGGACACTGCCCGAGCTGACCTACAAGGCCGCCGTCGGGCAGTTTGGCGCCCAAGGCGCCGCAGAACTGTCCTACTTCATCGGCTTCTACTGCATGGTGTCGGTGACGCTGAACACGTTCGACGTGCCGGTGCCGGAAAGTTAAGCCTCGCACCTGCTCAGCCGGCATGTGTCCAGTCGCAGCGGGAACAATGTCAGCCCTCGCCAGCATTTGCCAGAGGATCCGCTCAATCCGCGATCACGGCCGCGATTTCGAGCTCGACCAGAAAGTGCGGGTTCGCGAGCGCGGTGACACCGATCAGCGTGCTCGGCGAGGGACGTTCACGGGTCCAGGGTACCGGGAAGTTTTCGTCACGAACGCAGCGCTCCACGAAGGCCGGAACGTCGATCGCGTACACACGGCGGAACACGACGTCATCCCATGTCGCCCCGACCGCCTTCAACTGCACGGTCAGGGCGTCCAGGACGGCGATGTATTGGGCCCTGATGTCTCCGACATGGACGGGCCTGGAATTCTCGTCAGCCGGCACCTGGCCCGCAATGTAGATCAGCTTCGACGGCGCGGTGATGCTGAGGATGCGGGTGAAGTACCAGCTTTTGGAGACGCCCGGAGGGTTGATGTATTCCTTTGGCATTCTGGATCTCTTTCTACCGACCTGTGCGAGGAACGCGTGCCTACGCGTTCTTCACGACGTCGATGACGACCTTGACGTTCGCGCCGCCCCTGACCGCCTCATGCGCCTCCATCGCCGTGTCGAGCGTGAAGCGGCGCGGGTCCACCACGGGACGAATTTTGCCGGCGTCGACGAGCTGCGCGACCTCGCGCAGGATTGCCCCATGATGTGCGCGCCGTTCGCCGCTCAGCATCGGGTAAAGGACGTAGATGGCACTGATCACCGCGCAGCGCAGCGACGAGGTCAGCAGATTATGCGATTCAAATGCCGCGCAGCTCACGATGTGGCCGTAGTGGCGCACGGCGCCGAGCGAGGCCTCGAGCGTGTTGCCGCCGACGGTATCGTAGATGATTTCGAAGCCCTTTCCGTCGGTGTATTTCTGGACGTATTGCTCGACGGTCATCCTGGTATAGTCGATCGGCGTGGCACCAAGTCCGCGCACGAGATCCTGCTTCTGGGGCTGGGACGTTGCGTAGACGTCGGCGCCGAACGCCTTTGCGAGCTGGACGACGACGTGACCGACGCCGCCCGAGCCGCCCTGAACGAGGACTTTCTGCCCCGGCTGCACGCTCGCGCGGTCGACCAGACCCTCCCATGCTGTGAGCACGACCAGCGGCAGCGCCGCGGCCTCGCGCATGGTGAGCTTGGCAGGCTTCTTCGCTATCAGCGCGGCGTCGACGGTCATGAACTCCGCGAGCGATCCCGGCATTCCACGCACGCCGCCGGCGAGGCCATAGACTTCGTCGCCGACCGCAAATCCTTTCACGCCCGCCCCGACCTCGGTGACCACGCCGGCCACGTCGGTGCCGAGCACGGCCGGCAACGCCGGCATCGCGAACGGCGCCTGCCCCGTGCGGATCAGGTGATCGACCGGATTCACGCCGCTTGCGTGCACACGAATCTGAAGTTCTCCGTCTCCGGGACGTCGCGTTTCGATGTCTGCGTCGCGAAAACGGCCATTCTGGTAGGTGTCGAGGACAAGGGCACGCATGCGGAGTCTCCTTTGATCGTCGGCAAGTGATCGGCCTCCATCTGGACGTAACCGCGCGATCCGATAAGATCGTCCAACATGCACTCGATGCTGAACGATATTCATCAATGATCGAGAACAGCGAGCTATCGGAGCTGGCTGCCTTCGCTGCCGTTGCGACCCATCGCAGCTTCCGGAAGGCGGCGGTCGAGCGCGGCACGTCCGCCTCTGCCGTCAGTCATGCGATACGCAGCCTGGAGGGCCGCGTCGGCGTGCGCCTCATTCATCGGACCACGCGCAACGTATCCCTGACCGACGCCGGACAGATGCTCTACGCACGATTGGGCCCTGCCCTGACCGACATCCGTGTCGCGGTCGACGAGCTGAATGCGTGGCGCAATACGCCGTTCGGCACTGTCCGTCTCAACGTACCCAACACGATCGCGCCGTTCGTGCTGGGGGACGCAATCGAGACGCTGCTGAAGGCAAATCCCGGCCTGCGGCTGGAGATCGCTGCAACGGACCGGCGCGTCGACATCGTCGAAGAGGGTTTTGACGCAGGCATTCGTCTTGGCGAGCGGCTGTCGCAGGACATGATTGCGGTGCGCATTCGCTCCCGTCTGCGCTTCACCGTCGTTGGCGCACCGGCGTATTTCGAGAAGAGAACCGCTCCGGTGACGCCGCAGGACCTGCACGCTCACGTCTGTATCCGCTACGCGTTTCCGAGCGGCACCGTCCTGAACTGGATCTTCGAGAAGGATGGCGAGACGATCGAGGTGCAGGTCGACGGCCCGCTGACCGTCGACAGCCAGGAGCTGATGGTGGATGCCGCAATGCGCGGCCTCGGTCTGGCCTATGTCTGGGAGCAGCGCGCCGCAACCGGCTTGCGGGACGGCAGGCTTGTGCGTTGCCTTAAGGACTGGTGTCCGCTCGACGAGGATCTTTTCCTGTATTTCCCCAGTCGCGAGCATCAGACCGCGGGCTTGCGTGCGGTGATCGACGCGCTGAAGGTGTAATGCGCGCTGTTCCTGCGCGACCGCGTCAACTGATCCAGCGCTATCCCGTGGTGCGCGACAGCGCCGAGGTTGGCGGGGGACGATCGCGGCTAGCTGACGATCTGAATCGATCCGAGCACCGCCAGCCCCGAAACGAGGGCGAGCTTCGACACCTCGGCCAGCTCGACCCTCAACGTGCTGCCGTCGGTGATGGCAAAGTCCTCTCCATCGAGACGGATGCTGCAACCGCCGCAAGCTGCGTAGACGAGATGCGTGCCGGCAGCCAGCTGCCGATCGCCTGACTCCATGAGCGCCAAGAGCTCGATCTCCGCCGCCCCGCGCCGGGCCATCAGGTTCACGACCTCGACCGGACCTGCCTCGAGTTCGGTCACGATTTCGAGTTCGCCGGTGAAGCGCACGGTCGTGAACGGGTCGCGCTCGTCGAATTCCCGCCCCGGCGCCTTGAGCACCAGTCCGCGCCCGCGAACCACCATCTGCAAGCGGTCGATGCCCGGCATATACGAGAAGGGACCAGGCGTCACGATCGGCGTCGAGGCGAAGCGCCAGAGCAGGCTGTTCCAATCCTTCGTCGGCGCACCGGCGCGATGAGCATCCGCGATATCGGTGAAGATGCCGCCGCCGTTCTTCCACGGCGAGCGCGTATAGTCTTCGGGTTTCAGCAGCGTGGTTTTCATATTCCAGAGACCGTCCGAGAAAGGCACGTGGACCGATATCGCCCCGCGCACATCATGCGCGTGATCGGTTCGCTTTGCCAACCGATATGACGGACGACTGCGCAAAACGATGCGGCGTGATCGATGAAGGCACGCGTCGACATTCTCGCGACACGACTGCCCGGGCTTGCGGTCCCTGGAGCGCCTCAAATCGCGCCGTCGTCCCAGCGAAAGCCAGGACCCATTACCCTAAGCGGTTGTTGTCGAGGCGATTGGCCGGCCACAGAGTCTTCCAACAACATCGGTCGGTGGTTATGGGTGGGCGGCACCGGAGAATCATAGCCCTCACTCCCCCTTCCCGCCCTTCAGCTTCGGCAGCGTCTCGACGATCTTCTGCTTGCCGTCGACGATCTCGGCCAAAAAGCTCGCGCGGTCGATGTCGCCGTTCTGGTCCCAGCTTGCTTCCATCAGCATGCCCGGGGCCTTGTCGGGCGTCAGGGTCAGGCCTTTCATCGCTGCGCCAAAAGCCTTGCTGTCGAACTTGCCGATTGTCTCGGTGACGTATTTGACGAGATAGACGGCGGTGTAGCCCTTGATGCCGTTGTGGTCGGGCCAGTACTTGTAGCGTGCGCTGAACTTCTTCGCGAACTCCTGGATCGCCGGCACGGGCGCATCAGCGCTGAGTCCGACATGGCCGCGTACGCCGTTGGCGGCGGGGCCGGCGAGCTCGACCACCTTCTGGCTCAGCAGTGTGGTCTCGCCGAACAGCGGCGTTGACAGGCCCTGCCGCTTCGCCTCGATCAGGAAGCGGGCGCTCTCCTCCTCGTTGGTATAGACGAAGACCGCTTCGGCCTTGGCGTTCTTCAGCTTGATGACGTCAGAGCCGAAATCGACCTGGCCCTGCTCGGTGGAGATATCGGCCGCGATCTCGATGTTGCGCGCCTTCATTTCCTTCACGAAGTTGTCGCGGCCACCCTTGCCGAAATCATTGTTGACCCAGACCACCGCGACCGACTTCACCTTGAGCTTGTCGTGCAGATAGTTGGCGATCTTCGGCATGGAGAATTGCTGGCCGAAGGCGGTGCGGAACACCCAGGGATTGCCCTGCGTGGTGATGTCGGCGGCCTCTGCGCCGACGATCTGCGGGATCTCCGCCGCTTGCGTCAGCGCCATGTTGACCTTGACCGAGCCCGAATAAATCGGCCCGAGCACGACATAGGGGTCCTTGTCCAGAACCTTCTGCACCTGGGCGCGCGAGACGCCGGGGTTGCTCTGGGTGTCGAGATGCTCGGTCTGGATCTTGCGGCCGAGAATGCCGCCGGAGTTGTTGATCTCATCGACCGCGAGCGCGACGCCGTCGCGCCAGTTCGTGCCGGACACTGCGCCGGGGCCGGAGAGCTCGACGACGTCGGGGATGTAGACCGTGGTCTGCCCGCAGGCAACGCCCGCCCACGTTGCCGCCGCGATCGCGATGCCGACCGGCTTTGCAAACTGCCTCATGAACTCCTCCCCATTTGTTGTCTTGTTATGTCGATTGATCTGTTGCGCCCTCGAAGCCGAGCAATCTCGCGGGCGTTCGCCACAGCAGGCGCTCCTGATCGTCGGCGTCCGGAAACAGCGCCGTCAGCACCGCGAGTAGCGGTCCATAGTCGAGCCGTTCGGATGCGCGCAGGAACGGGTAGTCCGATCCCCAGACACAGCGATCAAGCGTGAAGGCCTCGACGAGGGCCGCGATGAACGGCCAGGCGTCCTCGTAAGGATGCGGCTGCTGCGAGAACTTGTAATAGCCGGACAATTTTACATGCGCGTCGCGCTCGCGGCCGATCGCCAGCAGCGCCTGGAAGGCTTTTCCTTTCAGCCCTTGCGCGACCGATGGGCGCCCGCAATGATCAATCACCAGGCGCACATCCGATTTTTCAATCAGCGGCAGCAGGTCGAGCAGTTGGTCCTGCTCGACCTGGATCTGCAGGAACAGGCCGAGGCTGATCAGCTTCTCCAGGAGCGGTGCCGAATTGCGATAATAATCGGCGCCGTGGAACGGCACGTTGAAGGCGACGCCGATCACGCCGGCGGCCTTCAGCCGTGCAAGCTCGTCGATATCGACATCACTCTCAACGACCGCGACACCCCTGAGGCGGCCGCCGCCCTGCTTCAGCGTATCGAGCAGGATGCGGCTGTCGCTTCCGTAGCCGGTGTTGGTCGCCACAACCAGCGCATGGCGGACGTCGAAGGCATCGAACACGCGGATGAGCTGCGCCGCCGGCGCGATCTCCTGCCCGCTCGGCCGGTACGGCGTGTCGTCCGAGTAAGGAAAGCGGACGGGATCGATGGCATGGATGTGGCAGTCGATCTTGGGGCACGCCGGCAAGGTCATGGCGCAGAACTCCCCTCGCGCGTGTCAGAACGTCGCCTCGATGGCCTTGATCAGCTCGGGAGTGACGTCAGGCATGACGCCGAACCAGGCCTTGAAGGCGAGCCGCGCCTGGTTCAGCAGCAGACCGAGCCCGTTCACGGTCACGCAGCCGCGCGCGCGGGCGTCAGCCAGGAACGGCGTCTCCAGCGGCGTGTAGATGAGATCGGCAACCAGCGTTGCGGAATTCAGCCGCGACAGGTCGATCTCGAGCGCGCTCTTGCCGGCCATGCCGCGGTCGGTGCAGTTGACGAGCAGCGCGACATCGGTCAGCGCGGCGCTGCGGTCGTCCCAGGCGACGGCGCTGACGGCGGGACCGAACTCCTGCGCGATCGCCTGCGCCTTCTCCGCCGTACGGTTGGCGATGCGGATCTCGCGTGCGCCGTTCTCGAGCAGTGCCACGACCACCGCCCGGCTCGCGCCGCCCGCGCCGAGCAGCAGGATCGGCCCCGCATCGCCGCGCCAGTCGGCCCGCGCGTCGCGCAAGCTTTGCACAAAGCCGTTGCCGTCATTGTTGAAGCCGGAGAGCGTGCCGTCGTCCTCGACGACGATGGTGTTGACGGCGCCGATCCGCCGCGCCGTCTCGTTGACGCAGTCGAGCAACGGCATCGCCGTCTGCTTGTGCGGCATGGTGACGTTGCAGCCACGGAATCCGAGCGCTATCAGCCCGTCCAGCGCATCCTCGAGCCGTTCCGGCTTGACCGCGAGTGGCACATAGGTGCCGCGGATGCCATGCGCCTTCAGCCAGAAATTATGAATCACGGGTGAGCGGGAATGCGCGACGGGCATGCCGATGACACCAGCAAGTCCAAATCCGTCAGCCTGCGGCATGCTGCGCTTCCATCCTCGAACCTACCGTGCACCAAGTTCGGGCGCATGGCGGCTGCTCCTCCACCGGCGGCACCTTTCGGTGCCCGACCATCTTATTTGGTCACTTGTCCAATTCTATTAGGCGGATTGGCTATCGCGCGCAATCTGAAAAATCAGGATGGTGGACGCGAAGTGGTTATCGTGAAAACGGCTCATCACCGCGCCGGGAGGCATGTCCGGCGGGGCAAATGGGAACCGCGGTGCAGGGCTCTTGCCCAACGTAGAGGTATCCCACCGTCACCACCTGCAATGCTCGCGCATTACTTCGGTCGGCCGATCGGAGCTGGACTCTGTCAGTGCCGGCTCGAAATCGGTCGCCTCCAATGCTCTCCTGCTAACGTCTCGATAGGCGCACTGCATTGGATTTGTCCCGCCACTTGCCCGCTAATCACAACTCAAGCGCACAGGCTGTGCGCTGCACCACGATCTCACGCACTCGTGAGCAGCCCGGTCGGTAACGCGGGCCACGGACGGAAGGAATTAACAACGCGCATTCGCTTGCCAAGCGATGCAGTCTCGAGAGGAGAATTCCGATGTCTACCAAGAACGTAGTCACTTCATTCGCGCTCGCCGGCGCCGTATCCACTGCGCTTGCGACACTGGCCATGGCAGCTCCGCTGACCAAGGCCGAGGCCGACGCGGCCATCGCTGCCAAGAAGGAAAAATGCTTCGGCGTTGCGCTGAAGGGCCAGAACGATTGCGCGGCGGGACCGGGCACGACCTGCCAGGGCACATCGACCACCGACTTCCAGGGCAATGCATGGAAGTTCGTGCAGGGCGGCACCTGCACCAGCATCGAGTTGCCGAACGGCAAGAAGGGTTCGCTCAAGCCGGTCTGACGCGGCAGGTCGACACATCACGACAACAGAGAGCGGAGGAGCAACATGAGTTTGGCGATCAGGGCAGGCGAATCTCTGGCCGTGCCACTCCGCTTTCCCGTTCCTGTCGGCGGCGTTGCCGGGACGAGCTTCAAGCATGAGCACCTTCCGGCAATCCTCGACGCGGGCCGGCAGCGCGGCTTCTTCGAGGTCCATGCTGAGAACTATATGGGCGCTGGCGGTCCGCCGCATCGCGCGCTGGAGGCGATACGTCGCGATCATCCGATCTCGGTGCACGGCGTGTGTATGTCGATCGGCGGACCACAGCCGCTCGACAAGGCGCACCTGGCGCGCTTCCGCGGCCTGGTCGCGCGCTACCAGCCGGCGCTGGTCTCCGAGCATCTCGCCTGGTCGACACATGGGACCAGCTTCTTCAACGATCTCCTGCCGCTGCCCTACACTGAGGCGACGCTTCGCTGCGTCTGCGATCACATCGATCAGGTGCAGGAGGCGGTTCGGCGCCCGCTCCTGCTCGAAAACCCATCGACCTATGTCGCCTTCCGCTGCTCGACCATGAGCGAGACCGACTTCATACGTGGTGTCGCGGAGCGCACCGGCTGCGGGCTCCTGCTCGACATCAACAACGTCTTCGTGTCGGCGACCAATCATGGCTTCTCGGCCCTGGAGTACCTGGCGGACTTTCCGCTGTCGCGCGTCGGGGAAATCCATCTTGCCGGTCATGCCGAAGAGACGGATGACGAAGGCAAGTTATTGCTGATCGACAGCCATGACGGCCCGGTTGCGGACGCTGTGTGGAAGCTGTTCGAGATCGTCGTCAAGCGCTACGGCCCGGTGCCGACGCTCATCGAGTGGGACAGCAAGATTCCCGATTGGCCGGTCCTGCAAGCCGAGGCCGCCGCCGCGCAGACGATCCTCGATCGCCACCAATCGACCGCGCCAGCGGAGGATCGTCATGCCGCTTGAGCAGCACCTCAGCTTTGCAGCGGATTTCGCACCGGCGCTGCTGGATCCGACGCTGACTCTGCCACCGGACGTCACCGGCCCCAACGGCAAGCCGGCAGGAAAGCGCTACAACGTCTACCGCAACAACGTCACGGTGAGCCTGATCGATGCGCTTGCCGCGATCTATCCGGCTGTGCTGCGCATCACGGGCACCGACTTCTTCCGCGCCATGGCGCGCATTCATATTCGCAGTACCCCGCCGACCTCACCGTTACTGTTCGAGTATGGTCGCGATCTTCCGGTCTTCATCGAAGCGTATGAACATGCGCGATCACTTCCCTGGCTCGCCGATGTCGCCCGTATCGAGCGGGCCTGGCTTGATGCCTATCACGCCGCCGACGCCACGCCGCTATCGCCGGCCCGGCTTTCCGCGGTCACGCCGGACCGGTTGGCTGATCTCGTTTTCACACCGCACCCGGCAACCCGGATCGTGCGTTCGCAATTCTCGGCGGTGACGATTTTTGCCGCCAACCGCGGCACTGCGCCAGTGGAGCGTATCGATGCCTCGACGCCGGAAGATGCGCTGATCACGCGAGCCGGGTCCGACGTCGTCGTACGACATCTTCCGCCTGGTGGCGCGGTTTTCGCAGCCTGCCTGATGTCGGGCCGGCCGCTTGGCGAAGCTGCCGCGTCGGCGCTGGACGCATGCTCCGGCTTTGACATCGCCGCAAACATCGCCGGTATGATCGAGGCAGGCGCGTTCACCTCGGTGACTTCTGGAGACGCATGATGATCACACAACAACGCATGGCAGCGGGCGGCGGCCTCCCATCACTCGGGCTCCTGGCCGACAAGGCCAATCACCTGGTGCAGACGCTCGCCTCACCTTCCCTCGTTCAGCTCGTGCTGCGCGTGGCCCTGGCGGTGCCGTTCTGGCGCTCCGGCATCCTCAAATGGCACGGCTTTTTCCAGCTCAACGACACCGCCGTGACGCTGTTCAGCGACGAATTCATGCTGCATCTGCCGGGCGGCCCCTATCATTTTCCGGCGCCGACGGCGATGGCCTTCCTGTCGGGGTCTGGAGAAATCATCTTTCCGATCCTGCTGGTCCTTGGGCTCGGCACGCGGTTTGCCGCGCTTGGACTCCTGTTCATGACGGTGATCGTCGAGCTCACGGTGCCCGATGGCTGGCCGGTTCACATCACCTGGGCTGCGATGGCACTGGGCATCATCGCTTATGGACCGGGACGGCTCTCGCTCGACCATCTCATCAGCCGTGCGCTCAGGCTGACGCAAGAGTCTCGCTGACACCGAAGAGGCGGCGCGACGCTCGCCCCTCACATCCCGCTCAAGCCACTATCCACCGCGAGCGTCTGCGCGGTGACGTAGACGCTTTCGTCGGAGAGGAAGAACAGCACGGCGTAGGCGATCTCCCAGGCTGTGGCCTGGCGGCCGAAGGGGATGTGGCCCTTGCCGCGCGAGGGGCGGCCGGCGCCGGCCTCGCGGCCGTTGGGGGTGTCGACGAGGCCGGGATAGACCAGGTTGGCGCGGATGCCGCGGCGCGATCCGAGGTGGGCGATGTTGCGCATGAGGCCGCCGAGCGCGGCCTTGGAGGAATCGTACACCGCCATCTGCGAGCCGGCCTTCAGCGCCGCGATCGAGGAGATGAACACGATCGCGCCACCGCTCTCGAACTTCGGCATGGCGGCGCGGCAGCACAGCATCGGGCCACGCACGTTGACGTCGTAGATCCCGTTCCACTCCTCGGGGCTGACGGCGTCGAGCCCGACCTTGCCGAAGGTGCCGATGTTCAGCACCATGCCGTCAAGACCGCCCATCGCGCAATGCGCCTCCTCGATCATGCGCATGACGTCCGCCTCGACCGTGACGTCAGCGGCAATGGCGGAAGCTTCGCCGCCCTCGTCGGTGATGCGCTTCACGGTCTGTTCGGCCGAGGTGCGGTTGAGATCGGCTACCGCCACCTTCGCGCCTTCGCGCGCGCAGAGAATGCTCATGGCGCGGCCGTTGCCGATCGGATCGGTGGCGGCATCGAAGACGCGCTGGCCACCGCCGACGATCAGGATGCGGCGGCCCTTCAGGCGTCCCCTGCCCGGCGCTTCGCCGAGTGATTCCGCGCTCGGCGGACGAACGTAACGATCCGGCTTGGTCTCGGAGCTTTCCGCCATCTCAGCCCCCCGGCTTCTTGCCGCCGTCATAGACCTTCATCCCGGCTGCGGGATCGAGATCGGTTTCGGTCGCCTCAGTGAGGCGCGCCATCATCATGTAGAAACCGAGCGCGACAATGGATTCCACGATCTCCTGCTCGCTGAAGTGACGCCGCATGGCGGCGAAAGTCGCGTCCGCAACGCGCACGTTCTCGACCACTTCGCGGCCAAAGTTGAGCAGCGCGCGCTCGGCCTCGCTCAACGCAGCGGAGTCGTAGTCGGCGCGCTCGACCGCATCGATCTGTCCCTGCGCGCAGCCGACACCGAGCGCGATCGGCACGTGCTGGCGCCATTCATAGGCGCCGCCTTCGAGCTGCGCGGCCTGGAGGATCAAGAGCTCGCGGTTGACGGCGCTGAGCTTCTGCTTGTGCAGGATGGAATTGCCGAGCCGCATCGCCGGGATCATGTTGGCCTCGGCATGCGCCATCATGCGAAAGATGTTGAGCTTGACCGGCATGCGGTCGAACGAGGCGCGGATGTCGCCGCTCGTCGTCTCGGGATCAATCAGGGGCAGCCTTGCCACGGTTCTCTCCCTTGGTTTTTCGTTTCTTGTTGTCCGTCTCGTTGCCCACCGCAATCAGCGACAGGAAGAAGGCGAGATAGCGGTCGATCGCCTCGATCACCTTCGGCCGCGGCGAGGGCTCGGCGCCCATCACGTAATGTTCGAGGCGGATATAGATGAGGCCGGCCGCGAACAGTCGCGCCGTCTCGCGCGGATCGGTGGTCGAGATCATGCCGGCGAGCGCGAAGCCGCGGAAGTAGTCCGTCATCAGGCGTTGCTCGCGCGCATAGAACCGGTCGGCGAATTTTGCGCGGATGCCGGGCACCCGGTTGCGCTCGGCGGTGATCACCTTCTGGAAGCGATGCTCGCGCGGATCGGACCATTGCTCGACGAGGTCGAGCGCGAACTGGCGGCAGAACGCGGCGGGCTGACGGGCGAGCTGCTTGTAGCGCGCCTCCTCCAACCGGCTCGCCGAACTGGCCGGACCATGCTCGGCAACGATCGCCTCGAGGATCGCGGCCTTGCCGGAGAAGTGGTTGTAGAGACTGCTCTCGCGGATGCCGACGCGGCGCGCGAGCTCGCGCATCGAGGCGCCGCCATAGCCGCTCTGCGCGAACAGATCGAGCGCCTCGTTGAGGATGCGCTCGCGGGTCGTGGGCGCGGCCGCTTCCGCCGCGCTGGAGGTGTGGACAGCCATGCGGCTTGACTAACGAACGATCGTTCGATAGTCAACCGGACGAACGAGCGTTCGTTTGCCAATTTGGCGACGGCGATCGTGGCCTGCAAGATCGCTGCGGGCGCTGTTCTCGCGTTTCAACTCCGCCCCCAAAGAGGCGGAGAGCAAATTTGGGGAGACGACGTCATGGCGCGCTTCGCCCGCCTTCGCCTGCGCGCGGCCTGCATCCTGCTGTCGATGCTCGCAGCAAGCACCGCCCAGGCCCAGAGCTCAGGTCCCGCAAAATACGATCCCGGCGCCGACGACAAGACCATCAAGATCGGCACGACCGCGCCGCTGAGCGGCCCCGTGTCGGCTTTCGCGCAGATCGCGAAATCGGCGGAGGCGTATTTCCGGAAAGTGAACGACGACGGCGGCGTCAACGGGCGGCGCATCCAGATGATCATCGCCGATGATGCCTACAGCCCGCCGAAGACGGTCGAGCAGACGCGGCGGCTGGTCGAGAGCGAGGAAGTGCTGCTGATCTTCGGCGGCGTCGGCACGCCGACCAACAGCGCCGTGCACAAATATCTCAACGACCGCAAGGTGCCGCAGCTCTTCTTAGGGTCGGGTGCAGCGAAGTGGGACGATCCGAAGAATTTTCCGTGGACGGTCGGCTGGCAACCGACCTATCGCGACGAGGCGATCGCCTATGCCAAGTACATCAAGGCGAGCCACGCCAATGCGAAGATCGGTGTGCTCTACCAGAACGACGATCTCGGCAAGGACTATCTGAAGGCGCTGGAGGAAGGGCTCGGCGGCGGCGAGGCGATCGTGGCGCGTGCGGCCTACGAGACCACGGCGCCGACCGTCGACACCCAGATCCTGCAACTGAAGACCGCCGGCGCCGATGTGGTGCTGGTGGCGGCGACGCCGAAATTCGCGGCCCAAGCGATCCGCAAGATCGGCGAGATCGGCTGGAAGCCGACGACCATCATCTCCAACGTCTCGGCCTCGATCAGCGGCGTGCTGGAGCCGGCCGGCAAGGACAATTCCACCGGCGTCATCTCCAGCCAGTATCTGAAGGACGCGACCGATCCGGCGCTGAAGGACGATGCCGGCTACAAGGAGTGGGTCGCCTTCATGGACAAGTACCAGCCTGACACCAATAAGAACGACTGGCTCAATGTCTATGGCTACACCATTGCGCAGACGCTGGTGACGGTGCTGACAGCGGCCGGCAACGACCTCACCCGCGCCAATGTGATGAAGCAGGCGACTAACCTGAAGGACGTGCACCTGCCGATGCTGATCAACGGCACCGCGGTGAACAATTCGCCCGAGCGCTACACGCCGATGACGAGCCTCCAGCTCATCCGCTTCGACGGCACGCGCTGGGTGCCGTTCGGCGAACTCCTGAAGAACTGACCGATGCGGCAGGTGCGGATCGGCAGCATGCGGGTCGATCTCGTCAGCGAGATCCCCGCGCTCGCCTTCGACAAGACCTGGCTGTTCGCCAACGTCACCGACGAGGTGATCGCGGAGAACCGGAGCTGGCTCGATCACCGCTATATCGAGCCGGACACCGGCCGCTTCATCCTGAGCCACCACTCCTACCTCGTGCGGACGCCACGCTGGACCGCCATCGTCGACACTTGCTGCGGCAATCACAAGAAGCGGCCGCGCGTGCCGGCGTGGAACGATCTCAACCAGCCTTATCTCGAAAACATGCAGGCGCTGGGTGTCAAGCCCGAGCAGGTCGACTTCGTGATGTGCACGCATCTGCATGTCGATCACGTCGGCTGGAACACGCGCCTCATCGACGGCCGCTGGGTGCCGACCTTCCCCAACGCGCGCTATCTGATGGGCCGCGAAGAGTATCGGCACTGGGAGGCCGCGCACAACGCCGCGCCTAAGGGCCCGGTGAACCACGGCTCGTTCGAGGATTCGGTGCTGCCGGTGGTTGCGGCCGGCCTCGCCGAGCTGGTCGAGACCGATCATCGCCTGTTCGACGATCGCGATGCCACCTTGCGCTTCGCGCCGGCCCCGGGCCACACCGCCGGCAACATGCAGATCCATCTCAACGGCGGCCACGATCACGCGGTGATGTCGGGCGACGTCATTCACCATCCGATCCAGTGCGCCGCGCCGCGGCTGTCGAACGCGGCCGATGTCGATCCGGCCGCAGCCATCGCGACGCGGCTCGCGCTGCTGGAAGAACTCGCGGATACGCCGAGCTATCTGCTCGCCGGCCATTTTCCCGCGCCGACCGCGGGGCGCGTGATCAGGCACGGCGACGCGTATCGATTTCGTTTCGAGGATTAGGGGAAGCCATCATGATGTTGCGCACGGTCACGCTCTCATTGCTCGCATTACTGTCGGCGGCACTGCCGGCACGGGCCGAGGATCCTTCGGCCTACCCCACGCACAAGATCAGGATGCTGCTGCCCTTCGCGGCCGGCGGTGGTGGCGACGTGATCGGCCGGCTGCTCGCGGACAAGATGGGCAAGTCGCTCGGCGAGAGCATCTATATCGAGAACCACACCGGTGCGGCCGGCACGCTCGGCACACAGATGGTCGCGACCTCTCCGCCCGACGGCTACACCATCACCATCGGCGGCATGACCACGCATGTGCTGGCGCCGGCGATCTATCCAAAACTACCCTATGATCCGATCAAGGACTTTACGACGATCGGGCGCATCGGCACCTCCTCGATCATGCTGGTCGCGACCAAGGATTTCGCCGCAAATGACGTCAAGGGCCTGATCGCACTCGCGAAGAAAGGCGAGCCGATCCAGTACGGCAGCTGGGGCGTCGGTTCGACCGGACAGTTCTGCGCCGAGATCCTGACGCAGCAGACCGGCATCAAGATGGGGCACGTGCCGTTCAACGGCACCGCCAAGCTCGCCGGCGACCTGCTCGGCGGCCACATCTCGCTCGCGATGCTGGACATGGCCACCGCAACGCCGCTGGTGAAGGACGGCTCGATCAAGGCGCTGGCGGCCTGCGGCGAACGCTCGCCGAGCCTGCCGGACGTTGCAAGCTACAAGGAGCAAGGCGTGGCGTTCGACCGCAGCCTCGCCTGGGCAATGTACGCACCCGCCGGCCTTGCCGAGCCGATCGCAAGCAAGCTCTCGGCAGCGCTGAAGGAGGCGCTTGGCGATACCGAGGTCAGGGAGAAGCTGTTCACGCTCGGCATCACGCCGCAATTCGTCGCCGGTGCGGAGCAGCGCGACATCAACGCGCGCGACATCGCGGCGTGGAAACAGGTTGCCAAGGACGCCGGGATCGAGGTCAAGTGAGCGTCGCAGGCGAGCAGAGGGGAGCGCGGGCATGAGCCGCATCTTCGGCGCGGTGCGCCAGAACGGATATGTGGTGCGGGACATCCACGCCGCGATGAAGCACTGGATCGACGTCATGGGCGTCGGTCCCTGGTACTACATGGACCGCGTCAAGACCGACTGGTTCCGCCATCGCGGCCAAAACTCCGACGTCGAGATGAGCATCGCGCTCGCCAATTCCGGCGACCTCCAGATCGAGCTGATCCAGCAGCGCAACGACGCCCCGTCGATGTACAGGGAGTTCCTCGACTCCGGCCGCGAAGGCCTTCAGCATATGTCGTACTGGAGCCACGACTACCAAGCGCTCTACGACAAGGCGATCGCGCTCGGCTACAGGATAGGCCATGAGGGGCAGATCGGCGGCGACAAGGGGCGCTTTGCGTATTTCGACACGCAGGCCCATCCGGGCACCGTGATCGAGATCTCCGACATCAGCGGCACCAAGGGACCGTTCTTCGAGCACGTCCGGCAGGCCGCGATGAACTGGGACGGCAGGCGGCCGATCCGCGAGGTCGGCGGGGCGAAATCATAGGATCGTTTGCCGGATTGCGCACCCCATCGATGCGCCCTAGCATCCGCTCGTTCTCATCGACGAGCCGACTTGCGTCAGGAGCATTGGAATGGCTTCATTTGTCCTGGTTCACGGTGCCTGGGGTGGCGCACACGGATTTCGACATGTGCGACGGCTGCTCCGCGCCAAGCAGAACGACGTGTCGACACCGTGCCTGACTGGTGTCGGCGAGCGCATTCACCTCTCCAGCCCGCAGGTCGGCCTCGGCACGCACATCCGCGATGTCGTCAACCACGTGCTGTACGAGGATCTGGACCGGATCGTTCTGGTCGGCTTCTCCTACGGCGGCTTTGTCGTCACCGGCGCGCTGGAGCACATCGCCGAGCGCGTTGCACATCTCGTCTATCTGGACGCGTTTGTCCCGAGCAATGGAGAGTCGGTCTGGTCGCATCTCGGTCGCGCGGCCCGCAGCAAAATCGAGCTTGGTCAGGATTGGCTGGTGACGGGTCCAGCGCGCGACTACGACGATCCTGCGGAAGGAGAGTGGATGGCCGCACGACGGACCACGCATCCGCAGGGCTGCTTCACGGAGCCTGTCTTCCTGTCACGGCCGCTGGAATCATTTCCATTCACCAGGACCTACATCAAGGCGACGCAGGCGCCCGAAAACGACATCGGCAACGACGCGTTCTCCGCCCGGCATGCAAAGGACTCGCCGGCCTGGCGCTACCACGAGATCGCCACCAATCACATGGTCGCAAACAACCGGCCCGAGGAGCTGGCGCGGATCCTCGGGGATCTCGCGTAAGCGCATCCGCAGCTAGACGCCCAGCGCCTTCCGATTGAAGGTCCGCAGGAAGCGCAGCGACAGCGTCCGCACGTTGGCGACGTTGAGGAGCCACGCCGTGGCGGCATAAGCGAAGCCACCCGCGGCGCTCACGATGATGAGCGACACGAGGCCGGTGCCGGCGACTTGCGTTCGTGCAAGCATGATAGCGGCGGCCATCGCCGCCGCAGATGCGGCGACGCCGGCGAGCCGGTTGAGATCGAACGGTGCCGGAAAGGCGCGGTGCATCAGCACGACCGCGACGAGGAAGCCGATCGCCTCGGTCGCGAATGTCGCGAGCGCGGCGCCATAGAGGCCGTAGCCCGCGACCAGCGCGAACATCAGCAGCACGCTCACGACCAGCGTGAGGAAGGATTGCGCCGCCAGCATGAAGGGCCGCTCGGCCAGCTGGAAGCTGATCTGCACATAGAACTGGTTGGCGATGCCGAAGAAGCGGGCAAGCACCAGCATCGGCAGCAGCGCCGATACGCCGGCGCGGAAATCGACGCCAACGAGCGTGCCTGCGACCTGGTCTGCCGCCAGCGCGAGCCAGACGGCAACGGGTGCGACGACGACGAGCAGCAGCTCGAGGCTCTCGGTCAGCCGCTCGCGGGTTGCCGCATCGCTCTTCTCCGACAGAGAGCGGAACACCAGCGGCACGGTTGCCGCGGCGACGCTGGAGGCGATCATGACCATGAACTGGCGCGGCAGGTCGGCGGCGACGCCAAAGATGCCGGCGGCGTCCTTGCCGAGCAGGTAGGCGACGATGAGCCGGTCACAGGTGGAATAGAGCGCGACCGAGAGGCCGGCGAGCGTCAGCGGCAGGCCGTAACGGGCCAGTTGCACAAACTGGGAGCGCTGAAAGCGCGCGATCTTGGTGCGGTCACCGGCGAGATTGAGGATGATGCCGGTCAGCGAGCCCAGGCCGAACGCCGCGAGCAGGCCCATGCCGCCCCAGCCGAGCCAGATGCCGAGGAGGCCAAAGCCGACGCTCGAGACGCTGCGCACGATCGCGATGGCGGCGAACCGGTAGGGGCGCAATTTGGCGCGCTCGAATTCCTGGCCGACGTCGACCGCATTCGCCATGATCGCGACGAACATGCTGGCCAGCAGCAGCTCGACGCTGACGTCGCTGCGGAACAGGAGGACGAGCGGCGCCGTGGCGCAGAGCGCGGCAACCGTCAGCGCAAAGCCGACCATCGCCGTGCCGCGAAAATCCACTTCCGCCGACATCGCCTGATAGCGGGACACCGACAATTTGATCCAGGCAAAGAAGATCGCGCCCAGGATGCTGGCGATGCTGATACCGACGACATAGACGCCGTACTCGGCCGGGCTCAGGAGCCGCGTATACGCGGTGATCGCGAAGAAGCCGACCGCGGCGGGCAGCACGTAGGCCGCGAGGTAAATCGAGAAATGGCGGTTCAGCATGCGAGCACGGGACCGTTGGCGGCCTTGCGGATTAACGGGTCGTTAAACGGTTGGACCTTGGTGTGGCAATCGGACTGCATCGCAGCATCCGCAAAGATACCCTCATAATGATGCAATTCGGTCCGCGAAGGAGCCGGGCCGGCCTATTTCGCGCGTTAGCGTTAAATTTGCCCTCCGAGGAAAGAGACGACCGCTGGTTTCCCAGCGACCGCCATGTGCTTCGACCGGCCCAAGGTCGAGGTCTGGCCGATCGGCATCGACACGGACGCGTGGAGGCCGTCATCGGCCGAGCAAAAGACCACCGACGTGTTGCTCTATGACAAGGTGCAATGGCAGCGCGAACGCCACGCGGTCGAGCTGGTCGAGCAGATCCGCACACATCTTGCCGCGAGCGGGCATCCCGTCGAGGAACGAGATCGCTGAAAGCCTCATGCAGCGGCGGCCGAAAAGTTAACCCAACCGCAGGAAACGCCGGCGTCGCCTGTGATCGGTTGGTACGATGTCATGTTGGTTCCGAAAGGGAACATCGCCACGTGATCAAACTCGGCAGACGCGAATTTCTTCTTGGCAGCGCCGCAACACTCGCGGCGGGCGCATCCGCGCTCGCCGCTCCGGCATCCAAGCTTGCCAACCGTCGCCCGGGCTATGGTGCTGCGGCCACGCTGTGGGATTTGCAGGCCGATCCCCGGCTCGGCGAAGCGATCAGCACCTATTGCACGCAGGTGGTGCCGGTGCTCGAGCTGAAATGGCCGATGCTGCGGCCGGACGCGCATACCTTCGCCTTCGAACGCGCCGATGCGATCCTGGATTTTGCCAGGCAGAACGATCTGACGATGCGCGGACATGCGCTCGCTTGGTATCATGACATTCCGGACTGGACCAAGCAGATCAAGGACGCAAAGGGCGTCGAACGCGCCTTCGTCGATCACATCGCGACCGTCGTCTCCTACTACAAGGACAAGCTGACGTCGTGGGATGTCGTCAACGAGCCAATCCCGGACAATCCGAAGAAGCCCACCGACAGGCGGGAGTCGTTCTGGTCGCAGCATCTCGGCGACCGCTGGATTCCGCTGGCCTTCCGCACGGCGGCCGCAGCCGATCCCTATGTGAAGCTCGCGATCAACGAATACGACATCGAGTCGGCCAAGGACTCTTTCCTCGCCAAGCGCGCCGCCTTCCGCAACCTCATCATGGATCTGCTCGACCAGGGCGTGCCGCTTCACGCCGTGGGGCTGCAGTCGCATCTGCATGCGGAGCTCGAGATCGACACGCACGGGCTTGCCGAATTCGTCACCGAGCTCAGGTCCTGGGGCCTGGAAGTGCTCGTCACCGAGCTCGACGTCGACGACCAGAAGCTGACGGCCAATCCGGCCGAGCGCGACGCCATCGTCGCCAAGCGTGTCGATGATCTCCTGACCGCAATCTCGACCAGCGGCCCGGTGCGCTCGATCCTGACCTGGGGGATTTCTGATCGCTACAGCTGGATCAACGGCACCTTCGCCCGCTTGGACAAGCAGCCGAACCGGCCCTTGCCGCTCGACGGCGAGTTCAAGCCAAAACCATTCATGGACGTCATCAGCAAGTTCACGAAGGACGTCTGAGCCGGATCGCACTGCTTTCACCTCTCCCCAGCGGGGGGAGAGGCCGGATTGCGCCTGACGATGCGAAGCATCGTCCAGTGCAATCCGGGTGAGGGGCCGCAGCATTCAGTGAAACTGTAACCCCTCACCCGGATCGCATCTTGGATAAGATATCACCTCTCCCTACGGGAGAGGTGAGAGTCACGCTCCTAATGCGCCTTCGGTGTCTCGAATTCGGCTGTGTCTTGCATGTCATCGGGAGACAGGCTCGGGCCACGCCGGTCGCGCGAGTGCAGCCGGAACACGTCGCGGATGTCGTCAATCGAAGTCGACGAATAGGACTGGATGCAGAGCGCGACCTGTTCGGGCGAGGCGGCGCGCATCATCGCTTCAATGGCCTGGCGATCGAGGCGGGTGTCGTCCCAGTGCGACACGGCGATGCTGTCTTCGGTGACCTGATGCTTCGCCAGGTATTCCGGCGAGTTCGCGACGAAGTTGCCATAAAGCAGGTATTCGGAGAACTTCTTCCTCCGGCACAGCGCCAGAACCCAATTCGTTCCCGTCGCCGACTTGATGGCGGCGGTCATGGCGCGAACGGTATCCCTGTCCCAGACCAGCGCGTTTCCGACATAGTCATCCGCCGGGAAGGACCGCTCCTTCACGCCGAGAAGCTGATCGATGGTGCGGAGCCAGAGGCCATGCAGCGGATGGTTGGCGCCGATCGCCTTACAAGTGACGAAGAGCGGCGTCTTCTCAGCGCCGGCATACCGGTCGATGTCGAACTCGCGGAAGAACAGATTGTCGGAATCCAAAATGCAGACGCGCTGCTCGGGCGCGTTGAGAACGCCGGCGATCTTCAGGATCTGCTGGATGTGCCAGCCATGCACCGGCGAAGAGAGCAGCGACAGCCAGACCCGACGGTTGCTGAGCTGGAGAACCGGCGGCAGCGCCCAGAGCCATTTCGGCAAATAGCGCGAGGCCGGAACGATGACACGCTTGTCGGAGCCGAACCGTTCGAACAGCGGAACGTCTTCATCGTTAACGAGAACATAATGCCGCGTGTATCCCGTCACCCAGGTGTCGATGCTCTCGCTGAGCAGCGAAAAGCGATCGATATCCTTGGCATAGCTGGCGGTCAGCAGTGCAACGGAATGCATAAGGCGCGCTCAAATGGCCATCGAGGCCCACCCATACTCGCCCGGCGAGAGGCTGGGAACTGACATTCCAAATCAAGGTAAAGCGAAACAAAGGCTATTCCGACGGCAGCCCCTGCGCGAGGCTGCGAAAGCGCAGCGGCGCCAGCGAGGATGCCCGCTCCCACCAGTCGGCGACACGGTCGTCGAGTGCGGTCGTGCCGCGGCCCTGGCCGGGAAAGATCCGAATCTGCTGGACTGCCTCGGCCTCGAAGCCCCTGCCCTTGCGCGTGATCCTGATGGCGGCGCCTTCGCGGTCCCGCTGCGTGAGCGGCACAAGAAGACGGCCGCGCGGACGGAGCGACTGAAGCCAGAGCGGTTGCGGATGCGAGAAGCCGGCATGCACGATGATCACGTCGGCCGGACTGCCGATGTCCGCACAGCCATCGCCGTGGACGACATCGACATTGCGATACCGCGCGAGGTATAAGGCGGCGCGCCGCGCCAGACGCTCGTCGCACTCGATCGCACGCACCTCGCCTTTCGGGCCCACCATCTTCGACAGCACCGCCGAGAAATAGCCGAGCCCGCACCCGACCTGCACCACGCGCTGCTTCGGCCTGACATCGAGCACATCGATGAAATGCGCCCACAGGCTCGGCAATCCAGTGTCGAGCCTGCGGCGCGCATCGATCGCGACCAGCACGTTGCCATAGAGATGAACGGGGTCGGCGTCCGGCGTCAGGCGATAGCTCCGCGCCGCCTCGCTCTTGATGCGCCACGGGCCGCCCTGCAGAAAGTCCTCGCGCGGCACAGTCGCTAGCGCGTCGAGCAGGCGCGGCGATGAAATCCGCTCGCGCTTCGCAATCAGCTCGACGTAACGCGCGCGCGCGGCCGCCAGATCGCTCATCGCACCGGATCGACCCGGTGACGGTCAGTGGGTACGTCCGCGCCGAGCTCGTTCATGAGCTGCATCGCCAGCTTGAGGTCCGGCGTGAGGAAACCTTCGCTGAACCTGCCGACGATCGGCGCGAGCAGAAGGCTTGCATGCTCGCGCCGGCCGGCATCCTGCGACAGGCGCGCGAGGCTGACGGCGGTTCGAAGCTCCCAGGACAATGCGCCCTGCTTGCGCGCGGTCTCCAGCGACAGGCCGAACAGATCCTCTGCCTCCTGCACCGACGCCGGGTTGCCGTCCGACAGGGTGATCTCGCCCTGCAGGCGATAGACCTCGGCGAGATAGGAGTGATCGCCCGTCCGTCTTGCGGTCGCGAGCGCGCCGTCGAGAGCGCGCAAGGCCGCCTCACGCAGGCCGACCTTGGCGTAGGCCTCCGCGAGCAAGCACCTGAACCAGCAGCCCGCGAGCCAGGAATCCATCGCCTCATACTCGTCGAGGCCGAAGCGCATCTGGCTCAGACCTTCGTCGGTTTCGCCGAGCTGGGTCAGCGCCCAGCCGCGCAGGATCGCCGCCTGCTGCTTCCAGTGCAGAAAATTGTGCTCGGTCGCGATGATCATGGCGCGGTTGGCGTGGTCGCGAGTGCCCTCGACGTCGCGCAAGTGCTGGCAGAGATAGGCGCCGAACACGAGCGCGAAGGCGAGTGTGAAGGGATGGCGGATCTTCTCCGCATTCGCGATCGCCTGCTCGCTGTGCTGGCGCGCCGCATCGGGACGGCCGAGGAACCACAGGAGGTAGCCGAGATAGGACAGCGAGACGACACCTGGATCGGTGCCGTGCCGCTCCATCAGGTCGGAGTGCAGGTCGGGGCTGTAGAGGTTGATGCAGCGGTGCAGATGATGCTGCGAGGCGGCAAAGCGGCCGCGATAGAGCATGGTCATCGCGATGGCGCGATGCGCCTCGATGAGATAGCCGGTCTGCTGCGCCGGCTGCGCCCGCTCGTTCAGCCGTTCGCGCTTGGCGAACTTCAGCAGCTCGACGCTGAGATCATGCGCGCGGGTGAGGTCGGCGCGGATGAAATGGCACACCCAGAGCCCGCGGGTGGCGGCGAAGGCCTTCTCCTCGTCGTCGAGCTGCTGGCCAAGCTCGAGCGCGCGGGTGTAATTCTCCTCGACCTCCTGCACGGCATAGCCCTTGGCCGCGATCAGCGCGTTGCCGAGCGCGATGCGCAGCTCGAGCTCGATCTCGTCGGCGCCCTGCATGCGTGGATTGGCCTGGACCACGCCGAGACCGCGGCGCAGATGGCCGATCGCCTCCAGATTGGCGCCGCTCTTGGCCGCCTGCTTGCCGGCCTTGAGCCAGAAGCTCGCCGCGCCCTCGCTCTGGCCGGACTCGGTCAGATGATGGGCGAGGAGCTCCGGCTCGCGGTCGGTCTTCTCCGGATACATCTCGGCGAGCACCTGTGCGATCCGGGAATGCAGCTTGCGCCGTTCGCTGTGCAGCAGGCTCGCATGCGCGGCATTCTGGATCATCACGTGCTTGAAGGAATAGAGCGCATCCGGCGGATGGCCGCGGCGCACGATCAGCCCCGCCCCTTCCAGATGATTGAGCGCCGCCTCGATCTGCTCCGCCGGGGTGTTGGCAACCGCGTGAAGCGTCTCGTAGGAGAACTCACGGCCGATGGTGGCTCCGATCTGCGCGATCCGCTTGAACGGCCCCATCCGGTCGAGGCGCGCCATCAGCGAGTCCGTCAGCGTCGCCGGGATCGCGAGCTGGCGCCACGGGCCCGACAGCACGTAGCGGCCGTGCCGTTCCGTCAGCACGTTGGATTCGAGAACGGTCTTGGTCAGCTCCTCGAGGAACAGCGGCACGCCGTCGGTCTTGACGATGATCTCCTCGACGACTTCCTTGGGAAGCTCGCGGCCGGCGACGCGCTCGACCATGGTCGCGCGCAACTGGCGGCTCAGGCGGTTCAGCACCAGGGTGGTGATGTGCGAATGCGCGTTCCAGCTCGGCTGGAATTCGGAGCGCGCCGTGATGATGACGAGGATCGGGCGGTTCTGCGCGCGGTCGACGAGAAGATCGACGACCTCGCGGGAGGTCGGATCGATCCAGTGCAGGTCCTCGAGGGCAATCACCAGCGGCATGTCGCGCGCGAGCCCCAGGAGATGATTGACCAGCGCCGCGACGGTTGCGTCCTTCTGCTGCTGTGGCGACAGATCGAGCGACGGATAGCGGTCCCCCGTCGGAATCGAAAGCAGTGCGGCGAGCAGCGGCGTCACCTGCTCGACATCGCCATGGGCGGCGGCGATCGCCGTCTCCAGGTTCGCCACCGTCGCGGCGGACGCGTCCTCACGGTCGAGGCCGAGGGAGAATTTGAGCTGCTCGATGAAGGGATAGAACGCCGTCGACGTATGATAGGGCGAGCACTGGAACGAGACGTGTCCGTGCCGGTCGCCCGCAATGCGCTCGAAGATTTCCTGCACGATGCGCGACTTGCCGATGCCGGGCTCGCCGAACTTGACGACGACCTGGCCGTCGCCCTCCTTGGCCTGCTGCCAGCGGCCGGTCAGAAGCGCGATCTCCTCCTCGCGATTGACGAGCGGGGTCAGCCGCGTGCCCATGGCGGCGGCAAAACGGGTTTCCACCCGCGACGCGCGCACCACGTGCCAGGCCTGGGCTTTCTCCGAGATACCCTTCAGCGCATGGACGCCGAGATTGCGGTAGTCGAATTTTCCCTTGATCAGCGACTGCGTCGACGAGGAGATCACGACTCCGTTCGGCGGCGCCAAACCTTGCAGCCGCGCGGCGAGATTGACGGTTTCTCCGACCGCGGAGTCGCGCTCTTCGGTGCCCTGGCCAACGAGATCGCCGACCACGACGAGGCCGGTCGCGATTCCGATGCGGACGGCGGGCGCGTGGCTGAGTGCGCCACGCGGCTCGATCGCGCGCGCGGTCGACAGCACCCGTACGATCTCGAGCCCGGCGCGCACCGCGCGCTCGGCATCATCCTCATGCGCAGTCGGATAGCCGAAATAGACCAGGATACCGTCGCCGACAAAGCGGGCCGCAAAACCTTCATAGTGCTTCACTACGCGGACGCAGGTTTCGCGAAAGCTCGCGATCATGTCGCGCACGTCTTCCGGATCGAACTGGACCGAGAGCGAGGTTGAATCCACCATGTCACAGAACATGGTGGTGAGCTGACGCCGTTCGGCACCGGCTTCCGTTCGGGCCTGGGGACGCGACGCCGCGGCCGGCTTCTCCGCCGTTTCGGCCTGGAATAGCGCCGCCTTGGCCCGCTGGAGCCGCTTACGGTCGCCGAGCGGCAGTCCAAGCTCGACCAGATCGGCCTCGGTCAGGTCAGCCATGACGTCGAGATCGAGGCGGTGCTGCACGAAAAGATCGTTGTAGTGGCCGAGACCAACGCCTTCGAGCCAGCGCTTCAAGGCGCCTTCCGTTCTCGTGCCCGGCTCTGTCTCCAGCATGGTGATTCTGCCCGACCATCACTCCGTCGAAGCGCTTAAGGTCCCTCAACCACAGATTTTGGGGCCTAAACTTCACCTCAGACTGGACGCGTTCCCTAAGTTCTTGGAAGAATAGCCCAATCAGACCAAAAAGGAATGGCGTTGTCGGACATTACATCCGTAACGGGACCGATAGGCACGGGCGAAACGACGGCCTTTGCCTGTGTCGGCGACTTTCTGGAATTCTATGCACGGAAGACGCCGGCAGCGCCCGCCCTTCTCGCACCCGGCCGGCCGCCCCTCAACCACGGCGAACTCGGGGTCTGGACCCGGCATCTGGTCCGCACGCTGCGCGGTCTTGGCGTTGCGCCTGCCGACCGCATCGCGGTTGCGCTGCCGCGCGGCGCCGACGGCGCACTGGCAATGATCGCGGTCGCGGCGGCCTGCGCCTGCATTCCCGTCAATCCCGATCTGACAGCGGACGAGTTGCAACGCTATTTCAGCGAATTGAAGCTCACGGCGCTCGTCACGCGATCCGACATGAACTCGCCGAGCCGCGATGTGGCAAAGGCGCTCGGCATCGCGGTGATCGATTTCGTGCCGGGGCCGCAGGACAATCTCGGCGGCGGCGAATTCACTGGCCCGAGCATCGGTCCGGTCAGCACCAACGGCGTCTCGCGCGCCGACGACGACGCGTTCATCCTGCTGACCTCAGGCACGGCGGCGCGGCCGAAAATGGTGCCGCTGACGCATCGCAACGTGTGCCTGTCCGCCTATAACGCCGGCCGCGTGCTGTCGCTCACCGCCCACGACCGCTTGCTCAACGTCCTGCCGCTGTTTCATGCGCATGGGTTGATCTCGGGCCTCCTGACCGCCTTGGCCGCAGGATCGAGCGTGATCTGCACCAGCGGCTTCGACGCAGCGTCCTTCTTCGGCTGGATGCGGACGCTGCAGCCGACCTGGTACACGGCGGTACCGACCATCCATCGCGCACTGCTGACGGCCGCCGAGCAGGATCCGGACCGCGCCCGGTCGTCATCGCTGCGCGTGATCCGCTCGGCCTCGGCCTCGCTCGCGCCCGCGATCCTCGAAGGGCTGGAGGCGACCTTCGGCGTTCCCGTGCTCGAGACCTACGGTATGACCGAGGCGGCCTCGCAGATCGCGGCCAATCCGTTCGAGCTGCGCAAGGTCGGCTCGGTCGGCCGCGCCGCGGGCCCTGAGATCGCGATCATGGACGAGGCTGGCCGCGCATGCGCGAGCGGCGTGCATGGCGAGATCATGCTGCGGGGTGAGAACATCACCCGCGGCTATTACAATGACGAAGCGGCCACCCGGTCCGCATTCCGCAATGGCTGGTTTCGGACCGGCGATCTCGGCTATCTCGATGCCGACGGCTATCTCTTCATCGTCGGCCGCATCAAGGACGTCATCAACCGCGGCGGACAGAAGGTCTCGCCGCTCGAGGTGGAAGAGGTCCTCTTGAGCCATCCGGCCGTGCTGGAGGCCGGCGTCTTCGCAGTTCCGCACCCAAAGCTCGGCGAGAACGTCGCGGCCGTCGTGGTGCTGCGACCTGAGTCCAATACAACATCCGACCAGCTTCGCCAGTTCACGCGAAAGCGGCTCGCCGCCTACAAGGTGCCGAGCCTGATCCGCAGCGTGGCGGCGCTGCCGAAGGGCGCGAGCGGCAAGGTCAAGCGCAACGCGCTGGCCGGGCTGATTGCGACGGCCGCCGACGGCGGCGAGACGCAGCTACCGCGCAACGCGCTGGAGACCCAGCTTGCGGAGATCTGGGCCGGTCTCCTCGAGCTTCCGCAAGTTGGCATCGACCAGGACGTCTTTGCGCTCGGAGCGGACTCGCTCGCGGTGACGCAGATGCGCTCTCGCCTGCGCGAGCGCTTCGACGTCGATTTCTCGTTCGAGGACATCTTCGATTGCGCCACGGTGGCGGCGCTTGCGGCCCGGCTCCAGACCGCCGCGAGCCGCCGCGAGGTGACGCTGCCGACATGGCAACACGCCGCTGATGACCATGCGCCGCTGTCGTTCCAGCAGCAGCGGATGTACCTGCTGTCGCGGTTCGATCCGACGCGCTACAATTATAATGTCGTCGAGGTGGCGCTGCTCACGGGCCAGATCGACGTCGCAGCGCTTGAAGCGAGTATCGCAGCGATCTGCGAGCGCCACGACGTGCTGCGCTCGGTCTTCGTCGAACAGCGCGGCGAACCGGTGCAGCGGGCGGTCCGATCGGCGCCGCACTTCGAACGGATAAAGCTCAGGCTTTGCCCGAAAGACAAACGGATCGCAACGGTCCGGCGCGAGGCGCTCAAGCTCGCGCAATATCCATTCGATCTCGCGCGCGAGCCGCCGCTCAAGGTTACGCTGCTCTCATTCGACAGGACCAGCCACGCGCTGGTGGTCAACATCCATCACCTCGTCACCGACGGCTGGTCGCAGCGGCTGTTCTGGGAGGAGCTTGCCGCGCATTATTCCGCCGCACGCAAGAAGAACGTGGCTGCGCTGCCCGCACCAACCTTTAGGTATCGCGACTTTGCGCTCTGGCAGCAAAGCTGGGGACAGACGCCGGCGGCGAAGGAGCAGCTCGACTATTGGCGGACCCAGCTCGATGGCGTCACCACGCTGCCGCTGCGGACCGACCGGCCGCGGCCGCAGGTCTGGAGCGGTCACGGCGCCCGCCATTATCTCGAATTCTCAAAGAGCCTCTCGGCCGATCTGAGATCGCTCAGCCAGGACCAGGGCGTCACGCCCTTCATGACCCTGCTCGCGGTCTTGCAGTGCCTGTTGTTCCGCCGCACCGGACATGAGGACGTGGCGACCGGCTCGCTGATCGCGAACCGCAACCAGATCGAGAGCGAGCGCTTGATCGGTCTGTTCGCCAACACGCTCATTCTGCGCAACGATTTTGGCGGCGACCCGACTTTCGGCGAACTCCTGCGGCGCGTTCGCCAGGTCACGTTGGATGCCTACCGCAACCAGGACCTTCCGATCGAGGAGGTGCTGCGGGCGTTGCAGATCGCGCGAAGGACTGATGGCAATCCACTGTTCCGGATCATGTTCATCCTCCAGAACGCCTCGATCGAGGCTGCGCGCTTCCCCGGCCTGTCGACCCGCCGGCTGGAGGTCGACCCAAAGGTTGCGCGCTTCGACATCACGCTCGAACTGGTCGAGGCCGACGGCCGCTTCACGGGCTTCTTCGAATACGCGACCGATTTGTTCGACGCGGTGACGATCGAAGAGATGGCCGCGCAGTTGAAAACCCTGCTCAAGGCCGCCATCGCCAATCCGGAGCAGCGCGTCTCGCGCCTGCCGTTCCTGACGGCGGCAGAGCGCCGGAAATTGCTGGCCATCGGCAACGGCGTGCCAGCCAATTTCGTGGGCCGAGGCAACCTGTGCGAACGCTTCGACCGGCAAGCCAAGCGAACGCCAAACGCCGTGGCCGTGTCCGACGGACGCGTATCCCTGAGTTTTCGCGAACTGGCCCGCCGGAGCCAGGCGATCGCGCGCCGGCTGGCGCGTGAGGGCGTCGGCGCCGAGACGGTCGTCGCGCTGCTTGCGCGCCGCGGTCCGGACCTGCTCGCCGCCATGATCGCCGTGCAGCGGGTGGGCGCGGCGTTCCTGAACCTCGAGCCCGGCCAGCCGCCGGCTCGCCTCGCAACCATCCTCGGATCGAGCTGCGCCCGCGTGCTGCTGACGGCGCGGGCGCAGTCTGCGATGGTCGAAGCGCTGCTCGAGCCGCTGGTCGAGCGAATCCGGGTGGCTGAGCTCGAAGACGCAATCACGCTCGGATCGACCAAGCCGGCCCGCGCAGCGCGACGCGCTGCCGCAAGCCTTGCCTATCTCATCTACACGTCCGGCTCCTCAGGTACCCCGAAGGGCGTCATGATCGAGCAGCGGGGATTGTCGAACCATCTGGCGTCGCTCATTTCCGAGCTCGGCCTCTCGGCGCGGGACGTCATCGCACAGACCGCGCCGCAGAGTTTTGTGATCTCGGTCTGGCAATTCCTGGCCGGCCCGATGGTCGGCGCGCGCGTCCATGTCTGCGATAGCGAGATCGTGCAGGATCCGATCCTGCTCGCGCGGGAGATCGAGCGCGAGCGGATTACGGTACTCGAGATCGTTCCCTCGCTCTTGCGCATCATCCTCGAACGGATGGACGAAGCCCCCATTCTTGGCGCCTTCTCGAAACTGCGGCTGCTGATTTCGACCGGCGAACCGCTGCCCATCGATCTCTGCCGTGCCTGGTTCGCCCACTGTCCCAAGGTGCCACTGGTCAACGCCTATGGCGCGTCGGAATGCTCCGACGACGTCTCGCTGCATCGTCTGACCAGGGCGCCGGCGGCGGCGACGACCAACGTCCCGGTCGGCGCACCGCTGCCCAACACCCAACTCTACGTGCTCGATGCGAACCTCGAGCCGCAACCGGTCGGCGTCGTCGGCGAGCTGTGCATCGGCGGCGCCGGCGTCAGCCGCGGTTACATCAACGATCCTGCGCAGAGCAGGCAACGCTTCCTGCCCGATCCGTTCGCGCGCCAGGCCGGCGCGCGGCTGTACAGAACCGGCGATCTCGCCCGGCGCCGAGCCGACGGGACGATCGAATGCCTCGGCCGCGCCGACCACCAGGTCAAGCTTCGCGGCTATCGCATCGAGCTCAAGGAGGTCGAGAACACGCTCGCCGAACATCCGGCTGTGCGCGCCGGCATCGTCGAGCCCCGCCGTGACGGAAGCGGCGATGTCAGGCTGATCGCCCATATCGTCGCCGGTGCGGGCTATCAGATCAGCGCCAATGAGCTGCGCAACTTCCTGAAAGGCCGGCTGCCGCGCCATGCCGTCCCCTCGGCGTTCCTGTTCCTGGAGCAGGTGCCGCTCAACGCCCATGGCAAGATCGACCGGTCCGCCTTGCTCGGGCCGGCGCAAGAGGAGCCCTCCCCGACGGATACCGCCGTGCCGGCGCGCCGCTTCACTGAAAAGGTCCTGTCCGACATCTGGATCGACCTGCTGAAGGTCGAGAGCCTTGGGGTCACCGACAATTTCTTCGATCTCGGCGGCCATTCGCTGCTGGCGGGCCAAGCCATGGCGCGCGTGGCCCGCGCGATCGGCGTGTCGCTGCCGATCAAGACGATCTTCGAGGCGCCGACGGTCGAAGAGCTCGCCCGGCGCGTCGATGAGGCCGTGGCGACGAAGCCGCGCAAGCCCGCCGCAAGCGTCCCCCGATTCGCCGAAAGCAGCCTTCCCACGCTGTCGATCGCACAGGACCAGATGATGCGGATCGAGCAGAACCTGCCCGACCTGCCGCTGTTCAACCTGCCCTTCGCATTCCGTCTCCAGGGTTCGCTTGATGTGGCCGCCCTGTCGCATGCGCTGGACGACATGGTCAGCCGGCACGAATCACTGCGGACAACGTTCGGCTGGAACGGCGATGAGCCCGTCAGCCGCATCGCCGCCGCCGGCACGCTCGGTTCTGTGCTCGCGGTCGAAGCCATCGGCAATGGGCGGCGAGCGAACGACAGGCGCCTCAAGACGCTCCAGCTCAGGAAAATCAAGCTGCTGGCCGAGCAGGAGGCTGTTACCCCGATCGACACGACGCGAGCGCCGCTGCTGCGGGCGCGGCTGTTGAGACTGGAGGCCGATGATCACGTGCTGCTGCTGACGCTGCATCATGCGATTGCCGACGGCTGGTCGATCGGTGTGCTGTTCGAGGAATTGTCGACCCGCTATGCCGCGCGGTCCGGACGGCCATCCGGTTCGCTGCCGAAATTGCCGCTCGCGTTCTCCGACTTCGCGCGCTGGCAGCGCTGGTGGTGCGGCACTGATGCGGCGCGCCGGGCGGCCGCCGATTGGGTGGAGCATCTGCGCGACGCAGCTCCCGTCTTCGATGACGAGGCAAGCCCAGGCGTGTCGACAAGTCACCATCCGGTCAGCCTGGAGCGCGAGCTGATCGCCCGGCTCACCGCGTTTGCCGGCCAGCAGAACGGCACGCTGTTCATGGTTCTCCTCACGGGATTGAAGGCGCTGCTGCAGGCGCGGACCGGGCGCACCGACATCTCGATCGCCACCGCCATGGCGAACCGCACCCAGCCGGACACCGACGGGATCGTCGGCCCGTTCGAGAACACGGTGATCATTCGCACCCGAATCGCGCCGGAGCTGTCGTTCGCACAGGCTTTCGCGCTGATACGCCAGAGCGTGCTTGATGCGCATGCGCGGCAGGAGCTGCCGTTCAACATCCTGGCCGACCATCTGCAGCAGAAGGGAATCAATCCGGCCGAGCTGATCCAGGTCTATTTCACGCTGCAGAATCCGCTGCGTCGGCCGCTCGATCTGCCCGATATCGCGGTGCGATCGATCGGAAACATCGCGCGCGAGGGCCAGCCGGTGCTGCCGATCGACCAGACCTTTCTGTCACTGATGCTGAAGGAGCGGCCGACCGGCATCACCGGGTCATGCAACTACAAGGGCGAGCTGCTCGACGGTCGGATGGTCGGCGAATGGATGGAGGATCTCGTCGCGCTGCTGACGGTGGCCGTGGCGCAACCCAACACGCCGCTCAGCCGATTGCTCAGTCGCAGGGCGGCCTGACAAATATCCCGCCTCCTCCGGAGCGAAAAAACCGTTCACCCGCCAAAGCTGTGAATGCTCAAGTTGCATCTTGATTATTTGGCGCTACCGCGCAACATTATTCCCGCGTTTTTGATTTAGACTATTATTTTCAAACCGGGGGAGTGCGTTATGGGTTTCATCAAATTTACCAAGGGCACCTCGCTGAGCGACAAGGACCGCAAGTCGCTGCAAAGGCTGCTGAAGGACGAGAGGAAGAAGCTTCAGGCCGCGCTGAAGGACGTCGACGCCAGCCTTTCGATGCTGGGAGCGGCCAAGAAGAAGGCCAAGAAGAAGAAATAAGGCTCGTCGGCTGGGACGCGGCACGAATCTTCGGACCTTACTTTTCGGCCATGGGCCGCTCGCCTGTCGAGTTGAGGGGCTCGCACAAGCTTGCGCCTGTAAACCGGCCTGCAAATCGACAAGAATTTGCCCGGGTGGACCGCTAAGAGCGGTCCGCTCAGTTGATTCTTTCTCAGTTGATTCTTGCGTCGCGGCCTGGGGATTGGCCTCCGCCCGACGCGAAGGGCCCAATTGATGGCGAACGACGGAATTGAACTGTTTGTCGGACTGATCGAGAGCATCGATACGCCGGGCGCGGTCGATGCCTGCCGGCGCTTGCTCTCGGTCGACGAACGAGCGCGTGCCGAGCGCTTCATGTTCGAGCGGCATCGGCGGCAATACATTTTTGCGCACGCCATGTTGCGCCTGGCGCTGTCGCACGTCGCGCCCAATGTCGCCCCCTCCGATTGGTCCTTCTCCACCGGCCGCTACGGGCGGCCCTTTGTCGCAGCACCTGCCACCTCGACCGCCCTGCATTTCAGCCTGTCCCATGCCGACGGCTGCGTCGCCTGTGTCGTATCTCGACACGAGGCCGTCGGCGTCGACGTCGAGACCGTGTCGCGGCGCGTCGCGCCGCTGTCCACGGCGCTGCGCTTCTTCGCGCCGGAAGAGGTCGAGACGTTGCGCGGATTGCCGGAGCCCGATGCCATCCAGCGCTTCTTCGACTATTGGACCTTGAAGGAGGCCTATCTGAAGGCCAGGGGTTTCGGGCTCAACCTGCCGCTCGACGGTTTCGCGATGCAGGTGTCGCAAAAGGCCATCGAGATCAGCTTCAAGCCCGATATCGCCGACGATCCCCATGGCTGGTGCTTCTCGCTGAGCTCGCCATCGCCCTCGCATCGCCTGGCGATCGCCGACGGCTCCCGTGCGGCCGGTGGTCTTCCGATCAGCCGTCACGCCTGGCCGCTCCAGGAAGCGGCCGAGTGACCGGCCGGCGGCTTCGCGTCTTTCCGGCGATTTCGCGCAATCGCGATCCCAAAAGTTATGTCGGTGAATTGATGCGGGTGGCGCAGTTCGCCGACCGCAACGGCTTCGAGGGCATCCTGCTGTTCGAAGGCAATGACGTGTTCGTCGAGCCCTGGGCGATGGCCCAGCACGTCATCGCAGAGACGACCCGAAGCTCGCCCCTGATCGCCGTCAATCCTATCTACATGCATCCGTTCACGGCGGCCAAATTCGTCTCGTCGTTCGCGCAGCTCCATGGCCGCAAAATCTATCTCAACATGATCACGGGGACTGCAGTCAGCGATTTGCAGGGGCTGGGCGACGACCAGTCACACGGCGATCGCTACGTCAGGCTCGGCGAATTCGTCGCGCTGATGCGCCAGCTCCTGGCAAGCCCGCGCCCGGTCAATTTCGACGGCCGGTTCTATCGCGCGAGCCATTTGCAGCTCCGTCCGCGCCTGCCGACGGACCTGATGCCGGAATTTTTGATCGCAGGCCAGTCCGAGGCGGCGCTGCGCGTGGCGAAGGAGACCGGCTGCATCAAGATGCAGATGCTGCCGCCCGATCTCGACCGCGGCCTCAACGCGCCCGGAATGAATTTCGGCATCTTCGCGCGCGAGAGCCGCGAGGCGGCGCGCCAGGCGGCGAAGACACGTTTCCGCGACAATCCCGACGATCGCGAGCTGCTCTCGCTCACCATGGAGAACACCGACTCCGTTTGGAAGCGGCACCTCTATGACGGCCGGAGCGGCGAGCTCCAGGAGAACGGCTACTGGCTGTTGCCGTTCCTGACCTTCCAGGCCGACTGTCCCTATCTCGTCGGCAGCTACGCCGAGATCGGCGCGAAGCTCAAGGAATTCGCGAGCAAAGGCCTGACCACGATCATGCTCGACATGGTCGCCGACGAAACCGAGATGCAGCACGTCTGCAAGGCGCTCGCGGTAAGCGGAATGTTTTAGGCGCGAGAGACGAACGCACCTCTAGTTGGACTCGTTGAAGCTCCCCTCACCCGGGATTTGCTCCGCAAATTCCGGCCTCTCCCCGCACGCGGGGAGAGGCGAAGGCCGCTCTGTCTGCAAGGCGCTCGCCGCAAGCGAGGGTGTTCTGCGAATCACATGCCGAGCGGGCTGAGCCGGGCCAGCGGCGCGCTGCCCTCCGGTCGCCGTAGCAGTTCCATGACATGGCGCTTCAGGCGCACGAACTCGGGCTCGGTCACGAGGTCGTGGCTTCGCGGCCGTCCGAACGGCAGAGCGATATCCTCGATCAAGCTCCCCGGTCTCGCGCTCATGACGACGATACGGTCGGCGAGAAACAGCGCCTCGTCGATGTCGTGGGTGACGAAGACCGTGGTTGTCGGGATCTTGCTCCAGATGTCGAGCAGGACCTCCTGCATCATGCTGCGCGTCTGCGCATCGAGCGCACTGAAGGGCTCGTCCATCAGCAGCACTCGCGGCTGGTTGATCAGGACCCGCGCGATCTCGACGCGCTGCTGCATTCCGCCCGACAATTGTGCGGGATAGAACGCCTCGAATCCGGATAACCCGACCAGCTTCAGGATGGCGTCAGCGGCGCGGTTGCGCTCCGCTTTGGCGAGGCCGCGCATCTTCGGGCCGAAGGCCACATTGTCCCGCACCCGCTTCCAGGGAAACAGCGTGTGCTGCTGGAACACCATGCCGCGGTCCGGGCTCGGACCCCGGATCGGCTGTCCGTCAACGGTCAGCTCGCCGGCTGTAATCGGCAGATGCCCGGCCAGCGCGCCAAGCAGCGTGGACTTGCCGCAGCCGGAGGGACCGAGGATGCAGATGAACTCGCCCGGCAGGATGGTGAAATCGAGCCCCCTCACCGCCTCGAACGCATCGGCGCCCGCGCCGAGCGAAATCGAGACACCCGCGATCTCGATGCGACCGACGCTGTTCGTGCCGATATCCGAGATCCGGATGTTCATCGCGCGACCTGCGGGCTGCGCCAAGGCATCAGGAGCCGCCCGGCCGTCGTCAACGGCCAGCTACTGCCCATGCCGAGCAAGCCGATGATCAGCATGCCGACGATGATGTCGGCATAGTTCTGGAGTGTATAAGCCTCCCAGGTGTAGTAGCCGATGCCGAACTGGCCGGAGATCATCTCCGCGGTAACCAGGCAGAACCACGAGGTACCCATGCCGATGGCAAGCCCGGTGACGATGCTCGGCGCGGCATCCGGCAACACCACCTCCCTGAGGATCGCGATGCCGCCCGCACCAAGGCTGCGTGCGGACGCGACCAGCCGGCGATCGACATTCGCAACACCATGAACCGTATTCAGCACGATTGGAAACAATGCACCAATGAAGGTGATGTAGATCATCGACAGCTCGGATGACGGAAAGATCAGGATCGAGAGCGGTATCCACGCGACCGCCGGAATCGGCCTCAGCAATTCGAGAGGTGGCAACAGCAGGTCGCTCGCGGCGCGCGACCGGCCGATTGCGAAACCGAGAATCACGCCGATCACGACCGCGGCCACGTAACCCGCGAATACCCGCCAGAGGCTGCTGCTGACATGCGCCGCCAGCTTCGGCGATCGAAATAGCGCAACGGCGGACTGAACGACCTCGACCGGCGGAGGCACGTTGCGAAAGGTGACGATCCCAAGATTGGCGTGCGTCGTCGAAGCGATCTGCCACAGCCCGACGCAGGCCAGGATCGAAAGGCCGCGGATCGCCCATCGAATGCCCGCGGGCCTTGGGACCCGAAGAGGTGTCGCCATCGCCTCACCGACTCGCGACGAGAGAGGCCCGCGCGGCGCCGAAGTCCAGGACTTCGCCGCCATGCTGCTTCGACCAGCGTTCGGCCGCGTCCTTGAGCAGGAACGCGCTCAACTCGCCCGCGGACGACCGGACGAACCAGGCCTGGCTCGCGAAAAGCTTGATGCCGCTCTCGCGATCCTGCGCATAGACGACGCGGATGGTCTTCCCTTCCTTCTCAAGTCCGGCGAGCGCGTTCAGCGCATTCTCGGGCGAGGCGTAGTGGCGCACATGTGCCTCGTCCTTGACCCAGATCTGCGCGACGCGGGTGAAATCAGAGATCTCGGCGCCGGTCGCCGCGTCCTTGGCCTTCAGCGGAAGCTGCGCATAGGTTTTCAGCTCGGCGTCATAGTCGCGGCCCGCCTGCGCGGTCGCAATGCGGATGAACTTGTCGGTGACGAACTGGTTGATATCGAGATCGCTGTCCGCCCGCTTGAGCAGCTTCAGCGTCTTGATCGAGGTTGCGACCGCCTGGCGATACTCCGGCTTCCAGGTGACGTCGCGGGTCTGAAGTCCGAGCGGGCCGTGAAAGAGGTAGTCGACCTCGGCTTCGATGCCGGTCACCTTTGCGATCAGCTCGCTGTATTTCTCCGGCTCCTCGGCGATCAGGCGATCCGCCTCGAGCGCCGCGCGCAGGTAAGCGACGACGATCTCCGGATATCTCTCGGCATAATCGGCATCGACCAGCGCGCCGTGGAATGTCGGCGCGTTCGCCTGCGCTCCGTCGAAAATCTTGCGCGCGAAACCACGCCACGGAAAGAGTTCGGCGAACGGCACGAAGTCGGCATGCGCCTCGATCTTGCCAGCCTGCAAGGCCGGCCCGGCAACCTCCGGCGCTTGCGTGATGATATTGACGTCGGTCTCGGGATTCCAACCCTTGGCTTCGATGGCGCGGAGCAGCATGCCGTGCGAGGTCGAGGCAAAGGGAACGGAAATCGTCTTCCCCTTGAGGTCGTCGAGCGACTGGGCCGGCGAATCCGACGGCACTACGATTCCGTTACCGCTGCCCTTGGTACTTCCGGACAGCACGCTGATGAAGAGGCTGCGGCGTCCTGCCTTCTGGAACGCCACGCCATTGAGTGAACCCGGGAAGTCCGCCATCGCGCCGAAATCGAGCCTGCCCGCGACCATCTCGTTGGTGAGCGGTGCGCCACTCGTGAAATTCTTCCATTGGATGTCGTAGGTCACGTCCTTGTATCTGTCGTCATGGGGCAGGAATTTCTCCAGCAACTTGAGCTCGCGGATCAACGACCCGCCCGTCGCGCAATTGATGGTCGTATCCTGCGTCCCGACTGCGACCCGGATCGTCTCCGCCTGCGACGGTCCAAACATGGCGAAGGTCACCGCCGCAACCGCCACCCCCAGTCTGAAAGAGCTGAATTCGATCATCGAATGTCCTCGGCTATCGCGGGCCGGACTCGCGCCGGCAACAACGCTGGCCGGCACTATCGAAGGCGTGACGCAGCGGTTGAAGCAATTACTTGCATCGCTCCCGCGCGACACTCATTTCGCATCTTCGTCGCAATTGGCGCGCGAGCCCGGCAAATGATTTTCTCGAGTCAAAGCGATCGGCAGATAAATCGTATCGATGTCGAACGCCGCGCATATGAAGCTTTGCTAAGTGATTTGGAACGATCGCAAAGAGATGGACATCGCCCCTATGCCGCTCTTACCTATTCGCGAAACCGCGAGGAGCAGGCGAATTGCGATGACCATACTCAAGGATGCTGCCGCGACCTCGTTCGCAGACCAGCGTCACGTAGGCGTTCAGTTCGACTGGCCTGATCGCGAAGAGGCACGGCCGGCCCATAGCCCGCGCACAAAGACCGGACATTCCGCGCTGTTCATGAGCGAAACGATCGACGGGGTGAATGCCGGGGCGCATTTCCTCGATCGCCTGTCGGCGCCGGAGCAGGCACGCGTGCATGCGGCCGGCCGTACGATCACGGTGCCGCAAGGCGAGATGGTCTTCAGCCAGGGCGAAGGCCACGACGGCATTTTCATCATCCGGCGCGGACAGGTGCGCGTCTACTATACCGCGCCGTCGGGGCGTGAGATCACGCTCGCCTATTGGACGCCGGGGCATTTCATTGGAGGTCCCGAAATCTCGGGCGGTGGCATTCACATGTGGTCGGGTATCGCCATCGAGGCCTGTGACATCACGGCGCTGTCCGGCCCGGCACTCGAGAAGCTGCTGACCGGCATGCCAAAGTTCGCCCTGGCGCTGATCGACGGCCTCATCGCCAAGGGCAAATGCTATTCCTCGATGGCGCAGATGCTCGGCACGCGGTCGGTGATCGAACGGCTGGCGCAGTTCCTGCTCACCCTGTCGGAGCTTCACGGCGTCGCCGACGGCGACACCATCATCATCAACCACAAGATCACCCACGACCAGATCGCGGCCATGGTCGGCTCGACCCGTCAATGGGTGACCATGATGTTGAAGCGCTTCCAGAACCGCCGCATCATCGCCATCGACGGCAGCAGCATCCGGATCAAGCGGATCGACCTGTTGGAGAAGATCCTGTTCAAGGACTAGGGCACCAAGTCCTGGCAGGGATCACCGCGCTTCCTCGAAGCCCGCCAGCACCGAGGTCAGGTTGGCGCCGAGGATGTCGGAGAGATAGCCGCCCTCCTGCACGAACACGGTCGGCAGGCCCATCCGCGCAATCGCCTGGCCGATGCGGCGGAAGCCCGGCGTGGTGACGGCGAGGCCGCGGAGCGGATCGTGCTCGGAGGCGTCGAGGCCGAGCGCGATGACGAGTGCGCCGGGCGCGAAGGACTCGATCGCCTTGCGCGCGACATCCATCGCCTGGATGTATCCGTCGTCGCCGGTGCCGATGGCTAAGGGGATGTTGAGATTGGTGCCGTGGCCCGCCCCTTCGCCGCGCTCATGCGCGTAGCCCCACACGAAGGGATAATAGGCCGTCGGGTCGGCATGGATCGACACCGTGTAGACATCGGGTCGCGCGTAAAAGATGCCTTGCGTGCCGTTGCCGTGATGGACGTCGACATCGAGAATCACAACGCGCTCATGCTTGAGCCGCAGATGCGCCGCCGCGATCGCGCTGTTGTTGAGGAAGCAGAAGCCGCCCGCCATGTCGCGGTAGGCGTGATGGCCGGGCGGACGGCAGAGCGCATAGGTCGCATCCTCGCCGTCCATAACCATCTGCGCCGCCGTGACGGCGACGTCCGTCGCCGCGCAGGCCGCGGCCCAGGTGCCGGGGCCGATCGGCGCTGCGGTGTCGGCGGTGTGCCAGCCGAGCTTGCCGACGATGTGGGTCGGATAGGTCGCCGCATGCCGGACGGGATGGATGTTGCCGATCATCTCCGGTCCGGAGTCGCCGAGCGCCGTCCAGGCGTCCCAGGCTTCGCTGAGAAAGGACAGATATTCCGGGCTGTGAATGCGGGCACGCGGCCCCTGCCCGAACTTGGTCGGCTCGACCAGTTGATGATTGCCGTCTTTCAATCCCTTGAGCAGGCGGTCGGCACGCTCGGGCTGCTCGGTGGTGCGCTTGACGACACCGCGAACCAGGAAGAATTGCGGATCATGGCTGCGATGCAGCTCGGTGTAGACGGCTTTCACTCAAACACTCCGTGGTCGCATGCTGTCTGATGGTGCCGCAGATGTCTTGGTCCCTGCGGCGTCAAGATGCAAGCAAGAAGAATGCCGCCCATGCCGCGCCGCCCTGCGCCCGGAGCAGACCGCCTTGTTACACGGAGCTCAGCAGCGTCCACGCTGCAGGCAATGTTCGCGGCCCTGCTGGTCGGTTCGGAAGGACTCGATGAAGCCGCCCTGGCGCTGCGTGACGAAGACGGTCTTGCCGTCAATGCCGCCGAAGGCGAGATTGGTCGGCTCCTTGCCTTTCAGCACGATCTCCCGCTCGACCGCGCCATTGGGCTTCATCAGCGCGATCGTGCCCTTGAGAATGCGCGCGACATAGAGGCGGCCGGCAACATCGGTGCGCAAGCCGTCGATGGTGTCGGGCTGGAATGCTTTCACGAGCTTCGCATCGGTGAGCTCGCTCCCGCGAATGGTGTAGGACCAGACCTGGCCGCTGCTGGATTCGCCGACGTAGAGCGTCTTGCCGTCCGGGCTGAGATCGATGCCGTTGGTGGTACCCATCGCGCGTGGCGCCGCCATGATCTGCCCCTGCACCGAGCCATCCGCTCCCTTCGCAATTCGCCAGATGTGGCCTTCCCTTCCCTTCCAGTTCGGATCGCTCGCATAGACCGTGCCGTCGCGGGCAATCGTGATGTCGTTGGGCTGGCTCATCTCGTCGGAGTGAAACCAGACGATGGGCTCGCTCCGGCCCCTCGCAATCGCGAAGATGTTGTGCTTCTTGTAATCGGCGATGAACATCGTGCCGTTGCGATCGAAGCGGATGGCGTTGCCGACGCTGCCCTCCGGCAGCGCTGTGAATTGCTCCGAAGCCGCGTCGCCCGCGGGCAGCCTGCCGATGGTGCCGGGCTTATTGAAATTGACGACGAAGAGATTGCCGTCGAGATCGGCGGCGGGCCCCTCGATGCCGAAGGTGTATTCGCCACCGGGCGTCACCTGCACGCTTTCGAACAGCTTCGTTTGAGCCGAGACCGGTGTCGTCGCGATGACGAGAAAAATGCTACTGCACAGGCACCAGAAATTCCTGCCGGATGTAATAGCCATCGTCGTCGGTGCACTCGCCATTCAGATAGGGATCGGCCGGCCGGAAGAACCGGCTGAAGCCGGGTTTGTCTACAGCGCTGCTTTGTGTCACCACGACGACTTTCGCGGCCGGTATTTCGCCGCATTCCTTGTTCGCCTTGTTGAAAAACTTGCGCTGCGGCAGGCCGGGCTTGATGCGCATTCGTGTTCCCGGAACCATCCTCGCAACGAGCGAGTCCGCATAGTCGAGCAGGCGCGCGTAGCCGGGCTCGGTCTTCGGCAACTTCTCGCCACCCGGCGGCATCAGGTTCTCCGCACCGAGGCCGCGTAGGCGCGTGCGCAACTTGCCGGAGTCGGGATCGCCCGGATAGATCCAGCCGTCCTGCGACAGCATGAAGCGCAGCACCGTCGTATCCTTCTCCGCGTCCGATTGACCCGGCTTCAGGCCGAAATCGGAGTGACAGCCGAGGCAGTGCTTTTCGACGAGGCCCTTTCGCAGCGTCGTGAGGCGATCGCGGTTCTGGGCGTCCTTGGCGACCAATGCCGCGAGTTGATCGATCTGCGCCTGGCTGCGAATGTCGCAAGGCAGTGGTTGCGGCGCTTCGCCTGAGGCGCGGTCGATGCGGATCACGGTCTGGTTCTTGTCCTCGACCAGCCAGATCGCGCCATCCTCGGCGACCGTCATGCCGACCGGCGCGCCTTGCGGCCGCGCACCGTTGACCCGATGCCAGCCGGCGATCAGTTCCTCGAACGGCGCGGCTGCGACCTCGCCGGCGTCGGTCTGGAAGCTGCGGGTCGGCTCAGCCGCGCAACTGACGTGGTAGCGCACCGGCGCCGGGCTCGGCTTTGGAAAGCCGCGATCGTCGACGTCGTAGACGAGGATGCGGCTGCCGGTCGGGCGATAGCCGTGCAGGCCGACCAGCAGCTTGCCCTCCAGCTCCGGAAATTTGGCGCCGTGATAATAGAGCATCGCCAGCGGCGCGCCGTGCGGCGGCATCAGCGAAAATGGTGCCTTGTACAACGCATTGCTGGTGCAGAGCGCCTTGTAGGGCCCGGACTGCAGCACGCTTTTGAATTCTAGGCTCGGCGTCGACAGATCGTAGCAATAGGGCCAGCCATAGTGCTTGCCCTGTTCGATCGCGTTGATCTCCTCGTTCGGTTTGAAGGTGTCGGGCAGATCGCGGCCGTTCTCGCCTTGCAGGAAGGCGTAGCCGGCATCAGGGAAATTCGGATGCAGCGCCAGCGCCATGGAGTTGCGTAAGCCCCGTGCATAGACCTCGTGCGGCGGATTCGGATCGTTCGGGTTCAATGCCGGAAAAATGCCGCCCGCAGGCGGCGTGAACAGCCAGATCGCGGCCATGGAAGAGGCACCTTCGGCCGCCGCGCACGGCTTCCTGATCGGCGCCGGCGTGATGCAGTCGTCGCTGTGCGAGCCGATATTGACGAACAGCCGCCCGTTGCGATCGAACACGAATTGCTTGAGCGGATGCGCGCTCTCATCCAGCTTGGTGCCGTCAGGCAGCGTGATCCGGCGACCGGGCAGGCGATGGACGATGGTCTCGACCGTGCTGCGCGGCTTGTCCGCGAGCGGATCGAAGCGGAAGATCGTTTCGGCGGTCGAAGCATAGAGCTTCCTGTCCGGGCCGAGCACGAGGCCGAAGGGATATTCGATGGCAGTCAGGAGTTCCTTGAACCGCTTGCCTTCAGGAGCGTGCGGATCGAGCAGCAGGAGCCGCCCATCGCTGTGGCCCCAGCCACCCATGTCGGCGACCACGAACAGGTCGCGGCCGGGCACCTGGATGATCGAGCGTGGAAACTTCAGATGGTCGTCTTCGCTGGCGACGAGGCCGGCGCAAAATCCAGCCTTCATGTCGATCTGGATTCGGGGAAAGGCGAGATCGCCGCTGCCGCAGGCTTCCGTGCCGATCGCATAGCCGCTCTTGCGGACCGGTTCCGTTGACGCGACCGGGGCGAGGCCGAGCAGGGCTGCGGCGCCGGCCGCCAGCAGCAATCGCAGGCGCCGGCGATCAAACCAGATTGTGAAGCAGTTCACGGAAGCACCCCCAACTTTCGTCGTAGGTTGTTCCATGCCGTCCGCCGTCCAGTTGATCATCACCCGCCTGTGATCAAACCCACCAAGGCCGACACACCGACCAATATCCGTAGATTCCCTTACCGGGCTTGGCCCGAATATTTCTCGGCTGTTTCTGGTGGTATCGCTTTGCCATCCAAATCGCTCTCTACAGGAGGCGTATATGGTTCAGGTGTATTTTCACTACTCCAATACTGAAGGCACGCTGATCGATCGCTGCGGCACCGCGGTCGCCAACCTGACTGAGGCGCGCGACCGCGCCGCCCAGATCATGCGGTCGATGATCCTGACGCCCAGCGCTGAAGACTGGCGCGACTGGGTGATCCATGTCAGCGATGACGACGGCGAGGAGATTTTTGACCTCCCCTTCACATCCATGCTGGGCAAGCCGCATTGAGGCAGGTGCCATGTTGTTCGCTTCACTGAGCCTGCTCTGTCAGCCCCTGAGCTTCGTTGCCACCAAATGGCAGCAGCTGGTACGGATTGCAGCCAACCCCTACCGCCCCGAGCTTCACTACATGCGCGGGCCCGGGCCGAAATGGCACGCCAAGCATCAGGCCCGCCGTCGCGACGGCGCGCTCTGAACGCTGCCGTTTCTCAGCTGATCTCTGTCTCCTCGTCATCATGGCCGGGCTTGTCCCGGCCATCCACGTTCTTCGACGCGGGCGCCAAGGGGTGGATGCCCAGGACCCGGCTTCGCCAAAGGCTTCGCCGGGCTATTCAGTCTTGGGCCGGCGAAGCTTCAGCAAAGACGGCAAGCCCGGCCATGACGAGAAGAAGACAGAGTTAGCGTCCGGTAAACTTCGCCTTGCGTTTCTCGACGAAGGCGTTGCGACCTTCGATCGCATCTGCGCTCTTGCGGATGGAGGCCTGGAGCTCGATCTCGCGGCGGAACTGCGCCTCGTAGGTCGCATGCTCGCTCTCCTCAACCAGCGCCCGCGTGGCGACCAAAGCGCGCGTCGGGCCCTCGGCGAGGCGACACGCCAGGGTCAGAGCCTCCTCCATCAGCTTGGCATCGTCGACGACCTGCCGCACCAGGCCGATCTCATGCGCGCGTTCGGCCGATAGCGGCTCGTTGAGCAGCATCAGCTCGAGCGCGCGCTGCCGGCCGATCAGCCGCGGCAACAGCCAGGTCGAACCGAGATCGGGGACGAGCGCGATGCGGCTGAACACCTGTATGAAGCTCGCCGACCGCGCCGCGATGATCATGTCGCCGGCCATCGCCAGGCTGAAGCCGCCGCCCGCCGCGACGCCGTTGACGGCCACGACAACAGGCACGCGGCACTCGCGCAGCGCCTTGAACGCCGGCCAGTAGAAGCGCATGACGCCGGCCGCGATGTCCTCGCCGAGCGCCGCGGAGGCCTTCAGGTTCTGGCCCGAGCAGAAGCCGCGGCCCGCGCCGGTCAGCACCAGGGCGCGAATATCCTCGTCCCGCGTCATCTCGGCGACAGCGGCAGCGAGCGCGCCGAGCAGGTCCGGCGTCATCGCGTTCAGGCTTGCCGGCTCGTCGAGCGTCAAAATCCCGACCGCGCCATCCCGCGCCTGTTTCACACCAGCCATGTCGCTCCTCCCTGTGGATGTTCACGTTGCCGGCAATGTGCCATTGTCCGCGCGCTCCGCCAATCGCGAAGCTGAGACGTCAACGCAACGAAGCTAAGACCACCGAAGACAAGACGACATCATGCCTCACCAGTTCAGCCTCGCCCAAATCATCCGCAAACCCGCTGTCAAGGCCAAGGGCGGCATCGTCGCCGCGCAATCGCGCCAAGCAGCCGAGGTGGGCGCAGAAGTGCTGGCGGCGGGCGGCGACTGCGTTGACGCGATCGTCGCGACCACCTTCGCGCTGAACGTGCTGGAGCCCTGGATGAGCGGCATGGGCGGCGGCGGCGCCATGGTGCTCTACCGCGCCAAGGAAAATCGCTACGAGGTGATCGACTACGGCATGCGCGCGCCGCAGAGCCTGCGCGTCGCCGACTATCCGCTCACCGGGCAGGGCGCGGCCTCCGACCTGTTTCCCTGGCCGCGGGTGAAGGACGACCGCAACATTCACGGCCCCGGCTCGATCGCGGTGCCCGGCGTCGTCGCCGGCATGGAGGAAGCGCATCGCCGCTACGCCAAAATGCCGTGGAAGGACCTGCTGGCCCCGGCGGCGAAGATTGCCGGCGAAGGCCTGCTGGTCGACTGGTGGACAACGCTGATGATCGCGAGCACCGCCGCCGACCTCAGGCGTTATCCTGCGAGCGCGGAATGCTTCCTAAAGGACGGCCTGCCGCCGAACGCTCCGTGGGGGATCAAGGCCGAGACGCGGCTGCCGCAGGACAGACTGAAGGCGACGCTATTGCATCTCGCCGCCGCCGGCCCGCGCGATTTCTACCAGGGCGACCTCGCCAACAGCATTGCGTCCGACATCAAGGTCGACGGCGGCTCGCTGTCGGTGGAAGATCTCGCCGCGTTCCGCGCGCATCTGCGCGAGCCGCTCGCGATCCCCTATCGCGACGGCAAGGTCTTTGCGACGCCGGAGCTGACGGCCGGGCCGACGATGGCGCACGCGCTGCGCCTGTTGCAGCAGAATCTGAAGCCGGGGAGCATACCGGATGCCGCCGCCTACGCCGAATATGCGCTCGCCTTGCAATCGGCCTATCGCGCGCGGCTTGACGACATGGGCGATGCCGACGGCAAGCGCTCGCTCGGCGCGGAGTATCTGGCGCCGTCCTGCACCACGCATTTCTCCGTGGTCGATCGCGACGGCAACATGGCGGCGGTGACGCAGACGCTGCTCTCCACCTTCGGCTCGAAATATGTGACGCCGCACACCGGTATCCCCATGAACAACGGCATCATGTGGTTCGATCCGACGCCGGGCACGACCAACTCGCTGGCTCCCGGCAAGCGCTGCCTCACCAACTACACGCCCGTTATCGCCGAGACCAGGGACGGCAAGCGTCTCGCCGTCGGCGCCTCCGGCGGCCGCCGCATCCTGCCGGCAGTGATGCAACTCGTCTCCTTCGCAATGGACTTTGGCATGGACCTCGACGCCGCGATCCACCAGCCACGCATCGACGCCAGCGAGGGCGCGGTCGTGATCGGCGACGCCCGCCTGCCGGCGGACGCAGGCAAGGCGCTCGGGGCACGCTTCGACTATGAGGAGACGCAGGTGCAGGCCTTGCCGATGAAGTTCGCCTGCCCGAGCGTGGTGATGCGCGATGGCGACACCAATTCCGGCGCGGTGGAGATTTTCCAGCCCTGGGCCGATGCCGTCGCCGAATCCTGAGCGCCACGACTCCTCCATATTTGCGCGCGACATCGCGATCGATGTCCGTTCATCGAACGGACAGATGCGTGCCTAACAGGAGAGATTTCCGATGAAGAAACTTGCGCTCGCCGCGACATTGATCATCACGGCCGGCTTCACCATGCCGAGCGCGGCATTCGCCAGGGGCGGCCATGGTCATGGTCACGGACACCACGGCGGATACCATGCACATCGCCATGCCGTGCCGCACGGATGGTATCATGGGCGCAAGGTTGGCTGGCGCGGCAGGGGGTGCCCGCCCGGGCTTTGGAAACAGGGCCGCTGCTGACGCCCCCATCTGCAACTGATGCGAGGCGCCGCCCGTGACTGGGCGACGCCTTTTTAAATTCCCAACCGGTCTCGCACGCGGCCTGTGATCACCGCGCTCGTGACCGCCACCGGCCAGAACGCATGCATCGGGATCGGCTTGATGCCGGTGATGGGCATGTCGATCTCGGCCTTGGCGCCGCCGACAAGGCGGCGCGCGAGCTGCGCGCCCATCGCGGTCGAGAGCGCGACGCCGCGGCCGTTGCAGCCGAGCGAGATCAGGATGTTTTCCGCCGGCTCATGAACGTGCGGATAATGATCCTTGGTGATCGCGAGCCGGCTGTTCCAGCCATGGGTCCAGGCGACGCCCTTGAGCTGCGGCCACAGCCGCTCGGCGTAGCGGATGAGATAGGCGACGTCGGAGGGCGACTTGATCCAGCGCATCGGGCCGCGGCCGCCCATCAAGAGACGATTACGCTGATCGATGCGGTAGTAGACCGTGATGTGTCCGCTCTCGTAGAGGACGGGGCGCGTCGGCATGATCGAACGGGCTACCTCGTCCGAGAGCGGCGCGGTGGCCGCGATCGACGAAAACACCGGCACGATGGTGCGGCGGAGCGCCGGCCAGAGATCATCGGTAAAACCGTTGGTGGCGAGCAGGACTTTGTCGGCATGCACCACCGCACGCGGGGTTTCGATGCGCCAGCGCGTGCCCTCGCGGCGCAGTGACAGCGCTGGCGTCTCACCATGGACCTTCGCGCCGGCGGAGATCGCGGCGCGCGCAAGTCCGCGGGCGTAGCTGAGAGGATGCAGATCGCCGCCGCGCGCATCCAGCATGGCGGCGATGTAGCGGTCCGTGCCGGTCATCTCACGCAACTGCTCGCGGTTGAGCAGCGTCACCGGCATGCCGCGACGGATGCATTGCTGCGCGGTCTTCTCGATTGCGGCGGCGCTGGCCTCATTGTACGCCGCGCGCAGCGTGCCGTTCTGCCGTGCCTCGCAGGGAATCTGATAGCGGCGGATCAGGTCATGCGTGAAATTTGTCGTGCCGTAGGAGAATTCGATCATGCGGCGGCCGAGATCTGGGCCGAAATCGGCTTCGATCTGGTCGGGATCGTGCTTCAGGCCCGGATTGGTCTGGCCGCCATTGTTGCCGGAAGCGCCCCAGCCTGGCTCCTGCGCCTCCAGCACCAGCGCCTCGACGCCCTGCTCCGCCAGATGCAGCGCGGTGGAGAGACCGGTGAAGCCGCCGCCGATGACGGCAACCGAGACGTTCTTGCCCGCGTCGAGCGGCGGCGTCGTGATCGGCGCCACCGCCGTGTCGGCATAGAGTGAGGGCGGCAAAGGCAGGCGCGCGGACGCGTTCATGGCGATGACCGATCAGAGCGGATGCAGCACGCGGCGCAGGAAGTCTTGCGTGCGCGGATGCTGTGGTTGATTGAGCAGCGCCTTGGCAGGCCCCTGCTCGACGATGACGCCGCCGTCGATGAACAGCACGCGGTCGGCGACGTCGCGGGCAAAGCCCATCTCGTGGGTCACCACGACCATGGTCATGCCATCGTCGGCGAGCTTGCGCATCACGCCGAGGACGTCGCCGACCAATTCTGGATCGAGCGCGGAGGTCGGCTCGTCGAACAGGATCGCCTTGGGTTGCATGGCGAGCGCGCGTGCGATCGCGACGCGCTGCTGCTGGCCGCCGGACAGCTGCGGCGGATGAGCGTCGGCCTTTTCCGCAAGCCCCACTTGCGCGAGCAGCGCGCGGCCGCGCTCGAGCGCCGCGGCGCGCCCCTCCTTCTTCACATAGAGCGGCCCCTCGACGACGTTCTCGAGCGCCGTTCGATGCGGAAACAGGTTGAAGCGCTGGAACACCATCGAAACCTGGGTGCGGATCGCCACGATCGACGGCGCATCGCGGTCGACCTTCAGGCCTTCGACGCTGATCTCGCCGCGGTCGTAGCTTTCGAGCCCGTTGATACAGCGCAGAATGGTGGACTTGCCGGAGCCAGAGGGGCCGATGATGCAGACCACTTCGCCCTTCTGCACGGATGCCGTGATGCCCTTGAGCACCTCGACCTTGCCAAAACTCTTGTGGACGTCGCTCAGCTCGATCATCGCTTGCCGGCCCGCTTCTCGAAGTGACGGACGAGCAGGATCAGCGGGATGCTCATGGTGAGGTACATGAGCGCCACCAGCGTGAACACGCTGGTGTTCTTGAAGGTCGAGGATGCGATCAGCTTGCCCTGGAGCGCGAGCTCGGCGACCGTTATGGTCGAGGCCTGCGAGGAATCCTTGAGCATCATGATCATGACATTGCCGTAGGGCGGCAGCACGATGCGCACCGCCTGCGGCAGCACGACGCGGCGCATGGTGAGCCACCAGCCCATGCCGATGGACTGCGCCGCCTCGATCTGCCCCTTGTCGATCGCCTCGATGCCGGCGCGGAAGTTTTCCGCCTGATAGGCCGAGTACGCGATGCCGAGCCCGAGGATCGCGGCCTGCAGCGCGGTCAGCGTCACGCCGAGATCCGGCATCACGAAGTAGAGGTAGAACAGGAGCACGATGATCGGGATGCCGCGGATCACGTTGATGAGGCTGGCGCTCAGCCCCGACAGGACGCCGATGCCGGAGACCCGCATCATCGCCCAGACGAGGCCGAGCACCGTCGACAGCAGCAGCGAGCCGATGGTGACGACGATCGTGAGCGCGACGCCGTTCAAAAGGATCGGGAAGAATTCGACGGCGTCGTGCCAGAAGCCTTTCATCGGCCAGCCTTCATCGATCGGACCCTATCGGTCAGCCACTATCGATCAGCCCTGCGCCTTCAGACCCCATTTATCGAGGATCTTGTCGATGGTGCCGTTGGCCTTCAGCTTCGCAAGCGAGGCGTTGATCTTGCCGAGCAGCGCGGTCTCGCCCTTGCGCACGCCGATGCCGACCGAGCCGACCGTGACGGGCTTGTAGCCATCGACGAGGCGCACCTCGGGGAAGCCGCCTTGCTTCAGATTGTAGGCGAGGATCGGATAGTCGGCGTAGCCGGCCTTGAGACGGCCGGTGTTCACGTCGCGCAGGATGTCGGGGATGGTGTCGTAAGCCTTGACGTCGGCGAACAGGCCGGACTTCTTCAGCGCGTCGACGAAGGCGGTGCCGACCTGGGCGCCGACCGTCTCGCCCTTGAGATCTTCCTGCGAGGCATAGGCCTTGGTGTCGCCCTTCGGCACCACGAGGCCTTCGCCATAGGTGTAGATCGGGTCGGAGAAGTCGACGACCTCCTTGCGCGGCGGCGTGATGAACATGGCGGCCGCGATGATGTCGATCTTGCCTGAGGTCAGCGACGGGATCAGCGCCGAGAACTGCATCGGCTCGATCTGCACATTGAGGCCGGCGTCCTTGCCGATCTCGGTGATGAGATCGACCATGATGCCCTGGATGGTGTTGGTCTTGGTGTCGAGGAAGGTGAAGGGAATGCCGGTTGGCGTCGAGCCGACTTTCAGCACCTGTTGCGCCGAGGCCGGCATGGCGGCTGAAATCGCGAGCACCGCGAGCGCGGCCTGAACGAAACGCTTCATCGCATCCCCCTTTGGGTTCGGCCGATGACGGGGCTCGCGCATGTCGTGATCGCAGACGTTGCGGGCGAGACCGTTTCGGCTTATTTTCACCAATATGAAAATTTGGTCACACTTTTGCGGACGATGCAAGCGGTTTTCATGCACATGAAAAGAGCGGTTTGACGTGAGCGGTGGCAAAAGAATGCGCAAGCCGGCCGCCGCAAAGCCGGCGAAGAAGGTGAAAGCCAGACTGGCCGAGCCTGCGATGGACGTCGCGGTCGGCCGCCGCATCCGCGATCTCCGTCGTGTCAGGCAGTTCTCGCTGGAAACGGTCGCGGCCCGCACCGACCTTTCGATCGGATTCCTCAGCCAGATCGAACGCGGGTTGTCCTCGCCGTCGCTGCGCGTCCTGGCGACGCTCGCCGACGTGCTCGGCGTCGGCATCGCTGCGCTGTTCGGTGCGAGCCCGAGCAGCGATGGCGCGTCAGATCAGGTGGTGACGCGCGAGCTTCAGCGCCCCGAGCTAAAACTCTGGCGCACCGGCGTTTCAAAGCAATTGCTGAGCCCGGCGAGCGCCGAGAACCGGCTCAACCTGTTCCTGGTGCACCTGGAGCCCGGCGGCTCCACGGGCGACGAGCTCTACACCCACGACGGCGAGGAAGCCGGCCTCGTGCTCGAAGGCGAGATGATGCTGACGGTGGATAGCGAGACGTGGTCGCTCAAGCGAGGGGACAGCTTTCGTTTCGCAAGCCGCAGGCCGCACCGGTTTTCCAACCCGGCGCAGGATGCGAAGGCGGTCGTGCTGTGGGTGAATTGCGTGACGGCGGCTGGGTAGCTCTCTCTACTCCTCTCCCCGTTCTTACGGGGCCGCGACGAGCTTCGCTCGCTCTGAGAGGTCGGGGTGAGGGGCTCTCTCCGCGAACACAGCGCGAGTGAGACTTGCGGAAGCTCCCCCTCACCCGGAATTTGCTGCGCAAATTCCGGCCTCTCCCCGCAAGCGGGGAGAGGCGAAGAAGGCAGCGACGCCTCCACATCGTCATTGCGAGCCAACGGGTCCGCGCGAAGCGCGGCCCGATGACAGGCTCCGCGAAGCAATCCAGATTCTCGCCGCGGAAACACTCCGGATTGCTTCGTCGCAAGAGCTCATCGCAATGACGCGGGGAGAGATATTCACCCAAACCGGTGATTGTACCGATCCACCGTGAGCTCGCTCGTATCGATCTCCGGCTTCTTGCCCGACAGCATGTCCGCGAGCACGCGGCCGGAGCCGCAGGACATGGTCCAGCCCAGCGTGCCGTGGCCGGTGTTGAGGTGAAGATTGGCATAGCGCGTCGGGCCGATCACGGGCGGGCCGTCCGGTGTCATCGGGCGCAGGCCACTCCAGAACGTTGCTTTCGACAGATCGCCGCCGCGCGGGAACAGATCGGTCAGCGAATGATCGAGCGTGGCGCGGCGCGCGGGATAGAGCTTGCTCGAATAGCCGGAGATCTCAGCGGTGCCGCCGACGCGAATGCGATCCCCGAGGCGCGTGATCGCGACCTTGTAGCTCTCGTCCATCACGGTCGATTCCGGCGCGCCTGAGGCGTCCTTGATCGGCACCGTGATCGAATAGCCCTTCACCGGGTAGACCGGCAGCGAGATGCCCAGCGGCGCAACCAGCCGCGACGACCAGCTTCCGAGCGCGAGGACATAGGCATCGGCCTGCAACAGGCCGGCACTGGTTGCCACACCGGTGACGCGCGTGGCGTCCGTCACGATGCCGTCGATTCCGGTGTTGAACATGAAGCGCACGCCGAGCGCTTCGGCGTGCTTGGCCAGCGCCTGCGTGAACATGTGGCAATCGCCGGTCTCGTCCTGCGGCAAGCGAAGTCCGCCGGCGAATTTCTCCTTCACGCCGGCAAGCGCCGGCTCGACCGCGATGCAGCCTTCGCGGCCGAGCACCTCGTAAGGCACGCCATATTGCTTGAGCACGGCGATGTCCTCGCCCGTGCCGTCGAGTTGCGACTGGTAGCGGAACAGCTGCAAGGTGCCCTGCGAGCGCTCGTCGTACTGAATGCCGATGTCGCGGCGCAAATCGCGCAGGCAATCGCGGCTGTACTCCGCGATCGGGATCATCCGGCTCTTGTTGACCGCGTAGCGCTCCGACGTGCAGTTGCGCAGCATCTTGAGCAGCCAGATCCACATCACGGGATCGAGCTTCGGCCGGATCACCAGCGGGCCGTGCTTCATCAGCAGCCATTTGATCGCCTTCACCGGCACGCCGGGGCCGGCCCAGGGCGAGGAATAGCCGGGCGAGACCTCGCCGGCATTGGCGAACGAGGTCTCCAGCGCCGGCTGCGGCTGACGGTCGACGACCGTCACCTCATGACCGGCACGCGCAAGGTAGTAGGCAGAGGTGACACCGATGACACCGCTGCCGAGGATCAAAACTTTCACGCTTCGTCAAACTCCCGCGGCATCACGCTCGCCGCTGCCAAGAAAAAACTCCGCAACGGCGAGAGCAATTATCAGGCCACCCGCTTAATGGCGTCGCCAAGGATCGAGACCATCTGGTCGATGTGGCTCTTCTCGACGATGAGCGGCGGCGACATCGCGAAGGAATCGCCGCTGGTGCGCAGATAGAGGCCGCTGTTGAAGCAGTCGACCATCACGTCGTAACCGCGCGCGCCGATCGCGCCCTCGCGCGGCGACAGCTCGACCGCGCCCATCAGGCCGCAATTGCGGATGTCGATGACGTTCGGCAGGCCCTTCAGCGAATGCAGGGCATCGCGCCAGTATTCGGCGATCGACGCACCGCGCGTGAGCAGGCCCTCGTCCTTGTAGATGTCGAGGGTCGCAAGGCCGGCGGCGCAGGCGACGGGATGCGCGGAGTAAGTATAGCCGTGGAACAGCTCGATCTGGTTCTCCGGGCCGGTCATCAGGCCATCGTGCACCTTGCGGCTCGCGAACACCGCGCCACAGGGCACGGTGCCGTTGGTGATGCCCTTGGCTGTCGTCATCAGGTCCGGCGTGACGCCGAAGAAGTTGGCGGCGAACGGCGTGCCGAGACGGCCGAAGCCGGTGATGACCTCGTCGAAGATCAGCAGGATGCCGTGCTTGTCGCAGATATCGCGCAGGCGCTTCAGATAGCCCTGCGGCGGCGGCAGCACCGCGGTCGAGCCCGGCACC
>NZ_LUUB01000022.1:215993-226526 GCF_001641635.1 Bradyrhizobium centrolobii
GCCGCTCGAGGTCGTCGGCGAGCTCGGCGCCATGCACCGGCTGGTCCTTGGCGAAGGCGTTGCGGTTAAGATCGTGGGTGTGGCGGATGTGGTCGACGCCAGGAAGATGGGTCGCGAAGGCGCGGCGGTTCGCCACCATGCCGCCGACCGACATGCCGCCGAAGCCGACACCGTGATAGCCGCGCTCGCGGCCGATCAGGCGGGTACGCGTCGGCTGGCCGGTGGCGCGGTGATAGGCGAGCGCGATCTTCAGCGCGGTGTCGACCGACTCGGAGCCGGAGTTGGTGAAGAAGATGCGATCGAGCCCCTTCGGCGCGATCTCGGCAAGCCGCTCGGCGAAGTCGAACGCCAGCGGATGGCCCATCTGGAACGACGGCGCGAAGTCCAGCGTCATCAGCTGCTTCTCTACGGCGGCGGCGATCTGCTTGCGGCCGTGGCCGGCATTGACGCACCATAGACCCGCGGAGCCGTCGATGACCTTGCGGCCGTCGACGCTGGTGTAATGCATGCCCTCGGCCGAGGAGAACAGACGCGGCGCCTTCTTGAACTGCCGGTTGGCCGTGAACGGCATCCAGTACGAATCGGTCTTGATGGTGTTCGGAATCTGATGAAGGGTCACGGGCGCCGCTCCTTTGCTGACCCTTCTAGCAGAGCCACGGCTTCAAAAACGCAACAAGTCCTTTTCTGCGCACCGGCAACCCATTGATTTGATTGGGGCTGCCGGTCCATATTTGCGCGATCCGCAACACCTGCAACAGGGATTTGGGCATGAGCGTCGACATCGGTGGACGGCTGCGATTCATCCGGGCGCGCCACAAGCTGTCGCAGCGGGAACTGGCAAAACGCGCGGGCGTCACCAATTCGACGATCTCGCTGATCGAGTCGAACCAGATGAACCCGTCCGTCGGCGCGCTGAAGCGCATCCTTGACGGCATCCCGATGGGGCTCGCCGAGTTCTTCGCGCTCGAGCCGGAGACGCGGCGCAAGATCTTCTACCGCGCGGAGGAGCTGACCGAGGTCGGCAAGAAGCCGATCTCCTACCGCCAGATCGGCGACAATCTGTTCGGCCGCAGCCTCCAGATCCTGAAAGAGCGTTACGAGCCGGGCAGTGACACCGGACGGGTGCCGCTGGTGCATGACGGCGAGGAAGGCGGCGTGGTGATCTCCGGCAAACTCGAGGTGACCGTCGAGGACGAGCGGCGCATCCTCAATCCCGGCGATGCCTATTATTTCGAAAGCCGCCGCCCGCACCGCTTCCGCTGCGTCGGCGGCAAGGCGTGCGAGGTGATCTCGGCCTGCACGCCGCCGACGTTCTGAGAGGCGCCGGCGCAGCAGCCGAACGCTCCGCCAGAGGAACTTGGTTCCAACGAAGGCTCGCCATCCGGTATCTTACGGGGCTTGAGGCATCTCAATTTCCGCGCGTCGAACCTCCATATGATGGAAGCCGTAGCCGAGCAACCTGGCGCGAAAGGTGCTGAGGTTATGGCCCCGGACTCCTAGGCACTCCGGGACCGCTTCGTAACAAAGGCTCGCGCGTGAAGACGCGTGAAGACCACTCTCGCCAACGCAGAAGCTGCGCTCGACGAAGTTCAGCGCGACACCAGCAAGCTCAGCTCGCGGGACCTGCGCAAGGCGATCGAGAAATACATCGAGACGCAGGAAATACATCGAGACGCAGAGAGAAGCGATCAAAGCTCTCCGCAGGAAGATGAACTGACGTGCCGCGGCGGAGCGAGAAGGTCTCGCCCCGCCCGCTGCCTCAAAGCTACGTCAACAGCTCTTCGATCTTGATCGGGAAGCGGCGCACCCGCACGCCCGTCGCGTGCCAGACCGCATTGGCGACCGCGCCGGCGCTGCCGGTGATGCCGATCTCGCCGACGCCCTTGATGCCGAGCGCATTGACGTGCGGGTCGTGCTCCTCGACTGTGATCACGTCGAGCGGCGGCACGTCGGCATTCACGGGGATGTGGTACTCGCCGAGATTGGCGTTCATGATCCGGCCGCTACGGCGGTCGGTGATGGCCTCCTCGTGCAGTGCGAACGACATGCCCCAGATCATGCCGCCGAAGAGCTGGCTCTTCACCAGATGCGGATTGACGATACGCCCCGCGGCGAAGGCGCCGACCATGCGGGTGACGCGGATCTGGCCAAGCTCGGGATCGACCTTCACTTCAGCGAACACCGCGCCATGCGCATGCATCGCGTATTCTTCCATCGCCGCAGGGTTCGGCGCGCCTGTGCCGCGCGCCTCGACCTCCGCGAGCCCGGCACGCGCGAGGATCTCCGCATAGCTCTCACCGCGGCTCTCATCGTCGCGCCGGAATAGTCTTCCGTCGCGCGCGATCACGCCGGCATTGCCGGCGCCGAACAGCGGCGAGCGCTCGTCATTGGTGGCGAGATCGGCGAGTTTGGCGATGACGGCCGCACCGGCGCTGTGGATCGCCGCACCCGCGGTTGCGGTGTGCGCGGAGCCGCCGGCGATGCCGGCGTCGGGCAGGTCGGACGTGCCAGCCTTGAACGCGACGCGATCAATGTCGAGGCCGAGACCATCGGCCGCGATCTGGGCGAGCGCCGTCCAGGCGCCCTGCCCCATGTCATGCGCGCCGATTTCCATGGCGCCCGAGCCGTCGCGACGGATCGCCGCGCGGGCTTCGGCCTGAAACATCAGCGCTGGGAACGTCGCGGTGCCTATGCCCCAGCCAACGAGAAGACCGGCATCGTCGCGCATCTGCCTCGGCTGAAGCGAGCGTCTCGCCCAGCCGAAGCGTGCCGCGCCCTGCTCGTAGCAGGCGCGCAGCGCCTTCGAGGAAAACGGCTTTCCCGTGATCGGCTCGACCTCGGCATAGTTCTTCAGGCGGAAGGCGAGCGGATCGATGCCGCAGGCCCAGGCCATCTCGTCGATCGCGCTTTCCAGCGCGATCGAGCCGGTCGCTTCCCCGGGCGCGCGCATGAACAGCGGCGTGCCGGTGTCGACGCGCACGGCATCGTGCGAGGTTCGGATCGCCGGGCTCGCATAGAGCGTGTGCGAGGCATCGGCCGCCGGCTCGTAGAAGTCGTCGAACGTGCTCGACACGGTCCTCGCGTGATGATCGAGAGCGGTCAGCCGTCCCTCGCCGTCAGTGCCCATGCGCAGTCGCTGGCGCGTCGGCGCGCGATGGCCGACCGGGCCATACATCTGCTCCCGGCGCAGCACGAGCTTGACCGGCTTGCCGACGAGCTTTGCGGCCATAATGCCGAGCACCGGGGGACCAGCCATCAGTCCCTTGGAGCCGAAGCCGCCACCGAGGAACGGGCTGCGGATGCGGATCTTGTCAGGCGCAATGCCGAACAATTCGGCAATGCGCGCAACCGACAGCATGAGGCCCTGGGTCGGCATGTCGATCGACAGACTGTCGCCGTCCCACACCGCGACGATCGCATGCGGCTCCATGGCGTTGTGATATTGCGGCGGCGTCTCATAAGTCGCCTCGATCCGCTTCTCGGCCGAGGCGAGACCGGCCTCGACATCGCCACGGTGATTTTCCGCGGGGTTGCCGACCCCGACGACGGGCGGCACGAAGCTGTCGCCGGCGTCGAGCCCGACACGCGCAGACAGCGTCTCGTAACGCGGCGCCAGCAGCGCTGCGCCTTCGGTCGCCGCCTCCAGCGTTACCGCGATCACCACGGCTATGGGCTGGTTGGCGTAGCGGACCTCGTCGCTCTGCAAGACTTCGATCCGGAACACGAACGGATTGGTCTTGATCTCGGGATCGATCGCAAGCTGTGGCCTGCGGTCGGGCGTCATGACGTCGACGACGCCGGGATGGCGCTTGGCCGCGTCGACATCGAGCGAGGTCACACGGCCGCGCGCGATGCTGGAGACCGCCATCACCGCAAACAGCATGCCGGCCGGATGATTGTCGGCGGCGTAAGTCGCCTGCCCCTTGACCTTGAGGATGCCGTCACGGCGGGTCAGAGGCTGGCCGATGTTCGAACCGTGCCGCAGATGGGCGGGAGCAGAGGTGAGACTGAGCTCAGGCATGGATGGCTCCGGAGGTCGAGGCAAAGGGAGAGGCCGGCAGCGCGGGCATGCGCGCAGGCGTGCCAGCGGCGGCAAGTGTCAGCGCGCGCGCGACGATGCGGCGCGCGAGCTCGATCTTGAAGGCGTTGTCGCCGGACGGTTTTGCTTCAGTAAGCGCGCGCTGGGCGGCTTGCTGGAAGACAGCCGCATCGGGCGCAGCGCCCTTGAGCACATCTTCCGCACCGCGAGCGCGCCAGGGTTTTGCCGCGACGCCGCCGAGCGCAAGCCGCGCTTCCTTGATCCTGCCGTTCTCGATCTGCAACGCGGCCGCAGCCGAGACCACGGCAAACGCGTAGGAGGTGCGCTCGCGGACCTTGAGATAGCGCGCATGCGCGGCAAAGCCGCGCGCAGCAGGCGGCAACCGCACCGCGACGATCAGATCACCAGGCTCGAGTGCCGAGTCACGCTCGGGCGTATCGGCGGGCAGGCGATGCAGCCCGTCGAGCGCGATCTCACGTCGGCCTTTCCTGCCTTCGATCTCGACAATCGCATCGAGCGCCACCAGTGGCACGCAGAAGTCGGACGGATGCGTGGCGATACAGCTCTCGCTCCAGCCGAGCACGGCGTGCGTCCGGTTCTCGCCGTCGCGCGCATCGCAACCGCTGCCGGCCTCGCGCTTGTTGCAGCGGCTGGCAGTGTCATAAAAATATGCGCAGCGTGTCCGTTGCAGGAGATTGCCGCCCACTGTAGCCGCGTTGCGCAGTTGCGCAGACGCGCCGGAGAGCAGCGCTTCGGCCACGGCCGGATAGGACCTTGCAAAGTCCTCATCATGAGCGAGATCGGCATTGCGCACGAGCGCGCCGATGCGCAAGCCGCCGTCGGCAAGAGGCTCGATCCGGTCGAGCCCCTTGAGATGCGTGACATCGACAAGAAGATCCGGACGGCTGACGCCGCCCTTCATCAGATCGAGCAGATTGGTGCCGGCGGCGAGGTATGTCGCCCCCGGTTGTGCGGCGGCGGCAACGGCCTCTGCGACCGTGGCGGGCCTGACGTAATCGAACGGTTTCATGCCGAGCGCCTCCGGTTCGTTTCGCTTGCACCGGCCTGTGCCTCAAGCACGGCATCGACGATGCCGGCATAGGCGCCGCAACGGCAGAGATTGCCGCTCATGCATTCGCGGATGCGCTCGGGATCGTCACCCGCCTGGCCTTCGCGCATCATTCCGATCGCGCTCATGATCTGGCCGGGCGTGCAGAAGCCGCACTGAAAGCCGTCATGGGCGATGAAGGCGGCCTGGACGGGGTGAAGCTGGTCGCCGCGCGCGACGCCTTCGATGGTGAGGATATCGGCGCCGTCATGGCTGATGGCGAGCGCGAGACAGGAGTTGATTCGCTTGCCGCCGACGAGAATGGTGCAGGCGCCGCACTGGCCGCGGTCGCATCCCTTCTTGGTTCCGGTCAGATGGAGGCGCTCACGCAAGAGATCGAGCAGCGTGACGCGCGGATCGTCGAGGACGAAGTCGCGCCGCGCACCGTTCACGGTGAGGCTGATGGAGTGGTTCATACAAGGCTCCGATCAGATTTGGACATGAGTGATCGCGCGGCGCGCCACCGCCGTGGCTGCCGTCGATTCCGCGCCGCTCGCACATGATCCGAGCCGACGTGCCAGCGAAGATACGGAGGCACCCTCCGTTTAACAAGAGCCATCGAAAAATATTGGAATCCGTCAAAGCCCGTGCGCAAACAACGCGATGCGGCGCGCAAAGGGTTCAATCTAACCAGATCGTGATCTAGATTGCCGGGATGGACGACCACGCCGACCAGATCCGGAAGCCCCGCGCCGATGCCGTGCGCAACCGCGAGCGCGTGCTCGAAGCGGCGAAAGTGGTGTTCAGCGCCGGCGGGCGCGAGGCGAGCCTGGAGGCCGTCGCCAAGCGCGCCGGCGTCGGCATCGGCACGCTCTATCGGCATTTCCCGACGCGCGAGGACTTGTTCGAGGCGGTGTACCGGCGCGAGGTCGAGCAGCTCAGCGAGCTTGCCGAGCAATTGCGAACCGCGAAAGATCCGGTCGACGCGCTCCGGCGCTGGCTGCGCTCCAATGTCGAATTCGTTGCCACAAAGAAGGGCATGTCCGCCGCGCTGGCGCTGACGTTCCAGAGTTCGTCGGAGCTCGCGGCGTTCTCGATGGATCGGCTGACCAAGGCGATCGGCTCGCTGCTCGACCGCGCGGTCGCGGCCGGCCAGATGCGCGCCGATGTCAGCCCGGAGGACCTGCTGAGGGCATTGGTCGGGATGTGCTACATGCACGACCAGCCCGGCTGGCAATCTTCGGTGCTGCGCATGCTCGACGTGTTCGTCGACGGACTACGCGTGCAGCCCGCCGCCAAGAGCAAGACGCGCATCGCGAAGCCCGCGAAACCGGCAGCGAAGCGGAAGCGATAGCGTCCGCGAAGAGTTCAAACGAACTCACGCGTCCCGTCTGGTTCGTGCTAGGATCGGCTCCGCCGGGACATCGACGTGGAGCCTGTGATGCGCATCGCAGCCTTGCTGGTCGCTCTCAGTGTTGTTTTCAGCCCCATGGCCGCGCGCGCCGATGATGTCGCCGCCGCACAGAGCGTCATCCGCGCCCAGGAGCAAGCGTTCGGCCGCGACGATGCGACCGCTGCCTATTCTTACGCCGCGCCGGAGATCAAGGAGCTATTCCCTACACCCGACATCTTCATGTCGATGGTTGAGAACGGCTATGCGCCGGTCTTCCGGCACAAGAGCTTTGAGTTCGGCGACAGCAGGAGCGAGGGCAACTGGATCGCCCAGCGCGTCCACATCATCGATGCCAATGGCGAAACCTGGGAGGCGCTCTACACGCTCGAACAGCAGTCGGACGGCAGCTACAAGATCACCGGCTGTTCGCTGCTGAAGGCGGGACAGGCGGTTTAGGTCGCAAAACCCGGGTCGGTCCTGACCGAATTCATCCGCGACCGGATCAGCAGCGCTACGACGATGCCGATATTGAGCGCGTTCCAGGCGACGCCGTTGGCGAACGCAGCGGCATAGGAGCCGGTGGCGTCGAAGATCACGCCCGACACCCAACCACCGAACGACATGCCGAACACGGAGGCGAAGATCACGATGCCGACGCGCGTTGCCGCCTCGCTGGCCGGCATCGCCTCGCGCACGATGATGGCGTAGCTCGGCACGATGCCACCCTGGAACAGGCCGAACATCGCGGAGATCAGGTAGAGCGAGGTGAGGCTGTCGAAGAACAGGTAGAACACCAGCGCAAAGCCTTGCGCCAGCGATCCGACCAGCAGCGTGCGGATGCCGCCGATCTTGTCGGCGAGGAAGCCCGAGCCGATGCGGCTGACGATGCCGCACGCCATCATCAGGGACAGCATCTCGGCGCCGCGCGCCACACCGTAGCCGAGATCGCCGCAATAGGCGACGATATGCACCTGCGGCATCGCCATGGCGACGCAGCAGGAGATGCTGGCGATCGACAGCAGCACCGTCAGCGTGTTGGTCGAAAGCTTGAGATCGACCCGCGGCGGCGGCGCATTGGCGTGATTGCGGACCTTGTCGTCGCCCATCTGCATGCGCAGGATCAGCACCAGGATCGTCATCAGGCTCGCGCAGACGATGCCGATCCCGATATGGGTCGTGCGCCAGCCGGCGGACTGCATGCCCCAGCTCACGATCGGCGGCCACGTCGTGCCGGCGACATAGTTGCCGCTCGCGACGATGGTCACCGCAAGCCCGCGATAGCGCTCGAACCAGTGCGAGGCCTCCGCCATCAGCGGCGCGAAGGTCGCCGACGTGCCGAGCCCGATCAGGAAATAGGCCGCCACGAATTGCCAGAGGTGGGTCGACAGGCCCGCCAATACGTTGGCGACGCCGAGAAAAGCGATGCTGATCGCCATTGCCGGCACGATGCCGAACCGGTCGGTGATCTTGCCGGCGATCACGCCGCCGAGGCCGAAACCGAACATCATGAGCGTAAAGGCCAGCGACACCGCACCGCGTGTGGCGCCGAATTCGGCCTGCACCACGGGAATCACCACCACGACCGCCCACATGCCGACGGCGCCGATCGAGCCGATAACAAGCGCGATCACGAGGCGCACCCAGGCCTGACGCGAGTCAGTGGTGAACGAAGGTGGTCTTTGTCCGGGATGATTTGGCGCGTGCACGGGCAGGACCATGTTCGTGGATGGCCTTGCGGTCAAGCATCGTGCCGCGATATTGGGCATGCGCGGTGCACTGCGGTAAGAAGAGCTTGGCGGAACCGCGATTTGCCATTAGTTTGCAATCTGCGTGTGCAACATTGCCGCGCAAAGAGCCTGTCGACGGATGTTGTTGCAATTGACGCGATCGATGCGAATCAGGGTGGGGCGGCTGGTCGCCCTCGCCTATTTGTTCTGCGTCCTCGCGCCGGCCGCGGCCCTCGCCTGGGGCAATGGTGCCGCGCCGTGCCTCGGCGATGACTTGCAGACGGTCAGTCTCGCACCAGAGCATCAGCACGGCGCGAACCACATGCACGCCGACCCGGCTCACGATCATGCTGGCATGCACGCGCATCACAAAACCGCCGCGCAGGGCGCGCCGGCCAAACATCATCATGATGGCAAAGGCCTACCTGGGCCGTGCTGCGCGATGATGTGCGTGAGCGCGCTGCCGGCCGCGCTGCCTGATATCGCCAAGCCGATCCAGCCGGTCTCCGCCTGCGCCCCGGAGGTCGCCGCCAGCCTGCACAGCGAGGCGCCGCCCCTGCTCTACCGCCCTCCCATCGCCTGACCTGACGTGACGACATGAGGCGACGCGCGCCCAGCGCGCGTGTGCCTGCGGTCATCAGGCAGATCAGGATTGAGGTCATGCTTACGCTTTTCGGAGCGAGGTTCGCCGCCGCATCTTCGGCGCGTGGACGACACTTTCTATTCCATTTGGCGCCGATGACGGCGATTGCGCTCGCGCTGTCCGGCTGCATGCCGGCAACCGTGCCGCTGCCAGGTGCGGATCCCGCCGATCCGGCGGCCAGGGTTGCGCGCGTCGGCTATCGCTCGACGATCGCGCCCTATGAGAGCCTGCGGCCGGCAACGCCGGCACCATGGCGCGAGCGCAACGACAGCGCTGCGCCTTCGCCCAAGACCGATCGATAGGAGCGCGCCATGGCAAACCATTTTGCGCGCGGCCTCGTCATTCTCTCCGCGCTTGGCCTGTCCGGCTGCGCCTCCTTCTCGCCGGACGGCGGCATGACGGCGGTTTCCGAGCTCACCAGCCAGACAATCGGGAAGGATGTCGCCTTCATCCGTTCCACCGACGGTGCGGCCGCAGTGAATGAGACCGTTCGCCACCTGCTGTCGCGCGCTCTGAGCGCCGATGCGGCGGTGCAGATCGCGCTCCTCAACAACAGCGGACTCCAGGCCACATACAACGAGCTGGCGCTCGCCGAGACTGATCTCGTGGAACAGAGCCTGCCGCCCAATCCGGTTTTCTCCGTCTCGCGGATCTCGGGTGATGGCGCGAGCGAAATCGAGCGCCAGGTCGTCGGCGATATTCTTGCGCTGGCGACGCTTCCATTCCGTTCGGACATCGCCCGCGACCGCTTCCGCCAGGCGCAGTTGCGCGCAGCGCTCGCAACGTTGCGGCTCGCCGCCGAGGTGCGGCGCGCCCATGTTCGAGCGGTTGCCGCCAACGAGATGGTGGCACTGCTCACCGATGCGAAGTCGACTGCCGAGTCCACCGCAAAGCTCGCCGTCAAGCTCGGCGAGACCGGATCGATCAACAAGCTCGATCAGGCCCGCGAGCAGGTATTTTATGCCGAGACCACCGCGGACCTCGCCACCGCGCGGCAGGCGGCCACGAGCGCGCGCGAAAGGCTCGCGCGCCTGATGGGCCTGTGGGACGACGGCCTCGACTTCCGCCTGCCCAACGCCTTGCCGCCGCTGCCGCGGCGGCCGCTCGCACTGCCCTCGATCGAGGCCGATGCGGTGGCCCATCGCATCGACCTCCAGATCGCGCGGCTGGAGCTGACGGCGCTGGCAAAGTCGCTGAATCTCACCGAGGCGACGCGCTTCGTCACACTGCTCGATCTCGCCGGCATCTCCCGCCGCACGCAGGATCCGGAAGGCGCGCCGTTCCGCGAGCGCGGCTTCGACGTGCAGTTCCAGATCCCAATCTTCGACGGCGGCGAGGTTCGGGTGCGGCAGGCGGCGGAGACCTACAACCTCGCCTTCAATCGCCTGACCGAGCGCGCCGTCAATGTCCGCTCGGAGGCGCGCGATGCCTACCGCGCATACCGATCGATCTACGACATTGCGAGCCATTACCAGCGCGAGATTTTGCCGTTGCGCAAGATCATCACCGAGGAGATGCAGCTCCGCTTCTCCAGCATGCAGGTCGATATCTTCGCGCTTCTCACCGAAGCGCGGCAGCGCCTTGCCTCGCTGCGTGGCGCGATCGATGCCAGACAAAACTTCTTCCTCGCGCAGTCCGACTTGCAGACCGCCGTCAATGGCGGCGGCTCGCCGTCGGGCGGCA
>NZ_LUUB01000022.1:226571-252315 GCF_001641635.1 Bradyrhizobium centrolobii
CCTGCCGATGGCGGCCACTGAACGGAGGCAGACAATGTTTTCCCGTCGAGGATTTTTGGGTTCAGCAGTACTCGTCGGTGCAAGCGCGCTTCAAGGCCGCGTGCAAGCAGCATCCATTCCCGAAGCGCCACACATGGACAAGGTGGTGATGCAGCCGCCGCTACACCCGACCAGTGGCCCCGATTATCGCCCGGTCGTCACGCTCAATGGCTGGACGCTGCCGTTCCGCATGAACGGCGACTGGAAGGAGTTTCACCTGGTCGCCGAGCCGGTCGTGCGTGAATTCGCCGAAGGCATGAAAGTCAACCTGTGGGGTTACAACGGCCAGGCGCCGGGGCCGACCATCGAGGCCGTCGAAGGCGACAAGGTTCGCATCTTCGTCACGAACAAATTGCCCGAGCACACGACCGTGCACTGGCACGGCATGATCGTTCCGAGCGGCATGGACGGCGTCGGCGGCCTGAATCAGCCGCACATCCCTCCGGGCAAGACCTTCGTCTACGAATTCGAAATGAAGAAGAGCGGGACCTTCATGTACCACCCGCATTCCGACGAGATGGTGCAGATGGCGATGGGCATGATGGGCATGGTCGTCGTGCATCCGCGCGATCAGAATTTCCGTCCCGTCGACCGCGACTTCGTCTTCGTCATGAGCACCTATCGCGTCGACCCCGGCACCTACTTGCCGAAAGTCAACGAGATGACCGACTTCAACATGTGGACCTGGAACGCGCGCGTGTTTCCCGGCATCGATCCCTTGCCGGTCAGGCTCGGCGACAAGGTGCGCGTGCGCATCGGCAATCTCAGCATGACCAACCATCCGATCCATCTGCACGGCCACAGCTTCGCGGTGACCTGCACCGACGGCGGCTGGATTCCGGAGAGCGCGCAATATCCGGAGACGACCACCGATGTGCCGGTCGGCGCCGTGCGCGTGTTCGACGTTCTCGCCGACAATCCCGGCGACTGGGCGTTCCACTGCCACAAGTCGCATCACACCATGAATGCGATGGGCCACGACATGCGCAACATGATCGGCGTGTCGCGCAAGGATCTCGCGCGTGCCGTCGGCAAGCTCGCGCCGGATGCGATGGTCATGGGCCAGGCCGGCATGGCGATGGGCAACATGGAGATGCCCGCGCCGGACAACACGCTGCCGATGATGACGGGCGCGGGGCAGTTCGGCCCGATCGAGATGGGCGGCATGTTCACGGTGATGAAGATCCGCGAGGGGATGGCGCGCGACGACTATCGCGATCCCGGTCCCTACCAATTCCCGCAAGGCACCGTCGCCTACGAGGTCGCCTCGCCGGGTGCGGAGCCGGCGCGCCAACCAAGCGCGCCAATGAAAAAGATGTGACCGAGCGTTTCGACGAACCAGCAACTGGAGACCAAGATGAAGAAGACCACGATGATCACACTGGCGGCATTCTCGCTTTTGGCCGCGCCCGCCATCGCGCACGAGCATCACCGGCACGAAAGCTTCTCGGCCGGTGAGCCCGGCGATCCCAAAAAGCCCGCGCGCACCATCGAGATCGCGATGAGCGAGATGGACTACGAGCCCTCCAGGATCGAGGTCAAACGCGGCAAGCAGATCCGCTTCGTGCTGCGCAATATCGGCAAGGAGGACCATGAATTCCTGCTCGCCACCACGAAAGAGAATCTCGCCCATGCCGAGGTGATGAAGAAGCATCCGCACATGGAGCATGACGATCCCAACGGGGTGCGGCTCGCGCCGAACAAGACGGCCGAGATCGTCTGGAAGTTCACCAAGGCTGGCACGTTCGAATTTTCCTGCCTGATCCCCGACCATCGCGACTACGGCATGGTCGGCCACGTCACCGTGAAGTAAGCGATGGAGAGAGTCATGAAACCGATCATCCGCCTGACCGCAGCGATCGCTCTGACGCTGGGCCTGACCCTGGCCGCAAGTGCGCAGGCCGCCTCCGTGAATGGCGAGGTCAAGAAGATCGACGAGGCCGCCGGCAAGATCACGCTCAAGCACGGAGCAGCCAAGAGCCTCGGCATGGATGAGCCCATGACCATGGTCTATCGCGTCAAGGACCCCGCCATGCTCAAGCAGGTGAAGGTCGGCGACAAGGTGACGTTCGAGGCCGAGGAGGCGGCGTCGGGGTATACGGTGACGAAGATGCAGAAGGCGAAGTAAGTCGCGCCCTCCCCTCAACCGTCATTCCGGGGCGGTCCGCAGGACCGAACCCGGAATCTCGAGGTTCCGGGTTCGGCTCTTCGAGCCGCGCCGGAACGACTCCCGAGAGGCTAACCCTAGCGACCCCCGTCCGCCGCCTTGCCGCCCCCTCCGTTAACCCTTTGCTAACCATACACCGGGCAAAAATTGCCGGGTGAAGTCGAGTGTCGTCGGCCGCGTAAAACGGGAGGACCCCCGTGGACGCCAGTGCGGTGCCTCACTTTCGGAGCGGTGGCCCATCGGCCGCCGCGCAGACGTTTGGCGCGCGCGGGCGGCAATCGCGCGGGGAGGCAGCTACCATGGTCGACGTCACCGCGGGACAGGGCGTAGGCGGCGCAAGGCCCGGCCTCCCCTCCCTCACCGAGATCGGCAACATCCTCAAGCGCGGCGACATCGCGCTGGCGCTCGGCATCCTCACCATCCTGGTGGTGCTGATCCTGCCCCTGCCTTCGATCGTGCTGGACCTGTTCCTGGCGATCTCGATAACGCTCTCGATCCTGATCCTGATGACGGCGCTGTTCATCCAGGCGCCGCTGGAATTCTCCGCCTTCCCGACCATCCTCCTGATCTCGACCATGCTGCGCCTGTCGCTCAACATGGCCTCGACCCGCCTGATCCTGTCGCACGGGCACGAGGGGACGGATGCCGCCGGTCACGTCATCGAAGCCTTCGGCAGCTTCGTGATGGGCGGCAATTTCGTCATCGGCATCATCGTCTTCGCCATCCTGATCATCGTCAACTTCGTCGTCATCACCAAGGGCTCGGGCCGCATCGCCGAAGTCGCCGCGCGCTTCCACCTCGACGCCATGCCCGGCAAGCAGATGGCGATCGACGCCGATCTCTCCGCCGGCCTGATCGACGAGAAGGTCGCCAAGGAGCGGCGCAAGGCGCTGGAGGACGAGAGCGGCTTCTTCGGCGCCATGGACGGTGCCTCCAAATTCGTCCGCGGCGATGCGATCGCCGGCCTCCTGATCGTCTTCATCAACGTCGTCGGCGGCATGATCATCGGCGTCGCGCAGCAGGGCCTGTCCTTCGCGGACGCCGGGCGCAGCTACACGCTGCTGACGGTCGGTGACGGCCTCGTCACGCAGGTGCCGGCGCTGATCGTCTCGACCGCGGCGGGCCTGCTCGTCTCCAAGGCCGGCGTCTCCGGCGCGGCCGACAAGGCGCTGATGAAGCAGTTCTCCGGCTATCCGCAGGCCCTCGCGATGTCCTCGGCTGTGATGCTGGTGCTGGCGGCGCTGCCGGGCATTCCGACCATTCCCTTCCTCGCGCTCGGCGCCGGCGCCGGCGCGCTCGCCTGGCAGGCGCGCAACCACAAGAAGACCGCCGTCAAGGCCGAGGAAGCCGCCAAGACCGCCCCCGCGCCCGGAACGCCCGGCGCGCCGGGCGCCGCCGCAGCGGAGGAGCCGATCTCGGCGGCGCTGAAGATCGATGACCTCAAGATCGAGCTCGGCTACGCGCTATTGCCGCTCGTCAATGGGCCCGACGGCACCGACCGCCTCACCGAGCAGATCAAGGCGCTGCGCCGCTCGCTCGCGATCGAGATGGGTTTTGTGATGCCGGCGGTGCGCATCCTCGACAACGTCCAGCTCGAGGCCAACACCTACATCATCAAGATCAAGGAGGTCGACTCCGGCAGCGGCAAGATCTGGCCGAACCAGTTCATGGTCATGGACCCCGGCGGCAACCAGGTGCAGGTGCCCGGCATCCACACCACCGAGCCGACCTTCGGCCTGCCCGCGACCTGGGTCGACGCCAGCCTCAAGGAGGAGGCCTCCCTCAAGGGCTACACCGTCGTCGACGCCGCAACCGTGCTCTCGACCCACCTCACCGAGCTGCTCAAGGCCAACATGTCCGACCTGCTCTCCTATGGCGAGGTGCAGAAGCTGCTCAAGGAGCTGCCGAAGGAGCAGAGCGAGCTGGTCAAGGACATCGTGCCGGCGCAGGTCACGGTCTCCGGCATCCAGCGCGTGCTGCAACTGCTGCTCGCCGAGCGCATTTCGATCCGCGACCTCTCGACCATCCTCGAAGGCATCGCCGACTCGCTCGCCTTCTCGCGCAATCCCGCCACCATGGTCGAGCATGTCCGCGCCCGCCTGGCGCGGCAGATCTGCGCGCAAAACACCTCCTACAATGGCTACCTGCCGCTGATCGCGCTGTCAGCGCGTTGGGAGCAGGCCTTTGCCGAGTCCATCGTCGGCCAGGGCGAGGAGCGCAGCCTCGCGATGCAGCCGTCGAAACTGTCGGAGTTCATGACTGCCGTGCGCGAAGCCTTCGAGCGTGCCGCGCGCGAAGGTGAGGCGCCGGTGCTGGTGACGTCTGCGGCAATTCGGCCCTTCGTGCGCTCCCTGGTCGAGCGGTTCCGCGCCCAGACCACCGTGCTGTCGCAGGCCGAAATTCACCCCAGGGCGAGGTTGAAAACGGTCGGAAGCATCTGATTTGCCTTAAGAAGCCGTGTGTTTTTCGGCCACATGCAAATGGTTTTTGAGTTCCTGGCGCCTTGTCGACCAGACGCCGATGAGGCACCGTACGGGCACATTACAGCTTTGAAATAATTATATTATTGAACGATTAATCGCCGTTTTTGATCGCGACCGTTCACGTCATTTCACGCTCTTGTGATCTCCCCTTGGGAACGAATCTCCTCATTACTAGGTTGTTGGGCATCGGAAGCATGAACCTGCCTGAACAGGGCAGCGACTACTTCGGGTAGATGGCGGCAGGAGGCTTCCATGAACCACTCGATCTACAGCGCGGATCGCGCGACCCATCTGAAGATTGTGGTCGTGGCGCTCGTCGCAGGGATCGTGGTGGCAGGCTTCGGTATCACGGCGCGCTGGAGTTCGGATGAAGGCCTGACCCAGACCGCCCGCGTCATCAAGGCCGGGAAGCCGGTCGCGATCACCAGCACGAACGCATCTCTCGTTCGTTAAGGAGTTTTGACGAGTTTCAGGAATTCACGCGGCTCTTTACCAGCCCCCCAAAGTCGCCACGTGGATATGTAGACGACCCCAACCCCAAGTCGACTACGGAAAGCGCCCGCCCCCCACGGGCGCTTTCTCATTTTGCGGGGACGACTCCCCGCGAAGGCGGGAATCCAATACGCCGCGGCTTTTCCGCTTCACATAGCCGTCTCTGGAATATTGGATCGTCCGCCTCCGCGGACGATGACACCGAGTATCTGGTGCGAGCGATCACCACCCAACGATCGAGAACGAATGCTCCTACCGCGCGCCATAGGTCGGCGGCGGTGCCTGCACGGTCGGCGCGGCCGCGGCGAAGAGGTCGTGCTTGCTGCGGGTGAGCGGCGGATAGATGCGCTTGCAGTTGATGGTCTGCTTCGTCGCCTTCGCGGCCGCACCGGTCGTGCGCACCTCGCGGTCCCATCCTTCGGTGTAGAGCGCGCCCCAACCGCCGAGATCGAGCACGGTCACGTACCAGTCGATCCGTAGCGGCAGCATCGGCTGGCCGGCGAGATCGGCCACCACATTGTGGCCGGCGAAGCGGCCCATGGGACGGGCAAACTGGCAGGACATCACGGTCGGATGCAGCCCATCGACCACGCTCGAGGCGACGTCGCCGGCCGCGAACACCCCAGGCAGATCCGCAACCTGCATGAAGGGATTGACCAGGAGGCGCCCGAGACGATCGCGCGCGCCCGGCAGGCTCGCAGCAAGCGGACTTGCGCGCATGCCGGCGCACCAGACCACGGTCTGCGTGGCGATGACCTCGCCCGAGCTCAGGCGAATGCCGGCAGCTTCCACGGCCTCGACCCGCACGCCGAGACGCGTCTCCACCTCGAGCGACGACAACGCCGTCTCGATGACGGGGCGCGCGTGCTCGCCGATGGTCGCGCCCACAACGGGATTGGGATCGACCAGGATGATGCGACGGCTGCCGGTCATGCCGGCGCGCGTCAGCCTGTCGGGCATTTCGGCCGCGACCTCGATGCCGGTGAAGCCGGCGCCGACCACCACGACCGTCGCACGCCCCGGCGACGGCGCGCTGTGCCCCATCGACGTGAGATGGGCATCGAGGCGCAGCGCCGCGGCATAGGAGTCGACATCGAAGCCGTGCTCCGCGAGGCCGGGAATGTCGGGACGCATCACCTCGCTGCCGAGTGCGAGCACGAGCCGATCATAGGCCAGTGCCTCCTCGCCGCGGCTCGTGAGAAGCGAAACCTCGCGCCGCGCCGGATCGATGGCCTCGACCTCACCGATCCCGTGGCTGACGCCGATCGGATCGAGCACCTGTCCGAGCGGGATCGCGACCTCGCTCAGATCGACCTCGTAATTGCGCACGCGGATGTTGTGATAGGGATTGCGGTCGACGACGTGAATGTCGATGTCAGCTGCGCCGATCTGATCGCGCTTGCGCGCGGCGCCGATGGCCGCCCACAGGCCTGCAAATCCGGCGCCGAGCACGATGATGCGCACCATGTCCGCCTACGCGCTTTCCTCGGAGATATCCGAAAATCCGTGTCGGCCGATATATAGCGTATCCGGCCGGGCGGACCAACCGCGACACCCGACCCGCCATGCAAAACTGCGACGTGAGCCTCACACTTCGCGCGTTTCCGACGGCGTTGCGCCAAAACGCTTGCGGAAGGCGCGGTTGAAATAGGACAGATCGGAAAAACCCGCCGAATGCGCGATGTCGCTGATCTTGCGCGCCTTGGCGCGGGGATCGCTGAGCAGCTTTCGCGCGAGCAGGAGGCGCTGCTCAAGCACGAATTCGGTGAAGGTCGTACCGGCCTGCTCGAACAGCCGTTGCGTCTGGCGCGGGCTTAGCCCTGAACGCATGGCGACCTCGGACAGGCAGAGATCGTTGCGGCCGAGCGCGGCCATCACGTCGGCGCGCATGAGATCGAGGCGGGCTGCCGCTTGTCCGCGGCCGCGCGCGAGGCTGGCGTGCTCCGCATCGGTGCCGAGCAGGAGGCCGACGAGATCGATCATGTGCTGCGCAGTCAGGCGCTGGCCGACGGCATCGAGATGCGGCCCCTGATTGGCGGCGAGCGCGTGGTAGCGGAAGATGGTTTCGGCGATCGCGCCGTCGGAAAGAACCTGCGAGAGCTTGTCCTCGGCGCGCGGACTGATGTCGAGCAGCGCGCGGCGCGGCATGCGGATGGTGGTGAAACGATCCTCATCGGTGTGGCCGACCGTGCCGGTGACGCTCATGTCGGCGAGCACCATCTGCGACGGCGCGAGCTCGAGGGTGCAGCCATTCTGTCCGACGCGGACGAGGCCTGCATGCGCCGATATCAGCACGAGATCGTCGCTGCCGTCGGCGAGGCTGCTCTGCGTGCGCGAATATTGCGCCGAGGCGCCTTCGGGGATGCCGAGCGCGATGTCGCCGATCACGCTGATCTGGAGCCGGCAATCGATGCTGTCGCCGCGGCTCGGCCCGACATCGAGGCCGCAGGGCCCGCAGGCCCTGTCGCGCCATTGCTCGAACGCCGGGCCGCGCGGCAGCCCTGCGTATTGGTGAAAGAAGATGCCCGGTGTCTTCGCTGCATCCATCTGATTTCTCGCCCTCTCCGGCGCAGCAAACCGCGCCGCCAATCCTCAATTGCGCGCATTTGACGCAGCGAACTGCGGAGAGGTTCAAAAGGACGGAGCGGGCTGTGGGAGACTTGTCGAAATGCGACGGCGAGATGGATCGTGGCGACATGGCCTGATCGGCCATGGCTGCCACGTTGTTCGTTGAAGCGCCAAATGCCTCCCCCGCGTCGTCCTGGACAAGCGAGCCGAGCGAGCGCCGATCCAGGACCCATTACTACAGAATCGGGTTTGGCGAAGACTCGGGGTTGCCAACTCGCGCCGCGACTACGCCCTGGGGTAATGGGTCGGATTTCGCCAGGACGACGGTGAAACTTACTTCTTCGCAGGAGCCTGCGGCTGGGGCGGCGGCACGGTTTCGATCAGCTTGCCGGAGAACACCGGCGCCGAGGTCGGCTGACCGCTGGGCGATCCGCCGGCCTGCTCGACGGTGACGGCATAGGTCGCGCTGTTGACGACGTCGGCGTCGAATGAGGCGAGCACCGGACGCGCGGTGAAGTCACCGGCGCCGATCACGCCGAGCGAGCGCGGACGCGGCAGCTTGTCGGAAATCAGCCAGAGCTCAAAACTCTTGCCGGGCTCGGGCGTCGCGCCGACCTTGCGCACGGTGAAATTCCTGGTCGCACCGTCGATGGTGAGGATGAAGGCGGGGCCGCCGCCCTGGCCCTGCAACAGCGCGACATATTGCGAGGACGAAGCGAGCGGCGCGGCGGGCGTCTTCACCTCGACCGTCTGGATGCGCGGTACGGGGCGAAGCGCGCCGGGCAGCGCATCGGGCTGGAAGATCTGAAGCGACAGCGTCACAAGCAGCGCGGCTGCGAGCGCGCCGACTGCGGCCGCGACTCTTCGCCAGCGCTTCACGCGGCCTTCGAGGCGGATCACGTTGCTGTCGTCGGCGACCGGGGCAGGCGTAACGGGCACGACCTGAGGGTCGGGAGCGTGGACCTGTGGCATGAATTGGCGCAGGAAATCCGAGGTGATGTCCGGCGCGGCCTGCTCAGACTCCGGGACCGGCTCCGGTGCCGGCACTGGCGGCGGCGCCTCGAGCAGCCCCGGCGGCTCGTGAGTCGGAGGTGACTCCTGCGTCGCCGGTGGCTCCTGCACTGCCGGCGGCTGTTGCGATGAGGCGGCCTGCGCGATCGCGGACTTGATGCCCTCCCACACGATCGGCCGCGGCTCGACCGAGCCGACCATCTGGTTCAGCACGCCGAGGCGGAATTCCCAGGCCTGCACGATCGCGGCGAAGTCCTTGTCCACCGCCATCATGGTCTCGACCTGCGCGCGCTCCTCGGCATCGAGCGTGCCGAGCGCATATTCGGCGGCGAGCGCGATATGGTCTTCCGTGTACGCCATCAGCGTCCTTCACCTCTCCCATGGCGAGAGGTCGATTTGCATCTGGCGATGCGAAGCATCGTCGAGTGCAAATCGGGTGAGGGGTTCAGGTCCAACGAGAGAGCGAGACCCCTCGCCCGCATAGCATCACGCGATGCAATGCGACCTCTCCCTACGGGAGAGGTGAACTGAGAACGCCGCGCTCGCTTGTACACTCTCGTCATCCTCTAAAGTCCGAGGCACTCCCGGATATCCATCATGCTGCGCCTCAGCCAGGTCTTCACCGTGTTGACCGGCGCGGCAAATTTCTCTGCCAGCTGCTCGCGGCTCCAGCCGTTGTAATAGGCGAGAAGCACGAGCCTCTGACGGTCCGGTTCGAGCCGGCCGATGCATTCCAGGAGCCGCTTCAACTCTTCCGTCATCTCCCGGCGCGCCAAGGGGTCTGGACTCTCGCCAGCAACTTCCATCGCCTGAGGCTCTTCCTCGATGGAGGCTTCGGTCTTCTTGCGCACGAGATCGATGGCACGGTTGCGCGCGATCGACGCCATCCACGTGATCGGCGACGACAGCGCCGGGTTGAACTGGCCGGCGCTGTGCCAGATCTTGACGTAGGTCTCCTGAATGACCTCCTCTGCGAGATCCTGTCGGCGCAAGATACGGATCACGACGCCATAGAGTTTCGCGCGCGTGGCGCCGTACAGGCGCTCGAATGCCGCCTCATCGCCCTTCGCCACCGCTGCGATCAGCCCGACCAGCTCTGCTGGCGTCAGCATTCAGCCCCCCAACACGCGCCGCCTGTTCACCTCTCCCCGACGGGGAGAGGTCGATTTGCGCAGCAAATCGGGTGAGGGGGCGCAGGGCTCACGGGAGACCGTGACCCCTCACCCGGCGCTCCGCGCCGACCTCTCCCTGAGGGAGAGGTAGACACCTCCGTCGCTGGCACAGCTTTCATCCGTACTACCATAGCGCGCAGCGAAGCCCGCCACCAAGGGGCGGAGCGCCACACTGTGGACAGCAAATACGAAAACCCGGACCTTGCGGGTCCGGGTTTCTCAAATTCTTGCGCGATTGAGCCGCTGGCAGTGCCTCAGGCGATGGCGCCCATGCGGGCGCGCATCAGGCCGATGCTGTCGAGATCGGCCTGCTCGCGGGCGCTCTCCTCGGCCCGCTCGCGGGCCTGGTCGCGCTCGTCCAGAAGCTCGACCTTCTTCAGTTCCTCGAAGGCCTCGCCCAGTGCGGTCTTGGCCTCCTCGAGCTGCCCCTTCAGCTCGTCGGCCGAGCGGGTCAGGTTCTCGCGGCGCTGGATGGCGGCCTTGGCATAGGTCGGATAGGCGAAATGCGAGGGATCGTTGATCCCGGCACGCTCCTGCTCGGTCATGATCTCGCGTTCGAGATCGGTCGACATCCGCTGGAAGTCGGCGATCATGGTCTCGATCTGGGTGACCCTGCGGCGCTTCTCGTCGACCTGAAACTTTTTCAGGCGGATGAGGGTTTCACGTGACTTCATCGACTCGTACTCCCCAGAAGTCCCCTTGCTGCACGTGGGACGACACCGGTCTCCCCACGGGCCCAATTGGGGCCCCGACCGGCTTGGCTACTCTGTGGGATCGGATGATGACCTGACAAAGTTAGCGTTCCGTTTCCAAATTGGCGAGGATTTGCGCCAACTGGCGGTAGCCGTCCCCAAGCGATGCACTTTCGTCCTTGCGCTGGCGCAGGAAGGCCTCCAGCGGCTCGTGCAGCCGGATCGCCTCGTCGACCTCGGGGCTGGAACCTGCCCGATAGGCACCCAACCGGATCAATTCCTCCATGTCGGCATAGGTCGCCATCACCTGGCGAGCCCTCTGGATGGTCGGCCAGAACTGCGGGTCGGCCGATTTCGGCATGGTTCGGGAGACGGATTTGAGGATGTTGATCGCGGGGTAACGGCCGCGCTCGGCGATGGAGCGCTGCATCACGATGTGCCCGTCGAGGATGCCGCGGACGGCGTCCGCGATCGGCTCATTATGATCGTCGCCGTCGACCAGCACCGTGAAGATCGCGGTGATGGCGCCCTCGCCCAGCCCAGGACCGGCGCGCTCCAGGAGCTTCGGCAGCTCGGTGAAGACGGTCGGCGTGTAGCCCTTGGCGGTCGGCGGCTCGCCCGCGGAGAGCCCGATCTCGCGCTGGGCCATGGCAAAGCGCGTCACAGAGTCCATCAGGCACAGGACGTCCTTGTCCTCGTCGCGGAAATATTCGGCGACCGCGAGCGTCAGATAGGCGGCCTGCCGCCGCATCAGTGCCGGCTCGTCCGAAGTCGCGACCACCACCACCGAGCGCGCCAACCCCTCCTCGCCGAGGTCGTCCTGCAAAAACTCCTGCACCTCGCGGCCGCGTTCGCCGATCAGCCCGATGACGCTGACATCGGCATCGACGTTGCGGGCGAGCATCGAGAGCAGCACGGATTTGCCGACACCGGAGCCGGCGAAGATGCCCATGCGTTGGCCGCGGCAGCAGGTGAGAAAGGTGTTCATCGCGCGCACGCCGAGATCGAGCGGGGCGCCGACGCGTTTGCGCGAATGCGCCGGCGGCGGCGCGTTGCGGAACGGCATCGGCGAGGTTCCCTGCGGCAGCGGCCCCTTGCCGTCGATCGGCTCGCCCAGCGCATCGACGACGCGGCCGAGCCAGGCTGCACTTGGCCGCACCTGGTTGGCGGCATTTGCGATGACGGCCTTGCAACCGCGGCGTACGCCGTCGAGACCGGCGAACGGCATCACGACAGCGTTGCTGCCGGAGAAGCCGATCACCTCGCAGGGAATGGAGCGGTTGGCGCCGGTCTCGATCACGAGCCGCGCGCCCACCGACATGGCGTGAATGGGCCCGGCGACCTCGACCATCAAGCCGCGTACGCCCACCACGCGGCCATATATATTGACGCCGTCGATGTCGCCGATCTGTTCGGCAAGCGCCTTCATTCGGCTAGCGCCTTGATGAATTTAGACTTCATGGCGAAAACCTTAAGTTTCGCCATATTTCTGAACGGCGCTTAACTTCGTGTTTACCCGCATCATTAATCATTGCGTCACTTGTCTTTGTGACTGAGCGCGCCTCCCTTTCAGAAGAAGGCTGAGTCGCGGGAGTCGGTTAGGCCCGTCTCTTAAAGTGGAACTTGAACGGAACTGGGTGACGAAAGCTGCTCTCGCGCAAGACCTTAGGGCGATTCGACAAAAATTGCACCGTGGGGCTTGCGTTCCAGAATCAGATTTTGTTAACCATCAGACGTCAGGATCCGAATCAGTTGTTCAAAGGCGTTTTGTTGAGTGCCGCGAATGCGGCCGACCTGACGCCCGGAGCGGCGACTATGGGGAACTGGCATGCGCGTTTTGCTGATTGAAGATGACAGCGCCGTCGCGCAGTCGATCGAGCTGATGTTGAAGTCGGAGAGCTTCAACGTCTACACGACCGACCTGGGGGAAGAGGGCGTCGATCTCGGTAAACTATACGATTACGACATTATTCTTCTCGATCTCAACCTGCCCGACATGTCCGGTTACGACGTGCTCAAGCAGCTCCGGGTCTCCAAGATCAAGACACCGATTCTGATCCTCTCCGGCCTCGCCGGCATCGAGGACAAGGTCAAGGGTCTCGGCGTCGGCGCCGACGACTACATGACCAAGCCCTTCCACAAGGACGAGCTGGTGGCCCGCATCCACGCGATCGTGCGCCGCTCCAAGGGCCACGCCCAGTCGGTCATCCAGACCGGCGATCTCGTCGTCAACCTCGACACCAAGACGGTGGAAGTCGGCGGCCAGCGCGTGCACCTGACCGGCAAGGAATACCAGATGCTGGAGCTGCTCTCGCTCCGCAAGGGCACGACGCTCACCAAGGAAATGTTCCTCAACCACCTCTATGGCGGCATGGACGAGCCGGAGCTGAAGATCATCGACGTCTTCATCTGCAAGCTCCGCAAGAAGCTCGCCAACGCCTCCGAAGGCCGCAACTTCATCGAGACCGTGTGGGGCCGCGGCTACGTGCTGCGCGAGCCGCACGAGGCCGACGAGCGCATCCCCGCCTGATCAGGGTAAGTCGCGAGCCCACGGGCTCGCTCCTCCCAGCCTGGACCCCGCCGCAAATGGCGGGGTTTTTGTTTTTGGGGGTTCCGACCGCGCCCGGACTGGCGCGTCCCGGATCCGATCTCAGGCGCCGGCGAGCACGGGAGTGGCCAGTACCGGACGCTTGACCGGGCAGCGCGCGGCCGCCTCGCGCAGGCGTCCGATCATCGCGTAGCCGATGATGAATCCGAACGCGAAGGTCGGAAGCACGAAGGAGAGCGTGAACGTCCATCCGGAGACGCCATTGACGATCTCCATCACGGGCATGTGGACGACATGGTGGATGGCAAGCAGCATCCATAACATCACCGTCATGCCGCCACCGAAGACAAGGCCATCTCTCAACTGCCTTGTCTGCCTCGACCGCCTGCCCCACGTCGAATCCTGCACCAGCAGGGCCGTCATCGCACCGATGCCCCAGGGAAAGATCAACAGCGGCAGTTCGTGCAGCACCACGTCGCCAAAAGGCCGGTCCGGAAACTGGTAGAAGTCGAACGTCGCCTGCACCGGGAAGAAGATCAGCGCGCTGACGAGGCCGACCGACAGGATGAACCCGACCGGCAGCCGGCCGAAGATGTTCTCGTTCGCGAACGCGTAGTGTCGCTTGAAGTAGTAGACCAGCCAGAAGTTCATGATGAACTGAAGAGGAGTCGTGAGCAACGTCCGCAGCACGCCTGCGGATTGATCTCCGGGAAGATGAACGATCTTCCCCGAGCCGAGCAGCCACAGGAGGCACCAGCCGGAGGTGAAGGCCGCGACGATCGCCACGAACTTCAGGATGCCGGGCGAGGTCGAATCCAGCGCGAACCCGATCGCTCCCAGTCTGCGCTTGCTGCGGGCAAGCGTCCATTCACCGGCCAGGGCCGCGCGTGTGGCAAAGAGCAGGAGGTTGTTGAGCAGGGAATCCATGTCCTTGCGCAGATCCTCCAGCATGCATCCGGCCGCGGTCTGGGCGGCCAGCTGGAGCTGGCTGACCGTGCTGTGGCGGGTCGAAAGGGAGTCGAGGGCCTGCCAGTCGTTCGGCTCCACCTCGCTGTCCTCCATGATCGCACCGTAGATCTCGCCGCTGCTCTTGAGCACGCGGACCGTGCGGAAGCACAAGGCATCGTACACAGACAGGAGCTCCGCATGGAGATCGGCGTTGCGCTCCATGAAGCTCTCGTGCCTTTCGGCACAGCGCTCGAGATGGAGCATCAGCGCCGAGATCTTGAGGAATCGCGACTGGATGGCGGTCGACTGCACGGCGCGGAAGTCGTCGACCTGGTAGCCGATCCTGGACAGTTTGCGCTGAAGGATCGGCATGTCGGCGGGATGGACCTGAAATGGCGATGCCGCCAGCGTGTCACGCAGCGCCAGCGCGCTGACGGGAATTCCGGCCAGCTCCTGGCAGAGGCTTCGCCACCACCTGGGAAGGAAGGGAATGATCCAGACGAAGATCAGGAGCCAGATCGTGGCAAGCGGCGACAGCTTCTGCGGAAGCAGCGCATAGGCGATCAGGAATGGCGCGATGAAGACAGCGACGCCGAATGCGAACAGAGGCCTTGTCGTGAACGAGCGGGTGCCTTTGAGCGTGTGAAACCTGAACCAGTAGAACAGGACGACAAGAAGCGGCGCACCGAAGGCGTCGCAGATCGCATTCAGGAATTCCACGAAATTATCGAGCGTCACGGTGAACTCCTATCGCTAGGGTTCGCTGGTGGAGGACGCGCCGGGCACCACGGCATCCGGCGGTCCCTGATGAAAAATCACGCGGCCTGAGCGACGATCTTGGCCTTCTGCACCAGGAGGTCGATATTGTCGGGCGCAAGTGCAATCGCGCTGTCCATGTCGATCTGGGCGTTCGTCAGGTCCTTGATCTGCGCATAGGCATTGGCCCGCGATACGAAATACTTCGGTTCGTTCTGGTTCAGCTCGACGGCCTTGCCGAAGGCCTTGATCGCTTCCTCGAGATAGCCGCGCTTGTCGTCGGTGCCCGCAGCCGTCATGCTGACGATGCCCTTGATCCAGTAGAATTCGGCGTTGTTCGACTTGAGCCTGATCGCCTCCGTAATGTCGGCCAGCGCGTTCTCGTAAAGGCCGACCGTCACGTTGAAATTGGCTCTTCGCACGAAATATTCCGGCTTTGCCGGATCGAGCTTCAGCATGTAGGCGAAACTGGCCGCAGCCTTCGGGATTTGCTTCTGCTTGTGCTGAAGCGTTCCGAGATCGAAATAGATCCTGGCGAGCCGGACCGAGAGATCATTGTCGTCCGCGAGCAGGCTGTGCAGCTCCTGTCCACGCCGGGTCAGATCCTCCAGCGCCTCGATCGTGACCGGGGTGACGGCGAGCGCGTCCATGAATTCCTCGCGCCGCCGCCGCAGTGCCTCCTTCGATGGGCGGCCTGTCTCGGGCGGGCCCGCCGGCGGCGGCGGCGTTTCGACGTCGAAGATCCTGCCGTCGGACGAGCGCATGTAGAGAACAGGAATTCCCCATTCCACCCGGGATTTCTGCTGGATGAATTTGCGGGCGAGCGTCACCGCATCGTCGATGGGACGGTTGCCGGCGAGAGCGGCATAGAATCCTTCCGACATCGAGATCGCTGCATTGTCGGTGATGGGAAACTGCATCGCCACCACGGCGGGCAGCCATCCCGTCTTCATCAGGCCGATCGCCGGATTGCCAAAGCGGTCGCCAACATTGATCCTGGCGCTCTCGCAGCAATTGAGTACGATCAGGCGAAGGCTCTTGCGGGCTCCCGTCAGCATCGTCGCAAGATCCGAGGCGAATTTCTTGACCGGCTTGCCGTCCTCATCGACCATGACGACGAAGCCGCGCTCGTCGAAGCTGCCGCCGCCGAGACCGGGCTGGGCGTCGTCGACCCCGCCATGCCCGATGAAGTGGAAGATGTGCCACTCGCCTTCGAGCAGCTTCTTCATCAGGTCTTTTCCGGTCCCGCCCGGGACCCACTGGAAGTCGACCCGCCCCTCGTGCTGGAGCGCGTCGATGCCCTTGTTGATGCGATCGCGCTCCCTGACGACGTCGAGCTTCGGCCATTCGCGGGTCGAGGGATCGGCGATCATGCCGAGAATGCGCAACGGTCCCTTGACGCCCATCCGGCCGACGCCGCCCGCCGTCTCCAGATACCGCACGACGGGACGCGTGAGGCTGACGAAGCCAGGCATGTCGTCTTCGTCGTAGAGGTATTCCCAGGGCAATCCGGCAAGCTCGCTCGCCTCGATGCGCAGCTTGATCCTCAGGTCCTGCGCCGCGCCCTTGCTGCGCTCGTAGATGCGCTGGATCGACGGAACCTCGGTGAAGACGCTGCGAAAGACCCCGCGTCCGAAATCCCGCAGCACCTGTTCACCGCGCGTCGCCGGGCCCTGGCGATTTTTCTCGTCGATCTCCAGGACGGCGTTTTCCAGCTCTCCCCGCAGCTTTGCCAGCTCACCCGGCGCTGAGAACCAGAACTTCACCCGGCTCTTCGGAGCCTCGCCGGCCGGCGACTTGACAACGCGGCCGTAATATTGCTGAGGGCCGCCCCCCACCGGCAGATCGGAGCCGATCTCGAGCTCGAAATCTTCGTATTCGGCAACAGGCATTTTGAGCCTCACTCAAAACAAAACTTCTTACCTGATCGAAGAATCCCTCAAATTTGGATGGTCCGCTTTGACATGGCCGCCCGCGCGTTGGCGACACACATCGCCGCCGGTCAAATCATTCTGATCTGATCGTTCATGCGCCGGAGAGCAACTCTCGTCGAGGGCGCAATTCATGTGCTCCTCCAGGCCAACGGCAACGTCAGTGAGCCAGACTATCACACGCAACTTCAGGACGCATTTGTGAAGCAGGTCTCACATTGCCCGAAAAGTTTGGGCCGTGCCGGACGGCCGCCACGCCGGCGGCCTGGGCCAATTTCGAGGGCCAGTTTTGTTCTTGGGGATCGAACGGATCCGGCCGGTGCGGCGACCAAACGATCGTGCCAGAATTCCCGCGGTAACAGTCGGACCTCACAGCATGATTCTGCAATCGCTCGCCGGCCTGCCCGCCTTCCTGGTCTATTTCTGCACCGGGCTGATCGCGATCGTGGCGTATCTGTTCGTCTATACCCGCATCACCCCGCACAACGAATTCCAGCTCATCCGTGACAACGACCCTGCCGCCGCGATTGCGCTCGGTCTCAGCCTGCTCGGCTTCGTGGCGCCGCTGGTCAGTGCGATCGCGCATTCGGCCAATGTGGTGGACTGCCTGATCTGGGCGGCTATCGCGCTGGTCGTCCAGGTCATCGTGTTCTACCTCGTGAGGGTCCCGGTGCCGAACCTGTCGGGGCGGATTGCCGCCGGCGAACTCGCGCCGGCGATCTGGCTCGGTCTGTCTTCCCTCGCCGCAGGCCTGCTGAATGCGGCCTGCATGATCTACTGATCTGATCCTGCGACATGGTCGAGAAGCGTCCCACCAAGGAGTTTGGCAAGCGCCGGCCGGCGTCCGTGGCGTCGCCGCCACGGGAGCCGGTCAAGCGCTCCGGTCATGTCGCGCTCCTGGTCATGGGCACGATCGCGGTCGGCACCACCGCCTACACGCTGATGCCGCGACAAAATTGCGATCCGCCTCCTCCCGGGGCGGCAGCGCCGGCGCAGACGAGCACGGCCTGCAACAGCAGCAGCCACGGCTCCTCAGGCGGCAGCGGCGGCTCACGGTGGTCGTCGCGATCGAGCTTCTTCAGCAGCGACTCGTCGAGCCATTCGTCGTCGGGGACGTCGTCCGACTCCCGCTCCAGCGGTGTCACCCGCGGCGGTTTCGGCTCCTTTGCGCATGCCTTCGGCTTCTCGGGCGGCGGCTGAGGCGCGAGGTTTTGAATTCAACGCCGCGCACCAGTCTGCTTAGGTGAAGCTGCGGGAGGAAATGGCATGAAACGCTCGCGAAGGGTCGTGCTCACCCTGATGGGCAGCGCCGCGGTCGGTGCGGTCTCGATGGGATTCGCAAAGCGCGAGCGGCCCTGCGGCCCCGGCCTCGAGGCCGTGCCCGGCATCGACGGCCGACCCTATTGCCGGCCGAGCTATGGCGGCTTCGGCGGCACGCTGCATAACATGCATGGCCATGGTCACGGCGGCCATGGCGGTCACGGTCACGGCGGCGGCGGCTGACACATGCAACGCATCGTTTGTCCGGAACGAGACGACTGGCGGCAGACCGCAGAGCAATGCGGCTTCGATTTCCACACCATCGACGGCGAACGCTATTGGGACGAGCGCGCCTACTATGCCTTCACGCTCGACGAGATCGAGCGCGGCATCGAGACCCCGACCGGCGAGATCGACGCGATGTGCCGCGAGCTCGCCGGCCGCGTGATCGGCGACGAGCGCCATCTGCAGCGGTTGCAGATTCCGGAAGCGTTCTGGGATCTGATCGCGGAAAGCTGGGAGCGCGACGACCGCAGCCTCTACGGCCGGCTCGACCTGAAGTTCGACGGCGCGGCTCCGGCAAAGCTGCTCGAATACAACGCCGATACGCCGACCTCCATCTTCGAGGCCGCGGTGTTTCAATGGACCTGGCTCGAGCAGGCGATCGATCGGCGCATCGTCCCGGCGCGCGCCGACCAGTTCAATTCCATCCATGAGCGGCTGATCGACGCGTGGTCGGCGATCGGCGCCGGCCATCATCTGCATCTCACCGGCACCACCGGCAATGACGAGGACGCCGGCACGCTCGCCTATCTCGAGGACACCGCACGCCAGGCCGGGCTTGCAACCACGCTGCTCGACATCGAGGAGATCGGCTGGCGCGAGGCGGGCGGCTGCTTCGTCGACCTCGACGACCGCGACATCGCGCTTGCCTTCAAGCTGTACCCCTGGGAGTGGATGTTCCACGACGAGTTCGGGACCAAGCTCGGGACCGCGCCGACGCGCTGGATCGAGCCGCCGTGGAAGGCGGTGCTCTCCAACAAGGGCATCCTGCCGCTGTTGTGGGAGATGTTTCCGAACCATCCCAACCTGCTGCCGGCGTTCTTCGAGGACGATCCGCGCACAGCCGAGCTCGGAATGTCCTATGTGCGCAAGCCGCTGCTGTCGCGCGAGGGCGCCAATGTCACGCTGGTCTCGGGCGGCATCCCGCTCGACGAGCACGCAGGCCCGTACGGCGCCGAAGGTTTCGTGCGCCAGGCACTGTCGCCGCTGCCGAACTTCTCGGGCTTCTACCCGGTGGTGGGAAGCTGGCTGGTGGACCACGAACCGTGCGGCCTGTCGATCCGCGAGGACGAGAGCCCGATCACGGGCAACAGCTCGCGCTTCCTCCCGCACGCGATCTTGTGAAAGGCGCGCTCGCTACCTCGTCGGCAAGGCGCGAGCGCGGGGATTTGCGTGCCTGCTCAGGGTGTCTTGACGATGAATCTGCCGTCGTACAGGCCGGCGCCCTTGAACCCACTTTGCACACTTTCGAAGCCGCCCGTGCCCGTCGCGTTTGCGTACGCCCCGGTGCCCGACAGGATCGTATATTCACCCTTTGCCCGACCATCCTTGATCGCGCCGGTGTAGCGCGCCGTGATCGAGGATCCGTCATCAAAGGTGTAGGTGCTGTAGCCGTAGATGGGTCCCGAGCCCTTGAGCAAGTCGGCGGAATTGACGAAGTCTTTCACCGCAATGCGGCCGTCCTTGAAGAAGGCAACGCCAAACATCTTGCCGGACGTGACCGTCTGACCTTCGACGTTTGCGACTTCACTGATCTTGACGTCTATCGGCTTGGTGACGAGCTTGAATTCGAGTACCTGCTCGCCGGCGAGAGCAGTTGCGGGCAACGAAAGCGCCGCCAAAATGAAATACGAGGCGCAAGACATTCGCATGGGCATGTCCTCCTCACAACAGTTCATGATCTTGAATGAAATCCCGCCCCAGTCCGGTGGGACGACCGGGAGCATAACACAACCCTCAGATGCTGGTGAGAGCGGCCATCGCGCTGCACCGCGGCGCCAGCTCCGGCGCGCGGTAGCTGAGTAATCCGCATCATCAAACGCTGGTGAAACGCCGCGCATAACGACGGCGAAAAAAAGCCGTCAGGTGTTGCCGGTCATCCGCAACAACGATGCTGTCTCAAATCGCCTGTCGTGCGCCTGATCCTGCGTTCACCGGGCTGCGGCGACCTTGAAGCCCGAGAAGAGCGGCGCGCCGGCGGGACGTACACCGCGCGCAGGGTTGAGCTGATAGAGCCCGCGGCGGTCGGCGACGGGACGGAAGGCATCCGTGATGCCGACGACGGATTCAGCGGCGCCGAGCAGCAGCGTGCCGTCGACCTCCAGGCCCTTCGCCATGCGCTCGAAGATCACCGCCTTGGTGTCCTGGTCGAAATAGATCAGCACGTTGCGGCAGAAGATGACGTCGAACGTGCCGAGATGGGAGAAGTCCTGCAACAGATTGAGCTGGCGGAACTGCACCATCGAACGGACGTCGGCATTGAGCTGCCAGATGTCGCCTGACTGCGTGAAATACTTGACCAGGAGCTGGATCGGCAGGCCGCGCTGCACCTCGAACTGGCTGTAGACGCCGGCCTTGGATTTCTCCAGCACCTCCTGCGACAGGTCGGTGGCGACGATCTCGATGCGCCAGCCGGCGAACGCCGCGCCCATTTCCTTCAGGCACATCGCGATCGAATAGGGCTCCTGCCCCGTCGACGATGCCGCCGACCAGATGCGCAGGCTCTTGCGCGCGCCGCGCGCCTGGATCAGGCCGGGCAGGATGGTGTCGCGCAGATGATCGAACGGCACCTTGTCGCGGAAGAAGAAGGTCTCGTTGGTGGTCATGGCTTCGACCACGTCGGTCGCAAGCCTGCCATCACCGCTCCTGACCTTCTGCACGAGATCCGGAATGCCGGACAGGCTCGCCCTGCGGGCAAGCGGCAGCAGCCGGCTCTCGACCAGATACTGCTTGTCGGCGGAGAGATCGAGACCGGAGCGCTCTTTCAGGAACTTGCGCAGATACTCATAGTCCGCGGGCGTCACGAGCGGTCTCCCGCAAACAGGCGATTGACCTTCGCGCCGATCTGGGTGAGCGGCAGGATCGCGGCGCAGATGCCCGCATTGGCTGCCGCGCCCGGCATGCCCCACACCACGCTCGAGGCCTCGTCCTGTGCGATGACGCTGCCGCCGGCGGCGACGATGTCCTTGCCGCCGCGCATGCCGTCCGAGCCCATGCCGGTCAGGATCACGGCGAGGATGCCGCCGTGCCAGATATCGATCGCCGAGGTGAAGAGCGGATCGACCGCGGGCTTGCAGAAGTTGACGGCGGGACCGTCATCGAGCGCGATCGCGGTGTCCGCGCCGTTGCGCACGACGCGCATGTGCCTGCCGCCGGGCGCGAGATAGATCCGCCCTGCTTTCACCGGTTCGCCGTCGACCGCTTCATGCGCGGGCCGGCGGCTCGTGCGCGCCAGGTGCTCGGCGAGAATGGTGGTGAAGGTCGGCGGCATGTGCTGGGTGATCAGCACCGGGAAGCGGTCGATCACCGGACCGAGCTCGGTCACCAGTGCCATCAACGCCTGCGGACCACCGGTCGAGGAGCCGATCAGGAGCACCTTCGGCGCCTGCGCCGAGAACGGGCGTGTGGTCAGGGAAAGGGATGAGGTCGCATGCGCGGCGAGCGCTGCCGGGGCCAGCGTGGCAGGCCGCGCGGCCGGCTCACGCGCGGGCGGTGCATGAACTGCGGGTGCCAGCGGCGGGCTGGCGACCGCGGGCTTCCTGCGCAGCCGCGCGCCGAGATGGCGGATCTTCTGGATCAGGTCGTGGTGGAAGATGTCGGCGGCCGATGCTTCACGCGTCGACTCCGGCTTCGGAATGTAGTCGGCCGCGCCCAGCGACAGTGCCTTGAAGCTGATCTCCGCATTGCGGCGGGTCAGCGTGGAGGCCATGATGATGACGAGGTCGCGCTTCTTCGCGAGCAGCTTCGGCAGCGCCGAGAGACCATCGAGGTCGGGCATTTCGATGTCGAGCACGGCAACATCGGGGTTGATGCGTTCGAGCTGGTTGACCGCTTCGAGGCCGGTGCGCAGCGAAGCTGCGACCTCCATGTCGTGTTCGGCTCCGATCCAGCGCGAGATCAGACCGCGAATGACGACGGAGTCGTCGACGATCATCACCCGCAGCGGCCCGGCTCCGCGAGACGGGCTCGTGGTCGAACTACCTGCGAACGCAACACTCATTACTCACCAACTCAGACTGGAACGGTTCAGTTGCAACAAACGCCGAAGGATCCGTTCAGCCTCCGGTCGATCGCTTAGATCAGGCCGACTTCCTGGAACTTCGCCGTCACGATGTCCTTGTCGAACGGTTTCATGATGTACTCGTTGGCTCCGGCATGCAGCGCGCGCGCAATGTGCGCGACGTCGTTCTCGGTGGTGCAGAACACCACCTTGGGCTGGTCGCCGCCGGGCATGCGCCTGAGATGGCCGAGGAATTCGTAGCCATCCATGACCGGCATGTTCCAGTCGAGCAGCACCGCGTCGGGCAGCCCGCGCTTGCAGGCTTCCAGTGCCTTCTCACCATCCTCGGCTTCGAGAATCTGGAAGTCGAGGCCCTCCAGGATCCGGCGCGCAACCTTGCGGATGACGCTGGAATCGTCAACGACGAGACAAGTTCGCATGTGAACCTCTGCTTCCTGTCCCCTCGAGGGGACGCTTCCAATTGCAAGTCCGGCGGCGGCCTCGCCGCCGCATCAGGCCGCCAGCATGTCCGGCGCAAGCTCGAGGACGCGATCGACGTCGAGGACGACCATGAGCTGGCCGTCGAGGCGGTGGACGCCGCCGGCGAGCTTGGCCATGCGGGGGTCGAGGTTGACGGGGTTGTCCTCCTTGCCGTCCTCGGGCAGGCGCAGCACCTCGCCGATCTGGTCGATCAAAAGGCCGTAGGATTCGCCGCGCAGGTCGACGCCGACCGCCATCGGCGCCTTGCCGGCCTCGGCCTTGGGCAGGCCGAGCCGGGCGCGCATGTCGATCACGGTGACGATGCGGCCGCGCAGGTTGAGCACGCCGGCGATCTCGCGCGAGGCCAAGGGGACGCGGGTGACGCGCTCGGGCATGAACACGTCCTGGACGCGGGAGATCGGCAGGCCGAACAGCTGGCCGCCGATCATCGCGGTGACGTACTCGACCATGGCGCCCTCGGCGGTCTGCATCTTGCTGCTCATCGAAGTATCTCCTTCCCCGCCGCTTGTTGTTGGAGCATGATCTTGTCGGAAAACCGCTTCACACTTTGCGCTAACGCGGCCCTTCGGGTCCGGATCATGCGCTAGGCCGCCGCCCGGCTCAGCTCGGCGGCGCCGGCGGCGCCCGCGGTCTGCTCCTTCAGCGCCGCGATCAGCCCGGGACGGTCGAACTTGGCGACATAGTCGTGGAAGCCGGCCTGCCGGCCGCGCTCGATCGCCGCCGGCGAGACCAGCGCCGAGAGGCCGATGATCGGCGTTCCCGCCAGGTTGTGGTCCGCGCGCAGCGCCTCGGCGAACTCGAACCCGTTCATGTCGGGCATCTCGATGTCGGTCAGCACCACGTCGAAGTTCTGGCCCGCGCGCAGCGTCGCCAGCGCCTCCTGCGCGCCGCCCGCGGTGCGCACCCGGTAGCCGGCCGCCTTCAGCACCGGCGCCAGCATGTTGCGGAAGAAGGCGCTGTCGTCGACCAGCAGCACCGACTGCGCGTGCATCGACGGCTTCATCTCCTTGCGGGTGAACCAGTCGGCGAACGCCATCGGCAGGAAGTGGCCGACGTCGATCACCTCGGTGGCCTGGCCCTTGATCACGGCCGAGCCGAGAATGCCGCTAGCCGTGCCGCCGACCTCGATGTTGAGCCGTTCCTCGACGATGTCGATGATCTCGTCGACGACGAGGCCCATCGAGCGGCCGTCATCGGCGAACACCAGGATCGGCTGGGCGCCCTGGGACGCGATGGTGACGCCCTCCATGGCGACCAGCGGCATCAGCTGCTCGCGGTACTGCACCATGTAGCGGCCGTTACTGAACTCGATCTTGTCGGCGGGCAGCTCCTCGAGGCGGGTGACGAGGCCGAGCGGCACCGCCTTGGGCTGGCTCGAGCCGGCGCGGAACACCAAGAGCGAGGTGGTCTGCTCGCCGCTTCCGATGTGATGGGCGGCGGCCTCATCGGCCAGGTCGTGGGCCGAGGCGCCGGCGGCGCCGAGCGCCTTCGCAATGCCGTTGGGGTCGATGATCATGATCACCGCGCCATCGCCGAGGATGGTGTTGCCGGAGAACATGTCGATGTGGCGCAGCTTGGTCGACATCGGCTTGACCACGATCTCTTCGGTGTGGAACACGCCGTCGACGACGATGCCGAAGGTCTGGCTGCCGACCTGGGTCACCACGATAAAGCCGTTCTCGGGATCGCTAGCGGCGCCATCGTCGATCTTGAGCAGCTTCTTGAGGTGGATCAGCGGCAACAGCTTGTTGCGCAGGCGCAAGACCGCGGTGTCCTTGATGCGCTCGATGCGGTGCTCGGAGTTGGCGCGGGCCCGCACCAGCTCGACCACCGAGAGCTGCGGGATGGCAAAGCGGTCGCCGGCGGCCTCGACGATCAGCGCCGAGACGATCGCCAAGGTCAGCGGGATCTTGATGGTGACGGAGGAGCCTTCGCCGGCGACGCTCTTGATGTCGATGGTGCCGCCGATCTGGTCGATATTGGTGCGCACCACGTCCATGCCGACGCCGCGGCCGGAGACCGAGGTGATGGCGGCGGCGGTGGAGAAGCCCGGCGCGAAGATGAACTTGTGGATCTGCGCCTCGCTCATCTTCTCGAGCTCGGCCTCGGTGACGAGGCCGCTCGAGAGCGCCTTGGCCTTGATCTTCTCGGTGTTGAGGCCTCTTCCGTTGTCGGCGATGCAGATGATGATGTGGCCGCCCTCGTGATAGGCGGACAGCCGAATCGTGCCCTGCTCGCCCTTGCCGCTCGCCAGCCGCTCGGCCGGGGTCTCCAGGCCATGGTCGGCGGAGTTGCGCACCATGTGGGTGAGCGGATCCTTGATCAGGTCGAGCACCTGGCGGTCGAGCTCGGTGTCGGCGCCGTGCATCTCGAGCTCGATCTGCTTGCCGAGTTCGCTCGACAGGTCGCGCACGATGCGCGGCAGCTTCTGCCAGGCATTGCCGATCGGCTGCATCCGCGTCTTCATGACGCCCTCCTGCAGCTCGGCGGTGACGTTGGAGAGGCGCTGCAACGGCACCTTGAACTCGGTGTCCTCGTTGCGGCGGGAGATCTCCAGGAGCTGGTTGCGGGTCAGGACCAGCTCGGAGACCATGGTCATCAAATGCTCCAGCGTATCCACGTTGACGCGGATCGACTGGTTGGCGATGCGGTCGCCGTCGGCGGCGGTCTCGTCGGCCATCGACCTCTTGGGCGCGGCCTTCTCCCGGGCGGCGGGTTTGGCGGCGTCCTTGACGGGCGCCGCGGCGGCCGGCGCCGGCGCGGCCCTGGCGACCGGCGTCGGCACCTCGATCGCGGTCTCGCGGAAGGCGCGCTCGAGTTCGTCCAGCGACACCTCGCCCGGGCGCAGCGGGCGCTCCAGGGTCTGCGCGACCAGCGCGCCCGTGGTCAGCTGC
>NZ_LUUB01000023.1:0-2460 GCF_001641635.1 Bradyrhizobium centrolobii
GGTTGTTCCTGTTTAGAGCGAGTCTGCTGATGGGTGGCACGGAACCGATACTGCCATGAGGCCGATGCCAATTGTAGCGGTGAAGCCACCTCGGCAGCTCGTCGGCTCGTTCTTTTGAGGTGTTGTAGGCGCGGGCATAGGCCCACTCGCGCAGGCTGGTCTGGATAAAGCGTTCAGCCTTGCCGTTGGTCTTGGGCGTGTAGGGCCTGGTGCGGATGTGCTTCAGGCCGAGACGTCTGCAGGCTTTGCGGAAGGCAAAGGATTTGTAGCAAGAGCCGTTGTCGGTCATGACCCGCTCGACCTTGATGCCCAGGCTGGCGTAGTAGGCGATCGCTGCCTTGAGGAAAGACACGGCACAGCTCCTTCGCTCGCTCTTCATGACCTTGCTGAAGGCGATGCGGGAGGCATCGTCGATACAGACGTGGACGTATTCCCAGCCAGGTCCTTCACCGCGGGCACGCAGGCTGCTCTGGCCAGTTCGATCACCGGTGATGCGATGGCCTACACGGTTGAACTTGCCGAGCTTTTTGATGTCGATGTGGATCAACTCCCCGGGATGTTCGCGTTCATAGCGCCGCACCAGCTCGGCTGGCTCCAGGTCGCGCAACCGGTTCAATCCCAACCGTTGCAGGATGCGGCTGACGGTCGCCGGAGAGATCCCGACCTCGGCCGCAATCTGCTGGCCGGTGTGGCGCTGCCGGCGCAACACCTCGACCGCAGCGCNTGTGGCAGGCAGGGTTTGGCTCGGCGATGAAAGGGGCCGTGAGGAGCGATCACGCAACCCGTCCACGCCTTCCTCGCGGAAGCGCTTGACCCATTTGGCAACCGTTTTCGCTGTCACGTTGAACTGGAGCGCGGCTGCGGCCTTCGTAAGGCCACCTTCGACCACACTCCGCACCATGGCCTCTCGACCTTTCGGCGTCAGAGGCGCATTCTTATGGGTGTCCATTCGGTTCTCCCCTCGGAATCTGAAGCTTCAGCAACCTCAGCTTCCTCGGTCAGGGCCGAATGGACAACCTCCTGAAAGCTCACAGCTAGACGTAGCGGCCCAATGTAAAAAGGATAACCGTATTGTAAGCCGAATGAGCCACCACCGTGATCCATGCGGAATTGGTGGTCCACCGCAGGTGGCCAAGAACAAGCCCGAAAACGAAAATAAGCAGGCGCCCGAACCAATCGTACTGGGTATGATTCATCGCCCATACTGCCGATGTAAGGACAATGGCTCCGATCGGCCCGAGAGAAGATTGCGACCAGCCGCGGAACAAGAAGCCGCGAACAACAAACTCTTCGACGAGAGGTCCAGCAATACAGCCTCCAATGAGCCATGCGAGCAATCCCGCGGCCCCTCCCACCACGAGCGTGGGACCGGGCTGATATCCTCCCGCACCCATCTTCGACAGCACGAATCCTCGATCGACAAAACGATCGTCATGATGGCCAGGGCGCGCACTATCTCGCCCCCGGTTGGCCAATTCAGAGCGAGATACTCGCCAAATTCTCTGCCAGCCATGCGGATCGCAATCCAGAGTACCGCGATGGCAGGCGGCGTTCCCGAGATGAGGGCGACTCCATACCAACGCCCCTGTGACGCCAACGCCTGAAGTTCGCCTGGAGCCAATATTTTCGGTCCGACATTGACGGCCAGGATGATGCTCACCAGGACTCCGCCTGTCAGCACAAAAGCGCCGTCTGCAATCAAAGCTATCAGCGTTGTCTCCCAAAAGTCCCAAGTCCGACGCGCCGACGGCGAGACTGGGACGGGATCGCTCACGTTTTTGAGATCCGTCATGAAGGATTTTCGCAGCAACTTCTTAGGGACGCAAAATACTCACTCTACCCAGAGTATCGAACCATCTTGCTGACCGTCAATGACGAATGGCGCTGGTGGCGGCGGGGTGCCTACCGTATCGTCATAGAGCTTGAAGTGGCGAGCGCCCGCCTAGCTCCCCAGCCACATCGTCAGCACCACCGCGGTCAGGTTGTTCAGCGCATGCAGGACGATCGTGAGCCAGAGCGAATTGGCGCGATAGCGCATGTAGCCGAACCAGACGCCGATGGTGAAGACCTCGGCGAGGAAGTACATGTCGTACTGCAGATGCACGACCGTCCAGACCAGTGACGACAGCAGGATCGCGCCGGGCACGCGCAGGAAGCTTGCCGACCAGCCCCGATAGAGGAAGCCTCGCGCGAGGACTTCCTCCGACATTGGCGCGGCGACGCTGAAGGCCAGCAGCAGCGACGCTGCGGCGCCCTTGTCGCGGCCCGATTTCAGGAGATCGGTCATGAAGCCTGGCGTCGCCTCGCGACCCAACGTCCGTGACATCGTCTCCCAGGCCAGCACGAGAAGCACGAGACCGACGGCGCCGAACAGGAGTTGCTTCCAGGACGGCCAGCGCAGGGCGAGATAGTCGGCGAAGGATGCGCCCTTCAGACGGACGGCGAGCCATACCACCGCCA
>NZ_LUUB01000023.1:2496-11987 GCF_001641635.1 Bradyrhizobium centrolobii
TGGCCGACGAGCTCGATCGAGGCCATGTCGATCGGCTTGCCGCGAAGTACCGCCAGCAGGACGATCGCGCCGACTTGGCCAACGAACATCGCGACGAAGACGAGCAGGCCCCATAGCGCCGTGCCCCAGAACTTCCAGACGCGCGGGGCGAGCTCGGCCGGCGTCACGCTAAGCGGCGGATGGTCGGGATTGAGGGAGTCCATCAGGAGGCTTTCGTTAGGTACGTTGCTTTCGCCGCCTCGTCATGGCCGGGCTCGTCCCGGCCATCCATGCGCATCCGCGCGTGTGGAGAGGCGTGGATGCCCGGGACATAGGCGAGCGAAGCGACGCCGTCCTTCGGACGGCTATGCCCGGGCATGACGTTGTGGAAAGACTGTGCCCCAATCACGGCAGTGCCCGCTCCAGCAGCGCCCGAACATCACCGCTCTCCATCTCCACCGCGCCATACATGCTGGCGTGGTTGGCGGCAAGGCGTGTGGCAGCGAACAGTTCGGCATGGCGGGGCAAGACGCCGTTGAGCGCGGCGGCTGCGGCAAGCAGTGCGAGCTTCTCGACCGCAAGCCGCGCGACGCGCTCGCCGTCCGCGCGGCGGAACGTTTTGCCAATGAAAGTTGCCGCCTCGCCTGCTCCGGGCAAACCCTTCGTTTCAGCCGCGAGGCCCTGCAGCACCGCCGTCGCCGCTTCCGGCTCGCGGGCGAGCGCGCGCAGCACGTCGAGGCACATCACGTTGCCCGAGCCTTCCCAGATCGCATTCACCGGCGACTCGCGATAGTGGCGCGCCAGAATGCCCTCTTCGACGTAGCCGTTGCCGCCGAGGCATTCCATCGCCTCATAGAGAAAAGCCGGCGCGCTCTTGCAGGTCCAGTATTTGATCGCGGGCGTCAGCAGCCGCATGTAGGCGGCTTCAGCCGGTTCGTGCGGCGTGCGGTCGAACGCACAGCAGAGCCGCATCACCAGCGCGACGCTGGCTTCCACATGCAAGGCCATGTCCGACAGCACCGCCTGCATCAGCGGCTGATCGGCGAGATGTTTCTGGAATACGCTGCGGTGACGCGCGTGGTGCAGCGCGTGCGCGAGCCCCGAGCGCATCAAACCGACGGACGCGATCGCGCAGTCCTGCCGCGTAAGCTGCACCATCTGGATGATGGTGCGGATGCCCTTGCCCTCCTCGCCGACGGCTTCCGCATAGGCGCCGACGAATTCCACTTCCGAAGACGCATTCGAGCGGTTGCCGAGCTTGTCCTTCAGCCGCTGGAACTGGATCGCGTTCACTGATCCATCCGGCGCAAAGCGCGGCATGAAGAAACAGGTCAACCCATTGTCAGCCTGCGCCAGCACGAGGAACGCATCACACATCGGCGCCGACATGAACCATTTGTGGCCGGTGATGCGATAGGCGTTCCCGTCGCGAACCGCGCGCGTCATGTTGGCGCGCACGTCGGTGCCGCCCTGCTTCTCGGTCATGCCCATGCCGAGCGTCATGCCGCGCTTGTCCCACCACGGCGCGAAGGCGGGATCGTAGCTTGTCGTCGACAGCACCGGCATCACGCGCGCCAGCAAATGCGGCTGCATCGCCAGCGCCGCGACCGAGGCGCGCGTCATCGTGATCGGACAGAGATGTCCGGTCTCGACCTGTGAGGCGATGTAAAACCTCGCCGCACGAATAACCTCGGCAGCGTTGCCAGCGGGCCTGCCATCCGCTGTCCAGGTGGAATTGTGCACGCCGGCATGCGCGCTGTGCGCCATCAGCTCGTGATAGGCGGGATGAAACTCGACCTGGTCGCGGCGGTTGCCTTTTGAATCAAAGGTGCGGAGTTTCGGCGTGTTCTCGTTCGCCACGCGGCCGCGTTCGGCCATCGCCGCCGAGCCCCAATGCTTGCCGAACACGGACAGTTCCTGTTCCGCCGCGGCGCCGCCGTTGGCCTTCACCGCCTCGACCAGAGGACGGTCGGTCACGAAGAGATCGACGTCCTCGAACGGCGGCGACTGGTTGAAGACTTCGTGGGTGGCAAAGCTCGGCTGGGTCATCGAATGTTCCGGGTTTGATGACACTCTAGCAGCGGTGGTTCTTCACCTCTCCCGGAGGGAGAGGTCGGAGCGCGCCTGGCGATGCGAAGCATCGTCCAGAGCGCTCCGGGTGAGGGGATCAGGTCCCTCGATAGACTTGATCCCCTCACCCGCGCCTTTGGCGCGACCTCTCCCTACGGGAGAGGTGATCCGACTCGTGGCTACGCCATGCATTAACGCCACATTCTACCTCTTCCGCGGCTGGATCGGGAAATCATAGGCCGCCCCGCCCGCCCCCGGCAGGGAAAAATGCCACCACTCCTTCGAATAGTTCACAAAGCCTTGCCTGGACATGGCAGCGACCAGCCGCTTGCGCCAGGCGCGCTGCCCCGGCGCGATCGACGGTGCGGCGGTATGGCCCTTCACATCGGTGCAGTCATAACCGGTGCCCATATCGACGCTGCCTTCCGGCGCGCGGGCCTCGACCGGCGCCGTGCAGTCGGCATAGGCTTTTGATGAATCGTATTTGGCCGAATTGTCGGCCTTGAGGTCGACGAGTGTCAGATCGAGCGCAGCACCGGTGGAATGCTGCGAGCGGCTCGCGATGTAGCCCAGGCGAAACAGTTCGGTCTTGGAAATCTTCGGATTGTAGCGCCGTTCAGCGGCTGTCTCCCGGCCGTTCTGCGACCACGCAACCATGTCGAGAGACGCGCGCGCCGGCCGGTAGCAGTCGAACATCTTGAGCGAGAGGTTTTGCCCGCTGAGCTCCTGCTGGACCGCCTTCAGCCGCATCCCCACCTCCCGCTTCACCACGCATTCGCCGGCGCCGTAGCCGCGCAGCGGACGGCCGACGAAATTGTTTGACGTGGCGTAGCGGATGTCCTGGATGATGCTGGGGTCGATGTCGCGCAAGTAGACGAAGCCGCCGGGGAGCGATTGGGCGTGGGCGGATGAGGCAGCGGCGATTGCTACAAATGCAGTAAGAATTGCTTTCACGATGCCTCCACGTTCTCTGGCGTCATTCGGGGGCGATGCGAAGCATCAAACCCGGAATCTCGAGATTCCGGGTCTGGCGCTGGCGCGCCATCCCGGAATGACTGTGCGCGAGACTGATCGGGGGATAACTCACTTCGTCAGTTTTGGCCCTTGCCCCACCCCCCATCCACGCCTATAGCTCTGCTTTTAATGACCTCCGCATCGAAATCGACCTTCGTCCTCGGTCACCGGCATCTGCTGGGCATCGAGGGCCTTTCCGCTGCCGACATCACCGGGCTGCTCGACCTGTCCGAGGAATATGTCGAGCTCAACCGCCAGGTGGACAAGAAGCGCACCGTGCTCCGCGGCCGGACGCAGGTGAACCTGTTCTTCGAGGCCTCCACCCGGACCCAGTCCTCGTTCGAGCTCGCGGGCAAGCGCCTCGGCGCCGACGTCATGAACATGTCGGTGTCCTCGTCGTCGATCCGCAAGGGCGAAACCCTGATGGACACCGCCGTCACGCTGAACGCGATGCACCCGGACATCCTGGTGGTGCGCCATCACGCCTCCGGCGCGGTGGAACTGCTGGCGCGCAAGGTCGACGGTTCCGTGATCAATGCCGGCGACGGCGCGCATGAGCATCCGACGCAAGCCCTGCTCGACGCGCTGACCATCCGCCGCAACAAGGGCCGGATCGAGGGGCTCGTGGTCGCGATCTGCGGCGACGTGCTGCATTCGCGCGTCGCCCGCTCCAACATCATCCTGCTCAACACCATGGGCGCCCGCGTCCGCGTCGTCGGTCCCTCCACGCTGCTGCCTCCGGGGATCGAGCGGATGGGCGTCGAAGTCGCGCGCGACATGCGCGAGGGCCTCGAAGGTGCCGACATCGTGATGATGCTGCGGCTCCAGCGCGAGCGCATGAACGGCTCCTTCGTGCCCTCGTCCAGCGAATACTTCCACTATTTCGGGCTCGACCAGAAAAAGCTCGCTTACGCCAAGCCGGACGCACTCGTGATGCATCCCGGTCCCATGAACCGCGGCGTCGAGATCGACTCGGCCGTCGCCGATGGCGCGCAGTCCCTGATCCGCGAACAGGTGGAGATGGGCGTCGCCGTACGCATGGCCGTGCTGGAAGCGCTTGCCCGCAACTTGCCGAACGCGTGATGCCGATGTTGACCGACCGCCGCCCGATCCTGCTCGCCAACGCCCGCGTCGTCGATCCCTCGCGGGATTTCGACGGCGTTGGCGACGTCCTTCTTGCTGACGGCATCGTCCGCGAAACCCGGCGCGGCATCGGCGCCGCCGGCGTCCCGGAGGGCACCGACATCGTCAACTGCTCCGGCAAGATCGTCGCACCCGGCCTGATCGACATGCGCGCCTTCGTCGGCGAGCCGGGCCTCAGCCATCGCGAGACCTTTGCCTCCGCAAGCCAGGCGGCCGCGACCGGCGGCATCACTACCATCATCTGCCAGCCCGACACCTCGCCCGTCATCGACAATTCAGCGACGGTCGATTTCGTCATGCGTCGCGCCCGCGACACCGCAATCGTCAACATCCAGCCGATGGCGGCGCTGACAAAAGGCCTGCTCGGCGAGGAGATGACCGAGTTCGGGCTCCTGAAGGCCGCCGGCGCGGTCGCCTTCAGCGACGGCGACAAAAGCGTGACCAACGCGCAGGTGATGCGTCGCGCGCTGACCTACGCGCGTGACTTCGACGCGCTGATCGTGCACCACACCGAGGATCCGCATCTCGTCGGCGAAGGCGTGATGAACGAGGGCGAATTCGCGACCAGGCTCGGCCTCATGGGCATCCCCAACGCGGCCGAAGCGGTGATGCTGGAGCGCGACATGCGTCTCGTCGCGCTGACCGGCGGCCGCTATCACGCGGCCTCGCTGTCCTGCGTCGACTCTCTCGACATCTTGAAGCGTGCCCGCGATGCGGGCCTTGCCGTCAGCGCGTCGGTCTCGATCAACCACCTTGCGCTGAACGAGAACGACATCGGCCCCTACCGGACGTTCCTGAAACTGTCTCCGCCGCTGCGGACCGAGGACGATCGCCGCGCGCTGGTCGCGGCCATGGCCTCCGGCCTCGTCGACGTCATCATGTCCGATCACAATCCGCAGGACGTCGAGGTCAAGCGCCTGCCGTTCGCGGAAGCCGCCCCCGGTGCCGTCGGACTCGAAACCATGCTGCCCGCGGGCCTGCGGCTGGTGCATAATGGCGAGATGGAACTGACGACGCTGATCCGGGCGATGTCGACACGGCCCGCCGAGCTGCTCGGCCTGCCGGGCGGAACCTTGCGCCCCGGTGCGCCGGCGGATGTCATCGTGATCGACCCCGATACGCCGTGGGTCGTCGATCCCGCCGATCTCAAATCGCCGTGCAAGAACACCCCGTTCGACGAGGCCCGCTTCACAGGCCGCGTGATGCGGACCATCGTCGGCGGGCGGACGGTTTATGAACATGTCTAGGATGGCGTTCAGCACGCCTGGATCGGATCATGCGTGGCGTCTCAGTCGGACATGGAGGGTCGGCCATGGGGCTTGAAGCGTTCCTGCCGGTTGCCTTCATCATCGGCTATCTCCTCGGCTCGATCCCGTTCGGCCTGGTGCTGACGAAACTTGCGGGCACGCAGGACCTGCGCTCGGTCGGCTCCGGCAATATCGGCGCCACGAACGTGCTGCGTACAGGACGCAAGGGGCTCGCCGCGGCAACCCTGCTGCTGGACGCGCTCAAGGGCACCGCGGCCGTGGTGATCGCCGGTTACATCGCCGGCCCCAACGCCGCCATGGTGGCGGGGCTCGGCGCCTTCCTCGGCCATCTTTTCCCGGCCTGGCTCAAGTTCAAAGGCGGCAAAGGCGTCGCCGTCTATATCGGCATCCTGCTCGGGCTGTTCTGGCCGGGCGCAGTGGTCTTCTGCCTGCTGTGGCTCGCGACCGCCTTCACCACCCGCTACTCCTCGCTGTCCGCCCTGGTCGCGAGCTTCGTGACGCCGCTGTTCCTGTGGTGGTTCGGCCACCCTGCCCTGGCCTCGCTCTTCGCGGTGCTGACGCTGCTCCTGTTCTACATGCATCGCGAGAACATCAAGCGGCTGCAATCGGGCAAGGAGAGCCGGATCGGACAGAAATCGTAGTCCGGAAAAAGTACGGATACCGCCGCAGCTCTTCCGCATTAAATGCCAATTCCTGTTCGCAACTTCCAGCGCGTTCCCGGCCGGAGTGGCCAACGAGTTCGTGGCCTGTCATCCTGACGATGGAAACGGCGTTATACGGTTGCTCAGAATGAGCGAGAAGATTGTTGGCGCGCATGACGAAGGTGGCTCGCAGGGTGCTGTGCGCACTGCGGCAAGCATGCTGCTCTCGTCGACCGATATCTGGTCCGGGGCTCCCTCGCCGCCTCCGCCTCCGGCCGCGATGCCTGCGCCCGCTTCGCCGCCATCACTGGCGCCAACTCCTGTTGTCCAGGCAGCTCCCACGATCGAGGCGGTGACCGCCATCGCCACTGTCGCGCCGGACCGGCCTCACGCCCGTTCCGGGCAATGGCCGCCGCAACGGTTGTCGCTGGCGCTTCAGGGCGGCGGCACATTTGCCGCCTTCACCTGGGGCGTCCTGGAGCGGCTCCTTGAAGAGCCGGCCATCGAGATCGATACCATCAGCGGCGCCAGCGCCGGCGCCATCAACGCCCTGCTGCTCGTCTCCGGCCTCGCCGAAGGCGGGCGCGAAGGTGCCCGCGCCCGGCTGAACCGGTTCTGGGTCCGGCTGATGCATGAGGCCTCGTTCCGCTCGCTGATGCTGGTCGGCGGATTTTCGCCGGCGGGAAGCTCGGTCGCGTTCGGGCCGACGCTGCGCTCCGGCCAGTTCGATCCGTTCGATCTCGATCCGCTGCGGCAGGCGCTGTCGCGCGACATCAATTTTGCCGCCCTGCGCGAGGCAGGTTGCCCAAAGCTCCTGATCGCGGCGACGCGGATCCGCGACGGGCAGCAGCAGATCTTCGGTAATGACGCGATCACCGCCGACGTCGCGCTGGCCTCGACCTGCCCGCCCTTGGTTCACTGCGCCGTCGAGATCGACGGCGAGGCCTATTGGGATGGCGGCTTCGGCGGCAATCCGCCGCTGCTACGGCTGGCGCAGAACTCGACGGCCTCCGACCTTCTGCTGGTCCAGGTCACGCCGACGCGCGACAGCTATGTGCCCATCACGCTCGCGGCGATCGACCGCCGGCTCGACCAGATCGCGGCAAATGCCGCGCTCAATGCGGAGGTCGGGGCGCTGGAATGGGCGCAGTCACGCGCCGCACCGGATTTGCGCCTGTTCCGTCTCGCGGCGGAAGACGAGATCGATGGCCTGGCGCAGCGCTCGTCGACCGATCTCGGCCGCGGCTTCATCCGCCTGTTGCACCGAAGCGGCCGCGAAGCCGCCGACCGGTGGCTCCGGAAAGGTGCCGGCGTCAGCGAGCCGTCATCCAATGCGGCCGATCAGCAGGCTGAGCGCGCCGAGCCGGCGCTAGTTTGATTTCGCCAGCGCCTCTTCCAGGAAACGCGCAACCGCAAGCGCGCCGGGATCGTTGCCGAAGCGCGCGATCACCTGCACGCCGATCGGCAGGCCGCCGACCTTCAACACCGGTACATTGACGCAAGGATTGCCCATCAGCGTCCACAGCCGGTTGTAGCGGGGGTCGCCGGTGGTGGCGAGCTCCTTGGCCGGCGCTGTGCCCGGCGCCGAGTAGGTCAACAACACGTCGACGCCCTCGAACACTTCGCCGAGCTCGCGGCGGCCGCGCCGCCCGATCCGGCGCGCCTCGTCATATTCCTTCGGTGTGAGGCCCACCGTTGCATCGAGACTGGCGCGCAGCATCGGTGCGATCTCGTCGTGACGCTCCGAAAACTCCCAGGCGAGCGCGCGATGCGCCTCAAAGTCCTGGATGATCGGGTGAATGCGCCAGGCCTCCCGCACCGCCTCGGGCACGTCGACAGTCTCAACGCTGGCGCCGGCACGCTCGGCCGCCTTGATCGCCGCTTGCAGCCCCTGCTCGGCCGCGGGCTCCACGGGACCGGCAAAGTCCTGCCTCACCACGCCGATGCGCGGCGACCTCACAGCGACGATGTCGGAAAACTCGGTACGACCAGTCATCGCCAATAGTCCGCGCGCAAGATCCTCCGCGCGGGCACCGAACAGGCCGACCGTGTCGAGCGCCCAGGAGTAGCACTTGACGCCGACCGTCGGCAGCATGCGGAACGACGGCTTGATGGCGGCGACACCGCAATAGGCGGCGGGGCGGATCACCGAGCCGCCGGTCTGGGTGCCCAGCGCCAGCGGCACCATGCCGGCGCCGACGGCCGCCGCCGATCCGGACGACGAGCCGCCCGGCGAATGGCCCGGATTGTGCGGATTGAGCGTCGGCGTCGGATCGCGCGAGGCGAACGCCGTGGTCGTGGTCTTGCCGATGATGGTGGCGCCGGCACGCTTCAGCATCATCACGACCGGCGCGTCGCTGCGCGGCTGCCAGCCGCGATAGATCTGTGAGCCCATCTCGGTCGGGAAATCGGCGGTGTCGATGATGTCCTTGATGCCGACCGCGATGCCACGCAGCGGACCGGAGGCCTGCGCCTTCGCCGAACTGGCGCGGCAGACGAAGGCCCGGACATCCTTCTCCCGCGTCTCGATCGCCTCGAGCGATTGCACGATCGCGGCATCAGGTGACAACTCGCCGGCTTCGATACGGCGCTGGAGGTCGGCGAGTGAGATCATAGCAAAATCCTTCTTATTGGATTCGCTTTTAGCATCGCAGCAAGGTCGCGCAAGCGCAGGCCGCTGTTGCTCACGCGCTCAGGTTGTTCCATGCTGTGCCTGCAAGGAGACGCCGTGGACGCCATCAATTCAAGCCTGGAGCTGACCGAGGCCGAACGGATCGACCGCCTGCGGCTGATCCGTTCCGACAATGTCGGCCCGCGCACCTTCCGCTCCCTGGTCGATCATTTCGGCTCTGCACGGGCCGCGCTGGAGCGGCTGCCGGATCTCGCGCGTCGCGGCGGTGCGACGCGATCGGGCCGCATCTGTAGCGCAGATGAGGCGGAGGCCGAGCTGGCCGCCAGCCGAAAGCTCGGCATCCCATGGCTCGCGCCCGGCGAGAACGGCTATCCGGCAAGGCTGGCGACGCTCGACGATGCGCCGCCGTTGCTCGCGGTGCGCGGCGCCGTCGCAACGTCGATGCGGCCGATGATCGCGGTCGTCGGTTCGCGCAACGCCTCCGGCGCAGGGCTGAAGTTTGCCGGCCAGTTGGCCCGCGAACTCGGCGAAGCCGGTTTCGTGATCATCTCGGGGCTCGCGCGCGGCGTCGACCAGGCCGCGCACCGCGCGAGCGTTGCGAGCGGCACGGTCGCCGTGCTGGCGGGCGGCCATGACTGCATCTATCCACCTGAGCACGGCGAGTTGCTTCTCGCGATCCTCAGCCAGAACGGCACGGCGATCTCCGAAATGCCGCTCGGCCACGATCCGCGCGCCCGCGACTTC
>NZ_LUUB01000023.1:12006-27942 GCF_001641635.1 Bradyrhizobium centrolobii
CCGCAACCGGCTGATCTCCGGTGCTTCGCTCGGCGTTGTCGTGGTGGAGGCCGCGCACCGTTCGGGCTCGCTGATCACCGCGCGCATGGCGGCCGAACAGGGCCGCGAAGTGTTTGCGGTGCCGGGCTCGCCGCTCGACCCGCGCGCTGCCGGCACCAATGATTTGATCAAGCAGGGCGCGACGTTGGTCACGGAAGCTGCCGACGTCATCAACGCGGTGCAGCCGATCATGGAGCGGCCGTTGATGCATCCGGCCGGCGAGCCCGACAGCGAGCCGTTCGAGAGCGATCCGCAGGCACACGACCGCGATCAGATCACCGGCCTGCTCGGCCCCACGCCGATCTCGATCGATGATCTCGTGCGGATGTCCGGTGCCTCGCCAGCCATCGTGCGCACCGTACTCTTGGAGCTCGAGCTTGCCGGAAAGCTCGAGCGTCACGGCGGCGGGCTGGTGTCGTTGATTTAGGGCTCGTTGCGCTCGTCGAAGCGCGTACGCGCTGCCGCAATCTGCTCCTGGTGCTCAATCGCCCATTGCCCGAGCGCCATCACAGGCTGCTGCAGTCCACGACCGAGATCGGTCAATTCATAATCCACGCGCGGCGGAATGGTCGGGAAGATCGTGCGGGTGACGAGGCCGTCGCGCTCCAGCCCGCGCAAGGTCAGGGTCAGCATCCGCTGCGAGATGCCGTTGATCATGCGCTTGAGCTCGTTGAAGCGCTTCGGCCCGTCACCCAGCATCATGATGACGAAAACGCTCCATTTGTCGCCGACGCGCGACAGCACGGAGGCGACCCCGCGGCAGTCCGCATGGTTGGGATCTGGTGCCGGCGAAGCAGGCAAAGGGGTGTGTGTCAGTTTCAAAGATGTGCCCATGGCTCAAAAAAGTGCGTTCTTGCGGGGATTTCGATAGTCACTCATGTAGCGCTGGTTACAAACCTATACCAGGGTGATCCCAAATGAAACTCCTCCATATCGACTCCAGCGTACTCGGCCCCCACTCCGTCAGCCGGCAGGTTTCCGCCGCCATCGTCGACCGGCTGAAGCAGGCAACGCCGTCGCTCGACATCGTCTATCGCGACCTGAGCCAGACCCCGCTGGCCCATCTCTCGGGTTCCCACCTCGCCGCCGCGCAAGGCGCGCCCGCGCCGACTGAACTCGGCCCCGACCTTGCGGCCGGCGCGGCCGCGCTCGACGAGTTCCTTGCTGCCGACATCGTCGTGATCGGCGCGCCCATGTACAATTTCACGATCCCGAGCCAGCTCAAGGCCTGGATCGACCGCATCGTGGTGGCGGGTAAGACGTTCAGCTACGGGGCGAACGGACCGCAGGGTCTCGCTGGCGGCAAGCGCGTGATCCTGGCGATCTCACGCGGCGGCTACTATGGCGCGGGCACGCCGCTCGCCGCGCTCGAGCATCTCGAAACTTACTTGCGCGGCGTGTTCGGCTTCATCGGCATCAATCCCGAGTTCATCATTGCCGACGGCATCCAGGTAGGACCGGAGCATCGCGAAAAGGCGCTGGCGGGNGGGCGCGCTCGAGGCCGCCACCAGCCTGCGCGCGGCCTAGACCAACGCAAGCTCCATCTGCCGCCGTCACCTGGCGGCGGCAGCCGGCGCTGCGGGACCAGGTGAAGCTAAAACCAGAAGCCCTGCATGCCCAGGATGACGGCGATCAGCGAGACGAACAGGCCGATACCGGAGAAGATGGCAACCGCCACCAGTTCGGAGCTGTCGGAACGCTTCGCCGGAATAGCGGATTTTTCGGTGTAAATACGCGGTGCTGAAATCGAAGAAAAAATGCGAGCTGCTTTTGACATAACGGGCTCCCTCAAATGGGTCTTATGACCCCACGCCCGTAGAAATGTCTGTGCAGCTTGCGCGAAGGTTCAACGCATCACGCAAGGTTCAGAAAATACAGCTCTCGAGACACAACAACCGGCCGGCGCAACCATTGCCTGGCGCGACCGGCCGCTTCAATTTTCATCAGAGTTGATCAACCGCGATAGATCGGAGCGCCCGCGGGCGCGCCGGTGGCACCACCGTCGACGAAGATTTCGGCGCTGGTGACATGCGCGGAATCGTCAGACGCGAGGAACAGCACGGTCTTCGCAATGTGATCCGCTTCACCCATTCGTCCGAGCGGAGTCGACTTGCCGATGCGGTTCTCCAGCACCGCAAAAGCCTGTTCCGTTGGCGCTGCACCCTTCCAGATCGGCGTGCGGATCGCGCCCGGCGCGACGACATTGACGCGGATTCCGCGCGGCGACAGCTCCGAGGCGATCACGCGCGCCATTCCGCGCACGCCGGCCTTGCTCGCGGCGTAGGCCGCATAGCCGGGATTGCCGAGCACGGAAATCACCGAACCGTTGAGGATGATGGATGCGCCGTCATTGAGATGCGGCGATGCCGCCTGCACGGTAAAGAAGACCGCGGTGAGATTGGTGCGGATCACCTGCTCGAAGGCCGCAAGCGTGGTGCCGCCGACCGGCGTGTTGCCGGGGATGCCGGCATTGGCGAACACGATGTCGAGCTTGCCGAATTTCTCGACAGCTTGCGCGATCGCCTTCTCGGTAGCAGCGACGTCGTTGATGTCGGCTTCGACCGCGAGCCCGTTCGGGCCGAGCTCCTTCGCGGCAGCCGCCAGCGTCTCCTTGTTGCGCCCGGTGATCGTCACCTTGGCGCCCTCGGCCACGAACAGCTTTGCCGTCGCAAGTCCGATGCCGCTGTTGCCGCCGGTGATGAATGCCGTCTTGTCCTTCAGTCTCACGCTCGCCTCCAGTGGTTGCATAATGAAACTGAATTGCCATCTAGGGCAAATGGTTTTATAATGCAACCACACGAGCGCGTGATCGATGCCAAAACCTGGCGGACGCGACGGGACCGAGACGATGGTGAAACGAACGAGTTTTGCGGGCGACACCTGCCCTATCGCACGGTCGCTGGAGGCGATCGGCGACTGGTGGTCGCTCCTGATCATCCGCGAGGCGCTGTTCGGCCTGCGCCGCTTCGGCGAGTTTCAGAACAAGCTCGGGATGGCAAAGAACATCCTGGCCGTGCGGCTGCGCTCGCTGGTCGATCACGGCATCCTGGCGACCGCCCCCGCCTCCGACGGCAGCGCCTACCAGGAATATGTGCTGACGCCGAAGGGCCGCGGCGTCTTTCCGATCCTGGTCGCGCTCCGGCAATGGAGCGAGGAGTTTGACGACAACCCCGAGGAGATCGCAACCGTCCTGGTCGATCGCGACAAGGGCCGCCCCGTGCGGAAGCTCGAACTGCGCGCGGAGGACGGGCGGGTGCTGAACATGGCCGACACCACGCTGAAGCCGCGGCCGGCGCCACGGCGACGGTCTGCCGGTTGAGACCCAACTGCTACCACACCGTCATTGCGAGCACGGCGGAGCAATCCAGAGTCTTGCCGCGGCGGGATCCTGGATTGCTTCGCTGCGCTCGCAATGACGGGCGTGAAGCAGCGCGCTCAACTCTCTCGCCGTCATCCTGAGGTGCTCGTCCTGCGGCGGAGGACGAGTCTCGAAGGGCGACGGCCCGGCTCCATCCCGTCCGCTCATCCTTCGAGGCTCCCCATGCGCCGCTTGGCGCCGCATGGCTCGTACCGCCAGTGACGAGCGCTTCGCGCTCGCGGAGGATGACGGGTACGGTCTGATACGACCGTTAGCTCACGACAGCTTGCGCTTGGTGCGCAGCCTCAAATGATCGTCGGCTTCGAGCTGCGTCATGCCCAGGAGATAATGCAGCACATCCAGCTTGTGGCGCTCGGCGAGCGTGCGCAATGCCGCCACCTGCTCCGCGATGAAGGCAACCGCCTCATCCGCCCCGCCTTCCCCCGGTTCCTCGCTACGCGAGCGTCCCTGCACGCCTGACGCGGCGCGCGCTCGTTTCCTACCTGGCTTTGTCACCAGACCCCACCCGAATCCATTCCCCGTGGAAACTTTACGCCGACATGGATCGCAACTCCAAGGTGGTATTCTACAACTTTCGGGATATGAAACTTTTCCCATTTGGGCGCCTTTCAACACCCCTCGATTTGACACCGAGGGCCTCACCACCCATGTTCGGGTCGAAACGGCCGATGCGAGTCCTTCCGAATTCGGCCCAAGATTTTCCCGTAAGTTACTGGAACTACATGAATATCGTCATTGTGGAGTCGCCGGCGAAAGCCAAGACGATCAACAAGTATCTGGGCTCCTCCTACGAGGTTCTGGCCTCGTTCGGCCATGTCCGCGACCTCCCCGCCAAGAACGGTTCCGTCGATCCGGACGAGAATTTCAAGATGATCTGGGAGGTCGACCCCAAGGCGGCCGGCCGGCTCAACGACATTGCCAAGTCCCTGAAGGGCGCCGAGCGCCTGATTCTGGCCACCGACCCCGATCGTGAGGGCGAGGCCATCTCCTGGCACGTGCTGGAGGTGTTGAAAGAAAAGCGTGCGCTGAAGGACCAGAAGATCGAGCGCGTGGTGTTCAACGCCATCACCAAGCAGGCGATCTCGGAAGCCATGAAGCATCCACGCCAGATCGACGGGGCGCTGGTCGACGCCTACATGGCGCGCCGCGCGCTGGACTATCTGGTCGGCTTCACCCTCTCCCCCGTGCTCTGGCGGAAGCTGCCGGGCGCCCGTTCCGCCGGCCGCGTCCAGTCGGTGGCGCTTCGCCTCGTCTGCGACCGCGAGCTCGAGATCGAGAAATTCGTAGCCCGCGAGTACTGGTCGCTGATCGCGACCCTGCTCACGCCGCGCGGCGAAGCCTTCGAGGCGCGCCTGGTCGGCGCCGATGGCAAGAAGATCCAGCGGCTCGACATCGGCACCGGCGCGGAAGCGGAAGACTTCAAGAAGGCGCTGGAACTGGCCACCTACGCGGTCACCGCGGTCGACGCCAAGCCGGCCCGGCGCAATCCGCAGGCCCCGTTCACCACTTCCACCCTCCAGCAGGAAGCCAGCCGCAAATATGGCTTTGCGCCCGCGCACACGATGCGGATCGCCCAGCGGCTCTATGAGGGCATCGACATCGGCGGCGAGACCACCGGACTCATTACTTATATGCGTACCGACGGCGTACAGATCGCAGGCGAAGCGATCACCCAGGCGCGCAAGGTGATCGGCGAGGATTACGGCAACGCCTACGTGCCGGATGCCCCCCGCCAGTACCAGACCAAGGCCAAGAACGCGCAGGAGGCGCACGAGGCGATCCGCCCGACCGACCTCTCCCGCCGCCCGGCCGCTATGGCCCGCAAGCTCGATGCCGATCAGGCCAGGCTCTACGAGCTGATCTGGAAGCGCACCATCGCGAGCCAGATGGAAGCGGCTGAGCTCGAGCGCACCACCGTCGACATCACGGCGAAAGCCGGCGGTCGCACGCTGGAGCTGCGCGCCACTGGCCAGGTCATCAAGTTCGACGGCTTCCTCGCGCTCTATCAGGAAGGCCGCGACGACGAGGAGGATGAAGACTCCCGCCGCCTGCCCGGCATGAGCGCGGGCGAAGCGTTGAAGCGGCAGTCGCTCGCCGTCACCCAGCATTTCACCGAGCCGCCGCCGCGCTTCTCCGAAGCCTCGCTGGTCAAGCGCATGGAAGAGCTCGGCATCGGCCGGCCCTCGACCTACGCCTCGATCCTCCAGGTCCTGAAGGACCGCGGCTACGTCAAGCTCGAAAAGAAGCGTTTGCACGGCGAGGACAAGGGCCGCGTCGTGATCGCGTTCCTTGAAAGCTTCTTCAGCCGCTACGTCGAATACGACTTCACCGCCGATCTCGAGGAGCAGCTCGACCGCATCTCCAATAACGAGATCTCCTGGCAGCAGGTGCTGAAGGACTTTTGGCGCGACTTCATCGGCGCCGTCGACGACATCAAGGACCTGCGCGTCGCGCAGGTGCTCGACGTACTCGACGAGATGCTGGGGCCGCACATCTACCCGCCCCGCGCCGATGGCGGCGACATCAGGCAGTGCCCGAGCTGCGGCACCGGCCGGCTGAATCTCAAGGCCGGCAAGTTCGGCGCCTTCGTCGGCTGCTCGAACTATCCGGAATGCCGCTACACCCGTCAGCTCGCCGCCGACAGCGAGGCGAGCGCGGACCGTTCGCTCGGCCAGGATCCCGACACCGGCTTCGATGTCTGGGTCAAGGCCGGCCGTTTCGGGCCCTATATCCAGCTCGGCGAGCAGAAGGACTATGCGGAAGGCGAGAAGCCGAAACGCGCAGGCATCCCGAAGGGCACTTCGCCCGGCGACGTCGACCTCGAGCTCGCGCTCAAGCTGTTGTCACTGCCGCGCGAGATCGGCAGGCACCCGGAAACCGGTCAGCCGATCACCGCAGGTCTCGGCCGCTTTGGGCCGTTCGTGAAGCACGAGAAGACCTACGCCAGCCTTGAAGCCGGCGACGAGGTCTTCGACATCGGTCTCAACCGCGCCGTCACGCTCATTGCCGAGAAGGCCGCGAAGGGCCCGAGCCGGCGCTTCGGCGCTGATCCCGGCAAGGCCATCGGCGATCACCCGACGCTCGGCACCATCACGGTGAAGAGCGGCCGTTACGGCCCCTACGTCACTGCCGGCGGCGTCAATGCGACGATCCCAAGCGAGATCGAGAAGGACGCGATCACGCTGCCGCAGGCGATCGCGCTGATCGACGAGCGCGCCGCCAAGGGCGGCGGCAAGACCAAGGCGAAGAAGGCGAAAGCGACCAAGGCGACCAAGACCGCCGATGGCGATGGAGCCGCGCCCGAGTCCACCAAGAAACCCGCCGCCAAGAAGCCGGCCGCGAAGAAAGCCGCGGCCAAAACCAAATCCGAATCCACCAGCAAGGCGCGCGCAGCCGTGTCGTCGACCGCCAAGACGTCGGCGACCAAGGCATCTGCCGCTGCCAAGGCTCCGGCCAAGAGTGCCGGCAAGAATTAGAGGTTAAGTGAAACGCAAGAATGACCATGGCTTTCCCGACCGGAATGCCATCGTCGCCTTCATCAAGGCAAATCAGGGAAAGGTCGGAACCCGCGAGATCGCGCGCGAGTTCGGCCTGAAGAACGCCGATCGCGTCGAGCTCAAGCGCATGCTGCGCGAGCTCGCCGACGACGGCGTCATCAAGAAAAAGCGTCGCAAGATTTCAGAGCCGGAGAGCCTGCCGCCGACGCTGCTGGCCGATATCACCGGCCGCGACTCGGATGGCGAGTTGATCGCCTCCCCCGCCGAATGGGACGAAGTCGAAAGCGGCGAACCGCCAAAGATCCTCATCGAGATGCCGCGCCGGCCCAAGCCGGGCACTGCGGCGGGCGTCGGCGACCGCGCGCTGCTCCGCGTCGAGCGCTCGGATGAGACCGAAGGCCCGGCCTATCGCGGCCGCATCATCAAGGTCATCGACAAGGCCAAGAGCCGGATCCTCGGCGTCTTCCGCAGCCTTCCCGAAGGCGGCGGACGGCTGATCCCGGTCGACAAGAAGTTCGCCGACCGCGAACTGAACATTGCGAAGACCGAGACGTTCGGCGCTCAGGACGGCGATCTCGTCAGTGTCGACATCGTCCGCTCGCGCGGCTTCGGCCTCGCCTCAGGCCGGGTCAAGGAGAAGCTCGGCTCGGTCAAGTCGGAGAAGGCGATCAGCCTGATCGCGATCTACGCCCACGACATCCCGCTGCAATTCTCGCCTGCCGCCGAGCGCGAGGCAGAGGCAGCGGAGCCGGCCAACCTCAGGGGGCGCGAAGATTGGCGCGACGTCCCGCTCGTCACCATCGATCCGCCCGACGCCAAGGATCACGACGATGCGGTGCATGCGCAGCTCGATGACGATCCCAACAACAAGGGCGGCTTCATCGTCAACGTCGCGATCGCCGATGTGAGCTTCTACGTCCGGCCGGGTACCGCGCTCGATCGCGACGCGCTCGACCGCGGCAACTCCGTCTATTTCCCGGACCGCGTCGTGCCGATGCTGCCCGAGCGCATCTCCAACAATCTCTGCTCGCTGGTACCGGGCGAGCCGCGCGGCGCGCTCGCGGTGCGGATGGTGATCGGCCCGGATGGCCGCAAGCGCTCGCACACGTTCCATCGCATCCTGATGCGCTCGGCAGCGAAGCTGCACTATGCACAGGCGCAGGCCGCGATCGACGGCCGACCGGACGACACCACCGGCCCCCTGCTCGATCCGATCCTCAAACCCCTCTATGCCGCCTATGCCTGCGTCAAGCGCGCCCGCGACGAGCGCGATCCGCTCAATCTCGATCTGCCCGAGCGCAAGATCCTGCTGAAGAACGACGGCACGGTCGATCGCGTCATCGTGCCGGAGCGGCTGGACGCGCACAAGCTGATCGAAGAGTTCATGATCCTCGCCAACGTCGCGGCGGCGGAGATGCTGGAAAAGAGGTCGCTGCCGCTGATCTACCGCGTGCATGACGAGCCGACGCTGGAAAAAGTCCACGCGCTCCAGGAATTCCTGCAAACACTCGACGTGCCCTTCGCGAAAGCCGGCGCGTTGCGCCCGACGATGTTCAACCGCGTGCTGGCTCAGCTCGAAGGCCACGACTATTACCCGCTGGTGAGCGAGGTGGTGCTGCGCGCGCAGGCACAGGCTGAGTACTCGGCGGAGAATTACGGCCATTTCGGCCTGAACCTGCGCCGCTACGCGCATTTCACCTCGCCGATCCGCCGCTATGCCGATCTCATCGTGCATCGCGCCCTGGTCCGCGCCCTGGGCCTCGGCGAAGGCGCGCTGCCCGACAGCGAGACGCCGGAAACGCTTGGCGAGGTTGCCGCGCATATTTCGCTGACCGAGCGACGCGCGATGAAGGCCGAGCGCGAGACTGTCGACCGTTTGATCGCCCATCACCTCGCCGACCGCATCGGCGCCACCTTCCAGGGCCGCGTCTCCGGCGTCACGCGCGCCGGTTTGTTCGTCAAGCTGGATGAAACCGGCGCCGACGGTCTGATCCCGATCCGATCCCTTGGCACGGAATATTTCAACTATGACGAGAGCCGCCACGCTCTGGTCGGCTCGCGCAGCGGTGCCATGCACCAGTTGGGTGACGTCGTCGACGTTCGTCTGGTAGAAGCGGCCCCAGTTGCCGGTGCGCTGCGCTTCGAGCTGCTGTCGGCCGGCGAAAGCGCGCCGCGCAGCCGCAGGGATTTTCGCACCCAGCGCAAGTCGTTCAAGGCGCATCCCGGACGCAGCGAGAAGGAAAAGAAGCGCAGGCCGGAGAAGCAGAAGAAGTCCGGCAAGGGGAAGAAGGGCAAAGGCGCAAAGGGCAAGGCATGGACGCGATGATGAGCACCGCCCCGAAAATCTGGACGCGTGAGACCGGCCTCGTCGAGAAGCGCGACGTCTGGAGTGCAATGAGGCGCGGCTTCCGCGGCCGTTGCCCGCGCTGCGGTGAAGGCAAGCTGTTCCGCGCCTTTCTCAAGACCGCCGACAATTGCGCGGTGTGCGGCCTCGACTTCACGCCGCATCGCGCCGACGACCTCCCCGCCTATCTCGTGATCGTCATCGTCGGTCACATCGTGGTGCCGACCATTCTTTGGATCGAGACCAACTATTCGACGCCGGTCTGGCTGACCTTCGCGGCCTATCTGCCCTTCACGTTCTTGGCGTCGCTTGGACTGTTGCAGCCGGTGAAGGGCGCCGTGGTCGGCCTGCAATGGGCTCTGCGCATGCACGGCTTTGACGACAACCCACCGGATGGTATTCCGCCGGTGTAATCAAAATAAACAAAGACAGTTTTGGGTGAGGAAATGACGGATACAGCGCAGGCGGAGAGAGAGAAGGTTCACGACGAGAAGGAGCCCGATCACCATCCCTATTTCCGGCCCAGGGATGCCGCGACGCTGATCCTGGTCGATCGCAGCGGTGCCATCCCGAAAGTTTTGGTCGGCAAGCGCCACGACAACGTCGTATTCATGCCCGGCAAGTTCGTCTTCCCCGGCGGCCGCGTCGACAAGGATGACTATCGTGTGCCGTGTGCCGCGCCGATCACCGCCGAGCTGGAAGCCAATCTCGCCAAAGGCAGCCCGAAGACGCCTGCCTCGCGCGCGAAGTCGCTGGCCATCGCCGCGATCCGCGAAGCCTGCGAGGAGACAGGCCTCTGCCTCGGCTGCAAGGCCGAGGGCAAGGTGCCCAAGCTCGAGGGTCCGTGGAAGCCGTTCGCGGACGCTGGCCTTTTGCCTGATCCCTCCGGCCTGTTCCTGATCGCGCGCGCCATCACCCCGCCAGGCCGCGTCAAGCGCTTCGATACCCGCTTCTTCACCGCGGATGCCTCCACGATTGCCCACCGCGTCGAGGGCGTGGTGCATCCGGATGCCGAGCTCGTCGAACTCGTCTGGGTCGAGCTCGGCTCAAAGCCGCTCGCCGACCTGCACCCGATGACGCGCAACGTGCTCAACGAGCTCGACACGCGCCTCGCCACCGGCCCGCTGCGCCACGATGCGCCCGTGCCGTTCTTCCATTTCTACGGCGGCAAGATGCAGAAGGATATTTTGAGCTAGAGCGTTTTCAAGCGAAGTGGATACCGGTTCGCGTCAAGAAAACGCGTCAAAACAGGAATCTCAGCCCTCGCTGTCTTCACCCGCGTCGGGCTCGGTGCCGACATAGTCGCGCGCCGGAAGTTTGAGGAGGCGACCGAGTTCGTTTGCGAGCCTGTTCGCCTCTTCGCGCTTGGTGAAGCTCGACAGCGTGATCGGCGCGGTCCCCTTGTCGCCGCAGAGGTTGACGTCATACGTCGTCAGCTGCGGATCGTAATCGTCGGTGATGCTGATGAAGTGATAGTCGGCGAGATCGCGCTGGCTGCGAATATTCAGCGGGCCGAACTGCCTGGTGATGACGATCTGGCGCAGCGACTCGTTGAGAACGACGAAGTAGCGAAACGTGAGCAGGATCAGCCCGGGTATGCCGACGAGGAGCCCCAGGCCCGTGAACACGAGCACAGGCACCAGATCATCGGCCAATCGGCCGAAACCGGAAAAGTCCTGTCGCAGACCGAGGGCGACATTCCAGAGCAGATAGGCGCTTGCCGCCAGCAGCGGCAGCGACAGCAGCCGGCCGATCCAGGGCATGGGCCGGTCGATCCGAATAGTGCCGTCCACCGTCATTGCGCCTGCCATTCCAAGCCTCCTCACGGGCCGAAGTCGTGGCTTGGTCGGATCGACCGGCCGATTGGTTCGAAGCATAGGAGGGCTCTCTCCGCGTCATTCCGGGGCGCGCCACCTGGCGCGCGCCGCGGAATGACAATCGCACTGAAGCAGGGCCAAAAAACGAAAAATTGTTCCGCACTGCCCCAGTGGCGCCGACGGCGGCCACACCTATGTCATGTCGACCGACACCCAGAACGGACACGGGGCGATGGCACAACGGCAACTCAAGCTTGGCGCGTTCATGCGCCCGATCAGCATCCACACCGGCGCCTGGCGCTATCCGGGGGCTTGGCCGGACGCCAACTTCAATTTCGGTCACATCAAGCAGCTGATCAGGAAGCTCGAGGCCGGCAAGTTCGACGCCTTCTTCATGGCCGATCACCTCGCCGTGCTGAACATGCCGATCAACGCGCTGAAGCGCAGCCACACCGTGACCTCGTTCGAGCCGTTCACGCTGCTGTCGGCGCTGTCGGCCGTCACCGAGCGGATCGGCCTGATCGCGACGGGATCGACCACGTTCGATGAGCCCTATCACGTGGCGCGCCGCTTTGCCTCGCTCGACCATCTCAGCGGCGGCCGCGCCGGCTGGAACATCGTCACTACCTCGAATCCGGACGCGGCGCTGAATTTCGGCCTCGACGACCACATGGAGCATGCCGAGCGCTACAAGCGCGCGCGCGAATTCTACGATGTCGTCACGGGCCTGTGGGACTCCTTCGCCGACGACGCCTTCGTGCGCGATGTCGAGCAAGGCCTGTTCTTCGAGCCGTCGAAGATGCACGTGCTCGACCACAAGGGCAAATATCTCAAGGTGCGCGGTCCCCTCAACATCGCCCGCCCGGTGCAGGGTTGGCCGGTGATCGTGCAGGCCGGCGCCTCGGAAGACGGCAAGCAGCTCGCGGCCGAGACCGCGGAAGCCGTGTTCACCGGCGGCGGCAGTCTCGCCGACGCGCAAAAACTTTATGCCGACATCAAGGGCCGCATGGAGAAGATTGGCCGCGATCCCGAGCACCTGAAGATCCTGCCCGGTGCCTTCGTCGTGGTCGGCGACAGCGTCGACGAGGCGAAGGAGAAGCGCGCGCTGCTCGACGGCCGCGTGCATTACGACAGCGCCATCGCTTCGCTCTCCGTGATCCTCGGCACGGACGCTTCGGGCTTCGATCCGGACGGCCCGCTGCCGCCGATTCCCGAGACCAACGCCAGCAAGAGCGGCCGGCAGCGGCTGGTCGATGTCGCCGCCCGTGACAAGCTGACCGTGCGCCAGCTCGCCCAGCGCGTCGGCGGCTATGGCGGGCTCTCCTTCGTCGGCACCGCCAAGACCATCGCCGACCAGATGGAGGAATGGCTGGTCGGCCGCGGCTCTGACGGATTCAACATCATGTTCCCGTTCCTGCCCGCGGGCCTCGACGATTTCGTCGACAAGGTGGTGCCGGAGCTCCAGCGGCGCGGGATTTTCCGCAAAGAGTACGAAGGGGCCACTTTGAGGGAGAATCTGGGCCTGCCGCGGCCGAAAAACCGGTTCTTCGAGGCCTGATCGGGCCGAATCGAGCGGTTTTCTGGCCCTGAAACCTTGACTTCCGGCGGTTTGTGGCTAGGTTGCCGGCCAACGCGGGCCGTTTGGCCGGCTCCTCAATCCCCTATTCTCTAGAGGTCCTGAACATGGCCAAAGCGGTCACCATCAAGGTCAAGCTCGTGTCCTCGGCTGACACCGGCTTCTACTACGTCGCCAAGAAGAATTCGCGCACCATGACCGACAAGCTGGTCAAGAAGAAGTACGACCCGGTTGCGCGCAAGCACGTCGAATTCCGCGAAGCCAAGATCAAGTAAGATCGCGGAACGCTGAAGGACTTTGGCGGGGCCCTTGCGGCCCCGTTTTTATTTGCGGCCGATGGTCGTAGCTTTCACGTCCATGATCGCACCCATGGACGAGGGAAATGTCGGTGGCTACTCGGTCGCCTATAGCCGCGACGACACCTATTTTCCCGTCTACATCACGGCAGCCCTCGCAGCGATCTTCTGCGCCGCTGCGTTCGTCACCGGCGCACTTTATTGGCTTGCGCTCGCAGCGCTTGCGGCCGGATTCACCTACTACAACATTCCGCTGCTTGAGACCGGACGGCCCACCCTCGGTGCCAACCAATACGGAATCTTCATCCAGGCCTTCGGCCTGATCCGGTGGCGCGCCATCGAGCGCATCGACCTCATCGAGATCGCCGAACGCGCCATGACGGTGCATGAACTCCAGATCGTGCTGAACGCTCCGCTGACGAGCGCGCTGGTCGTCGACTGGCGCAAGCAGCCATCCTGGCGCTGGCTGATGCGCCTGCCCTGGCGGATGAGCCACACCAACATGGTGCGGATCAATGTCGAGCCGTTCGATCAGCCGCCCGACACGATCCATCGCACGTTCCTGAGGATGTGGCGCTACTACCGCAGCTAGGGCGCGCACTCATGGGTCATGTCCGCTTCGCTCCAATTATGACCGCTTTTGTGCAGGAGCAGCAAAATGTCGCAACGGGCCAAAACCGGACGCTGCCAGCAAAAACCCCTCCGTCGCGAGAGTACGGACCATCAAGTCGTCAGAGTTGGGCCACGAACGAATATCGCGCAACCGAAAGGTTCCGCTCAAGCTTCGAAAACCAGACGAGTGCCCGTGTACGAGCGTAAGAGCTTCGCCGGGATCGTAGCCCGCGCGATTTCGTAAAAGGGCTCGCCCGTACAATGCAGTGGAACGACATAAGTCGGATCGATTTCCTGGAGTGCCTTGACTGTATCTCGAACGTATTCCTCCTGATAAGGCGCTAGATGAAAGCCCCCGATCACCGCATGAATTTTTTCGACACCGGAGGCGGCTTGAGCCTGCCTGATCGCGTTGACCACGCCGCGGTGGCTGCATGAGGTCAAGACAATAAGCCCGCGTCCTTTTAGATTGAACGCCGTCGCGATCTCGTGCTGGAATTGATCCGGTACGACAGGTGCACTGCGTTCCGCCTCGCTGAGGCGCTCCGGGTGACAGCCGACGCCTCGGTCGAAACCGATGGTCATTGCGCTCGGTGACAGCACCTTCTCGAAGCTCTTCGGGCTGATCTGCCCGGTGGTCAGGGCGTGATCGGCAACCAGGGTAGGTCTTTCCGCGTAGGCGACGGCGACGTCGACCTCCTCGAGTGCTTTGCGATCGATAACGCCGAAGCTGCCGCGGACCGGCGGGCCGGTCCACTCGCGCGCGCAGAAGCACCCTTCGCCGCCGACAAACAACGGCAATTTAGGCTTTAGCTTGCCGTTATGGGCCTGCAAGAAGCCAACGAGACCGCCAAAGTGATCCAGGTGCCCGTGGCTGAGCACGAGTGCGTCGATGGCCGCGGGATCAATGCCAAGCAGATTCGTATTGTTGAGAAGCGCTTCCGGCGTGAAGCCAAAATCAATCAGGATATTGCGCGTCTCATTGCCGCGCCGCGACTCGACCTGCATCGCGAGGCCGAATTCGCTGATCAGCGTTCTGCGCGGCGGCTTGTCGCCGAGACCCCAGCCAAAGTTCTGGACATCAAGGCCGGGCAGCTTCCTGCTCGGAGCGACCGCGAACTGATAGCTATCAATCACGATCCGAACTGCGACGCGGTCGAGCTCAGGTACCGATCCGGTGACGGCCTCCGCGGCCCTGACCGGTTTGGAGCCGGCAAGAAGCGTCGCAAGTATCATGTTCAAGACACTAGCGCCTCCGCCGCAGACAAATTCCCGACGCCCAATCTCATCACAGAAAAACTGCCGCCGGGGACGGCTTACTTGGGATGGCGAGATTGAAGTTGAAATATGCACTACGGACATTTGCTACCTCCCGTGTCTGCCAATGACGTGGGCTATGACCAGAAGGCGCGGAACCGCACGGACGAGTGCCGATTGATTGTAGTTTCTCGTTTGACTTTAGCACCTCCGAGCGCGGACCCGCGCGGTATGGATGGTGGAAAATCAGCGGTAGGATGGTTTCCTGAAATTGCGGTGCCCCCCTTTCGGCAATGTCGCTGCCCATTCGCCCGAACGGATTTTCGGCGCGGCCCACCTCCAGCGCAGGCGCTAACAATCTACCCGACCTTGCAGCTGCGAGAGAGAGCACTTGTTGACGCAGGGCAATCGAACGGCAAAGTCGGTTTCGGTAGAGTCGAGGATGGGCGCGGTAGCTTGGGGGCCCCTTGGCCATCGCCCCGTTTCCCATCCCCGCTCATCAAACCGGACGTGCCGATTTCCGGCATCCGGCTTTCCGGCTGGCTTCACCGCGAGGCACGCGACGTGGCCGCTCGGGGCAAGCGTTGGAGGCACAGAACGCCGAGTTCTCGATGGATGACATCGAATATGAATCGGCGATTGCCGCGCCCTTGCACCTTGTGCCTTCGCGCGAGGAACCTGCGCACACGTTCAAAGACGTATTGGTCGACGCTACGGTATGCCTTGCTCCGCGAGCCGTAGCCAAAGTAGTTGGACCAGCCTCGCAGTGACCTGTTCAGCTTGTCACGTACTTCCGGCCATGGATCGATATTGCTTGGCACCAGAAGCTCGCCGACCCTTGTCTTGAGCCGCTGTACACTCTTCTTGGACGGGCTCGCGCCCAGATACCATTTCCCGTTCGCCTCAAACCAATGCACGCCGAACGAGTAGCCGAGGAAGTCGAAGCGTTCCTGTCGGGCATTTCTCAGCGAAGTTTTAGCCTCGTTGAGTGTCAGCCCAAGCTTGGTCATCACCGCCTTCGTCCACGCTAATGCCTCCACTGCGCGACCGCGGCTGAGGATAACGAAGTCGTCGGCATAGGAGATGACGTGAGCCTGGAACGCGTCGCCGCAGCCAGTC
>NZ_LUUB01000024.1 GCF_001641635.1 Bradyrhizobium centrolobii
ACGCTGTCGCTCGAGAATGCGGCCGGCCTCACCGGCACCGTCTCGAACTTCGAAGTCGGCGACACGATCGACCTGCTCGACACGTCGGTGTCGTCGTTCACCTTCGATGGCTCGACGCTGACGCTCGCTACGAACTCGGGGACCTACGCCTACCGGTTCGCGGGCGTGCAGTCCGGCACCGAGCTCAATGTCAGCGATGACGGCCATGGCGGAACGGCGATCTCGCTGTCGCTGCTGGTACAGCAGTCGGCGAGCATCGTTCCGGATGCCGGCGTCGAAGGCAGCCTCGTGGCCCAGGACACCACGCAGCAGCAGACCACGCTGGCCAGCCACGGCTGATCCGGCCCGTCAACGACATGCGCACCGGGGGTTCGCCCCGGTGTGTGCTGCGATTGCGGCTGGAGGCACATCATGCCTTCCGCTGCCCCGCGATCCGGCCGCCGAATGCTCAAAAATATAGTTATGTGATCGGTCTGGCATAGTTATCAAACCGTAACATAGCCGCGTTAGCTATTCGCCTCGCTTGCCGGCCGACTGGCCGGATAATCGTCCGTGAAATCATCCGGACCCGATGCGCACGGATGTTTACCGCCGATGAGCCTTAACGAGACCATTGCCAGGGACACCAGCGCGCGGGAAGCGCCGGTTCAGGCCGTCCCGAAGCCGCCGGCTGATCCGGGCCTGACCGCGCTCGTCATGATGCTGCAGTTCCTCGGCGTCGCCGTGGAGCCGGAGCAGCTCCGCCACCAGCTCGGCGTCGTCACGGTCGGCACCACCGAGATGCTGCGCTCCACCAAGCAGTTCAACATCAAGGCGCGCCTCGTGAAGACGAGCTGGGAGCGGCTGGACAAGACGCCGCTGCCCGCCATCGTCCCCTTGCGCGACGGCGGCTTCCTGATCCTGGGCAAGGCCGGCGACGGCAAGGCCATCGTGCAATATCCGGGGTCGCCGCGCCCGCAGATGTTGACCAAGGCCCAGTTCGAGGTGATCTGGGACGGCCGCATCGTGCTGATGGCCAAGCGCGCCGGCCTCGTCGAGCTGTCGCGGCGCTTCGACATCACCTGGTTCATGGGCGCGATCAACCGCTATCGCGGCCTGCTCGGCGAGGTCCTGGTCGCCTCGTTCTTCCTTCAGATCTTCGCGCTGGTGTCGCCGCTGTTCTTCCAGGTGGTGATCGACAAGGTGCTGGTGCACCGCAGCCTCGGCACGCTCGACGTCCTTGTCGCCGGCATCGTCGCGATCTCGATCTTCGAAGTCGTGCTCGGCGCGCTGCGCACCTACCTCTTCTCCCACACGACGAACCGCATCGACGTCGAGCTCGGCGCGCGGCTGTTTCATCATTTGCTGGCGCTGCCGCTGTCCTACTTCCAGGCGCGGCGGGTCGGCGACACCGTGGCGCGCGTGCGCGAGCTGGAGAACCTGCGCAACTTCATCACCGGCTCGGCGCTGACGCTGGTGATCGACCTGTTCTTCACCTTCGTCTTTCTCGGCCTGATGGCCTTCTATTCGCCGCTGCTGACCGCGATCGTGCTGGCGTCCTTCCCGCTCTACATCGCGATCTCGGCCGGCGCCACGCCGCTGTTCCGCCTGCGCCTCGACGAGAAGTTCAAGCGCGGTGCGGAAAACCAGTCCTTCCTGGTCGAGAGCGTCACCGGCGTCGAAGCACTGAAGGCGATGGCGGTCGAGCCGCAGATGCAGAAGCGCTGGGAGGAGCAGCTCGCCGGCTATGTCGCGTCGAGCTTCCGCGTCGTCAATCTCGGTAATGTCGCCAGCCAGGCCGTGCAGTTCGTGAGCAAGATCAACATGGCGATCCTGCTCTATTTCGGCGCAAAGCTCGTCATCGACGGCAACCTGACGGTCGGCGAACTCGTGGCCTTCAACATGCTGTCGGGGCGGGTCACCGGGCCGGTGCTGCGGCTCGCCCAGCTCTGGCAGGATTTCCACCAGGCGCGCCTGTCGGTCGAGCGGCTCGGCGACATCCTCAACACCACGCCGGAGCCGACCCACCGCCCCGGCCGCGCTGCTCTTCCTGCCATCCGCGGCGACATCACCTTCGAGCATGTCGGGTTCCGCTACCGCATCGACGGGCCGCAGATCCTGAGCGACGTCAATCTGAAGATTCCGGCCGGCCAGATCGTCGGCATCGTCGGCACCTCCGGCTCCGGCAAGAGCACGCTGGGCAAGCTGATCCAGCGCCTCTATCTGCCCGAGAGCGGCCGCGTGCTGGTCGACGGCAATGATCTTGCGCCTGTCGATCCGACCTGGCTGCGCCGACAGGTCGGCGTCGTGCTCCAGGAGAACATGCTGTTCAACCGCTCGGTGCGCGACAACATCGCGCTGTCCGATCCCGCGCTGCCGATGGAGCGCGTGGTGGCCGCGGCCAAGCTCGCCGGCGCGCATGACTTCATCCTCGAGCTCCAGGACGGCTACGACACAGTGATCGGCGAGCGCGGCAGCACGCTGTCCGGCGGCCAGCGCCAGCGCATCGCGATCGCGCGCGCGCTCACCACCAATCCGCGCGTCCTCATCTTCGACGAGGCGACCAGCGCGCTCGACTATGAGAGCGAGCGCGTGATCCAGCAGAACATGCGGGAGATCACCGCGGGCCGAACCGTGCTGATCATCGCCCACCGGCTTTCGACGGTGCGCAACGCCGACCGCATCATCACCATCGAGCGCGGCCGCGTCGTCGAGGACGGCTCGCACGACCAGCTGATCAGGAGCGGCGGCCGCTACGCCACGCTGCATCGGGTACAGGCGGGACTCCATGAAGTCGGCTAGGGCGCTCATGGCCTCGCTGCGCCGGCCGACGCGCACCCGCGACGAGCTGGCGTTCCTGCCCGCGGCGCTCGAGATCGTGGAGACCCCGCCCTCGCCGACCGGCCGCGCGGTCGCCGCATCGATCTCGGCCGTATTCCTGATCGCGCTGGTGTGGGCGAGCATCGGCACCGTCGACATCATCGCGACCGCGACCGGCAAGATCGTTCCGGACGGACGCACCAAGGTGATCCAGCCGTTCGAGACCGCGGTCGTCCGCGCCATCCATGTCAAGGATGGCCAACGGGTCAAGGCGGGCGACCTCCTGATCGAGCTCGATCCCACCATGAGCGAGGCCGAGCTCGGCCATCTCCAGAGCGACCTGCTCGCGAGCGAGCTCGACATCGCGCGCCTGCGCGCGGCGATTGCGGGCGGCGACCCAGCCAAGTTCACCCCACCCGAGCACGCGACCTCCGAGCAGATCCGTACCGCCAAGCGTTTCCTGGCGTCGCAGACGTCAGAACAGGCGGCCAAGATCACCTCGATCGAGTGGCAGAGTACGCAGAAGAAAGCGGAGCGTGCCACCACCGAGGCGACGATCGGCAAGATCAGCGCCCTGATCCCCATTATGCAGCAGCGGGTCGACGTGCGAAAATATCTCGTCGACCGCGAGTTCGGTTCGAAATTGCAATACCTGACAGAAATGCAGGACCTGGTCTCGCAGCAGCAGGAGCTCCTGGTCCAGAAGAGCCACTATGCCGAAGCCGATGCCGCGATCTCAGGTCTCGACGAAACGCTCCGCCGCACCGAGGCCGAATATAACCGCGGCCTGTTCGACGACCTCGCCAAGGCCGAGCAGAAAGCGGCCGGCCTGCGCCAGGACATCGTCAAGGCCGAGCAGCGCACCAGCCTCTTGCGCCTCACGGCACAGGAGGACGGCATCGTGCAGCAGCTCGCGGTGCATTCGATCGGCGGCGTCGTGACGCCCGCGCAGACGCTCATGGTCGTGGTGCCCTCGAGCGGCGGCCTCGAGATCGAGGCGATGATCTCGAACCGCGACATCGGCTTCGTCCATCCCGGCGAGGAAGCGGCGATCAAGGTCGACACCTTCAGCTTCACCCGCTACGGCCTGCGAAATGGAAAGGTGATCAGCGTCTCCCAGGACGCCATCGTCCGCAACAAGCCGCCGGAGAAGCCGGGAGATACCCCGGCCGGCACCGAGACCTCAACCAGCGAGCCAAAGGGCCAGGAGCTCGTCTACTCGGCCCGCATCTCGCTCGACCGGGCGCAAATGGACATCGACGGCCGCACCGTCAACCTCGCGCCCGGAATGGCCGTGACCGTGGAGATCAAGACCGGCACGCGCAAGATCATCGATTATCTGGTGTCGCCGCTGATCCGCTATGGGCAGGAGAGTTTAAGGGAGCGGTGAGGCAGAAGCTCGATAGGCCGAGCGCGGTCGCCAAGGAAGCGTCTCGAGCCTGTCGACTGATCTTTACACGCGTTTCACAAAGCCCATTGTATCCTGAAGACGCTTTCTTCGGTGGCAAGTCAGGGCCGGATTGATTTTCAAGAATGATTCCGCCCGACTGCATTGCTGCTTGAGACCAACGCCGGAGGAACCCGCACTTGGACGCTTCGTAGGCCGTTGAGCGCTGCGCGGCGAAAGCCTGCCACCGCCGCGGCGTCCGAGCTCTTTGGCCGCTTGGTCCGGGGCGGCGCTCGGCAGCGCAGCGAATCCGGACAGTCCTGATGGTGGCAATTTTCCGGAGACCCAAATGGTCGGCGCAGTTTTGCGTCGTACGCGATGCCACTTCGCCGCCCTGAGGCAGTGTCAGTGCGCCAGCGGATCGGGCCGTAGCTGGAATTGCACCACTAGCGGACTCGAGCGTGTTGCTTCCGTCGCTCCGGGCGCGCCAGGCTCGGGCGCATCAAGTCCCTCGATGTGTACCGGCGTTCGATTGCCCGAGGTCACCCATAGACCGCGCCCCTTCCAACCGGCTGCGGCGTCATCGATGCGACCGTCGATTCCCTTGGCGAAGAATCCCATTGGATAAGGCACGCGTAGCTCAATCACGCGGCCGCCTACCAGTGCATGCAGCGAATCCGACTGATTGCCGGTCGCAATCGGCGTGTCCGCTCCAAGTCCAAGAACATTGTGCTGGTCGACCCAGACGTAATACGGGTTTTCGGCAGCACTGGAGTCACCCTGAAACGACGGGCCCGGCAGCGGGTAGAATGTCCAGCCCTCCGGACACTTGTTGCCACCTTCGGCGCCGGATCCATTGAGCGGGCCGTGGCATTTGCGGCGATCGAAGCTGCCGATGTGGCCGCTGTCCAGCGGCACCCACACCACACCGTTGCGATCAACGTCCATGCCTCTGATCCCATAGCCGGGCATCGGCACCTTGTAGACTTCGGCAAGCGCGGTGTCGGGCGGGTTCGTTCCGGGATCGAGGCGGATGATGTAGCCGGGATGGCGCAGGCTCGAGCCCCAGATCGAGCCGTCGAGCGGATTCCACGAGATGCCGTAGGTGCCAAGCGGCACCCGCGTATCCTTGCTCGGATCAAGTGGTTGACCGGGCTCGTTGTAGCCCTCGTCACGTCTGCCGTTGCCATTGGTGTCGACCACAAGCGGCGTCCAGCCCTGCGAGGCCGCAGCATCGCCGGTCTCCAAGAATTTTCGCGTGTTGACCCAGCCGATCACCGCGAGCTTGCCCTGGGTGTTGGTGCCGAGCCAAAGCGTGTTGTCGGCATCCTCGGCGAAATTCAGATGCTGGGTGCCGAAACAGGTGTCGATGAAGGAGAATTTTCGCGTGCGGGGATCAAAGACCGTGACCTGTCGCGCATTCTGAAAGAAGCCTTCATGCGCTTCAGTCAGCGGATAGAGCTGCGCCGAACGCAGCGGCGAGTCCTTGCCGCAATACGCGGGTTGGACATTGGGTGGGCGTGACTGCGCGGTGAAGTAGACGCGCCCGTCCTGATCCATCACAGGGGTGTGCGCGTTGGCGTGGCTATCCCAGACCTGCTCAGTCCCGAAATAGGCCGAAGGCGCCAACACCGGACTGGCGAGTGCTGAACTCGGCGTTCCCTCCCCGTCGCGCACCGGCATCCTGATCACGCTCTTGCTGTTGTGGACCGGGTCGAGCACAGGCATGTCGTCGGTCGACAGCTCGGTCGCGCCGTAAATCAAGCCATTGCCGTTAACGGTCGGCTGCCGTCGGTCTGTGACCGTTAGATCATGGAGATAGTGTCTTGGATCGAGCCAATCGCGGACAGTGACCACGAGGTTGCGCTCGATACCATTTGGGCGCGGCGGACTCGCTGCCGGCAGCTGACCTTGCGCAATTCGGTCGGTCCAATCCGCGAGCGCGGCAAGATGTCCGCCATCGGGCGTGAGCAGCCGGCCCATGGTGCGAACCATGGTGGTACCGCCAACTCCCGCCTGCAGGCGCTCGGCCCAGGCAGCGACCGACGAGTCCCGAGCGAAGGCTTCCGGAATCCTGCGTGTCGCGTAATTGCCGATCTGATGGCAATTGCCGCAGCCGTTTGTCTTGATGACGTCGAGCCACTGATCCTGTGTTTTGAATTCCTCGGGGGTTCCGTTGCCGTTAGGGCCGGTCCCAGGAAATTGGTTCTTGTCCGGAATGTGCAGCATCGAGAACCAGTAGATCGCCGGATAATATTGCGCGGCATGCGCAAGATCGGGAGCGATCTCGGCCGTCAGGTTCAGCGTCTTGCCGGGATCGGCGTCGATCTTCTTCGAATCGACCAAGCCATAGCCGCGGACCCACAGACGATAGCGCGCTTTCGGTAGATCAGGCAGCAAGTAGCGGCCGAAGTCGTCGGTTACGACGATCTTGGCAAACCGTGTACCGAGATCGCGCGTTTCCGCAATCACCCAGACGCCGGCCTCCGGGCCGAAGCGGCTGGTCACAACTCCACCGATCTCGTTCCCGCCGCTATTGACCTTGTTGTCAGCCGTTGCGGTCGGCTGCGCCGCGAGCCTTGCAAGCAGCGCGATTGAACCAAGAAGCAGGCCGAAAGCAGGTATGGTACGCGCTCTCATGGGACCTACTTCCGCGTTGCGAGGTAGGCGATGATGTCATCGCGATCGCGATCCGATACGCCCTGAAACACACTCATGGGACTTTGCGGGACCATCTGCTTCGGTGCTGAAATCCAGCCGCGCAGAGCATCGACATTCCAGTCCCACGATGCCGTGTCCTTGAATGCGGCCGAATAGTGGAACCCGGGGATTGTCCCGGCGCGACGATCAACAATGCCGAACAGGTTTGGTCCAAAACGGTTGGGTCCTCCTTTGTCGATGGTGTGGCAAAGCGCGCACTGACGAACGAACGCTCCCTCGCCATGGTGAATGTCGGCAGCATCGGCCATGTCGGACGCGCACGTAAGGCCCGCCCCGGCAAGCCATGGCCAAATCAGCGCGACACGCAAGCTTGCGACCATCGGCAAGAGTTCCACAAACTTGAAAAAGGCGCGTGAGTGCGTGTGACTTCGTCAGCCGCCGAACCTTGAGGCACGCTGCCCTAACCACTCGCAATGTCGTTCAATGAAACGAATGAAGGTGGGTTTCTGTGGCCCGCAAGCACTTTCTCGTGTGAGAACGGTTCCGTCAGGTCGGGTCCATGGGCATCGGCTAATCCGACCAGGGCACGTCTGTCGCGTGCCCCGCATTCACGGTCGCCACTTGCCGGAAAGCGCCATCGCGAGAACCGTCAAAATCTGGTGAGTGGAAGGTCTTCGGCGAAACAGGCGAGGACAGGCCTCGTTATAGCGTGGTCGCACACGAAGATCCGGTATGACCATATCAATGCGGATCGCGTTGGCCCTCGTAGCCGTGCTGCTGATCATCGGCGCGTCGTTGGCGCTCGTTTGGCGCCCGGCCATCGAAACGATCGACCCGCCCGCCCGTCAATCATTCGATCCCGAACTGGTCAAGCGCGGCCGTCAACTCGCCGCCATCGGCAATTGCACCGATTGCCACACGGTGCGCGGCGGCGAGCAACTCGCGGGAGGAATGCCCGTGCGCACGCCGTTCGGGACGGTGTATTCAACCAACATCACGCCCGATCCGGAAACCGGCATCGGTCATTGGTCGGAAGCGGCGTTTCGGCGTGCGATGAACTCCGGTGTCGACCGTGCCGGCCAGCATCTCTATCCAACATTTCCCTATGACCATTTCACCCATGTCACCAACCAGGACGATGGCGCTCTTTATGCTTACCTCATGACGCGCCGGCCGGTCCATGCGCCGGCCCGGCAGAATCAACTCTCGTTTCCATTCGATCAGCGTCCGCTCATCGCCGCCTGGAAGCTACTCTACTTGCGTCACGACGAGGTGCGTCCCGATTCTTCGAAAAACAGCGAATGGAATCGAGGCGCCTATCTAGTCGAAGGATTGGCTCACTGCGGCGCCTGTCACACGCCACGCAATGCCTTTGGCGCTGAACGGAAAGAGGCGGCATTCGGCGGCGGCGAAGCCGACAACTGGCTCGCCTATGCGATCAATGTGCAATCCCCGGCACCAGTCCCATGGACGGAGCAGGCACTATTCACTTACCTGCGGCGCGGCTGGCATCCGGATCATGGCGTCGCACGCGGGCCGATGGCACAGGTGGTGAGCAATCTTTCGCCGGTCGACGCCGACGACGTCCGCGCGATTGCCACGTATGTCGCCGGCCTCTTCGGGTCGCCCGCGTCCGACCGCATTCGCAGCGCCGAAGCAGTGCGAACCGAAGCGAACAAAGCCCCGACCGCGGCACCACAAACATCGGCGTCGATCTTCGCGCCGAATGCCGTTTCGCCTGCGACCAATACTGGAGCAGCGATCTACGCGGCGGCATGTGCCAGCTGCCATGAAACCTCGCGGCCACTTCCCTATGCTGGGCTCAATCTCCACCTCTCGACCGCCATCAGCGCACCGGATCCGCGCAACGCCGCCAACACCATTCTGTACGGCCTGCCGGCGCTGGACGACGAACGCAGCCCGATCATGCCCGGCTTCGCTCCGAGCATGACCGACGCACAGGTGGGTGCGCTCTTGATCTATCTGCGCGCTCACTTCGGTCACGAGCCCGCATGGAGCAAGGTCGAGCAGACCGTGGCCCAGGCCCGGCAGGCCCAAGCCGCCTTCCTCCAGACTTCGGCGGATCCGCCAAACATAGCGACCGAACCGCTACCACGAGACAAGCCATGATGATTTTGAAGGTCAATGGTCGAGACCACCAAATCGAGGCCGAGCCGGATACACCACTGCTCTACGTCTTGCGTGACGACATCAAGCTGAATGCAGCCAAGTATGGCTGCGGGCTCGGGCAGTGCGGCGCCTGCACGGTCATGGTCGACGGCAAGGCGGTTCTCTCCTGCGTCACACCGCTTGTCTTGCTGGTGGGCAAGCAGATCACGACCCTCGAGGGACTGGGCACAGTCGACAGGCCGGCACCGATCCAGCGCGCCTTCATGGAGGAACAGGCAGCGCAATGTGGCTATTGCATTCCTGGCATGATGATGCGTGCGCAAGCGCTGTTGCAGCGCAATTCGAAGCCGACCGACCAGCAGATCCGGTCCGCGCTCGCGCCGCATCTGTGCCGTTGTGGGACCCACATGCGCATCCTGCGCGCCGTGCATCGCGCCGCACGGATGATGCGCGAAGCCGGCAACTCGACCGCTGGCCACGGGAGTCCGTCATGAACGCTCCCCTCACTCTTGATCGCCGTCGCGTGCTGATGGGCGGCGGCGCGCTGATCGTCAGCTTTTCGCTCGGCCGGGCAACCGCCCAGGAGCAGGCATCAGCAGGCGCGCCCAGCCGACCGGGCAGCCTTGCACGAGCGCCTTACCTGGATTCGTGGATTCGGATCGATGCCGACGGCAGCATCACGGCGTTCACCGGCAAGGCCGAGCTGGGCCAAGGCATCAGGACCGCCTTACAACAAATCGCCGCCGAAGAGCTCGATGTGCCATTCGAATCCCTGACGCTCGTGACGGCGGACACCAAGCTGACCGCCAACGAGGGTTATACCGCAGGAAGTCACTCCATGCAGGACAGCGGAACGGCGATCCAGAACGCTGCCGCGCAAGTGCGCGACTTGTTGCTTGAGGAAGCATCGCGCCGATTGAGGCAGCCGGTAGAGACCCTGCGAACCGAGAACGGCACTGTCGTCAATCAGGATGGCATGCGGTTGACCTATGGCGAACTGGTCGCCTTCGAACTGCTGCACGTGCAGGCGCAGTCGAGCTCACGGCTCAAGGAGCCTGCCACCTTCAAAGTAATGGCGCGACCGATCGCGCGGGTCGATATTCCCGCCAAGGTCACAGGTGGCGCGGCCTACGTCCAGGATATCCGGTTGCCCGGAATGTTGCATGCACGCGTGGTGCGGCCACCAAGCTATGGCGCGCATCTGACCGACTGCGACACCTCGCCCGCCGAGAAGATGCCAGGCGTGGTCAAGGTCATTCGCGACGGTGATTTCCTCGCTGTGGTCGCAGAAAGGGAATTTCAGTCGATCAAGGCGATGAGTTCGCTTGCGGTCGCGGCGCGGTGGCAAGAGAGCGCAAGGCTGCCAAAGCAGCGCGATCCACGCGAGATCCTGACCGGGTTGCCGTCGCGGGACTCCACGATCCTCGAGCTCAGCGACCCCGCGGTCACGGGCCAGCGAACGCTCGAGGCGACCTACACACGGCCCTATCAGTCACACGGCTCGATCGGCCCGTCATGTGCGGTCGCTCAGTTCACCGATGGCGCGATGACCGTCTGGACTCACACCCAGGGAGTCTATCCCGACCGCGAGGCTATCGCAGAGATGCTCGGCATGCCTCTCGAAAGCGTTCGCCTGATTCACGTCGAAGGCTCCGGCTGCTACGGTCACAATGGTGCCGACGATGCCGCCGCCGACGCGGCACTGATCGCCAGCGTTTTGCCGGGACGTCCGGTTCGCCTGCAATGGATGCGTGAGCAGGAGCATGCCTGGGAGCCTTTCGGCCCAGCCATGGTGACGCGACTGAAGGCATCGGTTAAAGCCGAGGGGCGGATCGCGGATTGGCAATTCGAGGTGTGGAGCAATACGCATTCGATGCGCCCGGGCGGCGCCGGTGCGCTGCTTGCCGCGCAACACAAGGCGCAACCGATCGCCGCGCCAGAGCCAAAGCCCCTACCTTTGCCGGAAGGCGGCGGCGACCGCAACGCGATCCCGATCTATTCGTTTCCCAACACAAAGGTCGTGCATCACTTCATTGCCGAGATGCCGCTCCGGGTTTCTGCGCTGCGATCCCTCGGCGCCTACCACAATGTATTTTCCATCGAGAGCTTCATGGAGGAGCTCGCGGCTGTTGCAAACACGGATCCTGTCGAGTTCAGACTGAGACACCTCAAGGACCAGCGCGCTCGCGACGTGATCGAGCAAGCTGCGAGGAGCTTCGGCTGGACGAAGGACCAGACGCCGCCGACCGACCACGGCTACGGATTTGCCTTCGCCCGCTACAAGAACCTCGCGGCCTATTGCGCCATCGCCTCCGAAGTCGGGGTCAACCGCGACACCGGTCGCGCACGCCTTGTGCGTGCTGTTGCCGCAGTCGATGCTGGACAAATTGTTAATCCTAACGGGTTGATCAACCAGATCGAGGGCGCAATCGTGCAGTCGATGAGCTGGACGCTCTATGAGAGCGTGATCTTCGACGATACGAGGATCACCAGCATCGATTGGCAAACCTACCCGATCTTGCGGTTCAATGCAGTTCCGGACAGCATAGAGGTTCATCTGATCGATCGTCCCGGCCAGCCGTTTTTGGGCAGTGGCGAGGTTGGCCAGGGTCCTGCGGCTGCATCGATCGCAAATGCGGTTGCCAATGCCATCGGGAAGCGCCTGCGCGATCTACCGCTGACACGACAACGCATCAAGAACGCAATCGAAGCGTGAGCCCGACTCATCCACGGAATGTCCGGGTGGCGCCAAGAGCCGCGGTTTCGGATAGTTCGCATTTGGCCTAACGCGGACATCGCGCGAAGGATTTACCAAACTGCCTGTCTCAATGCCGGGTTGATCTGGCCGAAGAAAAGCGCCGGACCGCAGAGGCCTTTCTTATTCCCACGGATTTAGCGGAAGTGGGTGAAGGGAATTGTGCTTGAAGCGGAGCGCGAAGCCTGACGCTCCCGGAAAGCTCCGCCCATGCTGCCTCGCATTTGAGCCGAAACATCAGACGAAACAACACGTCCAGCGTCGCTGCAGATCACGCAGCTCTGTGCCGCGGAGGTAAACACAAAAGTTCGATTCCTCGCGCCGGCGGCTCTCGTTCGTTGATTTCATTCTCGTGTTTTTTGGTTGTCACCGGTCAACTCACGCATCCGTGCTTCGATCGGGACGCAATTTTCAAAGAAGTCGGGGTGTCTTGCGACGAAGGATTGCAGTTCGCGCGATACGCGATCGAGATGGTTCGCCATTTCGCTTTTCGCCCGATCCGGCTCATGCGCGGCGATCGCGTGAAAGATCGCTTCGTGCTCGCGGAAAGTTCCCTCAGGCCGTCCCGGCTCCGGCAGCAGCGTTCGGCGGACGCGCTCAAGATGCGTTCGGATCGGATCGAGGACCTCGCCAACTCGTGCAAGACTCAGGCCCTCGGTCATCTGGCGATGAAATCTGGTGTCGAGTTCGTGGAAGCCTTCAAGATCTCCGCTGGTGATGGCGGTCTTTTGGTAGGCGAGATTCTGACGAAGCGCCGCGATCGCATCGTCCGACATCTCGGCCGCACAGACCCCGACAACCTCAACCTCCAATGCACGGCGCATCAACATCCATTGCCGCATATCATCAAGGTGAATCTTGGCCACGTAAGATCCGCGTTGCGGCTCGACCACCACAAGCCCCTCGAAAGCGAGCCGGTTGATCGCGGTCGTGATAGAGAGCTTGGACACCTCAAACGCGGCGCACCACTCGTTCTTGTCGATCGGGGTATCCGGTGCGAGCGCGCCTGAAACGATGGCTCGCTTGAGCGCCACATAGGCCTGGTCGACTTTTGACCCCCCTGCCCTGCGTCCTCGTGCTGCAGCCGTCCCTCCGCTGAACCCACCAACTGAATGCATGCCGTAATCCCTCGACTGATTTTTCCCGGTGGCGTGAAGCCAATTCGGAAACTAAATGGCTTGACGAATAGCGACTGATATAACTAGCATATCAGAAAAATACGCAGCGAACACCTGCGGCTCAATGTCTCCAAAGACTAAGGGCGCGCCGGGAGGAGCAGCCTGATGGAGACACGCTTCGGCGCTCTCGGAGAAGATGAACGGGCCGGGTCCCGCTCCTCTCGCACGGTCGAGTTGGCCGGCAGGGCTGGGCAAATTGTCCTTGCTGCAGAGCACGTTTCGAAGTCCTTTGCAGGCGTCAAGGCGCTCGACGACGTCGACTTCGATCTGCGCTACGGCGAAGTGCATGCATTGATGGGCGAGAACGGTGCCGGCAAAAGCACATTGATGAAAATTCTCGCCGGCGTACACACGAGCTATGACGGTGCCATCCAGGTCGAGGGCCACGCCGTGTCATTTGCCGGCGTCCGCGACGCCGAGGCAGCAGGCGTTGCGATCATCCATCAGGAGCTCAATCTTGTTCCCGAGCTGAGCGTGGCTGACAATATTTTCCTCGGTCGTGAGCCGCTGATCGGCGCCGTGTTCATCGATCGCCGCCGCATCGTCAGGGCGGCCGGGCGGCTCTTGCAACGTCTCGGGGTCAAGATCGCCCCCGAAAGCCGCGTTGCTGAATTGCGTGTCGGCGAGCAGCAGCTGGTGGAAATCGCCAAGGCCTTATCGCTGAACGCCCGCATCCTCATCATGGACGAGCCGACCTCGGCATTGTCCTCTTCGGAATGCGAGACGCTGTTCAAGATCGTGCGCCAGCTCGCGAGCGAAGACGTCGCGATCATATACACGTCGCATCGGATTGAGGAGGTTCTCGATCTCGCCGATCGGGTAACTGTTTTGCGCGACGGAAGGCGGGTGGTGACGGCTCCGATCGACGAGTTGTCTCACCGTGCGATCATTTCGGCGATGGTTGGGCGCGACATCGCCGCAAGCGACCGGGTTGCCGCTGCGAATGACGGCGCGGTCGTCCTTTCCGTGCGCGACTTGACGCTCGACACGCTCAGTTCGCGCGGCTGGCGACGGACTCTGCACGGCATCAGCTTTCTACTCAGGCGGGGCGAGATCCTAGGCATCGGCGGCCTGCTTGGCTCCGGCCGGACGGAGATCCTGGAGTCGATCTTTGGAGCCGTGCGCGGCTGGCGGGGCGGCGAGATTGCGATCGATGGCATAGCCGTCGACATCAACTCGCCAGCCGATGCCTATCGTCTTGGCCTCGCGCTCGTCAGCGAAGACCGCAAGGAACGCGGGCTGCATCTCTCTGCCTCGATCTGTGACAATATCGCCCTGCCTTCAATCGGAGCGATGTCGCAGTTTGGCTTGCGCGCTTTCGCAAGAGAACGCGGATTGGCCGCCGACATGGTCCGCAGACTCTCGGTCCGTTGCACGGGCATCGGTCAGGTAGCCGCGTCACTCTCCGGCGGTAATCAGCAGAAGATCGTGATCGGCAAATGGCTAGCGACCGAGCCTCGTATTCTTCTGCTTGACGAGCCAACCCGCGGCATCGATGTCGGCGCCAAGCAGGAAATATACCGGCTGATCTTTGATCTCGCCAAGCAAGGCCTCGGCATCGTCGTGGTGACGTCGGAAATGCCCGAGCTTCTGCTGCTGTCTGACCGAATTCTCGTGATGTGCGAGGGACGGCAGACCGGCATTCTGCGGCGCGAGGAAGCAACGGAAGAGACCGTGATGCGTCTTGCTGCTCCCGGCATGGCGGAGTGGTCGCAGGGAGCACCAATGTGAAGGTACTTCGGCTCCTGTCGCGGACCAAGCTTTATTGGGGTCTGCTGATCATGTGCCTGATCGGCGCGCTCACTTCGCCGCATACGTCCTCCGGCAACAATATCTTTCTGTCCTACGCAAATCTGACAGACGTCCTGCGCCAGGTCTCGATCACAGGGCTGGTCGCGACCGGCATGACGCTGGTCATTCTGCTCGGCGGCATCGATTTATCGGTCGGGTCGATCATGGGCTTTTCGACTGTTATTTGTGCGATGCTGCTTACCAAACCCGGCTGGACCGCCGCTTCCGCGATGGGAGTGCCGGTCGCGACAATTGTAGGCGGCGCTGCCGTAGCACTGGTGGCGCGCTTTATCTTCACCGGCCTCGCGCGCGGTCATGATGTCGGTGCCGGACGGCGCCGCGAGAACGCGCTCTCGCCTTGGCACACCATAGGTATACCAGGGCTGCTCGGCCTTGTCGCCGCCATCGCAATTGCATGGTGGACGGCGAGCCAGGTGACAACCAAGTTCAGTGTTCTCGGCGTCCTCCTGGTCGCGCCGAGCCTCGCGCTGCTGCTCGGCACTGTCAACGGACTTCTGATCGTCAGCGGACGGTTGCAGCCATTCATCGCCACGCTGGCAATGATGGTAAGTGCCCTTGGTATCGCGCGGCTCACCGCAGGGCAGGACAATGCCGTAGTGCCGGTCTACACCGGCACCAACGCGACCGAAGCATTCGAGCTTCTCCGTTCGATGCTGTGGGGCATCTTGCCGGTGCCAAGCGTCTTCTTTCTGGCGGCGATCATCCTATTCGGTGCGATCCTGCGTTTCACGACTTTTGGCCGCTATGCCTACGCGATCGGCGGAAATGTCGAGGCCGCCAAGCTGTCAGGCATCAGGGTCGCCCAGATCCAGCTCACGGCCTATCTGCTCTCCGGACTTCTGGCAGGTATTGCAGGCGTCCTGTTCGTCGCGCAGTACCGACAAGGCAAGCCCGATGCCGGCGCCGGACTCGAACTCGACGCAATCGCCGCAGTCGTAATCGGTGGAACAAGCCTGATGGGCGGCCGAGGTGGTCTCGCCGGCACCTTCGTCGGCGTCCTGATCTTCGGTTTGCTCTCCGACATTCTTCAGCTTCAGAATATCGACTCTAATGTCCAGTTGCTGATGAAGGGGCTGATCATCGTCTGCACCGTACTGGTGCAGGAACAGAATCTCGGCCAGCTCTTCGCGCGATGGCGGTTCAGCCGATCGCAGGAAGCGAACGTCGATCCCAAAACAGCCGCATCCTATCGGCTGCCGAGCGCTGCAAAGGCGCAATTTGCAAGGGAGGACCTCGATGAAGCGTCGTGAATTCTTGAAATTGTCGACCACCATGGCTGGTGCCGCGATGACCGTCTATATGCCGGCCGGCTGGACGCCTGCTCGAGCGGCGGCCAAGTGGAAAGTCGGCTTCAGCCAATGCACTACGCTCGAGCCGTGGCGCGTTCAATTCAATAAAGACATCCAAGCCGAGGCAAAGAATCAGCCAGATGTTGACCTTGTGATTACCGACGGACAGGACAAGACGGAAAAGCAGGTCGCCGATTGCGAGAACCTGATCGTGCAGCAGGTCAATGTCCTCCTGATTTCTCCGAAGGAGTCGGCGGGGCTGACCGGCGTCGTCGAGAAGGCGATCGACGCCAAGATTCCAGTAATCGTGCTGGATCGCAACGTCGATACTAGGCGGATCACCCAATTTATCGGTGGCGACAATGTTGCAATCGGTCGCGCAGCCGGTGAACACGCGGTCAAGCTGCTTGGCGGTCCCGGCAAGGCGACCGGCAATGTCGTCGAGATCTGGGGCGGCATGGGCACCCAACCTGCACATGATCGGCACGACGGCTTCCATGCTTTCACCGACAAGGAGCCGGGCATCAAGAATCTGCTCAATAACCAGTCAGGCGATTGGAAGCAGGATAAGGCCTACAACATCATGACGACGGCGCTCCGCAATAACGAGAAGATCGATCTGGTCTATGGGCACAACGATCCGATGGCCTATGGTGCTTATCTCGCCGCCAAGGACGCCGGCCGCGACAAGGACATCAAGTTCATTCTCGGCATCGACGGGCTGCCAGATGAAGGCGTGACCTGGGTCAGCAAGGGGCAGCTTACAGCAACATTCCTCTATGCAACGCCGGGAGCCGAGGGCCTGCGCCAGGCCGTCAAACTCTTGAAGGGCGAGCAGCTGCAACCGGTCATCACCCTGCCCACGATGCTGATTACGAAGGATAATGCTCAAGCCATCTTGAAGAAGAACGGGCTGCTTTGATCCTCTGACCGTCAAGGCAGTCATGAGAGCTGACAGACAGAGTCTGGTTCGATCAAGTTTAACCAGACTCTGAATTCGCATCAGTCGTTCTATCACTCGGGCATACTATTCCGCGACATCGGCCGGAACCGCTAACCGAGGTTTGACATGAGCGATCCGATCTTCCGCAGAAACGACGGCGTGTGGCTGAACGAGCCGGAACGATGGTCCGCGCAGGGCGACAGCCTTCAGATCGTCACGGACAAAGCCACCGACTTCTGGCGCGAAACCCACTACGGCTTCAGCCGGGACAGCGGGCATTTCCTGGGCTTCCCGACCGCCGAGGCATTCACCGCAGAGTTGCGCGTCCAGGGTGACTTTCAGGCACTCTATGATCAAGCCGGCATCATGGTGCGCATCGACGAGCAGCGTTGGGTCAAGGCTGGGATCGAGTTCTCGGACGGTCGCGCCATGCTTGCCAGCGTGCTCACCGACGGGAGATCGGACTGGGCGACGGCGCCCTATGAGCATGACGCCCGCGAATTCTGGGTGCGCGCGACCGTCGCGAACGGCGTCCTTCGCTTGCAGGCTTCGGCCGATGGCAAGCTCTGGCCGCTCATGCGGCTGTCGCCATTCGCCAAGGCAAGCTCATACCTCGTGGGTCCGATGGCCTGCACACCCGAGCGGGCCGGGTTGAAGGTCGTTTTTTCGACGTTTCGCCTGACACCGCCGCTGGGCAAAGATCTACACGATCTCGGCTGAGGGGCGGCCACTAGCTTGTCCAAGGAATCATCAATTGTGGCGCCACGTGGCGGGGAAGCGACTCGAGCCGCCGACGCCGTTTTTTCCATCACTGCAACTATGCCGCCGAACGTCTGCTGCGGTCGCATCACCGCTCACGCTTGCCCTCGATAGATTTTTCTTGATCTCCCGGTGCACACGCCGGCTTAGAACTAGTTGCAAAACTCTCGGTCCAATCCAGCATGAGCTCAATTTGAGCTAGCCACAGCAAGCTAGATCCAAACTGATCTGTCGAGTTGCGCCGTCACCTGCGTTCGTCGACGAAATCTCGGCAGGTGAAGTTGTCGGGTGCTTCACTCAAAAGCCCCGTGATGCGAAATGAGGCGCTCCTCGCGCAGCCTGCCTTCGTCGGCGCCGGCCCTTAGCCGCTCCGGAGACCAGCCTTCGGCTGGCTTCGGAGAGCTTCAAGGTGCTGGCTAACTTGGCGTAAGCCGACGCCTGAAGAGGCACGCCAGATACGTTGACCCGGATGAGCCTACCGCCGCATCAGAAGTGGACCTCGGTTCGCATGCCAAGGACCCAGGCATTGTCGGTCTTCACGCCGGCGGCATTAAACCCGCGCCCGCCAGGATTGATCACATACTGCGCATCGAACTTGAGGTTCATCCAGCCGGTCGCCTGCCAGCCGTACCAGACTTCGATCGGGACTTCGTTGCCGCCTGCATTCGGGCCAAAGGCAGCCGAATTCACGTGGGTCGTGCCCACCGCGAAGCCGACTTCATCCTCGGGACGCCAGTAGAATGTTCCGGTGTGCTTGAAGCCCAAAGCGATCTGGTAGTCCTGGAACGACGTCCGGTGATCGGCGACCGTCGTATTGAGGAAGGTATACCAACCCAGTGCCCCGGGCCCGTCAACGGTCAAGCGCTGCAGGATCGACTCATAAACACCCCAGCGGCCTCGTTGATCTCCCAGAAACTGGGTCGGGACACCACCGACGCCAGGGATGACCTGAACGACACCCGGAAGGCCACCATCGATCGTCGACGCGCTGTCATACCAGCCGCCCAATCTCCAGGTCCCGTTTAGGGGACTTTTCGGCGCCCAGACCAACTCCACCGGCACCAGCACACCCGTGGCCGGGTTCGAGCCAGGGACGCCCGGCAAGAAGTAGATGCTGGGCGACGACGTCGTCAGATAATTCGGATTGGCGTCGTAGACGCCGACCGACAATTGGAAATCCTTGGCGAAGTTGTAGTGGACGACGCCGGCCCATTGGCTCACCGGCCAGTTATAGATGTAGCCGCCCTGGATGTTGCCGGGCTGGCCGCCGCAGAAGGTCAGGTTGATGAACTCGCACAGACCGAAGAAGAAGTCGGAGCCGACTGGAAGACGGCCGCCCTTGAGTTCAAGCTGATCATTGAAAAGCTTCTGCGAGTAGTAGAGTTGGGTCAGGCGAAAAATATTTCCGCGGCCGAAAACTTCGTTGGTCAGCTGCAAGGCCGGAATGCCTGCCTCGGTATTCAGGTTGTCGCCGAAACGCTGGACCAGCGTGAGGCCGACCGTGCCGCCTTGGATGCCGGCAAGCTTCCCCATATCGAGCTTGGCCCCGAACCACAGCTGTCCAGCGTTGGCCGCGGTGTTCCTGCTTCCGCCCGACAGGTTGCCGACGGATTCATTACCCAGCGTCAGGCCCAGATCGATGCCCTGCTCCTTCAGCTTGGTCCTGCCGAGATCGCCGAACAGATACGGTCTTGTCCAGAAATCATCGGTCTCAGCATAAGGAACAGGCGGAGCTTTCGTTAAAGGATCGGCCGCATATGCTCCACCAGTCAATAGAGATGACAAAGCAATCCCCGCCCCCCACACGCGCGCTGTCTTCACAGACCTATGCAACATTTTCTGCTCTCCAAGCGTCCCCGAGCTTTGTCTATTTTTGTGGTCACGTCCCCGCCCAAAGCCCTCCAGCCTGGAACGTGCCTCTCATGCCTGATCGCCTGTTCTCGTTGGCAACGCCGCCACGCGGGGCGGTGATGCGCTCTGCTTTGCTTGCACAAGTGTCGATCTCGGCGCCGTGCGGGCCAAGCTGGCCAGCGCCGCCTTGCGCCGCCGACGGGCCTGCAATTGCTGATCCGCCAGCACGCCGACCAGAATCACCGTCCCCATCACCGCGAAGTTCAGGGAATTGGGGATGCCCAGGATATTCACCAGGTTCTGCAGCACTTGCAACAGCGCCGTCCCCAGCACAATACCGAGAATGGAGCCCTCGCCGCCGCGCAAGCTGCACCCACCCAGGACGGCAGCCGCGATCGCATAGAGCTCGTAGAAATTGCCGAAGGAGCTCGGAGAGACCGAGTTGGTATAGAACACGAACAACACGGTCGAGATCCCGGCGAGCCCGCCGCTGATGATGTAGGCGGTCGCGATCACGATATTTGTGCTGATACCGGAGAAGCGTGCTGCTTCCTCGTTTTTCCCGACGGCATAGAGCCAGCGCCCATAGACGGAGCGGTGCAGCAGCACGCCGAGAATCAGCGCAAGGATGATCAGGAAGATGAAGGTGTTCGGGATGCCCCCGATATTGCCGGAGGCGATGGTGCTCAGCGTGCTAGCCTCGTCACCGTAGCCGAAGCCGCGTGTCGAGTCGCTCGTATAGTAGCGCGCGGCGCCGCGATAGATCAGCAATCCGCACAGCGTCACTATGAAGGGCTGCATTTTCAGCCGCGTGATCAGGAAGCCCTGGATGCCTCCCAGCGCCAGCCCGCCCAACAGGACCAGCAGCAGCGCGAAGGGCCAATAAATCTGATAAGTCGTCAGAAGGTCGATAAAGACGACGCCAAGCAGCGCGAACATCGAGCCGAGCGAAAGATCGATGCCTCCGGTGATGATCACGAGCCCCTCGCCCAGCGCGAACACACCGAACAGGCCGATCAGATTGGCCATGTTCAGCAAGTTCACCAACGATAGGAAGGCCGGATTGATCGCGCCGGTGATGGCGGAGATCACTGCAAGCAGCAGACACAGGCCGAGTTCTTTCTTCATCATGGCGCCGCGGCTTCCACCGTTTCCAGCGCTTGGCCGATCGCCAGCCGCAGCACGTTGTATTCGCTGAACTGCTCGCGCTCCAGCACACCGCTGACAGCGCCTTCATGCATCACTGCCACCCGGTCGGAGACGCCGATGACCTCCTCCATGTCCGAGGAGATCATCACGATCGCGACGCCCTGGTCGGCGAGGTCGCGCATCAGCGCGTAGATCTCGCTCTTGGCACCGACATCGATGCCACGGGTAGGCTCGTCGAAGAACATCACCCGCGGCTGCATGGAGAGCCACTTGCCCAGCACTACCTTTTGCTGGTTGCCGCCGGAGAGCGTCACGGCCTCCATATCGATGCTCGGCGCCTTTATGGACAGGCTCCGCACCTGTTCTTTCGCGATCTTGCGCTCGACCGCGCCGTTGACCAGCCACATCCGCGCATAATTCAGCAGGCTCGCGAGCGTCACGTTCTCCCGGATCGGCAATTCCAGCACCAGCCCGGATTTCTTGCGGTCCTCCGGCACCAGATAGATCCCTTGCCTGATGGCGTCGCGCGGCGACGCGACACCGACCGGCGCGTCGCCGATCCTGATCTCGCCGCCCAGCAACGGGTCGATGCCGAAGACCGCGCGGGCCAGGGAGGTGCGGCCAGCACCCACGAGCCCTGCCAGACCGAGGATCTCTCCGCGCCGCACGGAAAGATCAATTTGCCGGTCAGGATAGGCGATGGTCACGAGGCCGACGATATCGCAGCCGCCCGGCTGCGGCGACCGTTTCGGCGGCGTATACAGCGCCTTCAGGTCGCGACCGATCATCAGACGGATCATTGCGGCATGGCTTAGTTCGTGCCGCGCCAGCTCTCCCACCGTGCGCCCGTCGCGCAGCACCACGACGCGGTCAGCGCAGGTCATGATCTCACCCAGCCGGTGAGAGATATAGATCACCGAGATGTCGTGCGCCTTCAGGTCGGCAATCACCTCCAGCAGCCGTTCGGTCTCCGAAATTGTCAGGCTGGAGGTCGGCTCGTCCATGATGATCACGCGGGCGTCGATCGAGAGCGCCTTGGCGATCTCCACCATCTGCCGCTCCGCGATGGACAGGTTGTCGACCGGCGTGTTCGGCGTGAAATCGGCGCCCAGCCGCTCCAGCAGCGGCGTCACGCGGGCGCGCATCTGCGCGTTGTCCACCAGCTTCAGCGGGCCGCCAGTAAGCTTCTCGCGGCCTATGAATACATTGGCCGCGACGTCGAGATTCTCGAACAGGTTCAGTTCCTGGTGCACGAAGGCGATGCCGGCCCGCGTCGCCTCGCTCACCGTCATCCGGGCGAGGTCGTTACCGCCGATGCGGATCACGCCTTCGCTTGGCGCGATCACGCCGCCCAGTACGCGCATCAGCGTCGATTTGCCGGCGCCGTTCTCGCCGATCAGGCCCAACACCTCGCCGCGGTACACGCGCAGGCTGACATCGTCGAGGGCCCGGACACCGGGATACGTCTTGCTGATGCTGGTGAGCTCCAGCAGCGTCTCTGCCATTCGGCGTTTCCTCCCGCACACCGCCCGGCGGCCTGTGGCGGCCGGGCGGTGAAGCACACTGAGTCACTTCTTCAGCAGTTCCTTCAGATTTGCGGTGAACTCTGCGACGTTGGACTTACTGATCACCTTGGTCGGCACGATCAGCTTGCTGTCCGCCGGGATCCAGGACTTGTCGCCGTTCAGAGTCTTGATGATGTTGGTGGCGGAGAGATAGCCGAACTCGTACGGCTGCTGCACGACCGTGGATTCGATTGTGCCGTCGGAAATGCCCCGCAGCGTGCGCTGGTCCTCGTCGAAGCCAACGATCTTCACCTTGCCGGCCTTGCCCGCCGCCTTCACTGCGTCATAGATCAGCGGCGTCTCGTAGCTCCACAGGCCGGACAACAGCGCAATGTCGGGATATTTGACCAGCACGTTCTCCATGTTCGCCTTGGCCTTGGCGAAGTCCACCTGGTCGGTGAACACGTCGACCAGTTCGACCTTGGTGCCTGCGATCGCTTCCTTGATGCCCTGGACCCGCTCGCGGGCGTTGTCGGCGTCCATCGTTCCGACGAACAGAGCGATCTTGCCGCCGTTCGGCAGCGCCTTCTTGATTTCTTCGCCCGCCTGTCGTCCGGCCGAGACGTTGTCGGTGCCGATGTAGGCAAGACGATTGCTCTGCGGCGCGTCGCTGTCCGTCGTGATCAACACGGTCTTGGCTGCGACCTTGTTGAGTTCTTCGGTTGCGTGCGGTGCATCGTCTACAGAGATAGAGATTCCGGCGACGCCGCGCACCAGCAGGTCGTCCAACTCGCGACGCTGGCCCGCCGCGGTCCCTTCGTTGGTGACGATCAACTCGACATTGTATTCAGGGTGCTCCTTTTGCGCTTTCTCGAGCCCGCGGCCGGCGATGGTCCAGAAGTCGGCCGCGACATTGGTCACCAGCGCAATGGTCTTTTTCTGCTGCGCCTGCGTCACACCGGTGGTCATCGCGAGCACGGCTGCGCTCGCGAACAACGGCACGATCCATTTCTTCATTGAGCTGTTCATGTGCACCTCCCTTGTCACTCCCGGTATGCGGGCGTCACGCTTGGCGCTTTTGCGCCTTATTTTATTTACGCAAAGAAGAAATTACGCGGGACAGAACCTTCGTCAAGGATGACTTTGTCCATTTCTTCAAGCACTGATAGTACACAGGTCTTCAAGCACTGATAGTACACAGGTTGCGATGGGAGTAAATGCGATACGATACGACAGTCTCTAGTTGTGCCTTTTTGATCACACTCAGTGCACGCCCGTTGATTAACTTCACGGGGCGAATTAAAAGAAAGCATGGATGAGCAGCCCGAGCCCACCGAGACGTGCTTCAAGCGCAGCCCGCGGATCGAACCGCGGCCGCCTTGTCGAAGCCTTGCGACGTCAGGGGCCATTGCCGCGCGTGGAGCTCGCACGTAATACGGGGCTGAGCTTCGCGGCCATTTCGGCCATAACGTCGAGGCTGATAGCGGAAGAGCTGCTGTGCGAGACCGTGACAGCGGCGGCGACGTCGTGGGCCGACGATACCGACGAAGAGGATGCGGACGGGCCGAATGGCCGTCGTCGTGGCCGGCCGGCGATACAGCTGACCCTGAACCCGGAGTTTGGCCGCATCGTTGCGGTCTCCCTGCGCATGAACCTGATTGAGACACTGATCGCGGATTTCAGTGGCTCTGGCTTGGCGCAATCGCGACTCGCACTCGAGACGCGCGCTCTCGATGCAGGCGCACTGTGCGATATCGTGATCGCGCAAATTGATGCAATGCTTGACGCGACGGGCACCCCGCGCGGCCGGCTGCTGGGAATTGGAATTGCGCTGCAGGGCATCGTAAACGCCGACACCGGCCGCCATCTGTGGAGTCCGGCACTGTCGGTCACCGACGTCGATCTGGCGACGCCGATCCGCCGGATCTTCAAGGTCGATGTCGTGATGGCGAACGACGCCGTTCCGGTTGCGCTGGCCCTCGCGGCGGCCGAACCGGCACTGGCGGAGGGCCTGGCGGCCACGATCACGGTCGGCCATGGCGTCGGGATGGGCGTCGTCGTCAACGGTGAGGCACGCTGGGGCGTCGGCGCCAGCAGCGAGATCGGTCATGTCAAGTTAGCGCCGAACGGACCTCAATGCCGCTGCGGCCAGCGTGGCTGCGTCGAAGCCTATCTCGCCGATTATGCGCTCTACCGCGACGCTCGCACCTTTGTCGACCTGCCGCCTGCGGTCTCGCAACAGCCGTCCGAGGCGCAGATGGCTTTGCTGCGAGACAGAGCACGGGGCGGCGATCCCCGCCTCGAGCAATTGTTCCGGCACGCAGGGCACGCGCTTGCCGAGGCGGTCGCCGCAACGATATCGGTGCTGCGCCCGCATCATGTCATCCTGGCGGGTCCCGGCTTGCAGGCCTTCGACATGATGCGCAACGCCTATGAGGAGCGGCTCGAGCAGGCGGCGTTGCCGTGGCTGCTCAAGTCCACCGCGATATATGTGCGTCCAAGCAAGTCGACTGCAATTGTCGACGGCATGATGCGGCGGACGCTGCGGGTGGTAGACCAAAACTACATGGAGACGACCGAGCGAACATCGGGAGCTGCAGCTCTTGTTTGAGTCGTAGCACGGCAACCGAGTTCTTCAGGCGGCAAATCGAGAGGATGCCTGTACTGATGCTGCCCGTCAGTCTACCCCGTCTTCCCTGCCCTCGAAAACATTGTCTGTGCTCGTCGACCAACCCAAGGCGCACCTCGCAATGTCTGCTCACCTTGGCCGTGATGAGATTCTTGTTGATCTCCCGGTGCACGCGTCGTGCACACGCCATCTTCTAAGTGCTTAACCGAGTCTTCCCAAGCATCCATGAAGCGCATCACCGAACTGTAAGAGCAGCGATTACATGTCCACGCTCATCGACAGGAGATACGTGCGCGGTGCTCCGAGGAAGAACGTTCCGAATGAGGCCACGCTGGACCAGTATTCCGTCCCGGTCACATTCTGGACGTTTGCGCGGAAGACCGTCTTCTTGCCGTTGATCACCGTCGTGTAGCGGGCGCCGAGATCGAGTCGCGTCCAATCCGGGATCGGCTGTTTGTTCGCTGTATCGACGAACTGTTTGCCCGTGTAGATGACGGCCCCATTCAAAGTGAGCCCTCTCATCCACGGGAGATCCCACTCGGCTCCGATATTGGCCTGCACATTCGGAACGCCGATTGGCGTATTGCCGACGTTTGCCGCGACGGCGGTCTTCGTCAGGGTGCCATCCAGCACCGAAACGCCTCCGAGGACACGAACATCGGGCCTGAGTTCGCCGTAGACGTTAAACTCGAGCCCACGGACTTGCTGTGCGGCGGTCGCTGCGAAGCGCCCGGCGGACAGCTCGCCACTCGCCTTCGATATCTCGAAGGCGCTGAAGGTGGTTGCGACCCGGCCGAAGTCCACCTTGATGCCGGCCTCGTACTGCTTGGCGATGTAGGGCGGAAGTATCTCGCCGCCATTGGAAACACCCGTCTGCACCGGCGCTATGTCGCCCTTGCTGAGGCCTTCGATGTAGTTCGCATACAGAGAGACGTTGTCTCGGGGACGGACGACGAGGCCGACCACCGGAGTGGTGGCGCTCTTGTCGTAGGAGTTCAAGGGCGTTCCGACATTAGAGACATAGTTGTTCGCCTCGACGCCCTGGCGCCGGACACCCAGTGTCAACAGGACGCGCTCATCGAGCACGGACAAGGTGTCAGCAATCGAGAGCCCCGTGAGTTGACTGTCCGAGAGCCGAGGGCGCCCGGGGATCTCGTTTGCGAACTGAGTTGGCGCCACGCTCGGACTATAGATGTTCGACGCGACCGGACTGCCATTGGTTAGCCGCCGGTACAGCTCGTCATGATAAACCGAGGCCTGGAAGGCGACGGCATGGTGGACGAAGCCGGTATCGAAACGGGTGCGGACGCCGCCATCGTATGTGTATCGATCAATGCTCAGGCCGAAGAACTGGGGCGTCGAGGTCGTGTCTCCGCGCGTGTTGATGATCGTCGGAAGACCGAAGAAGCGCTCGACATTGGTCTGCGATCCGCCGATGTCGGCGAACAGCGTAACCTGATCGCTTAGATCGTATTCGGTACGCAACAAGGCAGATTGATCGTTGATGCGCGACCATTCCCAGGGTTGCGTCACGTTTAGCCGACCGTCCGGCGCCTTCGGCACTTGTAGGCCGGGGGCCATCAGGAAGGGACGCGAGGGAGCATCGAACCGATCGGTCTGGGCGATGAGATAGAGCCAAGACCTGAACCGTTCGCTCTGATAGTCGAGAGCCAACGACCCGACACCCGTCGTTTCGGACTGGCGGTCAATGGGCGTGTCGCCGCCGCGCAGGCTGCCGCTGGCGCGCACGCCCCATTCCTTGCTGTCGCCGTAGCGCCTCGCAACATCCCAGTGACCGCCGAACCGTGCGGCCGAGCCGTAATCCGCGGTGAAGCGGGTCAAGTCCTCTCCCGCGCGCTTAGGCACAACGTTGATGACGCCGCCGACGCCGCCATTGGGTGCAATGCCTGACAACGCGGCCGAGGGGCCCTTGAGCACTTCGATGCGCTCGACGTAGTCAGTGAAGATGCGGTAGGTCGGGGCGATCCCGTAGAGACCCTCGAACGCGAACTCACCGTTGTTACCTTCGTTGATTGGGAAGCCGCGAATGTTGAAGGAATCGAGCACACCACCCGTTGGGTGGGAACTGCGCACGGAAGGATCCAGGATCAAGGCATCGGCAGCCGTCGCCGCCTGCTGATCTTGGATGAACTTGTCCGTATAGCTCGTCACGTTGAACGGTGACTTCATTGTGTCGGTGTTTCCGAGCAGTCCCAGCCGCGCGCCTTGAGCGACCTGGCCGCCTGCAAAGGCGGGCACGACACCGGTCTTCGACGGCTGCGATTGCACTACAACGGTTTCGGTTTGCGGGGTGCCAGGCGCCGTGGTGCGCCGTGAAGCTGATCGAACCCGGGCGGCATTTCGTTTGGTCGGCACGCGGCGGACTGACTGTTGCGTCGGAGCATCGACGGTAACGGGTGGAAGCGAGTTCACGCCTTGCGGTGTTTGGGATTCAGCGGGCGATTCGAACCACGCCAACAACGCCACTCCACCCAGCAGTGTCGCACCAAAGCGAGCTGCCGTCCCAACCCCGTCCGCACGTCGCATTCCCAGAAAGTCCTTCATCAACAGCACGTCACCCGACGTGAAACGGCCCCACGCTCGGCCTGCAACGACCGTGGATGAAGATCCGCTCTCCGCGTCTGAATTCCGGCAATACTTATGGCGCTGTGAACCAGCTCCTCCGCAGACTCGCACTCCGAGATGGTTGCGCGTGCACGCATCGACAACGTCAGATTGCCAGCGATCTGCACCGCCTCTTTAGAGCGATGCTATCGTAGCCGCAACGCAAATGCGTGCGCTGCGACTTAGAATGTCTCGATCATCGACGACGCGAGTCAGCTGGCACGTTGTTTGGAAAGACTCCACGCAACCACGAAGTCAGACTTAAGCTGGTCGGTGGCTACGTCCTGAAAGACGGCACGCGCCTCGGCCAAAGGCGATTGACGGCCGCCGATGAGCTCTACGACAAGCTGTTGGTCATCAAGAAGACCGACGAGGACTGCAACAGGGTCGAGCACCACGGTCAACCACGCGATGAGGAGTTGCCGCCGCGCATGGTTTATCTGCTCACGCCGCAATCCCAAGAAGGTCGTCGATGGGACCATTCCTATGGTCAATCCGTTCGCCAAGATGGGGTTGGAATCTTCCGATCGCGAGACCCCCACCGCGAACTATGACGAGCTTGTTGCCTTCCGCGCGAAGGCAGTGGAGCTGGGCTTGCCGTCGCCGGCGACCGCCGCCTTGATCGGATGGGAATGGCTGCAGCGGGAGACCGGCATCTTCGCGACGTTCGATGTCTCGCACTTCCGGCCGAAAGAGCGGCCGAACATGGTGCGGGTGATCGATGCCAAGACCGGCTCGGAGAGCTGGATTCCGCTATTCGATCCAGAGACGGAAGTCGCGCTGTATCCCGAGTTGATGACCGAGCTAGACGAGATCAAGCGCAACCGAACTGGTGGCTTGATGCTGCGCCGGGATTGGGGAAGCAAGGGGCCATCGCCCACATGGCCGCAACCGGACGTTCCCGACTTCACTCACATGAGCCGCAAGGTGAAACAGGTCATCCGCGCCGCCGAGCTGCGCGACGAGTTGTCATTCGCCAGCTTCCGGCATGGCGACCTCACTGAGACCGGCGACGCTGAGCTGACCGACCGCGAGATCCTGGCGCAGAGCCGGCACACCACCGTCAAGGTGTTGCCGCGCTGCGTGAAGCGCACCACGAAGCAGATCGCGACCGGCACCAAGAAGCGTCGCGCGTCACGACCAAAAACCGATCAGATGTCCGAATGAGCAACAGCTCGTTTGTCCGAATGGACTCGAGGAGGTCTAGGGTCTGTACCTAATTAGCGCGCTCTGATTCTCTTGCACCCGAACTGATTCGGCACGGGGGCTTTGATGCGCAAGGGGCTGTTCTGGCTCAACGACAAGCAGTGGGCTCAGATAAAGCCGCATCTGCCAACGAACCAGACCGGACCGGAGCGCGAAGATGATCGACGCATCATCAGCGGTATCATCCACATGCTTCAGTGTGGCGCGCGCTGGCGCGATTGCCCGCCCGACTTTGGTCCTTACACGACGATCTACAATCGGTTCAATCGCTGGGCCAAGCGCGGACATTGGCAGGCGATCTTTGAAGCGCTCGCCCGCTGCGGCAAGGATGGCGTGACTTTGTCCATCGACTCCACCTCGATCAAGGCGCATCGCTCGGCGAGCGGCGGAAAAGGGGGGAACATGAACAGGCGATCGGCCGCTCGCGCGGCGGGCGGACCACGAAAATCCACGCGCTGAGCGACCCTGATTGCAAACCCTGCGCATTTCATCTCACTCCGGGCCAGGACGCAGATATTGCCGCAGCGCCGGCCCTTTTGGAACTCGCGCCGCCCATGTCTGCCCTCATTGGGGACAAAGGCTACGACGGCGACGGCTTTCGCGCCGAAATCGTCAATCGTGGCGCCAAGCCCGTCATTCCAAACAAATCCAACAGGGTGACCTTCCACAACTTCAGCAAGCGCATCTATAAAGGGCGCAATGTTATCGAGCGTTGCTTCTGCCGGCTCAAGGATTTCAGGCGTGTCGCAACTCGTTACGATAAACTCGCCAGAAACTTCTTGGCTGCCGTCCACATCGCAGCCATCGTCGCCTATTGGATCAATTGAGTCTGGACCCTA
>NZ_LUUB01000025.1 GCF_001641635.1 Bradyrhizobium centrolobii
GCGCTGCGGTCGAGGTGTTGCGCCGGCAGCGCCACACCGGCCAGCAGATTGCGGCCGAGGTCGGGATCTCTCCGGCGACCGTCAGCCGCATCCTGCAACGGTTGGGATTGAACCGGTTGCGCGACCTGGAGCCAGCCGAGCTGGTGCGGCGCTATGAACGCGAACATCCCGGGGAGTTGATCCACATCGACATCAAAAAGCTCGGCAAGTTCAACCGTGTAGGCCATCGCATCACCGGTGATCGAACTGGCCAGAGCAGCCTGCGTGCCCGCGGTGAAGGACCTGGCTGGGAATACGTCCACGTCTGTATCGACGATGCCTCCCGCATCGCCTTCAGCAAGGTCATGAAGAGCGAGCGAAGGAGCTGTGCCGTGTCTTTCCTCAAGGCAGCGATCGCCTACTACGCCAGCCTGGGCATCAAGGTCGAGCGGGTCATGACCGACAACGGCTCTTGCTACAAATCCTTTGCCTTCCGCAAAGCCTGCAGACGTCTCGGCCTGAAGCACATCCGCACCAGGCCCTACACGCCCAAGACCAACGGCAAGGCTGAACGCTTTATCCAGACCAGCCTGCGCGAGTGGGCCTATGCCCGCGCCTACAACACCTCAAAAGAACGAGCCGACGAGCTGCCGAGGTGGCTTCACCGCTACAATTGGCATCGGCCTCATGGCAGTATCGGTTCCGTGCCACCCATCAGCAGACTCGCTCTAAACAGGAACAACCCGTTGAGGCTCCTATCTAGGCTCCTCAGATTGCGTCCGCTCGCAGCAGCGTGTCGACCGTGATGGTGCCGCGGGCGCGCGAGACGCAGGCGCAGATCTTCTGGTTGCTCTCCTTCTGATGATCGCTGAAGAAGACGTCGCGGTGGTCGATCTCGCCCTCGACCTCGACCACGTCGATGGCGCAAAGGCCGCACTCGCCGCGCTTGCAGTCGTACATCACCTCGTGGCCGCTCGCATTGAGCACGTCCAGCATCGAACGCTCGCGTGGGATTTCGAGCTCGACACCAGAGTCCTTCAGGCGCACGCGGAACGTCTCGGTCGGCAGCGTGCCGCTGCAGCCGAAGGTCTCGTAGCGGAGATCGGGAAGCGGATGGCCAGCGGAGATCCAGGCGTGACGCGCGGCATCCAGCATCCGCATCGGGCCGCAGAACAGCGCGAGCGCGCCTTGCGGCAGTGACGCAAACAGCGCGTCGAGGTCGAGCCGCCTGCCTTCGTCGCTGGCATGAACGACCAGGCGATCGCCGAGCATAGTTGCGAGATCGTCGAGATAGGCTGCATCGCCGCGCGAACGCACGGCATAGTGCAGCCTGACATTCGCGCCGCGCCGTGCCAGCGCCTGCGCCGCGCCGACGATCGGCGTGATGCCGATGCCGCCGGCGATCAGACAATAGTCCCGGCGCGCCCAATCGACCGCGAGCAGCGAGGCGGGCTGGGTGATATCGAGCCGCGCGCCTGCTGCCAGCTGCCACATGTAGCGCGAGCCCCCACGGGAATCCTCGGCACGGCGCACCGCGATCCGGAAGCCACGCGACGAGGCCTCGCCGACCAGCGAATAGGACCGCGTCTCCGGCTGGCCGTCGATGGTCACGTTCACATTGATGTGGCTGCCGACCGGATAGGCGGCACCGTCGAATTGATCCGGCAAAATCAGGAATTCGCGGATGCCCGGCGCAAGGTCGCGCGTCGAGACGAGCGTGGCCGGGGTCCAGGTTTCGATGAAGCGCATGGCAAATCCCTTCAATCGGTTGCGGACTTGATCAGCGCGAGCGCCGGCAAGAGGTCGAGATGGGTCCGGTTGCGCAGCGCGAGTCTCAGGTTGCGCACGGCGAGCCGAGCGTGCTCGCGCATCACGGCCTCGGCACGGGCTCCCTCGCGGTTCTCGATCGCATCAATCACGACGCGATGGTGCTCCTGCGCGATGATCAGGATCTGCTGCGCCTCGGGCAGCGCCGACTGAGCCATCACGAAGCCGCTGGGCGAAGCAAACGGCAGCGCGGAGGCGCGGTCGATCTGCCGGATCAAGGGCGGGCTGCGCGACAATTCCGTGAGCAGCGCGTGGAAGCGCGCGTTCAGCGTGACATAGGACGAGAACGCATCGACCGAGATCGGCACCTGGCGCAGCAGCTCATCGATCGCCGCAAGACACTCCTTCAGCGGCTCGAGCTCGCGCGCGGAGACGCCGCGCTCGGCGGCGAAGCGCGCGGCCAGCCCTTCCAGTGTACCGCGCAGCTCGATGGAGTCGGAGATGTCACGCTCGGAGAACGCCTTCACCATGAAGCCGCCGGAGGGGATCGCCTCCAGCAGGCCCTCCTCCTCGAGCCGCACCAGCGCCATGCGCACCGGCGTGCGCGAGGCGCCGGTCGTCTCGACCGCCTGAAGCTCGGAGATGCGCTCGCCCGGACGTAAAGAGCCCGAGAGGATCTGGTCGCGCAGCGCGAGCTGCGCCTTCACGGTCTGCGAGACGGAGCGGTCGACCTCGCGCTCGGCCATGCCTCTACTCCGCAGCCTGCAGGTGCTGCGGCGTGTTTTCCTTCGCCACCATCTTGTCGATCAGCCTGCGCGACCACATCGCGCCGGCGTCGATGTTGAGGTTGTAGAAGACGCGATCCGGGTTCTCGTCCATGGCGCGCTGCTGCGCTTCGAGGATCAGCTCGTCCTCGCGGAAGATGCCGGACACGCCTTCGCGGATCTCGGTGGTGATACGCTGCTCGCCGAGACGATAGTTGCGAACGAAGGCCCAGAAGTAATGGCAGGTCTTCTCGGTCTCCGGCGTGATGGTGTTGAGCACGAAGCCATTGACGCCCTGCGAGCGGTCGCCTTCCGGCGCGCCGGTGCCGGTCGGCGCCACGCCGACGTCGATGGCAATGGTGCACGGCGCCTCGAAGCGGATGATCTGCCAGCGGTCGACCAGACCGGGCTTGCCGAGCTGCTTGGCCCAGAACGGCGGCGCCTCGATGCCGCGCATCCAGCGCGTCACCGTCACCGTCTTCTCGCCATGGGTGACGTCGAAGGGCGCTTCGGCGACCGCGTCGTTGCCGATGGAGGAGCCATGCACGAAGGTCTCGTGGGTGAGGTCCATGAGGTTGTCGAGCACGAGTCGGTAGTCGCAATTGACATGGATGGTCTTGCCATCGCCGGCCCAGGCCGGATCGTGATTCCAGTGCATGTCGGGAACGAGCGCGGGATCGGCGAGCGCGGGATCGCCCATCCAGAGCCAGATGTAGCGGTGACGCTCGATCACGGGATAGGCGCGAACGCAGGCCGACGGATTGATGGTCTCCTGCGAGGGCATGAAGGTGCAGCGCCCCTGCGCGTTGTACTTCAGGCCGTGATAGCCGCAGACGACGGTGTCGCCTTCGAGCCGTCCCTTGGACAGCGGCACCAGGCGGTGCCAGCAGGCATCCTCCAGCGCGGCCACCGAGCCATCGGCCTTCCGGTACATCACGACGTGCTTGCCGCAGATCGTCCGCGGCAGCAGCGCCGCCTTCACCTCGGCGTCCCAGGCAGCGGCGTACCAGGCGTTCATCGGGAAGGGTTTTGTCACCGGTCTCTCCCAGCAGTTTATGAATACGTTATGTATACAATAACTCGGAGATAGAACGATTCAATGCCAAATTTTGCTTACTTAATTACCTCTATGTGATATGTTGTATACACATCTGGCAAGTGAGTCCCTGGATTCGATTCACCTCTCCCGCTTGCGGGGGAGGTCGGCGCGTAGCGCCGGGTGGGGGCTCCCTCCACCCAGGGACTCCCTCCGCAAACCTCAGGACAATCCCTATGCGGAGGCACCCCCACCCCACCCCTCCCCCGCAAGCGGGGGAGGGAGCACACCTTCGCCGTGGCCGGAGCGAGGTTTGCTCTCTCAGATCTTAAGCCCCGAACACCTTCTTCAGTCCCGCCTGGGCTTCTTCCTGAATGCGGTGCAGGTGCTCCGTACTGCGGAAACTTTCTGCGTAGATTTTGTAGACGTCCTCCGTTCCGGAGGGACGCGCGGCAAACCAGCCGAAGTCGGTTTCGACCTTTATGCCGCCGAAGGGCTGGCCGTTGCCCGGCGCCTTGCTCAGCGTAGCGCGGACGGGATCGCCGGCGAGGTCCTTGAGGCCGAGCTGCTCCGGCGTCACCGACTTCAGCACGTTCTTCTGGGCCGGGGTCGCGGCGACATCGATGCGCTCGTAATGGGGCACGCCCAGCTCGGCGGTGAGATCGTTGAAGAGCTGGCTCGGATCGCGGCCGGTCTTCGCCATGATCTCCGCGGCAAGCAGGCCGAGGATGATGCCGTCCTTGTCGGTGGTCCACACCGTGCCGTCGCGCCTGAGGAACGAGGCCCCTGCACTCTCCTCGCCGCCGAACCCGAAGTCGCCACTGATGAGACCATCGACGAACCATTTGAATCCGACGGGAGTCTCGACCAGCCTGCGGCCGAGCTTCTTGGCGACGCGGTCGATGATCGAGCTCGACACCACGGTCTTGCCGATCGCTGCGTCCTTGCCCCAGTTCGGGCGGTGCGCGAACAGATAGGCGATCGCGGTCGCAAGATAGTGGTTCGGATTCATCAGGCCGCTGGTCCGCGTCACGATGCCGTGGCGATCAGCGTCGGTGTCGTTGGCGAAGGCGATGTCGAAGCGATCGCGCATGCGGATCAGGCTCGCCATCGCGTAGGGCGAGGAGCAGTCCATGCGGATCTTGCCGTCCCAATCGACCGTCATGAAGCGGAAGGTCGGATCGATCGCCTCGTTCACCACCGTGGCCTTCAGGCCGTAGCGTTCGATGATCGGATGCCAGTAATGCACGGCGGCACCGCCGAGCGGATCGATGCCGATATTGATGCCGGCCGACTTGACGAGATCGAGGTCGACGACGTTGCCGAGATCGGCGACGTAGGGCGTGATGAAGTCGTAGGCGTGGACGGTCGAGGATTTGCGCGCCTTGGCATAGTCCATGCGCGCGACGCCCTTGAGCCCGTCGGCGAGATACGCGTTGGCGCGCTTCTCGACCACGCCGGTGACATCGGTATCGGCGGGACCACCATGCGGCGGATTGTATTTGTAGCCGCCATCCTCGGGTGGATTGTGCGAGGGCGTGATGACGACGCCGTCGGCGAGACCCGAAGTGCGGCCCTTGTTGTAGGTCAGGATCGCGTGCGAGACCACCGGTGTCGGCGTATAGCCGCCGTCGCGGTCGATCATGATTTCGACGCCGTTGGCCGCGAAGACCTCGATGGCGCTGGCGAGCGCCGGCTCGGCCAGTGCGTGGGTGTCGATGCCGACGAACAGGGGGCCGGTCAGCCCTTTCTCGCGGCGATAGTCGCAGATCGCCTGCGTGGTCGAAAGGATGTGTGCCTCGTTGAAGGTGTTCTTGAGCGAGGTGCCGCGATGGCCGGAGGTGCCGAACGCCACCCGCTGCACAGCGTCGGCGGCATCCGGCTTGTTGGCGAAATAGGCCGTCACGAGTCGCGGGATGTTGGCGAGCGCGTCTGGCGAGACCTGTTTGCCCGCCGCGGGATGAACATCAGCCACTGGAGAAATCCTTCGTCCTGTCATGCAGAGATTGTGGGACACCATAGCATTGGCCGGGCGCCCGCCAACCCACAACACGCGCGATGGGGTGCCTGTTCCTTGGCCGGGCGGCGGTGTAAATCCCGTCATCCTATTCACCGTCATTCCGGGGCGCGTCTTGGCGCGAGCCCGGAATGACGAGGGGAGATGCACGATTCCTCACCTCGGTTTACCTGCCGTCATCGGAAGCGGCCTGAGCATTCGCGGGATCGTGCTATGGCCCAGCGCGACTCGCTCGCGGCCTGCATGAAGTGGTCGCCCACCTGTACCCTCTATGCGGTCGATGACCGGCTCGCCTGCGGCGCGCGGAGGGCAGCCACGGACCAGAGCGCCCGCCCGCGGTCGGCGCGCGGCGAACGATGGCGCGCGATGATCGCGCGGCAAGTCGAGCTAGAGACGCTCGGTGAGCGCGAGCTTGTAGCCGACGCCGGTGACGGTCGCGATGACCGGTGTGCAGCTGCCGACCAGCTTGCGGCGCAACCGTGCCACCAGCGCATCGACGGTGCGGATGTCGACGTCGGCCTGGCGATTGCTGACGACCTCGATCAGATAGTCGCGGCTGAGCGGACGGCCGTCGGCGCCGACAAGGGCCGCGAGCAGGTCGAATTCGGCGCGCGTCAATGCCACGGGCTTGCCGTCGCTGCCGAGCAATTCGCGCCGCGTCAGGTCGATGATCCAGTCGCCGAAGGCGATCGAATTGTGGTTGCGTGCCGCCTTGCGGTCGATCGAGCGCCGCCGCAGCACGCTGCGCGCGCGCGCGAGCAGGTCGCGCAGGTTGATCGGTTTGCTGACGTAGTGATCGCCGGCGATCTCGAGGCCGAGGATGCGATCGACGTCGGTGTCGCGGCGCGTCACGAAGATGATGCCGGCGTTGCTCGTGGCCTGGATCTCCTTGGCGAGCTCGAAACCGTCGCCGTCAGGCAATTGCACGTCGAGAAAGACGAGATCGGTGCGCGCCCGCAGGGCCTGGCGGCATTCCGCGCAGGAACTCGCGCCGACCACGTCGAAATTGTTCTCGCTGAAATAGCCGACCAGCATCGTCCGCGTCACCGGATCGTCTTCCACGACGACCAACCGCTCGCGGCCGACCGGACGTAGTTCCTGAATGGCGGAATCAGCCACGATCTTGGCTGTCCTCTGCGCAGGCGAATCCGCCTGAAAATCCAGCTCGCTGCGTGGCGCGCTGCCGTGTGAACGAACATTCACCGTATATTCGAGCCCCGAAATTGCCCGCCGCGATACTAGGCGTGTTGTGATGCGCAAACAATATTCACCACGATACCGAAGCATTAACTATGAACAGCCCCACATTTCTCACTCAGCGCATCGTTGCCCGCCCCCTTTTTGGGTAGCGCTGCGCGAGACCGGATTCGGCGGGACCGCCGAGCCGACCGCGATCATCCCGGATCGACTCAACGGCCGGTTAACGTAAAGAAAGCCTTCGGCTTCGGAATCCCAAGTCGCGCCTATATGGTTTTGCCCGCAAGAGCGAGACAATCGCGAAACTACGGAGCAGGCGTGATGCAGGGGCAGGCCCGGTTGGCTGCCGATCGAACCGATGGAGGTGCAACTCGCCTCAGTCGTTCACACACGCTCGATCTCCTGCGCGGCCTCGCGATCGCCGGCGTGATGGCGATCCACGTCTCGCAGTCTTTCCCGTCGGGCATCCGCGCCGTCGATTTCACGTTCATCTGCGGTTGGGTGGGCGTCAACGCGTTCTACTTCGTCAGCGCGTTGACGATGTGCCTGATGTGGACGCAGCGCGCATCGGAAACGAACCCGACCCGCAAATTCTACATCCGGCGCTTCCTGCGCATCGCACCGCTGTTCTGGCTCGCGATCCCGGTCTACCTCGTCGTCAACGGCACCGGGCCGGGCTACAACGCGCCAAACGGCATCGGACCGCTTCAGGTCATCCTAACCGCAACGTTCCTGCACGGCTTCTGGCCGGACAGCATCAACAGCGTCGTGCCGGGCGACTGGTCGATTGCGGCGGAAATGACGTTCTACCTCGTCTTCCCGTTCGTGATCACCGCCTTCGGTTCGCGCCGTTATCTCTATCTCGCGCTCGCGCTTCTGCTCCATCTCGTCAACGTCTGCCTGTTCAAGCCGTGGGCCTACGCGCAGTTCTCGGCCTATTACGGGCCCGGCAATGAGGCCTTCGTCTGGAACGCGCTGCACTTGAGCTTCGTGAACCAGCTTCCGATCTTCCTGGTCGGATGCGCGCTGTTCTTCTCGCTCCGCGACGGCTTTGCAAAATCCGATGCCGCGATGTTCGCAATCATCATCGTGTCGTCTTTCGCCGCAGACCGCGCGACCGGATCGCACGAGTTCAACTATCTGATGATCAACCTCGTGCTCGGCGCGCTCGTGTTCGGCTGCATTCGCTTTTCGATCAGCTGGTGGCCGCTCGAGGCGCTCGGCCGCAACTCCTACTCGATGTACCTGTCGCACTTCGCCGTCATCTACGGCCTGCACCGGATCTGGCCGCTGCCGGACGGGTTGGTCTCGCTGCTCGCAGGCTATGCGGTCACTGCGGCGCTCAGCTATCTCGTCGCGCGCGCGACATGGCATCTGATCGAGCGGCGTGCGCAGGACCTCGCACACCGCCTCACCTCCTCGACGGCCAAACCCGCGCCCCGCGCGAAAGCCGTGGCCGCGACAGGCGCCGTTCTGAGCGGCCGCAGCGCTGCCGTGTGAACCTTCAACACACGGCGCCGCATTTCAATTTCAGGACGTGCCGACCTGACTACGGAACGACAACAGCTCTTCCGCGCCCGGCGCGATGTGCATCACGCCCGGCTTGTCGCTGAACTCGCCGTCGAAGCCGGATGGACTCGCATAACCGCGCCAGGGCTCGATGCAGAGGAACGGCGCGCCCGTCGGCTTTGACCAGACACCGAGCTCGCGAAATCCGGACCAGGACATTTCGAGCCATGTCCCTGGGATGTCCCCTCTCCCGCCGCATAGCGGACCGACCTGCTGTTGATCCGGTCGAAGATGATTGCATCGTCGGCGAACAGGGATTCGGACAGGTCGAGCACTTTGCCTCTGACTGGATTTTGCTCGGGCGCCGCGCGCACCAGCCCGCCATCGAGACGCCGGACGGGAAATGTCTCTTCATCCGAGAAAGTCAGCGTATAGCTCTCCTTGGCAAGTCCCGGCCGAAGCGGCCAGTTGAAGGCCGGATGGCCGCCGAGCGAAGCCGGCAGCGTCTCCTCGCCGGTGTTGACGATCCTGAGCGCGACCTCGATACCAGCCGCGTCGACGACGTAGCTGGCGACCAGCCGGAACGCGAACGGATAGAGCGCGCGCGTCGCCTCGCTGTCGCTCAGCACCAGCGCGCAGCGGCTCGCGCCGCGTTCGGCCCAGGTAAAGCGCTGGTCGCGCGCAAAGCCGTGCTGGGGCATGCGGTAGGTCTTGCCCTGGTGCCGCAATTCGTCATTGGCGAGGCGTCCGACGATCGGAAACAACAGCGGGGCATGGCGTGGCCAGGCCGTTCCCGCCTGCCAGATGAATTCGGTACCGTCCTCGTGCTTGAGCGAGCACAGCTCGGCGCCGTGCGCCTTGATGGTCGCGGTGAGGTGGCCGCTTTGGATCACGTGAGTGTCGTCGGTCATGGATAGCAGTCCCGAAACAGCGGAGACGGAATTATTGGGCGGTGATTGGATGGCTGGACAGATACGCTTCATAAGCGCGTGTCAGGCCATCCTCCAGCGAGGTCGACGCGCGCCAGCCGAGCCTGGCGAGGCGGCTGACGTCGAGCAGCTTGCGCGGCGTCCCGACGGGACGCGAAGTGTCGAAGCTGATCTCGCCGCGATAGCCGATGACGTCAGCGACGACGCGGGCGAATTCGGCGATCGTGATGTCCTCGCCGGCGCCGATGTTGATCAGCTCCGCGCCCGAATAGCTCTTCATCAGGTGCACGCAGGCATCGGCCATGTCGTCGACATAGAGGAATTCGCGGCGCGGCGTGCCGGTGCCCCAGACCGCGACGGTGTTCGCGTCCGCGATCTTCGCCTCGTGAAAGCGCCGGATCAGGGCGGCGACCACGTGGCTGTATTCGGGATGATAATTGTCGCCGGGGCCGTAGAGATTGGTCGGCATCACGCTGATGAAGTCACATCGATACTGGCTGCGATAGGCCTCCGCCATCTTGATGCCGGCGATCTTGGCAATGGCATAGGGCTCGTTGGTCGGCTCCAGCGGTCCGGTCAGCATGGAGTCCTCGCGCAGCGGCTGGCTGGCGAGCTTCGGATAGATGCAGGAAGAGCCCAGGAACATCAGCTTCTCGGCGCCGTTCAGATGCGCGGCGTGGATCACGTTGGCCGCGATCGCGATGTTGTCGTAGATGAACTCGGCGCGCAGCGTGTCGTTGGCGAGGATGCCGCCGACCTTGGCGGCGGCGAGGAAGATCACCTGCGGCCGCACCTTCGCGAACCAGTCGAACACCGCGGCCTGGTCGCAGAGATCGACCTCGCGCCGGTCCACGGTGACGAGCCTGACGTCCTCCCGCACAAGCGCACTGCCGACCATGCCGCGATGGCCGGCGACGTAGACGCTCTTGCCCGTCAGCTCAAACCGTACGTTTGCCATGGGCGGCTTCCTGTCGTGCCTCCGTCAGATCGCTTGCCACCATCTCCTCGACGAGCTCGGCAAAGGTCCGCTTCGGTGTCCAGCCGAGCGTGTCGCGGGCCTTGCTGGCATCGCCGATGAGGAGATCGACCTCGGTGGGACGGAAGTAGGTGGGATCGATCCGCACCACGGTCTTGCCGCTCCTGGCATCGATGCCGGTCTCATCCACGCCCTTGCCGCGCCATTCGATGCGGCGGCCGACTTGCGCGAACGAGAGCTCGACCATCTCGCGCACCGAGCGCGTCTCGCCGGTGGCGAGCACGAAGTCGTCGGGCTTGTCCGCCTGCAGGATCATGTGCATGCCCTCGACATAATCCTTGGCATGGCCCCAGTCGCGCTTGGCCTCGAGATTGCCGAGATAGAGCGTGTCCTCGAGCCCGACCTCGATGCGGGCGACGCCGCGGGTGATCTTGCGGGTGACGAAGGTCTCGCCGCGGATCGGGCTCTCGTGATTGAACAGGATGCCGTTGGAGGCGAACATGCCGTAGGCCTCGCGGTAGTTCACCGTGATCCAGTAGCCGTAGAGTTTCGCCACGCCGTACGGCGAGCGCGGATAGAACGGCGTGGTCTCCTTCTGCGGGATCTGCTGCACGAGGCCGTAGAGCTCGGAGGTCGAGGCCTGGTAGAACCGCGTCTCCTTCTCCATGCCGAGGATGCGGATCGCCTCCAACAGGCGCAGCACGCCGATGGCGTCGGCGTTGGCGGTGTATTCGGGGCTTTCGAAGCTGACCGCGACGTGGCTCTGGGCGGCGAGATTGTAGATCTCGGTCGGCCGGATCTGCTGCACCAGGCGGATCAGATTGGTCGAGTCGGTCATGTCGCCGTAATGCATCAGGAACGGCACGTTGCCGACATGCGGGTCCTGATACAGGTGATCGACGCGCGCGGTGTTGAACGACGACGAGCGCCGCTTGATGCCGTGCACGACATAGCCGAGCGACAGCAGATACTCGGCGAGATAGGCGCCGTCCTGGCCGGTCACGCCGGTGAT
>NZ_LUUB01000026.1:0-29902 GCF_001641635.1 Bradyrhizobium centrolobii
GCGCTGCGGTCGAGGTGTTGCGCCGGCAGCGCCACACCGGCCAGCAGATTGCGGCCGAGGTCGGGATCTCTCCGGCGACCGTCAGCCGCATCCTGCAACGGTTGGGATTGAACCGGTTGCGCGACCTGGAGCCAGCCGAGCTGGTGCGGCGCTATGAACGCGAACATCCCGGGGAGTTGATCCACATCGACATCAAAAAGCTCGGCAAGTTCAACCGTGTAGGCCATCGCATCACCGGTGATCGAACTGGCCAGAGCAGCCTGCGTGCCCGCGGTGAAGGACCTGGCTGGGAATACGTCCACGTCTGTATCGACGATGCCTCCCGCATCGCCTTCAGCAAGGTCATGAAGAGCGAGCGAAGGAGCTGTGCCGTGTCTTTCCTCAAGGCAGCGATCGCCTACTACGCCAGCCTGGGCATCAAGGTCGAGCGGGTCATGACCGACAACGGCTCTTGCTACAAATCCTTTGCCTTCCGCAAAGCCTGCAGACGTCTCGGCCTGAAGCACATCCGCACCAGGCCCTACACGCCCAAGACCAACGGCAAGGCTGAACGCTTTATCCAGACCAGCCTGCGCGAGTGGGCCTATGCCCGCGCCTACAACACCTCAAAAGAACGAGCCGACGAGCTGCCGAGGTGGCTTCACCGCTACAATTGGCATCGGCCTCATGGCAGTATCGGTTCCGTGCCACCCATCAGCAGACTCGCTCTAAACAGGAACAACCTGTTGAGGCTCCACATCTAGAGCGTCCGCTGTTCGATGAAAGCTGTTTCCGCATGAGCGCTGCTCCGGCTAAATGCTCTCGAACAATAGAGAGCCGCAGAAGCGCAGGTATTTCCAGAACGCACGTCCTGCTCCCAGGTGGCACGAAGAGCGGAGCGTCTGGTCCTCTCAGCTTTGCATCGTTATTCGCGCAATGCCTCCGTCGTCGGCTCGCCCTGGCTGCAAAGGCGGTCGTTTTGGCCTCGGTCGTCTAACCCGCTTGCGCTATCTCAGCACGGCCCGCGCATGAGCGAGTTCACGGCTGCATGCGGCGGTGTCGCCGATGCGATCAGCGGCGCGAGCGCGGTCGAGTGAATCCAGCGCATCCGTAAAATCAGGACCGTTGCCGTGCTCGGCAGCAGCAAGTGAGCGGGGCGTGGGCTGATAACTGCGTAGAGCGTTGAGGCTCTCCCGCTGCCATCCATGTGAGCCCGCATTGTGCTCTATGGCCAAATCCAACTGGGCCTGAGTTCGCGCGATCGCACTCATGCAGGGGCCTGCGTGAGCCGGCGATGCTGCGTACAGCAGGACGAAGATGGCGACGTGACGTTTTGCGGCTGATGTCATTGTCCGATCCTTTGCGTGGAGGAAATGTCAGAAGCTCCCCCTTCAATAGCAGAGAGAGCACCGATCGTCTTTCGCGTACGAATGTCGCTCGCCTGTCATGGTGCGTTCTCCATCTGTCGAAATGCGCGTCTTAGATAGGGCGCGGGAGGAGAGCGCGTGAGTCATCGTTCGAGTCCCGGCGTTTGCTGGCGTGCGAAGTGACAAGGATAGTTGTTTGCGGAAATACGAACACAACCAACGAAACTAGTGTCGCATCATTCCAACCCGGAGTGATCTGAGATGAAACACCTCAAAGCCTGCCTGGCCGTCACGGCCGCCCTTTCGCTGTTCGCGGCCGTCACCCCGGCGAGCGCGGAACCCCTGAAGAATATCGTCCTGGTGCACGGCGCCTGGGTGGATGCATCCGGCTGGAAGCCGGTTTATGACATCCTGGCCAAGGAAGGCTTCCACGTCACCATGGTGCAGGAGCCGGAGACGTCGTTTGCCGATGATGTCACCGCGGCTAAGCGCGTGCTCGATCTCCAGGACGGCCCCACGCTCCTCGTCGGTCATAGCTACGGCGGATCGATCATCACCGAGGCGGGCGTTCATCCCAACGTGGTGGGCCTCGTTTACGTTGCGGCCCATGCGCCCGATGTCGGAGAGGACGAATCGGCGCTGGGCAAGAAAACGCCGAGCGTGCTGGGCAAGACCGAGGGCGTCATCAAGGTCACGCCGGACAAGTTCACCTATCTCGATCCCGTGCAATTCCCAAAACTGTTCGCGCCCGATCTGCCGCGCGAGCGGGCCGAGTTCGTCGCGCGCTCCCAGGTCCTGGCCGCCACGCAGGTGTTCAGCACGCCGCTGACGGCGGCTGCGTGGAAGACGAAGCCGAGCTGGGGCATCGTTGCCGGCGGCGACCAGATCATCAACCCGGATCTCGAGCGCTGGTACTACGAGCGCGCCAAGAGCCAGACCACCGTCATCCCGGGCGCCAGCCACTCGGTATACGAGTCGCATCCCAAGGAAGTGGCGGCTGTCATCGCCCGCGCCGCGCGCAGTGTCGCGCAACCGGTCACCCGTTGACGATACCTTCCGCTGGCCTCGACGCACGGCCAGCAGAAGAAAGACTGGCGGGNCCCGCCAGTCTGACTGCCTGCGGAAATCTGTTCGCCAGGACTCTCTTCGTCGGTGCTCATCAAAGGCCAGGCCCATGACGTCAAATCCAATCGTGATGGCGCTGGCGCCGGTTTTCTTCGTCATGCTGCTCGGATATGCGGCGGGCAGGATCCGCATCGTCGACAATCATCACGTCGAGGGCCTGAACGCACTGGTGATGGATTTCGCGCTGCCGGCCTCACTATTTGCCGCGACCGCGTCAGCCTCGCGCAGCCAGACGATTGAGCAGGTTCCGCTCTTCCTGGTCTCCGGCCTGACGATGCTGGTGCTTTACGTCGCCTGGTATTGGTACGCGCGCACGTTCACCGGAGCGACCAAATCTGATGCATCGCTTCAGGCGTTGACGATCGGCTTCCCAAATCTTGCCGGCGTCGGGCTGCCCATTCTGACGTCCGTGCTGGGACCTGCCGGCACAATTCCGGTTGCCGTCGTGCTGGCAACAGGTTCGATCCTTATCAGCCCTCTTACGCTCATTGTGGTGGAGATGAACACCAGCAAGGCTGAGGGCGCGGAAATGTCGGTGGGCCAGGTGCTGGTGGCAATCCGGCGCGCGCTGACCAAGCCAGTCGTGCTGGCGCCCGCACTTGGGATACTGCTTTCATTGTCTGATCTGAATCTCGATGCACTTGCCCATGCCTGCCTCGCGCTGATCGGGAACGCGACTGCCGGCGTGGCTCTTTTCGTGACGGGCCTCGTCCTGTCGGCCCAGTCGTTCCGGCTCGATTGGAAGGTCGTCGCCGCAACAGCGGCGTCAGACATCATCCGGCCGCTGCTGGCGGCTGCGATTGTCTATGGCCTTCGGGTTGCTCCGGATACCGCGAAGACGGCCATTCTGCTCGCCGCGGGGCCGTCCGGCTTCGTCGGGATCCTGTTTGCCGTCAATTACCGGCTGGATTCCGCGACGGCGGGTTCGATGGTTACCGCGAGCACCGGATTCAGCATCGTGACAATGGCGATTGCGATCGCCGTACTCTTTCCTCATTAGCCAGCGTCGATGGGGTTGCGATCCCGTGCTCGACCGGCGCGGTAGATCTCGTTTGACGGAATGCCGTTGATCGCGTGCCGGCCGTTCGCAAAAACAGGGCCGTCCCGTGGGGGAGGACGGCCCTGAGAGGCTCTCATGCCCGGGAGGGGGAGGCTGGAGCCATGACTGGGGTCTCAGTCATTTACGTCCGCAGCATCGCCGATGGGGCGGAAAAAATCTTTCATGAACCCTGGAAGTTTCTCATTTCGCATGATTCACGCCGCTCAGCCGGCGCGACACGAGGCAAAGTGTTGCGCGCCGGAGCCGGATCGCTGCTGAAGGCCGCGGTCGAAGACAGTTCATTGCGCCTGGCGCATCGCCAGCGCGCCGGCGTGTCGCCCGTGATGCGTTTGAAGACGGTCGAGAAATGTGCCTGTGTGCAGAAGCCGACGGCCAGCGCGATCTCGGCCAAGGGCGTCTCGCTATTCGACAGCAGCGATTTCGCATGTTCGATGCGCTGATGCAGGAGGTACTCGCGCGGCCGGTATCCCGTCGCAGCGCGGAACTGCGCTGCAAAGTGCATGCGCGACAGTCCCGCGACCCTGGCAAGATCCGACAGGCTGATGCAGCGGTCGAAGTGCGTCCTGACATATTCCTCGACGCGTCGGAGCCGCCATTTCGGTAGCGCGTTGACTTTCGTGCGCGGCAACTCGCGATGGGCAACGTGCATCGCCAGCGTCTGACCAATGCAGCGGGCAAATTCCTGGTCGGCGGAAGCGCCGTGCTCGGTCAGAGCCTTTGCGAGCTGTTCGGCAAACGGATCACGCAAAAGGACCAGGTCGTTTAGGCCCTCGGCCGTAAGGAATTCCGTCTCCGATTGCGGCGATGGAAAGCAGTTTGCGGACACGTGGAAGTGCAGGAAGTCACACGGCGCATGGAACTGCGCGCTGAGCTGTTTCGAGGGGGCGCCGACATACAGCGTGCCCGCCGGCATGATGCCGTCGAAGACGGTCTGGTTGCCCCTGGTCAGCTTGAGGCGCGTCGTCTTCAAGGCGATGGAGAAGAAATATCGGTCGGGAGGCGTGGTGGCCTCTTCGTGCCGGACGGCAGCTTGGGCATAGGTCCAGCGCGAGATCGTGATGTCCTCGGGTGCGGCGCCGGCGCGTTGCTCGGGCCGGCGCCATTTCCGTTCGTGGGGAAACGCGCGTGTCTGCTGGGGGGCCTCCGGTTCGCACCGGCTGCCTTCATAGCTCAACCAGGCGCCGGACGCTTGCGTGTCGGTAAGCATCGTTCGTCCCATATCTTAAGTCCTGCTACCGCCGCCGAATGCAACAAGTCGATGCCTAGACGATATGTCTGATGCCGTCGCAAAGCTCGTTATCGATGCTTAAGAACTGTTAGATTTTGCAAATGCGGCAGGTGCGACGGCATGTCGCAAAAACGTCAATAGGACCAAAGGGATCAAGTAGTTGCACTGCGGCAGCCGACCCGGTCGGCTGTGAGAATGTGGCCCGAACGCAAGTCGGATGGGGGGCGAGGTAGAGGGCCGCCGGTCGCCCGACAAGGACGGGAGAAGGAGCTGCACCGCAAAGACCATCACCGAAGCCAGGCGGGCAAGGAGGCACGTCACCAGGAATATCTCCGGATCGTGGCGCGTGGCCTCGACGGCGTCGTGAACTCGCCAACGAGTATGAGGGGTGCCGTGCTTGCCGGTATTTCCGGTCTCCAACCCGCTTGCCAGAATGCACGTCGGCTTCGAACAAAGAGGCCGTCGCGCGGTCCGTGCGGGAAGATCGGCTAGCGTGGTCCGTGACCTGCCAGCGCCTCCTCGAGGCAGCGGATGATCTCGTCGCCGCTGGATGGCTTGCCGAGATAGCAATGCGCGCCCGCCGCCATCACACGCTGGCGAACAGAATCGGAGGGAAACGCCGTCATCAGAATGATCGGGAAGCGGCGGCCGGAGGCATTGAGCCGCGCCTGCAATTCATCTCCGGTGATGACCGGCATCTGGACGTCGGCGATCATGCACGCCGGATCATCTCCCGGCGGCTGCTCGAGGAAGTCGACGCCGGACTCGTAGGTGTGCGCCTCGTAGCCGAGCGAACGCACCAGGCTCGCAAGCGACGTGCGGACGCCTTCGTCGTCGTCCACGATCGCAATCACCGGGGTCTTGGCCATTGGCACACTTTCTGGCCGCCGAGTTCTGCAGGGAGGCTATCTCCCGCAACGCGGCCGTCAGCGCCTTATGTACCGCGGAACGCCCCCACAGGAATTATACTCAGGTTTGGTCCGTAGTCCCGCGGGTCTGGGAAACCCCGAGCGCCTCGGCCTTGCGGACGAGATCGGCCAGCGTCTTGACCCCCATCTTGCGCATGACGTTTCCGCGATGGATCTTGACCGTGATCTCGCTGAGGCCGATCAGGCCTGCGACCTGCTTGTTCATCAGGCCGGCGGTAACATAGCCCATTACCTCGCGCTCGCGCGCGGTCAGTGTTTCATACTGGGCGCGAATATCTTCCTTCGCCGTGGCGTCGGCGCGGCGCTGGGCATCGCGTGCGAGTGCTGCCGTCACGGCATCAAGCATGTCCTGATCACGAAATGGCTTGGAGAGGAAATCGACGGCACCGGCCTTCATGGCGCGCACCGACATCGGAATGTCCCCATGGCCGGTCATGAAGATGATGGGATATCCGATGCCCTGCCGGGTCAATTGACCTTGGAGATCGAGCCCGCTCACCCCGGGCAGCCGGACGTCCAGCACGATGCAGCCGGGCCTGTCGGGCAGCGGGCCGCCGAGCAGCTCGGCCGCCGAGGCGAACAGGCGGGTTTCGAGGCCGACGGATCGGAACAGGCTGTCGAGCGACGCTCGAATCCCTGCATCATCATCGACGATGATGACGACGGAACTCGATGATTTGGCCGGCGGATGCCCTTTGTCAACTGGTCGTGTCATGGCGTGGTATGTTCTTGGCTGTATGGCAGCGTCAGGCGGAACGTCGCCCCCGAACCGGGCGCGCTCTCCACCGACAACTGGCCGCCGTGAGCTTCCACCGTCGTTCGGCAGATCGCAAGCCCCATGCCCATTCCGCCGTGCTTCGTCGTGAAGAACGCATCAAACAGGCGCGGCAGGTCGCGAGGCGCGATGCCGGGGCCGGTGTCCTGTACCGTGATGGCGAGGCTTCTGCTCTCGACGGCGCCGGCGCGCAGCGTGACGATGCGGGGGCTGCTCTGGTCCGACATGGCCTGGCCGGCATTGACCAGCAGATTGACGAGAACCTGCTGAAGCTGGATCCGATCGCCGCGAACCGGTGGCAACCCATGTTCCATCGCGATGGTCAGGGCGACGTTGTCCTTTGCGAGCTCCCGCCCGACCAGGGGGCCGCTTCATCGATGATCTCGCTGATTTGCAGCATGTCCTGCTGGGTATGCGTCTTCTTCAGGAAGGTCCGGATGCGGGTCACGATCTCGCTGGCCCGGCGGCCTTCAGTGACGACGTGACCGATGGTCGCCGCAACCTCGTTCAGATCGGGCACGTCCCGCCGCAGCCAGCGCAAGCCGGCCTCACCGCTTGTGACGATCGCCGCCAGCGGCTGATTCACTTCATGGGCAATGGATGCGCTGAGCTCGCCGAGGGTGGCGACGCGCGCCGCGTGAGCAAGCTCCGCCTGCGCCGCGAGCAGTGCGTCCTGCGACTGTTTGCGCTCGGTGATATCGACGACAAAGGTGAGCACGGTGCGATTCCCATCGGGCTCGGACGGGAAGGTGATGGTAAACAGCACGGGAACCCTGCGTCCGTCGAGCCTGACAAGTTCGGTCTCCCCCTCGTAGAACGGCTCTCCTGCCGCAAAAGCCACCAATGCGCCGAGGAAACTGCGGTCGTCCTCGCCCAGAAGCCTGTCCACGTTCTCGAAGAAGACGGAGGAGCTGCTCGCCCCTGCCATCTTCTGCAGGGCGGGATTGACGTCGGTGATTTTGGCAAGCCCCCGTGCGTGCCGGACGAAATTGGGATTTTGCGCAAGATAATCGCGCAGGCCGGCTTCGCCCGGATCCAGCGAATTCAGCGCGGTTCGAAGGCCGCTCCAGTCCTCTTCGACGACGCCGATCCGGCTGGCGTCAAACATCCGCCGATACCGCCGCTCGCTCTGCACCAGCGCGGCGTGCGCCGCCACGCGGTCCGTGACATCCGTGTGCGTTTCGAAGCACGCCGACCGGCCTGCCGAGATGGTCGGGTTGCTGAGCCCATCGCGCCTCGACGGCGAGCACGGCGCCGGCTTTCGTTCGCTGCTCGACCCTGCCTTCCCATCGGCCGGCGTCAAGCAGAACGGATTCAATGAGGTCACGCTTGTCGGGATACACGGTCTGCAGAAGCTCGTCGGCGACCCGTCCGACCGCGTCTGCAGCCGGCCAGCCATAGGTTTGCTCCGCCGCCTTGTTCCAGAAGGTGATCACGCCGCGCCGATCCCTGACGAAGATCATGTCGTGCGAAAGGTTGAGCAACCGCGCCTGCGCCGCGAGCCTGTTCGTGGCCGCCTGGTTCTGGAGCGCGAGCAACGTCGTGATGGCAATGGCCGCGAGGCTCACCAGCGCGCGCAGGGCGGGTGACGCGATCGCCTTCAAATCGTGCGACAGAACATAGGCCGTCATCGTCAAGACGACGCATGTCGCAGCGGCGATGATGATGTCGTTGCGCCGGTTCGTCCGCGCCGCGAGCAGGATTGCAACGACATAGAGAACCGCAACGGCTCCCTCGAGCGGCGTCAGGACGTCGACGAGAAAGACCGCGAACGCCAGCAGGGCGGACGAGAGCCGCAAGCCGGCGCGGCTTATCGATGAGCCCGTGGCTCGATCATGCGCTGTCATCGTCGATGGTCGTTTATTCTTCGCATTCCAGCCGCGTTGATGCCGTGCTTTGATGCCTCCGACAACATCCGTCCCAATGTTTTTCGTGCTTTGTTGGAAGACGTCCGGTCCCGGTGAGTTGCGCACACTCGCTGATAACATTTTGGAAGGAAAAGCAATGACACGCAGCCATGCTGGCACTTCACGGCCGTCGTGGCGAGCGCGTCACCTTACCGCAGGCGGGCGAGGCGATGTCGGTGAGTCGTTTTGCCGACCGTCCGCCCCCGATGGCGCCGTCGCGATCATACCTAGGTATGATGCAGCCAACCCGAGATTCTAGTGGCGCACCCGCGCGTAGAATGGAGCGCGCGGACCGCCGAACTACTCTGCTCCCATCGCATCCGGACGAGCCTGCTGGCTCTTCGGATCGAAACGGGACAAGGAGGTTCGACGATGTCGCTGCAGATGTCACACCAGCAAGCCGCCAAGGATCATGCGATCGATGTTTCGGGAATCGATCGCCGTCGGCTCAGGCTGTCGAGACTCCCTGACCGGTTCGAGGAAGACGGGATAACGCTGTCTTTGATCCATCTCGACGTGGCTCTGGCGGTCGAGGCTGATGCGACGGATGTAGAGCAATCTGCCGATCACGTACCGAGCTTCAGGGTTTCCGCCAAGCGCCTGGCGAGCGCATCTGTCGAGAACGAGCGAGCGTCTGCAGCAGGGGAATTCACGGATCCGGTCATGCGGCGCCTGTCCGATGCGCTCGCGGCAACCGAATCTACGCATGATCCCCATTCCGCCATCCTGGCCGATGCATTGCGGCTCGCGATCCTGACCCGGAAGTTCAGCCGGCGGACATCTGGCGGTCGGACCGAGTTCGACCCGGCCGGCGGCGTTCGTGAGGATCATGCCGGCCGAACCGTGCGGTCGCTGCAGAGGTGGCGTCTCAAGCGCGTCCTGCAATACGTCGACGACAATCTGAGTGGGAGGATCACGCCTCAGGATCTGGCCACCGTTGCCGGCCTGAGCCGGATGCATTTCGCCGCGCAGTTCCGCGCTGCTATCGGCATTCGGCCTCACGAATATCTGCTGAAGCGTCGCATCGAGCGCGCTCAGGAATTGCTCAAGCAGGCCGATGTCTCCCTCGTCGACGTCGCCTTGACGATCGGCTTCCAGACCCAGGCGCATTTCACCACGGTGTTCAAGCGCTTTGCCGGCGATACGCCGTATCAATGGAGGAGCGCCTATCTCGCGCAATGCATGCCGCTGCCGCGCGCAGGAGCGGGGTCGTCATGAGCAGCATTGACATTCAAGCCCTGCTGATGCCGCTGGCAGGAATGCATTCGGTGCTGACGCACCATGAACTCATGGGGATGATCGAGTTCGTCCGCGCTTTCGGCAACTCGTATCGCCTGGCTGCGTCAGAGCCGGGGGCGAGTATTCTCTACGGCCGCTTCACCTTCAACTTCTGCAGGGTCGTTGTCGCGTGCGTCGCGCGATAGGGGCACATGCCGTATCGGTTGTTCGCATAATCGGCGATGGGAATTCGTAGGAGACGAACGCAGGGCGGCTCTAAGATCACAAGATGATAGGTTCAACTCTCTTTGAACTGCATCGTAACCGAATAGAGATTACGATAAAATATCGAGCGTTGCTTCTGGCTTCCATCTTCGCATGCGCGTTCGCTGCGCCTGCATTATCGCAAGCGGTCGTCGAATATCCCGGCGCCTGCGCGCAGTTCTATCCGGATGCCAACTGCGAGAACTATGGACCCGGCAATCCCTATAGCGGGGGAGATGCTAGCCGCGATCTCGCCGCCAACGCCTTCATGGCGTCACCGGTCCGGCATCCCTCTCTCAGGAAGCATCGCGCCCGCTAGATGATCGCGGGCGAGGCTAACGTCCGGAAGCCAGATCTGCTCGAGAACACGAAACGGAGTTACGAACATGAAACGATTCCGGATGATCCTGGCGGGTGTCGTGCTCGCTTCGAGCGTGCTGACATGCGCAGCCGAGGCGCGCGGCAAGGCCACTGACGGTGACCGCTCGTGGAACGGTGACGGGCGCATCGATGGCAGCAACGATACCTATCGTCGTGGTCCTGACCTGCGCTGGCGCCGCGGTTATCACGATATGGCCAACCGTACCTACGATAGCGACGGCCGGCACTGCTATTTCCCCGCGGAGTGGCCGAAGCCTCCGCCTTGGCCGCCGTTCTGCAACTAGGTCGGGGGCTCGAAGGCCGATGCGTCCGCTTGGCGTTGCGAGTGCATCAGAAGTTCGCGGCCATTGCGGCGAGGCGTTGATGTGCCCTTTCACGCGCAGCCTCGATTGGTTGCTGCGGTCCGGTGGTTGGCCCGATCGGCACGAAACGGACATTGCTGATACCGACAAAACGCAGGATCTCTCGCAGGTAGGGCGTTGCCATATCGATGCGACCACGATTCATTCCGGTGGCGAAATCGCTGCCGCTGGCGAGGATCACGAGCGTCGGCCGGTCCTTCAGCAGCGGGACATAACCCTGCGACCGGTCAAACCGAAAGGTGAGCCCGGGCTGGACGATGATGTCGAACCACTGCTTGAGTTTGTAGGGAATGCCGAAGTTCCACATCGGCGTCGAGATCAGCACCCGGTCGGCGAGCGCAAAGCGCAGGGCCATCCGCTCGGCCTCGGCAAAGCTGTCGCGTTGCGCGTCGTTGAAGGCCTGGGCCTTCATGCGCGCATATTTGGCCTCGACGATGGGCCCCGAGAATTCCGGCATCCGCTCCCGCCAGATGTTCACGACATCGACGTCCCAGTCCGGTCGAGCCTGGCGAAAGCGGTCGACGAAGACGCGCGCGCCGGCACTCGACTCCGAATCGGGGCGGGGCGAGCAGGACAGGTGCAGGAGCTTTGCCACCGCTCATCCCAGCGCTCTGATGACGGCATCCGCCCTTGTGACGACAGCGACGTTCTGCATGGCAAAATTGATCGAGGCGTTGTGCCAGTCGGCGTTCATGGTCGAGCAGCAATCTTCGGGGACGATCATGAAATAGCCCTTGTCGGCGCCGGTCCGTGCCGTGTGCTCGACCGACATGTTGGTCCATGCGCCGGTGTTGATGATCATGTCGCGCCCGGTCGCCTTCAGGATCGTCTCGAGCCGGGTGCCCTCCCAGGCGCTCATCCGCATCTTCTCGACCACGAAATCGCCGGGCCGCGGCTCGAGGCCGGAGACAGGCGCCGCGCCCCAGCTTCCGCGAATCATCGCCTTGGCGTCGACGAGGCCCTCGAACAACGGCGCGTTCAGCGTCACGCCGGGGGCGCCGGGCTCGACGACGAACCAGACGTGGATGATGGCGACGCCGCGGGCACGCGCGGTTTCGGCGAGGCGGCGGACGTTCTCGACCACATGCTGCTGGCGCGCATGACCGGGTGCGCCGGACTCGGCAAATGCGCCGCCGTCCATGATGACGTCGTTCTGGAGGTCCTGGATGATCATTGCGCAACGCTCCGGATCGAGCCGCATCTCGCCGTCGGCGAGGATGGGCGCGGCGGGAGCGGAGCCCGCGGCCGCAGTGCCGCTACCGCGTTTGCCGCTCATATACGGCTCATGGCGTGGTCCGGCCTTGATCGGGATGGCATAGACCGAGTGGGTGGAGGTCAGATAGAGCGTGCGGAAATCGGGGCCGCCCCAGGCGAGGTTGGCGACGAGCTCGGGCACGCGGACCTTGCCGAGCAGCTCGCCGCGTGGCGAATAGACCCACACGCCGCCGGGCGCGGTGACCCAGACATTGCCGTGCTGATCGCACTTCATGCCGTCGGGCACGCCGGGCTCGAGCTCGGAGCGGATGCCGCTTGCGAACACGCGCGCGTTCGACAGCGAGCCGTCACCATCGACATCGAAGACCCGGATCAGCGCCTGCACGGTGTCGTTGACATAGAGCAGCTTCTCGTCCGGCGAAAAGCACAGCCCGTTCGGCTGATCGAACAGGTTGCGGTCGACCACGAGCTTCGGCTCGCCGCCAGGCACGACGCGATAGACACCCTGAAAGCCAAGCTGTCGCGGCCGCTCGACGCCATAGACCGGCATGCGGCCATACCAGGGGTCGGAGAAGTAGATTGCACCGGAGGAGTGCACGCAGACGTCGTTGGGGCTGTTGAGCTCCTGGCCCTGGAAGTGCGAGGCCAGCACCTCGCGCAGTCCGTCCGGCCGCTCGCGGACGAGCGACGATGTCGCGTGCTCGCAGACGATCAGGTTGAGCTCGGCGTCATAGGTCATGCCGTTGCACTTGTTCGACGGGCGTTTGACCTCGACGACGCCGCGCCGCGCATCCCAGCGCCGGCGCACGTCACCCGGCATATCCGAGAACAAGAGGTAATGATCGACCGGATGCCAGATCGGCCCCTCCGTGAAATCGAAGCCTGTTCCGACCTGCGCTACGGGCGCGTAGGGGTCGATCAGGGTCTCGAATTCGGAGCGCAAGGTGACGTGCGTCATCGGTCGATCCTCAGAAGCATGATCCGGAAAATGTGAAGCGGTTTTCCGAACGGATCATGCGTGAATAAAGTACGTCAGGCCGGGAACCAGTTGCGCTGGGGCAGCGATTGAACGATCGGTCCGGGGACCTGGTCGTGTAGCCGTCCCACGATATTGCCGCCTTCGATCTTGGCGGGCCGGTCGTGCACCGGCAACAGGTAGCGCGAATTGCTAAGCAGCTTCTTGATGGCGGCCTTCTCCGCCCGCTTGGTGGTGCCGTGGTTGCCGGTGGTGCGTGGCTCCCAATCGTGGATCTCGTTGAAGGGCGTGACGATCTGATCGTTGAAGTCGTAGATCACATCACCGCAGATGGTCGCGATGCCGTCGCCGGTGTGAACGATGATGTTCATCGAGCCCTCGGTATGGGCGCTGGCGGCATCGCAATAGACGCCGGGCATCAACTCGATCGGGCCGGTGATCTCCAGATCGAGGAAGCGAAGCGCGCTCTTGGTGTGGAGGCGATCAATGAGATGCTTGATGTCGGGTGCCGGATATTGCGGGTGCATCAGGCCGGACACCGAATATTCGAGCTCGCGGCGGTTGACGACGACAGTCGTGTTCATCGGGAACAAATCGTCCTTGCCGGCGTGATCGATGTGCAAATGGGTGTGGCAAACGAAGCGGACGTCGCCCATGCGCACGCCGTGGCGGGCGAGCTGGTTCTCGATCATGTTCTCGTGGTATTGCAGGCCGCGCATGCCCAGCGTCTCCATGATCTGGTTGGAGCGGTAGCCGGTGTCGACCACGACCGGGTAGGGGCCGCCGAGGATCAGGAAACCGAGGGTGAGAACACGGCGGGTGCGGCCGCAGTCACGGCCGAGAACCAGAAAGCTCGATTCCAGCTCGATATCGCCATAGTCCAGAATCTTGATCTCCAGCGCCATTCGTTTCCCTCCCTGTGTCTGCTTCTTGTCCGTGATCGCTACGGCCCGAGCCGATAGACGCGCGTCGCGGTGCTCTTGAAGATCGCGTCCTGCTGCCCGGCGCTCAACGGCGCAGCTGCTACGCGAAAAGCGTCGACGAGCTCGCGATAGCTGGTCCACAATTTTTCGATCGGAAAATTGGAGCCGAACAGGCAGCGCTCGGCGCCGAAGATCGCGACGGTGTCGGCGAGCACCGCGGCGATGTGCGCGGGATCGTTGCGATGGATGAAGGTGCCGAGCCCCGAGAGCTTTGAAACCACGTTCGGACATGCCGCCAGCCGGGCCATCCCGGCGCGCCAGGCGGCGCGGCCCGCCGGCGAGATGTCCTCCAGCATGCCGGCATGCTGGAGGATGAAGGTCACCTTGGGACAGGCCTCGGCGAGCTGCGCCGCATCCGGCATCTGCGGCGTGAACACCTGCAAATCAAAGCTCCAGCCAAAGTCGGAAAGATGCGCGACGTTGCGGCGGATCACGGGATCGACGCAGAGGTCGGGCCGCGTGGCAAAGCGATAGAGCGGATTTTCGTGCCAGTGCAGTTGCATGCGCACGCCGCGCACGAGGGAATTGCGCTTCAGCCGGTCGAGCTGCGGCCGGACGTCCTCGACGGCAAAATTGGCATAGGCGACGATCGCGTGCGGCCAGCCGTGTTCGTCGGCCGTCCGCTGCACCCAGGCCGCCTCGTCCTCGAAACGGTCGTTGGCCCAGTTGGTCTGGACGTAGATCGATCGGGTGACGCCGGTGCCCTTGAGGTCGTCGAGATATTCCTGGATCGGATAATCGCGCCGGATCGGCTCGTAAGGGCCGAAGATGCGGGGCTGCATGGGGCCGATCAGCCAGGGCAGGTCAGTCTGCCGCCAGATGTGATGATGTCCATCGACAATATCGGTCACGCAGCTCTCCTTCGTCCCAGTGCCAGTAGATGCGCGACGATCGACGCGCTCGATCCGCCGTCGACGAGGTCGTCGACGTAACGCGCAATGGCGATAAGCGCCTCCGTCTGCGGGCGAAAGCCCGGGCCTGTCGCAAGCGGCGTCAGCCAGCTCAAGCGCCACGCGCGTCGCGAGAGTTTTGCGACCGCGTCGCGCAGCGCATCGGGATCGCCGCGCTCCAGCCCATCCGAGACGACGATAACGGCCGCCCCGCGCGCATAGCCGCCGAACCGCGGCACCGCAAGAAAGGCTTGCAGCGCATCGCCGATCCGGGTGCCGCCGTCCCAGTCGCTGACGAGATGTGCGGCCGCATTCAGCGCCTGCTCGCGGTGCTTCAACCGCAGCGCGCGGGTGACGCGGGTGAGCCGCGTGCCGAAGGTGAAGACCTCGATATTTCGCGCGGCCTGCATCAACGCATGCGCGAGCTTCATGTTCTCCTCGGTGCGGCCTTTCATCGAGCCGGAGACGTCGATCAGGAGCAGCATCTTTCGCGGCCGCTGCCGCCGCTTCAGGCGCCCCAGCCGCAGGATCTCGCCGTCGTTGCGGACAGTCTCGCGCAAGGTGCGGCGCAGGTCGGCAAAGGGACCGCGACGGGTACGCATGCGCCGGTGGCCGCGCCGCCGCGGCAGGCGCCTGGGGGCCTCGCGCGCCAGGCGCCGGAGCGCGTCGGTCGTGGAGAGCTGGGCGAAACGCCGCTCGACCAGCGCCTCCGCGCGTGTCGCGGTGAGGCCGGACTCGCTGGCGTCGTCGGAGAACAGTGGCTCCTCGTCGCCGCGGCCCTCCTCCTGGAGGCGGACAGTCTCGTCGTCCTCGCCGTCGTCGGCATGTTCGATCGCCTCGCTGCCCCGGAAGTGGAGATCGAACAGCCGGTCGAAGGTCGCGCGGCGCTCGGGCGGCGGGCCGAGCGTGGCCAGCGCCGACTGTCTGATGTCGTTGAGGTCGCGCGGGCCGAGCAGCTCGATCGCCGCGAGATATGCAGCAGTTTGCTCCGGCGCGACGGCAAAGCCGTTGGCGCGCAGCAGCGTGACGAAGGAGACGAAGATGCGTACGGCGCGCGGGAGCTCTGGTTCGGTGCTCATGCGGTGGCCTCCGCGAGCATCGCGTCCAGCCGCGGCGAGATGAAGTGCAGGTCCTCTTCGTCCTTGAGCGCCACGCCGATCGAGCGTTTGAAGGCGTCCGGCCAGCGCGCGCCGCCCTTGTGCAACAGTGTCGCCGCTTCGGCCCAGTCGACGGCCTCCGCAATGCCCGGCGCCTTGCTGAGCGGTTCGCGCCGCAATTTCCCGACGGCCGCGACGACGGCCCGCGCGGTCGCTTCGGCGACGCTGGAGGCCCGGAGCATCACGATGCGGGCCTCTCGTTCTTCCGTGGGATAGTCGATCCAGTGATAGACGCAGCGGCGGCGCAGGGCTTCGTGCAGGTCGCGCGTCCGGTTCGATGTCAGCACGACGACGGGACGTTCGGCCGCGCGCACCGTACCGCGTTCGGGAATGGAGATCTGGAAGTCCGACAGGAACTCGAGCAGGAACGCCTCGAACTCCTGGTCGGCGCGGTCGATTTCGTCGATCAGGAGCACGGTGGAGTCGGGCGCGCGGAGCGCCGCCAGCATCGGCCGCTCGATCAAGAACGTCTCACCATAGATATCGATGCTCTCGTCGCCGGCTTGGCGAATCGCGAGCATCTGGCGCGGGTAGTTCCACTCGTAGAGCGCTGCGGCGGAATCGATGCCCTCGTAGCATTGCAGGCGGATCAGCCGGCGGCCGAGAACGGCGGCAATGGCTTTTGCCGCTTCCGTCTTGCCGACACCCGGAGCGCCTTCGAGCAGGAGCGGCTTGCCGAGTGCAAGGCCGAGATAGGCCGCGGTCGCGAGTCCTCCGTCGGCGAGGTAATAGGCCGCGCGCAGCGCCTTCTCCAGCGCTTCGGGGCTGTCGATGCCAACGATGTTGCCGTGGACCGTCACGACGAACCTCTAGCGCCGCGCCTGCGGCCGCGCGCCGCCCTGGGCCTTGATCGCGCGCAGCACCTTTTCCGGGGTAATCGGCAGATCGTCGATGCGCACACCGACGGCGTTGAAGATCGCATTTGCGACGGCCGGAAGCACGGGATTCGCGCACATCTCGCCGGGACCCTTGGCGCCGAAGGGACCGTCGGGCGCGGGACGTTCCAGCACGGCGATATCGTGCGGGCAGATGTCGCCGGGGCCGGGCATGAGATACTCGACGAAATCGCGAGGGCCGTGAACGGGGTCGGGGTAGTAGGGCTCCGGCGTCTCGTACAGCGCGTGGCTGACACCCATCCAGGCGCCGCCGACGAGCTGCTGCTCGACGAGCCGTGGGTTGAGCGCACGGCCGAGTTCATAGGCAGAGTCCATGCGGACCATCGCGACCTCACCGGTCTCGTCATCGACCTCGACCTCGGCGACGAGGCAGGCATGGGCGTAGCAGGTCGCCGGCGACATCTCGCCGGTCTCCGGATCGACGTCGGAGAGGGGTACAAGGAAGATGCCGCGGCCGGAGATGGTCTTGCCCTGCTTGAACTGGGCGGCAATCGCGACATCCTTGGTCGAGATCGAGCGGTGCGGCGCGCCCTTGACGTGTATGTTGCCACGGCCGTCGGTCTCAAGATCGGCAGCGTTGACTTCCAGCTCCTCTGCCGCAGCTTCCATCATGACGCCGCGCGCCTCGCGGGCTGCAGCCATTACGGCATTGCCGACGCGATGGGTGCCGCGCGAGGCGAACGAGCCCATGCAGTGCGGGCCGGTATCGGAGTCCGCCGTGTCGACATAGACATCCTCGACGGGCACGCCGAGCGTCTCCGCGCAGATCTGGCGCGTCACCGACTTCATGCCCTGGCCGAGGTCGATCGACGACAGCGCCACCGTGAACTTGCCGCTCGGATTGGAATGCACCAGCGCCTGGCTCGGATCGCCGCCAAGGTTCATGCCGATGGGATAGTTGATCGACGCCATGCCGCGTCCGCGATGCCGGGTCATCTAGCGCCTCCTTGTGCCGAAGACGGAGGAGAAGCGGGTTGCGCCGTGGGAGGGCGCCGTGGGCCTCGGCGGAGGCGGCGGCGGTACCGGTGGTGGCGGTGGTGGCGGTTCGCGCGGCGGTTCGCGGGTCATCGCCGGGCCACGGTCATAGGTGGTGCGCTGCTGCGCGGGCGCGGCGGGTCGGGTGCGCGCATCCGTCGGTGTCGGCGGAATAACGGCGCGACTGCCGCCGCCATCCTTGCGCGAGGAGGCGCGTTTGAACTCGTCGCGGATCGGCCATTTGGCCTTCTCGGCCGCGACCTGCACGCATTCGATCAGCGCGGTGTTCTTGGCCTCGCGCCGGTGCGCCTTCATGTCGCCGTCGCGATACGCATTGAGGATGCGGAACTCCATCGGGTCCATGCCGACGAGATTTGCGAGCTTGTCCATCTGGCATTCGATCGCAAAGTCGATCGCGGTGACGCCGAAGCCGCGCATCGCGGTTGCGGGCGTCCGGTTGGTGAAGACGCAATAGACGTCGCCATAGACGTTCGGGATGGTGTAGGGGCCGGGCAGATGGGCGGCGCATTTCACCGCGGCGTAGCTCGAAAGCCTGGTATAGGCGCCGCTGTCGAAATAGGCGCGGATCTTCCGCGCCACGATGCGGCCGTCGCGCATGACGCCGTCCTTGATGTAGATGCGTTCGGCGCCGCGCGGCGGGCCGTATTGCATCTCCTCCTCGCGCCCAAAAACGTAGCGCACCGGCCGTCCCGTCAGCATCGCGCCGAGGATCGCGAGCGGTTCCGTCAGCGTGTCCACCTTGCCGCCAAAGCCGCCGCCGACCGTGCCGCCGATGAAGTGGAAGGTATTGGAAGGCACGTCCAGGATCTTGGCGCAGGTGTCGACCGAGAAGAACAGCGCCTGCGTCGAGGTGTAGACGACATAGCGGCCATTGGTGTCGGGCGCGGCGATCGCGCCGTTGGTCTCGGTCGGTGCGTGCTCGATCGGCGACATCTGATAGCGCTGTTCGAGCACGTGATCGGCGGTCGCGAGCGCCGCGTCGGCATCGCCGAATCGGAGCTTTTGATGATCATAGACGTCGTGATAGGTGAAAGTGTTTTTGGGATAGGTCTCGTTGACCACGGGGGCGCCTGGCTTGAGCGCGTCCTCGACGTCGAAGACGGCTGGCAAGGGCTCGTAGTCGATCCGCACTTTTGCCACGGCCTCGAAGGCCTCGCGCTCGCTGTCGGCGACGATGGCGACGATCGGCTCGCCCTTGTAGCGGACCTTGTCGACCGCAAGCGACGGCTCGTCGTCCTTGCCGAAATTGATCAGGCTCAGCAGCGTGTTGAGATTGCGCGGCACGTCGGCGCCGCGGATGATCCGGCGCACGCCGGCCGATCGCTCGGCCTCGGTGGTGTCGATGCGGCGGAGCCGGGCATGGGCCTGCGCCGAGCGAACGACCTTCAGATGCAGCATGCCTTGCAGCTTGTGATCGTTGAAATAGCTCGACGTGCCCGTGACATGGCCGAGCATGTCCTGGCGCTGCGTGCCCTTGCCGATCTCCTTCAGGTTATCGTCGCGCTCGTCGGCAAAAATGTCCTTGCGCAGTTCCAGCATGGCACGTCCCTTAAGCGCTGGCCCGGCCGCCCGCGGCGGCGAGGATGGCATTGATGATCGGCTCGTAGCCGGTGCAGCGGCAGATGTTGCCGGAGATCGCTTCGACGACCTCGGCGCGGCTCGGGGAGGGATTGCGGTCGAGCAGGGCTTTTGCGGCCATCAGCATGCCCGGCGTGCAATAGCCGCACTGGGCGGCAAAGTTGTCGGCGAAGGCGCGCTGGAGCGGATGCAGGTTCGGGCCTTGCTTCATGCCGTCAAGCGTCTCGATGGAGCGGCCGGCGACCGTTTCGGCCAACGTCAGGCAGGACAGGTGAAGCTCCCCGTCGATCAGCACGCTGCACGTGCCGCAGCCGCCCTGGCCGCAGCCGAATTTGGGCGTCATGTCGCCGATCAGCTCTCGGAGCGCCACGAGCAAATTGGTACCGCCGTCGACGAAGATCGCGACGTCGCGGCCGTTGTGGCGAAATTGCAGGGGGGTTTTCGACATGGCGGTCTACTCCTGGCCGGACAGCAGGCGACGCAGGTGGACGCCTACGATCTCGCGGCGATACCAGGCGCTGCCGAGCGCGTTGTCGGAGGGCGATGTTCCTTCAGTGACCGCGGAGGCCGCCGCGCTGATGGTCGCGGCATCGAGGATGCGTCCTTCCAGCGCACGCTCCGCTGCTTTGGCGCGGATCTGGGTCGGCGCCATCGATCCGAGCGCAATGCGGGCGCCGGCGATGCGCCCTCCGCTGATCGGCAGGTGCGCGGCCAGCGTGATGACCGAGCCACCCTTCGGCTTGATGCGCGCAACCTTGCGATAGCGAAATGCCTCCGCACTGGTCGGCCGCGTGCAGGAAACCGACAGCACCAGCGCGCCGGATTGCCGCTCGCGCGATTGCAGGAATTCCTCGATCGCGATGTCGCGGGCGCCGAAACCGCCTTGCACGGCAACCGTGGCATCGAGCGCGAGCAGCGCCACGGTGAAATCGCCGTAGGGATTTGGCGCAAAGAGGTTGCCCCCGACCGTGCCCATGTTGCGCACGGCGGGGCCTCCGATCGAACGGGCAGGGGCGTGCAGGAATACAAGGTCGCGCTCGCCGAGAATCCTCGCGAAAGTAACGCCCGCGCCCAGTGTGATGCGCGGGCCGGATGCCTCGATCCGGGCCAGCGCCTGGTCGTTGGCGCGGACGACGGTCGAAATCGAGACATCGCCCTCGTTGAGCGCCCGCATCACCAGGGTGCCGCCGCCGAGATAGCGCGCGCCGCGATCCGACGACAATACCGCTGCAGCTTCGGCCGAGTTCGCAAAGGTCTTCACTGTCACGGCCATGTCTATGCGGCCTCCTTCAGGTGCCGGCGGATCGCCTCGAACCCGGCCTGGTAGATGTCTTCCGCGACCATGTGGCTGATGCGGTCCCTGTCCTCGGGCTTGGTGGTGAAGCGCGATTCCCAGTGCCAGAAGGTGCGGTCGCCGTCGGTGACCGGTAAGAGACGGACATGGGCGACGTAGTTGAACATCGGGATCGGGGTATCGAGCAGGCAATAGCTGAAGGTCTGTTCGAGGTCGGACAGCGCCAGCAATTGTTCGCGCAGCTCGGAGCCGTCCTTGAGCTTGAATCGTCTGACGCAGCCGATCTTGTCGGCGGATTGCGCGCGTTCGATGGAGGAGGTCGCAACCGCCGGATGCCAGCGGTCGTGGCCGTTGAAATCGCGCAGCACGCTCCACACCGCGTCGGTCGGCGCATTCAGGATCGTGCTTTTCACGATATGCGGCACGCTACACCTTGATGAGTGGGGTTTGAGCGAGCCGCTCGTCGCCCTTCACCTCACCCCGCTTACGGGGAGAGGTCGGAATTTGCGCGACGCGCAAATTCCGGGTGAGGGGGACGCTCCGCGAGTCCAGCTGCCACCGCCCCCGNCCTCACCCCAACCCTCTCCCCGCGAGCGGGGAGAGGGAGCGTAGCGAGGCTTAATCGGAGCACTTGTCGCCATTCGCTTAACCTCCGAACACGCGCTTCAGCGCGTCGAAACCGCCCTGGAACACGCCGCCGCCGATATTGTTGACGAGTTCGCTCTCCCGCTCCGGCGCGCAGTCGAACTCCGCGGTCCATTCCACAAATGTCTGGTCTCCGTCGGTGACCGGCGTCAGCCGCAGCGTTGCGACGTAGTTCTCGACCCCCATCGGGGATTCCAGGATCGAATAAGTGCAGAACATGTCGTAGTCGGAGAGACCCAAGAGCTTCTCGCGGATGCGGTCGCCATTGCGCAGGCGGAAATCTCGCACGCAACCGATCTTGTCCGCGGGCTCGCCGCCCTCGATGCGGCTTTCGGCGATGGCCGGGTGCCAGTTCGGCAGGCCGTTGAAGTCGCGCACCCGTGCCCAGACGCGGTCGTTGCGGGCATTGACGACGGTGGAAATGTAGACGCGGGGCATGGCGTACGACCTCAGCTCTTCTTCCGCGGACCGCGCTCGGGCGGCGGTTCGCCGCCTTCGGCGGAAGGCGCAGGCGAGGCCGCCGGCTTGTCGCCGCCGCCCTTGCGCGAGGAGTCGCGGATACCCTGCATGTCGCGGGCTTCGCGGATCAGGCCCGGCATCTTTGCGAGGCTGCCGCCCTCGACGCCGATGTCCGACAGGATCGAATCGATCAGCGGCGCCTGCACGCGGTAGCGCAGCGCCGAGTCGATCACCTCGTCGGTGGCACTGCGGCCGCCGTTGCCGCCATGGCCGTTGCCGTTGAGGCCGTCGACCTGCAGGATCCGGATGCCCTCGATCTTCTCCATCGGCTTGACACTCTCCCGCACGATGCCCTCTATGCGGTCGAGCAGCTTTCGGCGGAACAGCGAATAGCGCGCCTGATCGGTGAGCACGTTCTCGGCCTCGTTGAGCATCCGCTGAGCTTCGGCCTCGACGGCGGCGCGGACGCGCTCGGCCTCGGCGGCAATCCGGGTCTCCTCGGCCTGCTTCTCGGCGAGCAGCACCTCGACCGTCTTGCGACGCTTTGCGATTTCGCTCTCGCGCGCGGTGACGACGCGCTCGGCAGCCTCTGTCGCGCGCATCCGGCCCTCTTCGGCCGCGGCGCGCGCCGCGGACTCTTCCAGCGACTTCTGATGGATCGCGATGGCCTTCTCCATCAGGACCGTCTCGACCTCCTTCTCGCGATTGACCTCGAGCTTGCGCAGCTCGCGTTCACGGCCAATGCGGGCCTCGTCCAGCCCGCGATCCGAGGCAATGCGCGCGCGTTCGACCTCCTCGCGGGAGGCAATCTCGGCCTCCTGCAGAGACTGGACGCGCGACACCTCCAGCTGCTCGATGGCGCGGCGCCGCTCGATCCGGGCGGCTTCCAGCGCCTGCTCGCGCGAGACATCCGTGGTCTCGACCTCCTGGCGAGCCACGATCTCGGCCTGCCGCACCTGACGGTCGGCGCCGATCCGCTCGGACTTCTTGGCGGAGAGCGCGATGACGCGATCTTCATCGGCGATCTCGATCGCCTTCTTCTGCTCGATATTGAGCACCTCGCGCTTCTTGGACGAGTTGATCCGCTCGGCCTCGAGCGCGAGATCGACGCCGATGCGCTGACGCTCGATCGCATCACGCCGCTTCAGTTCGGCCGCCTCCAATACGCCGGTCCGCTCGATTTCGAGCGCCCGGGTATCGCGCTCGGCCTGGATACGCTCGGCCGCGACGGCCTTTTCCTGCGCAATCCTGGCGGCCTCGATCGCCTCGCGGGAGGCGATGTCGGCCTCCTCGACGGCGCGGTTGCGGGCGATCTCCAGCGATCGCACGCGTTCTTCCTGGGCGATGCGCGTGGCCTCCGTGGTCTCGCGCGCCGCGATGCCCGCGACCTCGAGCGCCTGGTTGCGCTCGATCTCCAGCTGCCGCGTATTCTGCTCGGCGGCAATCCGCTCGGCGGCGAGCGTCCGCTCGCGCGCGATGCGGGCGGCCTCGACGGCGCGCTGCGCCTCGATCTCGGCTTCCTGGATGGTGCGGACCTGCTGTATCTCCAGCGCGCGCGTGCGCTCGTCGGACGAGATGCGCTCGACATTGACCGTCATCGTCTGGGCGATACGGGCCTTTTCGGTAGCCTCGCGTGCGGCGATCTCGGCCTCGTCGACGGCGCGGGTGCGCTCGATCTCGCGGCGCCGCGTTTCCTCCTCGTTGGCGATACGGGCATCGGTGACGACGCGATCCTGCTGGATGCGGGCCTTCTCGACGGCTTCCCGTGCCGCGATTTCGGCTTCCTCGACGGTGCGCATCCGCTCGATCTCGCGCTGACGGACCTCGCGCTCCGAGGCGATACGGGTCGTATCGATCGAGCGCTGGTTGGCGATCCGGGTCCTCTCGATTTCCTCGCGGGCCAGAAGCTCCTTCTCTTCGATGGTTCGGGTCCGCTCGATCTCCTTCTGGCGGGTCTCGCGCTCGGAGGCGATGCGCGCTTCCGCGATGGCCTGATCATTGGCGATGCGGGCGCGCTCGATGGCCTCGCGGGCGGAAATCTGCGCCTGTTCCGCCTCGGTCTCGCGCAACGCACGTTCGCGGGCCACTTCAGTGCGCTGGAGCGCACGGCGCATCTCGATGTCGCGTTCCTGCTCCAGCCGCGCAGTCTCGCTCTCGCGCTCGATTTCGAGCGCCTGCCGTTCGGCTTCCAGGTTGCGGGACCGGATCCTGATCATCGAATCCTGCTCGATGTCGTTGCGGAGCTTGCGCTTGGCCTCGATGTCCTCCATCAGCCGCGTCAAGCCTTCGGCGTCGAAGCGGTTCGAGGGGTTGAAGAACTCCAGATCGGTCTGGTCGAGATCGGTGATCGCGACCGATTCCAGCTCAAGGCCGTTCTGGGCGAGGGCTTCCGCCGCATTGGTCTTGACGCGCGCGACGTAGTCGCCGCGCCGCTCGTGCATTTCCTCCATGGTCATCTCGGAGGCGACCGAACGGATCGCAGAGATGAACTTGCCGGCCAGCAGCGCATGGAGCTGCTCTGGCTCCATGGTGCGGCGGCCGAGCGTGGCGGCAGCGATCGAGACGGCCTCGCGGGTGGGCTGCACGCGGACATAGAAGTCGGCCTCGATGTCGACGCGCATGCGGTCACGGGTGATGACGGCGTCTTGCCGGGAGCGGATGATGCCCATCGGTAGCACGTTCATGTTGACCGGCGTGTAGTCGTGGATGAACGGCAGCACGAAGGCGCCGCCATTGATCACCACGCGCTCGCCGAGGAAGCCGGTCCGGACGAACGACACTTCCTTGGAGGAGCGGTGATAGAGCCAATTCACGATGTAGACGCCAACCACGATCACGATGATCGCGACGATCAGCCAGAGGATTAGCTCGCCGACCAAGATCCCTGACATGTTTCCCTCCCTCGAATGTTTCGGCGTTATCGCGCGCCGATCGCCTTGAATTTGCGTACCTGGTCCGTCAGCGCTCGCTCCACGGGCAGGCGCTCCATCGAGGAGGCGCCGTAAAAGCCGTGACAGTGGCGCGTGTTCTTCATGACGAAATCGGCGTCCGCCGGATCGGCGATCGGACCGCCATGCGCGAGCACCAGAATGTCTGGATTGACGCTGAGCGCAGCGGAGGCCCAGGTGTCGATGCGTGCCGGGCAGTCCTGCAATTTCGGCGCGGTTTGCGCTCCGATCGTGCCGCCGGTGGTGAGCCCGAGATGGCAAACAATGATGTCGGCGCCGGCGATCGCCATCGCGGCGGCTTCCTTCTCGCTGAAGACGTAGGGCGTGGTCAGCAGGTCCTTCTCGCGCGCCTTCGCGATCATATCGATCTCAAGCGCATAGGACATGCCGGTCTCTTCGAGATTGGCGCGGAAGAGGCCGTCGATCAGGCCGACGGTTGGGAAGTTCTGCACACCGGCAAAGCCGAGCGCCTTCAACTGATCGAGGAACACGTCCATGTCGCGGAACGGATCGGTGCCGTTGACGCCGGCGAGCACCGGCGTCTTGCTGACGACGGGCAGCACCTCGCCGGCCATCTCCAGCACGATGGCGTTGGCATCACCATAGGGCATCAGGCCGGCGAGCGAGCCGCGGCCGGCCATGCGGTAACGGCCGGAATTGTAGATGACGATGAGGTCGACGCCGCCGGCTTCCTCGCACTTGGCGGACAAGCCGGTGCCGGCGCCGCCGCCGACGATCGGCTCGCCGCGCCTGGCCATGTCGCGAAACCGCCTCAGGAGTGCTGCGCGTTCAAACCGGGCCATCGGTCACCTCGCCATTCTCCGGCGCGCCCCGGCACGGCCGAACAGGGTTCGAAACGTGCTGACGATGGTCGAGGCGAACTCGGGATCGTTGATGTTTGTCTTGATGCGGATGAGCTGGCGGTTGCCGGTCTGGCGCACTGTGCGTTCCAGCGCGCGGAACAGAGCGGCGTCGGCCTCGGGGTCCCAGAACGGCTGGCCGCGGGCATCGAGCGCGGAGACGCCACCCTCGGGCAGGAAGAGGCGCACCGGCCCGTCCATCTGGTTGAGTCGCTCACCGATCCAGCGGCCTATGCGCTCGTTCTCTTCGGCCGTGGTGCGCATCAAGGTCACCTGCGGATTGTGGACGTGAAACTTGCGGCCGCGGTAGCGCTCGGGGATGGTGTCGGGCGCACCGAAATTGACCATGTCGAGCGCACCGACCGAGCCGATATAGGGCACGCGCCTACGGGCGATCGCGCCGAAGCGATCCTCCGTCGCGGGAAACACGCCGCCCATCAGGAGGTCGCAGACTTCGGTCGTCGTGAGATCGATGACCCCTGCGAGCTGGCCGGAGTCGACGAGCTTCTCCATCGACCGGCCGCCGACGCCGGTGGCGTGGAAGACGAGGCACTCAAAGTCCTCGCGCAGGTCGCCAGCGATCTTCTGCACGGCCGGTGTCGTCACGCCGAACATGGTGATGCCGATCGACGGCAGGCCACCAACCTCGCGCGCCGTCGCGGCGCGCTGGTCGAGGCGCGCCTTCACCATGCCGGCGATGGCGTGCGCACCGTTCGACAGCACGGTGCGCGAGATCGCGTTGAGGCCCTGCACGTCGGTGACCGAATACATCATGGTGATGTCTGCGGGACCGACATAGGGCCCGACATCGCCTGAGGCGACAGAAGAGATGATCAGCTTGGGCACGCCGACGGGGAGGATGCGCATCCCCGGCGCGACCAGCGACGCCGCACCCGAGCCGCCGGCCGAAATTACGCCGGCGACATTACCCTGGCGCCGCAGCCAGTTGGCGAACGCATCGGCCATCGCGGTCACAGCGGCTCCGCGATCGGGGGCGAACACGGCCGCCCCGCCACGGCCGTGGTTCAGGGCGATCTCCTGCGCCGAGACGTCGCAGGTGACATGCTTGCCGCTGGTGGAGACGTCGACCAGCCGCGTGCGCAGTCCACTTTCGGCGATGATGTCGCGGATGAAGCGGAGCTCGGTGCCCTTGGTGTCGAGCGTGCCGACGACCAGCACGACAGGCGGCCCCGAGGTCTGGGCCGACACCGGTTCGCGCTTGCGCCGCGCCGTCTCGTCGAGACGCGCAATCTGCGTCGAGAGCGTCCGGGCGGCGGCCTCGATACGGGCGATCGGGACTGGTTGCGACCAGCGCGTCGGCGGGGTGGGGTTGGAGATGTAGATGCGGATCGGTCCACTCGGACGCGATGGCTGCGGGGTCGGCTTCGCTTCAGTGCCGGCGGCGGGAGCGTCGGTGGTTTCAGGTTCGAGCTCGGCATGTAGTCCGACGCCGAGCAGGCGCTGCTGGAGCTCGCGATCGGCGGCGAGCCGCACCGAATCGATGATGCGGTTGATGCGGCCGTTGACCATGATCGCGACGTTGCGCGAGACCGCCGTTGCCACGCCGATGTTCTGCTCGATCACGAGCACGGACATGTCGCCGTCCTCGCCGAGCCGCAGCAGCATCTCCTCGACCTGCGCCACGATGACGGGCGCAAGTCCCTCGGTCGGCTCATCCATGATCAGGAGATGCGGATTTGTGAGCAGCGCGCGAGAGATTGCCAGCATCTGCTGCTCGCCGCCGGAGAGCTGGCCGCCGCCATGATCCTTGCGCTCGGCGAGGCGCGGAAAGGTGTCGTAGATGCGCTCGACGGTCCAGGCGCCAGGCCGCATGCCGCCGGCAAGTTGCAGATGCTCGTCGACGCTGAGCGAGCGCCACAGCCGGCGTCCCTGCGGCACATAGCCGACGCCGAGCCGGGCGATGTGGGCCGGCGGCCGCCGCGTGATGTCCTCGCCGCGGACGCGGATCGATCCGCCGCTCACCGGCACCAGTCCCATGATCGCCTTGCACAGCGTGGTCTTGCCCATGCCGTTGCGGCCGACGACGGAGAACACGCCGCTCTCCAGCACGAGGTCAACGCCCTGCAGCGCGTGCGAGTGACCGTAGTAGACGTCGAGGCCGCGGACTTCGAGCGCGGCAGCGGAGCGGCGGATCTCATTCATGGCCGCCTCCGAGATAAAGCTCCTGCACTTCGGGATCGGACTGGATCTCCTGCGGCAGGCCTTCCTTGAAGACGCAGCCGTTGTGCATCATCGTGACGCTCTCGACGACGCGTAAGGCGACATCCATGTCGTGCTCGATGATGATGTAGCCGATATGCGCCGGCAGCGAGGTCAGGATCTCGATCAGCTCCAGCCGTTCTGTCGGCGAGAGGCCCGCAGCCGGCTCGTCGAACAGGACGAAGCGCGGGGCGCCGGCGAGCGCGAGCGCGATCTCGAGCTGGCGCTGCTGGCCGTGCGCGAGCTCGGCCACCCGCTGGTCTTTCACCGCGGTTAGATGCACGGCTTGCACGAGGTCGTCGGCCGCGTGCATCAGCGCATCGTTTTGCCCCGGACGCAGGAACGAGAAGCGCCCGCGCGAGACGCCGCGGCAGGCGAGATAGACATTGTCCTGCACTGTGAGGCCCGGAAACAGTGCCGAGATCTGATAGGTCCGCCTCAGGCCGCGGCGGATGCGCTCATAGGGTGGGAAATGCGTGACGTCCTCGCCGAAGAAGCGGATGGTGCCGGAGGTGGGTGGAAAGTCGCCGGTGATGCAGTTGAAAAGCGTCGTCTTGCCGGCGCCGTTGGAGCCAAGCACCGCGCGCCGCTCGCCGGGACGCACGGTAATGGTGACGTCGGTCAGTGCGGCGAGCGCGCCGAACAGCCGCGTCACGCCCCGCAGCTCGAGTGCGGCCCCGGCGCCGACCGCGGAAAGGCGTCGCGCAACACTATCCATGGCCGCGCCCTCCGCCAGACCGGTTAGCGTTGGAGCGCTGGCTCTGGCGCCAGCGTTGCCACAGCCCGATGACGCCGTCCGAGGACCAGAACACGATGGCGAGAAAGCCGAGACCGATCAGCAGCCGGAAGCGGTTGCCGTCGAGCCCGAGCTTGACCAGGAAGTCGAGCGCGAAGGTGCGCAGCAGCACGAAGATCAGCGCGCCGATGAAGGGACCGATCGGGCGGGTGATGCCGCCGACGACGGCGATGATCAGCACGTCGATGCAGGCGCCGACGCTGACCGACCCCGGCGAGATCTGACGGTAGTTCCAGACCTGCAGGACACCTGCAAGCGCGGCGACGAAGGAGGCGAAGGCATAGGCTGCGACGCGATGGGCGTTGACGTTGAAGCCGAGCGCGGCCATGCGCCGCGGATTGTCGCGCACGCCTTGCAGCGCGAGACCGAACGGCGCGCGGGAGATATATTCAACCGCGAGGTAGCAGAGCGCGGCGACCGCGAGCACGATGTAGTAGAAGGGAATGTCGGCGCGCCAGTTGACACCCCAGAAGTGCGGAGTGGCGACATTGTTGATGCCGGTATGGCCGTTGAAGATCGCCCAGTTCTGGTTGGTGAAATAATAGAACGCCGCGCCGATCGCGAGCGTGATCATGATCGTGTAGATGCCTTCGGTGCGCACGGCCAGCGCACCGCCGAGCGTGCCGAAGGCGGTCGCCAGGGCAATCGCCATCGGGACCGCGAGCCACCACGGCCAGCCCAGGCTGATATTGGCGTTGTCGCTGGTCCCGAACACCGCGACCATATAGGCGGCGAAGCCCGCGATGGTGAGCTGCATCAGGCTGACCATGCCGCCGTAGCCGGCGAGGAACATCAGGCTCAGCGCGATTGTGCCGAGGATCAGCGTCGTCGCAAAGATCTCGATCAGGAAGAAGCCGTTGGCGATCAGCGGCATGATCAGGAGAATGGCGGCGACGATCCACGCGGCTGGATTGTTGATCTCCGGCCATGCCTGCGCGGGGCGCTGCGCCGCGGCGGTGGGACGAACGGCAACGCGGGCGTCGTGGGCGAGCGACATCTCAGCGCCTCGCCAAAAGGCCTTGCGGCCGGATTGCCAGCACCAGGACCATGATCAGGAAGGTCACGACGATGGCATAGGTCGGGATGTAGACCGAGCCGAGCTGCTCGGCGAGCCCGATGATGAGCGCGCCGAGCGCGGCGCCGGGGATCGAGCCCATGCCGCCGACGATGACGACGACGAGTGAGGCGAGCAGGAAGCGGATGTCTTCGCCGGGCGACAATGACTGGAAGGTGCCGCCGACGACGCCGGCGATGCCGGCAAGCCCTGCGCCGAGCGCGAACACCAGCACGAAGACGAGCTGGATGCGTACGCCTGTCGCGGCCAGGATGTCGCGATCGTCGACGCCGGCGCGGATGATCATGCCGGCCCGCGTGCGGTTGAGCGCGAGCCACAT
>NZ_LUUB01000026.1:29947-151282 GCF_001641635.1 Bradyrhizobium centrolobii
CGGATATCTGAGATAGACCGGCTCGCCCGAGGATTTGACCGCCGTGATCAGCGGCAGCTCCACGGGGCCGATCAGCCAGTTCGGCGTCTGGATCTGGTAGAAGTCGCCGCCGCAGGCCCACAGCATGAGATCGGCAAACACGATCGAAAGCCCGATCGTCACCATGGTCTGCCGGAGATCCTGACCCTCCATCCGGCGGAAAACGATGACCTGGAGCAGGATCCCGACCAGGGCGGTCAGGATGAAGGCGACGATGAAGCTGAGGATCCAGGAGCCGGTCGAGGCGCTGATGGCATAGCCGACATAGCCGCCGAACAGGTAGAGCGAGCCGTGTGCGAGGTTGACGTTGCGCATCAGGCCGAAGATCAGCGTGAAGCCGCTCGCGACGAGGAAGTAGAGGCCGCCGAGCGTGATGCCGTTGAAGACGGCGTTGAGGAAGACACGCTTGCGGCCGATCGCCTCTTCGAGGCCCGGCGGCCAGACTGCGAAGATCAGCCAGAGCACGATAGCGATGGCAATGATGACGATCAGTGCCCAGGCGGGGTGGCGCTCGACAAAGCGGGTCATGGCAGCCGCTCACCCTTCACCGCTCCCCGCAAACGCGGAGAGGGAGCAAGACCGCAGCGACCTTGCTCTGCGTCGCGCTTCGAATGCAGGTCGGACAGCCTTGCGCAGGCTGCGTACCTCGCCATGGAAGTGCCTCTCCCTGGATAGCGATCCTCTATCGGGATCGCGTTCCCCACATCCTAGCGAGGACACAAGGAGAGCGTTTGATCGTCAGTATCTTTTCGCGCGTGCCTCAGGCGCGCAAAACCTTGGCGGCGCGGCGATAATCGGTCGGCGCCATCCCGACATTGGCGGCGAAGAAGCGGGTAAAACCGCTCTGCGAGGAGAAGCCGAGATCAAAGCCGATATCGGCGATCGGCGTCTCGCTGGCCACCAGCGCTTCGAGCGCCTGTTCCATGATCAGCGTGTTGAGATAGAGATGCGGCGTGACGCCGGTCTGGACGCGGAACAGCCGGTAGAAATGCGGTCGCGACAAGCCGGATTCCCGCGCGATCGTATCGAGCTCGATCTCGGCCCCGGGACTCTCCGACATCAGCTTGATGCATTTGCGCACGCGAAAGTCGGTCACCGCGCCGTTCGCGCGCGTGTCGCGCACGACCTCGGCCTGCTGCCAGCTTTCGTCGTAGCAGATATCGATCAGTCGCCGCAGCTCGGAATCGAGACTGGAGAGCGATGGTGCGCCGCACACGAGCGCGGCGGTGCGTCTGATGTGCTTGTCGAGCGCGACGGTTCGCTTGAACTGGGTGCGGCCGAAACGCAGCCGGTCGCTACCGGATGCGTCAGGCGCAAACCATTCGGCGTTGACGTAGAGCACGAAGAAAATCGCCCCGCCGTCGAGATCGGTAGGCAGGAAGTTGTGCGGCTCCCAGGGATTGACGGCGACGACGGAGGACTCAGTGAGATCATAGTGTCCGTCGCAGACATCGATGCATGCCGGCATGCCGCCGACATGGAAGATCAGATGACCTTCACGATGCGCGTGGATGTTGAAAGGGCGGTTCAACTGATAAACCGTCGCCCGACCGAACCGGCCATGGAAGACGGCGAGCGCCCGGCTCATGCCTTCCCCTCCCGAATGTTCTTGTCTTTTCAGTCAGCGTTCAACAACCGGGAAGATATTGCAAGAGCGGAGAGCGTCCGCGTCAGCAAGTCGCTCCCCGGTCGCACGTGATGCGTCAGTACTTCTTACATTCCGGCACTGTCCGGCTCGGCAAACCGATCTTGGCGAATACCGCCGGATCATAGCCGAGGGTCTGGTTCACATTCGGGATCACCTTCACGACTTTGCTGAACAGCGCTCCCTTGCCGTCATCGACGACTTCTGTGACGAAGTTGGTGCCGATCGCCTGGCGATTGGAGTCGAGCTTGATCTTGCCGTTCGGCGCGTCGAGTTCGATCTTTGCCAGCGCGGCCTTGAACTTCGACTGATTGTCGCTGAGGTCGCCGTTGACCTCGCGCAGCGCGAGGATCAGCGCCATGGTCGAGCCGTAATAGTTGGTGGCCAGGAGCGACGGGCTCGGGAAGCGCTTGTTGGGCGGGAAGGCGTCCTGATAGGCCTTCACGAACTTCTGCCAGCCCGGATCCTCCCACGTGTCGGCTTGGCCGCTCGCCGCGATGGTGCCGATCAGCGCGTTCTTCGCGTTGCCCTTGGACGAGAGGATGGTCTGGTCGATCATGATGGAACCGCCCATCAGATGCGCCTTGCCGCCGGCCTGCTGATACTGATTGAGGAAGTTGACGGCGTCCGCGCCGCCGAGCCCGAGATAGATGGCATCGACGTCGTCGGGCAGGGCGGCAATGACGGAGGCGAAATCCTTGGTGCCGAGCGGCACCCATTGCCGGTTGGTAACCTGTCCGCCCTGTCCGCAGAATTCGAGCACGAGCCCGAACACCTGCGTGTAGATGAAGGAATAGTCCTCGCCGACGGTTGCGATCTTACGATAACCCTTGGTGTCATAGGCGTATTTGCCGAGGCCCACCTGCCACTGCGCGCCGTCCATGTTGTAGCGGAAGAAGTTCGGGGCAGGATCGACATAGGTGGTTTCCTGCGCACCGGATGCCGCATTGATGAAGGTCAGCTCGGGATGGGTTTTTGCAAAGTTCTTCACGGCGATGCCCTCGTCGCCGGAGAGCGGCGACAGCAGGATCTGCACCTTGTCCTGCTCGATCAGCTTGCGCACGGCGCGCACCGCGGAGTCCGGCGTCGCATCGGTGGAGGCAACGATGAATTCAAGCTCCTTGTCGCCGACCTTCTTGCCGAGCACGTTGAGCGCCGTCTGATGGCCACGCATGCCGTCCTCGCCGAGCACCGTGTAAGTTCCCTCGAGGGTTGCGGTGACGCCGACCTTGATCTTTTCCTGGGCGATTGCGGCGCCTGAAAGAAAGAGGCTGCTTAGCGCGATCAGTCCCACACTGCATTTCGACATTGTACTCCTCCCTGTATCGCCGATTTGTTGCCGCGCCGAACCGGCGCGAAGCCCGTGGCTCTCGAAAGGCTCTCGGTCTCTTGAATGAAGGCTAACCGAAGTCGGATGCGGCGCATGCGCGGGTACCTCGTTCGGCTTGACGAGCAGTCTCATTTTGAATGTTGCGGCGCAATTGGCTTCGCGGGTGCAATAGCCGACTGGCTTGCGGCGTTCGCGCGACCGTTGCGTAAGGGGGACGCCAGCCAGCCATAATCAAGAAAGAGAGAGATGTGAGGGATATCACATGGCGGACTCGGGTCTTGCACTAGTCAGAGCTTCATCTCTCTCAGAACCAAAGGAAGTTCGCATGAAGCTCCTGATGATCTCCGGCCTGACTGCCATCGCGGTTCTCGCGGCCGCGACGAATATGCCGCGATCGCACCCATCATCGTCTGTAGCAGGGATGCCGGCAATGCAAGAGATGCATAAGGCGCAACAAGGCAAACTGCCGGTTGACGATTTCGAAGATCGATCCCTGGTGTATCCAAGGGGAGTGCAGCCGTAGGTAGAATGCCGCCTTTGCGTCCCGACCAGTGGTTCGCGATGTGTGTGTGTGTGTCGGACAGCTCCCACAACTTCGAACAGCTCGATGCGTCAGGCGGCTCGTCCGCTTGCGAGAGCAGCGGTGTCACACGGGATGTCTCAAGGGCTCATGAAAATCGGGTTGATCTCAACAGGGGTGCCGAACAGTCCGAAGGATTGAAGCAGCGCGCGGTGGAGGTCGACTTCAAGGACAGCCAATAGTAGCGCTAACACGGCGACGATGTAGATGAGCAGTGGCGACGCGTCCCGGGTGGCGGGATCGCGATTTCGCGGCAGCATGACGCGAAAGTGCCACAACCGCGAGATGAGCTGCAGATATGCTTTCGGGTGTATTTGCATGTTCGGCCTTGGTTCGTGAGGGGCCTTTGGCAAGACTGCGATCACTTGGGTCGCCATTCAAGGCGCCGCTTGTCGCACTCTGGAACCGAATACGAGCTGCCTTCGTTGGGCTGGATCAAATCAGTAGTTTTTGTCCGGACGTCGGGCTTGCCGGCCAAACCGCAAAGACCCGCAGAATGGTCGCCGGCAGGAACCGACACAAGCCAGGCAGAATGGCAAGGTGGTGGGTTGCTTCGCTTGAGTGTTTCCGACGGCCAATGGATTTGATCTTGCGTCTCGCCACCGCGCTTCTGACAGCATCGCTGCTCCTGGCGCTGCAGCCCGCGCAAGCGCAGTTGGCGGGACACGGCGGGCCTGTCCGCGCAATCGCCGTTTCGGCCGATGGCAAGACGGTTCTGTCGGGTAGCTTCGACACGGCAGCGATCCGATGGTCCTTGGCAACCGAGTCCGCCGAGCAAGTCCTTCGCTTTCATTCGGGTGCAGTGAACGCGGTTGCCTTCCTCCGAGACGGAAGAATGGCAACTGCCGGTGCGGACGGCCAGATTGCTATCTGGACGCCGGGCCGGCCGCAGCCGGACCAGGTTTTCGAAGGCCATACGGGACCCATTGTCGGGCTCGCCGTTTCGCCCGATGCATCGAAGCTCGCATCAGCCTCGTGGGACCACACCGTGCGGATTTCATCGTTGCCCGACGGTGGGACGCGCGTGCTGCAAGGTCACTCGCAAAACGTGAACGGCGTGGCCTTTGCTCCCGATGGAAAATCGCTGGTGAGCGTGGGCTACGATCTGACGGTGCGGATCTGGCGCCTGCCGGGCGGCAGCCCCGAGATCGTTATGATGCCGGCGCCGCTGAATGCCGTAGCCATCTCGCCTGATGGCGAAATTGTCACCGGCGCAGCAGACGGCAAGCTGCGCATGATGACTGCCGATGGCAAGGGGAACGGCGAGGTCACGGCCGGCGCTAAGCCGATCGTGGCCTTGGCGATCTCCCGTGACGGCGCCTTGATCGCCGCGGCGGGAATTGACGGCACCGTGGCGATCGTCGATCGCAAGGTGCGCAGCGTGCTGCGCACGCTCGCCGGGCTCGGGAAGCCGGTCTGGTCGGTTGCGTTCCTGCCCGATGGCGCGACGCTCCTGACCGGCGACGCTGACGGCAAGATCAGGCGCTGGAATGCGCTGACCGGCGTGGCGATCGGATCGAACGTGCTGGGCACGCCGGCGGATCCGCTCGCCGCCTATGCCGGTGATCACGGCGCCGAAATCTTCAGGGCCTGCGTCGCCTGCCACACATTGTCTGAGACGGAGGTGCAGCGTGCCGGCCCGACGCTTGCCGGACTCTACGGCCGGAAGATCGCTTCGCTGCCGGGCTATCGCTTCTCCGACGCACTCAGGGCGATGGACATCGTCTGGACGCCGGAGACCGTCTCAAAACTGTTCGAGATCGGGCCGAACGCCTATACGCCCGGCACGAAGATGCCGGAGCAGCACATCGGCTCAGCCGAGGATCGCCGCGCGCTCACGGACTTTCTGGCGCGTGCGACGTCGAAGTAGGTCGATTTGGTGGTAAACGCTCAGCGCCCTCCTCGAACGCGATCGGTTCGCGCGAAGAAAACGCCGACAAGGCTCTAATACCCCGGCCATTGCTCCACGGGAATATTCGTTAGCTCCGGGCGCTCCTTGAGCATGCGAGCGACGTCAATGTTGGGATGCTCCTTGAGCGCCGTCACGACACACTGGTTGACGTATTTCCGGCGTGACAGCCACTTGATCTTCTTGCCTTTCGCCTCCGCCTTGCAGGCGACGATTGCCTGCTTGAGCGCAACCTTTTCCGCCTTGGTGAGCGCGGCAGCCTCGGCTGCTCCGTTGGCAAGGACCGTGGTCGTAAGGCACGTCAACAGTACCACCGTGAAACGAGACATGCGGCTAATCCTTGTTCTCGCGTTGGCGCAGATAGTCATCCGTCGTCCGTGGCGGCGCGCGTTCCGGAACGCCCTGGAACGGGTCGAATTGCTGTTCGCTCATGACAATGACTCGGCAGTCGGCGCACATCCGTAAGGCGTCGAGCCGTCTGTCGCCGGCGGGATACATCCAATGCCGGCCCTCGAGCTTTGCCGCGATCCGGTCGATCGTGCTCTTCACGCCGAATGGCTTGCCGCAGCGGATGCAAAGCGCGGGCTCCTCCTCCTTGATCACTTGCGCGGGCGCGCGGGCCGCGCGGAAATCGATCTGCGGCTTGAGCGTGATGACCTTTTCTGGGCACGTGCTCTGGCACAGGCCGCATTGCACGCAGGCGTCTTCGACGAATTTGAGCACGGGGCGTTCGGGATCATCGCGAAGCGCGCCGGTCGGACAGACCGAGACGCAGGACAGGCACAACGTGCATCCATCGGTATTGACGCTGATCGCGCCGATCGGCGCGCCTTGCGGCAGGGCGATCACGTCGACCGGCTTGGGTGCCAGGCGGTGTAATTCGCTGAGGGCTAGGCGAAGCAGATCGCGCCGCTTGCCGACTGTCTTGAAGGTTGCGGGCGTCCCGACTGCCGCAAGCGTCCCGATCCCGCTCAACTGCGCTCCGAGAGCGTCGGGATCGTCTGTTTCGATCGTGGCCACGCGGCATCCCCCAAATCCGAGCCCAGCCAGAATGACGTCGGCCATGGCGATCGTCTGTGACAGTCCGGTCACCTCGTGCCGCGGTTTTGCGCGCAGCAGAAACCGCACGGCAGCCACGCCATACGCGAATCCGCCGATGATAGCCTCCAGCCCGATCTGCGTCAGCTCGTTGACGGCGAGGGGAAGCACGTTGGCCGGCAATCCGTCGCCATGACGGGCAAGCGCATCGATCAGCGGCATGCCGTGCTGGCTGTCATGCAGCAACAGCACCGGATGCGTGCCGCCGGCCTCGTGATAGGCGAGCAACATGGCGCGAAGGACTTGCAACTGGGTGTCGGCGGGCGGCAGCGCGTAGGATGCAGCTCCTGTGGGGCAAGCGGCTGCGCATTGGCCGCAACCTGCGCACACTTCTGCGTTGACGGCGACATGGTCGCCGTTGGGCGTGATCGCGCCGGTCGGGCACAGATCGAGGCAACGATGGCATCCGGTCAGCTTCGAGCGCGAATGCGCGCAGAGGCTGGGCGTGAAGTCGACATATCTCGGCTTGTCGAAACTTCCGACGAGATCGCGAGCGGCAAGTACCGCGCGCAGCACAGCCGCGGGATCTCTCGGATCCGCGCGGAGATAGCCGTCCCGCAGGTCGTGCGCGGGAAACAGCGGTGGCTCGCCGCAGAGGTCGAGCACGAGATCGCAGCGCGAGGTCGCGCCGTTGCGCTCGGTTTCGAACACGAAGCGGTCGCGCGACGACGGGTGTGGCTGCGCGTAGCCGTCGATCGTGAGCTCGAAGGCGCCAAAATGTCCCCGCGCGTTGCGGATCGTGCCCTTCACGATCGGGAACACTGCCGCGGCAGGCGGCGTGATGTCTGCCGGCCTTTTGAGCATGACCGTGACATCGAGATGATCTGCAAGCAGCCGCCCGGCTTCGATCGCCGCCTCATCACAACCATAGATCAGGATGATGCCCTCACTCGACAATGTGACCAGCGGATAGTCCGGTGCGGGAACCTCCGCCGCCGCAAGCAGCGCCGCCATCTTGGCGCCCGCATTCGCGCCGTCGTGCGACCAGCCCGCCGTCTCGCGGATGTTGACGAAGGTGATCCCGCCAGGGCGCTCGCCGCTCTCATCGGTAAACTGCGCAGCCTGCTGCGTGCAGGCGACCGTCAGCGGGCCGTCCGCCTTCGCGGCGTCGCGGAAATGGTCGAGTTCCGCGCCGCAGAGATGACGAAAGCTGCTGATTTCGCAATTGGGGCATCCACGCCGGATCGCAGCCGTGTCAAGGCGCATCGTGTCTTCACACGAGCAGATCAGGACGGTCTTCGCTGGCTGCTCCAGGTGAATCCCTCCGTCAGTGCGGCGCCGACTTGCGGACTCGCGCCATTCCTGCACCTCGTATAGATATTCACTTTCGGGAAGAAAAGGAAAGTGGAGGACGGTCTTGGGGTCGACCCCAACCAGCCACGTTTCCCTGGCGGAACCGATCCATCTGCCGCCACCATTTACGCTCGTCCGGTTGCGCGAGAGCGGAGACGCCTTCGCTCACGCTTGCCGCATTGCACCCAAGAGCGGCGCCGGCACGCTGGTGTTCGTCGGGCGGTTCGATCTTGCCGAATTTGCCGTGGTGCTCGAGCCGGGCGAGCCCTTGAGCACCGCGCGGCGCGCCTTCTACGCCGGCATGGTCGCGCTCACTGACGCTCTTCGCGCCTATGCGCCGCCCAACAAGACGGTTGCGATCGGCTGGCCCGATGCTGTGAGGATTGACGGCGGGCTGGTCGGCGGCGGGCGTTTGGGGTGGCCGCCATCCGTGCGGGAGGACGAGCCGCCCGAGTGGCTCGTGTTTGGCGCCATGATCCGGACGGTCGCAATGAGCGAACGGGGGCCTGGCGTTCATCCGCTCGCGTCTGCGCTGGACGAGGAGGGATTTGGCGAGGCCGGCGCCGTGCAAGTGACGGAAAGTTTTGCGCGCCACCTGATGCGGGCGATCGACGGCTGGCAGGTCGATGGCTTTGACGGCATCGCGCGCGATTATTTGAGCCGCGTAGCCCGCGAGCGGAAAACCATCCTGCGGATCGATGATTGCGGGAATCTCCTCATACGCCACATCAACGCTGACCGGATTGAGCGGAACGAACTCATCAAGGCGCTCGCCACTCCGTCCTGGCTCGATCCCCAGCTCGGAGGGCCGCGACTGTGAAACTGCTGCGCACCATCGCGCTCGATCCCTCTGACACCTTCGTGTTCGACGTGCCGGCCGCGTCAGGCGAATGGGCCGTCTCCGGCGCCTTCCGCTTCTGCGATCAGGATCCGGCGCATCTGAGCGGCAAGGCGCGCGCGGCCTTTCGCAGCGGCTTCCTCGGGGTGCAATCCTGGGGCTGGTCGACGCTGGTGCAGATTGTGCCGGCGACTGAGGACGATTGCCGGACGCTGATCGAACTCCTTGCCAGGCAACTCGTCGATCGTTTCGGCGCGCCGGATCTGGCAACCGCGCGGACGGCTGCGGAAGAGGAAGTCGCCTTTGCGCGGTCGCTCTGTGCGCATCCGATCAGTTCGCTCATTGCCGTCCACCGTTCGGTGAGCGACGGCGAAGTCCGCGAGTCATTCCGCAGGCTGCAACTGCGGAAAGGGCAGGGACACGGCAAGGCATTCTCGTTCATGGAAATCGAGGATGAAGTCGAACCCGACAGCGATCTCAGGCTTGCCGATATGAGCCAGGAGCCGCGGCACTGATGAAGGATTTCTGGATCGCGTGCGGCCACCATCTGCTCGATCGCGACGAGAGCGGCGGGCTTTGCGTGACCGACGAGTTCCTGAAGGCCTATTTCGCCCGCCCCGAGCTGATTCCGCCGGACGAAGCCTGCCCGGTCGAGCGGCAGTTGCACCGCGAGCTGCTCGCCGCTCCCCGCCGGCCGGTCAGAGCGGACGAGATCGCAGCGATTGTCGATGCAGATGCCCGGGAGAACTGGCGGTTCGTGCTTGCCTTTCGCGATCTCCTCGTGCGGCATCCGACGCTCGAGGCCGCCTATCTTGCAACCGTCCGGTCGGGGGTCAAGGATTTGCCGCCGCTTTTCGTCAATCAGCTCGTGCACGTGATCCTGCGCAACACGCTCGATGGCTGCGATGATCCGTTCGTGCTGCGCGCAGCCGAGCTGTTCTTCCGGCCGCAGCGCATCCTGCCGCAAGAACGGGCCCTGCTGCTCGGCGATGAAGAGGTTGTCGGCGGGCAGAGCCCGACCCCGGTGCTCTCGCTGATGTCGATGCTGGGGGCCGTTGGCGATGCCCAGCTGGACGTCTTGAGCGAGGACAATGCCGAGGACTATTGGCACCGAAGCGACCATTTCGACATGGCGTTCGACCTCACCGCAGGCGGCCGCGGGCCGAGAGCGCTGGCGCAGGCGATGACGCGCTGGGTCTCCCATCTGCTCGGGATCGACGTCACCATCGAGCCATTGCGCGAGCTGCGTGATGCGCAGCTCACCTGGTATGTTGGGCTCGATGCCGATGCGACCAGGCTCGGCGACCGTCTCTGGCATGGCGAACGGCTCGACGATCGCAGCGCCGGACGCGTGCTCTCATTGTTCCGCCTGACGTTTGCTGACACGAGCATGGCCGCAGACGAGATGCAGGGCGAGCCAGTCTATCTCATTCTGTCGATGGACACCGATCAGAAGCTGCGAATGAAGTCGCAGAATTTGCTGACGGGGCTGCCGATTAAACGCCTGGAGATGGTGACGTGAGCCCGGTCGCGCTGCCGCTTGTGAGCATTCCCGTCGGCGTCGTGGTCGAACGGCACAGGGCGGACTCGCCTTGGACCGAGTTTGTCTGGCGCGCGGTCGCTGTGCTGCCGGACGAGCCGGACACCAAACCCTGGACGGTGCTCCGCGAAGAGGACGGGACGACGCTGTTCTATGCCGGCAGCGCCACGGTCGATCTCTACAGTTCCGAGACAGCGCGCTATCGCGACAATCTCGTTTCGGGCAGTCCGAGCATCTGGACCGTGTTGTCGCCTGCGGAAGGCGCCTGGCCCTATTCGGTGGCGGCCGCCACTGCCGATCCCGCGGAAGGCGAGGCGTTCACGGAGGCCGGTGCAAATCTCGTCGAGGCCGTACCCATGCCGGAGATGCTGCGCAGGCAGATTGAAAGCTTCGTTGCCGAGCACCACGTCGAACGTGAGTTCTTCAAACGCGAGCGGCGGCAGGCCGATCCAGAGGCGCTGGCGCGCCGGCAGCATCATGAAGGCGGACACGAATGAGTGAGGACAAGTTGAGTGAGGATAAGTTCCTGGCACGCTGGTCCCGTCGCAAGCGGGAGGCAAAGGCGAACGCCACGCAACCGGCCCCGGCAATACACGACGACATGCAGTCAGCACCGCCGCCCCGCGTGAAAGACGACGAAGTGGAATTCGACCTTTCGAGCCTGCCTCCGATCGACTCGATCACATCAGCGACCGACATCAAGGCGTTCCTGCGCAAGGGGATTCCGCAGGAGCTGACGCGTGCGGCGCTTCGTCGCGCCTGGAGTGCCGATCCTGCCATTCGCGACTTCGTAGGGCTTGCGGAAAATGCCTGGGACTTCAACGATCCGACCGCGATGCCGGGCTTTGGTCCGCTGGATTGTTCGGAGGGGGAACTGGCCGCGCTCGTTGACAGAATCGTCTGTGGCCTGCGCGCCTCGGCCGAGACGCTGTCTGAGACGCCGGCTGTAGTCATGGATCCTTCACGGGAATTGCGCCAAGCCGAGACGTCAAGAGTTGATGTCGAAGATGTCGCGACCGCTGAACCCGAACCTGTTCCTGCTGCAACGCAACCAACGCTCGTTGAAAACACTGAAAGCGAACGGGTGTCGCTTCGGCGCCGCAGGCATGGCAGCGCGCTGCCCAGCTAGAGGTCCGACGAAAGGCTATAGCCTCAGGCTATGGGGAGGCGATTGACCCCCCGCGGAGCAGGGACTACCTTACATCTAGCGCTTTGTAACAGAAGCAAAATCAAGCACCTGGGACTTGGATGGGAGGTCCACGTGCGTGATGATGGCCTTGAGCGAGCCATTGGCGCCGCTGGCGGCGTTGCCCAGCTTGCGCGCAAAATCGGTATCAGCCAGCCCTCTGTTTCGAACTGGAGCAAGGTGCCCGCACAACGGGTGGTTGCGGTCGAAGCGGCCACCGGCGTATCGCGCGATCACTTGCGCCCTGATCTGTACAGCGAGCCGCTCTTGTCCGAAGAACCGATTGATCCCGTGGACGCAGCGCGAGCGAAGGAATATCTGCTGCTCGCCTCGCTTCTGTCCGCAGCACCGTCGAAAAACTTGCTCGATCAACTGGCTGCTTTGACCGGCGATACGACGCCGCTCGGGCGCGCGCATGCTGCGCTCGCTGCAGCCGCCGCCAACGCGGTCGAGACGAAGGCCGAACGCGAATATTTCAACCTGTTCGTTGGCCTCGGCCGCGGCGAGCTCTTGCCCTATGCCTCCTACTACCTGACCGGCTTTCTCAACGAGCGGCCGCTGTCGCGCCTGCGCGCTGATCTCACTGCGCTTGGGATCGAGCGCGTCGCGAACAATCCTGAGCCGGAAGATCACGCGGCCATCCTGTGCGAGATCATGGCAGGCTTCGCGGGAGGCCGCTTGGCGGCGTCGTTCGACACGCAGCGCGCCTTCTTTGAGAAACACCTCGCGCCCTGGATGGGACGGCTGTTCGCCGACATCGAGAGCGCGGAGAACGCCACCTTTTATCGTGCGGTCGGTGCGTTCGGTCGCGTCTTTATCGAGATCGAGGCGGAAGCATTCACATTCGCCAACTGACCCGCACGCGCGGGTCCAGGAGGGATGCGATGAGTAGAGACAAGAAAGTCACGGTCGGGCGCCGCGACTTCCTGCGCAAGGTCGGCATTGGCACGGTCGGCGCAGGCGCGACGCTCGCGACACCGCTGGTCGGGCCTGCGCAGGCCGACAGCGAGACCAACGATGAGAAGCGCAAGGCGCGCTACAAGGAATCCGATCACGTCAAGGCCTTTTACCGCGTCAATCGTTATCCGGCTAAGGGAGGCTGACCGTGCTGATCAAGCGAACAAACCAGCGTCCCCTGCGCCACGGCTCCGTTGTCGAGTCCCTTGCAGGTCAGGCCGGCGGTCTCGACCGCCGCAGTTTCCTGCGCAAATCCGGTCTCGCCGGCGGCGCGCTCGCAGCACTCGGCACCCTGCCGGTCGGCAACGTGCGCAAGGCGGAAGCAGCGATGGCCGGTCCGCTCACCGCGGGCGCGACCGTCCGCAAGAGCATCTGCACGCATTGCTCCGTTGGGTGCACGGTGACGGCCGAGGTCTTGAACGGGGTATGGATCGGCCAGGAGCCGAGCTGGGACTCCCCGATCAACCGCGGCTCGCATTGTGCCAAGGGCGCCTCCGTGCGCGAGCTCGTGCACAGCGAGCGGCGGCTGCGCTATNTATCCGATGAAGCTCGTTGGCGGGCAGTGGACCCGCGTCTCCTGGGATACCGCAATCAACGAGATCGGCGACAAACTTCAGGCTGTACGTGAGAAGTCGGGGCCCGATTCCGTCTATTGGCTCGGCTCGGCCAAGATGACCAACGAAGGCGCCTACCTGTTCCGCAAGCTCGGCGCGTTCTGGGGAACCAACAACACCGATCACCAGGCCCGCATTTGCCATTCAACCACCGTCACCGGCGTCGCCAACACCTGGGGCTACGGCGCGATGACCAACAGCTACAACGATATCCGCAATGCGAAGACGCAGGTCATCTTGGGCGGCAATCCGGCCGAGGCGCATCCGGTATCGCTGCAACATCTGCTCGAGGGAAAAGAGCTGCAGAAAGCCAACTTTGTCGTCATCGACCCGCGCCTGACGCGTACGGCCGCACACGCGACCGATTATGTGCGGATGCGGCCGGGCACCGACATCCCGGTGCTCTACGGCATGATGTGGCACATTCTCCAGAATGGCTGGGAGGACAAGGAGTTCATCCGGCAGCGCGTCTACGGGTTCGACGATCTTAAGAAAGAGGTTGAGAAGTGGACTCCGGAAGAAGTCGAGCGCGTCACCGGCATTCCCGGCGAGCAGCTCAAGCGCGTTGCCAAGATGTTTGCCACCGAGAAGCCGGCGACGCTGATCTGGGCCATGGGCCAGACCCAGAAGACCGTCGGCACCGCCAATGTGCGGGCCAGCTGCATCGCGCTCCTGATGACCGGCAATGTCGGCAAGGCCGGCGCGGGTGCCAACATCTTCCGTGGCCACGACAACGTGCAGGGCGCAACCGATGTCGGGCTCGATATCGTCACGCTGCCGTTCTACTACGGGCTCGCCGAGGGCGCCTGGAAGCACTGGTCGCGGGTTTGGGAGGTCGATTATGACTTCCTGAAGTCACGCTTCGACTCCAAGCAGATCATGGAAACCCCGGGCATCCCGCTGACCCGCTGGTTCGAAGCGGTGACGCTGCCGAAGGATCAGGTCGCGCAGAAGGACAATGTGAAGGCGGTGTTCGTGCAGGGACACGCCTCCAACAGCATCACCCGTATTCCTGAATCTCTCAATGGCCTGAAGGCGCTCGAGCTGCTCGTTATCGCCGACCCGCATCCGACGACCTGGGCCTCGCTCGCAGTCGAGGCGGGGCGCAAGGACGGCGTCTACGTTCTCCCGGTCGCCACGCAATTCGAGTGCAAGGGCTCGCGCGTGGCCTCCAACCGCTCGCTGCAATGGGGCGAGCAGATCGTGAAGCCGATCTTCGAGTCGAAGGATGATCTCGAAGTCATCTATCTCCTGGCGAAGAAGTTTGGCTTTGCCGACCAAATGTTCAAGAAAATCAAGGTCGAGAACAATCTTCCTGAAGCAGAGGATGTACTGCGCGAGATGAACCGCGGCAGCTGGTCGACCGGCTATTGCGGGCAATCGCCCGAGCGCCTCAAGGCGCACATGAAGAACCAGGCGAAGTTCGACATGCTGACCATGCGGGCGCCCAAGGACGATCCCGAGGTCGGGGGCGACTATTACGGCCTGCCCTGGCCATGCTGGGGATCACCCGAGGTCAAGCATCCCGGCACGCCGCTGCTCTACAATACCAATCTGCATGTGATGGATGGCGGCGGCACGTTCCGGCCGCGCTTCGGTGTCGAGCGCGAGGAGAAGCTGCCGGATGGCACGACGCGGAAGGTGAGCCTGCTCGCGGATGGCTCGTACTCGTTGGGCTCGGCAATCCAGGACGGCTACCCGGAATTTACGCTGGCAAGCCTGAAGAAGCTCGGCTGGGACACCGAGCTCACGGAAGCCGAAATGGCGGTCATCAACAAGATCAATCCGGCCAATCCGGACACGGTGTCGTGGGCGCTCGATCTTTCGGGCGGCATCCAGCGCGTCGCGCTGGCGCATGGCTGCGTTCCCTATGGCAACGGCAAGGCGCGCATGAATGCCTTCGGCTTGCCGGATCCCATCCCAGTCCACCGCGAGCCGATCTATACGCCGCGCGTCGATCTCGTCGCCAAATATCCGACGCTGCCCGACGCCAAGCAGTTCCGGATGCCCAATATCGGCTTCTCCGTCCAGAAGGCTGCGGTGGAGAAGGGAATTGCAAAACAGTTCCCGCTCATCCTGTCGTCCGGCCGTCTGGTCGAATATGAGGGCGGCGGCGAGGAGACCCGGACCAACCCGTGGCTCGCCGAATTGCAGCAGGACATGTTCATCGAGATCAATCCCGCCGATGCCGCCGAGCGCGGCGTCAGGGATGGCGGCTGGGTCTGGGTCACGGGTGCGGAGAACAATTCCAGGGCTAGGATGAAGGCACTCGTCACCGAGCGGGTGGGCAAGGGCGTAGCCTGGATGCCCTTCCACTTCGGTGGCTGGTTTGCGGGCAAGGATCTTCGCGGCAACTACCCGAAGGGCACCGACCCGATCGTGCTCGGCGAAAGTGCGAACACGATCACCACCTACGGATACGATCCCGCGACGGGCATGCAGGAGCCCAAGGTCACTCTCTGCCAGATCGCGGCGGCATAAGGAGCAACGACGATGGCACGTATGAAATTTCTCTGCGACGCCGACCGTTGCATCGAGTGCAACGCCTGCGTCACGGCCTGCAAGAACGAGCACGAGGTCCCCTGGGGCATCAACCGGCGCCGGGTCGTCACCATCGACGACGGCAAGCCGGGCGAACGCTCGGTCTCGATGGCCTGCATGCACTGCACGGATGCGCCCTGTGCGGCAGTCTGCCCGGTGAACTGCTTCTATACCACCGCCGACGGCGTGGTTTTGCACTCCAAGGATCTTTGCATCGGCTGCGGCTACTGCTTCTACGCCTGTCCGTTTGGTGCGCCGCAATATCCGAAGATCGGTAACTTCGGCTCGCGCGGCAAGATGGACAAATGTACCTACTGCGCCGGCGGTCCCGAGGCCGATGGCAGCAAGGAGGAATACGAGAAATACGGTGCGAACCGTCTCGCCGAAGGCAAGCTGCCGCTGTGCGCCGAGATGTGCTCGACCAAGTCGCTGCTCGCCGGCGACGGCGAGATCATCGCCCAGATCTATAAGGAGCGCGTGCTGAAGCGCGGCTACGGCTCAGGCGCGTGGGGCTGGAAGACCGCCTATCGCGAGACGATCGAGTCCTGAAGCAGGTCGCGGGCGACGTGGCACACCGCCGAGGAGGAGTTGATGTCGTCATTTGCAAGGTTCATTCGACACGTCATCGGTGCGTGGGCGTTGCTTCTGTTGATCGCGGCAGGAGTCCCGGCATCGTCATCGGCTCAGCAGATCAATCCGACGGCGAGCTCGGTCAACGAGCGCCAGCTGCTCCAGGAGATGGACCGGATCCAGGGGCGCGTCAGCATTCCCGACCAACGCTCCAGCGTGCTGATGCAACCGGCTGGCCGCGAGTGGCGTGAATTCCGCAACGTCGCGCTGCGGTGGATCGGCGGCGTCGCCATGCTCGGCATGCTGGCGGTGCTCGTGATCTTCTATTTGACGCGCGGCATGGTTCGCCTCGAAAGCGGGCGATCCGGCCGCACCATCGTGCGGTTCAATGCGTTTGAGCGTTTCGTGCACTGGATGACCGCGACCTGCTTCGTCATCCTTGCGATCTCGGGACTGAACATCACGTTCGGGCGGCCGCTGCTGCTTCCGCTGATTGGATTTGACGCCTTCTCGGAATGGTCGCAATGGGCGAAATTCGCCCACAACTACCTGAGCTTTCCCTTCACAATCGGCGTCGTGCTGATTTTTCTGATGTGGATCGGCGGCAATATCCCGAACAAGGTGGATCTGGAGTGGATCAAGCGCGGAGGCGGCCTGATCGGTCACGATCATCCCCCGGCACGCCGCTTCAACGCCGGTCAAAAGGGGATCTACTGGATCGTTGTGATCGGCGGTGGTCTCGTCGCTGCGACCGGGTACCAGCTCATGTTCCCGTTCTACCTGACGGGAATCGAAGGCATGCAGATTGCCCAGATCGTTCACTCCGTCGTAGCCGTGTTGTTTATCGCCGCGATGATCGCGCACATCTACATCGGCACGATCGGGATGGAAGGTGCCTTCGAGGCGATGGGATCAGGTGAGGTAGATGTCAATTGGGCGCGCGAGCACCACAGCCTGTGGCTCGACCAGGAGCTGGCGCGGAGCGGCCCGAACGATTCTCAGCCACGGCCTCGCCCTGCCACATCCGCGGCCGAATAGAGCTGGCGGAGCCATTGTCTACAGGCGCACGCCCGTCGTCGCAAAGGCTTCTGCGACGGGTTCCTGTATGCTGTCGAGCACGGCAACTCCAATCGCAGCGATTACGATCGCCGCAACGCAGGCAAGGATGAAAGCCTTCATCGCGATCCTCCAGACAAGCTGACTTACGAACTTACGAATTGTTATACAGGATGTCCGGTCGCGAACAAACGCTGCGCTTGCGCAAACAACCGCAGTAAGGCCGCCGTTGAGGGGCGTTCGACGTGTCACCTTCGACTGTGCACTAAAGAATCCGAAGACAGATTTCGCTTCGAATCCTGACCTGTATGGGCCTGGAACGCGCAGGCTGCGGAGCGTCTGTCCAACACAATTTCTCAGTCATGCAGGGTCGGTTTGAGCCAAAATATATCAACGAAATTAAAGATTTATATCAAAAATTCGCTGTTGCGCCGATGGCGATTTCGCTCACGTTAAATTCGGCGTGCGACCTTGCGTAGCGCCGGCGCCATCTTGTTGCAGAGGGTCCCCGAAACGATCATGACGTCGGACTGACGGGGCGAGGCGCGGGGCTGCACCAAACCGTTCAATATCGTATCTCGGCATGGACACCTGCATTTGCTCGATCGCACAGCACGCGAGCCCAAATGTCATCCACATCAGAGAGCCCGACCGCGCCCATGTGATCCGGTCGTCGAAGGGAGCGACAAAGAAGCCACGGTCTCCGAGATTGCTTTGGACGTCGCCAAACGGAGCGGTACCGAGATAGTTCATGGCAGTATCGCCTTGCACGCCTTGCCTGATGCAGCAATCTCCGCTTCTCCTAGACGTTCCTATTCTGCTCGGGAGCAGAAATGTCGGCGATTCCGGCTCCGTCGAATGGATCTGATGTAACTTATGTACCGCCGCTCACTCGGCTAAGAGCCAAGCGGGTTTCGACCTCTGGACTGGGATACGGAACAACGAGGAGCCAGAAACAATTGGCATGGTCAGTCGTTGCTTCAGACACCGGACCTTAAGTGGGTGTACCATGAAGCGAACTCTGTTCATGCTAGTTGCAGCGCTCGGTACGCTCGGCACGTTAGCAAGTGTTCCGGCCAAGGCGGTTGAATTCGGCGTAGGCCCCGGCGGTGTGTACGTCGGTGACGACGACGGCCGCTATTATCGCAACTACCGCGAATACGGCGATTGCCGAACAGTTGTTGAGCACAGAACCAACCGATTCGGAGAGGACGTGACGATCCGCAGACGCATCTGTGACTGATTGCAGAATGCTGCCCTGAACGTCGCATCTGCACGGCCTCGGTTCCTCCCTGAGGCCGTGCTTTCGCATTCATGCCCGATCAATCAGGCGATGACGAGTTCTGCGTCTTCTTGGGTAAGAGAGGGGGCGCGCGTCGGCCAGGCAGCCGGCATTGATACGATTCGAGCGCGAAGGCACAGTCGATGCCTTACAACGTGCTCGCGCTCCTTCAGCGTTTTGCCATGTGATTGCGACCGCCTTCGCCGGTTCGAGCTTCAGCAGACAGTATATGGGCTGGTTGGCGAGGGCAAAACGGCCGACGGAGATCGTCTCGCGAAGGCTCGGGTCTTGGGTTGAACACGCGATCCGTCTATCACCTCAAGTTGGCCGCAGCGGTTCAGGGTATGCAACTTCCTGCCAGGCCATGCCGGTCCGGGTCTAAGAGAGTGGCGAACGATCTGCTTGAATGTCGTCGGCGACAGTTCGACAACCTCCGCCATCCCGAGCGCTGCGCCGTATCCGTTGGCACAATCCTGGACCGGTCGCCACAATCTTTCATTGATGGTCACGAAATTCCCCGCCGGTCGCGCGCTTGAGCGATCGATCAGGACCGGGTTGCTGGCATGGGGCAACCAGGGGCCGAATAGGTGTTTGGCGTAAAAGATCGCCAGCGAATCCGAATAACCGCCGGTTCCGTCGCGCCAAGCTCCGAACAGATAATTCATGCCGTTGTGCCGCGTGATCGTCACGTCGGCCAGCTCAAGGCCTGAGAGGAGCGTCGAGTGTCGCTCCCATTTGTCCGGAAACCGAACGCATTTGTAGAGGGCGACGTCCCCGTGTAGAGAACTCTCCGGGATCATCCACAACTCGCCGCTATCCTCGATCAGAAACGGATAGGACAGGTGCCAGGGCTCCTCCAGCACGGGCACGACCTCTCCGACCGGCCCCGCGTCACCGAACTCGTTCGCCGAAATGATTCCTTTTCCAACCCGGTGATCAAGGTCTTCGAAGAAGACGAATGTTCTTCCCTGCCATTTGATGGGAAAGGGATCGGCGTAGAAGCGATGTCCTGGATCTCCAAGAACGTTCCAGCTTGGCCCGGATAGGTCTCCAGTCTGCCAGACGCCCGCGCTCGCATTGTAGCGCCATCCGACGTGCCAATGCGGGGCATAGCAGCAGAGGCGATATATCTCCTTGGCGATCGATACGGCTAAGCCGCGCGCAACGTATCCGGCGGGTCGCCGGCGGATGCTTTCCCCGGCGGGATGCGCCAGCTGCGGCAGAATGCGCGGCCTTCCCGACAGGATTGCCGTCACCATGGTCAGGGCTCGCGCCATGACAGTTTCGAGAGCACCGCTCAAGCCGGCCGCAATCTCTCCGGAAGGATGGCCGCGATCGAGGACCGAACCATCGATCTCGTTGACGATTTCGATAACCGGCAGGTCGCCCGCGAGAATGGCCGCCAGCACAGCGTTTTCGCCTGCGGCTCCATTGAACAGCGGGCGGAGATACAGCCGGGCAGAGCAGTTCGGATCCCTTGCGGCGCTTGTGAAATCGACAATCACGTCGGCCGTGCCCGTGCGAGCCTGCGTCCGTTCCGGAATGATTTTCAGTTTATCGGCGCCACCGTGTTTGCCCTTGCGCAACACCACGCGCTCGAGTTCGAACAGCGCGTCGAGACCGGCGGTCGGTGACTCTGCCGTTGCGGTCCACACGACTTGAACCGGAACATCCCGGCCGTCGACCGACAACGTCTCGCGGCACATCCATTGCCGCGCATGCTCACGTTCGCAGCGAAACTCGATTATCATGTCGAGCCAATCTATTCCAATGCGCCCGATCAAATGGCCTGGCTGAGAATTTGAACGTATTCCTCCACCATGGCATCTACCGAATAGCGCGACTTCAGGCCTTTGGCGTTTTGTCGCAGTTCGTCGCTCAGGGTTTGGTCTGTTAGAATTGTGGAGACGGCCGCCGATAGCTTCGCATGGTCAGAGGCATCGACGAAGAGTGCCGTGGGCCTTCCCTCGAAGGACAGCACCTCGCGCAAGACGGGAAGATCGCTAACGACGGAAGGAACACCGGCGTTTGCGGCTTCGACCGCGGCCAGACCGAAGGTTTCGGCTTGCGTAGGAAATACGAACACGTCCAGACAAGCGAGAAAGTCCGCCATTCGGCGCGGGGGGATTTCGCCGACCAAATGCAATCTGTCGGATACTTTCAACTCATCTGCCAACAGCCGTAGCCGCGCCTCGTCGGCCCCCTGGCCGGCCAGTGCAAGGTGCCAGGACGGTTCACCCGGCAAAAGGCGTATCGCCGCATCAAGTCGCTTATGCGGGTGCAACCTTGCAGCGCAACCGAGCAGGACGCGATCCGGCGGCAGATTGAATTGTTGTCGCGCAGCTTCTCTCGGCAGAATGAGCGCCTTGTCGTCGAAGCCGTGTGGGACATGCACCATGCGCGACCGATAGGCTGCGGGGTAGCGCGCGTACTCGCGCTGCATGTCCAGCGAGTTGAGCGTTATGCGGTTGAAAAAGCCAAGGCTGCCCATGACGATGTCGGCCGTGCGGACCGGCCAACTCATCGACATCGCAGATGAAACCTGATTGGCGACAACCGGTGCGCGGCTGACGAGGCGAGACACGCCTCCGCCGATGACGTTGCCGAAATGCTGAAACGTCAGGACGGCGTCGGGCCTGGTGGTCCTGATATGATCACCGAGCTTCCACAGCATGCGTAGCAGCGTGAGCGGATTTCCCGGTCGGCTCGACGCGCAGTAGAACGTATTGGGCGGTTCGTCGAACGAATCCGATTTGCGGAAGAAGAACAGATTGGAGACCTGATAGCCGCGTGCGGTGAGGCCGGCACCAAGCAGCCTGGAGATCTCCTGGGCACCTGCGTTCTCGGCCTGGGTCTGCACGAGAAGAACATGCGGCTTGGGCCCGCCGCTGTTGGATCGCGCGACTGGCGCGGTCGACGAACGCATCGGTGCCTCGCGCAATTCTGTGCTTGGCTGATAACGGAGCACGGATTCCTACCCGTTGAAGGAATGGAATTTTTCTCGTGGCCCGTACCTATCACGCGAAGCGCGAATGGACACCGAGTAGAAACGAATGGAGTTAATGCGCAGCCTGCGCGATCGGACATCGTCATGAGTAAATTCCGTTGGTTGCCGGGCGGGGTGCAGCGAGCCCGTTAACCAATTGGTCATGGTCGTGTTGGGGAGGGTAACCGCCGATTAACCATAGATATTTACGTTGGAGCAGGCCACTGAACAGTGTTCGCCAGTTGAATTCGAGTAAATCCATGACGTTCGGTCGCCGCGCAGACCCGACAAGTTCCGGATCGACCGGTGTCTCCGCGTCGTGGCAAGCTCAGAATTTGCCGGCCGGCGAGGCGCGCGCGACGGCCGCGTTCCTTGGCGGTGCACTCACCGCCGCGGGCGTGCTCTCCTTTCTTCTGGAAAACGTCCGCCGCATTTTGACGCTCGCGCTCGCGATCTTCATGATCGGTGTTATCGTTCTGTTGGTGATTCCGGTTCGATTTGCAGCGACCGCTCTGGTCGTTGTCGACCCCCGAGAGCAACGCGTGACCACGGACCAGGACGTCCTGCCGGGCATAGGGCAGGATGCGGCCGCGCTGCAGAGCCTGGTTGAAGTCGCCAAGTCCGACGGCTTTCTCCGGCCGCTGATCGAGCAGCTCAAGGTTCGAGATGATGAAGACATTTCCGCTGGTCAAACCGACACCACGCGCCTGCTCGAGAAATTCCGCAACCGTCTCGATATTTCCCGTCGCGGGCTCACTTATGTGATCGCCATACGGTTCACCTCGAACCGCCCGGAGCGGGCTGCTTACTACGCCAATGCCGTGGCCGAAGCGTTCGTTGCCAACCAGAGCCGCATCCGCACCGAAGCGACTGACGAGGCGGCGGACTGGCTCAGTGGCCGGCTCAAGACATTGAACGACCGATTGAGAGCTTCGGAGGATGCCGTTGCCGCATTCAAGCTCGAGCACAGGATCGTCAATGCCGGCAAGGACGCCACGACCCAGCAATTGCGCGTTACCGAGTTGTCGCAGCAAGTTGCCGCTGCTCGCGCCCGGACCGAGGAGGCAAGGGCCCGCTACGAGCAGGCGCAACGCGACCTGAAGGCGAACGTCGAGGGACCCGCCAAGCAGGACCTTTTGAACGTACTGCGGGCCCAGCGGTCGGCGCTCAACGATCAAATTGCGCAAAAGCGCGCGGTCTTCGGCGATCGCCATCCCGACCTCGTCATATCGTACAGCCAGTTGAGCGATCTCAACAGGCAGATCGAGTTGGAGCGGACGAAGGGCATCGAGACTGCAAAGTCGGAATATGAGGCCCAACGCGATCAACAGAGGGCTCTGGAAGGCCAGATGAAGGCTGCTGAATCGCAGCTCCTGATCGACGGCCAGGCTCTCGTCCGGCTGCAGGAGCTGCAGCGCGACGCCGAGGCCAACAGAAATATCTACGAGCAGTTTCTCTCACGGTCCAAGACGACCAATGAGCAGCGCCTTCTGCAGAGTTCTCTGACCAAGATTGCGTCGCCTGCCATCCCGCCGCTTCGCTCGACCCTTCCGCCACTGCCGTTGCTGCTTGCCGCTCTCGCGATCGGCTCGCTGCTGACATCGACGGCGGTCGTTGCCGCCACGGGGCGGGGATCTGGCGAATCTGTTCAAGAGGTTCGCGATCCGGATCCGGCTGTGTCCCAGCCTGCGGTGTGGCCACGCCCGCCGGTGTGGGCCCGCATTCCCGATCTGGTGCCCGGAGACACCAGAAACATCTGGCAAAGCCCGCTGTCCGCGACGACTGAACTTGATCTCAGTTCCCATCTGCGTCCCCTGCTTGACAGGCTGGAGAAGCTGCCGGCCCCTCGGGGCAAGGTCGCCCTGGTGATGTCGGTCGGCAAGGGGGCCGGCGGCAACACCGTCGCGCGGTCGCTGAACCGGTGGGCTGTGAGCAAGGGAGAACTGAGCGTCCTGATCCAGGTGCAACCGGACCTCGGCGGTGTCGAGGTCGTGCCGGCCAAGGGGCAGGTAGACGGCGCTACCACGGCGGGCTTTCGCAGCGTCAACGTGCTTCTCAGCGCGAGCAAGAGGCCCGAGCCGCTGCGCGCGGACGATATTCGTTCAGAGTTCGATCTGATTGTCGTCCATGCAACATCTCTTGCCTTGCAACCCGAGGCGATGGCGCTGGCCGCTCACGCCGATCTGGTCATCCTGGTGGTTCGCGAAGGCGCAGTCGATTCGGCTGCAATGCGCAGGGCAACAGCTGCGCTCTCCAGATTTGGCGGCGTGCCGACCGGCCTCGTGATCAATCGTGTACCGGCGGGTTCGTCGGCTCCTCATCGTCAGGGCGAAGCATTGGGCTTGGTTGGTTGATGGCCGTTCGGCAACGTGTTGCGGAGCCGTGCAATCGCCGCCAATTGAAATCGGCGTCTAGTCGCCCGAGTCAGCGACACGGACCGCATAAGTGCCGCTTTTCGATGCCGAGAAGCGCGACAGCACTAGGATTGATGGATCGACTCCGGTTCGCCGGCGACACAGGATGTTGAGGGCGATGGTCGCGAGCGCCAGCGACGCTGTGGCCGAAATAGCTGCGCCAAGCACACCGAGCCAGGGAATTAGGACGAGAAATCCGACCAGCCGCATCGCCACGTTCGCTGCAACGACGGGAACGTACTGACGCTCATGGCCGGTCAGCTGCAATATCGCCGCAGCTGGACCGCCCGCCGCCTGAAAGGCCGTTCCGATCGCGAGCACGATCAGGACCCAGTGCTGCGCGGCGAAATGAGGCCCGAACAGGTTGAGAAGATAGGGGGCGCCAACCCAGATAAGGACGAGCCCGCTCACCACGCAAAGCGCGGTCACCTCCGCCATGAGCTGCAACGTTCGCTCGAATTCCTGATGGTTCTTGCTGAAGTACAACGAGGGAAGGCGGCGCGCCCCGAAACTATACAGTGCGGCAGACAGCATGGCGAAGATGTTGGCCAGACGCGAGGCGGCAAAATAGATTCCCGCGGTTGTCGGATCGAGCATCCAGTAGACCAGAATGACATCCAAGTACTGGTTTGCGGCCTCCAGGATAGACGCGACCCAGAAATGAAGCGCGCTCGATCTCCAACGGGACGTCTCGGAACGCGCCGACATGCTGCGCAAATTCGGCAGAGCTCGCGCAATCGCAATGATTTGCGCGACCAGGCCCACCGACATGGCGATCGTCATTACGGTGATCAATTCGGCGGGATCGAGTTGTCGATGACCGAACAACACGGCGAGCAGAAACAGGACGACGATGACCCGCCAAAAGAACTCCCTGTTTCCTTCTCCCATCAGAATGCTGACAAGCGAGCGGGCGATCTGGCTACCAAGCATCAGCCCGGCGTTCACGGCGGTGTAGGCCGACACCGCGAGTATCAGCAGCCACCAATCGCCCCTCAAGTTCGCCACCAACGCGATTGCCGCAATTGCAATCAGCATCGCGACTGAGGAGATCTTCAGGCTTGATAGGAGCACGCCTTTCGTGAGGTCGGGCTGATCTCCCACCTGATACTCGTTCAGGAATCGCACCAGAAGCATTTCTTGGCCGACCAGTCCCACAACCGATGCGATCTGGGCAACCGAAAGCCAGGTCGCAAAGATGCCAAACCCATCGGGCGACATGGTGCGTGCGGCCAGCGAGAACAATGCAAACGCAAGCGCGCCGCTGCCGACCTTCAGCAGGATGGTCCCGGCAACACCGCGCGTCACGTCACGCTGTATGAACTGGACAATGGATGCGATCATGGAAGATACGGGACGACTCTCCCGCGAAGATGCGCGTTGCGATAGCAGTGACAGCCTAGCATGCCAACAAACCGCGAGTGTTAATCGCGGCCTCCAATATTTTGTCGACCCCGGCCGACTTCGGCGTTACGCCGGGTGCTCCACTGTGGAACACGATAGTCCCGGTTGTGTCAGATCGAGCAAAGGCCGGCTTTACCGAATGGCGGCGTAGCACCGCGTAGACGCTCGAAGAAAGCCGATATCAGCTGACCCACGGCCACCGCCGGGCTACCGGAGACCCGGTTTCAGCGCATCCCGAGCAAGGCGCGTGCCGGACATCGTCGGGCCTGGGCAGGCCGCAACCCATTAACCTCAATCTCCGGAAATGATCGCGTTTGCTCCTGCGATGCGACATCAGGCGAGAGAATTGCACGTGCAACCACCATTAACCGTGGGAGCCTGGACCATGACGACGAACAAAAGCGTGACCGAGCCGATCGCGGCAGCCGGGACTGCGACGATCGTTGCGGACATCGCTATCGTTGGCGGAGGCCTTGCGGGATCACTCGCGGCGGCTGTCCTTGCACGGGCAGGGCATCGCGTCGCCCTGATCGACAAACGCGCGGTCCATCCGGATGAGTTCCGGGTCGAAAAGATCGGTGGCCAGCAGCTGGACATGTTCCGCAGGCTGGGCTTCATCCGGGGTCTCGAGAGCGTCGCTTGTTCGTTTGATCGTGTGCTCAATATCAGGGACGGCAAGGTGGTCGATGTCAGCGTCGGTCAGGCTTACGGATTTCCCTATGCCAATCTCGTTGCCATGGCGCGCGGTCAGATACCCGATCCATCGAGTCTGATTGTCGACGAGGTCATCGCGGTAAGCTGCAGCGATGACGTTCAATATCTCGACCTCGCCTCCGGAAGGCGGCTGAACGCGCGCCTTGTCGTTCTGGCTACGGGCATGGCGGGAGCTCTCGGATACAAGCTGGGAATCAGGCGGCGCGTGCTGGCCGAGCGCCACTCGGTCTCGTTCGGCTTCACGATCGCCCGCCGCGATGGCGCGCCGTTCGATTTCAAGGCCCTGACCTGTTACGGCGAGCGGACTTCCGACGGCGTCGATTATCTCAGCCTGTTTCCCGTACCTGCAGGTATGCGGGCAAATCTCTTCATGTTTCGCGACCCGACCGATCCGGTCATGCGCGAGCTACGTCGCGACATGGCAGCGACGCTTCTGCGCCTGCTGCCGGGATTACGCCCTTACCTCGGCGATTTCCACGTCACAGACCGGGTACAGAATTGGGTGATGGATCTGTCCGTCGTCGAGGGACACGTGCAGCCCGGCGTCGTGCTCATCGGCGATGCGTTCCAGACCAACTGTCCTGCCGCAGGAACTGGCGTAGGCCGGCTGCTGGTGGACGTCGAGCGTCTTTGCACCGAGTATGCGCCGCGGTGGCTCATGACCGAGGGCATGAGCAAAGAGAAGATATCTCAGTTCTATTCCGATCGCGACAAGGTCGCGGCAGACCAACGGTCATTGAAAATGGCGCGCTTCCGCCAGGCCCTGACGTCCCGCAACGATATTGGCTGGGATGCGCGGCGGCGGCTACACTTCCTGCGGCGCAATATCACCCACCGAGTGGATCAAATGCGGCCAGGCTGGCTCTCGCGTTTCCGCAGCGCGCTGCGGGCCTGAGCGCTGCGCCCGTCGACGCCGGCCCGCCGGTCAGCGCGTGGGAGTTGAGGTGCGGGTCGGCAGGAGCCTGAACTCCGACATCCGCTTGGCCGCCAGTTTGAGCCAGGGGGCTTGCCTCACTGCGAACAAAGCCATGGCGCCTGCGGTGCTGCCGGCTTGCGTAACCGTCCACATCGGCGAAGGCTGCCCGCCGAACAATTTCTTGTATGGCTCGTCACCAATGGTGAAGTCGAGCATCTGATCCCCGCGCTCGATACAATCCTTGGCGACCTGCTCGAACATCAGCGCGCCGAGGGATTGGCTCTTGTACCCGGCAATGTCGAAGGCGCTCATGATGATGAGGAAGCTGCCCTGATGGCACAGTCCCAGCACGGCGGCGATCACGTTGCCGTCCATCTTCATGGCATAGAGCCGGACAAAGGAGCCGAGACCGCGGAGCGCTACATCAGAATAGAAGCCGTAGTACTTGGGACGCTGGAGCAGATCGCCGTCGCCTTGTGCCTGAAACCGAGGGCCGCGAAATTTCCTCATCATCTCCATCGTGCCGAGGACGGAGGCGCTGTCGTCGCAGCATGAAAAGCTCAGCGTGCCCTTCTTCCGGAGTTGGCGATATTTCTTTGCGAGCTCCTTTTGATAGGAGCGATCTAACGCACTGGCCCGCCATTGCTCGAACGGAGCGACGAGAACGGTCGAGTAGGCATTCGTGTCCATCGATGCCCGGCGGGGCGCTCCCAGGAGGTTCTCGACCGGAAGCCGTCCGTCCGGCAGCTTGGTCATTCGGAGCAGATCGAAAGGTCGGACGAGGCGCCTAATCTCCTCGCACGCACTCTCGTCATCGAGCAGATCGGAAAACACTTTCGGACTGCAGACCGGCGCCAAATAGTCGGATACGCGGAGGTCAGCGAATTCGACGGTCCGTATCGGACCACGCCGAACCCTGAGCAAGGGCAGCACCATTGCAAGCGCGCCCGTTGTTCGGTGGCGGACCACGATAACCAGCCGTTTCGCCCCCGCATGGGAAGCGAGCTTGGTGTAAAGGCTGTCCAGCCAGAGCGGATGCTGGAATGCGGTCGCGGCCGAGTTATCGAACAGCTCTGTGTATTCCAGAGACAGAAAGTCGAACGCGTGATCGATGGCAACATCGAACGTGTCGCTACTTTTGTTCATACGAGACCAAAGAAACCAGATAACTTGGGAAACGCTGATCGAGCCGAATCTGCGCCTCTATAGCAGGGTAGGGCCGGGCCAAACACCGGCAGGGTTCGATCTATATTAATGCATTGAGCCAAGTTCGCCCATCGTCACACACCGGCACCAAGTCTGGTGATGTTTTCCACGCGGGGTCCAGACCCGGCGGCAGCTTGCTCTGGCAGGCACTTCGTTCGGGATTGCACCGCATTTCGTGTCGTTAACGAATTCTTAAATCCCGCGGTCGCGTGGGCTTGGCGGATCTGAGGTCAACGCGGGTGGCCCAACCCGCGATAGCAAATATTTAACCGCGCTTAAGGAAGGTCATTCCATGGCCAGCCTACAGACTCAGGTGGATTCCGGGGCACTCGAGAGCGCGATCTGGAAAACGCGCAGCGTTGGCGTGGAGAAGATTGCCAGGGCCGCAATCAGCTGTTCGATCACCATCAATGTGGTTGCATCGATGGGCACCTTCAACACCGCGCTGCTGCCGGCGGAGATGACCTTTCTGCAACAGGCCGTTGCGCTCCTGATGTGGAGCGTTCTTATCTATGCAAGTGCATTCGTGCGCCCGCGTCTGCGGCTGGAATTCAACCCCGATTTGATCGCGCTGGTCGCATTTTACACTCTCGCCGCTATCTCCGTCTTGTGGACCAGCATGAGCGCCGCAGCGATCATGAAGAGCGCGGCGCTTGCCGTCACGACCTTTGGTGCATTCTGTCTTATCACGCGTATCGACGTGGACGAGATTGTGAGGTCGACGGCCCTGGGGCTTTTTATATTGGTCGCCGCGTCGGCTTTCTGCGCGCTCTTCGTGCCCGATATCGGGATAGATCACAGCTGGATGCATAATGGTCAGTGGCAGGGCGTCTATGAATCGAAGCAGACACTTGGCTTCGTCGGCGCGTATTTGATGTTTTTTGCCTGCTATCGGAAGATGACGGGCCAGGGATGGGCGGCCTTCCTCGTTACATTCCTGCTCGCGTCAACGTGCGTTATGGCGTCGGAGTCGCGAGGCGCCGGCGCTGTTGCGCTGGCTGCCTGTGCACTGCTTCTTACCTCGCTGTGGTCGGTCAACTGCATGAGACTCTATGCGGTTTTGCCATTCGTCATGTGCATCCTGGCCGGCTTCCTGATCCTCTATTTCTATTCGACGGGATATGACGCCATCCATATCGGTCACTCGACCATCGACTTTACCGAGAGGACCTTCATCTGGCAGTACGCGATAAGCCATTTCGACGATGCGCCGCTGCTGGGCTTCGGAATCAACGGATTTTGGACAGTTCCGTCGATCTATGATTATTTCGAGCAGAACCACGGCTGGGTGCTTGATAACTATCACAGCGGCTACATCGCGATCCTGATGGAAACGGGGTTTCTGGGCTACGTGCTTTTCGCCGCGAGCGTCATTCTGTTCTCGAACAAGGTTCTCCATCTGATTTCCGCCCAGTCGATCAATCGATCGCACTGCGCCCTCATCATAGGATTTGTCGTCCTCAGCTTTCAGACCAATTTTACGGAGACGATGTTTCTGCGTTCGACGATGTTTACGTCGGTGCTTCTGGCGGCATTTTTCTTCGCGACGTGCAGGCCGGTCCCGCAGAGAAATTTGCAGCCTTTATGAGTGGAAGCAAGATGACAGCCATCCGTGCTCGTTGGCCGAGAGGCTTCAATCTTGCGGCGACGGTATTTTTCCTTGCAGCACTATTCTCCCAGGCCCGAGGGGGCGAGCAGACCGCTTCCCGTGACGCGGCGAGATTGGGGCGCGGCATTAACATTCTCGGCTACGATGGAATCTGGGAAGGCGGGCAGAACGCACCATTTCGTCTGGACAATCTGACTGCAATCAAAAGGGCTGAGTTCTCGCACGTCAGAATCAATTTCTTCGGCTTCAAGTATATGGATTCCGGGAATGTTCTGGATGAGATTGTCCTGAGGCGACTTGATGCTGTCATCGAAGAAGTTCTCGCGAGAAACCTCATCCCCATCGTGGACGAGCATGATACCCATGTTTGCCAGCGCGACGCTTCCGGATGCGCTGAGAAGCTCAGGGCGTTCTGGAGGCAGATCGCTGAGCGCTATGCCGGGAAATATCCCGCGCTTGTCTTTGAGGTCTTGAATGAGCCTGGGGGACAAATGACGTCCGCCAGCTGGAATTCACTTCTCAATGAATGTCTTGGGATCATCCGCCTCACCAACCCCGGACGGACGGTAATTGCCGCCGTTCTCAATACAGATGATATTCCTGTAGACGAACTGGTTTTGCCGGCCGACGACAGGAACCTTGTCGTCACGTTTCATTATTACGCGCCCATACGATTCACTCATCAAGGCGCACCGTGGTCTCCAACGTTTTCGAGGATCGGGCCGCTGGATTGGGGTACTCCGGCCGACGAGGCGAAGGTTACCGCGGATTTCAAGAAGATGAGTCTTTGGGCCGAGAGAGAAAGGCGCCCCATTTATCTCGGTGAGTTCGGGGTGTATGAGCGTGCTCCATCCGACAGTCGCGTGAGATACCTATCGTTCGTGGCGAGAAATGCCGACCGATTGGGCTGGGCGTGGGCCTACTGGCAGTTCGACCATGATTTCGCTGCTTTCGATAGTGCGCGTCAAACCTGGAATCCGGACATCTTGCGTGCCCTGATCCCGTCGGCGCATTGAAGCGCAACGAAATTCTCCAAAAGCCCAGCCGGCATCGATCGCATGCCGCCGCGCCTTGGTGAGCACTCGCTCGAAGTCCTGCGCAAAGCGGGCCTGAGTGAGGCCGAAACCAAGGCGTTTGTCAAAGCAAGGCGATCGGCCTCGCGCGGTGGTCTTTGGATGCGGCCCCTCTTTCGCACCTGTCAGATTGGCGGAACTATCGGGATGCCTTGGCCTGAAAGCGATCTTTCATGGGATGCTTCGATTGGGAACGTGCGTCCGCGCCAAAATTCGAATATGTACACTCTCCCAGGCGCAGCTCCCACGAGCGAGCGGGCCTGATCGAATTTAACTCTCGCTTGCCAGCTTTCGCTGGTCGCGAATCAATGGCGGATTCAGCGTGGGCCGTTCCAGCAAAGCGCGCGTTGCCAGCAAGGCGACGAAGCGAAAGACTCCTGTTTCTCGGACTGCGATCTCGTCGTCATCGCCCCTGGGCATGGTGGCCCTCCATTTGCTGACGCAGTGGAGGAAGTCTGGCCGCAACGGCGTTGTCTTTCTCGCTGAAAACGAACACAGGGCCGAGCGGATCGGGGCCGTCGTTCATGCCCTCGAGCCGTCATGCAATGTGCTCGTTTTTCCGAGGCTGAATACGCTGCCGTTCGACCAACTGGAGCCGTCGCATGAAATCGCGGGTCGACGAAGCTCGGTGTTGAGGCGCCTTGCAAAGCCGGAGAAGCCGATCCTGCTCGTGTCCACGGCAGAGGCCGTGATGGAGCGACTGCCGACGCCGGCGAGCTGGTCTCGGCTTAGCCTCCGCCTGAAGGTGGGCGCCAGATTTTCCGCCGAAGATCTCGGGGCGCGGCTTGAGGCTCTCGGATACGAGCTCGACGATGATGCCGACTATCCCGGTGGTGCGCTGTTTCACGGTCAGACATTTGAGATTTTTCCCGCCGGAGCGCTCGGTCCTTTCCGGGTAGAGCATTCCAGCGGGGTGATCGTTAGGATCGTGGCATTCGACCCGATAGAGCATCACATCGTTTTTGAGACCAAAGAGCTTCTCATCGACCCGATGTCGGAGCGGTTGGCTCTCGGGACCAGGCGCGGAAAACGCGCGACCCTGTTCGAGTATTGTGGTCGGGCCAAGTGGCTCGCGGATGCAGGCGCTCCAGCACACGCCGATAGCTGGTTGAGCACGATCGAGGAGGCGGCTGGTCGCACGGACAGGGAACGCGAATACCTTGGCGGGCGCGAATGGAAGCAGGCGACCAAACGTATGGACGTTTTGCCCCAACGGGCTCCGTTCCGCGCCACTCCGGAGTTTTCGAAGGTGGCATCGCCGAGAAAGGCGCTACGTGCATTCGTCGACGAGACGAGACGCGCCGGTTCGCGCCTGATGTTTGTTGCGGCGCAGGAGGACGATCTGCGCGTGATGGAGCGGATGAGCGGGGTCAAGGCGGATCGCTTTGCCGATTGGAGTGAGGCTACGGCCGGACGTAATCATGAAGCGGCACTTCTGGCCGACTTCGATGCGGGCTTTGTCGTGCCGGACCGGAAGCCTCTCGTCGTCGTCACGGCGTCCGACGTACTCGGCAGCAGGGCTCATCATCCGCAGCCTCTGGCCAAAGTCTGGAGCGCGGCTTTCGACCACGCAGATGTGCCGGAGCAGGGTGCGGTGGTCATTCATCTGCAGCGGGGACTAGCCTTGCTCGATGGGTTGCAGACCGTGGCAACGGGAGGCGGGTCGTCGCGAGAAATGGTCAGGCTCGTATTTGCAGGAGACAATGCCGTCCTGGTTCCGCCCGCCGACCTGGCATTGATCTGGCCATACGCCTCGGAGCTCGGTGAACTGACGCTGGATAAAGCGGATGGAAGTACATGGTGGGCCCGGCGCACGGAGGCGGAACACAAAATTCAGATCGCGGGCAGGCAACTCTCCAAACATATCAGCCAGCGTCGCCGCCGGCGGGCTCCGAAGCTTGTCCCTCCGGGCCCTCTCTATGAGAGGTTCGTCGCACGCTTTCCGTTTTTCACGACGGTCGACCAGGCGAAGGCCATTCGGGACGTCCTGGATGATCTTGCCTCCGGTCACCCCATGGATCGGGTCGTTTGCGGCGACGTCGGATTCGGCAAGACCGAGGTGGCTTTGCGCGCGGCGGCCGCCGTCGCGCTGTCGGGAAAGCAGGTGGCGATCGCGGTGCCGACGACGGTTCTGGCTCGGCAGCATGTCGCGACTTTCCGCAAACGGTTTGCTCCGTTCGGCATCGAAGTAGGAAGCTTGTCGCGAGCGACATCAGGCTCGGAGGTCAGGGAGACAAAAGAGGGGCTGAAGAGCGGAAGATTGAAAGTCGTGGTCGGGACCCAGGCTCTCGCCTCGAAGGACGCGAGGTTCCGCGATCTCGGCTTGGTCATCATCGACGAGGAACAGCATTTTGGCGCGGCGGAGAAGGCAAAGCTTTCAGGGCTGGCCAAGGGTATCCATACCCTTTGGATGAGCGCCACGCCCATCCCGCGGACTCTCGCGGCAGGCCTTGCGGGCTTCAGGGATATCAGCGTCATTGCCTCTCCACCGGCTCACCGGCTTCCGGTCGCCACGAGGATTGCTCCGCTGTCCGACGCTGCCATTGCCGCGGCATTGTTGCGCGAACAAAGGCGCCATGGACAGGGCTTCCTGATCTGTCCGCGTATTCAGGATCTCGATCCGATGCTGGCATGCGTGCAATCGATGGCCCCGGATCTCCGCATTGTCTGTCTCCATGGCAAGTTGAGTGCGGACGAAATGGACGACCGGATGATGAGCTTCGTCGAAGGCGAGGCGGACGTCCTGCTTGCCACCAACATCGTGGAGAGCGGTCTGGATATCCCCCGCGCAAATACCATCGTGGTGTGCTGGCCCGAACGATTCGGTCTCGCGCAACTTCATCAACTCAGGGGAAGGGTGGGGCGCGGCGGGATACGCGCGTTTGCGTATTTACTGACCGAGTCGGACGCGGCGCGATCCGAGAAGCGGCTCGCGGTTCTCGAGGAGTTCAGCAGGCCTGGCGCGGGTTTTGCGATCAGCGCACGGGACCTGGACCTCAGAGGGGCGGGGGACCTGCTCTCGGAGCGGCAGTCGGGCCATGTGCAGGTCTTCGGGCCCGTGCTCTACAGCCACCTTCTGAAACGGGCCTCGGAGAAAGCCGACGACAGAACGGCCGACCTGTGGGTACCCGACCTGAATCTGCCGATCGCCGACATGTTGCCGGCAAATTACGTGCAATCGGAGGCGGTTCGGCTGGAGATCTATGCCCGCGCCTCCCGGTGCAGAAGCGAAGACGAACTGGACGACCTGGAGGACGAAACTCTGCGTCGCTTCGGACAATTGCCGCCGGCAGCGCTGGATTTCTTCGCGGCCGCAAAGCTCAGGATCGATTGCAGGCGAAGAGGGATCATCAGACTGGATGTCGGGCGGGAGGCGGTCGCCGCGACCTTCCTTCCAGGACGACTGCGAAAGTCCAAGGCGCGATCGTTGCAGCGCGACGGCGATCGGGTCGTCCATATCGACAAGGGGCCCGAGGGGCCGCTTAGAAAGGTCGAGGTGTTCCTCGACGTCCTGGATGAGTGATCGCAGTGTCGGCTTGGGATACCAAAACGTGACCCAGCGAGGAGCGACGAATTTGGCGCGAGCCGGCCCAACCTTTCTTCATTTCGCTCATTGCCGTTGCCGGTTCAAATTTGGTCCATGATGGTGGTCACGCTGACTATCGATCGTGCGAACCACAGAGTTAAGCTTCGCGCACAAGCTCCGCACGCGCGGCCGCCAGCTCCTTCTTCTGCTCTGCGCTCACCTTCGGATATGCCAGGTCGAGTTGCTCCACCGCCTCCACGATCGCCGCTGCGACGACAAGTCTGGTGAACCATTTGTTGTCAGCCGGAACCACGTACCACGGCGCGTGCTGCGATGCTGTAGCCCCGATCGCTTGCTCGAACGAGCGCATATAATCGTTCCAGTACTTGCGCTCGCGGACATCCGAGGCAGAGAACTTCCAGTTCTTCTCCGGCTTGTCGAGACGCTTCATGAAGCGGCTCTTCTGCTCTTCGCGTGACACATGCAGGAAGAATTTAAGAATGACCACGCCCTGCCGCGTAAGGTAGTCCTCGAAGTGCGCGATATCGGCGAGCCGTTCGTCCCAAATGCGCTTGCCCATGAACGCCGACGGAAGCCTCTGCCGTTGCAAGATATCTTCGTGGACGCGCACAATCAGGACCTCTTCGTAGTAGGAGCGATTGAATATTCCGATCTGGCCGCGCTCCGGCAGGCGCATGGCATAGCGCCAGAGGAAGTCATGGGCGAGATCCTCTCGTGAAGGCTGCTTGAACGAAAAGACCTGGCAGCCTTGCGGATTCACCCCTGACATGACGTGTTTGATCGTGCTGTCTTTGCCGGCCGCATCCATGGCCTGGAAGACAAGCAGCAGCGACCAGCGATCCTGGGCATAAAGCATGTCCTGTTCTTCTGCGAGCCACTGCGTGCCGCGCTGAAGGAGTTCGGCGGCTTCGCCTTTTTCCATCTTCAGACCGCGCGTATCTCCAGGGTCGAAATCCTTCAGCTGGAAGCCCGCACCGTTGGTCACTCGAAATGGGTGGATGTACTTCTGGATCTGGTCGAGAATCTCTTTTCTCGGCATCGAGCACCCTCCAATTTTTTGAAGAGACACTCTCGCTGTTTTCTTAACGAGAGTTGTCCTCGGTTGAGGCTTCCTGACGCACTTGAGCCATACTACCATGGCAATGGTGCTCTGTGCAGCACGCCCCCCGGTTGCCGCGCAGTCGAGGTCATTCGCAGCGCAAGACATTCGCGCGAGGACCGACGCTCAGCCTGTCTTCGGCTTGCCGCTAACTGTCGGAAATTTAAGAAATCCAGATCTATTTCAGCGCGCGCCCTTCGGCTTCGAACCGAACAGATCGTGCGTCCCACTGATGCTCACCGTTCCCGAGCACTCGAACCCGCCGAAAAATCCACAGGAGCCGGTGACCGTGACGCGCAAGTCCTTGCGCTGGTACATGTCAACCGAAATGCCGAGGCGCGAAAAGTCGTTCGCGCTGTTCGGCAAGATCAGGTCGATGTGCTCGGCCGCCCAACGCGGCACATGCGAGTTGCTCTTCCAGAACAGTTCATTGCCGGCGTGGTGCGCGAAGTTCGGCCCGACCGTGAGCGCACCGTCCACGCCCTCGAACACGAACCCCGTTTCATCGATGTGAACGTTCACCCGATCGGGTGCTACAGCGAAATGCAGCGAGGTGATATCTTGCGGCTGCGGGTCCTTGCCGAATTGCGAACTGTAGGAGTCGCTCCACTGTCCGCGGTCGCGCCCAAGCCCGAAGCCGTGCCGACCCGGGAGGTCTCGCGTTGAGAGGGGCCTGTCGGACAGCTTTGGGCGCCAGATCTCCCGAAACCCCTTGCCGATCGTCGCGGCCATCGACAGATCGAGGGCTCAATGCGACGGTTTCTCGGGGCTTTGCCCTTCGGCGAAGGCGTCGAATCCGTCCGCCGTCTTGGCAATGCGTAACTTCTTGATCAGGTCTTCCCAGTGCTTCGGCAGGAAGGTGACGCCGTCGAGCGTGTTCGTCGCGGCAGCGACGCCGTACTTCTCGAGTTGCTGCCGGATGTAGGGCTTTTCGTCGTAAAGGCGCACATCCGGGTTGGGCCCCGCGAAATACTGCGTCAGATCGATCTGCGGCCGAAACATGGTTAGCCGCGCCGCGATCTTCCGGTAAGTATCGGTCGTCGTCGGGTTGGTGGTTGTCACGGCCGCCCTCCGAGTCAAGACTACTCTTTGATTGGTCTAGCCCGGACCGGTCCGGGTTCAATGCCGGCTCGCTCAATGAAGCTGCCGGCCGTGCTTAGGTCATTTCCGGTGAAGGTCGAGTTCCCGTCGTGCCAGCGCAAGGATTGTTTGAACCTCCCAACTGGAAACGCCGACCATCATCCGTGGGGCGGTGTCAACAGCGAGGACGATCCGATGTCACTGCGGAGCAGGGTACTAGACGTGCTCAACGGCCCGGCGGTCGCACGCATTCGCTTCCGGTTTCCCATCCGCGGCAGCCACGTGACGATTGCGCCACAAACCTTCCATCACGTCGCACGCGCGATCCGGCTGGGACAGGTCACCGTCAGGGTTCCGACCGATCTCGCGGCAGGCGTTGCCGCGCAATATAACGATGTCGCGCGAACCCGAGCGGACGGTACAGCCGTCGCGGCGAACACGCTCGAAGTGGTGTCGGCGACGGGGCGGCTGGACGAGGCCTACATCGTCCATGAGGCCCTGCATGCGGCCTACGATCTGTTGCGCACCGGCCTTGATGCGAATGCGGAAGAGGCGTCCGCCTATGTCTGCACCGCGCTCTATTGCCGCATGACAGGGCTACCGCGACCTCGTTGGGCTAATGGACCGATCTACGCCAATGCCGCAGAGGTCGCCCGAACGCTGCTGTCGCAATATCAGAAAGGTGATCCCGGAATTCCCTGGGTCGGCGAGCATGAATGGCGGTTGCTGCGCGCCGGTGTGGGCCTTGATCCGGTCTATACCAGCGGACCCGCCGGCATTCTCACTGGATGGCTCCTCGGCCAGCAATACACCCATGATGGCTGAGTGGCGGGGTGCCGCATCCGTTCTACGAAATGGCAGGACCTTCCGGCTCCCTGCCGCCACCTCCTTGCCGAGCTCGACGCCGTTGAATGCGTCAGGCGACCAGCAAGCCCAGCTTGCCGACCATCGCAAGCGATCGTTGAACGCTTTCTCGCGTTGACAGCTGCAACGGCTCGGCAGGCTGCCCGGAGCTACCCTTCTGGTCTATCCGGATGGTCGGGCCGAATCGTTCGGTCATCTCGGCAATGATCTGGTCGATGGTCCGGGTGCCGTCGAGCAACTGCAGGAAATCCCGGGTCCGATCGTCCTCCAACTGCACTGTTTGGTGGAGGAGGTTGGTGACCAACGGACCTGTTTGCGCCTGTCTTCGCGCGAGCAGGCTCGCCTGCGGACGGTCGGTAGCTTCCTTCAAGAGGAAGGGGCGCGATAGGAGGAACGAGACCTCGCCGCTGCAAGCCAGGATGAACATCGCCTCCGTCAGCACTTTTTGGTCATCATCTGCCCGCCGGCCGCCGAGCAATGCGCGGGCGCCATCGAGCAGTTCGTCAAAGGACAAAGCACGCGGCCAGGCCCGGCCAAGACACAGGTGCGCAGCCTTCAGAAGCGGATTGGTCACGGTGACCCGGCTGCCGTCCTGGTTCTCGAATTCCATCGCGGAATCGTCGGTCACGCAGGCGTCGGGATGAACCGGGCTGGTGGTGCTCAGCAAATGGAACCGGGTGACGAAATCGAGGTCGATCTGGCGGGAGAGCGAAATGCTGTCGTGGCAGAGCAAGGTACGCCGAAAGCCATTACCGTCGATAAAGTCCTGATACTGATCGCGCGCCATGAATTCGCTCTCCGGGAAGCGTTGCAGCGTCGCGCGGACCTCCTCGGAATAGCCGGCGAGATAGCGTCGTGAGAAATCAGCGTCGCTCAGATATTGCAGGCCATGGCGGCCTGCGTCCTCGGCGACCTCATGCAGCAGGAAGGCCTCGGCGCCTTCGTCGAGATCGTCGTGAAACAACAGCTCGTCGGGAGCCTTGAGAACGCGGTTGCACTGGTCGCGCATGACCGCACCGTGCACCGAGTTGGCCTTCGAGCCGTCGCTCAGGAATTTCAGGATCGCGCGGGCCTGTCCCACCTTCTCCTTCATGCTGGTGAGGCGGCGGGTGTGATACCGCATCATGTCGCGGACCATGTCGCGAAGATGCGAGAACGGGTGCGCGTTGTAGCTGACGTAGCAGACCCCGCGCGGCGCAAGGTTCTGCTTGAAGATCGTCATCATCTTCTCGCGCACCGCCGGTGGTACCCATGAATACACGCCGTGTGCGATGATGTAGTCGAAATGCCCGAAACTTGCGTCGACGTTCATGATGTCGCAATGCAGGAGCCTGATGTTGCTCAGGCCCAATGTGGCGATATTTCGCTGGCCGCGCTCGATCGTCACGCCGCTCAGGTCGACGCCGATGAATTCGCTGTCCGGATATTGAAAGGCCATCGGCAATAGGTTGCCGCCAACGCCGCAACCGAGCTCCAGCACCCGGCAGCGCTCGACCGGCGCCGATTGCATGCCGTAAACGGCAGCAATGGTTGCGAGATGGTTCGGGTGAGTGAGCCCGTAGACGTGGCCGGGATAGTAGACCTCGTCGTACGGTGTGGGGCCGGTTGTCGGGTGGCGATGCTCGGTCTGAATGTTCATCGTCCTCAGCTCCACGAGTATGCGAACTTGTCGTTCTCGATCGAGACGCGCGCTTGCTTCACTTCCTCCTTGGCAAGCGATTTTCCGAGGAATTCGCGCGACAGCTCCGGCAGCAGGGTGTTGGTGATGATGTTGTCAATCATGCGCCCGCCGGAATCCGGATCGTTGCAACGCGAAACGATGTGCTCCACGACCGCATCGTCGTAGCTGAAGGCCGCGTTGTGATTGTCGCGGAGTCGCCGTCCGATCCGGTCGAGCTGCAACCGGACGATCCCGGCGAGCATCTCGTCCGACAGCGGGAAGTACGGAATCGAGACGATACGTCCGAGCAGCGCCGCCGGAAACACCTTCAGCAATTCCGGCCTCAGCATCTTGGCGAGCTCTTCCGGCTCGTTGCGATACTTTGGATCGCGCGACAGGCCCATGATCAGGTCGGTGCCGACGTTGGTGGTCAGAATGATCAAGGTGTTCTTGAAGTCGATCCGCCGCCCGTTGCCGTCCTCCATGATTCCCTTGTCGAAGACCTGGAAGAAGATCTCGTGGACGTCGGGATGGGCCTTCTCCACCTCGTCGAGCAGGATGACGCTGTAGGGCTTGCGCCGGACCGCCTCGGTGAGGCGACCACCTTCGCCATAGCCGACATAGCCGGGAGGTGCGCCCTTCAAGGTCGAAACGGTGTGTGCTTCCTGGAACTCCGACATGTTGATCGTGATCATGTTCTGCTCGCCGCCGTAGAGGGTCTCGGCAAGCGCCAGGGCGGTTTCTGTTTTGCCAACCCCGGACGGGCCGGCCAGCATGAACACGCCAATCGGCTTTGACGGATTGTCCAGCTTGGCGCGGCTAGTTTCAATTCGCTTGGCGATCATCGTCAACCCGTGAGACTGGCCGACGACGCGGCGGTTGAGAATCTCCGGCAGCTTCAGCACGGTTTCGATCTCGTCCCGCATCATCCGGCCGACCGGGATGCCGGTCCAGTCAGACACGACGGACGCCACCGACTGCTGGTCCACATGGGCATAGACCATCCGCTTTTCCGGATTGATGCTCTCCAGCGTCTCGAACTTGCCGCGCAGCTCCGCGCGCTTGGCAGCCGGATCCTCGCCTTGTTTGGGCTCGGACAGGATCTCACGAATGCTGCGGATGTCCTTGACGAGCGCCTGCTCCGCGGCCCAATCGGCCTCAAGGCTCGCCAGCTTGTCCTTGAGCGCTGCGATGTCGCCGTCGATCGCGACAATGCGCTCGCTGTCCTCGATCCCCAGATCGCCGTCGCTGACGAGCGCCGATCTCTCAGTCTCACGAGCGGTAATCGCAACGCGCGCGTCCTCGATCAGGGCCGGCGTCGCGCTCTGGCTGATGGCCACGCGTGCCGAGGCAGTGTCAAGCAGGCTGACTGCCTTGTCCGGCAGCTGTCGTGAAGGAATGTAGCGGTGCGACAGGTTGACTGCTGCAACGATCGCAGCATCCGAGATGCGGACACCGTGGTGCTTTTCCATGGGACCGAGAAGCCCGCGCAGCATGATGCAGCAGGTCTCGACATCAGGTTCATCGATCTGGATCGGCTGGAAGCGTCGCGTGAGCGCGGGGTCCTTCTCGATATACTGGCGATACTCCGCCCATGTGGTGGCGGCGATCGTACGCAGCGTGCCACGGGCGAGGGGAGGTTTCAGGAGATTGGCCGCATCACCGGTGCCGGCCGCGCCGCCGGCGCCTATCAGTGTGTGGGCTTCATCGATGAACAGGATGATGGGGATGGGTGAGCTCTGGACCTCGTCGATCACCGACCGCAAGCGCTGTTCGAACTCGCCCTTCATGGAGGCGCCGGCCTGCATCAGGCCGATGTCGAGCGCGCAGAGCCTTACATTGCGCAGCGGTGGCGGCACGTCGCCGGCGGCGATGCGCTGGGCGAAGCCCTCGACCACCGCGGTCTTGCCGACGCCGGCCTCGCCGGTGAGAATTGGATTGTTCTGCCGCCGGCGCATCAGCACGTCGATCAGTTGACGGATTTCTTCGTCCCGACCAAGGATCGGATCCATCTGGCCCGACTTGGCCTTGGCGGTGAGATCCTGGGAGAACCGGTCGAGCGGTGTCGTCCCCTTGGGACCCGCCTGGTCCGCGCCCTCCGTGCCGACGCCGACCAATCCCGAGCCGTCCATCGGCCGCATGGTCTCCTCGTCGGAGCCGGCCCAGACGGCGCGACGCTCCGCGGCCAGTGCGTCGACGTTGACCTTGGCGAATTCCTGCGAGAGGTTGTTCAGCGTACGGCGGATATCGTTCGATTTCAGTCCCGCCACCAGCAGATGGCCGGTGCGGATCTGGGTTTCGCCGAAGAAGAGCGTGGCATAGTGCCAGCCCCGATCCAGGAGATCGATGACCGAATTGGCGACGCCCGGCATGTCGGTTTCGTTCTTGCGAAAGCCATTGATGACGCCGGCGAGGTCCGACAACAAGCGCGCCCGGTCGAGCTTGTAGTGATCCACCGAGAGGCTGAGATCGTTGCGTTCCTGCTGCAGGATATGGAACAGCCAGTGCGCAAGCTCGACGTTGCGGTTACCGGCACTCTTGGCGTGGCGCAGGGCCTGTATGAAGGCATCATAGCCGGCCCGGTTCAGCTTGCCCGTTACAGCTTCAATGCTGATATCGGTCACGGCGGCCCCTCCTGCTCAATTCCTCCGCGGATGCCTGGCACCAAGCGGAAATCGCCTCGAACCATAGTGTTAGGCGATCGGCGTGGTGGATAGGTTCAATTGGCGGCGGCATCGGCTGCGGCGCTCCGACGGGTCCTCAGGCGCTCGCCGAGCTGGAAGCGGGCATCGCGGCGATATTCTTCCGTGGAGGTCCAGTTGGGCGAGACCCAGGTGGTCCATCCAAGTCGTCCGCTCTGTCCGAGCCTGACCGGGACGGCCTCTCCCGCTGGAATGGCGAGCTCGACCTCCCATTCCAATTCGTCGCCGATATAGAAGAACACCGCGTCCGCCAGCGGCTCCGACAGGTTGCTCGTTTCGGTCGGCAGGAACTGCTCGTACTGGGTAAAATTCCTGACGAAGACTCGAACCCTGATCTTGTCCTCGACGCTGAACACGCGTGAGCCCAGAAGAGCGTCCCGGCCGAGCCTGGCATGGGTGCCGCCGAGCCGGCTGCAGTGACTTGGGTCGAATGCGAGCCAGGTGCCGACAAATTCGTCGATCTCGACCTTGACGTCGAACAGCCCCTGCAGGAACCGCGTCAGCCGTGACGCACATTTCGCCCTGGGCGCGACCAGTCCAGCGAAGCTGAGCTTCGCCATGTCCGGTACGGTGTCTCGATTGGCGAAAACGTCGGAGCCGAGGCCCGCGAAGGAGCCGACATAGGCGATGAAGCGATCCTCCGCCGGCCGGTCATGCTGCGCGATCGGCCGAGCATCGGCCCAGGCGCGAAAGAAGAGTTGCAGGAAGCGTCCGTTGAGGAGGTCGAGAAAGCGCGGGAAGGCGTCGTCCCGCATCAGCCACCAGCTGAGGCTTTCATCGGTGGTGGCTAGCGGCAGCGCGCCCTGCGGCCCCAGGAGGCCGAGAAATTTGACGAGTATCCTGAGCCGACCATCCTGGCCGTCGACCGCCGCGAGGTTGGAGGCGGGGAACTCCAGATACGGCACCTGGCCGAGGTCGACATATTCCTCGCGGCGCGCGGCGCTGTCACCGATCCGCGGTCGATCCGCGTTGGCACGCTCGAGCCGGCGCAGCGTATGGAAGAAATCGAACCGCCAGGGTTCGGCCTTCATCTGGTCGATCAGCGTCACAGCGGTCTCCGCGTACCCATGCGCGGCGGCCACCGCATGATCTCGCCGCGCTCCGGCGTCGAGATGACCGTCTGGGTGAAGGTGTTAAAGCCCGAATAGTCGGCGAAGAAGCGCTCCAGCACCGCGCCGAGCAGGAACACGCCGCTGCCTTCGAATGCTTTCTCGTCGAGGGTGACGGTGATCTCCAGGCCGCGTGCTGCGCCGCTCCCCGTGCGCTCGCGCACCCGCAGCACGACGGGCCGGCTTTCTATGCTGCGGACACCGCGGATCTTGCGTTCCGTGGCGTCGTCGAACTGGTCGGCGAACAACGACAGCATCTCCCGCAGCGCTCCGGCGTTCTTGCCGCCACCGCGCTCGACGAGGCCAAGATAGTTCAGGCTCAGCATGTTGATCAGCCGCCAGCTGACAATCCCGCTGTTGGCGATCTCGCTGCGGCTGCGCAGCTGGGCCACCACCGGCTCGCGCGGTCGGGTGGGACCAGCGACGCACATCAGATCGAGCGAGGTGTCGTCCAGCAGGCGGAAATCGGCGCCGCCCTGGCCGACCGGCAAGTGCTCGGTGAGATGGCGGTTGGAGCACAGTGCCCGGACGCTGAGTTCGGCGACGGAGCCTTCGCCGCTCAGTTCGCCGGGCTCGAGCAGTGACAGGAACATATCCGTCCCGGTGTAGTCGGAGGATGCGCCGTAAGTCTTTTCTTCCACCGTGCGGCGCCGGGGCAACCGGCGGACGGTGAAATAAAGCCCTTCGACTGATCCGCTGGTCCGGTCGACGGCGGCCGAATACAGCGGGCGCACTGGCCGCTTGTCCTTCTCTGCCGGAAAGTGCGCGTAGACTTCGAGCACCTGGTGCGGCTCGTATTCCAGATAGCGGCTGCGATCGGGCACCACATGGTACTCGTGGGTATTCGACTTGACGGGGATGCGATCGCTCGTCTTCTCGAACAGGTTGATCGCCGGTGCGGTATAGAGCCTGAAGGTATCGGGACGCACCGAGGCGGCAAGCCGCGAATTATGTTCATCGAAGGCGAAGACGATATCGACCGATTTGCTGCGCAGCCGTGGCATCACGCCGCGAAGTCCCGTCAGGTTGATGCCGAGGAACTTGCGTGGAAACATGAAATATTCCCGCAGCAGCTCTGAGCCGCGAAAGACCCGGTTGTCGTTGGGAAAAAGCGACTCGTTCTCGTCGAAGCCAACTTGCTGTACGCAGTCATGGGGCGCACGTGTCACCACCGGATCGCCAAAGTCGTCGAGATGGCGGAAGTAGACGCCCCTGCTATTCGAGATCAATTGCTCGTAGAGTGAGATGGCGTCGGATTCCGCACCGGACAGATAGATCGGGAGTTCGCTCACGCGGCAGCCTGCAAACCAGGTTTCCGGCTTGGCCCGGGCCTCCGCGTCCGGCAGTTCCTCATCGAGGCGGGCCGCAGTACGATGGGTCAACGACAGCCTCAGCCCGGCGATGACGTCGCCGCCGACCGGAATCCCGAGCGCCTGCAGCGCGCCCGCGGTCGAGAAGTATTCGGCGCCGGTGACGTCGAACGGCCAGAGCACGATATCGCGGCAAAGTCGGAATCGGCAGGAAAGACTTCGTTCTCTTTCGCGGTAGGTGGCGTCGAAATAGGCGCCGCGCGCGATCTTCTTGCCGTCGCGCAGCGCCGGGTCTGCATAGGGCGGCCGCGCCGTGACCAGCATGGCCGACGGTGTGGGAGCAAGATAGTTCGGCACCAGTTGCTCAAGCAGGTTTGCGGTGAATTCCGGAAATTCGTGCTTGAGCTTGAGCTGAACGCGGGCGGCGAGAAACGCGGCGCCTTCCAGCAGCCCCGTGATCATCGGATCCGAGCGATCCCGGATCAGGCCGCCGAGGCGCTCTGCGATGCCAGGATATTCTTCAGCGAAATCTCCTGCCTGCTCGTACAGCAGTGACAGTTCACGATTGTAGAAATCCAGGAATTCGCGGTTCATGTTAAAGTCGGTTGATCTGGATATCGCCGCTGTCGAGGTCGACGTCGGCGACGAATTCCACGGGGACGTTGAGCGGCTCGGCCTTCAGGTCGGCGTGAACGATGAAGCGCAGTTTGAGCTGCTCGGGGCCGACCGAGCCGTCGCGGCGGACCCGGATCGTCTGGCGATCGAGCCTTGGTTCATAAGTCGTCACCGTCGCGCGCAGCGCGTCGGTGAGTTCGTCGTCCGTGACGTCGTCGATCGAACGGTGGGCGATATCGGGGAAGCCGTAGTTCAGGATCGATGTTCGGACGCAATCCCGGCCGCTCAGGTCCAGGGTCGATTCCAGAGCGATGGTGTTGAGGAGCGTTTCAAGGTCATGGGAAACCTCGCGCCGGAGCAAGGTTTCCGAGATCGGAAAACGGCCCGCGCTGCGCCGCCCGGCAATCACCCGCTCGCCGAACTCATCGCGCAGATTGAGCGTCTTGCGCGCATCGCGCGCTTCATGAGCCGAGCGAAAGGCGAGCATCAATGGGGGAGAGAGCCGATCCCTCCTGGGTGTGATGGTCATTTGCGGTCCCCATGACGCCCGACTCGCACGCAATTCCGAAAGGCGTCAGTTTGTCTACGAGGTGACGTCGCCTCAGCAGGTGGTCGGGCCCGCAATCGGGCCGGCCGAGAGGTGCGATTGGAATCGCGCCGCTTGGCGCCGGTTCCCGCCATTCGCAACCGGCGCCAGGCGAGGGGCCGACAATCAGGCCCATTCCTTGTTGGCTGCAATGTCCCAGCCGAAGGTCGGCGACGCGCCGGCGGCGCCTTTTTCCGTTTGGGTCTTGTAGATCAACTTCACCTTCTGGAAGTTCAGGCTCACGTTCTCGGTGAGGCGATCTTCGCCGTGCGATCCGCCGGTCGACACGCTGGTGACCAGCACGTTTTTCATCTCAACCTTGAGATATTCGAGCGGGGTTTCGCCGGCCTTGCGGACCGTCAGGATCGCGCTGTCGATATGCTTGCCGTTCGCGCAGACCTTGAAAAGTTCTGGCGTGGCCTTGTCGACGAAGTGCGTGAAGTGCAGATCCTGGACGCTGACTTTGCCGGCGCCGCCGCCCGAGCCGCTGTGGAAAGTGCCGGTCTGGCTCTCGCCGAACGACCAGCTCAAAATATCAATTTCGTCCTTGTGCTTGTCGTCCAGCGACTCGCCCTTGATCGGATCGAGTTTCAGGAAGATGTCGACAGCCATAGCATGGTCCTCTCAAAATTCTTCATGTTTAAGGTTGCGATGTTGCAGCGTCAGGAGCTGGGGCCCGGCAGACGTGAAACCAGACTGAGGCCGACGTCCATCGCCTCCAATTGAAAGTGTGGACGGAGAAAAAATCGCGCGTTGTAATATCCCGGGTTCTCCTCGTTTGCTATGACCTCTACCTTCGCAGCGGCCAGCGGCTTGCGCGCTTTCTGAGCTTCTGACGACAGGGCCGGGTTGGCATCAACGTATTCGTTGATCCAGGTCTGCAGCCAGACCGTCAGCTCATCCTTCTCCTTCATGGATCCGATCTTGTCGCGAACCATGCACTTCAGATAGTGCGCAAAGCGGGACACTGCGAACATGTAGGGCAGACGTGACGACAGGTTGTCGGACGCGGTTGCATCCACGCCCTTCTCGCCGAAATACTTCTTCGGCTTGTAGAGCGACTGGGCGCCGATGAAGGCGGCCTTGTCGGTATTCTTGCGATGGATCAGCGGGATGAGGCCCGCCTTTGCAAGTTCGTGCTCGCGGCGATCGCTGATGGCGATCTCGGTCGGGCATTTCAGGTCGACGCCACCGTCGTCGGTCGGGAATGTGTGCGTCGGCAGATTGATGACTTCGCCGCCGGACTGCACACCGCGGATGCGCGTGCACCAGCCGAACTCCTTGAAGGCGCGGTTGATGTTGACTGCCATCGCATAGGCCGCGTTGATCCAGCCGTATTTGTCGCCGGTGTGCCCGTCCGTCTCCTCCTCGAAGGCGAACTCTTCCACGGGCTCCGATTTCGCGCCGTAGGGGAGGCGACCCAGCGCACGCGGCATGCACAGGCCGAGATAGCGCGAGTCATCCTGATCACGCAGTCCCTTCCATGCGGCATATTCCGGCGTGTCGAATACCTTGCCGATATCGCGAGGGTTGGACAGTTCGGTCCACGAATCCATTCCCATCAGCGTAGGCTCGGCGCCGCTGAAGAAGGGAGCGTGTGCCGCGCCGGCGATCTTGCTGAGATCGCGCAGCAACTGCACGTCGGTGGGGAGGTGACTGAAGTAGTAGTCGCCGATCAGGCAGCCGAACGGCTCGCCGCCCAACTGGCCGAATTCGTACTCGTAGATCTGCTTGAACAGGGGACTCTGGTCCCAGCGCGCATCGGGATAAAGCCGCAGATTCCGATACAGCTCATTCTTGGAGACGTTCATCACCCGGATCTTGAGGTTGGCGTCGGTCTCTGAGTTGAAGACGAGGTAGTGGAGGCCTCGCCAGGCACTTTCGATCGCCTGGAACTCGGGTGCGTGAAGAATTTCGTTCGTCTGCGCGGTCAGCTTCTGGTCGATCCGCGCGATCATCTCCTCGATCGTGTCGAGCACGTCCGACTTGATGACGCTCGTGTCCTTCAATGCTTCTTGAACGAGCGTGGATACCGCGTTTTCGACTTCGGTCGCTGCACGTTCGGTGCGCGGTTTGAAGCTTTGCTTCAGCAGAGCGGAAAACTCGTCAGCCTCGACGGTCCCGACCTGGGTGGTGGTCTCTTTATGGGCAGCTTCTTTTGCCATGGTCCCCACTCCTTCCCTTAGCTCTCGGTGCCGGGTTCGGTAGACTGGCTCGTCGCGCGCTCACGCAGCGCGGCCATCAGTTGAGGATCGGCGAGAAGTTTCTTCAGCTGGTCCTCGGCGGCCACCTTGCCGTCCATGTAGCGCAGCAGGTTGGCGAGCTGTTCGCGCGCCTCGAGCAGCTTGGCCGTAGCCGGCACCTGGCGAGCGACCGCCACTGGCGTGAAGTCGGACATCTTGTTGAAGCGCAGGTTGACCGAGATTTTTTCGTCGGATCCATCGCTGAGACGATTGGCGACGCGCGCCGTCACGCCGGGCTGGATGGCCGCCATGCGGTTGTCGAAATTGTCCATGTCGAACTCGAGGAACTTGCGCTCCTCGTCCTTTGTCTTCTCGACGCCGGGGTTGTTGCCGGAAAGATCAGACAGGACGCCCATGACGAACGGCAGTTCGATCAGCCGCTCGGCGTCGTAGGGATCTTCGTATGTGATGTGCACGCGCGGTGCGCGGTTTCGCCGAATGAATTTTTGACCGCTGTCCGTAGCCATGGTTGCCCTCTTCTACGCAATCGTTTTGAAGCCGAGTTGCGCGACGCAGGTTGACAAGGCGCCTCAACTTGCGGGCGGCAAAGCTTCCTTATGTCCTGTTAGTCCCCTCGAGCGAAAAGCGGGTTCAATGCGATTTGTCGATTGTCTTCAGCGCGCCCTCGGGCAGGACGTCGTTCAGCAAGCTGAGGAAGTCTCGTTGCGCCAGATCGCGCGCGCGATCGACCAAAAGCGGGATCGGGCTGGAGGGTTCCGCGGCTCGGAAAAACGACGCCACCTTCGCCAGCAAGCTCAAGGCCTGAGTCCTATTTTCTACCGAAAAAGCAATATCTTGCGCGTCGGTCTCGATCGTGGATGAGAGCGGGGTGGCGAGCTCCGCCATCCGTTCGATCGGCAGGTCGAAGACCTTGTCGCGCCCGATGTTGATCGCAGCACTCTCCACGTGGGAGGGCACCAGCATCCGCATCACCTCGATGAATGATTTGCCGACCATCTCCTGCGCCTGACGCACCAGCAACAGCGCGGGGTTGGATGGTTCCATTCGGGCAAAATAGTCGGCCGCCGCGGCAAGCGCTGCGGAGGCGTGCGCCGGCGAGGCCAGCGCGCCGGTCGTGTCCAGTGGCACTTGCGCGTCGACTGGAGCGGCATCTTCCGCAGGTGCGGCGATCGCGGCCGGATCACGCGCTGTGACAAGACCCGCGAGCCAGGCGGCCATGCCGTTTGCCAGGCTGGAGACTCTGTCGAGGCTGATGGGTTGCCCTGAGTTCAACTTTTCGTGCCAGACCGCCTTGATGTCTGCGATTTCGGCCGCGACCGCAGAGCATCGCGCGCTGACGGTCTTGAGAGTGTCGAGGTCCGTCTCGCCGACGATGCGCTCGATGGTCGCGAGATCGGGTCCGTCGGCGTCGGCGTCACCGGCGGGAATTTCGCCCTTGGCAACCTGATAGGCACGGTAGTTGAGGCTGCCGTGCCTGCGGTTCTCGATCAGTGGGAGGAATTGGAGCGGGTTGATCACGGTCGGAAACACGTCGATCGCTTCGACCGTGACGGCGCGAAGCGCATAGTCGCCGTCCTCGCCCCGCGGATGCACCGCCTCCCACTGCTCGCGCAGCAGCAAGTTGGTTGCTTTCAGGCAAGTGACAAAGCCGTCGAGATCGCGGTTGAGGATGGAAAACTTGGCCAGCAGCATATTCAGGCGCAGATCGCGGGTGCGTGCCAGAAGGGGCTGTGCGGCGGCAAACTGGCCGGCAAAATCGACCGCCTTCGGATCGAAGCGCCCGCGCTCTCCGTTGGCGTTGACGACCTCGAAGTACGACATCGGCAGCAAGGATTCCGCACCTGCGAAGAAGTTGAGATATTGCACGTCGCCGATGGCATCGAGATCCGGCCCGCAGGGATCGTCGGCGGCTACGGGCTGCGTCAGGGAGGCGACATCAAGCATCGAGATCGTCCATCTGCTCGGCCATGGCCCCTCTGCCGAGCCCGTGACATCTGGCGGATCACGCAGGGGGATCATGATCCGATTGCCTTATGGGTCAGATGCCTGCCGGTCTCGGTTCATTCCCGACGATCATGACATTTTCGCGTGAACCGGCAAGCTCTTGGAGCCGACTACTTGAGGGCCGGGGGTGGTTCTTTGGACGGCTGCTGTGGCGCGTCAGGAGGCCGGGCCCCGGGGCGGACTTGCCGCCACTGCCAGTGGCGGGCAGGATTTCCGTGGTTCTTGCATGGCGCCTGATCTGCTCTTTGCGGCCGATCAGGCGGTCGACAGAGGGAGTTTAAGCCCACATGGGCCAGCTTACCCAGGATACCCGCCTCTGCGAACTCAAGACGCCTCTCGGCAAGGACGTTCTGGCTTTTGTCGGATTCGAGGGCTCCGAAGGTCTCAGCGAACTGTTCGAATATCGTATCGAATGTCTCAGCGAGGATGCCGACCTCGACTTCGACCGTGCGATCGGTCAGCAGTGCACGCTGACCATAAAGCTGCATGAAAAGGAGCGCGAGTTCAGCGGCATTCTGACGGAAGCCCAGTGGCTCGGGGTGAAGAACGACTATTTCAGCTACAGGATCGTGCTGAGGCCCTGGCTATGGCTGTTGTCGCGCACAACCGATTGCCGGATTTTTCAGGACAAGAAAGCGCCCGACATCATCAAGGAGGTCTTCAACGAACGCGGCTTCACTGATTATGAATCCAAGCTGACCGAAGAGGGCTCCTGTCCGAAGCTCGAATATTGCGTTCAGTACCGCGAGACCGACCTGAACTTCGTTTGCCGGCTGATGGAGCTGCACGGCATCTACTATTTCTTCAAGCATGAGGGCGGCAAGCACACGCTGGTGTTGGCGGACTCCAAATCGTCGCACAGCCCGATCAACGGTCTTGCCACGATTCCCTACATCCCGCTGACGGGAGCCGACCGTCGAGGCGAGCAGCATATCTACGAATGGGTCTCGGAGCGCCGGTTTCGCACCGGCAAGGTCGAGCTCAACGACTACAACTACCAGAAGCCCAACGCGCAGATGATCAGCGACGCCAAGGGCTCCGAACATTACAGCCGGTCGGAGATGGAGTTTTACGACTATCCCGGCAAGTTCAAGGAAAAATCCGACGGCGAGCGCTACGCGAAGATCCAGCTCCAGGCCGAGCAGGCGATGGACCGGCGGCGGCGCGGCAACGGCGACGCCGTCAACCTGTTTCCCGGCGGGCTGACGAAGCTCGAAAAGCATTCCAAGGACTCGCAGAACGTCGAATATCTCGTGGTGCGGGCCACGCATTCGTTCTCGATCGAGTCCTATCGCACCGGCGGTCCCAGCGACGCCGGACAACACGTCTACTTCGGCAGCTACGAGTTTCTGCCGAGCGATAGGCCATTTCGATCGCTGATGATGACGCCGAAGCCAAGGATCAACGGCGTCCAGACGGCTAAGGTGGTGACCAAAGACGACAACTCGAGCGAGGAAATCGACGTCGAGTCGCTCGGCGAAATCTATGTCCGCTTCTTCTGGGATCGCAAGAAGAAGCGGTCGTGTCGGTTGCGGGTGGCCCAGGTCTGGTCTGGCAAGCGCTGGGGCGGTCAGATCATCCCACGCGTCGGACAGGAAGTTGTTGTCGAATTCCTGGAAGGGGATCCGGACCGGCCCCTGGTGATCGGCACCGTATACAACGACGAGTACAAGCTGCCCTACGATGTGCCGTCGAAGAAGACGATTGCGGGATTGAAGTCGGACTCCACCAAAGGTGGCGGCGGCTACAACGAGTGGAACTTCGAGGACAAGAAGGGATCCGAGAAGATCACGGTGCATGCCGAGAAGGACCACGACGTGACGGTCCGCGACACCGAGACTCGGACCATCGGCGAAGCTGCATTCGGCGGGGACACCCGCAAGACCACGCTCAAGAACGGCAACGACAAGCTCGATATCGAATTGGGCGGTCAGCACATCACGCTGGCCATGGACCAGTCGGTCAATGCAGGCATCAGCATCACACTCATGGCCAATGCCAACATCACCCTGCAGGTTGGTCCCAGCCAGATCATCCTGACCCCGGCGGGCATCGTCATCAACGCGCCGACCATCTCCATGACGGCGCAGGCCGCCATGGCGCTTGCAGCCGGTGGCCCGCTTGTCGCCCACGGCACTCCAACCCTTGTCGGCTGACGGCTATGGGACAGGTTCGGTTCGGCACGGTTCAGGATCTGTTTCAAGCCTATCCCATGGCGCGCTATGATATCGGCAAGGCCGACGCCGATAAGCCGTCGCTGGATTTTCTTCAGGATGCCGCCGACGCGCGCAACTGGCACCAGGCCGTGTCTTTCTGCGCCTATCTGCTGCCCAGGCGCGTGGCCGTTGCCTGGGGATGCCGTTCGTTGCGACGGATGTTCGACCATCTCGACGCCAACGACAGCAGGTCGCTGAACTTCGCGGAGACCTGGGTCCGGCAGCCGGACGAGCAATCCCGGAACAAGGCGCTGGCGGTCGGCAATGCCAACGATCCCGAGCAGCCGGCGACATGGCTGGCGCTGGCCGCCGGTTGGTCAGGCGGAAGCGTGGTTCCTGCGGAATTTGCGCCGGTCGAAGCCAAGCCCGATCAGGCCGCGCGGGCGGTGCGTGCAGCCCTGCTGATCGGCCTTTGCCGACTCCCCCGTGACTCCCGTGACCGGATAATGACGGCATGCCTGGAGGATGGTATTCAATTGGCACGCGGCGAACCGCGCCCTTCACGCTGACGAGACGATGTGATGGTGCTTCGCTTTAATATCGAGAACGAACCGAACTTACCAGACGGCGGCCCTGTGTCGTTTACGGTCACCGGCAGGCGTTCGGTCGATATTGGCCGGGACCGCCACCTCGACTGGACGTTGCCGGATCCGGCGCGGATGATTTCGGGAAAGCATTGCGAGGTGCGCTTTCGCGACGGCGGCTACTGGCTGCACGACGTCTCGACCAACGGCACCTTTCTCAATGGCGCCGACCAGCGCATGCGAGGGCCGCACCGGCTGCGCGACGGCGATCGGCTCACCATCGGCCATTACATCATCGGAGTCTCACTGGAAGACGAGGCTGGCGCGCGCGCCCCAACCCATGAGGCGCAACCGCACGCGCCCCTTGTCCAGCAGCATGCGAATTACGGGGAGCTTTGGGCGGCCGACCGTGACGTACCGCCGCCGATCGACCCGCAGCAGCTGAAGCAGCCGCGTGAGGCTGCGCGGCCGATCAATCCGGAATTTCTGGATTGGGCGGCGAGCGTTCCGGCGCCGGGTGCGGATCCTGTTCGACGTTCGTCGCCGATACCTCCGTACCAGCCGTCCGCGCAGGATGACATGAGCTGGGCGGCCGGCCCGGTCGCTGCGCCGAAACCGCAAGTCGAGCCACCACCCGCCATGCCAATCCCGCGCCGGCCATCGGTGTGGACCGATGATGGACCAGCGGCTGTCCGGCCGCCGCCATCGCCGGCGCACGTCGAGACGCCGCGCCCGGTGCAGGCGGCAGAGGAGGGACCAGTCACCGCCATGCCAGTCGGCGGTGACGAGTTCGCGCGGCTGGTGGCTCGCGCGGCCGGATTGCCAGACAATTTCTTTGCCAACAAGACCGATGCCGAACTGGCTGAACAGCTTGGCATCATCCTGCGCATGACCGTGGATAATCTGATGGCGCTGCTGCAGGCGCGAACCCAGGCCAAGCAGCTGACCCGCAGCACGAGCCAGACCACCGTCCAGGCCATCGAGAACAATCCGCTGAAATTCTCGCCGACCTCGGAAGAGGCGATGCGTATCCTGTTCGGACCGCCGACGCGCAGCTACCTCGACGCGCAACGCGCCTTCGCGCAGGGCTTCGGTGACCTCAAGTCACATCAGCTGAAGACGTATATGGCGATGCAGCACGCCGTCCATGAGCTGATCGCCGGTATCGATCCAACGCTGATGGCGCGCGAGCTCGAGCTTCAGCGTGGCGCAAGCTCCTGGCTCGGCACGAACAAGAGTAAACTCTGGGACGAATTCCTGACGCGCTGGAAGGCGCATCTTGGCCGCGACAACAGCGCGCCGATCGATACCTTTATGCTGCATTTCTCGAACTATTACGACCGCGCCGACAAGGCCGGGTCAAAGTGAACTATCGGCGTCCACGCGGTCGCCGACAATTGCTAAGTGGATGCAGGAATGTCTTGGTACAGCAAGGTTTTCTGGTCAGAAGGTCTGTTTCTGCGACCGCATCATTTGCAGCAGAACGATCGTTACATTGAACACCTGCTGGAAAAGCGCGTCCGCTACACGACGCCATATCCTTGGGGATTTGCCCAGCTCGAGATCGATAAGGATCTTACCGAACAGAGCAAATTCGCGGTGCGCAATGCGTCCGGCGTCATGCCGGACGGAACGCCATTCGATATTCCTGCGGACAGCCCGATACCGGAAGCGATCGAAGTGCCGGAGACGGCCGCAGGCCAGATCGTCTGGCTGATGATGCCGGTCGCGGCGCCAAACACCCGCGAGGTCGATGAGGACCGCACCGACAGTGCCAGTCGTTATGTTCGTACTTCGGAGACCTTCATCGACTCCACCTCGGCGCTGCGCATCGAGGAAGAGATCGACATCGCCTATCCGCGGCTGTCGTTCGAACTGCGCAAGACCAGCAAGCCCGGATACATGGGCCTCGGCATCGCGCGCATTCTGGAGGTGCGCGACAAGAACATCCTGTTCGACGACAAGTTCGTTCCGCCGATGCTGGTCTGCGCCGCACATCCGATCATCGACGGCTGGCTCAACCGTATCATCGGCTGGGTCGAGACCAAGCTCGACGAGCTGGCGCGTTACGCGGTCGATCCATCGTCCGGGGGCGGATTGCAGAGCGTGGACTATCTGGTGCTCCAAGTGCTGAACCGTACCATTCCGGTACTAACTCATTTCCAGCGTTCCGGCAGCGTGCATCCTGAGCGGCTGTACGAGGAGTTGCTGAGGTTCGCGGGTGAACTCGCGACATTTGCCACGGCGGAACGGCGCGCCCGCAACTATCCGGCGTACGACCACGACGATATCGAGAACGTCTTCACACCCTTGGTGAGCGACATCCAGGACTTCTTGAGCGCGCGGCTGGGCCGGCGGGCGATCCGCCTGGAGATCATCGAGCGCGCACAGAATGCGTTCGTATCGCCGATCCGCGATCGGGCGTTGTTCCGAAATGCGACCTTGGTGCTGGAGGTTGCCGCACGGCGGCCGCTCGTGGAGATCCAGAACGATTTCCCGCACCTGTTCAAGGTCGGGCCGAATACCAAGATGAACGAGATCGTGCACGCAAACCTGCCTGGGTTGACGTTGGTGCATCTGCCGACGCCGCCGCCGCACATCCGGGCCATCACGGATCACGTCTATTTCTATCTCGACCGCAAGTCGCCGCTGTGGCCCGAGTTCAGTACGGCGGCCTCGATCGGAATGCACTTCTCCGGCGACTGGCCGGAGCTTGAGCTGTACCTTTGGGCTATCCTGGAAGACAGGCCATGAGCGACAGGGACAAGCCGGTCAATCCTTTCGGTCGGGGCGAACGGACGATCATCCGTCCCAACCCCGGCGGGAAGTTGCCGCCGGCACCGCCCCCCCAGCCGCCGGCCGGCGAGGGACCTGCGGCACGTCCGCCCTATTCGCCATCGCCCGTGCCTTCTCCCGGCGCGCCAGCACCTGCAGCGTCGTCATCTTTTTCTCCCATCCCGCAGGGCTCGAACTACGCCGCCGCACCGGTCAGCCATCCGACTGAGGAATGGATCTCGACACCCGCGCAAGCCCAGGTGCCGCAACCGATCCTGCCGCCGGGACCGCCGTTGCGCGTGGACGACCTGGTCGCGCCAAACGCCAATCCGGTGATGCGCGCTGCGGGGCCGTTGCTGCAGCTGCTTGGCCGGTTGCGGGTGTCACTCATGCGTGCGTCATTCGCGAGCCTGATGGAGCAGGTCGCCGACGCCATCAAATTCTTCGAGAAGGATATCCGTTCAGCGGGCATCTCCGAACACCAGGCTAATACAGCGAAATACATCCTGTGCGCCACTGCCGACGATATCGTTCAGCACATCCCGACCGAGGAGCGCCACGTCTGGACGCAATACTCGATGCTGAGCCGGTTTTTCGGCGAGCGGGTCGGCGGCGTCCGTTTCTTCGAGATCCTCGACCATTTGAAGGTTGATCCGCTGGTCAACTATCCGGTGCTCGAGCTTCAGCACGCCTGCCTTGCGCTCGGCTTCCAGGGCATTCACCGCACGTCGGCAGGCGGGCTTGCGAACCTGCAGGTGATCCAGCGCAACCTCTATGAATTGTTGCGCCGGGTCCGGCCCAAGACGATGAGCGACCTGTCGCCCAACTGGCGCGGGCAGGCGCTGGCTGGTCGCCGGCAGCGTCTGCGTGTTCCGGTCTGGCTGGTCGCGGCCGTGGTCGCCGCGCTGCTGACCGGGTCTTATTTCGTCCTGCGGACGCTCCTCGCCGGCCGGGCAGAGAATGCTGCCGAGGTGGCGCTCGCGCTCCATCCGGACGGCCCGATCGAGCTCAAGCGCCGGGTCGTTGCGCCACCACCGCCGCCGCCACCACCGCCGCCCCCGGACCGCATCACCCAGTTGCAGCGCATCCGCAACGCCCTCGCGAAGGAGAACACCGCCTGTGCGATGACGGCGGACCAGACCGCGAGCTTCATCGTGATCAGGGTCTGTGACCTCGCATTGTTCGCGTCAGGCCAGGCCACCATCCTCGACGGCTTCAAGCCGGTTGCAGCCCGCGTCGCGGCAACCCTCGACAAGGAGCCCGGACGAATCCGGGTCGTCGGCCATACCGACAGTTCGCCGATCCGCACAGTGCGCTTCCCTTCGAACTTCGAATTGTCGGTCGAGCGCGCCAAGGCGGTTGCGGCCGCACTGAAGCCGGGTCTGGCCGATGGTTCGCGCGTCGACGTCGAGGGCAAGGGAGCCGATGCGCCAATCGCCAGCAATACGACACCTGAGGGACGCGCCAAGAACCGGCGCGTCGAGATCTTTATCGAACGCAGCGAATAGGCAGATACCGCCAGCTCACGCGGTTTGCGACAGGTACGGTTAGATGCTTGCCAAGGACATTCTTCGCATCGTTCTCTACGGAGTCGGGCTCAGCTCGCTCGGCGCGGTAATCTATTTCGCCGGTCCTTTCATCGCGTTCGGCGATTGGCGGCCGCTGGAGAACCATATCGTCCGCCAGATCGCTATCCTGCTGCTCACCACAGCTGTGGCGGGCATCGTTGGCCTCAATCTGTTCAAGCGGCGCAAGAATGCCAAGGAGATCGCCGATGGCATCGCCGGCGCGGATCAGCCTGTCAGCGACGAGCCGGTGCTCAAGGAGCGCATGAAGGATGCGCTCGCGACGCTGAAGACCGCCAGCGGCAACAAGTCGGGCTATCTCTACGATCTGCCCTGGTACGTCATCATCGGTCCGCCCGGCGCCGGCAAGACCACGGCGCTGGTCAATTCCGGCCTCAAATTTCCGCTCGCGCGCGGGGCGACGCCGGCTGCGATCGCGGGGGTCGGCGGTACCCGCTACTGCGATTGGTGGTTTACCGAGGAAGCGGTGCTGATCGATACCGCCGGCCGCTACACCACCCAGGATTCCAATAGCAAGGCCGACAAGGAAAGCTGGCTGGCATTCCTGGACATCCTGAAGAAAAGCCGGTCGCGCCAGCCGATCAACGGCGTCCTCGTCGCCATCAGTATCGAAGACGTGCTGACGCTGCCGAAGCAGGAGCTCGCGCTCCACGCCGATGCCGTCAGGATGCGCCTGCTCGAACTGCACCAAAGGCTCAGGGTCAGCTTCCCGGTCTACGCGCTCTTTACCAAGGCCGATCTCGTCGCCGGCTTCACGGAATATTTCGCCTATCTCAACGAGGCCGGCCGCCGCCAGGTCTGGGGCGCCACGTTCCAGACCGCCGACAAGACCCAGAATCTGGTAAGGCAGATTCCTGTCGAGTTCGACCGTCTGCTGGAGCGCCTCAGCGAGGAGACGCTCGACCGCCTGCAGGACGAGCCGACGCCGCAGCACCGCGTGCAATTGTTCGGCTTCCCGGCGCAGATGGCGCGGCTCAAGCCCCAGATCCACGATTTCCTCAACCAGATATTCGAGCCGACGCGCTATCACGTGAATGCGAATCTGCGCGGGTTCTACTTCACCTCGGGTACACAGCAAGGCACGCCGATCGACCAGCTGATCGGCTCGCTGGCGCGCACGTTCGGCGCGGAGGAGGTCGGTTCCGGATCCTATTCGGGCACGGGCAAGAGCTACTTCCTCGCCGATCTGATCTCCAAGGTCATCATCGGCGAGGCCGATTGGGTATCGACCGACCGTGCGGCGGTGCGCCGCGCACTGATCCTGAAGACCGCAGCGCTGTCGTTGATCGGCCTGGTCTCGATCGGACTGATCGCAGCGTGGCTGACGAGCTACAAGCGCAACTCCGATTTGATCGAGCAGAGCCTGCAGGCGGACAGCGAGTATGCGGCCGCCGGAGCGCCACTCATCAAGCAGACGCTGATTGCCGATCATGATCTCGACAAGGTGCTGCCGCTGCTCTACCGGCTGCGCAACGCCCCCGCGGGCTACGGATCGCGCAACGAGCCGGTGTCACTGTCGTCCCGCTATGGGCTCAGTCAGCACGCCCGGCTGCTGTCGCCCTCGAAGACGGCCTATCATACGGCGCTCGAGCGCATGTTCCGGCCGCGCCTGCTGTATCGCCTGGAGGAGCAGCTCAACGCGCGCATCAACGAACCTGCCTTCGTCTACGAGGCGCTGAAGGTCTACTTGATGCTCGGCGGACTGCAGTCGCCGGACCGCGAGCTGATCCGCTCCTGGATGCAGCGTGACTGGGCGGACAACCTCTATCCCGGCGCGACCAACGCGGAAGGACGGCGTCTGCTCGATGAGAACCTCGTGGCGATGTTCGAGCTCGAGACCGAGCAGCCGCCGCTGGTCGAACTCGACGGCAGGTTGATCAAGCAGGCCCAGAATTCCCTGGCGCGCCTGAGTGTGTCGCAACGTGCCTACGAGTTTCTGAAATCGGAGGCGCGTGCATCCACCGCCGGCGACTGGATCGCGAGCCGCCGCGGCGGTCCGGACATGGCCGTCGTGTTCGAAACCACGACGGGGCAGCCTTTGGACGCCGTGCGGGTGCCCGAGTTCTTCACCTACAACGGCTTCCATCAGAAGTTCATCGCCCGGCTGCCCGGACTGTCGGAGCGCATGAAGCGGGAGCGGTGGGTCTTGGGTGATGCCGGTCAGCAGTCGGCGATCGACCAGCAATACGACAATCTGGCCGGCGATCTGCTTAGCATCTATTCCAACGATTTCGTGACGAGCTGGCGGACGGCACTCGGCAGCCTGCGCCTGAAGAAGCTGCTGGTCGACAAGCCGAAATATGAGGTGCTGAGGGCGCTTTCGGCACCAACTTCGCCGATGCGGCAAGTCCTGGAATCGGTGCGCGACGAGACGATGCTGACCAAGGAACGGGCGAAGCCGCCGAACGCTGCGGCGCCCGCGGGGGCTGCCGCTGCACCGGCGCCGGCTCTCTTCACCAATGCCCAGGATGGACCGCCCGGGGCGACGATCGAGGCACAGTTCAAACCCTACCATGCGGTGCTCGAAGGCGAGAGCACCCGCCGGCCGATCGACTCGACCATCGCCAACCTGAACGACATCGCCCAGAACCTGACGCTGATTATCGAGAACCCGCAACTGACCGCGCAAGCGACCGCTGCGCTTCAGACGCAGGTCGCAGCGCTCCGCAATAATGCCTCGCGCATGCCACCGCCATTCTCCGACATGCTGAGGGCGGCGGCCGGCGAGTTCGAAGGCAGTATCGCGGCCTCAACCGCCGGACAGATCCTGCAGACGTTGCGCGATCAGGTGACGCCGGTCTGCCAGCAGACGGTGACCAACCGCTATCCGTTTGTCCGCAGCAGCAGCCAGGAGGTCCCGCTCGCGGACTTCGCCAAATTGTTCAGTCCGAACGGCGTTATGGACAAGTTCTTCACCCAGTACCTGGCACCTTACGCCGACACGTCGCGGTCGGACTGGGTCTGGCGAAAGGAGAGCCCTGTCGGCCGGTCGTTCTCGCCTGACACGCTCAAGCAATTCCAGAACGCGGCCTATATCCGCGATGCCTTCTTCCAGACCGGCGGCGGTGTGCCGGCGGTATCGTTCGCGATCCGGCCACCTGGGGCATCCGGGCCAGGCGTGACGGTCAAGACTGAGATCGGCGGCACCACGATTACAAGCCCAACCACTCCCGGACCGGCCGCTCCGTCCTTGTTCGGCGCTCCGCAACCAGCGCCACCGCCACCGCCACAGAGTAACGCACCGACGACCGTCCTATGGCCGGGCCCATCGCCGCGGACGGCAATTTCAGTCAGCAACGACACCGGTCCGCCATCCGTGCTTGAGCGCATCGGTCCCTGGTCGCTGTTCCGGATGCTGGAGGCGGGCTCATTGGTGGCGAAGTCGGAAGCCGCCAGTGCGACTTTCATCGTCGCCGGGCGTGAGCTCAACTATCAGATTTCGACCGGATCGTTGCGCAATCCGCTGAACCTGTCAGTGCTCCGCGAGTTTCGTTGCCCGACCGGAATATGACCATGCGTTGCGGTTTATTCGGCAAGATCGGCGCGAAACGCGATTTCATCGCGATCGCGACCCCGCGCAGCTTCCTTGAAGCCTGGGAGCCGTGGGTGCAGGCTGCGCTGTCGGCAAGCCGCCACCAGCTTGGCTCAGGCTGGCAGCAAGCCTTCTTGACCGCGCCGGTTTGGCGATTCTGGCTCGGCGCCGCGATCTGCGGCACCACGGTGGCGGGCGCAATCATGCCTTCGCTCGACGGGGTAGGGCGGTACTATCCATTGACCCTGCACGCGGTGACGGGCGATGACGCCTCGCTGCCGCCGCCGAACGTCGATCCACAGGACGAATGGTTCGGGCAAGCGGAGACATTCCTGCTCTCGACTCTGGATCGGGCCGCCACCTTCGAGCAGATCTCCGATGCACTGGATCGTCTCGCGGTGCCGCGACTGCAGGCGAACGTCGCCGACGGTCCGCCGATCACGTCGCTGGGGGCCGCGACAATGGGAGGGGCTTCAGCCGTCGACGCGTTCGCCGGGTCGTTCGCCGCACTTTGCGCCGCCAACCCACAGGTCTACGCCGCGGCCAGCTTCTGGTGGACCGCCGGAGGCGATGGCTTTCCCCCGATGGCGCTGAGTTGCCGCGGATTGCCAGATCCATTTCACTACTCCACGCTGCTGACCGGCGATCTCGGCCTCGCGGCATCCGGGACGGGATGACGCGCGATGGTACACACCCCATCCCTGTTCGATGTCGGCAGCGTCACCCATGTTGGACGGGTGCGGGAGCGGAACGAGGATTCATGTCTGGTGCGAACCGACGTCGGCCTGTGGGCGGTCGCCGACGGTATGGGTGGTCATGAGGCCGGCGATCTCGCCAGTCGCATCGTGGTGCAGTCGCTCGATGCGATCGGCACGCCTGAGTCAGCTGCAGACCTGCTGGCGGAATGCGAGCAGCGGCTGTTCAGCGCGAACCAGCAGATCCTGGCGCTCAGTCATGAAAGACATGGGGCCACCGTTGGTACCACGGCGGCGGTTCTGCTCGTGCGCGACGGCTATTATGCGTGCATATGGGCGGGCGACAGCCGGGTCTACCTGATCAACCGTGGTGGCATCAAGCAGGTGTCGCATGATCACAGCGAACTGGAGGAACTGATCGCCGAAGGTGCGCTGTCGCGCGAGGACGTGAAGGATTGGCCGAGCAATGCCATTACCCGGGCCGTCGGCGTCGCCGATGATCCGGAGTTCGAGGTGGTGACAGGCCCGGCCGAGCCGGAGGACATCTTCGTGATCTGCAGCGATGGCCTGACCAGGCACTTGCAGGACGACGAGATCCTGCAGCACGCGGCCACGCGGCGCGCCCAGGCGGCCTGCGATGACATGCTCGCGCTGGCTCTGGATCGCGGAGGGATCGACAACGTGACGATCGTGGTCGTGCGGCTGCTGACGCCAAAATCCACGGAGCCGACAAGATCGCCGCTCGATCGGGAGCCGCAGCCATGACCCCGAACGACCCGTTCCGATCGTCCTACCGCGGTGTGCCGCCCGGCACCCGGCTCAACGGCATCTATGAGATCGAAGCGATGATCGGTGCGGGCGGCATGGGTGAGGTCTACAAGTGCCGCGAGATTCAGACCGGATCGCCGGTTGCGGTGAAAATGCTGCTGCCCGAGATGGTCGACAACGAGGCGGCGCTCGCGCTGTTCCGTCGGGAGGCTGCAGCGCTCCACAATCTTCCACATGACGCGATCGTTCGCTACTTCCTGTTCACTGTGGAGCCGGTGCTGCAGCGACCGTATCTCGCGATGGAGTTCGTGAACGGCCGCTCGCTCTCGAACATGCTCGACGAAGGGCCGTTGACCTTCGAGGCGCTGATCAAGCTGATGCAGCGCGTCGCATCGGGACTGGAAGCCGCCCATGAGCACGGCATCATCCATCGCGACGTTTCCCCGGACAATATCATCGTGCCGCTCGACGATGTCAGGCGGGCCAAGATCATCGATTTCGGCATCGCCCGCTCGACCCAGATGGGCGACAAAACCATCATCGGCTCGGGCTTCGCCGGCAAGGACAACTATGCATCGCCGGAACAGGTAGGGTTGTACGGCAATGATGTCACCGCGAAATCCGATGTCTACAGCCTCGGTCTCGTGCTGTTCCATGCGCTGACCGGACAGAAGCTCGATATGGGCGGCAGCCAGTTTCAACTGGTGGAGAAGCGCCGGCGTGTGCCCGATCTCGGTGCGGTGGACATGCGCATCCGGCCTTTGCTGGAGCAGATGCTGCAGCCTGATCCGGCATTGCGTCCGACCATGGCGGAGGTCGCCAACTGGAGGCCGACCGGTTCGGCTCAGGCACCCGCCACGCCGCTGTACGGCTTCGATCCGCTGCGGCGGCCGGAACGCGCGACGCCGGCGCTGCAGGACAGGATGCCATCAACTGCGGAGAGCCGCCGCAGCCTGTGGCTGGGTGCAGGCGTTGCGGCGGTGTTGCTCCTGCTCGGCGGGGGCGGATATGCCTTCTACAAGCTGGTCTGGTCGGCGCCCGGCGTCGCTGCCTTGCCGCCACCTCCGAAACTCGCCGGGACAATGTCGCCGCCGAAGGCCGAGCCCGCCGCGCCACAGCCCGGGCGCCAGGAGCCGGTGAAGCTGCCCGCGCAGCCGACTGTGACGCCGTCTCCGGCACTCGATGGGCCGGGGCGAGCCGAGCGCATCCGCAAATATGTGGCCCAATATTCTGGCGGCGATTGCTTCTTCATCCTGCCCGTTGCCGTGAGTCAAAACGCCGCTGTTATCGAAGGCTTCGGCGCCTCGACCGCTCCGTTCGACACCTTCGACAAGGCGTTCCGGCGGGAGCAGGGATTCGAGGCCTCGGTCGGCGTCAGGCAAGTGACTGAGGCGCAATGTCCGGCCGTCAAGTTCTTGAGCCAGGTCGGGAGCGATCAGGCGCGAGCGCCGCGCATCAACCTGTCGGCGACAGAGCTGAAGGCCGGCGAAACCCTCAATGGGACCATCGAGAACTTCGCCAACCGTGTGGTGGAGCTGCTCATGGTGTCGGAGCGCGGCGAGGTCCAGAGCCTGTCTTATCTTCTGAAGCCGGGCATCGACTCGCTTTCGTTTACGCTCCCGACAGCGCGCGCGACCGGTCCGCAACTGCTGTTGGTCGTGGCGACCCCGCAGGTTCTGGACTCGTTGCGCCAACCGCGACCAATGGCTGCCGACACGTTCTTCCTGGAGGCGCTGAGCGAGGCTCAGCGCAACAAGACGACGATCATCGCAGCCGCGCGCTACGTGCTGCTCACGAACTGATCGACACGCTCAGAATTTTCCTATCACCAGGATCTTCAGGTCGGCATCCGGCTTGAAATCGCCTGCCGTATATTCAAGCGTGTTTCCGGTGGAGGATGCCTTGAGCCGCCCCGGACAGAAGCTCACGAGGTGCTCGCTGCTGCCCGGGTCGATGGTCAGCTTGAACGACCGGATCGGCCCGGCCCAGTTCGCGCCGGTCTTGAGCACGTATGATATGCGCCGTTCCTGCAGCTTCGCGCTGTTGGCTTGGTTGTTGCCTGCGCGCTTGTCGAGCTCGGCGAGGAACGCATCCTGGACGCAATACTCCTTGCGGTAACGCGCGACTTCCTGACTGAGCGCGCTACTACGGCGCAGGCTCGAGCGCAGGATGGTGTCAGGGCTGGAGCCGACGCTCGGGCGATACTGGTGTTCGACGGTGACGGTGCGCGCGGGCGGAAACACCTGTTGGCGCACAGCCGAAGTCTTGGTGACCCAGCCTGGCGCATATTGCTGGCGACCATTGTCGCTCATGCCGGCAGGCATCAGAAGCCCGTCGTCCACGAGCCGGGTTCGCGTCGCCGCGGGCAGGTCGGCCACCCGGATCTCGCGGCCACCGATCGGCAGCAGCGGTAGCTTGAGTTCACGGAGCAGGGCACTGACATCCTTGTCGCCGACCATGGCGCGCTGATCGATGGTCAGCGGTGCCGGGCTGCCGTCGACTTTGGTCTCGAAGTCGACGAAGTTGACCGGATCGTTTGACGGCAGCGCAATGTTCTCGGCCTCCGACAGGTCGATGTCGGGCAGAGGGAAGGCAACCGTGAGCGCAACCGGCTTGGTGGTGACGTTGGTGAATTGGTAGCGAACGCTGATCCTGTCGAGCGCGATACGAAGGTCCTCGCTCTGCATGGCCACGTCATTGGTGCGAACGAACTGGAGTCCGCCGATCGACAATTCCGCAGCCGAGTCGTTGGCCCGTGCCGGCCAGCCGGTCGCAACCAACAGCATGACCATCAAGGCCCGCACCCGGAACGACGGCCGGGTGGACGGTCCGTTCCCTACGCTAGTCTTCATGCGGCGTCGCAGCATATGCCGGTTCCATCCGGTGTGGGTCAGTCGATCGCCTGGTAAAGATCGCCCCACTCGGACTTCCAGACCCCGTCTGGATCGCACACCACGATCGCGAGCTTTACGTCGTTCGCCAGCCGGATCGCGCCGCGAAAGGCGTCCTGAGCCGGCAACTGAGCGCTGACCTGGTCAGTGGTCAGCCGTCCCCCACTCGCGGCGGCCGGCAGCACGATCGATCCGGAGGCACCGTCATTGTCGCGCTTCAGGACCAGCGTGATCGCGTCGGGCTGGACGTCATTGACCTGCTCAAATCTATTCCGGGCCATGGTTTTGCACCGCAAGCTGAAGTGGTTCGGACTATCACCGTCGAGTGATAGAATTGAACGCGATTGAGATTGCTCACCACTAATTGACGCGCCGCATCAACGGCATCTCGGATTAGTCGATCCGACGCGGCGATCGGTTCGGGGTACATTGAGGCGAACATGTTTCGTCCAATTCGTTGGATCTGGGTATTCATCGTTGGCGCTGGCATTTTCGTAACCAGAGCGCACGCCGACAATACCGTCGTACGCAGCTTTGCCGGCGGTTCTGCCGCGTCCATGGTCGGCATCATCCCGGCCAGCGAGGACGTGGAACTCGGAGGTCCGCAAGCGCTCACTGCCGACGGGCAGGGCAACCTGTTTGTGCTCGATCAGATCAACGGCCGCATTCTCCAGTTCGATCCCAAACAGCCGAATTCTGATCCCGACGTCCTCAACATGCCGAAGGACGTCCAGCCGACCGATCTCGTCGTCCACAACGACGACATCACGGTCTGGGACGGCGGCGTGCGGACGCTGAAGGCGGCGCCGGGACAGTCCACGCGCGGACTCGGTGGCGTGATCCAGCTTGAGGAGGTCTCGAGCCGTGGTGTGGACGATCAGGTCGCTGTCTCGGCCTTCGCTCAGATGGGATCGCAGGCGCCCGGCAGCGCGACAGACTTGCTCGATCAGAACACGCGCGCGGCCATCATCAGGACGACGCGGCAACCCGACCGGCAATATGTTGCTTCCCGAAGCAAGGGCTCGGTGATCGCCGATATCATTCCGGACAAGGGCAATGCCAGCGTGCGGGTCGAGATCCAAACCATGGTCACCAACGAGACCATTGGCCAACTCGGCCTGCGCGTGCGCAACCAACTCGGCACGGTGGAGTTTCTCGAGATTGACAACAGCGACCGCTTCTACGTGTTGGCCGAGGACATTCCGCCATCGGGGAAGAACGCCTCCACTTTCGTCGCACGCTATGCCGCGAACGGGCGTCTCGAGGGAATCTACGAGCTGCCTCTGGAGGATACCCCGCTGACCAGGCGGTTCGTCACGGTCTCGGGCGATGGCGATGTCTATTTCCTGCGGACCAAGCCGGACGGTGTTGAAGTGGTGGGCGTCGGCTTCCGGCCCCTGGGCAATGTCTCGGTTATCGACCTGCGGCCGTCGCGAACAACAGCCGCGCCGGCGCCGCAGCCCGACGTGAAGTTCAACGCGACAGCTGCCGTGCGGCCGTCCAATCGCCAGCAGGCGATCGAGACCGCGTTTGCGTTCGAGGGCGTCCAGTGGAGGCTCACGCAGGCAAATTACGGCAACGATCCGGACAGCCAATGCAGCGGCTTCAACCGTATTCGCCGGCCGTGGTACCTCCAGGGCAAGGTGAACCAGGAGGTGCGCGGCGTACCCTATTGCTGGGGCTGCCACGGCTCGCTCGCGAACTTCCGGCAGCGGATCGAGAGCGGGACGCTGGCTGGCAATGTCTGCACCCGCAACGCGCCGCGGCCGGATGTGGCGGGCGTCGACTGTTCGGCATTCGTCAGCGCCGCGTGGGGACTCAGTGTCCACTACACGACGGCCGCGATCCCTGCGATCGCAGCGCCCGTGACAAATCCCTGGGACCTGAAGCCCGGCGATGCGCTGAACAAGCCGGGCTCGCACGTGATGTTGTTCCTGCGGTTCACGCCTGATCGCAAGGCGGAGGTGATGGAATCCTCGACCGGTGGCTGCAATGGCCGCGTCTGCCGCAACGTCTATCCGTTGGCGAGCCTGCTCGCGCGCGGCTATGCTCCGGTCCGCTTTCGCGCCCTTGCGGACGATCAGACGACGGTTTCAGCGAGCGCCTATCAAGAGACCGAACCGCCGGCGGGCCGCAAGACGGCAAGCAAGAGGCGCTGAACCACGTGTGTCGTTGGCGCTACAGAATGGGTAAGCGTGAAGTCGAGGTGGATCACAATGCGGATGCCCAGAGGACTTGATTGCAAGATCGGGCGGCTATGCGCCACTATCGGACTCGCTGCGTTGATCGGCCTGACAATCCCGTACGCGCACGCGGCAGGAGGCCTGTCGATCAGCAATCCGGACGGGGCGGCCGTGCGCGCGCTCGTGATCGGCATCGACGACTACCAGCACGTGCGCAAATTGAAGGGCGCGGTCGCCGACGCCACTGACATCGTGACCAGCTTGAAGTCCATGGGCGTTGACGATGTCGTCGAACTGACCAACGCCCAGGCCGACAGGGCAAGCCTCCTGCGCGAGATCAGCGCACTGGTGGAGCGGACTAGGAACAACGACCTCATCTTTCTGTCGATCGCCGGTCATGGCACCCAGGAGCCGGAGCGGTTCAAGGGCTCGGAACCGGATGGGATGGAAAACGTGTTCCTGCTGCCGGGCTTCGAAACCACACCAACCGGGTCCGTTGAGCGCATTCTGGGCAGCGAGTTCAACCATTTCATCCGGCAGTTTGAGCTGCGCGGTGCGACGGTGATCTTTGTGGCTGACACCTGCCACGGCGGCGGAATGGTGCGCGACATCGATCCGCGTGCCGCGGAGATGAGCTTCCGGCAGGTGCCGCGCTATACGTTGCTGGTGGACGAACTGAAGCCGGTGTCGGACAGCAACGATCCGAAATCCGAGCTCGATCTCGACCACACGGCGTTCCTGGCTGCGGTCGATCGCTACACCAAGGCGCCGGAAGTGCGGATCCCCGGGATCGATGGCCTGCGCGGGGCTCTCAGCTATGCGGTCGCGCGAGCGATGGAAGGTAGCGCGGACATCGATCACGATGGGAAGGTGACGCTCAAGGAGCTCTTCAGCAATGTTCGGCAGGTGGTCTATCAGCTCTCGGACCAGCGCCAGAACATCGTGACGATATCGTCGCCGGCTCAGATGCCGGAGACCGACGTCGCCTTCGAATTGACGCGCGGTGTGGTGCTGATCCAAGGACCGGCCGCGAGAGCGGCCTCTGGTCAAACCGGAGCGGCGGCGCCCGAGGGACAGGCGCCCGCGCCGCCGGCTGTCGCGGCCAAGGCACCAAGCGTTCCGACCCTTGCCGCGGCGACCAAGGAACTTCCGACCAGCGCAGCTCCGACCAGCGCCGCGCCGACGTCGCTCCGTCCCGCCGCGCCGATCCGACTGGCAGCGCTCGACGGCAAGACGAATTATTTTGCGAGCGTGACGCCCAAGGATGTCACCGTGCAGGCTGTCCAACCCACGGACAATCCCGACCTGATCTGGGACCCGGTGTCTCATGACGTGATCGCGTGGGGCGATGTGGTCGCCTATGGGGTTGACGTTGCCGGTTTGCCGATGGTGGTTGACCGGACAGCAGCAATTCGTGAACTCAAGCGCATGGCGACCCGATCGCCTCAGATGATGCGTATTTGGCCAGACGATCGACAGCAGCGCGCAGGCCAGACCGTTGAAGTTGACCTCTCCGATGTGTCATCAAGGGCAGTGCTGCTGTTCAATGTGTCAGGCGATGGCACCATCCAGGTGTTGTATCCCGTGGGGTCTGATGCGGCGCTGGCTCGATCGGCGAGCTTGCGCCTACCGCTCAGGGTGGGCGAGCCGTTCGGTGCGGAGCAGGTCGTTGCGGTGACCTCGCAGCAGCGCATGGTCGATCTCGAGACGGTCCTGATGCAGCTCAACCGGCGCCGTGCCTCTGGGCAGGTGATCAAGAGCCTTCAGCATTACTTGCCCGCGGACGCGCGGATCGCCTCGATCGGCTTTTTCAGCGCTCCCTGACTTTCGGGGGAGCGCAGGCCATGCCGTCATCGCAGTCGATCCACCAGCAGCGACCATGGCTCGCATTCCTGTTGCTGCTGGCCGGTTGCGGGGCAGCTTCCGCAGCGCCGCTGCCATCTGCATCGCTTCATGTCAGCACGACAGACGCACCATGGCTTTGGCCCGTACAGGCAGCGCGCGGCCGGACCAATGCCGCAAGTGTGTCCCTTCAGATCCTGCCGAGCGAGACCGTCAACGTCGGCGGCAAGATCTCGTTCGGTGTGACCGCCAGGAAGCTGGGATATCTCATCTTGGTCGATGTCGATGCAGACGGGCGGATGTCCCAGATCTTTCCGACTCCCGAGCTGTTGGCACAGTCGGACGGCCGCGACATCAATCTCGTCAAGCCTGGCGTTGAATTCGTCGTTCCGACCCCGGCGGCACGGCAGCGTGGCTTTGAGTATGTCGTCGCACCGCCGACCGGGTCCGCGGTGATGGTTGCGATCCTGAGCGAGCGGCGCGTGCAATTGCTCGATTTGCCGGACTTGCCCCGCAAGGTGCAGGGCCAGGCCGAGGCGTTGAGCTATCTATCGGGCTGGACCAGTGAGCTGCGCGTACCGGACTCCGGCAGCGGAAAACTGGTGACGAACAATTGGTCGTTCGACATCAAATCTTATTCCATCAAGTGAGCTCTGTGAGGCTAAAGCCTGCCAAGGCTGCAGTTTGCTAAGGCTACAGCTTGCTCAGCCGGCTGAAGAAGCCGCCCCGGGCGATCATGTAGTGAATGTCCTTCGGAAAGGGAAAGGCGCTGCGAACGTTGGAAATCGCGTGCTGGAGGAATTCCCCGTGCTGCGGCGCCGGCTTGTGGTGCAGCCGGGGCTGGTCGGCGACCTGCGGAATCATGAATCGATCCACGAAAGCCGGGTCCAGATCGTTGACCCTCACCATCTGGCCAAACGCCGGAAACACGTCGTAGTGACCCAGGCTCACGTTGAGGTTCTTGAGAGCAGGGCGCTGTGGCTGAGCTTGATTGCCATCGATCGTCGCCAGCCCGCGTCCGATCAGGTCCAGCTTCACGGATTGCGGGAGAGTTGACGGACCATACACGATCTCGAGCGCGCGGCCGCTCTGTCCCGACAGCCACTGGTACCAGAACGTCGCGTCGTCGGGCCGCGCGTTGGCGCCGTAGAGGCAGTCAAATCCCCAACATGCCGTCAGGTTCGACTGATACTTTCCGAGGCTCCCGACGAGATTGCGCATGGCGTTACCGCCGCCGGAGTGGCATGCGATGACGAGCTTACCGACCTGGAGCTGAGGAATGAACGTGGAGGAGGCACCGAGGAAGTTTGCAAGAGCCCCAAGGATCTCCTCGAGGTAGCGTTCGCCCCATTTCGGAGCTGCCAGGTCCTTCACGCTGTAGTTTCCGGCAAAGCCGTCGCCGTCGGCATATTCGTAGCCCAGGAATGGCGCGATGAGCACCACGTCCTTGCCGGAATCCCGCACCTGCTCCCGCAGCCGCGCGGGATCGTCGTGGAACAGGAATTCATGGTCTTTGACGTAGAAGCCGTGCAGCCAGATCACGACATCGAATTTGGTGGCGGCGGTTGCGTGCTTTGGTGGAAGATAGACCGCCGTCGGCTTCATGCCGGGCGCCAGCCGCTTCGTGAAGAGAGTGATCCCTGGAAAGGCGTTGACGTCCTTCTGCTCAAGCTCACACGCCACCACGCAGGTCGCTCCGCTTCGGCCACGTCAGGCACAGAACTTGGCCGACCTGACGTTATGCTCGGCCGCCCGCCACACTCTCGATACCAAGTCCGCGCGGCCCAACGGCTCCCCGATGACGCCGTGGCAGCCTCGCACGGTGCTAGTGGCAGACCTCGACATTACCAGTGTTGCCGCCGGGACCGCCGCCGCCACGATACTCGAGGTGGCAGCCGCGATTGACCTGACGGCACAGATACTGATCACAATAGATCTGACCGCTGCTCCCGCTGCCGGACCTCGCAGTCGCCTGTCGCCGCGGAACGTCTGCTGTCGGCGCTGACCTCTCGCGGGCCGAACGATCCGCACGTGACGGACGCTCGTCCGTATTGCGCTTTGCAACCGGTTTCTTCTCGCGCCGCTTCTCGCATTGATTGTCGTCGTTGAGGAACGAGCCCTCGGCGCAGGTGATCTTGCTGCACTGGTCGCCGTCAGCCCTGTAGCCGTGATCACAGATCAGCGGACAGACCCGCGCCGGCTTGAGCTTGATTGCGTCGAGCGCGTCGAGACTTGCAAGCTTGGCGTCAAATTTGGTGCCCGCGTGCCGGTTGAAGAGGGCCAGCGAGCGCTGCGAAGCCGCATTCCATTGGCCGTCGACGGTACCGGTGAAACAGCCAACACGACTCAATTCGCTTTGTACGGACTTGGCGATATCGGCCTTGGCGAGATCGGTCTGGGGCGGCTCCGTGCCCAGGGCGGCGACCTTCGCGACCTTGTCATCCTGGACGGGCGTGGCAGCTGCAGGATTGTCCGCGACGGTATTCTCAACGGCGGGCTTATTGGCGGAGAGCGCTGCGACTATCGCGGTTTCGGAGGCAGTCCGCTTCCGTTCGGCTTCGGCTGCCTGCTCCTGTGCCGCTTGCTTTGTCCTCTCGGCGGCAATACGGGCCTCTTCCGCGGCCTTCAGGTCCGCAGCCGCCTTCTCCTGGTCGGCACGCTGGGCGCCTTGTGACACGAGCCGGGCTTGCTGCTGCTCGGCCTGCCGCGCTTTCTCTGTCGCTGCGACGCGAGCGTCCTCGGCGTCGAGCTGGTTAAGCTGCAGCTTGGCCAGATTTGAGTAATATCCGTCCGGATGCTGGGTCAGGAACGCGCTCAGGGCGGCCTTGTTGCGCAGCTGCAAGGCCAACTCGTAGTCACGACGTATCTCCGACTGCGGGTTGGCCGCTTGCGTAAGCTCCTCTGCCTTGGGAGCAGGAACCAGCGCAACGTCCTCGCCGCCCAGCGAGCCGTAGACATAGGGCTCCTGTCGGTTACCCGTGGCTTGCAGGACATCATCGCGGACGAAGCCGAAAGCCCTGCGCAAGTCGAGTCCCGGCTTTGCGATATACTTCACGAGAGCCGTCGCGTACGGACTATTCTTGCTGTTGCCGTCGAGCGCGGTCAATCCGGCTTTCGCCGCAAACGCGATGAGCGTGTTGGACACAGTGGGTTCGACCCTGGCCAGCCCGCGGCTGATTGATCTCGAAGCAACCGTTCGTTTCATCGTGTCGGCAAAAGGATTGTTGCGGCACGCGTCGACGATCACAACACGTAGCTGCCGCGCAGGCTCGATTGCCAGCAAGATGCGGTCGAGCGAAAACGTCTCGTCATAGATATCGGTATCACGTTCAAGCCTCGCGTCCGTGGGGATCAGATAGTTCGTCCCGTCGATCTCGATACCGTGACCTGCGTAGTAGACCAGGGCAATGTCGGCGTCGCGCGCTTGATCGGCAAAATCTCTCAGTGCCCTCCGCATGTCGCTGGCGGCGAGGTTGAGCCTCGAGTCAACCACGTCAAAACCTGCGCCCTTTAGCGTTGCGGCGATGGCTTCAGCATCGTTGGCTGGGTTTGGAAGCAGTGGGGCGTTTTGATAGCTGGAATTGCCGACCACCAAAGCCACGCGCTTTGTCGCCCAAGCTGGCTGAGAGGCCAGGAACAGCGAAACGGCAAGAAGAAGACAAACTCGGAGGTGCCTGTAAAATCTCATGGCGAAACATCCAGCATCTGCCCGAAGAACGGTAGCGTAGCGAAGATGGCCGCGTAAAAAATGCTCACTGAATTAATTGGTACGCTACTGGCGGCCACCTATCTCCGTACAGTAACAATTTCGAGCCCGATCCATTCCTCATGTTGTCGTTCGGCGGAGTGAACGCGTTCAAGCGCGCACGGAAGATTGAGGCAGGCGAAAAGGCTCGACTAAGGGGCACTCCCTTCCGGCAACCGTTTGCTGTAGCCTAAGATGTTGATATGGTTGTCGTTTATGCTCGCGATTGGTCGCTATCGCAGAGCGGTGCGCGCGTCGCTCGAACCACGTTTCGGCGAGCGGCGTCTGAAAGGGGCGGAACCGCTGCATGAGAGGCTTAGTGCGGGATCGGACAGACCGAACAGGACCGCTCGAGGGTTTCCCAAGCCAGTGATCGGGCCCGAGCCGAACCGCGAACCGAATTCATACCGCGCCGGATTGCATTTCGAAATGCCGAGCCAGTGCGGCACACCGAAGCAAGCAGTTCATCGCAGCTTGATCTGCAATTCGTTGTCCAACATCATTTGCTTGAAACGCATGGGGATGAAGTCGAAATCCAAATTTGGAGAACCTTATGTCCATTCCGCTGAGAATTTACATCACGCCATTTGCCGAGAAGGGTGTTCCGGAGTCTGGAAAATGGGATTGCAACACGGCCAAAAAGGCACTGGATGTGGTCAATACGATCTGGTCAAAAGCCAAGATTGCGTTCGTGATCAGTGACTGCCTGATAGACAAGCCGCTCGATATGGCAAAGAGCGCCCGCAACAGCGATAAGCGGGTGCTGGACGTCCTCAGCCTCCGCCATGCCCCGGATAATGCGGTCCATATTTACCTGGTCAATCCGATTCAAAACCTCGCAGCAGGTGGGAGCTCATACCTTCATAGCGATCCAGAGCCGGCCAGCTTTGTCCAGTGGTATGGCGATGACTTTGCCAATGGACGCGCCTGGGCCCATGAACTTGGTCATCTGATGAGCGTTGATCACGTCGAGATAGACTATACCAACGAGAGGCAGGCGGCGGCACTGCGCGGCAACCTCATGACGAAGGGCTTGAGCGTGGGCAGCGACTTGACCAAGCAACAAATTGAAACAGCTAAGAACTCAAAACTGGTCAAGCGATTTGGCGCCTGACGGTCGCGTGAGTATCACTGATCCCGATCTCGCCAGCCTGAATGTTGAAAGCGCCTCTGACGCAAGTTGTGTGCACGCGCGCCAGAGCGCAACATAAACTCTCTTAGTCGCAGAACCCTCGCGCTCGCCGGACTGTATCGGACGGATACAGGCCAAATACGGAGCGATACATCGCGGCAAAACGGCCCATGTGAGTAAAACCCCACTTCAGTGCATGCTTTGTCCGGTGACGTACCCGGCCTGGGCCGAGCACAGGAAAGCGCATGTGGCTCCGGACTCGTCCGGATGACCGAAACGCCTGCTGGGATTGCTGGCCCTCACTTCCTCGGTCACATCGGCAACGCCGCGCGATGAATTCCTGGCGAATGCTGCGAGATTGAATTTTCAGCCGATCTGTATCGAACGCCCCGGCAACCGATTGTTGATGGTTACGTTGTGCCAGGCGACCGAGCGCGCAGACCCGCGACAAATCCAGGCCGGTTCGCGCGCTGTTCGACAGCGCCAGCATTGCGACGGGCTCTCACTGCGTGCGAGGTGACGTTGACGATGCGGCCGAAGTTGCGCGGAAGCGGATACGGGGCTGGTCCGCAGATGCTCTAGCGAATGAGTGGGGCGACTCTGATCCTGCTGCGCGAAGAGCGGGTCGGCAGCTTCTGGCGCAAAGCGGACTGCAGAAGCCACGCTCGCCCGCAATCACGTCTAGCCAATTGGTCCGGGTATCCAATCGTCGCCTGAAAGGGGTGTAACCTTGACGTCGGCAATGACTCCGAGTTGCAGGCTTGGATCGAAATGGCGCATCGTTCGCTCATTGAAATCAATGATGCGACCAGGCGTGAGAGGCCCTACATCATTTATTTTGACGATGGCCTTCTTGCCTGCCCCCTCAACGAGGGCATATGTCGGCCGCGCGCCATATTGAACCCCGCCAAACTTCTTACGCAAATTGGTTTTGATGGCAGCGGCCCACGCAGATGGATCATAGCGCTCCCCGGAGGCTGTATTCACGCCGCCCTCCCGATACCCGGGTCGGAACGGGTTGTACATGGATGCTGCGCCAACGATCGCGGGTCCAGAAGCGGCACTATCGAGGGCATCTGAACCAACCGCACCGATTTCACTTCGAGCCATGGCAGCAGGTAGAATAGCAAGCGTCATTACGGCGCCGCAAATTGCGGCGCTCAAGCGAAACACCATCAGGATTCCTTGAATGATTTTAGATGCAGGATTCGGTTTGCTGACGCGGGAGCGTAAGCGAGAGGGGAGGGATTAACGGAATCGAGTCATCTATTTGCGGATTGGTGCCAATCGGGCACCAAAACTGGCGACGAAGCCACGCTGGTCCTGGTCGACCAAAGCAGGGCGGATTGGCATCGTCGCGGGGGCGCGGGCATCGACGTAGCACGGGCGATACATGGCTTGTAGCTGTTTGCCGCGAAGGAAGATCATTCTGGGGGTAAGACCGCCGCGCCTTGCAATCCATCGCCGCACTTGGGATGGATACCCCGAATAGAGCAGTTGGGTTGCTTCAGGATTAGTGACAGTTCGGCCATTGCCGACGAAATCAAAAGCGGCGTGAAACCCAAGTGTCGCGTTCGGGGTGACGCAAATCTTGTCGTGAGGGATTGTCGAGAGGAGGATGGTGCAGGCCGAAGCGCAAAGGCCGTCGATCACCACCGTTTGGCCTGAAGCGCGGAGTTCGCTGTACTTCGACAGATACTCCCCAATCTGCCCACCCGGGTCGTCCGCAATCCGAACCGCCGCGTGGCCTGACCCTATGCCCGCGAGCAACAGCGCTGCCGTGAGCAGCGCAGACAGAATTTTCATTAATGTCCCTACCCAAGTTGAAGATGTGATGCGGACGTCTGCCGTTGCGCATCAGGCCGGAAAACAATGGCCGAAGATGGATGAGGCGTGACGTCGGGGGTCCAATAGCGGCTCCTGGTCGCCGCTTAAACTAACCGCAACGTTTGTTGCGCGGTGGATGCACGCGCACTGTTCCTTAAAGGAAACCCCAACTCGATGATGGAGTTAGCACGCTGGTGGAACCGTCGCGTTCTGATTTGTGGCGGATTCTTGGCACGCGACGAGGTGCCAGCACGCTGATATGTTGCAGCGGGAGGATGAGCGATGAAGGTCCTTGCCGCGACACTTGCCCTGCTTGTATCGAGTCCGGCCGCCGCCCAGGAGTGCCAGACGTGCTCGTCGGCCGACGCCTGCATTCAGACGTACCTTAAGGCGACCTCGCAGGCGCAAAGGGAAATCAAGCAGGCAATCCGGGATTGGAAAGAGAACTTGGACAGAAAGGCCTCAGGTGAATTGTTCAGTAAAGGTACGGTAGCATTACAAGGCGCCATGGAGTCCCAAGTTCGCTCGGAGCTTGAGCGGCTAAAGGAGTGCTTGGCCAAAATCAAATAGCTGCGCCCGATCTGGCCCCCTTCGAGCCGCTCGGCTCCGACCTGCGAGCGCTCGTGGCGAGCAACTCGGCCATTTCTGATTAACCTCAGAAGTGGATCGATCCGGTTCTTCACGATCCTCTGCGCCTGACGATAGCGGTCGGCAGCATCGGCTAGGCGAGCCAGCGTTTGCGTCGCTTGTAGTGCTTGATATCCCGATATGATTTTCGCTTGGCGCCGGCGACTCCAAGATAGAACTCCTTGACGTCCTCGTTTGTGGCGAGTGCGTGCGCCTCGCCGTCCATAACCACGCGGCCGTTTTCGAGGATGTAGCCGTGGCCCGCATATTTGAGCGCCATGTTGGTGTTCTGTTCGGCCAGAAGAAACGATACGCCTTCTTTGGCGTTGAGATCCTTCACGATCTCGAAGATCTCCTCGACGATCTGCGGCGCGAGGCCCATTGACGGTTCGTCGAGCAGGATCATTTTCGGGCGCGACATCAGCGCTCGGCCGATCACGCACATCTGCTGTTCGCCGCCCGACGTATATCCGGCTGTGGAATTGCGCCGCTCTGTGAGCCGGGGAAAGTAGGCGTAGACCCGTTCTAGATCCTGCGCGATCGCCGACCTGCTGTCCCTGCGCGTAAAGGCACCAGTCAGGAGATTCTCCTCGACCGTAAGATGAGGGAAGGCACGCCGCCCCTCCATCACCTGAATGCAGCCGCGCCGCACCAGATCGTTTGGCGACTGGGACTGCACCTCGACGCCGTCGAACAGGATCGAGCCCTTGGTAACCTCGCCGCGCTCCGCGTGCAGCAGGTTGGAGATCGCCTTCAATGTCGTCGTCTTGCCGGCACCATTGGCGCCGAGAAGCGCGACAATGCCGCCCCGCGGGACCTCCAGCGATACTCCTTTCAACACGAGGATGACGTGGTCGTAGACGACCTCGATATTGTTGACCGACAGAACCGGAGCTGCCGCTTCAGTCGCCACACCGACAACCTTGGGAGTTGACACGCGCAGACCTTTCCAAAGAGTGGGAATCCGGGAGCCGCCGCATCGGCTCCCGGATCGCTCACACAGCTCAGCTTTCCTTCGAGCACTCGCGCGGCTGGATTTTCTTATCCGCGGCATACTTCATGGACACCTCTCTGACGAGCGGATCGATGAGTGCTTCGTCAGCCGTGTACCAGTCAGAGATGATCTTCCAGCTCTTGCCGTCCCACTGCTGGACCCGCCCGTCGCGCGTGCCCTCGTGGTCGGAGCAGGAGATCCTAATCGGCTTCAACATTCCTTCGAAGCCGAGTTCCTTGATGCGCGCCTCGGAGAGGTTGAGGTTCTCAAGACCCCAACGGACTTGCTCCCCCGTCAGCGGTTTCTGGCCGAACTTTTCCTGCGCCTTGCGGATTCCCTCCACTCCGAGCATGGCATTGACGATGCCACGGTTGTAGAGGACTTCGCCGACCTTGCCAGGTTCTGTTGAACCCTTGCCTTTCGCGTAGACGTATTTCTCTATGTCGGCATGGACGGGAAACCTGCCCGCGCCATGCTGAAGCATCAGCGACTTGTAGCCTATGGCCTGATCGCCCGCGGGCGTCACGTCCGGCTCTGCGCCGGACCACCAAACGCCGATCATCTTCTCGCGCGGATAGGCGACGGCCGCCGCTTCCTTGACTGCCGTGCTGTTCATGACGCCCCAGCCCCAGACTAGGACATAGTCTGGCCGGTTCTGGCGGATTGCCAGCCATTGCGACTTCTGTTCGACGCCGGGGTGCGTGACCGGGATCGGTGTGAATTCAAAGCCGTACTTCTGCGCCAGCACCTGCAGCATCGGGATCGGCTCCTTGCCATAGGGGCTGTCGTGATACAGCAGCGAAATCTTCTTGCCTTTCAGCTTGTCGAAGCCGCCGAGTTCCTTGGCGACGTGCTGGATTGCGATATCCGCCGCGGACCAGTAGGTGCCGAGCATTGGAAAATTGTACGGGAATACCGCGCCGTTCTTGGAATCGGCACGCCCGTAGCCCATCGTGATGATCGGGATCTTGTCGGCCGCGGTCTTTTCGGTGAGGGCGAAGGTGATGCCGGTCGACAGAGGATTGATGAAGGCCGCCCCGGTCGGACCCTTGCTCTTGAGACGCTCGTAACACTCAACCCCTTTGTCGGTCGCGTAACCGGTCTCGCATTCCTCGATCAGAATCTTGACGTCGTTGATGCCGCCGTCACGCTCATTGATCAGGTTGTAATAATCGATAACGCCGTTTGCGTAGGGAGCGCCGTTCACAGCGTAGGGGCCGGTCCGGTAGGACAGAATTGGGATGAACTGCTCGTTTTGTGCTGAAGCCGGTGCGCTAACCACCGCGCCAGACATCACCGCCGCCAATATCAGTGCATTGCGTGCAATACTTGGCATTTGCATATACTCCTCGTTTGAACCCCTCTTCTTGCTTTCGGGGGTGTGTTTCTTTCCTCCTGCACTAGGAACCATCAGCGTGCGATGCACGCGGATCGTCCATTCAATAGGGAAACGGCCACAGTCTCAGCTTCTCCTTGCCGATCGATATCAGCCGGGCGAAGCCATGGGGTTCTTTGATGAGAAGATAGCAGATCAACGATCCGAAGATGATGAATTCGAAATGAGTAATCGTCTCCGTCGACAATGGCACGCCGAGCTCGGTTGGAATCAGATTCAGCATGATCGGCACGATGAGAATGAAGGCCGCGCCGACGAATGAACCCATGATCGAGCCGAGCCCGCCGATGATGACCATGAAGAGAAGCTGCAGCGAACGGTCGATCGAGAACGCAAGCGGCTCCCATGAACCCAGGTAGACGAACGCCCAGAGTGCGCCCGCCACGCCGACGATGAATGAAGAGACCGCGAACGCCGTGAGCTTTGCATAAAGCGGCCGGATACCGATCAGCTCGGCGGCGATATCCATATCGCGGATCGCCATCCACTGCCTGCCGAGATTGCTGCGAACAAGGTTCTTTGCCAGCAACGCCATCAGGGTCAGCAATAGCAGGCATAGCAGGTAGCGCTCGATCGGCGATTGCACGATCAGACCAAAGAAGTCGAGTGCCGGCGCATTCACCGATCCCGACGGGGCGTAATTGGTGAACCACGGGATCCGTAGGAACGCCCAATCGAAGAAGAACTGCGCGGCGAGTGTCGCTACCGCCAGGTAGAGGCCCTTGATCCGCAAACTGGGAATGCCGAACAAGATTCCGACACCCGCCGCGATGAGCCCGCCGAGCAGAATGGATGCGAGCACGGGCAACGGAGGGATCGAGACCGCGAAGCCAAGCCAGGCGAGCGGGATATGAACGCCTGTTGCCAGCTTGTAGGCGGAATAGGCGCCGATGGCCATGAACGCGCCGCTGCCGAGCGAGATTTGGCCGCAATAGCCGACGAGAATATTCGTGCCGATGGCGGCGAGCGCCAGGATGAGAAACGGCAGCAAGATGGCCCACAGCAAATAGTCGCTGCCGAAGGGCCAAATATGAAAGGTCGCCAACAGCGGCACGCCAATGAAAGCGATGCCGAGCAAGACCGCGAGCGCAATACGGTCCTGACTGATCGGGAAGATCGCCATGTCCTCTGCGTAGGTCGTCTTGAACTGGCCAGCCTCGCGATAAAGCACAAGGAGCTCCTTTGTCTCAGACGCGTTCGATGATCCGCTCGCCGAACAGACCCTGCGGCCGGACGAGCAGCACCGCGAGCGCCAGAACGTAGGCAAACCAATATTCGATACCGCCACCGATGGACGGCCCCAGATACACCTCTGCAATCTTCTCACCCGCCCCCACAATGAGCCCGCCGGCGATGGCTCCCGGAATTGAGGTAAGGCCTCCGATGATCAAAACGGGCAGGGCCTTCAGCGCGAGAAAAGTGATGGAGAACTGCACGCCGAGCTTGGTACCCCACACGGTTGCCGCCACCAGCGCAACGAGACCGGCAGCGAGCCAGACCACGAACCAGATCCAACTGATCGGGATGCCGACCGAATGCGCGGCCAAATGGTCGTCGGCCACAGCCCTGAGTGCGCGACCGGTCTTGGTGCGCTGAAAGAAGAGCGCGAGACCAGCGACCAGGATGCCGGCGATCAACGCGCCCCAGACATCCAGTTTGTTGACCAGAATGCCACCCGGGAAGAGGCCCTCGAGCACAAACCAGGCGTCCGTCGGGAATAGCCGCAACGGGTAGACATCCGATCCGAAAATCATCTCCGCAGCGCCTTCGATGACGAATGTCACGCCGATGGTGGACATGAACAGCGTGAGGCCGTCCTGGTTGACAAGAGGTCCGATCACGAACCGCTCGATCAGCCAGGCCGTTGTCGCCATGATCACAGCGGAAAAACCGATGCCGAGGACGATCGCAGCCCAAAGGGGAAAGCCGTTGGCGACCAGGAGATCGAGGGCGCGAACCAGCGCCAGCCCCGCGAGCAATACCATTGCTCCCTGAGCAAAATTGAACACACCGGATGCCTTGAAGATCAACACGAAGCCGAGTGCGACCAGCGAATAGAGCACGCCGGACATCAATCCGCCGATCAGAACCTCGAGAAATTGGCCCAATGCGATCACGAACGCTCCTCAGTGTGCAACGCCAAGATAGGCCTCGATGACGGCATGGTTGTTCTTCACCTCGTCCGGCGTGCCGTCGGCGATCTTTACGCCATGATCGAGTACCGCCACGCGATCCGAGAGGTCCATGACCACGGCCATGTCGTGCTCGATCAGCGCGATCGTCGTGCCGTATTGATTGTTCACGTCGACGATGAACCGTGACATGTCCTCCTTCTCCTCGAGATTCATGCCTGCCATTGGCTCGTCGAGGAGAAGGAGGTCGGGTTCCATGGCGAGAGCGCGACCAAGCTCGACGCGTTTTTGCAAGCCGTAGGGCAGGCGCCCAACTGGTACCTTACGGATTGCCTCGATCTCCAGGAAATCGATGATCTCCTCAACGCGATGCCGATGCTCGAGCTCCTCTCTCAGGGCAGGACCGCAACGCAGCGCCTGCCACAACAGGCCCCGGCGCACCTTCAAGGTGCGGCCGGCCATAATGTTGTCGAGCGCGCTCATCCCCTTGAACAGTGCAACGTTCTGAAATGTGCGCGCGATGCCGCCGCGCGCCGCCTCGAAGGGCTGCATCCTGTCCCTGGTGCGTCCCTTGAAGGTAATGGTGCCACGATCGGGATGATAGAAACCATTGACGACATTCAGCATCGAGGTCTTTCCGGCGCCGTTCGGTCCGATGATGGCTCGAATTTCACCTTTTCGGACGTTGAACGAAACGTCCTTCAACGCCCGGACGCCGCCAAAGGACAGCGCCACGCCCTCGACTTGCAGCAGGATTTCGTTGGTGTCCCGCACTCTCATGCAGCCTTCCCCAGGGACTCCGCCGCGCCAGTTGCCTGCATGTCGCGAATCTTGACCCGCGCCGCGATCGTGCCCTTGCGACCATCCTCAAAAGCGACTTCAGTAGAAATATCGGCCTCATACGAGCCATCGTAGAGTGCCGTGAGCAGCGGCGCATAGCGTTCGGCGATGAACCGGCGGCGTACCTTCTGCGTGCGGGTCAATTCGCCATCATCCGCATCGAGTTCCTTGTGCAAGATCAGGAAGCGGCGAATCTGAGCGCCGGCGAGCGCCTTTTCCTCAACGAGAGAGCGGTTCACCGCGGCAACGTCTTTCGCTACCATGTCGTAGACCAGCGGATGCCCGGCAAGCTCCTGATAGGATCCGTAGGCAACGTTGTTGCGTTCCGCCCAATTCGCAACGGCAACGGGATCGATGTTGAGCATCGCGCAAACGAACTCCCTCGAATCGCCGAAAGTGATCGCTTCCTTGATGTTGGGAAAGAACTTCAGCTTGTTCTCAAGGTATTTCGGCGCGAACATCGTACCGTCGGTCAGCCTGCCGACGTCCTTCGCGCGATCGATGATCTTTAAGTGTCCGGACTTCTCGTCGAAAAAGCCCGCATCGCCGGTCTTGACGTATCCGTCTGGCGTCATGGCTTCCGCGGTCTTCGCCGGATCCTTGAAATAGCCGACGAACATGCCGGGCGAGCGAAACTGCACCTCGCCCGACTCCGCGATGCGGACGTCGACGTTCGGCGCCGCAGGACCAACGGTATCGGAATAGATCGCACCATCAGGCTGGCACGTCACGTAAAGAAACGCTTCGGTCTGGCCATAGAGTTGCTTCAGATTTAGTCCGATCGAGCGGTAGAAGGCGAACTGATCCGGACCGATAGCTTCGCCTGCAGTGTATGCGACGCGCACCCGAGACAGGCCGAGAGCGTTCTTGAGAGGCTCGTAGACCAGCAACCGCCCGAGCGCATAGAGCAAGCGGCCTGACAGCGGTACCGGTCTTCCGGTCAAGACCTGCTCGCCATGCAAGCGCGCAACCTCCAGAAAGTAGTTGAACATCCGCCGCTTGACGAGCGAAGCGTCTTCCATGCGGATCATCAGCCGCGTCAGCATGGCTTCGAGGCCGCGCGGCGGAGCGAAGTAGAAGGTTGGTCCAATCTCATGCCTATCCTGCTCGATCGTGTCACTGCTCTCCGGACACGCCGTGCAGAATCCAGCGACGAGGCCTTGCACATAGTTGAGGTAATGATCGCCCACCCACGCCAGCGGAAGGTAGGCGAGCACCACGTCCTCGTGGGTCAGTCCGTCGAACCTGGTGGTGTCGATTGCGGCGTCGATGCACCCTTGGGTTGATAGCGTGACTCCCTTCGACGCGCCGGTCGTTCCAGAGGTGTAGAGGATGACCGCGACGTCCGAACCATTGCCCGCCTGCACGAAGTCATCAATCCGTTTGCGAAGCGCAATGTCAGCGGCAAGCCCAGCGCGGCCCTCCTCGATGACATTGTTGATTGCGATCGTTCGACTTCGATCGTAGCCATCAAGGCCGCGCGGCTCATCATAAACGATCTTGTCGAGTTGCGGCAGTCGGTCGGACACCGACAAGACTTTATCAACCTGCTCCTGGTCTTGAGCCGCGACCAGCTTCGCCTCGGCGTGAGCGAGAACAAAAGCAAGCTCGTCGGCCATCGCCTCCGCGTAAACCGGAACGGGAATCGCACGCAGCATCTGCGCAGCCATCATGGTCCAGTAAAGCTTCGGCCGATTGGAGCCGACTACGGCAATTGTATCGCCCGGCTGTAAGCCAAGTCGATGCAACCCGGCGGCGTAGGCACGCACGATCTCGGCAACTTGAGCCCACGTCCAGCTCTGCCAGATGCCAAGATCCTTATGTCGAAATGCCGGATGCGCGCCAAACTGCGCGGCGTTCCGCAGCAGCAATTTGGGGAACGTATCGAACGATCCACCACCGGCCATGTCGGTCTCGATCCCAAAAACCGGCGCGTTGGTTCGCTCCTGTTATGGTGATGCCTGCCCGTTTTGAGCACAGCCATGCGAGTGCCGCATTCTGCGAGATTACAACGAATTGAAGGTCCGACAAGTACCAGATTGAGGGGATATCGTCCCCCCGGGGCAAGGCGCGATCGGGATGGATCTGCCGGATGCCGCTCCCCGAGGTCAATGTGACTGATACGCCAGTCCGGAGATGCCTCCCAACTCGAAGAAGATGGTCGGCTCATCAAGGTGCAACCCCAACGCATGCCAGGCTTCACGTTCGCCGTGCTGGTGTGCACGGACCAAAGGATTGTCCGCGACAGCCGAACCCGTTCGAGTTGGACCAGGCACTGACCGGAGTGCAATGACAGTCGCGGTGAACTCTCAGCCAGTATTCCTGACCGCCTCAGCAAGAATGGCATAGAGCTGCCGCTTGCTGAGTTCCTTGGGCTGCTGCCTCTCTGCTGAGTTCCGCGACACCTTCTTCGCCACTGGGCGGGCGCATGCAGCCAACGACGCGGGCCTGGGCTTCGGGGCCGGCCGTATCTTGGGTTTTGCTGTTGGCGGCTTGTGACCACGTTTCAGGCCCAAACGGGTTAGCATGCCGCAGACCGCGTTCCGGCTACACCCGAGACGGCGCGCGATCTGCGCTGCGCTCTGTCCTGCGGTCCAGAGCCTCTTGAGCAGCGCTATGTCTTTCGCATCCCAACCCATCGGACACATTATAGCGCTGAGTGCCAGGCAGCGGCTAGCCTAGTCTTCGTCGGGCTCGCGCACGACCGCCGGTTCGTCAGCGGGCTCCTCCTCCTCGTCCTCTTCGTCGTCTTCGTCTTCGTCTTCATCAGGATCTCGAGGCGGCATCGCCTTGTCCATGACTATGAGCTGAGCCCAGTCGAGCGCTCTGATCGAAAGCATTTCCGGAGTGTGTTGCTTCATGTTGTTGCTCCTCGAAAATACCCGCGGCCGAATATTCATGCCGGACGACTGCGGAAGTCCAGACGCAATGCCTCCAACGCGACGGCGCTCGGGGCGTCTACATCAGAAAGGGGCGCGAGGGCCCCAGCGTGAAGAGCGCTCTCGCGCGTGTGAGGGCACTCGGAAGGACAGGCAGTTTTTGGCGCAAAGCGGATGTTTGACGTAAGCGGTACGTCCGGCGGCAGCTGATCGCGCGCTTCATGAACTCGAATTGAACGTTCAGTAAAATAGTTTGCTAAACAGAGTTGCCGCGCAACTGGTCGGAAGCGAAGCGATGCCGACGGTGGCTGGCGTGCGGGGCCTCAAGCTCGCAATCATCACAATGGCAACTATAGCCTAGTGCATCGCAGCAAGAGGATCGCGCATCCGAACGCTGGTGAAGGTTTTTATCCGCCGCCAAGGAAACCGACTTGACGGCCTCTGGAATTTAGTAATACGTTTAGTATTACAAAAAAGATAAACATCGCGCATCGAGCGGATGTGTGGGAGGAGCTCAAGCCATCCGGGCCTCGTGTCCGGGAATGCTTCGTCTCGTTCTCCAACATCGCTCATCAACTCGGTTTCAGGGTCTTGGCGTCGTCCCGGCATGGCACGCGCTGGGCGGGTTAGGTGCATCAACGATAGAGAGGAAACGGATATGCGAAGAATGAGATGGCTACGCAGTACCGCGGCGTCCGCGATCCTTGCCGCCGCAGCGCTTTGGGGGCTCGGGGGCGGCGAAGCCGCAGCCCAGGGCAAGCAGCTCACGCTGTGCTGGGCGGCATGGGACCCGGCCAACGCGCTGGTGGAATTGGGCAAGGACTTCACCAAGCAATCCGGCATCGAGATGAAATACGAGTTCGTCCCCTGGACGAGCTATGCGGATCGCTTTCTGAACGAGCTCAACTCCCACGGTAAGCTCTGCGATCTGATCATCGGCGACAGCCAGTGGATCGGCGGAGCCGCCGAGAACAAGTGGTACGTCAAGCTCAACGACTTCTTCGACAGGGAGAAGATATCTATGGACGACTTCGTCCCGGCGACCGTCGTCGGCTATTCGCAATGGCCGAAGAACTCGCCGAACTATTGGGCGTTGCCGGCCATGGCCGATGCGGTGGGCTGGACCTATCGCAAGGACTGGTTCTCGCGGCCTGACATCCAAGCTGCATTCAAGGCCAAGTACGGCCGCGATCTGGCGCCGCCGAAAACCTATGATGAGTTGAAACAGATCGCAGAGTTCTTCCAGGGCCGGGAGATCGACGGCAAGAAGGTCTACGGGGCGTATATCTTCACCGAGCGCGGCTCCGAAGGCATCACAATGGGCGTGACGAACGTGCTCTATAATTACGGCTTCACCTACGACAATCCGAAAAAGCCGTACCAGATGCAGGGCATCGTCAATTCGTCCGATGCCGCCAAGGGACTCGAGTTCTACAAGGAGCTCTACAAGTGCTGCACGGCGCCGGGCATGACCAACGCCTACATGCAGGAGGGGTTGGATGCCTTCAAGTCCGGACAGGTGGCCATGCAGATGAACTGGTTCGCCTTCTTCCCCGGCCTCTACAAGGATCCGAATGTCGGTGGCGACAAGATCGGCTTCTTCGTCAATCCGGCCGGTCCGAACGGACACTTCACCCAGCTCGGCGGACAGGGCATCTCAGTAGTGGCGACCTCGGACCGCAAGGACGACGCGCTCGCCTACATCAAATGGTTTGCGCAGCCCGCCGTGCAGCAGAAATGGTGGCAGCTCGGCGGCTATTCGGCCCTGAAGGCGGTGGTCGACGCACCCGATTTCCCGAAGAGCGCGGCGTTCGCTCCGCAATTCCTGGAGTCGATGGGAATCGTCAAGGACTTCTGGGCCGAACCGTCCTACGCGCAACTTCTGCTCGACATGCAGAAGCGCGTGCATGACTACGTTGTGGCCGACAAGGGCACGGCGCAGCAGGCGCTCGATCTCCTGGTCAAGGATTGGACCAAGGTCTTCAAGGAGCAAGGCAAGCAGGTTGCGTCGCAATAGACAGGTTTACTCGCCTCAACCGGACTGGTTTCTCCGGGGCGTGCGCCTCGGGGAGGCCAAGCCAGCCAGCCGATGGACAAGATGACGACGATCCTTCAACCTGATGATGCGACGTTTCCCGGTGTGGGTGGTCCTGCCAAATCGCGGTCCACGCGCCGGGTTCGCGGCCTGTCGGACCGGACCATCGCGTGGCTGTTCGTCGCGCCGACGATCGCGTTGCTGCTGGCGATCAACATCTTTCCGTTGGTCTGGATGATCCGGCTGTCCTTTACCAGCCTAAACCTCAGCATGTCCTATCTGCCGTTGCGGTTTGTCGGGCTCGACAATTTCAGCGACATCCTCAACGACGAGGACGTCTGGATCCGGCTCCAGACCACGGCGCAATTCGTGATCTGGTCGGTGGCGTTGCAGGTGGTGATCGGATTCGGCCTGGCGCTCCTGATCAACCGTCAGTTTCGTGGTCACAGCTTCTGGACCACGATCATCCTGCTGCCGATGATGCTTTCGCCCGCGGTGGTCGGCAATTTCTGGACGCTGCTGTTGCAGCCGCAAATCGGTCCATTCAACTACGTGATCAGCCTGTTCACGGGCGTGCCGCCGAGTTCGTTCAGCATGACCGGGCAGGTGTCACTCGCACCTTGGACCATCGTGCTGGTCGACACCTGGATGTGGGCCCCCTACGTCATGCTGATCTGCCTCGCCGGGCTTCGTTCCATTCCCGATTACATCTACGAGGCGGCCGAAGTCGATCGCGCCTCGCCTTGGCGGCAATTCTGGTCGATTACGCTGCCGATGACGGTGCCGTTCCTGATGCTTGCCGTGCTGTTCCGTGCGATCGAGAACTTCAAGATGTTCGACATGGTCAACCTCCTCACGTCGGGTGGACCCGGATCGACCACCGAGCTGGTATCGATCACGCTGAAGCGGGCGGCGTTCGAGAAATGGCGCACCGGCTATTCCTCTGCGCTTGCCATCATCCTGTTCGTGACCGTGTTCGGTGCCGCCAACATCTACGTCAAAGCGCTCAATAAGGTGAAGCAACGATGACCGCTGCCGTCGCCAAGTCCGCCCTCGCCAAATCAACGGCTCACTCGATCGTCGAAGCCTCGCCGCGCGCAAAGGCCGTGGCCAGTAGCCTCGTCATTCTCTACGCCGTGATCTCGATCCTGCCGCTGCTCTGGATCGGCGCCACCGCCTTCAAGTCGCAGAGCGATGCCATCGCCTATCCACCCAAGGTGATCTTCGAGCCGACCCTCGAAGGTTTTGTGAACCTCTTTACAGTACGCACCCGCCAGACACCGGATTTCATCGCCAAGCTGCCGCCGCCTGAGACATGGTATGACAAGCTCGTGCGCCAGCACGATATGGTTATCGCCGGTCCATCGAAGGTCGTGCCGCGCTTCGTCAACTCGCTGATTATCGGGTTCGGATCGACGTTCCTGGCCGTCTTTCTCGGCACGCTTGCGGCGTACGCCTTCTCGCGCTTTCGCATTCCACTGGCCGACGATCTCCTGTTCTTCATTCTTTCGACGCGCATGATGCCGCCGGTCGCCGTCGCAATCCCGATCTATCTGATGTACCGGCAGCTCAACCTGACCGACACCAGGCTCGGAATGATCCTGCTCTACACGGCCGTGAACGTCTCGCTCGCGGTCTGGCTGCTCAAGGGGTTCATCGACGAAATCCCGCGCGAGTACGAGGAGGCCGCACTGGTCGACGGCTACACGCGGCTGCAGGCCTTGCGCAAGGTGGTGTTGCCGCAGGCCGTCACGGGAATCGCGGCAACCGCGATCTTTTGCCTGATCTTCTCCTGGAACGAATACGCCTTCGCGGTCCTCCTGACGAGCGGCGAGGCGCAAACCATGCCGCCCTTCATTCCCTTCATCATCGGCGAGGGCGGGCAGGACTGGCCGGCCGTTGCTGCCGCGACCACGCTGTTCGTCGTGCCGATCGTCCTGTTCACCGTGTTGTTGCGCAAGCACCTGTTGCGCGGCATCACTTTCGGAGCTGTGCGCAAATGAGCAGTTCTGCGCTTGCCAAGGCTGGAGTATCGCGCTGGTTCCGCCGTGGTCCCTGGGAGGCCGGCGCGATGACCCTGATCGGGGGCGGCATCGTCATGCTGGTGCAGCCGTGGTCGATCGATCTCTACAGCTATTCCTTCGTGACGATCCTCACCGGCACGGTCGGTTACATCATCGTGAGCCATTTTCCGGAATAGGGCGGCTAACATGGCACAGATCCGCGTCGAGAACCTGCGCAAATCCTTCGATCAATTCACGGCAGTGCAAGGCTCGAACTTCACCATCGACGACGGCACCTTCTTTGCGATGCTTGGACCCTCCGGCTGCGGCAAGACTACCACGCTGCGCATGATTGCGGGCCTTGAGCTGCCGACCGAGGGACAAATCCTGCTCGACGGCGAGGATGTCACATTCCGCCGCGCCGCCGCGCGCGACATCGCCTTCGTGTTCCAGCTTTTCGCGCTCTATCCGCACATGAATGTCGCTGACAATATCGGCTTTCCCCTGAAGTGCCAGGGCATGGGTCGGCGCGAGATTCGCGAGCGGGTGCAGGAGACGGCACGGCTCTTGCGGATCGAGCATCTGCTCTCGGGCAAGACGTCGAAGCTTTCGGGCGGCGATCGGCAGCGCGTCGCGTTGGGGCGCGCCATGGTGAGGCGACCGAAGGCCTTTCTGATGGATGAGCCGCTGGGTGCGCTCGATGCCGAGTTTCGTCATCTGATGTGTGGCGAGCTCCGCGAGCTCCACGAGCGCATCGGCGCGACCACGGTCTACGTGACGCACGACCAGCTCGAGGCGATGTCGATGGCGGATCAGATCGCCGTCATGAACAAGGGGCGCGTCGAGCAGATCGGCTCGCCGCAGGAGATATATGACCGGCCCGCGAGCATGTTCGTGGCTGATTTCATTGGCTCACCGCCGATGAATTTCCTCCGATTTGAGAGCGGTCTGCGATCCGGCAATCGGGCTGTCATTTTGCACAGCGTGAGCGTTGAAGTCCCCGAGATCCGCGAGGATCGCGCAAGCGCCCCGCTGGCGCTCGGGATACGGCCGGAGCACATCCGCTTCGCCGACGCAGCACCTGTCCGCGGAGAGGTGTTCGGCGCAGAATATCTCGGTACCACGCAAATCGTCACCGTCGACACGGCTCATGGACGCGTCGCGGCGCGACTGCCCTCCAGTACGCCCGTGCGGATCGGCGAGACGGTGGGGCTCGAATTCCGGTCCGAACGCGTGGCGCTGTTCGATGTCGGCAGTGGCCTCGCGATTCGGATCGCCAACGAGGGGAGTGCGCATCATGGCTGACGTCGCCTTACGCAATGTCAGCAAGCGCTTCGGCACGGTCGAGGCGGTGCGCGAGCTGTCGCTGACGGTGAACGACGGGGAGTTCCTGGTCCTGCTCGGGCCAAGCGGCGCCGGTAAAACCACGACGCTGCGGCTGATCACCGGGCTCGAGCGCCCCGACGCCGGTTCGGTCATGATCGATGGGCGCGACGTGACGCATGATCCACCGGGATCGCGCGATATCGCCTTCGTCTTTCAACAATACTCGCTTTATCCGCATCTTACGGTCTATGACAATCTGGCGTTCCCGCTGCGCTCGCCCGCGCGACGCGTGCCGGAGCCCATCATCCGCAGGCGCGTCGAACAGACGGCGGAGCTGTTGCATATAGCGAGCAAGCTGAGCAACCGAGCCACCCGCCTGTCCGGCGGAGAGATGCAGCGGGTGGCCATCGGCCGCGCGCTGGTCCGCGACCCCTCGATCTATTTGATGGACGAGCCGCTGTCGTCACTGGACGCCAAGCTCCGCGCGGAGCTCCGTCTGGAGCTCAAGCGCATCCAGCTCGAGCTTGGCGCGACCATTCTCTACGTGACCCATGACCAGGTCGAGGCTATGACCATGGCCTCCCGGATCGGCGTGATCCGGGATGGCCAGCTCCTTCAGCTCGGCACACCGCGGGAGATCTACGAAAACCCGTCCAGCAGCTATGTCGCCTCACGCCTCGGCACGCCCCAGATCAATTTCTTTCCGGCGAGCCTGTTGTCGGGCGTGCCGGTGCCGCCCGGAACCGAGACGGTCGGCATCCGTACCGAGCACCTTCGGCTTGCCGCACGCAATGGTGGGCCGATGGTTGGCCGCGTGCACCGCGTCGAGCACCTCGGTGAGCAGAATCACGTACACGTGGACTTTAAGGGGGAGTCGCTCGTGACGCTTGCGGATCCGCACCAGCCGCTGCATGCCGGTCAGGAGGTCGAATTGAGCCTGGTGCATCCGCTCTGCTTCGACCGCGCGGGGCGACGCATCCCCGCGATGGTTCACTAAGAGGATCAAACGCGATGTCGCTGCAACCCGAGACGTTCAAGTCGCTGGTCAAGGTGGCCGCAGAGCGGGTCATTGCCAGCGCGCCGGAGCTCACGAGCCTGGATCAGGCGATCGGCGACGGTGACCATGGAACGAATATGAAGCGCGGGTTCGAGGCCGTGCTCGGCAAGCTCGATCTGATCTCGGCGCAGCCGCTCGACGAGGCGCTGAAGATGATCGGCAAGACCCTGGTGATGACGGTTGGCGGTGCTTCCGGGCCGCTTTACGGCAGCTTTTTTCTCGCTGCCGGCGAGGCGCTCTCGCACGACAGGCATCTGCCCGAGGATCTCGCAGATGTCTTTGGCAGCGGCGTGAACGCCGTGAGCGCGCGCGGCCGCTCGCAAGCCGGCGAAAAGACGATGCTCGACGTGCTTGTTCCCGTCCTGGAGACGCTGAAGACGGCGGCCGGCCAGCCGGACCTGATCGCGCGTGTCCGAACCATCGCCGCTGAAGCGGTGGAGCGTACCGCGCCGATGCAGGCCACCAAGGGACGGGCTTCGTTCCTCGGAGCGCGCAGCGTGGGACATGTCGATCCCGGCGCACGTTCGAGCTGTGTTCTCGTGCAGGCGGTATGCGCGAGCCTGGAGGGAAAGCAATGAGCGAAACCGTGGGGATCGTGATCGTGTCGCACTCGAAGGACATCGCCAAGGGCACCGCTGACATGGTGCGGCAGATGGTCGGCAGCGAGGTCAAGGTGGCCTTCTGCGGCGGCAATCCCGATGGTGGGCTCGGTACCAGCGTGTCCTTGATCATCGACGCCATCAACGATGCCTGGTCGGCGAAAGGCGTCGCGATCCTCGTCGATCTTGGCGGCGCCGAAACAAACAGCGAGATGGCGGTCGAAATGCTGGAGCCCGCACGGCGCGATCTCGTTGTCGTATGCAACGCGCCGATCGTCGAGGGGGCCGTGATGGCGGCGACCGAGGCGGCAGGCGGCAGCTCACTGGCCCAGGTGAGGGCCGTGGCCGAGGAACTCTCTGCCGACTGACATGTCGGCGATACGATGACGGAAGATGAACATGCTCGACAAAGCGGATGGACAGATCTTCACCGACAATGTGCGGCTCGTGCACGCGGTGGGCATGCATGCGCGCCCTGCGGTCAAGCTGACCAAGCTTGCCAAGAAGTTCCAGGCCCAGATCTCCGTTCGGGTCGCAGGCGCGGCCGAGTGGATCAATGCCAAGAGTGTGGCCAAGATCATGGCCATGCGCGCGGCGCACGGCAGCACGATCGAGATCAAGGCATCGGGCAGTGACGCAGAGGCTGCCGTCGCCGCGCTGGTGAACCTGATCGCAACCGATTTTCCGGACGAGGCGTCGTAATATGCAGGGAGGCGCTGCAGGACTGGCCTATCGCGGCAGAACTGCCTCGATAGGCTTTGCCCACGGCCCGTTCGTCCGTGTCGATGCGGGCACCAATGGCGAGCGGGTAGCAGGCACGCTGGTCGAGGAAGCGCTAGCCCTTCGCAAGGCGATCGACACGGCAAGCGGTCAGATCGCGGAGCTTGCCACAATAGCCGGCGGTGAAGCCGCGCAGATTCTCGAATTCCAGGTCGCGCTTTTGGAGGACGAGGATTTCATCGAAGCGATATTCGCATCGATCGGCGAGGGCGAGGCTGCGGATGTCGCATGGCGTTCGGCGCTCGACGAGCAGATCGCGGACTACAATTCGGCGGAGGACGAATATCTGAAAGCGCGTTCTTCCGATCTCGCGGACCTGCGTGACCGCGTGATCAATATCTTGCGGGGAGGCGGGGGCCAGGTTCCGAGGATTCCGAGCGGAGCCGTGGTCTGCGCCGACGATCTGCCGCCCTCGCGATTTCTGGAGATCGATTGGTCCGGCGGCGGCGGTCTGGCGCTCAAGCGCGGCAGTCCCACGAGCCACGTCGCGATGCTGGCGCGCGCACGAGGCATTCCCATGGTCGTGCAGCTCGGCGCCATTCCGGACGTCGGAGCCACGGCGCTGCTCGACGGCGAAGGTGCCACGCTCGAACTCGATCCCAGTGCCGAGCAACTCCACCTGTTCGAGAAGCGGCGCGAGTTCCACCGCAAGAGTAGGGCGTCCGCGCGCGCGATCCTGCGGCGGCCGACGGCATCGTGGCGCGGCGAGCGGATCAGGCTGTTCATCAATATCCAGGGTGTTGAGGATCTCGATCATGCCGACGCACAATATGCTGACGGCATCGGCCTGATGCGCACGGAGTTTCTCCTCAGCGAGCGGGGCGGTCCGCCCGACGAGGAGACGCAGTTTCGCGCTTACGATGCGGTGTTGCGCTGGGCCGAGCGACGCCCGGTCACCATTCGCACTTTTGATGCGGGCGGCGACAAGCCGGTGCCCGGATTCACGATGGACGGTGAAGCCAATCCCTTCCTTGGGGTTCGCGGCCTGCGGCTTTGCCTGGCTCGGCCCGAAATCTTTACGGTCCAGCTCCGCGCGCTGGCGCGTGCCGCCGTGCGTGGAAACCTCAAGGTCATGTTCCCGATGGTCACAGCGGCGGGCGAGCTCGAGGCCGGGCGGAAGCTGTTCGCCGACGTCGTGCAGCGCTTGCAGGCGGACGGCATTGCCGCGATGCTTCCCGAGTTGGGAATCATGGTTGAGGTCCCGGCGGCAGCCTTGGCGGTTACAAGCTTCAAGGCATCCTTCTTCTCAATCGGCTCGAACGACCTCGCACAATATGTTCTTGCGTGCGATCGTTCCAACGGAGCTCTCGCCCCTTTGATGGATCCCTTGCATCCGGCGGTGCTCGAATTGATCGCACGGACCGCCGAGCACGGGCGGCGCGCGGGCGTGAGCGTCAGCCTGTGCGGCGACATGGCCAGTGATCCTCGCTGCCTGCCTGCTTTGATGAATTGTGGCTTGCGAGAGCTCTCCGTGAATGCGTCGGCGCTTGCGCAGATTAAGCAGACGATCGATCGGCTGAGTAGCGGAGGCAGCCTTGGCTGACACGGCGATCGATGAAGCGGCCGAGGCCGGCGCTGTTGTGGTCTACAAGCGCATCTTCAAGGAGGTGCTCGAGAGCCGACCGTCAGGCATGCGGCTTCGGCTTGCGCATGCCATGGGGAAAAACCGTAGCTTCGTCAGCCAGATCAGCAATCCGGCCTATCCGGTGCCGATCCCCGTGCAGCATCTCAATACGATCTTCGATGTCTGCCATTTTCCGCCGCAGGCCAAGGCTGCCTTTCTGCGCGCATATGCACGCGCGCATCCGCGCCGGATCGGCCGGCTGACTGAAGGGGCACATGAGCGCACCCTGACGCTGCACCTGCCGGATCTCGGCAGTGCGAAGCGAAACGCCGAGCTGGATGCGCTGCTCCAGGAATTCGCGCGGCGCCTGATTGCCATCATGCGGGAAAAATAGGCGCGAGATCGAGGGCAGCAAGCGGGGAGGAGACAATGAAGAAGTTCATCAATTCGGTCGACGGCGTGCTAGCAGAGAGCCTCGATGGGCTTGCGGCCGCGCATTCGGATCTCGTCGCGCTCGGGCCGGAACGGAAATTCGTGCGACGCCGCGAGCTGAATCCGAGGAAGGTCGCGCTGGTTTCGGGCGGAGGAAGCGGGCATGAGCCGCTACATGCGGGCTTCGTCGGCTATGGCATGCTCGACGCCGCCTGTCCGGGACAGGTTTTCACGTCGCCGACGCCAGATCAGATCGTCGAGGCAGCGCAGGCGGTTGCGGGAGAGGCCGGCGTGCTCTTCATCGTGAAGAACTATGCGGGCGACCGCATGAATTTCGAGATGGCGGCAGAGATCGCCGAGGGTCGCACGGCTACCATCGTGACGGATGATGACGTTGCGGTCGAGAACTCGACCCACAGCGTCGGGCGACGCGGCGTGGCCGGCACACTGATCGTCGAGAAGGTCATCGGAGCAGCCGCTGAGAAGGGCGTTGACCTCGCAGGCTGCGTTGCGCTCGGTGAGCGCGTCAACGCGCGAACGCGTTCGATGGGGGTTGCGCTGACGAGCTGCACGGTCCCGGCCGCGGGAACGCCGACCTTCGCGCTCGGTGAGGACGAGATGGAGATGGGCGTCGGCATTCACGGCGAGCCGGGACGTCGCCGTGTCAAGCTGGAGCGAGCCGATGCGATCGCTCACGAGATGATGACCGCTATCGCTGAGGACCTCGGCGCGCGCGCCGGAGCCGAGGTCCTCCTGTTCGTCAACGGATTTGGCGGTACGCCAACGATCGAGCTCTATCTTATGTACAATGCGGCACACCGGATTCTCGAGAAGCGCGGCATACGCATAGCGCGATCGCTGGTCGGCAGTTTCGTCACCTCGCTCGACATGGCCGGGTGCTCGCTCACGTTAAGCCTGCTCGACACCGAGACGACGGCGCTCTGGGATCATCCGGTGCGCACGGCCGCACTGAAATGGTGATCCTATTCCTACGCGGCGCGCCGCACGCTCGCGCTCAGTGGGATCGAGGTCCGCATCGAGCGCGCGCTGCGGGGCGGTCGCCAGACACCGTGCAGGGCCTGGAGAGGAGTTGAGCCAAGTCGGACTGTCGTCAATGGTTGCAATTGATCGTCTCTGGAGTTCGCTTGGCGCAGCGCCGTTGCTGTGGCTCGTCGTAACGCTGGCCGCTTACGCAATCGGCAACACGCTGCAGCGGCCTGCGGCGGTTCGACGTTCGAAAGTCCGGTGCTCACAGCCATCACCATCGTAGCTTCCATCGTCGTTGTGACCCGGACCGACTTCAGGGTCTATTTTGCGGCAACCCAGTTCATCAATTTCCTGCTCGGACCGGCAACTGTCGCGTTGGCCATTCCCGCTGGCGCGGAGCGCCCGGCTCGTTAAGGAACATCTTGCGGGCGTCGGACCAGCACTGTTGGCGGGCTCCGTTGCATCGATGGTCAGTGGCATTGGCCTGGTATGGCTCTTCGGGGGCTCACGCATGGTTGCGCTTTCGATGGCGCCGAAAGCGGCGACCACTCCCATTGCAGCCGCAGTGTCCAGCCAGATCGGTGGTATTCCGGCCTTGACCGCAGCGCTCGCGATCGTTGGCGGCATTGTGGCGGCGGTTGTCGCCCGGAAAATGTTGACCAGGTTGAACATCGACGATTGGCGGGCCCATGGGCTCGCTGCCGGAGTTGCGGGAAGCGGCATCGCGGCCGCGCAGGTGGCGGCACGCAACGAGCTCGGAGCCGCGTTCGCGGCACTTGGCATCGGACTAAACGGCGTGCTGGTCGGGCTCGTTGTGCCGCTCGTTGCGCAGCTCTGGAAGTCATGAGGAAATGTCGCCGGCAACTTCGTCACGTTCGGAGCGTCCATGGTGCTCGGGACTTCCGGCGCTCTCGCGAAGCTTCTGGCGCTTCCGGTCTTCTGCCTGGTCGTGATCGGCACGCGCGCATTCAGCTTCCTTCTGCCCGCGATCGGTTTGCCGATCTTTCGCTCGATGCTCGCCCTCAAGGTGCTGCTTCTGGCGGCAGGCGCCGCTTGTGCCGTCCGCTTTCGGACCGTTCGTCCAAGGCGATAGTTGGCAAGCGATCTGCACCGGCATGATCCTGGTCGCCGCCTTGGCCATTCAGAACGCCGCGCATCGCATTCATATGGGGACGGAGCCTCCAACTACGCTCATGACGGGCACCACCACCCAGATCATGATCGACGTCGCCGACGTGCTACGGAGCGCGCCGGTCTCGGTATTGACCGTCGCCAGGCCGCGTCTTGGCAAGATGACCGCGAGCGTGGCGGCCTTCGCGGTGGGGGTGCGCCGCCGGAGCAGTTCTCTACGCGAAGCTTGGGACTTTGTATTTCGTCATTCCTCCGCTGGTCGCGTTGCCGGCCGTGTTCCTGGCGCTCGCTGAACCGCGGTCATGACACCACTTCTTGAAGCTTGGGTAGACCCCCTCGATCTCCTTGCGGTGCGGCTCGAGGAAGCTCGGCAGTTTCAGGTCACGGCCCAGGGTTTCCAGAGGTTCGCCGACCGCGAATCCTGGAATGTCCGTCGCGATTTCGAAGAGGACGCCGCCCGGCTCCCGGAAGTAGATCGAGCGGAAATAGTTGCGGTCCTTCTGCTCGGTGGGATGCAGCCCATGATTGCCGACGAGCTTCTGGGCCATGCTTCCCTGTTCGGCATCATTCTTTGCGCGGAACGCGATGTGGTGCACGGAGCCGCGGCCCTGGCCGCCGCGCAGAAAACCTTTCGCCTCATAGATATCGACGACGTTTCCCTGTGCGTCGTCGGGCGCCGTCAAGCGGGTGACGGATCCCTCTCGCGCGGTCTCGCGGAAGCCGAACACATCGGTCAGGATCTTTGTGGTCTTGGTCGCATCATCGAGCAGGAGGGTGACGCCCTGGAAGCCGCGGATCGCGTGTTCCGCCGGCACGTCGCCATTGCTCCAAGCAGGTTCATCATCGGCGCCGACGACGCCGACGAGCGCAAGCGCCATGCCGTCGGGATCAGAGAACGCGAGCACGGACTCGCCGAAACGCTTCTCGAGCGCCTCGAACTTGATGCCCTTTTCGAGCAAGCGCTGCGTCCAAAAGCCCAGCGAGCGCTGCGGGACTCGGAAAGTGGTCTGATGGGTTTCGCCGACGCCGCGACGACCTGCGGGAGCTCCTTCCCAGGGGAAAAGGTGAGGATCGAGCCGGGCCGGCCAGCCTCGTCGCCGTAGTAGAAATGATACGTAGCCGGATCGTCGAAATTGACGGTCTTCTTGACGAAGCGCAGTCCGAGATCGCGTGTGTAGAAGCCGAAGTTCTTCTGCGGGTCGCCTGCAATGGCGGTGACGTGATGGATGCCTGACATTTTGCCCTCCGGGTTCGCAAGAGCCGCTAGAGCTCTCCCGGCGATATATCGAACGGCTTTGATGGGAGAACAATTCGTGCTTTTATGAAGTCACTGTCTACGAGTTGGCAGAATCGAAGATGGGACAAAGTCACCAGCCTGCAGGCGTTCGTGAAGGTGGTCGAAACCGGCAGTTTCTCGGAGGCGGCCCGCCAACTGCGTCTGTCCAGGTCCGCCATCAGCAAATACATCGGCGATCTGGAGGAGAGTCTCGGCGTACAGCTCCTCAATCGTACGAAGCGGCATGCCAGCCCGAACGAGAACGGTCAGCTCTATTTCGAGCGCGCGCTCGCCATTCTTTCGGAGATTGATGGGGCCGACCAGGCCGTGACGCACTTGCAGTCGGCTGCGCGCGGACTTCTGCGTATCAATGCGCCGATGTCCTTCGGCACAATAAAGCTCGGCCCGGCGCTCGCCGACTTCATGGTCAAATATCCGGAAATGCAGCTCCAGCTTGTGCTGAGCGACGATCTCGTCGATCCCGTCCAGGACGGTTTCGACGTGACCCTTCGAATCGCCGAGCTCGAATCATCGAGCCTGATTGCGCGAAAATCACGCCCATGCCGAGGGTGACCTGTGCATCGCCCGACTATCTCGAGAAGCACGGCACGCCATCGCACCCGCGGGATCTCCGCGATCACGTCTCGCTGACCTACGGATTCCTCCTCACCGGCAACCAGTGGAAACTGACGGGCGCGGACGGGGAGCACTGGATCCAGCCCGCCTGGTCCCTGTGCGTGAATAATGCCGAGGTGTTGCGCGACGTCGCTGTCAATGGGAGGGGAGTGGCGTTGATACCCAAGTTCATCGCCGTTGAGGCGCTGAAGAACGGATGGTTGAAGGAGATCTTGAAGGATTTCTGGTCGCCGCCGCTTACGCTGTATGCGATCTATCCGCCGACGCGACACTTGTCAGTGAAGGTCAGGCTCTTCATCGATTTTCTCGTCGAACGCTTTGGGCGCGAAGTCGATGCTTGACGGAGTTGCAATGCGTTCCAGGTCCTCCGATGCGATCGCCTCGATCCTATCCCTCATCGGTCTCGTTCGTGCGCAGGGCCGGTCCCCATTCCGCGCGTCGCCGGCGAGGCCGACACGTTCGCCGACATCCAGAACGGGCTTTTGGAGGAAGCATCCACCGAGCGTGAGATGCTCCATCTTCTGGTCAAGCTGATCGCGCGGATGAAGGCTGCCGATAGTCGGTGCCGAAGATGCGCGGCAGCAACAATGTGCCGACGCCGGCGCCGACATTGCCGGTGCCGGCGTAAAGTCCCTCCGCGGTGCCGATCTCGTGGGCATCGAGCCATTGCGCCACGTGCTGGACACCGACGACGAAGGAGACGCCGGCAATGGCGACGACCACTCGCTCGGCGAAAAGCAGCTCGTAGCTGGTGGTGAAGGCCGACGCGATCGAAACCAGTCCGCAGCCGGCAAGGATTGCGGCGAACCTCCGCGGAGCGCCAAATCGATCGGACGCCCAGCCGGCGACGATGCGTCCGACCGGCGCCATCCAGATGGCCGAACTGGCGAGCAGGCCAAGGTCCTTGATCGTGAGGTGATACGTCGCCGCGATGCTCGGACTGAACGCAGCCGTGGAAAACCACATCAGGAAGCACCAAAAAAAGCCGACGGTCGCTATCCCAAGCTGTTCAACCTTATGGCCCTGCATCAATGTTTGCTCCGATGGACGATCTGGAGATCCGTCGCATCCAAGAAAAAAGAGAGCCCCAAGCGACCAATGCAGCTGACCGCGCCGCCGCCGACGGGGCCCCAGGTCCTGGTATGGCTGCGCGCCGTCTTTCACGCTTCCACCTCGATGTCGGAAAGGGCGACGCTGCAACAGGCAAGGGCGGTACCGTTCTCCTTGCGCCGGCGGTGCTTTTCACATTCTGGTTTCTCGGAAAGCGTTCCGGCGAAACTCACCTCGCACTCTGCGCAACTGCCGGTCCGGCAGGCGTAATCCATCTCGATTCCGTGGGCTTCCGCCAGTTCCAGGAGGGTCACGGTTTCGTCCGTCTCGACCGTCCTGTCGCTCTTGATGAAGTGGACACGGTGCCGCGGCTCGGACAACGCCAGCGGCTTCGGCGCGCGCTTACCTCCCCCCGCGACGCGGCTGGATCCGAAACTCTCGCTATGAAGCTTGGCCTGATCGAAGCCTAGCTCCTGGAGGATCCTCCTTACCTCCGCGGCGAAGGGCTCGGGCCCGCACAGGAAGACGTGCCGCTGACCGAGGTCGGGGACCAGCGCATGGATCATCGACTTGTCGAATCGCCCAGTGAGGCCGGTCCATGATTCGGTTCGTCCGGACCAGGCGGAGGTCAGGGTGACGGCAACGCGGAAACAGGCATGCCGGGCCGAGATGAGCTCGAGCTCCTTGCGGAAAATGATGTCCGCAGGCGATTTAAACGAAACCAGGAACTTCACGTCCACATCGGTGGTTGTGTCGACGATCCAGCGGCTCATCGACATGATCGGCGTGATCCCGCTGCCTGCGCCGATGAACAGCATCTTTGACGCCGGACAATCGAAGCAGCTGAATTTTCCGGCCGGCCCCTTGATGGTCAGCCGCTCCCCCGGCATGACATGGTCGCACAGCCAGTTCGACACACGACCACCGGGTACGCGTTTCACAGTCAATTCGAGAACATGCGGCCGGGACGGGCTCGATGAGATGCTGTAGGACCGCTCGATATGCTCGCCATCGATGGTGAGAAGGAGGGTCACGAACTGACCCGGTCGATAGGAGAACAAGAGGGGCTTTTCGCCGACGAGCCGAAAGGTCTTGGCGTCGGCGGTTTCCTCGATGATGTCCGCCACCCTCAAGCTCGTGACGCCGCCTGACCAGAGCGCGATAGCGGCGCGATCCTCGATGAGATTCGTCAGCGCCGAGCTGGAAAGCGGCGGGACGTAGAAATAGGAGGGAATTTCCGCCAATTCCCCGGCCTCGGCGATCTCCTCCCCTGCGGTGACCGGAGAATTGGCAAGGCGGATACGCAGTTGATAGCCCGGGATGTCGACCAGGGACCCATCCCGTAGCGGAACCGGCACGCCCGCCTTGATCTTTTTTCGATCGAGAAGCGTCCCGCATTCAAGATCGATCGCATGGAGATAGAACCTGCCGTCCTTCTTGTGGAAGGCGGCGTGAAACAGGCCGAGCTTGTGGGCCTCGAGTTGTATATGGGCTCGGGGATGTCGTCCGACGACGGTCCAGCTGCCCAGCGGATCGATCGGCACATCTTCGATCTCGACGCCGTTCTGCAGGATGACGATTTTGTCGGGTGAGTTGCCATATGGTTCCTCGCCCGCGAACAGCCGATCGACCCAGGTTTTGCGGCGACGTACGAGAGTTTCGGATTGCGGTGCCGACCATCCGCCGGGGCTGTCCGCGACGATGACGGGCGCCGCCAGGCCGGCGAATAGCTGTCCCCAAAATGCCGGTTCCTGTGGGTCCGATCCTGTAATCCCGTCGCGATCCCCCATGGTCATGGTGTGCTCCTTCACCGTCAGCACTGGCGATCAAAGAGATTCAGAATGGCTTCGCGCGTGGTCTCGATGACCTGCATCATCTCTTCGATCTCCGCGGCTCCGATCTTCAGCTCTTCCAGAGTTTCCTTGAGGATCACGGATATCCGGTCGAAATGCTGCGTCTCGAGCCCGATTTTGCTGACCAGCTCGACGCCGCTGCACTGGTACGGACCGCCAAAGGCCATGGCGAGAAAGGACTTCTGCTTGAGCCGCTGAGCCGCCATATCGACATCGTCGAAAAATCGCCTGACGAGGTCGTCCTCGAGGAGCTTGCGGTGGAACAGATCGATGGCGATGGCCATCGCTTGGTCGCCACCGATCCGGTCATAGAGCGGGATGTCTTTCAGCTGGAAATAATCCCCCTTTTTCGCGGCGACACTGTCGGTTCCCCAATCGATCTGTCGCTCCAGCTTTTTTAGCAGCGGGATATGCTTGGAGCATTGGATGTAGGCCTCCTCGACCTCGACCATCACCCACCCATTTGGTCGTCTCTTGCCGTCCTTCGCCAACTCGGCCAGCACATCCTTGGGCAGCTTGTCGGCAAAGGTTTCGAGCTCGTCGCTCTGCACGATGCGCGCCTTGCCATTGACATGCAGGCCGACGGAATCTCGATAGAAATCGAGGATCAGCAGAGCGATGTGCGGATTCTCAGAAATATTCCCCTGACTGGCAAATACGCCGTTGCCGCGGTATTCAGGGTAGAGGAGATGCTTGTTCCCGAGCACATGGATGAAGCCGGGCTCGCCGAATCTCGGGCTGCAATCGCATTCGCCGTGACGATCGGCAGTGCCGACGAACATGAACTCCTGCCGGGAGATGAATTCCCGCATCCGCGGGGCAAGAAAATTCAGGACCTGCCGGGCATAAAAGGTATTGGCTCGATCCTCGGAGGCATATTTCGCCTGCAGCGCGTGCTCGCCGTCGGAGCCGGGCAGGAGGCTCGGGGTTTTCAGCTTTACAGGACCACCGGGCTGGCCCGGCGGGTGGCCGACCCCGGAAGGCGGCGGATTACTTGCTGGGCTGTCAACCAAAGATACTCGATGCAGGTTCATATTTTTCATATTTGTCCCACCTCGAACAGCCGCCCATAGAACAGGGCTTGCGATGTCGGTGCAACCAACTTAGCGCGCAACCATCCGCAGCGCGGACCACACGTGCCCCTCTGCATCGCCATGCGAAAACGCTTCGACAGCCGGTCCGCTGGTGAGAGCGGCAGCCTTACCTGAGACGATCACGGTCTTGCGTAACACTGTAGGCACTCCTTTCGAGACGCAGCGGCGTCCATTCGACTGACAGATAATTCACCGATTGTTCGCCTGGATTGCGAAAATCAGATCCATGCTCCGCCGCCGCTGTGGAGTTGAGATCGATGAAGAATATGTTCAAGAACATATTTTGACTGGCGGTATTGTCGCGCCAGTTGGAAGCGCCTCGCCGACTCATCCATGGCCGCTTACAGCCATTTCGCTCGGCGTTGTCGCGTCATACCCGACACATCTGCGGCGTGCTCCGCGCTCCGCGCATGCGTGGTCCGCGCCGCGGATCACTGCGCGTAAAGTTGATTGCACCGACGTCGCAAGCCGCCGCCCTGTTCTATGGGCGGCTGTTCGAGATAGCGCCGGCAGTCAAACCTTTGTTACGCGGCGATATGACGGAACAAGGCTGCGAGCCGATGGTGACGCTGGGCATTGTGGCTAGGCAATCTCTATGCCGTGTTGCCGGGGGCGAGCGCTCGTGCCAAGCGACACGTCGATTATCGCGTGAAGGCAGCCGATTGCACGCCCGTTGGCGCGGCGCTGCTGTGGACGCTGGAGCAGGGTTTAGGACTACGATGAGCGAACCGCTCGTCATCGTTGGCAACGGCATGGCGGCTGCCTGCTTGTGCGAAGAGCTCGTCCAGCGTGCGATCGGCCGTTATGCCGTCTCGGTGATTCGTGAAGAGCGGCTTGCTTATGATCGCGTGCTGCTTTCGTCCAATACCGTCAGTCAAAATATGTTCTTGAACATATTCTTCGTCCGTCACAACTCCACAGCGGCGGTGGATCTGAGTTTCGCAATCCAGGCGAACGATCGTGAATCTTTTGTCAGCGTTTTTGTCAGTCGAATAAACGCCGTCGCGTCTCAAAAGGAGTACTACAATGTTACGGAAGACCATGATCGTCTTAGCTAAGGCTGCCGCTCTCACACGCTGGCGCAGGGTTTAGGATTACGATGAGCGAACCCCTCGTCATCGTTGGCAACGGCATGGCGGCTGCCTGCTTGTGCGAAGAGCTCGCCCAGCGTGCGCTCGGCCGTTATGCTGTCGCCGCCGCACCTTGCCTATAATCGCGTGCTGCTCTCGTCGGTGCTGGCTGGCGAAGTGCGCCCGAGCGACATTTCACTGAAGCCGGCGGCCTGGTGGAGCGATCGGGGCATCACCTTGTGCTGCGGCGTCGGCGTGGCGGCGGCGGATATTGCCGCACGCACCGTGACGCTGTCCGACGGCAAAGTGTTGCCATTCGCCAAGCTCGTATTCTCCACCGGCTCGCGGCCGATCTGCTTGCGCATCGCCGGCGCCGATCTGCCCGGCGTGCTGACATTCCGCGACGTGAGCGACGTCGCGTCGATGTCGCGAGCTGTCTGCCGGAGTGCGCCCGTTGTCGTGATCGGCGGTGGGCTCCTGGGCATTGAGGCGGCTTACGGTCTCGCCAAGGCCGGCGCATCGGTGACACTGGTTCATCTTATGGATCGCTTGATGGAGCGCCAGCTCGACGCGCGCGCCGCATTGCTGCTCATGCGTGCGGTCGAGGCGAAAGGCATCCGGGTTCTGCTGGACGTCGCGACGGCGAGATTCGTCGGCAATAGTCACGTCGAGGGCGTAGTGCTCAAGGACGGCCGCGTCCTTGCGGCCGACATGGTCGTTGTTGCAGTCGGCATCAAGCCGAATGCCGAAGTTGCCGCTCACGCCGGTATCGCGGTCAATCGCGGCATCGTCGTCGACGATCATCTCGTTACCAGCACGTCCGATGTTTTCGCAATCGGGGAATGCGCCGAGCATCGCGGCGTCTGCTACGGTCTGGTGGAGCCCGCCAACGAGCAGGCGCGCGCGCTGGCCGAGCGCCTTGCTGGCCACGATGCGCGCTATCTCGGCAGCGTGAACGCCACCAATCTCAAGGTCTCCGGCGTTCATGTGTTCTCCGCCGGCGATTTTCTCGGAGCGCCCGGCACGGAGTCGGTCGTGCTCAGCGATCAGGGTCTCGGTACCTACCGAAAGCTGGTGATTGCCGGCGGCCGCGTCGTCGGCGCCGTGCTCTGCGGCGATACGGCCGATTCGTTCTGGTATCTCGATCTTATTCGTTCCGGCGCAACGATCGATTCCGTCCGCGAGGATCTCATTTTCGGTCGAGCATTGGCCGAGCGGCAAGCGGCCTAGAGCGGCCGGCGTCCTCGCGACGAAACAGCTGAGTCGAACAGGAGCCGGTCATGAACAGTTTATCGCCGCATTCTCCCGCCGTGCGCACTACCTGTCCATATTGCGGCGTCGGCTGCGGCATCCTCGCTGCCGTGGACCGGCAAGGCGATGCGACTATTTCCGGTGATCCCGCGCATCCGGCCAATTTCGGGCGGCTGTGCTCGAAAGGCTCGGCGCTCGGCGAAACGCTTTCGCTCGACCAGCGCTTGCTCCACCCCATGTTTCGTCGGGCAGACGGTTCTCTTGCACGTACCGGTTGGGACACCGCACTGGCAAAGGTCGCAAACGGACTGCGCACGATCGTCGATCGCGACGGGCCGAACGCGATTGCGTTCTATCTTTCCGGCCAGTTGCTCACCGAGGATTACTATGTCGCCAACAAGCTGATCAAAGGCTTTCTCGGCTCGTCCAACGTCGACACCAATTCGCGGCTGTGCATGGCCTCTTCCGTTGCCGGCCATCGCCGCGCCTTCGGTGCCGACGTGGTGCCCGGCATTTACCGGGATCTCGACGAGGCCGATCTGATCGTGCTCGTCGGCTCCAATGCGGCGTGGTGCCATCCGGTGCTCTATCAGCGAATCATTGCCGCGAAAAAAGAGCGCGGCACCAGATTGGTCGTTATCGATCCGCGGCACACCGCGACGGCGGCCGCGGCGGATCTGTTCCTGCCGATCGCATCCGGAATGGATACCGCGCTGTTTTGCGGGCTGCTTGCCTACCTCGCCGATACGCGCGCGCTCAACGACAGCTATATCGCGGAATATACGAGCGGCTTTGCCGATGTGCTTGCGCGCGCCCGTGAGATCGCCGGCGACGCGGCAGCGGCTGCCAGTGCGGGCGGACTCGATCTCGGCGAGGTTGCCCGCTTCTTTGAGCTGTTCGCGCGAACCGAGCGGGTCGTCACCTGCTACTCGCAAGGGGTCAATCAGTCCGCGCAGGGAACTGACAAGGTGAATGCGATCATCAATGTTCACCTCGCCACCGGGCGCCTCGGCCGGCCGGGCATGGGACCGTTCTCGCTGACCGGCCAGCCCAACGCCATGGGCGGCCGCGAAGTCGGTGGGCTCGCCAATCAACTCGCCGCCCATATGGGCTTTTCGCCAAGTGAAACCGATCGCGTCCGCCGCTTCTGGAACGCGCCCCGGATGGCGGCGAGCGAAGGCCTCAAGGCCGTCGACATGTTCGAAGCGATCGAACGCGGAACAATCAAGGCGCTCTGGGTCATGGCGACAAATCCGGCCGTGTCGCTGCCGCGCGCGGGCGCCTTTCGAGCGGCGCTGAAAAAGCTCGAATTGTTCATCGTGTCCGAGACTACACTTCACAACGACACCGTCGACGCGGGCGCGCATGTGCTCTTGCCTGCGGCCGCCTGGGGCGAAAAAGACGGCACCGTTACCAATTCGGAGCGGCGTATTTCGCGCCAGCGTGCGTTCCTGCCGCGCCCCGGCGAGGCGCAGCCCGATTGGTGGATCGTCAGCGAAGTGGCTCAGCGCCTCGGCTTCGAGAGCGCGTTTGCCTACCGCAAACCGGCAGACGTTTTTCGCGAGCACGCGGCGCTGTCAGCGTTCGAGAATGATGGTCGGCGCGCCTTCGACTTGGGTGGTCTCGCGGCGCTCGCCGACGATGACTATGACCAGCTCGACGCGGTGATGTGGCCCGTGAAAGCCGGAGTCGAACCAGGCGAAGCACGCTTCTTCGGCGCCGGAGCTTTTTTCACGAGCGATCGGCGTGGCCGCTTCATTGCACCGGGACATCCGGGGGTGCGTGCGGCGACGAGCGACGCTTTTCCGCTCCGCCTCAACACCGGGCGCCTGCGCGATCAGTGGCACACGATGACGCGCAGCGGAAAGAGTCCGCGGCTGGGCGCGCATTCACCCGAACCGATGGTGGATGTTCACCCCGATGATGCGAGTAGGACGGGCATCAGCGATGGCGGTTTCGCCAAGGTCACGACGCCCCATGGCGGCGCCGTGTTTCGGGTTTGCGTTCGTTCGGGTCAGCAACGCGGATCGATTTTCGCACCAATTCACTGGAGCTATTCGACGGCGGCCGATGCGTGCGTCGGCGCGCTGGCGATGGCGGAAAACGATCCGCTTTCCGGCCAGCCCGAGCTCAAGGCCACGCCCGCGCGCGTCGAACCTCTCGAGTTCGCCTATCGCGGTTTTGCGCTCACGCGCGACTTGATCGCGCTCCCCGACGGAACGTGGTTCGCGCGCGTCGCCGTTGCCGGGGGTCACGGGCTTCTGTTCGCGACCAACGAATTGCCCGCCCGATGGCATGGTTTGGTCGAAAAGCTGATATGTGGCGACCGGGAGCGTGCGGAATATATCGATCTGCCGCGTGGCATCGTGCGCATCGCTGCGTTGTGCGCCGGCAAGATCGATGCCTGCATTTTCTCGGGGCCGTCACAAAATCCGCCGCGATGGGAGGTCGTGCGCGCGCTGTTCGATCTGGGAATCTTGGCCGAGCGCGACCGGCGTCTTCTTCTTTCCGGCCAAAGCACCGAGGGCGTTGCCGAAACCGGGCCGATCGTCTGCGCCTGTTACAGTGTCGGACTTGAAGCCATCCGCCGCGCCGTGGCTGAAGGGGGGGCCGCGAACGTCGGCGATATCGGGCGAGCGCTTCGCGCCGGCACCAATTGCGGTTCCTGCGTTCCGGAATTGCAGGGAATTATCGAGCGGACCGCGTCCGCGGTTGGCTCGCGAACCGCCAGCTAGGCTGATAGCGTCAAGCTTGCGGGCCTGGCGTCTGCCCGTGTTTGCATGGGAGGAGCGGTCGCCCGCTTTGCCATTCTTTTAACCGTCTATTCAACGGGCGAGGTGCTGGGCGCTTTAGGGCGTATCTCACGCCAACGGAGCGAAGACCTTTTGGACCTCGTTCGCGCGTCCGAACGCTTCAAGGGGAGTGCAGGCGTTCGCGTTCAGTTGCGGCAGAACCCTCGCGCGGCCACTGTCCGAGCGACAGCGCGACGTTCATTGCGGCTTCGCGTATTTCGTCGGCGAGCACGCGATCCTCGATCGAGCGCGCCAACACCATGCCGCCAACGCATAGCGTTGCAATCGCGCGAGCCCGGGATCGGGCCGCCTGTCCATTACGCTGCATTGCCTGCTCAAAAATATCGATCATGACCCTGAGCACAGTTTCAAATGCTTGCCGAACACGGTGCTCCTCGCGCAAAAAGTCGGTCGGAAAAGCGATCAGGGGGCAGGTTCCGTCGATATCGTCGAAATGCTCGCGCGAAAGATAGTCGCGAACGAACTGAGCCGCGCTGTCAAAAGCGCGCGAATCGATGCTGACTCCGTCGCCGCCTAAAAGCTGCTTTTCACTTAAAATTTGGGTGACCGTTTCGGCGTAAAGATCACCTTTGCTCTCAAAGTAACTATAGAAACTTCCCCGGGTGAGCCCGGCATCAGCCATAACGTCGTCGATTGACACGGTATCGAACCCACGGCGGTTGAAGAGTCGCCGTGCGCTCCGAACAATGTTCTGTTTGGTCAGGTGGCGGTGCTCGGCAGGATACGACATCGAACCTCTCTCTGGCGACAAGCTAGTGTTTCGATTCTCGAAGCCGCATCCAAGTAGGAGGATTGCTTCAGAGCGCCTTTATAAACTGCAGTACCGTCGCAACGGTTTCAAGCAGCTCAAATAACAAACAAGTTAGTTTTGGACTTACAAGTCAGTGCCGCAGATCGTCGGAAGAACGCCGCTGGAGAGCACGTCGTCTATCATATGCCGCATTCGCTCGGTCAGCATGTCATCCCGGCAATTGCTTTCGAGCAACAGCCCCGCAACACCGGTGGAGCCCATCACTCGATGCGGCGATCGTCGTGATCGCGCGCGCGATACCGCCGGCTAGTGGTGCGTGGGCGGATAGCCGCTGAGTTGGGTGCGTAGCGCCGGTAGCCGTAGCTGCACCCGTAGTCGTGGGCATAGAGCCTAGCTACGAAACGCCGTGCGCGGAATATGCGCGGGCGCTGGCTGAGCGGTAGACGAGCATCTATTTGCAGAATGAGCTGTTACGGAATTATCACTCTCAGCTTCGTGTGACTGCAGAACGGACGAGCGCGATGAGCTCGTCCGCCTCCTGTTCAGTGCTGTCAAAGCGGGCCACGAACCGGATCACGTCGTGGCCCCGCCGTGCGAAGTGCAGCCCGATCGCCGCGAGGCGGTTGATGGCTTGACCTGGCAGGTTGAGGAAGACCAGATTGGCTTCCACTGGCGCAACGAGCCGAACGTCGGGCAGCGCGGCGAGACCTGCGCCAAGGCGTGCGGCCACGGCATTGGCCTTCGCCGCGAGCCGCAAATAAAGGCGATCCTCTACGTAAGCGAGAAGCTGCGCAGATGCATAGCGCATCTTTGACGCGGTCTGGCCAGCGCGGCGGAGCCGATAGGAGAGGGATTCGACGAGGTCCTGGTCGAAAACCACGATCGCATCCGCCGACATCGCCCCATTCTTGGTCGCCCCGAAGGATAGGATGTCGACGCCGGCCCGCCAGGTCATGTCGGCTGGGCTGCAGCCGAGCCGCGCCAGCGCATTGGCGAATCGGGCGCCATCCATGTGTAGCGACAGATTCTTGTCATGGGCGATTGCTCCAATCTCGGCTATCTCGGCGAGAGGGTAGATGGTGCCATATTCGCTGGCCTGAGTGATCGATATCGCGTCGGGCTGGGCGCGATTGCGGACGCCCCAGCCCGCGCTGGCCAGCGCCTCGCGCAGGTTCGACGGCTCGATCCGAAAGTGCGGGCCGGGCATGGGGAGGAGCTTCGCGCCGCCCGTGAAGGCTTCGGTCGCGCCGCCTTCCGCCGTGTGGATATGTGCCTCTTCGTGGCAATAGACGGCGCCATAGGGCCGCGCGCAACTCGCGAGCGACAAAGCATTGGCCGCCGTGCCGGTCGAGACCGGGAATACCGTGACCTCGGTCTCGAACAGCGTCGAAAAGCGCCGATTCAGCAGCTTCGAATAATCGTCGTCGCCGTAAGCGGCAGCCGGGCCGCGATTGGCTTCTGCGATCGCCTGCAATATCTCAGGTCTGACCGGCGCGACATTGTCGCTACGGAAATTCGGGAGTGTCCGGGCTGCTTCGTTGATGCCGTCCTGTCCTGCCGTCATATCACTGTTGTTTCCTGCTTGCTGATGCGCCGGTTGACCAGAAGCAACGGGATTGCAGTGACGAGGATGAGTACCGCCGCCGCGGCGGCCGCGAGCCCCGCGCCCGTGCCCTCAATGGCATGATACATGACGACGGTCGTGGTGACCCAGCCGCTCGCATAAAGCACGATGGTCGCGCTCAACTCGGATGCCGCCGTGATCCAGACGAGCACCAGCCCGCCGACAAGGCCACTTGCCATCAAGGGCACCGTCAGGGTCGCGAAGGTTCTAATTGGCGAGACCCCGAGATTGATCGAGGCTTCCTCGAGCGAGGGATCGAGCTGATGCACGATTGCCGAGGATGACCGGATCGCGAACGGTAGCTTGCGGACGACATAGGCGATGACCAGGATCAGCCAACCGCCGGTCAGAATCAGAGGACCGCTGTTGAACGCGATGATGAGCCCGATCGCCAGGATCGTGCCCGAGACCGCAAACGGCACCATGCCGACGAAGTCGAGCAAGCCCGACAAGCGGGTGCGGTGCCGAGCTACGACATAGCCGATCGGAGCACCGATCAGCATGGTGGCGACGGCCGCGATGCTGGCGAGCGTCAGCGTGTTGAGCAGCGGCCGATAGGAGCCCGACAGCAGGGTGGCGTAATTGACCAATCCCAGCTCCCAGGTCAGGACGGGGCCGCGGAAGCGCAAGACGGAGACCATTAACACGGCCGTGAAAGGCAATAGCGAGACGATCACGATACCCCAACTCATGATCGCAGCGACCAGTCGTAGTCCTGGCGTGAGCGGCAATTTCGCGGGCGCGCTGCGGGCACTGGTCGAGAAACGGCGCTTGCCGAGATAGTGCCGTTGAACCAGAAGCGTGAGCGCCGTGCAGGCGATCAGGAGCACACTGAGCGCGCCCGCCGCGGCCGGGTTGGCGTCAGACTCACCGGCAAAGAGTTTGAAGATGTCGACGGCCAGGAATGGCCGGTCTTCGGCCAGCACCGCCGGCACGCCAAAATTCTCCAGCGCCTCGACGAAGACCAATAGTCCGCCGGCCAGGATCGCCGGCATCACGATCGGCAGGAGCACGGTGCGGATCACATAAGGCTGCGAACCGCCGAGATTGCGAGCTGCCTCTTCCATAGAGGCGTCGACTGCCTGGAAACCGGCGAGGACAGGCATGACAACGTACGGATAAAGCGTCAACGTGAACACGATGACGATGCCGGGAAGGCCGTAGATCGAACCGATAGGGATGCCGATCCCGCGTAAAGCTGTGGTGACGACGCCGGCATGGCCGAAAAACAGCACCAGCGCGTAGGCGCTGACGAACGAGGGAAGGACGAGCGGCAGAGTCGCAAGCGTAAGGAGGAGCGCGCGGCCCGGCACGTCGATTCGGGCGAGACAGAAGGCGAGAGGGATGCTGATGGCGCATGCGAGGGCCGTCGCGAGCGCGGCGGCGAGCAGGCTGTTGCCGATGCTACCGAGATAGTAGCGGCTCTTCACAATCGTCGCATAGTTCGCAAATGTCAGGCCACCCGTGCCGTCGATCCGTATGCTCGCGTCCAGAACGAGTGCCAGCGGGTAGAGCAGAAAAACCGCGAGCAGCACCAGGGCCGCCAGCGTCACGATGGTGGCGAAGCGTTTCATGACGCCGGAAATGCCGTGATCTGCGCAGGGTCGTACGAAAGGGCGAGCGGCGCGCCCGGCGACCCGTCGAACACCTGCCCGCCGAGCGCCGAGATGCGAATCTGGGTGCCGTCCGGCAGGGTTGCGTGGAGACGTTGCATCGGGCCAAGAAATTCACGCAGCGCCAGGCGGGCTTGGACGAGAGCGCCGCCGGAACCGTCGCCCAGTCGCAACGCCTCTGGTCTGACCGACAGCAGGACCGAAGCGCCCGGCCGGGCGATCTCGCCCCTGACCGTGAACTCCGTTCCGGCTGCTGCGACATGAGTATCACGGCCGTCGAAAGCTCTCGCGATGCCCGGCACCATATTGGTCGAGCCGAGGAACTCGGCCACGAAGGCGGTTTGGGGCATCCGATAGATGCGTTCGGGTGTGTCCACTTGCTCGATCTTGCCGTGACGCAAGACGGCGATGCGATCGGAGATAGCGAGCGCCTCCTCCTGATCATGCGTTACATAGATCGCGGTCAGGCCGAGCGCCTGCTGGAGCTGCCGGACCTCGATCCGCATTTCGGTGCGCAGTTGCGCGTCGAGGTTGGACAGGGGCTCGTCGAACAGGAGCACGGCGGGTTCGATCACCAGCGCGCGAGCGATTGCCACGCGCTGCAGCTGACCGCCCGAGAGCTGGTGTGGTGAACGTGGCCCGTAGCCCTCCAGGCGCACCCGCTCGAGTGCCTTATCGACACGCGACTGGATCTCGGCAAGCGGGACCTTCCTGGCCTTCAGCCCGTAGGCGACGTTTTCGGCTACCGTATGGTTCGGGAAGATCGCGTAGTTCTGAAACACCATGCCGGTGTCGCGACGATGCGCGGGCAGACGATCGATGCGCTGGTCGTTGAAGGAAATCGAGCCGGATTCGACATCGACGAAGCCGGCGATCATGCGCAGCAGCGTCGTCTTCCCGCAGCCCGAAGGCCCAAGCAGCGTGAACAGCTCGCCATGCTCGATGACGAGCGAGATGTCGTCCACGGCCCGCACCGCGCCGAAGGTGCGGGTCAGGTTTTCAATCCGGATACTGGTCATGGAATCAGCGTGTGTTCTGGATCGTGGTCTTCAGCCGCGCGAGTGTCTCGCGCCGGGTCGATTCCCATTTCGCGTCGTCATAGGGCAGCACCTTGATGGCCGAGAAGGGCATCATGCCGGACGCGAATGCCTCGAGCTCGATATCCTGACGGGCAGGGCGTCGGAAGGTCGCCTTCAGCAACATCTCCTGGACCTCCTTGCTGGCCAGATAGTCGATGAGCTGTTTGGCCGGCTCAGGGTTCGGTCCGCCTTTCAGGATCGCTGCGCCCTCGACGACCGCATGTGTGCCCTCAGCCGGATAGACGACGTCCACCGGCGCACCATTATGGGCCCACAGGAAGCCTGCATATTCGAGGGTGATGCCGAGCGGATACTCGCCGCTGCCGATCCCGTCGAAGACCTGGGTCGAGCGGTTGAGGACCTTCGCATTCGCAAGCAGCTCGCCCATCTTTGTCCAGGCGGCGTCTCCCTCGCCCCACAGCGAGAGAAGCACGTTGGCGGCCGCGTATGAGAATCCGGAATTGGCGGGATCGGTAAAGGCCAGCCTGCCTTTCCACTTTGGGTCGAGCAGGTCGGTCCAGGATTTGGGCCCACTGGCCTTGTCGATCGACTTCGTATTCTGGCCGATCACAACAACCTGGATGTTCGTGCCGAGCCAGAGATCATTTGGATCCCGAAATTGGGCCGGCACGGCTTCGCGGCCCTTGGCCGGGTAGGCCTGAAGGTTTGGGCTGGCCAGCCGCAAGAGCGTTGTACTGACACCCCAGATCACGTCGCCCTGCGGATTGGCGGCCTCGGAGGCGATGCGGCGCACGAGGACACCTGATCCTGTCGAGACGACGTCGACCTTGATTCCGGTCGCCTTGGCGAAGCCTTCGGCAACAAGCTTGTTCACGGTGTCGTCGTTGGCCGAATAGAGCACGACGTGCTGCTCGGCCCAGGCTGACCCGGCTGCGAATAGCGATGCCGCGAGCGTCACGACTCGGGCGAGGACGGAGGCAGGACATGTCATCGTGGTTCGCCCTTGTGGTTTCAGCTGTTGCTCATTTTTTTGCGGCGAGGTGCTCGGCGGCCGCCTTGGGCCCGGAACCGGGTTCGATCGGCAAGCCAAAGTTCGTTAGCGTGTCTTCGAGATGCAAGAGATCGGTCAGAATGGTCCCAGCGCTCAAAACACCCATCGTGCCAAACCGGATAACGCGGCCGGAGAGACGGTTGCGGGCGCCTGCGATCACCGTGCGGTGATGTTGGTAGAGGTGGCGCACGATGGCTCCGCCTTCGAGCACGTCGGGGACCTTGAAGACGACGACCGTGCTCGAGCGCGGTCCATCGTTGCAAAAATCTGCAAGCCCGAGCGCTGTGCCTCCGGCGCGCAGCGCGCCGGAGAGCTGCTTGTGGCGTGCGAGCACATTGGAGAAGCCTTCCTCGTGCATCATCGTCAGGGACTGACGCAGGCCATAGATAAGGCTCACCGGCGCCGTGAACGCGGTCTCGTTCTGCTCCACGGATTTCAACGCTCGGCGGAAATCCCAATAGAAGACCGATCGTCCCTCGTCCTGCTCGATCACGCGCCACGCCTTGGCGCTTACGCTGGCGAGTGCGAGGCCGGGCGGGCACATCAGGGCCTTCTGCGAGGCCGAGACCACGATGTCGACGCCCCATTCGTCCTGTCGCATCTCGATGCCGCCGAGACCGCTCACCGAATCCGCGATGAGCAGCGTTGGCCGGTCGCGCACAAGTGCGCCAAGGGCTGCGAGATCGGCCACGATCCCGGTCGAGCTCTCATTGTGCACCACGACGACGGCTCGATAGGAGTGCTCGCGCAGCCGAGCCTCCACCGCAGCGACATCGATCGCCTGGCCCCACGCGGTTGCGACCGTGTCGACTGTGATGTTCATGGCCTTGGCGATCGCGGTGAAACGCTCACCGAACTGACCATGCTCGATCACGAGGATCCGGCTGCCGGGTCCGACCGTGTTGACGAGCGCGGCCTCCATGACGCCGGTTCCGGAGCTGGCAAAGAACAGGATGTGGTTCGTCGTGCCCAAAATCGGGCGGATCATCTCCTCGGTCTCGCCGATTGCGGTCCGGCACTCGGGACCGCGATGGTTGACCATCACCTGGGCCATCGCCTGCCGCACCCGCTCGGGCACTTCCGTGGGGCCGGGAAGCCGTAGACGGTATCCTGTTGCGGCGATGGCGGATGGAATGTCTGTGGCCGTCATAGTTTGAAGTCACCGTTCTGACGCATGTAGGGAACAAGGCCGCCCGCACCGAGGATCGCTCTCATGATCGGCGGCAGAGGCTCCGGCCGCAGCGTTTCGCCGGTGAATTCGTTGCGGATCGCGCCGATGTCGTCGGAGATCAGAATGTCGCCGTCCCGAATGCCGCCCGTATCGCAGACCAGAGGCAGCAGGCCGTTGTTGATCGCATTGCGGTAGTAGGTGCGCGAGAAGCTTCGGGCGATCACCGCCGGAATGCCGGCCCCGAGCACCGTCGTGACGGCGACCTCCATGGCCGACCCGCAACCGAAATTCCTGCCCGCCACCAGGATGTCCCCGGGCTGCACCGAGGCTGCGAAAGCCGGGTCGACATGCTCGAACAGGAATTGCCGGAGAACGGCGGGGTCGAGGCTCTCGCGCTTGCGGGCCGAGCTGATGATCGAGTCGGTGTTGACGTCGTCGCCGACGAGCCGTGCGCGTCCTCGCAGAGCTGTCATCGCGACACCTTGCGAGGATCGGTTACGGCACCGCGGGTCGCCGCGGCGGCGCAAGCGGCGGGCGAAGCAAGGTAGATCGATGCCTTGGCGTTGCCCATGCGGCCCTTGAAGTTGCGGTTGGCGGTCGAGATCACCGAAACTCCGTCTCCGGGGATCACCCCGCAGGTTCCACAGCAGGAGCCGCAGCCGGGTTCGACCACAGTCGCGCCGAAGCCTATGAGGGCGTCGAGCGTGCCATCGGCGCTCATAGCGTCGCGGATCTCGCGGGATGCCGGCGTGACCACGAGCTGCACGCCGGGCGCTACGCCTCCACCCGCCTCCAGCACCGCGCGGGCCTGATGGAAATCGCGTAACCTCCCGCCCGTGCAGGTGCCGAGATACACCATCTGCACCGGCGTACCGGCGGCATCCTCAAGCGCCACGACCTGATCCACCAGATGCGGCAGCGCGACCTGCGGCGTGAGTGCGTCGAGCGCGATCTCCACAGTTTGGCTGTAGCGGGCATCAGGATCCGGCGCGACCGGTTCGAAGGTTTGGCCGGTGCGGCCCTCCAGATACGCGACGGTTTCCCCGTCGGCCGGGAAGATGCCGGTCTTCGCCCCCATCTCGACCGCAAGATTGCTCAGGACGAGGCGGTCCTCCAGTGCGAGCGTAGCGACACCCGGCCCTGCGAATTCGAGTGCCTGATAGGCGGCACCGTCCGCACCGAGCCGGCCCGCGAGCGCCAGTGCGACATCCTTCGGATAGACGCCGCTCGGCAGTTGTCCAGTCAGAACCACGCGGATCGAATGCGGCACGCGCAGCCACGTCCGGCCGCACAGCATGATGGCGGCGAGATCGGACGAGCCGATGCCGGTCGCAAAGCAATTCAGCGCCCCGTATGTCACTGCATGGCTGTCGGCTCCGACGACCAAGCCGCCCGGCAGAGCGCGCCCCGTCTCGACGATGAGCTGGTGGCCGATTCCTTCGCCGGCATCATGTAGTGTGATGCCGAACCGCTTGGCGAAGTCTCGCATGACGCGATGCAGTTCGATCGTCTGCGGGCTCGTCGGCGGCACGTAATGGTCGAGTGCAAAGACCAATCGGGCAGGGTCGCGGACGCTCTCACCGCCCATCGCCTTGAAATAATCGAGCGCCATCGGGACCGAACCGTCGGTGCCGAGTGCGCAATCGACCTTGCAGACCACGAGGTTCCCTGCGCGCGCATCCAGCCCGGATTTCCGAGCGAGGATCTTCTCGGAGATCGTGCGCCCGGCCATCGCTAGACCTCTGGCATCTCGCAGCCGAGACGGCGGAGCGAGGCGTCGACCCAGCTACGGTCGAGCGTACCGGCTTCGATCGCCGCCATTTGCTTGGCCTCGGCGGCCTGTTTGGCTTCAGCGCCCTCGATCACCGTTCGGCAATCGTCGATTGCGACGGCGAGGACGCCGTCGTCGTCGCCTAGCACGAGGTCGCCGGACTGGATGGCCATGCCGCCAATGGCGATCGGCCCGTTGATCTCGCCCGGACCGTCCTTATAGGGGCCGCGATGGGTGACACCCGCCGCGAAGACAGGAAGGGGGTTCGCCCGGATGGCGGCGGCATCACGGATCGCGCCGTGGATCACGATGCCGGCGACGCCGCGCCTGGCGGCTTGCGCGAGCATCATCTCGCCGAAGATAGCGTTGGTGAGGTCGCCACCGGCATCGACCACGATGACGTCGCCGGCGACGGCCATGTCGAGCGCCTTGTGGACCATCAGGTTGTCGCCGGGGCGGGTCTTCACGGTCAGGGCGGGACCAGCCATGCCACCCGCCGCATGCATGGGCCGGAGCGTGGCGCCGCCCGAGGCAATGCGTGACATCACATCACTGATATTGGCGACCGGAAGGGCGCGGGCCCGTTCGATCCATTCGCCTGCGACAACCCGCTTGCGCGAAAGGATCCTGAACCCTACGGCCATATCCAACCCCATTGAAAATGGAATGCCGTTACGCATAGTGTAATGGTGACGCGCCGAGGTCAACCGAAAATCGGCAGGACAGGGACTTCGATGCCCAAGACGCAAGGGGTCGCCGCCGTGCAACGCGCGCTGGCGATCCTGGATACCTTCGCTGGAGCCGGGTCGCGCAGCCTAGCCGACATCGCCAAGATCACGGGTTTGGCGAAGCCAACCGTGATGCGCTCGCTGGTGTCGCTGGATGAAGCCGGCTACGTCGTCCGCCTCACTGACGGCCGCTACGCACTCGGCGCAAAGACATTCCAGCTCGGCACCACCTATCGGGCCAATTTCAATCTCGAGCAGCATGTGCTGCCGCTGCTTCAGCGGCTAAGCCAGGAGACGTTGGAAAGCAGCGCGTTCCACGTGCGCGAACGCGATAGCCGGCTCTGCCTGTTTCGGGTGGATTCGCCCCAACTCGTACGCGACGTCGCGCGGCCGACAAATCTCGCGCCGCTCGATTTGACCTCGACGGGACAAGTGCTGCGGACGGCTCGTTGGACGGACCGAGTGGATGACGGCGTGCACATCTTCGTCAGTTCCGGAATCTACGACGCCCTGACGGCCTCCCTCTCCACCGCCGTCTTCGGCCACGACGGAGCGCTGGTGGGTGCCATGACAGTGAGCGGCCCCATCGAACGCATCCGTCGGGCCGACCTCCGGGCGCTGGCGTCGCGGCTCGCTGACGCCTCGCATCAGTTGTCGCTTGTGCTCGGGGCGCAACTGCCCCGGGAGGTCGGCGCGCCGCGGATCATCAGCCTACCATCGGCTGAATCAGGCTCTCCCTGATGCGGCTCGGTCGGGGGTTCGGCGGACCGACGTCTTCGCCGTCAGAGCGACGCGCCTGTTGGTCTTTGCGATTCTGCCGTTGTCCCGACGTCGGAAAGATTCTCGATGGGCTTGCCAGGTAGATCGCCGATGTTCAGCAGCAACACAAGATACTGGTGTCCAATCCGGCTCAGTTTTACGGGATCCCAGCGCGTAGTTTATGCGAGCAAGACGCACAAGCCGCCTTCAACTTGGCTTCCGGCTTGCGGATATGTCCGTCGGGCGGTTGGTCTTGCATCCGGTTGTCGGCTTATGGTCGGTCATGCGCCACACGAGCAGCGCGATCAGGACGACGATGGTGACTAGTGAGCTTGGCCATTAGGAGGCGTTTGCTCGCGTGTGCTACCATCAGTGGCGCTCCGCCATTGTTGCCGGATCACGTTCGACCTTGGTTGCGGAAGCTAGCTTAAACTTGCCCATGAAGCGGGACAGGGCGGCTTCGGGTCGGGCGACGTTCACAAGAACTCGCGAGGGCAGGGTAACACGCGAGCAGAGACGAGCATCCTCAGTTGCCGCGGGACGAATGCATCATCCCCTTCACGACGGATCGCGGAGCTCCGCTCGTCAAATTCGAGAACAAAGAACCGCTGGATCGGGGGCTGGTAGCGCCCCCCGCTGCCAATCCTACGATTTTTTCCGCCGAACTACGATTTTCCACGATTTCGTACGCCAGACGGTAGCGGTTGGACTCCGCCGGCGCGAGTTGCGTTGGCTGCGAAAAAATCAGTGAAGGTCCGGTTTGCCTTTGAGAGGTGATTTCACGTGCCGAGGAGCCGCTTTGAACTTGGCGGGCACGCCCCTCATAGTGGAAAGTGAAGCCGACAGCTAGGCTCAGTCTCCGGATGAACCCAGCTTGATCTCGCCGGCGACCATGCTCCTCAAGGCTCCCCGCAGGGCGGCGACGTTTTTCGCGCCGTTCAATTGCTCGAATTGTCGTTGGGCTTCATGCCAAAGAGGGGCCGCTTTGTCGTGAAGTCGGCGACCCGCATCAGTGAGTTCGATAAGGCGGCTTCGGCCATCGGTGGGAGAGGGGCGGATCCTGGCCAAGCCGTCACGCTCCAGAAGACCGACCATTTTGCCCATCGCCGTCCGTTCAATGTCGAGCCGTTCGGCGAGGGCATTAACCGCCGCGCTCCCGACCTCGTTCAGGGCGGCCAAGGTGAGAAATTGCGTAATGCGCAGGCCTACCGGCTCAAGGTGGGCATCGTAGAAGCGAGAGATCTGCCGGTTTGCCTTCCTCATGGCGAAGCAGTTGCATAGATCGATTCCAAGTGGCTTGTTGACCGACAGCATCTCCTTGTCCTTTCGATTCCCACTGATGGCCCCTGCGCGAGCATAGGCTTGGTGCGGGCGCCCTGGCATTTTCCGAAGACAGCCGGCGCCGGAAGCGCGATCCGGCTCCGGAAACCGACTGTCTTCATCCGCCGCGTTTAAAGCCCTGGCGGTGGAGTGATGTAGCCGGGCACCTCGGCAGCAAGCGTGCTCTTTAGCATCGTTGTTCCCTTGTCGGCCATAACCTCGCTTTTGCCGGCGGCGAGAGCATCGTAGGTGTGGCGCACCACGTCGTCGGGATTCGCCTTTGGCACGTCAATGCCTTTGGTGAGGTCAGTATCGACGAACCCGACATGCAGGCCGAGAACCTGGACGCCGCGCTCGCGCAGATGATAGCGAAGCTGGTTGGTGTAGCTCCAGGCTGCCGTCTTTGACGCGGCATAGGGCGTCAGATAGGGCCGCGGAAGCCACACGATATCCGAAAGCACGTTGATGATGGCCGCGTGCGGCTTAGCCAGCAATATTTGCTCGAACGCCTGTGTGACGCGAATGACGCCATAGTAGTTGGTCTCGAACAAGCGGGCCGATTGTGCTTCGACGTCGGCCGCCAGCGGACCATCGATCAGAGCGGCGATGCCAGCGTTGTTGATGAGCACGGTCGTGTCCGCCGCCAGTTCGGCCGCCGCGGCGATCGATGTTCGATCCGTGACATCGATCCTCACGGGGACAACGCCCGGCTCTTTGAACCCGCTTGTGTTGCGCATGCCCGCGTAGACCTTTACTGCCCCACGGCGATGCGCCTCGCGCGCAAAGGCCAGGCCTAGGCCGCGATTGGCACCAGTGATGAAGACAGTTGCGTTTTTGACGTCCATGGCAAGCTACCTTTCCAGAGCCCGCATGCCAGCCGAGCCAATTCCCGCTGCTGGCTTGAGCGTGTTCAGTTCAGAGAAACAAGTTTTCCGGCAACTGCTTCGAAAGCGCCGTTCGCAGATGCGTGGCGAGAGACAGCACAGCGCCAAGCGGGCTCATCCGCACGCTGACGCGCGGCACCAATCCGTCGGGGTTGTGGTCGACCAAGACCGCTGCGCTCAGGCTCTCGCCGCTGGTCAGAACGGCCTCGTATTCGAGAAGAAGCCGCGAGCCAACAGTCTGAATAAACGTGGGTGCCTGTGACGCGTAAAAAGTTCCGACGGCGTTGACGACCAGCCCGATTTCGTCGCGTCCGGTGACAGGACCGCGTAACACCGAGCTGATCAGCACGGCGTCAGCGGTCAGATCGTCCAGAAACGGGTGACGCTCGTCTTGAGTGTGCGGCATTTTCCAACCCCGATTTGTCTTTGGCCGTGCTCAGCCGAATACGGTTCGATTCCGAGCGATGAACTGCTGCACCGAGAGTGGTGGCGTTCCGGTGATCTTCTCGACCGCATTGTTTGTGCCGGAGAAGATGCCGTCGCGATAGTTCTGGGCGACTTCGACCAGGTGTTGCACCAGGAACGGAGGAAACTTGTAGAGATTTTCCATCTTGTCCTTGAACGCTTCGATCGACGTTGGGGCGTATTCGATACTAGGGTCCGGACTCAATTAATCCACCAGGTGAGTGCGGCTGCCAAGTGGATGGCGGATAGGAAGTTGTCGGCTCGCTTGTCATAGCGGGTCGCGATGCGTCTGAAATCCTTGAGGCGGCAGAACATGCGCTCGATAAGGTTACGGCTCTTATAGGCTTTGGCGTCATATCGGTGAGGATGTTTGCGGGTTGGGTTAGGCGGGATCACCGCTTTTGTTCCGCGATCCGCCAACCAAACACGCAGGCTGTTGGCATCGTAGGCTCTGTCGGCCAGTAAGCGTCGGGCTGGAGGCACGGCTGGTAACAGATCGCGCGCGGCCACGAGATCGTGGCAATTGCCAGGGGTAAGCAAGAAGGCGATCGGACGTCCGTGATCCTCGGTTAGCGCGTGGATTTTGGTGGTGCGCCCGCCGCGCGAGCGGCCGACCGCCTGCTGGAAGTCCCCCCTTTTGCGCCCGCCGCCGAGCGGTGGGCTTTAATGTGGGTCGCGTCGATGGACATTGTCCCGACCCGGCCAGTTGAGCCGGTCAACGCGTAGAAAATATTGCTCCACACGCCTTGCCGGCTCCAGCGGTTGAAGCGGTTGTAAATCGTCGTGTACGGCCCGTAGTCTGGCGGACAGTCCCGCCAGCGTGCGCCCGATCGCAGCATGTGCATGATCCCGCTGATTACGCGCCGATCATCCACGCGGTGCGCCCCGCGTCGCCCACGTGGCAACAGCGGTTCGATCCGCTTCCACTCCGACTCGCTCAGCCAGTACAGTTGCTTCCCCATCAAGCCCCCTTCGCTTGGGAAGCTTGAATCACAACTCAGCCCAGACGGGAATCCTTATTGAGTACAGACCCTAGT
>NZ_LUUB01000027.1 GCF_001641635.1 Bradyrhizobium centrolobii
GCGCTGCGGTCGAGGTGTTGCGCCGGCAGCGCCACACCGGCCAGCAGATTGCGGCCGAGGTCGGGATCTCTCCGGCGACCGTCAGCCGCATCCTGCAACGGTTGGGATTGAACCGGTTGCGCGACCTGGAGCCAGCCGAGCTGGTGCGGCGCTATGAACGCGAACATCCCGGGGAGTTGATCCACATCGACATCAAAAAGCTCGGCAAGTTCAACCGTGTAGGCCATCGCATCACCGGTGATCGAACTGGCCAGAGCAGCCTGCGTGCCCGCGGTGAAGGACCTGGCTGGGAATACGTCCACGTCTGTATCGACGATGCCTCCCGCATCGCCTTCAGCAAGGTCATGAAGAGCGAGCGAAGGAGCTGTGCCGTGTCTTTCCTCAAGGCAGCGATCGCCTACTACGCCAGCCTGGGCATCAAGGTCGAGCGGGTCATGACCGACAACGGCTCTTGCTACAAATCCTTTGCCTTCCGCAAAGCCTGCAGACGTCTCGGCCTGAAGCACATCCGCACCAGGCCCTACACGCCCAAGACCAACGGCAAGGCTGAACGCTTTATCCAGACCAGCCTGCGCGAGTGGGCCTATGCCCGCGCCTACAACACCTCAAAAGAACGAGCCGACGAGCTGCCGAGGTGGCTTCACCGCTACAATTGGCATCGGCCTCATGGCAGTATCGGTTCCGTGCCACCCATCAGCAGACTCGCTCTAAACAGGAACAACCTGTTGAGGCTCCACATCTAGTTGGAACTGCGACAGAGCAGGCTTGTTTACCACGCGACGGACATGAGAAACGTCTTCTCGATGAGAGCATGTGCTGCTTTGATAGCGCTAATGTTTGTGCCCGCAATCTCTCCGCCGCTCGCGGCTGCTGAAGACACTTCAGTCTTGACCTATCACGGAGACAACCGTCGAAGCGGGAATTTTGTCGTTCCGACCCTCCTAGGACAAAGCCAGATCGGTGCAGCTGGACCGGATGTTCGAGGCCCGTGTTGACGGCGCCCTCTACGCCCAGCCGCTCTATTGGCGCCCTTCGGGTTCGAACACCCAGATGCTGTTTGTGGCGACGGAGGACAACGTCGTTCAGCCTTCGACGCGACAACCGGCAAGGAAATATGGAAACGCGTGGTCGGGCGTCCGGTTCGAGCTTCGTCGTTGCCATGCGGGAATATCAATCCGCTTGGCATCACCGGCACTCCGGTGATTGATCCCGCCACCGCAGCCATCTATCTCGACGCAGCCGTCGAGCGGCCGAACGGACCTCGCCACGAGGTGTTTGCGCTTTCCTTGAAGGACGGTGCCGTCCTCCCCGCGACCGGAAACACGTTCGGCGCCGCGACCTGGAGCGATGGAGAAGCTGTGTTTCGCGTTGGAGCCGACTTGCGGCGCAGTGAAAACAAGAGCGACTATTTTGCGCCGTCGGATTGGAAGACGCTCGATGCTCGTGATGCCGATCTCGGAGGCAGCAATCCGTTCGCCGGCGCAGGCGGCGGCCAGGCCTTGATGTTGGCCCTGGGCAAGGATCGCAAAGCCTATCTTCTTGATCGAAAGAGCCTTGGCGGCATCGGTGGTCAATTGGCCGCCGAAACCGTATCCGAGTTACAGATCATCACCTCGCCGGTCACCTATCCCGTCGGCAATGATATCTTCGTTGCTTTTCAAGCGCCGGGCGCGCATTGCCCGCCGCCGGGCCGGCGGTATCAGTTGACGGTCTTAAAGATAGCCGCTGGCGCGCCACCGACGATGACGACCGCCTGGTGCGGCGCGCTCCGCGGCCGCGGCTCCGCTATTGTCGCCACGGTCATTCCAATCCGATTGTGTGGGTGCTTGGCGCCGAAGGAGACAATCGGCTGTACGCGTTCCGCGGCGATACCGGCGAGCCGATATTTACCAGCGAGCCCTTAAGCGGTCTGCGACATCTGCAGACGCTCATCGCGACGGCAGACCGCCTCTATGTCGGCGCCGATAGGCGAATCTATGCGTTCAGTTTCTGAATTTCTGGAACGTAAGCGAGATCGAGGCCAACGCTAGCTGGCGCCTAGTGACCGATAATCAGTACTAGTCGATGCTGGCAGAACCAAGATGATGAATGAATGGCCGAAGGCCGCCGCTGGTCAGCTCCAGTATGGCCAGAGTGACGGGCAAGTTAAAACGCCGTGGCCCAGCGCTCCCTGGATTAAGATAAAGCACACCCTGAATGATCTCGATCCGGGGCCGATGCGAGTGGCCGGAGATGACCACGTCAACTCCGCAGGATACAGGATCAAGCTGCAGTTCATGGATATCGTGCAGCACGTAGATCGAGCGCCCGCCGAGCCTTACCATCTTGGTGTCGGGATAACGTTCCGCCCATTGACCGGTATCGACATTGCCTCTGATTGCAATCACAGGCGCAATCCGGCGGAGTCCGGCGATCACGTCGGGCCGACCGATGTCGCCAGCGTGGACGATATGCGCCACCCCGGCCAGGCGTTGCTCAGCCTCTGCACGTAGGAGCCCGTGAGTGTCCGAAATGACTCCAATCCTCACATGCACCAGCGTCCCTGCTTGGCCGACTTTACGGCCAACAATAACGATTAGTCTGGCCGTGTGGTCCAGAAATCGATCGGATCGATGCACCGCGCGAAGATGGCCGCTTGAATGAGCGTCGCGTGGGAGAATGGGCAATTCCTGTTCGCATTGATATTTCAAGGAAATTTTCCCAACTGAGCCAAAAATCCGGTCCTTACAGATCAATGGCTTGCAGCGAAAAATCCAACTATGAGCGCGCGCCAGCATGGCAGCTCGGCGCAGAGCCAAGGCATCGGGGGTTCGAGTCACCGGAGCGCTACCGCCAATCCCCACACTGGCCAGGCTTGCGATACGTGATCCAATCCTCCGCCTAGAGCGGTTCATGCGCGCGCAAAGAGCCTTCGCTTCGCCGATCGGGCCTTTTGGCCTCCCAGCGAGTGGATGTAGTTCCAAGCACGCCCGATCCATCTCTCAAGGAATGACACTATGCTTGAAGGTAAAAGCGGGCTTCAAGGCACCTAATCAGATCAATAGCTTACAGAGGAATTGTAAATCGAAACCGAGCTACCCCACACGGCCTGCGACCCTCTGCGTCCCGAACGTAAGTAGCGAACGACAAGGTCAACTAAACCCGGGATTGTTGGTCCAGTCCGCTGGTCGCGAGGCAGCGGACTGATGTTGGATCTAGTGACAAAGCAGTCATCACGGACCGCTCGCTTCGCAGCAAAAGACGACCAACGATCTTCCACCATCGAAAGAGCTATCGCCGACCGGCAGGCGCAGCTAAAGGCGATCGTAGGTCAACTCTCGACGCTCAGCCTTGAATCGCTATGCTCACGCGTCTCGGATGTCATCGTTTTGGACGACGCGCCGAGCGCGCACGCTTCCTATCACGCAACGGGCTTGGTTTTCTGAAACCGTGCACGCGCTCGCTTGATTTCGTCCATATAGTCGTATGTCCAACGCCTGATTACCGACACAGCCTGACTGAGGCTGCGCCCCAATGGCGTGAGGCTGTATTCGACCGTGACGGGTACGGTGGGCGTCACCTTCCGAGCGACCAGACCATCTTTCTCGAGACCTCGCAGCGTCTGCGTTAGCATTTTTTGCGTGACGCCTCGAACGCGTGTGCGCAGCGCCGAGAACCGCAACGTTTTTTCTTCGAGTGCGAGGATCACCAGCATCGCCCATTTGTCCGCAATGCGGCTCAACACTTCGCGCGTCGGGCACTGCTCATCCAGAACGTCATACGGGTCAGCTGTCATCAAAAGCCTGGTTTCCCGCAGGTGCCTAATCCACCAAAAGGTGCGTTCTTCAAGTCCGATCGATCGTACCCCAAATTGCGGATGCGAACATGCTCTCGCTTAGAGGAGTTGATCAAGATGAAAGCATTTGTACCGACTGGTGACACATCGAATTTGGCCCGCTTGGCGGACGTGCCCGAGCCTGTCCCAGCACCGCACGAAGCGATCGTTGCGGTGACAGCCTATTCGGTCAACCGCGGCGAAACCTTCCTTTTAGAAAAGCCGCCATCGGGCTGGCGTCCTGGCAAAGATATCGTCGGGCGCGTGATCAAAGAGGCGGATAGCGGACAAGGCCCCAAGAGAGGCACGCGGGTGGTCGGTCACCCACCGGCTTTCGGCTGGGCCGAACGCGTCGCCGTGCCCGTCGATAACCTTGTTGCACTCACCGAAGGCATTTCCGATGCGCGAGCTGCCGCGCTGCCTCTGGCAGGGTTGACGGCGCTCCGCCTAACGCGCGTCGCTGGTCACCTAACGCGTAAACGCATTCTCGTAACCGGGGCATCGGGTGGTGTCGGTCATTATTTGACGGAGCTTGCCACACAGCAGGGTGCCGAGGTCAATGTCGTCACAGCATCGCCCGAGCGGGCCGAACGTCTGAAAGCACTAGGCGCGGAAAATGCAGTTTTCGATGTCGCTGAAGCGAAGGGACCGTTTGATATTGTCTATGAGTCTGTCGGGGGCGAGTCCTTACCGATTTCGCTGAGCAAGCTAAAGAAAGGGGGGAATCTTATTTGGTTTGGCCAAGCCAGCCGAAAAGCTCCTCGAATAGATTTCTTCGCATTTTGGAACGGACCGGTATCCGGGAACATCCGTCATTTCGACTACACTGATTTCGACGGGCCGGTCTCTGACGATCTCAAGATTCTCGTCGATCTTGTTCGGGAGGACCAACTTCATCCAGAGATTGGACTGGAAGCCGACTGGACGGAAACGCCTGATGTGCTGCATCAACTACGCAATCGTGGAATTCGCGGAAACGCAATTCTCACCGTGACCGCTGCCCCCTAGCAGTTACGATGAGCTGGCGTGACCGGTGGTGCATCGACCCGTCAAAGCGCAACCAGGAGCTGCCGGCCATATGGGCCGTTGGTAGCTGGGTTCGTATCATTTGGCGGACATCAAAACGCTGCGATGCGGCCGCGGCGTCTTACCCCTCGGCGCGAAGCTCGCCTTTGCCTGCGCCGTCGCGGCGGTGCTGCTGCGTGTCCTGCCCGACATGGGCCTGATGCCGCATCCGCCCGGACCGCCATACGCCGCCGTTTCCCTCTTGTCGGCGGCTGCCTTCCTGCTGTGGCTGGGAAATTACTGGCGACTGCTGAGCGATCCAAAAACGCTAGGTGTGAAAGGCTGCGGATGAGGCCGATGGAATTGCGTATCTCGGCCGGATAGGCCGGACACAAACTCTACGCCGCTTGCGACGGCGTCAAATGTTCAAGCAGACTAAAATCGAGTAAAACGCAAACCAGCGTGTGGAATACTATCAGTCATTGAACCGGTAGGGCTGCTTCCATTCGAGAGTCTTGGGCGTATCATTCTTTTCCAGTGCAAGAGCCGCGGCGAAGCCGGCGATCTCGCCGGTCTGCGTGCACCATGTGAAATTGCGCATGGCCATGAAGATCGTCTCGTATGAGAATGACATTGAGGCGCCCACCAGAAGCAGATTGTCGATGCCTTTCGGCAGGAAGCTGCGATAGGGGACCTCGAAGGTGTGCTTGCGGTGACCGTTCCAGGTAAAGGTGCGGGTCATGGGCGGCGTCACCGCATCGGGGAAGGTCCGGTTGGCCAGCACGTCGTCGAGCGTGAAACAATACTCGCCCTCGGGATGGCGACCATCGCGAATGCCGAGCTGTCGCCCGACATGAACGATGAAGGAATTCTCGAAACCCGGCACGTACTTTTTCAGGAATGCCGCTTCGGCGTGGATGAAGCCGCGTAGCTCGCGAATAGCACGCGTATTGTCTTCGGTGCTCTCATCCATGTGCAGCGCCCATTCATAGGGCACATTCTGCCAGAGGAGGAAGCTGTCGTCGGACAGCATCGGGCTCATGTCGACGGTGGGGTGGCCGATATAGTACTCGCCATAGACTTCGGTGCCGCCCATGCGCGGACGGTAGACCATGTCTGGCAAATCGCCCGCCGCCTTTGCTTTCGCGATCAGCTTCTCCAGCTTGAGGTCGCCGGTTTGCGTCTGGTAGCGGCGCAGCGCCGGATAGTCCACACCGCTGATCATCCACAGCAATCCGCCGGGGACCGGGCGCTCGACGCCGTCCCAGTCGGCGCTCTCGGGTTGGCCGCCGCCGCCGCGACGGCACACCACGCCCGCTTTCGCCGCAACCTCGCCGGTGCCCGACCCTTCAACGAAGATCTTGCCGCGGATGGCGAACAGGCCCTCCTGGCCCTTGACCACGATCATGCTGATCGAGCTGTCTTTACCGGCGTTCTTGCCCATCACCACGTCGACGAAGGTGCAGCCGTAGATTGTCTGCACCCCGGCCTCCTCCAGCATCGCCATCATGATATTGCCGGCGCCGTCCGGATTGAAGCTCATCCGCTTGAATGGCGTGCCCGGCTCGAAGTTGCGCTCATAGTGAGACAGCGGATTGCCGGCCCAGCCCGGATGGGTCTCCTTGGTGGCGGTGTAGACATAACCCTCGGCATCGAAGCGCCGCATCAGTTCGGAATGGATGCCGCCGACGCCCGGTGCCGCATGCCCCTGGAGGCCGCTCGTATGAACGCCGCCAGGCATATCGTACTTTTCGACGACGATCGTTCGCACACCCATGCGCGCTGCCTTCAGCGCCGCGCCGAACCCCGCCGGGCCGGCGCCGATGACGACGAGGTCGGCCTCGTAATTCACCGGTATCCGGCGATCGAAGGCGTCCGGTGCAACCGCCGTACCCGGCGAAAAACGCGAAGTGGTCATTTCCGTATCCTCAAAATTGAAGCGCTTCCGTCTGAGTTCGAGCTCTAGCCGGCGAAGAAGCCGCTGTCGGCGGGCTTCGCGAGAATTCCCTGGCGGACCAGGATTTCGGATGCCGAGGTGACCGTCTTCTGGAAATCCGGATCTGAGGCTGCGTTGTAGTCAAAGCGCAGGCGACCGGCCGACTTGGCGACCTTCAGCACCTTGGTTTCAAGCATGGTCCTGTCGGCATATTTCTCCGCCAGCGCGTCGAAATCGGCGTCGATCCCCTTCACGCATTCGGCGAACATTGCATTGAGCCGCTTGGCCATGTCGAGCGAACGGTCGAGAAGCTCCTTGCGCACGTTGATGCAGAAATAGGGAAGGCTCTGCGAGGTATGTTTGCGGAAGGCCTCGCCCGCGTTGAAGATGATACCGAGATCGGATCGCCGCTCGATGCCCTGGGAGATCATCGGCTCCCATGCGACGGCGGCGTCCGCCCTGTCGGCGATGACGAGCGTGACGCCCTGGGCAGGATTGTCGGCGTTCTGGACCCGGGCGACCTTCTCGATGTCTATGCCCTCGAACTCGCTGATCAGCGCCTTCGTCATGCGATAGACGCCGGACTGCTGGGGCGCGACGATCATCTTTCCCCTGAGTTCGGCAACGGGTTGGGGCCCATCGGCGGTGGCCACGACGCCGACCATATCAGCCGTCATGAGCGAGCACAGCAGACGGCAGGGCACACCTGCGCGATATCTCGTGAGGAACGGATCCCAGCTACCGATGACCATGTCGAAGGTGCCGGCGACGAAATCGTTATAGAGCGTGCCGATCGAGGAGTTCAGGATCGGCTCGGCGAGCTCGAGGCCGTTCTTCTTGTCGAGGCCGTTGTCGCGGATGTAGTCGTAGAACATGACCGTGAGACCGGGCGAGGCGGTCGCGGCACGGATCGGCGCGGCTTCCTGCGCGCGCAGCACGCTCGGCGCAGCCAGGGCGCCAAGAGCCGCGGCACCCGTGATCATCATGTTCCTTCGCGTGATGGTCGACATTGTCATTCCTCCCGTTCGTTTTGTTGCTGCTTGCCTGTATCTTCTCCGAGCGCTGCCGCGATCTGGCTGCGCGTGCGCCCGACGACGGTTTCGTCCGTGGCCGCCTCCCGCAGGGAAAGTTCCAGTTTCACATGACCCCCGGGTCCGAGGACGATGACCCGGTCAGCCATCTCGATGGCATCGTCGAGCCGGTGGGTCACCAGGAGGCAGGTCTTTCCGTATTCGCGCGCCACCGCGCAGAAATCCTGCCGAAGCTCGTGCGAGGTCACATGGTCGAGCTGGCTGAAGGATTCGTCGAGCAACACCAGTTCAGGGTCCACGGCGAGTGCGCGGGCGAGCGAGACGCGCTGCCGCATGCCGCCGGAAAGCTCGTGCGTGTATTTGTTCTCCGCGCCAGCCAGATTGACGCGCGCAAGCCATCCCGATGCTATCGTGCGCGCCTGGTCTTTCGGCTTGCCCTGTATCAGAAGGCCGAGTTCGGCGTTCTCCACGGCCGTGCGCCAAGGCAGGAGGCGGTCGGTCTGGAAACTGACCGCGAGCTTGCCTTTCAACGCCGAGAACTGGCGGAAGGGATCGAAACCGGCCACCATCACGCGGCCGCTGTCTGGGGCGAGCGTGCCCATGATGAGATTGAGCACGGTGGTCTTGCCGGCGCCTGTGCGTCCCAGCAGAGCGACGATCTCGCCCTTGGCGACGGTGAAGCTCAATTTGTCGACCGCCCGATAGGAGCCGAACTCCTTGATCACCGAGTTCAGTTCGATGATCGGAGGCAAACCGGGATTGTGCGCAGAAACCGTCATCGAACCGTCGCCTCCGGACGCCAGTGGAGACCGAGCTTCTCGATACCCGCAACGATGGCCTGAAGACTGATGTTCAGCACGATGAGGAAAAAGGTCCAGGCGAGCACCTGATCCATTCGGAATGTCGATTGCGCAAGTCCCATTCTTGAGCCGACACCCACGGCCGAGGCGACGAGCTCGGCGAAAATGACCATGCGGATGGCATAGCCAACGACGGCCTTGGTGGTGGTCAGCACATAGGGGACCAGATGGGGGATGATGAGGTAGCGAAGGACCTGCGTTCGATTGGCGCGGAAACTTTCGATCATGTCGAGCAGATCGCGCGGAAGCCCTCTGATGCCGTCATAGATCGTCAGCGCGTAGAACGGCAGAAGGATCATCGCGAGAATGAAGAAGATCCGCACTTCCGGATTTTTGAACCAGAAGACCGCAAGCAGGATCCAGGAAAGCGCGGGAATGCCCGTATCGATGACCACCAACGCCTTGATGAAAGACCGCAACACACCGAACAGCCCCATGACGAGCCCTAGGATGATGCCTGCCGTCATCGCGAAGAGCATCGCTAGGCACAGCCTGCCCAAGGTGATCAGCACATGCGTGTAGTCGGTCGTTGCGAGCGCCACGATAGCGCGCGCCACCTTGAGTGGTGACGGCATGATGTATTCCGCGACATACCAGCTCGACACTTCCATGGCGCCGAGAAGGCATATGACAACGACGACCATGGCGCCAAAATCACCGAGCTGCCACCACTCGCCGGAAGGCCGTTTTTCCTTCAACCGACTGCTATCTGCTTGCTGCAATGCCGTTCACCAATCCCGTCGCTTCGCCCGCTACCAATTTCATTTGTTCGCTATACGAACTATATGTCGTTTTGCGAACCTACGATTACGGTGCCAGCCTTGTCAACATCTGCTCAGTGTGAACACGCGATAAGTATTGATGAGCGTGGAAGCGGAACCCCGTCTTCTCGCGCAAAAGGGACCCCTGTTTTGGGTGAAGAAGGGCACGGCAGGTAGCGCCCGATCAGGCGAAGCTGGTCGGGGTTGCAAAGCCTGATCGGGCGCGGCTCGTTGGCTTTTCGGCTTTAGCTTTGAGAGCGGCTCTTGAAGCGTCAGGATTCGTTTCCGGTCTCGACGATCTCGCAGTGGTGGGTCAGGCGATCGAGCAGCGCGGTGGTCATCTTGGCATTCGCCGAATGCCAGGTTGGTGGTGATGATGACGCTGGTGCGCTCGTAGAGTTTCGAGACGAGGTGGAAGAGCAGTTGCCCGCCAGCCTGGGCGAAGGGCAGATAGCCGCGTTCGTCGAGCACGACAAAGTCGAGCCGCGTCAGGTGGTCGGCGGTACGGCCCTGCCGGCCGGCGCGGGTCTCGGTCTCAAGCCTGTTGACCAGGTCGACGACATTGAAGAAGCGTCCGCGCGCCGTTGCGGATCAGCGCCCGGGCAATGGCGATGGCCAAGATCCCATCGGTTGGTCAACTGGCGGTATCGAGCGTACGGACAGCCTCGCGAAGATAATTGAGGGCCTTTTTCGGTAGGTCTTTGGCGTTCATTTGCGATGTGTGGGCACTCACGCACACTGCATAACAACGGCCAACGCGTGCGTTGCGAACGGGCATGGCCATTGAGATCAGACCGCGCTCGATCTCCTGATCAACGAGGCTGTATCCTCGGCGTTGGATCTCCTTCACAATTTCTGTGAGGAGCTTCGGGTCCGTTTCGGTTTTCGGCGCGAGAGGCTTGGTGCGCTCGCTCCGTATAATCCGCTCGATTTCGGCGTCCGGAAGGCTACTCAGCATTGCGCGCCCCATTGAGGTGCAAAACGCTGGCAGGCGGCTCCCGATATCTGAACGGATTGTCAGCAACTGATTGGTCGGGGCTCTGGCGACGATCACGATTTCCTCGCCGTCGAGCACCGACATCGTAGCTGATAGGCCCGATTTCGACCTGAGCTCGCGCAGTACAGGTTCCGCGAGCTGAATAATCGTTTGCGACGACAGATAGGCATATCCCAGTCGCAGGACTCGCGGTGTGAGACTGAAGGTATGTCCGTCAAAATCAGCATACCCTGACGCCACTAGGCTGCGCAGAATACGCCGGGCGGTAGCCTTTGTCGTTGAGGCCGCCTCGGCCACCTCGGTGATAGAGAGTCGTCTACGCCGCTCCGAGAAAATCTCAATAACTGCCAAACCTCTAATGAAAGAGGACAACTGCTCTTTGTCCCTGCCGTCCGGCGCTGTGATGTCCATTCGTAAGTCCCTTATCGCGTGCTCATACGAAATGAGCAGATCACACCCGGTATTGACAAGGCTGACCCTGTGATCGTAGGTTCGCAATATGATATATAGTTCGTATAGCGAACAGGATAAGAGGGCGAAGCGATGTTCGCAAGCGGTAAAAAGCAAAGCCTGAGAAAAGAGTACGATGTCGTCGTTGCCGGAGGAGGCGCATCAGGTCTGATCGCGGCCAAAGCAGCTGCTCGGAATGGCGCGAAAACACTTCTCGTGGAACGGCAGGGTTGCCTCGGCGGGGTTGGTACGACCTGTTACGTCGCTCAGTACATCGGCTTTTTTAACGGTGAGCTGCAGGCCGTTTGGGGAACGCCGAATGAATTCCTGAAAGAGATCGTGAAGGCCGGCGGAAGCGACGGATTCACATATTACACAATGGCTGAAGCCTCGGCCTCACCCATCAATATTTACAACTTCCCCTTTAATCCCGAAGTCGTGAAATACGTTGCGGACGACTTTATTCAAGAAGAGAACATACACGTCCTGTTTCACGCGCAGGTGGCCGACGCGCTGGTCCAGGATGGCACTATTTCTGGCGTGGCGCTGCAATGTGTCGGCGGCCGGATCGAAGTTGCCGCGAAAGCGATCGTGGACGCGACGGGCGATGCGACCGTCGCGCATTCGGCAGGCGTTCGGTTCCTATCTGACAGCAGCGAGATCGATCAGAAGCAGCCAACCTCACTCGTGTTCCGTCTCTCTAATGTCAATGTAAAGCGGTTTCGTTCGATCCCGCGCGAGCGGAAACGCGAGCTAGCGCTGGCTGGCATTAAGAAGGGGGAGATCTTCTGGGAAAGCCTCTCCTTCATGAGCACGCCCGGCGGGCATGACGCCATTTGCCTTATGAGCCGCATCAGAGGCCTCGACATGCTCGATGCGGTCGATTTGAGCGAGGCGGAATATGTTGGCCGCCGGCAGGTGCAGAGCATCGTAAAGTTCCTCCAAGAGAACGTCGACGGATTTGAGAAAGCGGTGCTTGCCAACATTGCCGCGCGCGTTGGCGTACGGGAAACCCGGAGAATCCACGGTCGCCATGTGCTGACTCTCGAAGATATTTTGGAAGACAGGCAGTTCCCGGACTCTGTGGCTCTGGGGTGCGGCCCTGTTGACGTCCACGATCCCAATGGAAGTGGAATTACCCTGATGATGCCGGAGCGCCCCTGGCAGATTCCGATGCGGAGTCTCCTGCCGGATGGCATCGAAGGTTTGATCGTGACCGGGCGTGCGATATCGGCCACGCACGAGGCGAATGCGGGCTCCAGACACATGGCGACTGCTATGGCACTCGGTGAAGCAGCCGGAACAATGGCCGCTATCGCCGCTGAAGGGGGGGCTTCGACGGCGGGCCTGGATCCTAAAGTCGTTCGAGGTCGCCTGCGCGCTCAATCCGCTGCCACCTCGGTGGAGGACTGCCATCGGCCTGATGGATAGCGAACCGAATACGATGATGAGTGCGCAAGGATCATCACGGCCGGTCATCAAGACGGTAGCAAATGCGAGTGACTTCGACCTGGAGTCCGTTGGCGCCTCAAGAGGTTGATAACGGCGCGATGCAGCAAGAGACGTACGACGTTTTGATCGTAGGTGGTGGAGCTGGCGGGCTCGCAACAGCGGTGACGGCCTCGAAGCTGGGCGCGCGCGTCATTCTTGTCGAAAAGTCAGACGTGCTTGGCGGTGTTGCGGCCTATTCCGGCGGCGTCCTTTGGATTCCGGGAAACAAGTTCGACCGCAACCCTATCAAAAGCGGCCGTGAATATCTGACCGCCGAATTGGGCGACAATGGGTTTCAAGAGGACATAGACCTCTTTCTGAAAAGGGGGCAGGAGATGGTCACGTTCTTCGAGGAACGGACCTCGGTAAAATTCCTGCCCTCCGACTATCCCGACTACCATCCCGAAAACCGCAGCGGATCACTCGCGGGGCGGGCCCTTTACACGGCAGCAGTCGACGGCGCCCAGCTTGGGCCGTCGCTGAAGCTGCTTAGAACTCCCCTCCAGACCATGACCTTGTTCGGCATGATGTTGAACTCGGCTACCAAGGATCTGACCCATTTCTATAACGCGACGTCTTCCTTCCGGTCGTTCATTTTCGTTGCCAAGCGGATCGCAAGGCATCTGTGGGAACTGTTGCTCTACCGGCGGAGCGTTTCGCTCACGAGTGGCAACGCGCTTGTAGCCAGACTCTTAAAATCGGCAGTGGATCAGGGCGTAATTATTCGAACCAATGTTAGCATTGCGGAGCTCCTGTTATCGGAAGGAAGAGTCATCGGAGCAGTCCTCGGGGATCAACGTTCGGGCCAGAAAATATTTGCCGAACGCGGTGTAGTGCTTGCGTGTGGCGGTTTTCCAAATGACGCGAAGCGCGTGGCGCAACTCTATCCGCATGTAAAAAGGGGCGGCGAGCATCTGTCTCCTGCACCCAAATCCAGCACTGGTGATGGCATAAGGCTCGCCGAGAGCGTCGGGGCCGATTTTCGCGGACTAGCTGGACGGCCGGCGGCATGGATGCCGATGTCCAGAGTGCCGACCCGTGGGGGAGACTTCGCAGTCTTCCCGCATATCGTCGATCGGTACAAGCCGGGCGTGATCGCGGTCCTAGAAGATGGGACGCGTTTTGTGAACGAGTCCAACTCCTACCATGACTTTTGCGAGGCGCTGATTGAAGCTTGTGAGGGTCTTAGTGAGACGGCCGCATGGCTGATCTGTGATCACTTGACCCTGAGAAAATATGGGCTGGGATACGTTAAGCCGCGACCATTTCCCCTTCGGTCAGCGTTGACGAGCGGATATTTGACGAAAGGCGGAACGGTTTCGGAGCTCGCGACCAGAATCGGCATCAACGTCACCGGCGTACAACAGACAATCGAGACCTACAATGCATACGCGGTGAGCGGCCAAGATCCCATGTTTGGGAGAGGTACCAGCGCGTTCAATCGATACTTGGGTGATCCGGCTAATAAGCCCAATCCGAATGTTCGCCCCGTTTCGGAACCACCCTTTTATGCAATCAAAGTATTCGTTGGCGAAGTCGGTACATATGCCGGACTAGCAACTTCTCCCGATGGCGAGGTTCTGGATCGAGAAGGCAAGATTATTGATGGTTTGTTCGCAGCCGGTAACGATCGCGCGTCGATTATGTCAGGAGGCTATCCCGGTCCTGGTATTACGTTGGGCCCGATACTTACTTTTGCTTATCTGACCGGGTCACGACTGGCTCGAGGTGAACGTGATCGTGTGGATATTTTAAACACGGCTTCAACTCGCTCAGGTCGGACATCGTCAATATGAGTGCCTGGCATGGCAAGCCAAATCAGAGGAGTTTCGAGCCAGGGAAAAGACGAAACGCCTCGACCAAAAGACGCACCTATGGCGTCGATGAGAGGAGCCGGCGATGGCCGCCATCGATCCCTCTCAATCGGTCGCGCGGGCGCACGATGAGTGGCGCATCGAGGCCATCGCGGCCCCGCACGCCTGCATGGTCGTCGAGCCCCAACTTGCGCCGAAATTCTCACGCGTGTCGCCGACTAAGCGGCAGCGGCCGTCCTTAATCGGAGCAAACCATGACCATCGCCGAAGACGCAAGGCTCAACATCCAACCTTGTACCGACCAAGCCGGTACCGCAACGACCATTTCGCCCAAGCCTTACCGATGGGTTGTACTAGGGATCGCGTTCACTGCATTGCTGATCACCTTCCTTGATCGGCTTGCATGGGCCAACGCCAACCTCCTAGCGAGCAAGTCATTGGGGTTGCCCCTGGCCGAGCTCGGCGTTTTCGTCACCGCATTCTACGTCGGCTATGTCGCAGCCAACGCACTCGCTGGATTCGTGACCGACCGTATTGGTTCGCGGCGCATGCTGTTTCTGGCGCTCGCCCCCCTGGCGGCCGCAACGTTCATGTTCGGATTCACGTCATCATTTGCTATGGGGCTGGCGCTCCAAGCGATGATGGGCGTATTCGCCGGAGCAGACTACGCAGCTGGCGTGAAGATTCTAGCGTCATGGTTCGAGCCGTCCGAACGCGGCCGTGCACTCGGACTCTATCTGACCGCGCCGTCAATTGGCGTCATCCTCGCAAACGCGGTTTTTCCGAGCGCGCTCGACCTGGTCGACTGGCGCGCTCTATACTGGGGTCTCGGAGCCTTGACGGCGATCGGCGCCCTGACTTGCCTTGTCGCGCTGACTGACTCGCCCGACGAAATGGTGCGGAACGCAACGGGGATGCCGTCGACCGACTCAGGCGATTGGCGCCGGGGTCTTTCGCTGGTCGCCCGCAACAAGAATCTTGTGCTGATTGCCATTGCAGGCTTCGGAGCGAATTGGGGAACATGGGGGTTCGCCTTTTGGGCGACCGCATTGATGGTGCGCGGCCACCAGCTCACCAGGGTCGACGCCGGGGCGGTGACAGCAATTTTCGGGGTCGCTGCGGCGGTGGCGAAACCGCTGTACGGGTATCTCTCTGATCGTCTGGGTGGCAAACGTCGTAGTCTCGTGATCTACGATCTTATTGGTTTTTGCATCATGCTGGTCGTCTTCGGTCAGATCGAATCGAAGGGCGCCTTCCTGCTTGCTGCGCCCCTGCTTGGCGTGACCGCATTCATCTACAGCCCGTTGCTCGCAGCATTGATCACGGAGAGCGTCGATCGATCGTAAGCGGTACGAGAGGGCCACGGACTTGGCGCGGACGGCCTACGCGCCACGCTTGAAGCGTATAGGCATCCAGAACTGCCGCAGGGCCTCGACGGCTGCTGGAATGTCGCGCCAGGCGTTTTGGACGATGGGCGGCGTTCCCAGCTTGTGCCGGGCCGGGGGCAGCAAGGGCCGACCGGCGTCATCGATGTAGTGGACCAGGATCGGTCGCAGCATAAGGTGTTCGGTTCCGTTCGGGGAGAGAAGCCGCGACCAGACGAGAAGCCGAAGCTTCATGACGGCGTAGAAGCCCATGCACCAGGGCTGCGGGTCGACTTCGCCGTCCTGCGATCGCACGAACAGTGGCTCGAAGCTCTCCGGTCTCGTCGACAGTGTCTCGCTGATCGCGTTGTGGCGCATCAGCGTGGCGGCGATCGCCGAGAACTCCTCGGTGTCGTGATTGAAGGCATCGGGATCGACGCCGAGGAGCGGGCACACCCATTCCTCCGAGGCCATCGAGACCGGCCCGGCGACGACAGCGGCCACTGCGCCGTCGAGCATGGAGAGCGACGTCGCCCGCGGATGCCGAAGCGTCGGCGACCTGGCGCGCTCGCTCATCCATTGTCCGAGCCGTTCGAACGACATGGCATAGTCCGCCATCGTCGTCTTGGCCGGTTTTCCTCGCCGTCGCTTCGGCTTCGTCATGCCACAGCCCGCTTGTCGGCTTCGCGTGCGGCCTTCCAGTTCCAGGCCAGAAGTTCGTGAAGCTGGTTGACCTTCGTGGCGCCACTCACTATCCGCTCGAGAACGTCGACGAGATAGGCCTCGGGGTCGAGGCCATTCAATTTGGCCGTGTTAAGAAGCGAAGAGAGTACCGCCCATGTCTCGCCCCCGCCCTCGTCACCACTGAACAACGAGTTCTTTTTCCCGATCGCAATTGGCCTGATCGATCGCTCGACGGTGTTGCTGTCTGGCTCGAGCCGCCCGTCATCCAGGAACGCCGTCAGGCCCTGCCAGCGTTCGAGCATGTAATCGATCGCCTTGATGAGCGTCGAGCGGCAGGAGATTCCGTCTTTCACCGCGACCAGACGGGCCTTCAACGCCTCCATCATCGGCTTCGTCTCGGCCTGTCGCGCCGCGCGGCGTTCTCCGGCGTCGAGACCGCGGATCCTCTCCTCGATCGCGTAGACGGCTGCGATGCGCTCGATGACCTCCGCGGCGAAGGGTGAGTTCGTCGTCTTGTGCACCCTCACGAAGTTGCGGCGCGCGTGAACGAGACAATACGCCAGCTGGATCTTGCCCGACATCTTCGCATCGCCCACCAGCGAGGCGTAGGCGGCATAGCCGTCGACTTGCAGCACGCCTTCGAAGCCGGCCAACTGCGCCACGATCTCCTTCTTGCCGCGACCGCCCGCGAACACATAGGCGACCGCAGGCGGTGCCGGACCCTTCCACGCCCGATCGTCCGTCGCATGCGCCCAGAACTGGCAGGTCCTCGTGCGGCCGCGTCCCGGGTCGAGCACCGGCATCGGCGTCTCATCGCAGAACAACCGCTCGAAGCCGTGCATGGTCTTCAGTTGCAGATCGTAGAGGCCCCTGACCAGCCACGCCGCGCTCCCCATCCAGCGCGCCAGCGTCTGACGGTCGACGACGACACCCTGGCCCGCCAGGATCTGCGTCTGGCGGTAGAGCGTCGATTGCCAGGCATATTTGGCCGCGGCGATATGCGCGATCAGCGCCGTCGTCACCATGCCGCCCTCGACGAGCCGCGCCGGTGCCGGGGCCTGGACGATCGGGCCCTCACAGGCGCGGCAGGCATATTTGGGACGGATCGTGCGGAGCACACGCAGCCACGCGGGAACCCGATCGAGCGCTTCGCTGCTCTCCTCGCCGATCCGATGCATCTGACCCGTGCAGCACGGGCAGAGCGTGGACGCCGGCTCGATCACCCGCTCGACCCGGGGCAGATGCGCCGGTAGCGCGCCGATGTTGCGCCTCGCTTTGCGCCGCTTCGGTCTCGACGCGTCCGGTTCGTCATCGTTGGCCGGAGGCTGCGCGCCGGCGGTCCGTTCCAGATCGAACGCGATCTGTTCGGCACAGACGATCGCCGAGCGCTCCGATCGCGAGCCGAAGATCAGGCTCTTCAACGTGGCGATCTCTGCGCGCAGATCGTCGTTCTCGCCTTCGAAAGCCAGCACCATCTCGGCGAGAGCCGCAGGGTCAGAGGGGAGATCTTCAGGGCGAAGCGCCATATCGCAGAGCTACACGAACACACCCGGACTCGCCAGCAAAACAAGACGATTCAGGCGACTTTCGTCGGCCGCTTCGTCACCTTCGGGACCACACGCGACCACTCCGCAAGACCTTCGATCAGCATCGCCAGTTGCGCCCCCGTCACCAGCATCGTACCCTCGCGAACAGGTGGCCAGGCGAAGCTCCCATTCTCGAGCCACTTCGTCGCTAGAACTATTCCAGAGCCGTCAAAAACGAGAAGCTTCAAACGATCCGATCGCTTCGATCGGAAGACGTAAACGTCGCCGCTGTAGGGTTTGCCGCCCAATCCCTCCGCCACCAGCGCGACCAGGCCATGAACGCCTTTGCGAAAGTCAATCGGCTGCGTCGCGACGAACACACGGATCATTGGACCGAACGTGATCATCGCATCGATCTCACCGCCGCCAGCACGCGCTCCAGCGTCGCGGCGTCGACGCCGACGGGCACGCGCACCGTCGCGCCCGCGATCATCACCTCGATCCGCTCGGCCGGACCCGCCAGAACGTGTGGCTTATCGATCACGTTCGGCCGCGCCTCGACGGCGTCATCGAGCCTGACCTGCACGAACTGCGGCCCTTCGCTCGACGCAAGCCGCGCATTGCGCCGCCACACACTGAGCAGTCCCCGGTTGACCCCGTTGCGCCGCGCCACCTCGGAAATGCTCGTCTCCGGATCGGCGCTCTCGGCCACGATCCGCGCCTTCTCTGCATCGCTCCAACTGCGCCGTCGCGTCTCCCCCGTGATCACTTCGATCCGCTGATAGGAGGCGGCGTCATGCCTGTCTTGATGTCTGTCTTGATGCATGGAGTCAGTGTCCCTCGCGCTGTCGAATCTAGGCGCGAGTCTCGCTCATGCCGTCCACCTAAACGAGGTGGGGTCGTCGTACCGCTATC
>NZ_LUUB01000028.1:0-14242 GCF_001641635.1 Bradyrhizobium centrolobii
GCGCTGCGGTCGAGGTGTTGCGCCGGCAGCGCCACACCGGCCAGCAGATTGCGGCCGAGGTCGGGATCTCTCCGGCGACCGTCAGCCGCATCCTGCAACGGTTGGGATTGAACCGGTTGCGCGACCTGGAGCCAGCCGAGCTGGTGCGGCGCTATGAACGCGAACATCCCGGGGAGTTGATCCACATCGACATCAAAAAGCTCGGCAAGTTCAACCGTGTAGGCCATCGCATCACCGGTGATCGAACTGGCCAGAGCAGCCTGCGTGCCCGCGGTGAAGGACCTGGCTGGGAATACGTCCACGTCTGTATCGACGATGCCTCCCGCATCGCCTTCAGCAAGGTCATGAAGAGCGAGCGAAGGAGCTGTGCCGTGTCTTTCCTCAAGGCAGCGATCGCCTACTACGCCAGCCTGGGCATCAAGGTCGAGCGGGTCATGACCGACAACGGCTCTTGCTACAAATCCTTTGCCTTCCGCAAAGCCTGCAGACGTCTCGGCCTGAAGCACATCCGCACCAGGCCCTACACGCCCAAGACCAACGGCAAGGCTGAACGCTTTATCCAGACCAGCCTGCGCGAGTGGGCCTATGCCCGCGCCTACAACACCTCAAAAGAACGAGCCGACGAGCTGCCGAGGTGGCTTCACCGCTACAATTGGCATCGGCCTCATGGCAGTATCGGTTCCGTGCCACCCATCAGCAGACTCGCTCTAAACAGGAACAACCTGTTGAGGCTCCACAGCTAGAGCGGGAACGATCGGGCCACAAACTCGCTCAACCTCTCCCGCTTGCGGGGGAGGCATAGGCCGCCTTCGGCGGCCGTCCTCTAAGGGACGCCGAGGCGAGGCCTCGGCTATGGCGAAGCGCCGGGTGGGGGCTCATTCCACATCGGGAGTCTCGATTGCGGAGACACCCCCACCCCCGCCCTCCCCCGCAAGCGGGAGAGGGAGCGCATCTCCTATGTGGCAGCAATCAAGCTAACCCCATCGTGCTCAAGGCAACCGCATCCGATGTGCTGGCGATGAAGGGCGTGGGTTGCGCAGCGCGCGGTGCTGCGCGCGAGGACGAGGTGCTAGGCTTTCCTCACAATCATCACAAGGGGAGCGAACGCCGATGGCTGCAAGCGGCCTGCCCGCCAATACGAGCGGGCTATTCGTCGAACCGCGCGAGGACTGGCTCGCGCAGCATCAGGAGGAGATCATCGATCCCTTACGGCCGATCGTCGATCCCCATCATCATCTCTGGAATCGCGGCCAGCGCTACCTGATCGAGGAGATGGCGGCCGACATCGCCTCCGGCCACAACATCATCGCCACCGTCTATGTCGACTGCCGATCGATGTATCGCACACATGGGCCCGAGGCGTTTCGTCCAGTGGGCGAGGTCGAGTTCGCCAACGGCGTCGCCGCGATGAGCGCGAGCGGCGGCTACGGCAAGGCCGCGATCTGCGCCGGCATCGTCAGCCACGTCAATCTGCTGCTCGGCGATGCGGCGAGGCCAGTGCTGGAGGCGGAGATCGCCGCCGGCAACGGACGCTTCCGCGGCATCCGGCATTCCTCGGCCTGGGACGAGGACCCGGCCGTCGCCGGCATGTATGCGAACCGGCCGAAGGGATTGTTGCTGGATCCAACCTTCCGCAAGGGCTTTGCCTGCCTTGCACCGCTGAACCTGAGCTTCGATGCCTGGCTGTTTCATCCACAGATCGGCGAACTGACCGAACTGGCGCGCGCCTTCCCCGACACCAGGATCGTGCTGGACCATTGCGGCGGCCCTGCCGGCACCGGCCGCTTCGCGGGGCGGCGCGAAGAGGTGTTTGCGCAATGGCGTGCCTCGATCCGCGAGATCGCACAGTGCGAGAACGTCGTGGTCAAGCTCGGCGGGCTTGCGATGTGCCTGCTCGGCTACGACTTCCATCTCCGCCCCAAGCCGCCTTCGTCGGAGGAGCTTGCTGCGGCCTGGCGGCCCTATATCGAGACCTGCATCGAGGCGTTCGGCGTGAAGCGCGCGATGTTCGAGAGCAATTTTCCCCCCGATAAGGGCCAGTGCAGCTATCAGGTGATCTTCAACGCCTTCAAGCGCATCGCGGCGCCGCTCAGCGAGGTCGAGAAGACGGCGCTGTTCTCGCGGACGGCCACAGACTTCTACCGGCTCGAGCTGCCATCATGACATGAAGAGGGGCCGGGATTGATTCCCGGCCCCTCTTCCGTCGCAGTCGCTGGGAAGCGTTCTTGAAACGACTAGCCGGCACCCATCAGCGTCGCGGGGCGGCGCTCGCTGGGCGAGAAGAACATCCGCTTGAGCCTGTTGACGGCGCGGACCATGAAGCCGATCAGCACCGGGTTGGTCTTGCGGCAGAAAGCGATCTTCTTGACGTGGCCCTCGACATGCCACTTCGCGTGGGCGCCCTCGCGGAAGAACACCACGTCGCCAACGCCGTAGCGCTTCGGCGGCATGCCATCACTCTCGAGCACGATCGATCCTTCCAGGATCATGATCGTCTCGTCGATATCGTAGTACCAGTTGAAGCGCCCTTCCGTGCAGGACCAGATGATGGTCGAGGCGGTGCCGTCAGAGCTGGTCGACAGGATGTGCGAGCGCGACACCGGATTGCCCTCGATGATCCAGGCCGGCTCGATCGGCCGCAGTTCCAGATCCACATTGCAACTTCCGGTTTCAATAAGCGCGCGCGACATCGGCTTCCTCAAGAGATAGAGTATGGTGGCCGGGTCGTTAGGCCCGGATGTTTCGAAAGATGTCCGCGACGCTAGTAGGCGGTTTTTAATTCTTCCTTACGCCGGCCCCGACAATCAGCCGTAAGTTGCATGTGCGGAACGGCTAACGTGCCGATTGGCCTGCAAATTCGTGCATATGAACCCACCTTTTCCAGGGTGCGACAAAATGCGCGATGCAATCGAGAAGGAACTACGCCGATGGCCCTGAGCCCCGAAGTCCTGAGCGCCAACCGCGAAGTCGCCGCATGGCTCCAGACCTTCGATGTCTCGCTCGAACCGGATGAGGAGCCGTCGGACTGGTTCTCCATCGACGGCATCGAAAAGCCCCGGCAGATCGGCAGCGACGAAGCCGGCGGCACGTTCGTGCTGCTGCCCTCGCAGAATGTGCTCTACGTCTCATCGGAAGGCCGCGCCGGGATCATTGCGGGCGGCTTCGAGGAATTCGTCCAGCTCGTCGCCGCCTGTCCCTACTGGCTCGATGTCCTCAAATTCTCCTCCGGCGGTGACCTCGCCGAGATGCGGCGCGCGGCGATTGCGCTGGAGGCGACACTCGACGACGAGGACGACATCAACGATGCCCGCGAAGCGATCCACGGCATCCTCGACCTCTCCGAGCCAGAGGATCCGGTCGGCGCGCTTTATGACGCGGTCGCAGCTTCCGACGTCATCGTCCGGGCCACCGACGGCAGTCCCTTCACGACGCTGTTCAACCGCTTCAGCGTCGACAGCAATCCGATGCTGAGCGACGCTGCGGCTTAGAGATATGGTGAGATAACTACGTTCCGCCGCCCGGATGTTCACCTCTCCCCAGCGGGGAGAGGTCGGATTGCGGCTGGCGATGCGAAGCATCGTCCAGTGCAATCCGGGTGAGGGGCAGCGGCGCACAGTAAGACCGTAACCCCTCGCCCGGATCACATCTTCGATGCGACGTAGCCGAAGCTTCGCTTCGGCGTCCTTATCCAAGAACGGCCGCTAAAGGCGGCCTCTGCCTCTCCCTACGGGAGAGGTGGAGCGCGTTCCTCGGCGCACCGATTCAATCAAGATCTATCGCGCGCTACTTCGCCCACTCGCCCTTGCGGAACACAGGCTCCTTGCTGCCGTCGGTGAGAATGCCGTCGATGTCGGTCTCGGCCGAGCCGATCATCCAGTCGATGTGGATGAGACTCTGGTTGCCGCCCTGCGCAGCGATCTGCTGCGGCGTGAGCTTGGCGCCGTTGACGAAGCATTTCGAATAGCACTGGCCGAGCGCGATATGCGAGGCGGCGTTCTCGTCGAACAGCGTGTTGAAGAACAACAGCCCGCTCTGCGAGATCGGCGAGGAATGCGGCACCAGCGCCACTTCGCCGAGTCGCCGCGCGCCCTCGTCGGTGTCGAGCACCTTGTTCAGCACCTCCTCGCCGCGCGAGGCCTTGGCGTCGACGATCTTGCCGTCCTCGAAACGCACCGCGATGTTGTCGATCAGCGTGCCCTGGTAGGACAGCGGCTTCGAACTCACGACATGGCCATAGACCCGCCGGCAATGCGGCGTGGTGAAGACCTCCTCGGTCGGTATGTTGGCGTTGCAGCTGATGCCGTTCTTGGAGAGCGACGCGCCGCCCTCCCATTCGTGGCCATCGGCCAGGCCAATGGTGAGGTCGGTGCCCGGCCCGGTGTAATGCAGCGCGCGGAAACGCTTGCCGTTGAGCCAGTTGGTACGCTCGCGCAGCACCGCATTGTGGCTCGCCCAGTTGTCGATCGCATTCTCACGATCGACGCGGGACGCGGCGAAGATCGCGTCCGCGAGCTTTCCGACCGCGACCTCCTCGGGATCGTCGGGAAACACCTGCTTTGCCCAGGACGGGCTCGGATAGGCGATGATGTTCCAGTTGGTGTCGAAATTGACGATCTTTTCCAGCGCCGGCTGATAGGCCATGGAATTGGCCTTGCTGGCGCGCGCGACCTTGGCCGGATCCTCGCCCGACAGCAGCATCGGATTGTCGCCGACGATGGCGAGCCGCGCAGTGTTGTCCGAGAACGCTTTCGCCATGCCCTCGTAGAGCCAGCCGGCGGCGCGATCAAAGCTGTTGTCGTGGCCGTGGCGGTAGCGCGCCAGCGTCATCTCCTCGTCCGACAGGATCGGCGTCACGATGCCCGCGCCGGCCTTGTAGGCGTGTACTGCGATCCGCCGCACCAGGGGCAGCGCGATTGCGGGCGCCGTCAAGAGAAGGTCCTGTCCCGGCCGCAAGCCCAAGCCCACCTTCACCGCCACCTCGGCCAGCCGGTCGAGTTTTGCGGGATCGATGGGAGTGGAGGTATTGCGTTGATCGGTCATGCCGGGTCCTCTGTGGAAGGTCTCTGTCACATCTAAGTCTAGCATCGCGAGGCGCAATAGCGCGAGCGTCTTGCGACGTTACGGAAGATACGCAGTTTGGCGTAGTTTGGTTTTCAACGCGTTGCCGATTTCAGCACCCGATCCACCATGGCCGGCGCAAGGCCAAGGTAATTTTTCGGTGAGGTCAGCGCCTCGATCGTGGCCCGATCGATTCTGGCAGAGATGCGCGGATCGGCCGAGAGCGCGTCCGCAAGGCTCAAGCCCTTCTCGTTGGCGAGCCGGCAGGCGTCATAGACCACGTCATGCGCCTCCTGCCGGCCGATCTGCGGCGCCAGTCCCATCATCACCGCTTCCGCCACGATCAGGCCGCGGCTGATGGCGAGATTATCGTCCATCTTCCTCTCGTCCACAATGAGGCCTGCGAGCGCGAACTTCGCCTGATGCAGCGCGCCGGCGGTCAGCACGAAGCTTTCCGGGATCGCCATCCACTCGGCGTGCCAGGGACCGGTGGCACGCTCGAAATCCTGCACCATCGCATCGAGCATCAGGCCAGCGTGCTGGCGCACCGCCTTGGAGGCGGCGAGCATCAATTCCGAGGAGATCGGGTTGCGCTTCTGCGGCATGGTCGAGGATGCGCCGCGCCCCTTGACGAAGGGCTCGTAGACCTCGGCGAACTCGGTCGAAGCCATGATCATGATGTCGAGCGCGATCTTGCCCAGCGAGCCGGCGACGAGCGCGAGAAAGTTCACGGCTTCCGCAAAACCGTCGCGGGCGACGTGCCAGGTCGAGGCGGGAACGCCGAGCTTCAGCTCGGCGCAGAGCGCCTCCTGCACCTCAAAACCCTTGTCGCCGAGCGAGGCCAGCGTGCCGGCGGCACCGGCGAACTGGCCGACCAGGACGCGCGGCTTCAATTGCTCCAGCCGCTCGGCGTGGCGGTCGAACATCGCGAGCCAGATCGCGGTCTTGTAGCCGAACGTCACCGGCAGCGCCTGCTGGAGATGGGTACGGCCCGCCATCGGCGTGTCGCGGTAGCGTTGCGACAGGTTTGCGAGGATGCCGCGCAATTCGGCGATGTCTTGTGCGATGATCTCCAGCGCCGCGCGCAATTGCAGGACCACGGCGGTATCCATGATGTCCTGGGTGGTGGCGCCCCAATGCACGTAGCGGCCGGCATCACCGCATTGCTTCACCATCTGATGCACCAGCGGCAGGATCGGATAGCCGACAATGTCGGTCTCCTGCCGCAGCAGATCGAAATCGAGCGCGGTCACATCGGTGCGCGCCGCGATCGCCTCGGCCGCCTCCTGCGGAATCACGCCGCACCTCGCCTCCGCCTTCGCCAGCGCCACTTCGACCTCGGCATAACGCGAGACCAGCGCGAGATCCGAAAACACCTCCCGCATCCCCGGCGTGCCGAAGGCGTCGCGAAACAGGATGGAGTCGAGCACGGTGGTGGAGGTCGGAAAGGCGGGCATAGGCGTTTCTTCGTGGTTGGCTTGCTGTTTGGCAACGTAGATTACGCGGGATGTCCGGCAGAGCAATCGACATTCGCCACATATTCGGTGTCGTCCTGGCGAAAGCCAGGACCCATAACCCCAGGGAGAAACTTGGCTGAGACTCGTTGTTCGGTACCCCTACCGCCCACAATCGATAGATTCCGCGGGATGGGTCCCGGCTTTCGCCAGGGCGACGTTGAGGAGATTGCGCGCTATTACCTTAACGTCCTCATTGCGAGGAGCGAAGCGACGAAGCAATCCGGAGTATCTCCGCGTAGTGCGTAGCCCGCATGAGCGAAGCGATATGCGGGACGAGCTGTCCCGGATGTCGCTTCGCTCATCCGGGCTAGGAGTCCCGCCTGCGCGGGCGCGACACGCGATCCTATACAAACTTTAATTCAGCGCCTCGTGCGAGTTGTTGCACACTCACGCATCTGCGGCGCCAGAGCCGCCGCGTGACGAGGAGACCACAATGTTGAAATCGTTTCGCTTCGTTGCTGGAGCTTGTCTACTTGCGAGCCTGTCGGCAGCGACGCTGACCGAGGTATCCGCTGCGCCGATCGGCCAGCCGCTGGCGATGACGCGGCCTGCGTCCGGCCAAGTCGAACAGGTCCGCTGGTACGGACATCGCGGCTGGGGCTGGGGCGGCGGCGCGTTCGTCGGAGGGCTTGCGGCCGGCGCGCTGATAGGCGGCGCCATCGCGTCGTCCCCCTATTATGGCTCTCCTTATTACTATGGGCCGGCCTATCCGCCGCCGGCTGCCTATGGACCGCCGCCCGCGGAGGGCGACGCGGTCGCCTATTGCATGCAACGCTACCGGTCGTATGACCCGAACAGCAGCACCTTCCTCGGCAATGACGGCAGGCGCCATCCCTGCCCGTAACAACGTCGCCGTCGCAATGCCCTGACAATCCCGGACGTCACTTCCGCCGTCGCTCCCAAGGCGACGGCGGGCAAGTCGTTCAGTCGGACCAGCCCATTCGGTCACCGCCGCTGATCGCGATCAGCTCGGGTGCGCGCAGCAGCGCATGGTCGAGGATCATCGCCGCGCAGATTGCATGCAGCGCGATCAACACCACCGCGATCGCGCCAAGAAGCAGACCGGGCCTCTTCGGAACTGCGCACGTTGATCTGTCATCGACCGATGCGCGGCGACCTGGCGGTAAGCGACAGGGCGCCGCGCTGTCGTTGCCTTGTTCCAGCAAACGGGCATAGCCGGCGATGACTCGCATCGCCTGACGTTCGCGTGATTGACGCAGCGTCTCGAGACAACGCGCGCCAAACCGCCACATTCTATCCGACGTTGTCTTCCTATCCGCAAACGGCATGGCAGGCATCCCTGAATTGGATGAACCGAGCATGCCCTCGGGCGGACTCACAGACTTCAGCGCGGAATCCATATTGCAATTTCATTTGCCTGATTTTGTCGTGAGGCCCGTTTTCGACGTGCAGTTTGTATTCAGGGACCACCTTCTCGATACCGACCGGCGCGAGCTGAGCCGCGAGCAGGTTCCCATTTCCGTCGAGCCGCAGGTTTTCGATCTCGTCGTCCACCTCATGGAAAATCGCGACCGGGTGGTCAGTAAGGACGAGCTGATCGACAAGATCTGGCATGGACGCGTCGTCTCGGAATCCACCCTGACCAGCCGGATCAACGCGGCGCGCAAGGCGATCGGCGACGACGGCGCGAGCCAGGCGCTGATCCGCACCGTCGCCCGCAAGGGCTTTCGCTTTGTCGGCGACGTCGCGATGAAGGCCGGCGCGGCCACGCTGGAACCCGGGCGCAGGCCCGGGGAACCGCAGGCTGCACCGGCACTGCCCGACCGGCCCGCGATTGCCGTGCTGCCCTTCACCAACATGAGCGGCGACCGCGAGCAGGACTATTTCTCCGACGGGATCAGCGAGGACATCATCACCGCGCTGTCGAAGCTGCGGTGGTTCTTCGTCGTCGCGCGCAACTCCTCTTTCGTCTACAAGGGCCGCGCCGTGCACATCCACGAGATCGCGCGCGAGCTCGGCGTGCGTTACGTGGTCGAAGGCAGCGTGCGGCGGAGCGGCGATCGCTTACGCATCTCGGCGCAGCTCAACGACGTCTCCACCGGCAGCCATCTCTGGGCCGAGCGCTACGACCGCGGCCTTGCCGACGTCTTCGCCGTGCAGGACGAGATCACCGAGGCGATCGTCGCCGCGATCGAGCCGCAGCTCTACGCCGCCGAGAGCTTTCGCGCGCAGCAGAAGCCGCCGGGCAGCCTGGACGCCTGGGACCTCCTGATGCGCGCAGTGTCGCACTACTGGCGCATCACGCGCGAGGACAATGAGGCGGCGCAGACCCTGCTCACACAGGCGATCGCGATCGATCCGGCCTATGGCAAGGCGCTCGGCCTGCTCGCGACCAGCCATATTTTCGGCGCGCATATGGGCTGGGCCGACATGGACGCGACCATCCCGGTCGCCGAGCGCGCCGCGCTGGCGGCGGTGGAGGCCGATCGCGACGATCCCTGGGCCCATCACGGCCTTGCCTATACCTATTTGTTCCGCCGCCGCTTCGACGACGCGCTGGCCGAGTTCGAGCTGGCGCTGCGGCTCAACCCGAATTTCGCGATGTCGTACGCGTTCTACGGCGTGACGCTGTGTTACGCCGGCCGCTGGCAGGACGGCGATGCCGCCGCGCGCCGCGCGCTGCGGCTGAGCCCGCGCGACCCGTTCGCGGCGATCTATTGCGGCGTTGCCGCCTATGCCCAGTTCATCGGCCGCAACTATGACGAGGCCGTGCAGCTGGCACGCGAGTCGCTCAGGCAGCGCGGCGATTTCGTCGGCGCACATCGCGTGCTCACTGCCTCCGCCGGAATGCTCGGCAATCGCGAGCTCGCCGCCTCCGCCCTGCAGGGACTGCGCCGCGCCCAGCCGAACATCTCGCTCAACTGGATCATGCGCGAGCTGCCGATGCAGGAGGAAGAGGATCGCAAGCACTATATCGAGGGATTCCGGCGCGCGGGGATGAGGTGACAGCGAGCGCGCCGCATTGACAATGCACCCTCTCCCCGTGTGGGAGAGGGTGGCTCGCCGCGAAGCGGCGAGACGGGTGAGGGGTATCTCTCCGTACGTGACTCTCTCGCAATCTGACTCGGCGATGGAGACCCCTCATCCGGCGCTTCGCGCCACCTTCTCCCACAGGGGGAGAAGGGAAAGCAGCGAGCGCTTGGCTCCTCGTACGCGATCTCGCCTATTCCTGCATCATCTCGCCGCTGCCGCCGAACTCGGCGGGAAAGTCCTTTAGCTTGGGCAGGCCGTCGCGCATCGGCAGCACCGTCTCCGCGTAGTTGACGTGGACGGCCGGCGCGAAGGAAAGCGTGGGAATGGTGGTAGCGAACACATCGATCATGTCGAGCGGCGGGTGGTTGGTCATGAGATGACCGCCGCACTTCTTGCAGAACTTGCGCTGGCTAAGCGGCGTCTTGGCGTAGGTCTCGACATTCTCGGCGCCGGCCGTGATGTGCACCGCTTCCGGCTTCCACAGGCTGAAGGCATTCACCGGCCCGCCCGACCACGAGCGGCAGGAGCGGCAGTGGCAATAGCCCATCGCCTCCGGCGCGCCCGTAACCTCGACCGTGACCGCGCCGCAGAAGCAATTTCCGACATGTCTCATTTTGGTGTTCTCCTTGGATGAAAGTAGTTTGGTGAGGCGAGCGAGCTGCCTCTTCTCCCTCTCCCCGTTCTTACGAGGAGAGGGTCGGGGTGAGGGGCAGCGTCCGCAGTCACGGAGGCAGATGGATTCGTGGAGAGCCCCCTCACCCGATTTGCTTCGCAAATCGGCCTCTCCCCGCAAGCGGAGAGAGGCGAAGCTTCAGGCCGCGCGTGCAAGGCGGCAAGCCCGAATCAAGCCGACTTGCGCCAGGGAATAAGCATCGACACGCGTTGTTTGTACTGCCGGTACTCGTCGCCGAAGAGGTCGATGAGGTCGCGCTCCTCCAGCGCGATGCCGACGAGGATGTAGAGCGTGGTCACACTTGCGAACAACAGATGCCCCACGGTCATGGTTGGCGCCGCCCAGAACGCGATGATGAAGCCGAGATAGATCGGATGGCGTACGAATTTGTAGAACAGCGGCGTCCGAAAGCGCGGCGGCGGCGCTTCCTTGTCGAGGAGATGATTGGTCACCTGGTTCAGCCCGAACAGCTCGAAATGATTGATCACGAAGGTCGAGGTGAAGACTAGCACCCAGCCTGCGAACGACAGCGTGGCGAGCGTCACGGCGAAATCCGGATCCTGGACATCCCATACGATCGCGGGCAGCGGACGCCACTGCCAGAACAGGAGGAGCAGCGACAGGCTCGCCAGCAGCACATAGGTGCTGCGCTCGATGGGCTTCGGGACGTACTGGGTCCACCACGCCTTGAAGCGCTGGCGCGCCATCACGCTGTGTTGAACGGCGAACAGCGCCATCAGGAGGAGATTGATGATGACGGCCTCGACCGTGGACGTGTCGGTTCCAGTGTCGATGCTCTTCGGCACCACCAGCCCCATGACGAAGCCGATGGCGTAGAGAATGGTGACGAAAAACACGAGATATGCCGCAATTCCGTACAGAAAGGCGATGAATCTGAAAATGCAAGAGCCCGCAACCTCCGGGCCAATGGAATGCACCTGGTGATCAATTTGGGTCATAAACAGCTCCGTTGTGCCGAGGCGTCGGCACTATCTGGTCGCTGCACCATGCCGCATCAGACGGGTCAGGACTTTTGCGGACGGTTGATTTTAGCGTGAGACAACTTTGATTTTTGCTTGAGATTACAGAGCCGTGCGATTTCGCCTGGAACATCATATTCTCGACACTGACCTTCGCGAGCTGACCTGCGGCGGCGCCGCCGTGCCGCTGCAACCGCAGGTGTTCGATCTGCTGCTCTATCTGGTCACCGAACGCGCGCGCGTGGTCAGCAAGGATGACCTGATCCGGCATGTCTGGGACGACCGCATCGTCTCCGACTCCGCCCTGAACAGCCGCATCAACGCCGCGCGGAAGGCGCTCGGCGACGACGGCGCGGCGCAACGGCTGATCAGGACTGTTCCGCGCAAGGGCTTTCGCTTTGTCGGCGACGTCATGGAGGAGACTGCGGCGCCACCCGCGCCGGCCGAGGCGAGGTCCGCGCCCGCGCGCACGGCGCTCGACCGTCCGGCGATCGCGGTGCTTGCCTTCGAGAACATGAGCGGCGATCCCGATCAGGAATATTTCGGCGACGGGATCAGCGAGGACATCCTCACCGCGCTGTCGAAACAGCGCTGGTTCCTGGTGATCGCGCGCAATTCATCCTTCACCTACAAGGGACGCGCGGTCCACGTCCGGCAGATCGCCAGGGAGCTGGGCGTCCGCTACATCGTCGAGGGCAGCGTACGCAAGGCGGACAGCCGCGTGCGGATCACCGCCCAGCTCAACGACGCCACCACCGGCAGCCATCTCTGGGCCGAGCGCTACGACCGCGAGCTCGTCGACGTCTTCGCCGTGCAGGACGAGATCACCAATGCGATCGTCGCGGCGATCGAGCCGCAGATCCATGCCGCGGAGAATTTTCGCGCGCACCGCAAGCCGCCCGCGAGCCTGGATGCCTGGAATCTCTTGATGCGGGCGCTGTCGCATTACTGGCGCGTCACGCGGCAGGACCACATTGCGGCGCATGCGCTGCTCGAACGGGCGGTCGCGATCGACCCGACCTACGGCCAGGCGCTGTCGGTGCTGGCGGCGAGCCATATGTTCGGCGTGCATCTCGGCTGGGCCGAGCTCGCAACCGCGGCCCCGATCGCAGAGGCCGCCGCGCTCGCCGCGGTGCGCTGCGACCATGAGGATGCCTGGGCGCATACCGCGCTCGGCAGCGTCTTCTTCTCGACGCGGCGGCTGGCCGACGCGCTGTCCGAGTTCGAGCAGGCGCTCACGCTCAACCCGAACTTTTCGCTGGCGCAGGGCTATTACGCGCTGGCGCTGTCCTATGCGGGACGTTCCAGGGATTCGTTCGAGGCGGCGCAAAGAGCGATCAGGCTCTCACCGCGCGATCCGTCGCTGGCGATCTATCACGGCATCGCCGGCTATGCGCGCTTCACCGAGCGGCGCTATGACGAGGCCATCGCGCTCGCGCGCGAGGCGATCCGCCATCGCGGCGACCTCACCGGCGCCTATCGCGTGCTCGCCGTCTCCGCCGGCATGACCGGCGACGGCGCGCTCGCGGAGATGGCGCTGCGCGAGCTCCGCCGCACCCAGCCCAACGTCTCGCTGCACTGGATCGCGACCCAGCTGCCGTGGACGAACGACGCCGATCGCGAGCACTATATGGAGGGATTCCGGCGGGCGGGATTGCGGTAGTACTCCCTCTGCCCGTTCTTACGGGGAGAGGGTCGGGGTGAGGGGCTCTATCCGCAAAGACGGTAACAGTGAGACTCGCGGAGAGTCCCCCTCACCCGCATCGCATCTTCGATGCGATGCGGCCTCTCCCCGCAGGCGGGGAGAGGCAAAGAAGATCACGCGCTCGATGCATTCAGTCTGGCACGGCTCGCATGGCGGCGCTACGCGATCTTCCTGCGCAGATGGACGATGACGTCGAGCCGCGCGATCTCGTGGCCGGGAAGCGGCTCCGGCACCCTCGTGAAGGTGAGTCCACCCGTGACATCCACCAGCATGTCCTCGCCTTCGAGATAGAAGTGCGGATGCACGCTGGTATTGGTGTCGAAGAACGACTTGATGCCGTCAGCCGCGATCCGGCGCACGAGGCCCGCCTCGGTGAACTGGTTCAGCGTGTTGTAGACGGTCGCCAGCGACAGGCGCATGTCTGCGGCCGTCGCTTCCTCGTAGAGCTGCTCCGCGGTGACGTGACGATGGCCGCCGAGAAACAGCAACCGGCCGAGCAGCAGGCGCTGGCGCGTCAGACGCAGGCCCGCATCGCACAGCAACTGCGCGCAGCGCCTTGTGCCATCATCCGCAGGCAAGGAAACGCCGGATGGTTCAATCCCGACGTCGCTGGCATCGCCCGCAGGCATGGTCGTGGCGTGGACATCCATCGATCGCCTCAGAGTTCGGATGGTACCGGACGCGCAGCTCCTCGTCCCGCTAGTTGCCATTGGATCGCAAAAGCGGTGAGTTGGCTTTGATCCCGATCAAATCCGGGTCCGCTTCTGACCTATCGCAAGGCGACTGAGTTTATTCCCGGCCGAAATGCACATGCATCGATGAGGCCATGAAGCCGGCGGCTACTTCGCCTTGGCCTGGGTCGGCTTCGGGGCCGGCACCGCCGCCCATTCCTTGTCGGCGCGGGGACCGTTGAGATCGCCGGTCAGGCCGACGAGCTGGCCCGGCTGCACGTCGAGAGTCTGCTGCCAGGTCTGGGTCTGGCACAACAGCTTGATCAGGCAGCCCTTGAGCTTGAGGCGGTCGGAGGAGTCGCGCCACAGCGAGACCGAATAGGACTTGCCATCCTCGGCATTGTAGATGTCGCCGGCGAACCGTCCGTCGGGCGTCGCCTGCAAGCCCATGATGAGCTGGTGGCCGAGCAGCGCGCGGGCGCGCTTGTCGGGATCGGGATTCAGGCTGTCGCGATAGGGCTGGCCGTGCTTGTCCGCCGGCTCTTTCATCCAGACGATGAAGCCGCAGATGCGGTCGCGCGACGGTCCGCAGCGCTCGAGCCGCACGCGCGCGCGGCCGTCCTCGACGAGCCAGGTGCCGCTGG
>NZ_LUUB01000028.1:14255-83843 GCF_001641635.1 Bradyrhizobium centrolobii
GGCGGGCGCGGCGGCGCCCGCGCGGCCGCCAAAGACCATCATCACGATAGTGATCGCGATGCGCAGCACGAAGCGAAGGATGATGTTCATCTGCGATACCTTTCGTTGAGTGGGTTGCGGCGTCAGTTCAACTGCGCCATCAGCGCATCGGCGCCTTTGTCGACGCCGGCTGTGGCGGCCGCGAGCGAGCCGACGCTGGCCTTGATGTCGTAGGCGCCCGGGTACTGCTTGGTGACGTAGGCGCTAAGCAGGCGCGAGGTCGCGGCGTCGAAGATCTCGACGCCGTAGATGACCGAGCCGGTCATCATCCCCTCGCCGTCGCGCGCGGCCTGCACGCCGTTATAGACCGCGCCGGCGAGATCGAAGCGGGAGAGCGTGCCGAGCACCGGCGTGTTGGTGACGGCGCCGGTGAGCGTCAGCCGGATCCGCAGCGTGTTCGGCCCGCGCTCGCGCACGAGCGCGAAGCGGCCGCGCAAGCGGTCGGCGAAGCGGGTTTGCATGTAGGCGGCGAGCGTCGCCTTGTCCTTGTCGGACATGTCGCCGAACTGATGATCCCTGCCGCGGTAGATCACGACCGGTTCGAGGATCACCCTGTTATAGGCGCGCCAATCAACCGCCGTTGAATAGCGGTAGGGCACGCGGCCGGAAGCGTCCGACCTGTCCGGCGCCATGTAGGCTGAGGACGCCATCTCCGAATAGGGCACGGGCGCGACCGAGGCGCAGCCGACCACGACCGCGCACAGCAATAGCGTTCCCAGACCGCGCAGGGCGATCGAGCGATCCATTCCAGACTCCTCTTGCGGCTTTTAGGTAAGGCAATGGCGACCGCAGCCGCGTGCGGGACCAGACGCGGCTGCGGCGCTCACCATCGCCGGCTCAAGGCATCGTCCGGGGCCATCTCAGACGCCTTGGGCCGCCTCAGTGTTTCCACTTATAAAACCGACCAGTTGGTTTGTAAAGTACCGAAATGACGGCCTGACGCATTTGGCCACAGGCGCGGCTTTGGGCAGCGATCGGTCGGAGACTGTTAACGATGAATCAGGCGCGCTTGCGCGGCCTTGCGGTCTTTGCCGCCGGCGCAGCGGCCTTGACGCTGCGCGACCTCGTCGGCTTTTCCAGCGTGCTCCACTGGCTGTCGTCGAGCAGGCGTTCGAACAGGCGTTCGCGCTCCGCCTTGGGCAGCGGCGACATGCCGAACAGCGCGCCCAGCAGGAGGCCGCGCGCCGCGGCCCAGCGCAGCATTGCGAGATCCGGGTCCGTGGCCTCGGCCTTGATCGCCGCGATCGTCTTTTCATCGCTCGCGCGGGGCATGGCCATCAGGTCGGGATTCTCGACCATCGCCGCGAGCAGTGCGAGCGCGGCCGAATTCGGCGCGTTGACGGCTTCCCGCACCGTGGCGATCTCTGTGGCGAGCTCGGGATTTGCAGACTCCGCGCGCGCCTTCGCGCGGTAAGGCGTCGAGAACTCCTCGAAGCGCGCCATCTCCCGCTCGAGCAGCGCCTTCAGCACCGCTTCCTTGGTGCGGAACTGGTGCATCACGCCGCCCTTGCTGAGGCCGCTCTCGCGCGCAATCGCGTCGAGCGTCAGCCGGCCCGGCCCGTCGCGCGCGATGATGGCTAGGGCCGCATCGAGCGCAGCGTTGCGGGATCGTTCGGAGCGCGTCGCATTGTCCATGCCCCGACTTGTCTCCGTGACAAGAGAATGAATCAAGTGAAAACAGGACGCGCTGTACATTTTTTGTGCGATCGCTGTCGAGACTTTCATCTTGCGGCGCCGAATGCGACTGTGTGAGCCTCGATACTGGATGGGGACTGGGATGGGCCGGCCGTAGCTTTGCGCGCGAGGACGTTGCGAAGCGTTTACGGCTGGTCTCGCTTGAGAAAGATACGACATGCCAAAACGAGTGTTGCTTGGTCTCCTCCTGGCTTGCGGTCTCACGGCTTCGGCGCTGGCGCAAGAGCCGAAGACAGGGGGCGTGATCAATGCGGTGATCCAGCCCGAGCCGCCCGGCCTGATGCTTGCGATGATCCAGAACGGTCCGACCCAGATGGTGTCGGGCAACATCTTTGAGGGACTGCTGCGCTACAGCCCCAAGCTCGAGCCGCAACCCGAGCTCGCCGAGAGCTGGAGCGTCAGCGAGGACGCCAAGACCTACACCTTCAAGCTCAAGAAGGGCGTGACCTGGCATGACGGCAAGCCCTTCACCGCCGCCGACGTGCTGTTCTCGATCGAGATGCTGAGGCAGACGCACGCGCGTGCGCGTAACAACCTCGGGCAGGTCGACAAGGTCGAGGCCCCCGACGACGACACGGTGGTGTTCACGCTGAAGCAGCCGTTCGGCCCCTTCCTCGGCATCTTCGAGGTCGGCTCGATGCCGATGGTGCCGAAGCATCTCTATGAAGGCACCGACTGGAAGACCAACCCCTACAACAACGCGCCGGTCGGCACCGGCCCCTTCATGTTCAAGGAATGGCAGAAGGGCTCGTTCATTCGCCTGGTCAAGAACCCGAACTACCACGAGAAGGGCAAGCCCTATCTCGACGAGATCTACTGGCAGATCATCCCCGACGCCGCCGCGCGCTCGGTGGCGTATGAGACCGGCAAGGTCGACGTGCTGCCCGGCGGCTCGGTCGAGAATTTCGACGTGCCGCGCCTGTCCAAGCTGAAGGACACCTGCGTAACCGGCGCCGGCTGGGAGTTCTTCTCGCCGCTGGCCTGGCTGTGGCTCAACAACCGCCAGGGCCCGCTCGCCGACAAACGGGTGCGGCAGGCGATCATGTATGCGATCGACCGCGATTTTGCCAAGGACGCGATCTGGAACGGGCTTGGCAAGGTCGCCACCGGACCGTCGGCCTCGACCATCAGGTTCTACACCGACGACGTGCCGAAATATCCGTATGACCCGGCCAAGGCCAAGGCGCTGCTGAAGGAAGCCGGCTACAAGGGCGAGAAGATCCGCCTCCTGCCGCTCGCCTATGGCGAGACCTGGCAGCGCTGGGGCGAGGCGGTGAAGCAGAACCTCCAGGACGTCGGCATGAACATCGAGACGATCGCCACCGACGTTGCCGGCGGCAACCAGAAGATCGGCGACTGGGACTACGACATCGCCTTCACCTATCTCTACCAGTACGGCGATCCCGCGCTCGGCGTCGGCCGCAACTACGTCTCCAGTGCCATCGCCAAGGGCCAGATCTTCAACAACGTCGAGGGCTACTCCAATCCCGAGATCGACAAGCTCTTCGCCGACGGCGCGGTCGCAACGCCCGATTCCAGGCGCAAGGAGATCTACGAGAAGGCGCAGAAGATCCTGGTCGACGACGTGCCGGTGGCCTGGATGCTCGAGCTGCAATTCCCGACCATCACGCGCTGCAAGGTCAAGAACCTGATCACCACCGGGATCGGCGTCAATGACGGCTTCAAGGACGCATGGCTCGACAAGTGATGGCGCTTCGCGTCCAATCTCTCGTGCTATAGCTTTTGCCGAATGATTGCTGTTCGAGCCGCCGACAAGGTGCACCTCTCCCGCTTGCGGGGGAGGTCGACGCGCGCCGGGCGATGCGAAGCATCGTCCCAAGCGCGGCGGGTGGGGGCTCTCTCCACTCGGAGACCTTCTCCGCGGAGACACCCCCACCCCTGCCCTCCCCCGCAAGCGGGAGAGGGAGTGCACCGTGATCGCGGTGACACGCAACCCAATCTCACTGCGCTATAGATATGCTCTCCTTCGTCGCTCAGCGTGTCCTCAAGGGCGTGATCGTCCTGCTCGCGATCGTCGTCCTCAATTTCTTCCTGATCCGGCTTGCGCCCGGCGACCCCGCGGTCGTGATGGCGGGCGAGGCCGGCGCCAGCGACCAGGTGTTCGTCAAGCAGCTCAGGGAAAAGTTCGGCCTCGACAAGCCGCTGCCCGAGCAGCTCTTCATCTACGTCAAGGGCGTCGCGACCCTCGATCTCGGCTTCTCCTTCCGCCAGCAGGCGCCGGTATCGAAACTGATCCTCGAACGGCTGCCCGCGACGTTGCTGCTCACGCTGACGGCGTTCGCGATCTCGCTCGCGCTCGGCATCCTGTTCGGCACCTTCGCGGCGCGCTTTGCCGGGACCTGGCTCGACACCGCCGTCACGATCTTCGCGCTGATCTTCTACGCCATGCCGATCTTCTGGGTGGCGCTGATGGGCATCCTTCTGTTCTCCGTCACGTTCGATTGGCTGCCGAGCTTCGGCTACGACACGGTCGGCGGCAATTACACCGGCTTCGCCCACGTGATCGACGTCGCAAAGCACCTGATCATGCCGGCCATGACGCTCGGCCTGTTCTTCATGGCGACCTACACGCGCATGACGCGGGCCTCGATGCTGGAGGTGAAGCGGCTCGACTTCGTCAAGACCGCGCGCGCCAAGGGCCTCAGCGATGCCGTGATCCAGCGCCGCCACGTGCTGCGCAACGCGCTGCTTCCGGTCGTGACGCTCGCGGGCGTGCATTCCGGCACGCTGATCGGCGGCGCCGTCATCACAGAGACCGTGTTCGCCTGGCCCGGCATCGGGCGGCTGATGTACGACGCGCTGTTGCAACGCGACTACAACCTCTTGCTCGGCGTCTTCGTGATCTGCTCCGCCATGGTGCTGATCTTCAACCTCATCACCGACCTCGTCTACCGCCTGGTCGATCCGCGCATCGAATTCGCATCATGAAACAGTTCTGGAAGTCGATGCTGCGCAGCCCGAGCGGCGTCATCGGGCTCATCATCCTGCTCTTTGCGATCGCGGTCGCGGTATTCGGGCCGATGCTATTCCCGAACTCGCCCTGGCGCATGGTGCAGCGGCCGTTCCTGCCGCCCTTCACGCTCTCGACGGTGCCGCTCGGCACCGACGCGCTCGGCCGCGATGTCTTCGCCGGCATGATCTTCGGCGCGCGCGTGTCGCTGCTGGTCGGCCTCATCTCGACGCTGGTGGCGCTGATCGTCGGCGTGCCGATCGGCGCCATGGCGGGCTATTTCGGCGGCAACGTCGACGACGCCCTGATGCGCTTCACCGAATTCTTCCAGACCATTCCGAGCTTCGCGCTCGCGATCGTGCTGGTCGCGATCCTGCAGCCCTCGATCTATTCGATCGTGGCCTCGATCGCCGTGGTGAGCTGGCCGCCGGTCGCCCGCCTCGTCCGCGGCGAGGTGCTGTCGCTGCGCACGCGCGAATATGTCCAGGCCGCCGTCGTCACCGGCCAGAGCAACACCTGGATCATCCTGCGCGAGATCTTGCCGAATGCGCTGTCGCCGGTGATCGTGCTGGCCTCGCTGATGGTCGCAACCGCGATCCTGCTGGAATCCTCGCTGTCGTTCCTCGGCCTCGGCGATCCCAACCTGATCTCCTGGGGTTACATGGTCGGCGCCGGCCGCACCGTGATCCGCCAGGCCTGGTGGATCACCGTGTTTCCCGGCGTCGCGATCCTGATTTCGGTGCTCGGCCTCAACCTGATCGGCGAAGGCCTCAACGACGCGCTCAATCCGCGCCTGTCGCGCGAGGGACGCTGATGATGACCGCGCCGCCCGTCGTCTCGATCAAGAGCCTCAAGATCGCACTGCCGAAGGGCGCCGAGCGGCCGTTTGCGGTCGACGGCGTCTCGCTCGACCTGAAGCCCGGCAAGATCGTCTGCGTCGTCGGTGAATCCGGCTCCGGCAAGTCGATGTGTGCGCATGCGCTAACGGGCCTCTTGCCCGACACGGTGAGTGTCACCTCCGGCGAGATCCAGTTCGAAGGCCGCGACCTGCTCAAGCTCGACGACGACGCCTGGCGCGACCTGCGCGGCCGCCGGCTCGCGATGATTTTTCAGGAGCCGATGACCGCGCTCAATCCGTTGATGCGGATCGGCGACCAGATGGCGGAGATGTTCGAGGCGCACGGCCTGCTCACGCCGAAGGAACGGCGCGCCAAGGCACTGGCGCTGGCGCGCGAGGTCGGCCTGCCCGACCCCGAGCGAATCGTGCGCGCCTATCCGCACCAGCTCTCCGGCGGCCAGCGCCAGCGCGCGATGATCGCGATGGCGCTCGCGCTCGAGCCCGCGGTGCTGGTCGCGGACGAGCCGACCACCGCGCTCGACGTCACCACCCAGGCGCAGATCCTGAAGCTGATCCGCAACCTCCAGCGCAACCGCAAGATGGCGGTGATGTTCATCACCCATGATTTCGGCGTGGTCGCTGATATCGCCGACCAGGTCGTGGTGCTGCGCCACGGCAAGGTCGTTGAGGAAGGCCCCGCCTCCGTCGTCTTCAATGAGCCGCAGCACGACTACACCAAGGCGCTGCTCGCGGCGGTGCCGTCCATGGATCCGCCGGCACGCACACCGCTCGACGATCAGGCCAGGGCCGTCGAGGTAATTGGGCTTGACAAGACCTATGTGACGTCAGGCGGATGGTTCCGCGAGGATCGAAGGGTCGATGCCGCGCGCGAGGTCAACTTCACGATCCTGAAGGGCGAGACGCTCGGCCTCGTCGGCGAGTCCGGCTCCGGCAAGTCCTCGGTGGCCCGCCTCGTGATGCGACTGATCGAGCCCGACCGCGGCACGGTGCGGATCGGCGAGACCGATCTCACCGCGCTCGAAGGTAAGGCGCTCCGTGCCGAGCGCCATCGCATCCAGATGATTTTTCAGGATCCGTTCGCTTCCCTCAATCCGCGGCGCAAGATCGGCAGCATCATCGCCGACGGCCCGATCGCAGCCGGCACCGCGCCGAAGGTGGCGTTCGATCGCGCCCGCGATCTCCTGAAGATGGTCGGCTTGGACGCCGGCGCGCTCGACCGTTACCCGCACGAATTCTCCGGCGGTCAGCGCCAGCGCATCGGCATCGCGCGGGCGCTCGCGCTCGAGCCCGAGATCATCGTCGCCGACGAGGCCGTCTCTGCGCTCGACGTTTCCGTGCAGGCGCAGGTCTTGAGGCTGCTCGAAGATCTCAAGGTGCGCCTCGGCCTGTCGATGCTGTTCATCACCCACGATTTGCGCGTCGCCGCCCAAATCTGCGACCGCATCGCGGTGATGCAGCGCGGCGCCATCGTCGAGCTGAAGCCGACCGCGCAGCTCTTCGCCGCGCCGGAGCACGCCTATACGCGCCAGCTGCTGGCGGCGGTGCCGGGACGGAAAGAGCGCGCGCCGGCGGCATAAGGCGCAGTCGGTCGCCGGGACGATCCGCCCTGGCTGAGTTGGCATCGCTCCGACGCCTGCGAGTGCGAATACGGAGGCACAGCGCCACTTCACATTGCCGGCGCGGGCGTGATTGAAGAGTTTCGCGGCAGCGTTCGCCGCGACGGCGCGTTCTTCGACGAACCGACCAACACGGAGAGCTATCTGGTCGCTGATCCGGCGACGAAGAAAGCCGCCATCATCGACCCGGTATTTGAGCTCGGGTGAGGTGGACACTCGCTCGGTCGAGGCGATGTTGAAGGCCGGCGAAGAGGCGGGGTACCGCCTTTGACCCGGAACTGATATGGGACCGAATCGGACCGTGCGCGCCGGCGCAGTCACGCGCTTTTTATTCTTCGTGACCGCCGCACAGCTTCAAAGCTGCAAGCGACATCCCACTTCAACATCGAATGATTTCCATCATCTCATGATGGACGCCAGTTAATGTTTGGAGTCGACATGGGCGAAGTTATTCAGTTTGTCTCAAGGTCCGAGCGCGAGCGATTGCGCCTCATTAAGGAGGCGCGCGCGATCTATGACAGCATCTTCCCGCCGGCTGCTCCGGTGAGCGCGCAGCAGGACAACGCAACGATCACTCGCGCGGCTAGGGGCAACGACGGGGGCAACCTCTCGTGATCAAGATCATCGCCGTGCTTTGCAGCCTCTCCTCTCCGGCAAATTGCCACGAGCAGATCGTCACCACCTCGGACTTCGCTGACATCTCGGTGCAGTCCTGCCTGATGGGCGCGCCACAGCTCGCCGAATGGATGAACCAGCATCCGGCCGAGCGCCTGGCGGCATGGCGCTGCGTGATCGGCCAGCAGAACGGCAGGGGAATTTAGGTGGAAGGGCGCTTCCCCGGTCGCTACGAGCGGCCTAATCGTAAACGCTGCGGCGACTGACGAGGCTCGAGCGCCACTGGCGCGCCTGAGCACTCGTAACAAAGACGGCAAGAACGTTCAGGACGCGACAACGGCCTACAAGAGGGCGGCCTGTTTCAACGTCACGCTGGTCGTCGAAATTCACCAACTGGATCAGAACGGACGCGGGTGTAGCCGCATTGTCGGGCCTTGACCCGGCAGTCCATCTTTCTGAAGAATGATGGATGCCCGGATCAGGTCCGGGCGTGACAACGTGGTGTCGAGACGTCATGGTCGATAAATCCGGCAAGCAGACAATCGAATACGGCGTTGTGCCCATCGACGTGATGGCATCGATGTCGGGGCTTGACTTCGTCCGCGCGATCTTCGCGAGGCGATTGCCTGAGCCCCCGATCATGCAGACGGTCGAGCCGTTCGACCCGCACGGGCTGCAACGGCTCGACCAAGTTGAGCGGTGACGACAATACACCGCCAGAGTAACATACCCTTTGGCTGCCTGGTCTGAGTATCGTCGACGAGCAAGCAGTAGAAGGGGAAACCGGATGGAAGTCGCCAGCCTCGTTCTTCCCGTGTTCGCGATCATTGTCACCGGTTGGCTGGCCGGGGCGCTCGGCTACCTGTCCCGCTCGCTCGCCGACGCCCTGGTGCATTTTGCCTACAACGTGGCGATGCCGGCGCTGCTGATCGTCACGATCGCCCAGGAGCCGGCACGCAATCTCCTGGAATGGCGCTTTCTGCTCGCATTCGGCGGTGGCTCGCTGCTCTGCTTCGCGCTCGTCTTCCTGGTGGTTCGCGCCAGAAGCGAGCATGATATCGCCAGCAGCACGATCTATGGCATGACGGCAGCGATGACCAATACCGGGTTCGTGGCGCTGCCGATCCTGCACGCCATCTACGGCCAGCCTGCTGTCTTGCCAGCCGCGGTGGCAACGGTGTTCGTGGCAGCCGTGATGTTCCCGATCACGGTCATCCTCCTCGAAAGGCGGGATGCTCGCGGGCCGTCTGCGCACGCTGCCGGACTGGTGAAGCAGATCCTGCTCAATCCGATGGTCCTGTCGACCCTCATCGGTCTCGTGTGGGCGATCACAGGCTTGCCGATTCCGGCGCCGGTCGCTGCCTATCTGAACATGATCGCAGCCGCACTCACGCCCTGCGCGCTCCTTGCCATCGGACTTGGTCTGTCGGTCGAAGGCCTGCGGTCCAAGCTCACGGCAACGTTCGCGCTCGCGACCGTGAAGCTGGTGATCATGCCGCTGATCGTCTACGGACTTTGCGTGGTCTCCGGCCTCAATCCGCTCTACACCGTCGCCGCAGTCGTGTGCGCGGCCGTGCCGACGGCAAAGACCGTGTACGTCCTGGCTCACGAGCACAAGGTCGAGGAGGCGCTGGTCGCGGCCACGGTCTCGATCACGACGATGCTGTCAGTCGGGACATTACTGGTCGCGCTCTACCTGCTTTCCGGATTGGCGACGGGCGTGCGCTAAAGCATGATGAAATTAGGTTCAGTCGGCTGTCCGGGGTTCACCTCTCCCCAACGGGGAGAGGTCGGATTGCGCAGCAATCCGGGTGAGGGGCCGCGGCGTTCGGTAAGTCCGTAACTCACCCGGATCGCATCTTTCGATGCGATCCGACCTCTCCCTACGGGAGAGGTGATCCGAATTCTGGGCTCGCATCGATTCAACCGAAACTCATCCCGCGCTAGGTCACACGTCCGATTGAGCATCGGCAAGAACTTGCCGGCGTCGGCATCGCCGAAATTGCCCTCTACCTGACCGGCGGGTTCGTATTGCGCCAGGTCGGGACCGCGTTGGTCACGCCGACTGACGGCCAGTTGTACGATCCGATCGACGGGGCCGTGACGGTCCCAATGGCCTGTCCAGAGCTTCCGTAGGTCCTGGGTTGCGTTGTTGCCGCCAGTCCGGCGCTCCCATGGGTCGGAGCCACAACAGCGGTGCCATAGCTATGGTGTCTGGCGGACCTGTGCTTCTTCGCCTCGGCAGCGAACGGCGCTATGGCCAGCCCGACAGTGATGAGTGCGGCAATGGCGAGTCTGGTGCTTGTCATGGCTGATCCTTTCATCGACGTGATCCCCACCGGCCGCTCGTCGATCGAACGGGCGCGGTGCGGGCCAGACTGGTAACGCCGCACAGATCGAAATGTGCCGCAACGCAGCGATGCTGCACGATCAACGCCGCTTCGGGCGGCACGCCTTGCGGTTATGCCGCTCCTTCACGGTCGCGACCGCATGCATCATATCCTTGAAGGCCGCGATCGCCTTGTTGTCGCCGATCACGTTCTCGGGATGCACCTCCAGATGCTCGATCACGGCGAGCAGCGCATCTGCGATCTGGCCGATCTGCTTGCCGTAACTGGCGACATCCGACAGAACGTCGCCCTCGACCTCCGGCGCCGAGGATTGCCCGATCGTAATGTTGACGAGGCCGAACCGGCCACCGGCCGGGCTGAAGAACGAGGTGATCGGCTTGATGGTCTGCACGACATCCCCCGACAAGGGCAGCTTGAACACAGGCATGCGACATCCCTTCCTTCACAGCCCGGCGCGCGCGAGACCAGCGCGCCGCGCGGGTCGCTACGTGCGACCGCCCGCCTTCGGATGGACCCGAATCAGCGTTACTGCATTGCCTCGGTGACTTCCCTGGACGCGACTGAGATGACGGGCCCCGAACTGAAGCAACTCCGCAGCGACCTCTCCGACGCCATCGACAGGAAGCTGACCGCGGCCGACATGGCAAAACTGTGCGGATTGTCGGAGAAGGGCGGCGCCGACACCATCCGGCGGTGGGAGGTGAGCGGCCCGACGGTGGCCGCAACCAAGGTGCTGCGCGTGCTCGCGATGGCGAGCGAGCGCTATCCGATCCTGGAGAACTTCAACGTCTTCGATCGCCATGACGTGCGCGAGGAAGACCGCCCCGCCCGGCGCGCGGCGTTCCGCGAGCAGATGCGCGACGAGGTGCGGCGCCGTCTTGGTTAATGAAAGCTGCTTGCAAGTTGCCGGAAGAGCGCAAAGTTAAGCCTTCCTTCATCACTTCTTAAGCCGCCATTAAGCACGAAAATCATTTGCAGCCCAATAAGTTAGGTTGACTGACGCTGTGCCACGGATGTGACAGCATTTTCCTCAAAAGCGAGCTATCTGCGAAAGCAACGACGGCGCGGCAAGCGCGCCTGCCGGGGATGAAGTGTTGGAGTTCAAGACAATGAAGAAGATTCTGTTCGCGACCGTGGCGCTGTTCGTGCTGGGCGCGGCCGCGCCCGCCGTTGGCGCCGATCTCGGCGCGCGCAACTATTACAAGTCGCCCGCGCCGGCCTATGCCGCGCCGATCTACAACTGGACGGGATTCTATCTCGGCGCCCATGTCGGCGGCGCGTTCTCCAGCGACAACAATTTCAACGGCCTCTCTACCGGCAACAACGGCAACGGCCGTTTCCTCGGCGGCGTGCAGGTCGGTGCGGACTGGCAGTTCAACCCGAACTTCGTGGTCGGCCTCGAAGGCCAGTATTCCTGGCTATCCGGCAATGTCGGCGCGGTTTTCCCCGGCGGCTTTGCCTACACCAACGACCAGCGCGGGCTCGGCTCGATCACCGGCCGCGTCGGCTACACCTGGGGCCCGGGCCTCATCTACGTGAAGGGCGGCTACGCCTATTCGGACAACAACGAGAAGGTGACGTTCGGCGGCGTGCCGATCGGCTTCGTCATCGACGGCGATCACCGCAACGGCTACACCGTCGGCGCCGGCCTCGAATACATGTTCGCGCCGAACTGGTCGGCCAAGGCCGAGTACCAGTACTACAATTTCGGCGACGCGCATTTCATCTCGCCCGGCGCGCTGGTGCCGGCCGGCAACTTCACCACCGACGACCACACCTTCAAGGCGGGCGTGAACTACCGCTTCAACTGGGCAAGCCCGGTCGTCGCGCGTTACTGATCGGTTAGCAAAACCTTATCCTGATGAAGGGCCGGCATTGTTGCCGGCCCTTCTTTTTCGCTCTGCGGAACGAGCGCAACCGATTGCGCGAATTGCGATTTTTTAACCGGCGCCGCCGATACTGCCGGCCGCAAAATATAAGCAAGAGCGTTGGGGGAATTTCGATGGCGATCCGTTTGAGTCTGGGCCGCTTCAGGCCTCGTTTCTCGTTGCCGAAATGGGGCGTGCGCGGCAGCCTGTTCGCAGCCTTCGCGGTGATCGCTGGCATGGGTCTCGTGATCTCCGCCGGCGCCGGCTTCGTGTTCAAGCATCTCGGCAACACCATGATGGACCTGAGCGGCCGCGACATTCCGCGCCTCTCCGCAAGCCTTCAGCTCGCCTCGCAAAGCGCAACGCTCGCCGCGCAGGGTCCGGGCCTCCTGGCGTCGGCCTCCGACGAGGCGCTGAACGAACGCACCAAGAAGGTGCAGGAGATCCAGCAGCTCGCCATGGGCAAGCTCGGCGAGATCATCGAGCTCGGCGCCGACCAGCAGATCGCCGGCGCGCTGCGCGACACCGTCAAGAGCATCGACGAGGCGACGCAGAGCCTGGTATCGGCCGCGCGCGAGCGCCTCGAAACCGGCGCGCTGCACGACAAGCAGTATGAAGCGCTGCGCAAGGCGCAGCTCGCCTTCGTCGGCGCAGCCGGTCCTGCGATGCTGGATGCGCAGACGCGCCTCAACGCGATCCTGGGCTCGGCGGAAGTCTCCGCCGACGATGCCACCGAGGCCGCGCGCACCGTCGCGCAGATCTCGACCATCTCCGCCAACGGCAATTTGATGGCTGCCGACATGATGGCGGCGCTGTCGGCCAACAACAGCGACACGCTGGAGGTGATCGAGAAGGAATTCAAGACCACTCGCGACCGCGTCAAGTCGAACCTCGAGGACCTCCCGAACGTTGCCTCGATGCAGGCGGTCCGTGACGCCGTGCAAAAGCTGTTCGCGTTTGGCGAGGGCAAGACCGGCGTGTTCAAGATCCGCCAGAAGGAGCTCGACTCCATCGACTATGGCCAGACCATCCTCGACGAGACGCGCAAGCTCAATGTCGGCCTCGGCATCAGCGTGCAGCAGCTCGTCGACGGCGTGCAGAAGGAAACCAACGCATCGACCTTCCAGGCGCGCCAGGAGATCTCGCTCGCGACCACGGCCATGCTGGCGCTGGGCTTGCTGACGCTGGTCGGCTCGGCCCTGTTCGTCTGGCTCTATGTCGGGCGCAACATCCTGCGCCGGATCGGCTCCCTGCAGCGCGCGATGCAGCTGCTCTCGGCCGGCGATCTCGACACCGAGATCGCGCGCTCGAGGCACAGTGACGAGATCGGCGCGATGACCGACACGCTCCAGGTGTTCCGCCAGAGCATGATCGAGGCCCGCGCGCTGTCGGGCGAGCAGGACAAGGACCGCGCCGCCAAGGCCGAGCGTGCCGCGCGCATGGAGGCGAAGATCGCCGAGTTCGAGGGCATGGTGCGCACCGCACTCGACAATCTCGCGCAGTCGGCCGATTCGATGCAGGCGACCGCGCAGAGCATGTCGAACACGGCCGACCAGTCCAACGCGCTGGTGAACGCGGTTGCTTCCGCCGCCGAGGAGACCTCGGTCAACGTCCAGACCGTGTCGGCCGGCACCGAGCAGCTGTCGTCTTCGATCCAGGAGATCAGCCGCCAGGTGGTCACCTCGGCCGAGATCGCCAAGAAGGCGGTCGGCGAAGCCGGCGCCACCGACACCACCGTGCAGAGCCTCGCCGACAGCGCGAGCCGCATCAGCGTCGTGGTCGACCTGATCCAGACCATTGCCTCTCAGACCAACCTGCTGGCGCTCAACGCCACCATCGAGGCGGCTCGCGCGGGCGAGGCCGGCCGCGGCTTCGCGGTGGTCGCCTCGGAGGTGAAGAGCCTCGCAAGCCAGACAGCAAAGGCGACGGAAGAGATCCGCACCCAGATCGCCAGCATGCAGTCGGTCACGACCTCGGCGGTCGGCGCCATCAGGGGCATCGGCCAGACCATCGGCGAGATCAACGATGTGACCACCGCGATTGCTGCCGCGGTCGAGGAACAGGGTGCGGCAACCCGCGAGATCGCCCGCAACATCCAGCACGCGGCCGGCGGCACCAGCGAGGTCTCCAGCAACATCGTCGGTGTGTCCACCGCTTCCGCCGAAGCCGGCGCTGCCGCCACCGAAGTGCTGAGCGCCTCCGACGCGCTCCGCCGCGAGGCCGACATGCTGCGCGGAGAGATCGACGCGTTCCTCAACAACATGCGGGCGGCGTAAGACGTCGGCCCGTCATTCCGGGGCGGCGTGCAGCACCGAAGCCCGAATCTCGCGCCACAACCTCCGGATTCCGGGTTCGCGGCTTTGCCGCGCCCCGGAATGACTGCTTGTGGAGACGCGTAGCCCGGATCGAGCGAAGCGTAATCCGGGGACCTTTCGCGCAAGATTCCCGGGTTTCGCTTGCACTCTATCCGGGCGACGGAAAAACACCGTCGGTATGACGGCCATGCACGCCGCCTCGCGTCGTTTTTCGGCTGGCGCGGCGCGGCAGGTCGGTTTAAGCGGGTAGCATGCATTCGAAGACCGACACCGTGCAGTCCTCGGCCGAGGCCCTGCGCTACCCCTGGGAACAGCACCCCGGCCCCGAAGAGGTCGTAGAGGTGAAGCCCGGCGTATTGTGGGTGCGGCTCAAGCTGCCGTTCCGCCTCAACCACGTGAACATCTACCTGCTCGCCGACGGCGACGGGTATGCGATGGTTGATGCCGGCTTCGGCAATGAAGAGACGATCGAAGCCTGGACAAAACTGTTCGACGGCCCGCTGAAGGGCGTCAACATCACCCGGCTTATTGTCACCCATTCCCATCCTGACCATGTCGGGCTCGCCGGCTGGATCGTCGAGCGGTTCAACTGCCCGCTGGTGATGTCGCAGGTCGAATACCTGCAATCGGTCTATCACCAGAACTGCGGCACCGAGGAGCGGCGCAACGCGCAGGCGTTGTTCTTCCGCCGCCACGGCATGGACGAGTCGCTCACCGAAAAACTGCTCGGGCGCGGCCAGGATTATCTCAAGCGCGTCTCGGTGCTGCCGCCGTCCTATCGCCGCATCTCGCACGGCGACGAAGTCGTGATCGGCACGCGGCGCTTCAAGGTGATCACCGGCGGCGGGCATGCGCTCGACCAGGTGATGCTCTATTGCGCCGACGACAAGCTGTTCCTGTCCGCCGACCAGGTGCTGAGCAGGATCTCGCCGAATGTCAGCGTCTGGGCGGTCGAGCCCGACCAGAATTCGCTCGGCGAATATCTGGCTTCGCTGGCAAGCCTCACCACCACGCTGCCCTATGACGTGCTGGTGCTGCCCGGCCACGGCGTGCCCTTCTACGGCCTGAAGACCCGCATCAAGCAGCTCGCCGATCATCACGAGGAGCGCTGCCGCCTGATCGCGGAAGCCTGCCGCGAGGTACAGCAGACCTCGCGAGCGTTGGTGCCGGTGGTGTTCAACAAGCACGTGCTGGACGAGCACCAGATGGGCTTCGCCGCCGGCGAACTGGTCGCCCACGTCAACTACATGATTGTCGAGGGCCGGCTGACGGCCGAGACCAAGGACGGCGTGCTCCAGTTCAGGACGACGTGAGCATGGGCTTCGCCTCTCCTCGCTCGCGGGGAGAGGCCGACGCGCGGCGGGTGAGGGGGACTCTCCGCGAGTCCGACTATCACCGTCCCCGTGGAGACGCCCCCTCACCCCAACCCTCTCAGCGCGAGCGAAGCTCGTCGCGGCCCCGTAAGAACGGGGCGAGGGAGGCCACCGTCACTGCGGCGCCAGCTCACTTCATGTTCGCGATCGCGTGCATCGCCGCGATGTAGCCATACGGCCCGAGGCCGCAGATCACGCCCGTCGCCACGAACGAGATCTTCGAGTGGCGGTGATATTCGTCGCGGGCGTGGATGTTGGAGATGTGGACCTCCAACACGGGGCCCTCGAACACCTTGATCGCGTCCATGACCGCGACCGAGGTGAAGGAGAAGCCGGCCGGATTGATGATGATGGCGTCCGCATCCTGCCGCGCCGACTGGATCAGGTCGACGATGACGCCTTCATGGTTGGACTGGTGGAAGGCCACACTGAGCCCGAGCTGGGCGGCATTCTCCTCACAGCTCGTCTTGATCTGATCGAGCGTCGTCGTGCCGTAGATATGCGGCTCACGGATGCCCAGCAGATTCAGGTTGGGACCGTTGAGGATCTTTACGCGTTTCATGGGGCATCCTTTCGCATGGAATATCAGCTGAGCTGACGCCCATGCCCCGTTTTGAAAAGAGGGACCACCGCGCCGGCTCAGCCCGCTCAGGCAATCATGAACGGCTGGACGCGTGGACAAAATGTCCATGCCAGGCGTGGCGACGTGATCGCCTGATCGATCCGGCTTCAGGCGCGCCAAGCCGGCGCTAGCCGCTTGATCCAAATCAAGAATTACGGACGGTCGGCCCGTTATCAATTTGCCCGATCGGCGCGCCCGAAATGTGGGCTGGCGCATAGACATTGGAGCTGGAAAAGCTCTAAAAATAAACGGCCGCGTTGGCCGGGTTCCCTGCAGGTTTTGCCGATGGATTACAGCCAGTTCTTCAATTCCGCCCTTGATCGTCTCCATGCCGAGCGGCGCTACCGCGTGTTCGCCGACCTCGAGCGCATGGCCGGCCGGTTTCCGCATGCGGTCTGGCACTCGCCCAAGGGCAAGCGCGACGTCGTGATCTGGTGCTCCAACGACTATCTCGGCATGGGCCAGCACCCGAAGGTGGTCGGCGCCATGGTCGAGACCGCGACCCGGGTCGGCACCGGCGCCGGCGGCACCCGCAACATCGCCGGCACGCATCATCCGCTGGTGCAGCTCGAGGCCGAGCTCGCCGACCTTCACGGCAAGGAAGCCGCGCTGTTGTTCACCTCGGGCTACGTCTCGAACCAGACCGGGATCGCGACCATCGCCAAGCTCATTCCGAACTGCCTGATCCTGTCGGACGAGCTCAACCACAATTCGATGATCGAGGGCATCCGCCAGTCCGGTTGCGAGCGGATCGTATTCCGCCACAACGATCTCGCCGATCTCGAGGAGCTCTTGAAGGCTGCGGGCCCGAACCGGCCGAAGCTGATCGCCTGCGAGAGCCTTTATTCCATGGACGGCGATGTCGCCCCGCTCGCCAAGATCTGCGATCTCGCCGAGAAGTATGGCGCGATGACCTATGTCGACGAGGTCCACGCGGTCGGCATGTACGGCCCGCGCGGTGGTGGTATCGCCGAGCGTGACGGCGTCATGCACCGCATCGACATCCTTGAAGGCACGCTCGCCAAGGCGTTCGGCTGCCTCGGCGGCTACATCGCCGCCAACGGCCAGATTATCGACGCCGTGCGCTCCTATGCGCCGGGCTTCATCTTCACCACCGCGCTGCCGCCGGCGATCTGCTCGGCCGCGACCGCCGCGATCAAGCATCTGAAGACCTCGAACTGGGAGCGCGAGCGCCACCAGGACCGCGCCGCCCGCGTCAAGGCGATCCTCAACGCCGCCGGCCTGCCGGTGATGTCGAGCGACACCCACATCGTGCCGCTGTTCGTCGGCGATCCCGAGAAGTGCAAGCAGGCCTCCGACCTGCTGCTTGAGCAGCACGGCATCTACATCCAGCCGATCAACTATCCGACGGTCGCCAAGGGCACCGAGCGACTGCGCATCACGCCCTCGCCCTATCACGACGACGGCCTGATCGATCAGCTCGCCGACGCGCTGCTGCAAGTATGGGACCGCCTCGGCCTGCCGCTGCGCGAAAAGTCGCTGGCAGCGGAGTAGGGCCTTCTTCGTAGTCGTCTTGGCGAAAGCCAGGACCCATTACCCCGACTGTCAGTTGCTGCAGCAGGCTGGGTCCACCAGTGTGCCCATAACCGTGTCCTGTGGTTATGGGTCCGGCTTTCGCCAGGACGACGGTGAACGGGCACTGCGCCCCGCGAATCCAACTCTCATCGAGCCCGGGGCTCCCCCTCCCCAGCAAGGGACCAGCAAGGGAGGGAGCGCAGCGGTGCTTGCGGCACCAGGGGGCAAGGCCAGCTCCCCTGTATTCGCGTTAGCCTCGCCAGCGCGATGAAGCTACTGAGTGGCACAGTCTTCCAACCGCTCACTCCGCTCTCGCCGTTCCCTCCCCCCCTTTGCGGGGGAGGTCAGGGAGGGGGGCGCCACACGGGGATTCTCTCGGTATTCCCGAGACCGCCGCACACGGCAGCGCGCTCGCGGCTTAACGACGATGATAGTTCCTAGACTCCCCGGGAAAATCGCTGTCGCTTGCGGCGGCTTAACGCGCTAAATTTGCTCGGAAAATGACATCCGGCGCGGCGTTTCGCGCCGAGGGAGAGCGCGCTCGCCATGCTGCACGACTGGAGCGTGATTGTTGCCGCCTTCGGCTATATCGGCTTCCTGTTCCTGGTGGCGAGCCATGGCGACCGTCGCTCGCGGGCCAGGCCCGGCCGTGCCTCCGGGCTGATCTATCCGCTGTCGCTGGCGATCTACTGCACCTCCTGGACCTTCTTCGGCTCGGTCGGCTTCGCCACCCGCACCTCGACCGACTTCCTCGCGATCTATGTCGGCCCGGTCCTGATGATCGGGCTCGGCACCGGCGTCCTGCGCCGCGTGATCCAGCTCGCCAAGGCCCATAACATCACCTCGACCGCCGACTTTATCGGCGCGCGCTACGGCAAGAGCCAGGCGGTGGCGGCGACCGTGGCGCTGATCGCGATCATCGGCTCGGTGCCCTACATCGCGCTCCAGCTCAAGGCGGTGGCCTCCTCGCTGGAAACGATCCTGAGCGAGGACCAGGCCTTCTCCCACATCCCGATCCTCGGCGACATGGCGCTGATGGTGACGCTGGCGATGGCGGCCTTCGCCGTGCTGTTCGGCACGCGGCAGACCGACGCCACCGAGCACCAGCACGGCCTCATGCTCGCGGTCGCCACCGAATCCATCGTCAAGCTGGTCGCCTTCCTCGCCGCCGGCATCTTCGTCACCTTCTGGATGTTCTCGCCGCACTCGCTGATCGAGCGCGCCTTGAAGACACCGGAAGCGGTGCGCACGATCAACTATTCGCCCTCGATCGGCAACTTCCTCACCATGACGCTGCTGTCGTTCTGCGCGATCATGCTGCTGCCGCGCCAGTTCCACGTCAGCGTGGTCGAGAACTCCTCCGATGCCGAGGTCGGCCGCGCGCGCTGGCTGTTTCCGCTCTATCTCGTCGCCATCAACCTGTTCGTGATCCCGATCGCGCTCGCCGGCCTCGTCAGCTTCCCGTTCGGCGCCATCGATCCCGACATGTATGTGCTGGCGCTGCCGATGGAGGGCGGCGCGGAACTGCTCAGCGTCGCGGTCTTCGTCGGCGGCCTGTCGGCGGCGACCGCGATGGTGATCGTCGAATGCGTCGCGCTCTCCATCATGGTCTCGAACGACCTCGTGGTGCCGCTGGTGCTGCAACGGCGGCCCGAGGGGCGCACCGGCGGCGCCGATTTCAGCGACTTCCTCTTGCGCTCGCGGCGGCTCGCGATCTTCGCCATCATGGTGATGGCCTATTTCTACTACCGCGCGCTCGGCAACACCCAGCTCGCGGCGATCGGCCTGCTCTCCTTTGCCGCCATCACCCAGCTCGCACCCAGCTTCTTCGGCGGCCTGTTGTGGCGGCGGGCGACCGCGCGCGGCGCAATCGGCGGCATGCTCGTCGGCTTCGCGGTATGGGTCTACACGCTGTTCCTGCCGAGCTTCATGGACTCATCGACTTCGGGCATCCTGCTCCTGCAGCACGGGCCGTTCGGCATCGAGGCGCTGCGGCCGCAGGCGCTGTTCGGCACCGACCTGCCGCCGCTCATGCATGGCGTCGCCTGGTCGCTGTCGCTCAACATCCTCACCTATGTGCTGCTGTCGCTGGCGCGCCAGCCGAGCTCCATCGAGCTCGTACAGGCCGACCTGTTCGTCCCGAACACGCTTGCCCCGATCGCCCCGAACTTCCGCCGCTGGCGCACCACCATCACGGTGCAGGACATCCAGGCCACGGTCGCGCAATATCTCGGACCCGACCGCGCGCGACACTCCTTCGAAGCCTTCGCAGCCCGGCGCAACATGCGGCTTGAGCCTGCAGCGCCCGCCGATTTCGAGCTATTGCAGCACGCCGAGCACCTGATCGCCTCCTCGATCGGGGCGGCGTCCTCGCGGCTCGTGATGTCGCTGCTCCTGCGCAAGCGCACGGTTTCCGCGAAGGCCGCGCTAAAACTGCTCGACGATTCCCATGCGGCGCTGCACTTCAACCGCGAGATCCTTCAGACCGCGCTCAACCACGTGCGCCAGGGCATCGCGGTGTTCGACGCCGACCTGCAACTGATCTGCTCCAATCGCCAATTCGGCGATCTCCTGAACGTGCCGTTGCATTTCATCCAGTTCGGCACGCCCTTGCGCGAGATCCTCGAGTTCATGGGCGTGAGCAATCCGTCCGATCCAGTCGAGCGCGAGGCCATGCTGGAGCGGCGGCTTGCGGCCTACACGACCGACAGCGAGCCCTATCTTGAGCGCCTGCCCGACCGGCACATGGTGATCGAAGTGCTCACCAACCGCATGCCCGGCGGCGGCTTCGTCATCACCTTCACCGACGTCACGCCGACGTTCGAGGCGGCGGAAGCGCTGGAGCGTGCCAATGCGACGCTGGAGAAGCGCGTGCGCGACCGCACCGAGGAGCTGACGCGGCTGAACTCGGAACTGGCGCTGGCCAAGAGCACGGCGGAAGACGCCAACATCTCCAAGACGCGCTTCCTGGCGGCCGCCAGCCACGACATTCTCCAGCCGCTGAACGCGGCAAGGCTCTATGTCACGAGCCTGGTCGAACGCCAGCACAACGGCGAGGAGACCCGGCTGGTCGAGAACATCGACGAGTCGCTCCAGGCGATCGAGGAGATCCTCGGCGCGCTCCTGGACATCTCGCGGCTCGATGCCGGCGCGATGACGACCTCGATCTCGAGCTTCAAGATGGCCGACCTGATGCGTTCGCTGGAGATCGAATTCGCGCCGATCGCACGCGCCAAGGGCCTGGAGCTCGTCTTCGTGCCCTGCTCGCTGCCGGTACAATCGGACCGGCTTCTGCTGCGCCGGCTGCTGCAGAACCTGATCTCCAACGCGATCAAATACACCCCGCGCGGGCGCGTGCTGGTCGGCTGCCGCCGCCGCGGTCCGTCGGTCAAGATCTGCGTCTACGACACCGGCGTCGGCATCCCGCCGGTCAAACGCGGCGAGATCTTCAAGGAATTCCACCGCCTCGAGCAGGGCGCGCGGATCGCGCGCGGCCTCGGGCTGGGCCTGTCGATCGTCGAGCGGCTGGCGCGCGTGCTCAAGCATGGCATCGCCATCGACGCCAATGCGGGGGGCGGCTCGGTGTTTTCCGTGATGGTGCCGACGGCGAAGGCGGTGACCCACACCGCGGCCGTGACCAGCGCGACGCCGCTCGCGCGCACGCCGATCGCAGGCGCGCTCATCGTCTGCATCGAGAACGATGCGGCGATCCTCGACGGCATGCGCACGTTGCTGAAGGCCTGGAATGCCGAGGTCATCGCGGTCACCGACCCCGAAGCCGCGATCGCGGCGATTGAGTCCGCCGGCCGCCGCGTCACCGGCCTTCTCGTCGACTATCACCTCGACCGCGGCAACGGCATCGCTGCCATCCGAGACATCCGCCGCCGCTTCGGCGACAGCATCCCCGCGATCCTGATCACCGCCGATCGCAGCCCCGCGGTGCAAATGGCCGCGCGCGAGGAAAAGATCGCGGTGCTGAACAAGCCGGTGAAGCCGGCTTCGCTGCGCGCCCTGCTCGGGCAGTGGCGCACGCAGCAGATGGTGGCGGCGGAGTGAAGCGCGAGGCCGATCAGTGGTCGGTCGATACGCAGGGCGGGGCGTCAAAGGTGACCTCGCCATCCAGCGGGGAGACGCGCGCGGCGGTGTCGAGACGATAAGAGGTTGCCTTCAGGAACTCCACGACGCCGGCTACGAACTCCTCACCACGACCTTCAACATCGCGCTGGTTCACGGCCTGCTGGCGCTCGGGCAGCTCGAGCAGAGCGCGCGTTTGATCGACGACGCGATCCGCCTTGTCGAGCAAAGCGGAGACCATCTGTACATGCCCGAGCTGTTGCGCATGAAAGGCAGGGTCCTCTCATCCCTGCCGCAGCCGAGCAGCGACGCAGCAGAAGTCCATCTCGTGCAGGCGCTGGAACTGAGCCGCCGCCGGGGCGCGACGGCCTGGGAATTGCGAATCGCGATCGATCTTGCGGAGCTCTTCGCCGGACGGCGCCGGCGCAAGGCGGCGAAGCTGTTGCTTCAATCGGCACTCGGAGGCTTCGTCGAGGGTTCGGATACCGCGGATATCAGGGCTGCCACCGAGCTGCTGGGCATGCTGTAACAGACGAACCGGAAGCTCCGTCCGTGCTTCGCGCGCCCCGGAAATGACGGGGCAAGGGTCAGCCCGTCGGCGTGCCCTGGTTCCACTGGCCGCCGGCGATCTTGGCAGCGGCGATCACAGCCTGGGTGCGGCTCTCCACGCCGAGCTTTTGCAGGATCGCCGAGACATGCGCCTTGATGGTCGCCTCGGAGACGCCGAGCTCGTAGGCGATCTGCTTGTTGAGCAGCCCTTCCGACAGCATCATCAGGACCCGCACCTGCTGCGGGGTCAGCGTCACCAGGCGGTCGCGCAGGCGGGTCATGTCGGGATCGGCAGCGGCCGACAAATCAGTGTCGGCCGGAACCCAGACATCGCCGTCCATGATCTTGAGGATGGCGTCGCGCAGCGTCTCGACGCCGAAGCGCTTCGGGATGAAGCCGGAGGCGCCGAAATCGAGCGAGCGGCGGATCGTGGCGCTGTCGTCGGAGGCCGAGACGATGACCACCGGGATCGCCGGATATTGCGCGCGCAGATAGATCAGGCCGGAAAAGCCGGAGATTCCGGGCATCGAGAGGTCGAGCAGTATCAGATCGACCTCGGAAGTCTGTTCCAGGAGCTTGGTCAGGTCCTCGAACGATCCGGCCTCGTCGATCTTCGCCGAGGTCAGAACGCCCGCCACCGCTTGCCGCAGTGCATCGCGGAACAGGGGATGATCGTCGGCAATGACGAGATGGGTGGTGGGAGCGTTCATCGATCTCTTGCTGTGGTTCGCCGGGCCAGTAAGCCGGACCCTCGCCTTGTCAATTCTTTCCCGGCCGGCCGTGGCATGCAAGTGCACATTATCCCTTTGCTGCAAAGGGGTTAATCCGCGGTGCCGGCCCGGGCTACCGGCGGCGTCAGGCCGATGTCAGTGCGCAAGGCCGAAAGTCGTATTGGGACGGGTTTCACGCCGATGTTACCTTGGCGGCAAGATCCGGATCGGCCGGCAGCTCCGGACTTCCGGGACGCGAGGAAACGAATTTTCGGGGAGCGATTGAACATGTCGACAGTGGCTGTGTCTCAGGCAGGCGCGGGGGGGATGACGAAGGACGAACGGTTCGTCATTCTCGCCTCCTCGCTCGGTACCGTCTTCGAGTGGTACGACTTCTACCTCTACGGCTCGCTGGCCGGCATCATCGGCGTGCAATTCTTCTCGGATTATCCGCCAGCCACCCGCGACATCTTCGCGCTGCTGGCCTTCGCGGCAGGCTTCCTGGTGCGCCCGTTCGGCGCCATCGTGTTCGGCCGCGTCGGCGACATCGTCGGCCGCAAATACACCTTCCTCGTCACCATCCTGATCATGGGTCTGTCGACCTTCATCGTCGGCCTGTTGCCGAACGCCGCGACGATCGGGTTCGCGGCTCCCGTGATCCTGATCGCACTGCGCCTCGCCCAGGGTCTCGCCCTCGGCGGCGAGTATGGCGGTGCAGCGACCTATGTCGCCGAGCACGCGCCGAACGGCAAACGCGGCTACTACACCTCCTTCATCCAGACCACCGCGACGCTCGGTCTCTTCCTGTCGCTGCTGGTGATCCTGTTCACCCGCACCGCAACCGGCGAAGCCGACTTCGCCAAGTGGGGCTGGCGTATCCCGTTCCTGGTCTCGGTGCTCCTGCTTGGCGTCTCGGTCTGGATCCGGCTCCGCCTCAATGAATCGCCGATCTTCCAGAAGATGAAGGACGAAGGAAAGAGCTCGAAGGCGCCGCTGACGGAGGCCTTCGCCAACTGGCAGAACGGCAAGCTCGTGCTGCTCGCTCTGCTCGGCGGCACCATGGGCCAGGGCGTGGTCTGGTACACCGGCCAGTTCTACGCGCTGTTCTTCCTGCAATCGATCCTGAAGGTCGACGGTTACACCGCGAATCTGCTGATCGCCTGGTCGCTCTTGCTGGGCACCGGCTTCTTCGTCGTGTTCGGCGCGCTCTCCGACAAGATCGGCCGCAAGCCGATCATCCTCGGCGGCTGCCTGATCGCGGCGCTGACCTTCTTCCCGATCTTCAAGATGATCACCACAAACGCCAACCCGGCGCTGGAAAAAGCGATCGAATCGGGCAAGGTCGAGGTGTGGGCAGATCCCGCGGGCTGCGGCGACCTGTTCAACCCGGTCGGCACCCGCGTCTTCACCGCGCCTTGTGACACCGCGCGCGCCTTCCTGTCCCAGTCGTCGGTCAAATATGTGACGATGCCCGGCGCAGCCGGCTCCGGCGTCAAGGTCGTCGTCAACGGCAAGGAAGTGCCCTACGCCAACGCCAAGGACGGCAACCCGGCCGTCCTCGCGGCGGTGCAGGCGGCCGGTTATCCCAAGGCGGGTGACCCCGGCATCGTGAAGATGTCGAACCCGTTCGACATCTTCCGTCCGCAGGTGGCCGCGATCATCGGCCTGCTGTTCATCCTGGTGATCTTCGTCACGATGGTGTACGGGCCGATCGCGGCGATGCTGGTCGAACTGTTCCCGACCAAGATTCGCTACACCTCGATGTCGCTGCCCTACCACATCGGCAACGGCTGGTTCGGCGGCCTCTTGCCCGCGACCGCGTTTGCGATCGTGGCCTCGACCGGCGACATCTATGCCGGCCTCTGGTACCCGATCGTGTTCGCGGTGATCACCGCAGTGGTCGGCTTCCTGTTCCTGCCCGAGACCAAGGACGTCGACATCAAGGCGACATGATCGGCAATCCGATCCCAGCCAATACAAGCCGGCCGCGGAGCGATCCGCGGCCGGTTTTGCTTTGCCGGCTACTGATTGCTGCCGATGAACTGCAGCACGATCTCGCGCCGGTGCGGGCGCTTGCGGTGCTCGATGAGGTAGATCGCCTGCCACGTGCCGAGTGCAAGCTTGCCGTTCAGGACCGGCACGTTGAGCGAGGTCTGCGTCAGCATCGTCTTGATGTGCGCCGGCATGTCGTCCGGCCCCTCGGTGTCGTGGGTCCAGGGCACATTCTCCGGCGCGAGCCGCGACAGCGCGGTGGTGAGATCGACGAGCACGGAGGGATCGGCATTTTCCTGGATCGTCAGAGAGGCCGAGGTGTGACGGATGAACAGCGTCAGTGCGCCGTCACCGGCGCCGACCTCGGCGATGAACTTCGCGGCGTCGGCGGTGAGATCGGTGAAGCCGCGGCCAGGTGTCGGCACCGTCAGCAATGAGGTGCTGATGGCCGTGGCCTGCACGGTCGATGGTGCGGAGCGCGTGGTCGATGTCATGAAAGGTCTCGTTGTCTCAAATGCCATTGTAGGGTGGGCAAAGCGACTTGTCCGCCGTAGCTCGACGCGCGGAGGCGGAAGCGTGCCCACCTCGTCTGTCGCAATCGCGGAAAGATGGTGGGCACGGCGCTGATGCGCCTTTGCCTACCCTGCGAGGAATCAACGCAGCAGCGAGCGAGCGGGTCCTCAAATCTTCCCCGACACGTCCTTCTGCACGCGGTTGGCCATCTCGATCAGCCGCCGCCATGCTCGTTCAAGGAACGACATCACGCGATCCATGTCCTGGTCGCTCGGCAGCGGAATCTCGATCCTGCGGTCGCCCTCGGCGACCTTCGGCGGAGCCTTCTTCAACTGATCGGATTTCGGCAGCGCCTCGTCGACCTTGCCCGACGCGGTCGGCCCCGCCGCAAGCTCCGCCTTCAGCTTCTCGACCTCGGCCTGGAGCCTGCCGATCTCGGCGTCGAGCGCGGAACGTTCGTCGGGCACCGCGTAGCAGGCCCAGCCGACGCCGTCATTCGTGCATGTCGAAACCGTGCCGGTGCGGGTATCGAGCCGCAGCACACCCTCGGGGATCGGGCTCATCGTGAAGCGGCCGTTTTCATTGTCGGGCGCGGATTGCGCGGCCACCGGCCCTCCGCCAATCGCAAGCATCGCGGCGACCACCGCCGCCAGGGCCCATGGTGTTGCGAATGACGTCGCTGCTGGTTTCATTGCGCTGCTCCACCACGACGCGCCCGTGGCACACTGCAATTCTACACCCCCGCAAAACAACGCGCACGGCCTCGACGCGGAAAACGCACCTGCGGAATCAACGATCGCGACGGTCAGTTTGATCCCGGAAACAGCGGCGAAAGCTCGACTGTGCCGGCATATCGCGACGCAAGCTGCTGCGGTGCGGCGTCACGCTGTGTGCGGCGCTGGCGCGCGCGGCAATATCACCAATCAAATCAACAGCATAACAGAACACGACGCAATCGTGACTTGGCTTGACTTGATTATGAGCGGTCAGTATGGTCCGCGCGGCTTTTAAGGGTGGTGGGCGTAATTTCCATTCAACCGCGACGTTTCGGGTCTTCGTTGCATGGCACAGGGCACGGGACACGGCGACAATGGAAGTGGCGATAGATCGCCCGAGGAAGCTGCGCTTTCCGAACGGCTCGGAAGTCTTAATCAGCGGTTGTCCGAAATTCGCGACCGCAGGATCAAGACCGAGCAACCCGCAGGTGACGGTGGAGACGGAGCGGCCAGAGCCTCGGCGATGGCGCTTGGTTTCCGGTTATCCTCCGAGTTGATCGCCGGCGTCGTTGTCGGAGCGGGGATTGGCTGGGGGTTCGACCGCTTGCTGTCGACGTCGCCTTTCGGATTTATCGCGTTCACGCTGCTCGGCTTCGTGGCCGGCGTCGTGAATGTGGTGAGATCGGCGGGCGCGGGTCAAAACAGGCGCGGTGGTTCGTAGCCCCTCTGGCCAGAGCAATTGATCGTGCCGGCCTCGCCGGTACGGGCCGGCCCGGCCGGCCGACCGAGACCAGCCGGCTAGCCCGGCAGACCGAGAGATGCCGCGCGGATGACAATCGACCCGATCCACCAGTTCAACATCGAGCCTCTCTTCACGATCGGCCATATCGGCAATCACACGATCGCCTTCACCAATTCGTCGCTCTACATGCTCGTGGCGGTCGCGGTGATCTCCATCCTGATGCTCGCCAGCGGCACGCAGCTCGTTCCCGGGCGCCTGCAGTCGGTCGCCGAAATCTCCTACGAATTCGTCGCCACCATGATCCGCAGCAACGCCGGCGCGGAAGGCATGAAGTTCTTCCCGCTGATCTTCTCGCTGTTCATGTTCATCTGCGTCTCGAACCTGGTGGGCATCATCCCCTACACCTTCACGGTCTCGAGCCACCTGATCGTCACCGCGGCGCTCGCGCTGCTGGTCTTCTTCACCGTCCTGATCTACGGCGTCTACAAGAACGGCCTGAAATTCTTCAAGATTTTCGTTCCCCACGGCGTCCCCGGCTACATCCTGCCGCTGGTGATGTTCATCGAGATCCTGTCCTTCTTCCTGCGCCCGGTCTCCCACAGCGTCCGTCTCTTCGCCAACATGCTGGCGGGCCACATCGCGCTGAAGGTGTTCGCGGGCTTCGTCGCCATGCTCGGCGTCTCGCTCGGCGCCATCGGCTGGATCGGCGGCGTGATGCCGCTGGCGCTCACGGTCGCGCTCACAGCGCTGGAACTCCTGGTCGCGTTCCTCCAGGCCTACGTGTTCGCGATCCTGACCTGCATCTACCTCAACGACGCCCTTCATCCCGGACACTGAGCGGTCCGGGGAATTTCCCACCCACAACGCAATCTTTCTTCCAAGGAGTCTAAAATGGATCCGGCAGCAGCAAAACTTATCGGCGCGGGCATCGCGTGCATCGGCATGGGCGGTGCGGGCGTCGGTGTGGGCGTGATCTTCGGCAACTACCTCGCCGCAGCGGTGCGCAATCCGTCGGCTGCTCAGGGCCAGTTCGGCAACCTGATCTTCGGCTTCGCCGTGACCGAAGCGCTCGGCATCTTCTCGCTGCTGATCGCGCTGCTGCTGCTGTTCGTTCCGCTCTGAGAACGACGTTTTTCGCGCCGTTCCATGCTTCAATGGGACGGCGCGCCTGACAGCAACAGGAGATCTCCATGGCTGAGAGTCATGGCGGCGCAAAAGGTCCGACGGCGGGCGCTCACACCGAGGCTGACGGTGGTCACCACGGTGGCGGCTTTCCGCCGTTCGAGAGCAGCACCTTTGCTTCGCAACTGGTGTCGCTCGCGATCTTCTTCGTCGTTCTTTATGTAATCGTGTCCAAGCTCGCTCTGCCGCGCATCGGCGGTGCGATCGAGGCGCGTCAGAACAAGATCGAGGGCGACCTCGCCGAAGCGCAGAAGCTGAAGGACCAGTCCGACGCGGCGCTGAAGGCCTATGAAGGCGAGCTCGCGTCGGCGCGCGCGCGGGCTCAGGCGATCGGCAACGAGACCCGCGAAAAGCTGAATGCGCAGGCGGAAGCCGAGCGCAAGGCGCTGGAAGAGCAGTTGGCGGCCAAGCTCGCCGGGGCGGAGAAGACCATCGCCTCGACCCGCGAGACCGCCATGAGCAACGTCCGCGGCATCGCGGCCGATGCGGCCGGCACGATCGTGCAGCAGCTCTCGGGCGTCGTTCCGGATGCGGCGTCGGTCAAGGCCGCGATCGATGCGTCCCTGAAAGGTTAGTCGATATGTTCCTCGAACCTGAGTTTTGGGTCGCCGTCGCCTTCGTGGTCCTGATGGTGATCTTCGGCTATCTCGGCATCTTCAAAACCGTGATGTCGACGCTCGACAATCGCGCCGTCCGTATCAAGGCCGAGCTCGACGACGCAGAGCGACTCAAGCAAGAGGCCGCCAAGGTGCTCGCCGACTACAAGGCGCGCAGCGCCACGGCCGAGCGCGAGGCCGCCGACATCATCGCCAACGCCAGGGCCGAAGCCGAGCGCATCGCGGCCGAAGCGAAAGCGAAGATGGAAGACTTCGTCGCCCGCCGCACCAAGACCGCGGAGGGCAAGATCGCCCTCGCCGAGGCCCAGGCGCTGGCCGACGTCCGTGCCGCAGCCGCGGAAGCCGCCGTCCAGGCCGCCTCGACGATCCTGTCGCAGTCGGTCAAGGGCCAGGTCGCCGACGACCTGCTCGCCAAGGGCATCACCGAGGTTCGGCAGAAGCTGAACTGAGGGCGTCGCCTTCACCAATGAAAAAGCCGGCGCGAAAGCGCCGGCTTTTTTGTTTGATGGCAATCCATGAGGACTGAACTGCTCTCGTGTCCCGGACGCGGCGCGGCATGAAATGACGCGACGCAGAGCCGGGACCCATGCGCTCGTGACGACTGGGCCCCGGCTCTGCGGTGCACCGCTAAGCGCTGCACCGCGTCCGGGGCACGAGACCTACTTCTTCCGCGCTCTCGGCTTCGGTTCGGGCGACAGAGCCTGCGGGTCGAAACCGACATAGAAGATGTACGAATCGGCCACTGCGGCCGAGGGCATCGGATAGACGATATCCTCGGCGACGAAGGTGAAGGGCACGCTGCCGCCTTCCGGCAGCTCGACCGTGGTCCGGTAGGCCTTCGAGGCGATCACCTTCTCGCCGACGCCGCCCTGCACGACGGCGACGCGCAAGGGGACCTCGATCGAGCTCGGCGCGCCGGCGGGGCCCGCGATGACGCGGCCCTGGATGCCGACCCGCGCGGTGATCTCGCCTCCGTTGCGGACGCATTCGCGCGCCATCTTGGTGATGGTGGCCTGGAAGCGTACGTCATTGCCGACGGCCTGTTTGCCGGGGGCCGCGGCCGCATAAGTGGACGCGCCGGCGCGGACGGTGACCTGAGGACAATCGACGTCGTCATCGGCCGGCGGCTGGCCCGGGGCGGGCGCCGGCTTGGTCTCGGCAGGCGCGTCGGACTTGCCTCCGAACAGGCTCTTGAAGCGGTCGGTGAGCGACTGCGCCGCGACCGGCGAGACGGAAGCAAGCGCAACTGACAGCGCCAGCGCGATCACCGGACCTCGCCGCAGCGCATTCCGCGATGATCGAAGCTCCTTCACCATGAACGGCCGTACTCCATGACAATGTCCCGGCTCGAGGCCGGCTGGTTGCGCGTTATATCGTCAAAATCGGCGAACCCAAGGCAGGAAAGAGGGCGGCGAAGTCGACTTTGGCCGCATGGACGCCCGGCTCAGCCGCGGAAATCCTCGTGCAGCAGGCCGAACAGCAGGTGGTCCTGCCAGACCCCGTTGATGCAGAGATAGCGGCGCGCCAGCCCCTCGCGGGAGAAGCCGCATTTCTCGAGCACCCGGATCGACGGCGCGTTGGTGGGGATGCAGGCGGCCTCGACCCGGTGCAGGTTGAGTTCGCCGAACAGCGTCGGCAACAGCACCCGCAGCGCCGCCGTCATGTAGCCGCGATGGGCGTAGGGCTGGCCGACCCAGTAGCCGATGGTGCCGGCCTGCACGATGCCGCGCCGGACATTGGCGAGCGTGATGCCGCCGACCATGGCGCTGTCGAGCTCGCGGAAGATCAGGAACGGATAGGAGCGGTCGGCGGCGATATCCTCGGCATAGCGGCGCAGGCGGCGGCGGAAGCCGGACCGGGTGAGATCGTCCGAAGGCCAGATCGGCTCCCAGGGCGTGAGATAGTCGCGGCTGCTCTCGCGCAGATGGGCCCATTGCAGGAAGTCCGACATTTGCGGGGCACGCAGCAACAGCCCGTTGCCGCGCGGCGCGAGGGCGGCGGGTCCACTGGATGGCAGGCGAAAGAGGGCCATGGTGATGCTTCCGGGGGGCGGGGCGCCGTCGCGCGGCTCCTAATGCAGCCGTGCCTTGGCGCGCGCCCGGGTCAATCCTTCCGCAAAAGACACCGCCGTGTCCAGCCCCCTGCCGCTGCCCAATGCAACCACCGCGGGACGGCTCCGCGAAAGCAGTGCACGCGCCGCATCGCGCGTCGATTCGACATTGACGGCGTCGATCCGGGCCACCAGTTCCTGCACCGTCTGCGGCCGCCCATAGGCCAGCACGTGCCGGGCAAGCTGCTCGGCGCGCGAAGAGCAGCTCTCCAGCGCCATCAGGAGGCCCGCCTTCATCTGCGCCTTGGCCCGCGCCACCTCGGCTTCGGTGAGCGTCTCCACCGAATCATTCATGATGTCGACGACGACTTCCATCATCTCGGGCGCATCGGCCGGGTCGGTGCCGGTGTAGAGGCCGAAGAAGCCGGTATCGGCATAGGGCGCGTGGAAGGTGTAGATCGAGTAGCAGAGACCACGCTTCTCACGCACCTCCTGGAACAGCCGCGACGACATTCCGCCGCCGAGGACGTTGGTGAAGACCTGGAGCGAGAACAGCGACGAATCGGTCTGCGGCACGCCTTCCAGCGCCAGCGTGAGATGCGCCTGCTCGAGCTCGCGATGCACCACCTTGGCGCCGCCCTGGCCGAAGGTCGCCGCCTGCGGCTTCGGGCCCGCCGCCGCCTCGAAGCTCGCAAACCGCTTCTCGACCTCGGCGACGACCTGCTTGTGATCGACGGCGCCGGCGGCCGCCACCACCATGTCGGGGCCGCGGTAATGCGTCGAGAGATAGCCGCGCAGCATGTCGCGGTTGAAGCCGCGCAGCGTCTTCGCCGTGCCTAGCAGCGAGCGGCCCATCGGCTGGTCCGGATAGCAGAGCTCGTTGAGGTGCTCGAACACAACATCGTCGGGCGTGTCCTGGGCCGCGCCGATCTCCTGCACGATGACGTTCTTCTCGCGCTCGAGCTCCTCCGGCTCGAAGGCGGGATTGGCGAGGATGTCGGCAAGCACGTCGAGCGCGAGCGGCACGTCGGCCTTCATCACCCGCGCATAATAGGATGTCGTCTCGGTCGAGGTGCCGGCATTGAGGTCGCCGCCGACGGCCTCGATCTCCTCGACGATCTCGCGCGAGGAACGCCGCGTTGTGCCCTTGAACGCCATGTGCTCGAGCAGATGCGAAATCCCGTGCTCATTCGGCTTCTCGTCGCGGCCGCCGACGCCGGCCCAGACGCCGAGCGCGGCGGTCTCGACGTGAGGCATGTTGTCGGTGACGATGGTGAGGCCGGACGGAAGCTTGGAAATCTCGACGCTCATCCGGCTACTCCCTGTTTTGCGGCGCGGCTGATCGACAGCACGAACCGCTCGACCTCGGCCTGATCGTTCTTCATCACCTTCATGTGTTCGGATTTGGTCATCAATCCATCGAGCCAGGCCGGCAGTTGCGGCCGCTGGCCGCAGGCCGCCTCCACCGCATCGGGGAATTTGGCCGGATGGGCGGTGGAGAGCACGATACCGGGCACGGTCGTGTCGGTGGTGTCGCGGTCCGCCACCGCCAGCGCCACCGCGGTGTGGGGGTCGACGAGCTCGCCGGCCTCGCGCCACGCTGCACGGATCGCAGCCGCAGTCTCGGTTTCGTCGGCGCGTCCGGCGTCGAACTCCTCGCGGACCGCCGCGAGCATGGCATCGGGCAGGACGAAGCGCCCCGACTGTTTCAGCGAGTCCATCAGACGGCGCACCGCGGCCGCATCGCGCCGGCTCGCTTCGAACAGCAGCCGCTCGAAGTTCGAGGAGATCTGGATGTCCATCGACGGCGAGGTCGTGGCGTGCACCTCGCGCACCTCGTAGATCCCGGTCTTGAGCGTGCGCGCGAGGATGTCGTTGACGTTGGCGGCGATGTGCAGGGTCCGCACTGGCAGGCCCATGCGCTTGGCGACGTAACCGGCAAAGATGTCGCCGAAATTGCCGGTCGGGACGACGAAATCCACTGCGCGCGCCGGCGCGCCGACCGCGACCGCGGAGGTGAAGTAGTAGACCACCTGCGCCACGATGCGCGCCCAGTTGATTGAATTGACACCTGACAGCGCGGTCGCATCGCGGAAACGGTGATTGTTGAACATCCCCTTCACGAGCGCCTGGCAATCGTCGAACGTGCCTTCGATGGCGAGCGCGTGGACGTTGCCCGCACCCGTCGTCGTCATCATCCGCTGCTGCACCTCGGAGATGCGCCCGTGCGGGAACAGCACGATGAGATCGACATTCTCCAGCCCCGCGAACGCTTCGACCGCGGCGCCGCCGGTGTCGCCGGAGGTCGCGACCACGATTGTGGTACGCTCACCGCGCTTGGCGAGCACGTGATCCATCAGCCGCGAGATCAGCTGCATCGCCACGTCCTTGAAGGCGAGCGTCGGACCGTGGAACAACTCCAGCACGAACTGATGCGGCGACATCTGGCGCAGCGGCACCACCGCCGGATGGCGGAAGGTGGCATAGGCCTCGTTCGCCATGCGGCCGAGCTCGGCATCCGAAATCTCGCCGCCGGTGAACGGGCGGATCACGTCGACCGCGACCTCCCAATAGGGACGGCCGAAGAAGCCCGCGATCGTCTCAGGCGAAAGTTGCGGCCAGGTCACCGGCACGTAGAGGCCGCCGTCACGGGCAAGCCCGGTCAGCATCACGTCGCAGAAGCCGAGTTCGGGGGCCTCGCCCCGGGTCGAGATATAACGAGTCAAAACCGCCCTCCAAAGGCCGGCCCAAGACTGAGCTTGCGCCTTAAGCCTTTGATTTCATGATATTCCTAGTTCTTTAGCCAGAGGCTTTGTCGGCACCATAAAGTGTTTTGCGGCCTCGGGAAACCGCTTCCCGCTCCACGAGAGCGACCACGAAAAAGGGCTGCGGCGATGCCGCAGCCCTCTCTTGGAAGGTCTGTCGTTGACAATTGTGCAGACCGCTTTTGCCTCGTCGGGGTCGCCTACCCCTTGAACTATTCCCGCGAGCTTCCTTCGCCTGTCATCGGATCGTCAAGGACAAAAACGACGTGCCGCGGCAAATGTTCCTATTTTTCCCGACGCCCACTTGATCGCGACCGCCTGCAAGCCGGCACAGACCGCTGCCAATTTGCCGTTTTGTCCCGATCATTCGGGCAAGGTCAGGAACAAAGGCGGCGCCGGCTGATTGTGTCGGCGGACGGTGTCCGTCTTGTCCGACCGAAAAGCGGCATCGATCCCCGCCGACCGAGCCGGCTGCATCCCCGAGCAGCCGGTTCGGTCTCTGCGGAAATGTCAATTCATGCCGATTTCGACGGCGATCCGGATCAGGTCAGAATGGTTCTTGGCGCCAAGCTTCTGCTTGAGCAGGGACGTGGTGTTGGCGACCGTCTTGTAGGAGATGCCAAGCGCCTCGGCGACCTCGACAATCTTGTCGCCGCGCCCGAGCAGGCGGAGAATTTCGAGCTCCCGCGGCGTCATCTGCGAAGCCGGATTGGCCTTGATCGCGGCGCCCGAGAACGTCACGGCCTCGGCAAGCTGCGGCGAGATGAAATTGTCGCCCGCGACCACCTTGCGCACCGCCTTCAGCAGGATCCTGGGGTCGTCGCCCTTGGAGACATAGCCCTGCGCGCCGAGCTCGACCGCCCGCACCACGAAGGCCGGATCGTCGTTCATGCTGAACATGATGATCTTGGCGTCCGGGTCGTCCTTGCGGATCCGCCGCATCAGCTCGAAGCCCGAGACGTCCGGCAGGCTGATATCGATGACCGTCACGTCGGGACGCTTGCTGATATAGGCGCGATGGCCGGATTTGGCGTCGCTCGCCTCGTCGATGCGGATCGACTGATCCGAGGCGAACAGGGTCCGGCAACCGGACAGGACCACGGGATGGTCGTCGACGATCAGGACCCTGGTTGCGGGCTTGGCGGTATCTTGCATCGCGCGCTCTCGTTTTTTGAACTCATAAACCGGCGGGAACAAATGGAAAGAGAGAATCCCGCCATAACGCGTTAGAATTGACCTAATGTGGCAGCGGCTCTCCTTCAGGACACAACTCTTTCTCCCGCTCGGCGTGATGTTCATCACGGCGCTGATCATGGGCGGCGTGCTGCTGTACGCCTTCACGACCGGTCAACTGGCCGACGAGAACGAACCGGGACGGCGCTCGGCGGTTGTCATCGCTGCGGCATTGAACAATGCGCTCCGCGCCTCCGACAATCCGCAGCGGACGCTGGACGCATTCGTTCAGTCTCTGGACCCATCCTCCGATATCCAATTCCGCCCGGTGGAGGCGGGTCCCGCGCCTTCCCCGAAGGATGCCTTGCACGACCTGCATGGCATCCCGCAACGGTTCGTCGAACTCCTCACCATTCCGGATATCAATACCACATCTCCTGTGCTGATCGACGGCAAGCGTGTCGGCGACATCCTATTCCAGCCCGATCTGACGGCAGACGTGTTCGAAAAATGGGTGGCCTTCCTCGCGCTGGCCAGCTTCATCGCCCTGCTCACTGGGCTGACGGGAATCATCGCTTATATGTTCGCGGGATCGGCATTGCGGCCCCTGCAGAATCTTGGCGAAGGCCTGACGCGGATGCGCCGCGGCGACTACGCAAAGCCGATTCCGCTCGAGGGGCCACCCGAGATCCGGCAGGGCTGCGAGGAAGCCAATGCGCTGGCCCGCACGCTCGCACAATTCAGCCAGGACAATCGCGAGCTGTTGCACCGGCTGGTCTCGCTCCAGGACGACGAGCGGCGCGATCTCGCGCGCGAGCTGCACGACGAGCTCGGGCCGTTGTTGTTCAGCATCCGTGCCGGTGCGATCGCACTGATCGAGGCCGCGCAGGATGGAGCGGGAAATCTCGGCAGTTCGGCGCAAGACGTGCTGCAATCGGTCGAGACGCTCCAGCAGACCAACCGCCGCATCCTCGACCGGTTGCGGCCGCTCTACATCGAGGATCTCGGGCTCGAGACCAGCGTGCAGACGCTGCTCCAGAATTTCCGCAAGCAGGCGCCGCACCTCGCCTTGACGGCAACGATCGATCGGGCGCTCAACCAGATCGAGGGGCCACTGGCGCAGACCGTTTATCGCGTGATCCAGGAGGCGCTGACCAACGTTCTGCGCCACGCCAAGGCGAACAACGCCTATGTGCAGGCGACCATCGCCGGCGACGTCCTCGCCATCGAGATTTCCGACGACGGCCGCGGCTTTCCGGCCGATAACGTGTTCGGCCGCGGTCTGACCGGCATGCATGAGCGCGTGCGCGCACTCAGTGGATCGCTTTCACTTCTGCGCGCGGACGAGCGCACCTATGTGCGTTGCCGCCTCCCGGTGGGAGCGACGCGCGAGGCACCGGCATCCGGCTAGCATGCGCAGCCATCGGGCGAGTTCTGCCGCGCAGGCTCGCAGAGCGTGCTGTAGATCTTGCCTTCCGGGCTGAAGCGAAATGAGGCGTGAATGCGCAGCGAGCCTGCCACGGAATATTCGAGATCGACGCCGTAGGGCACCGGCGTGATCTCCTCCAGGCCGAAGCCGGCCGACGAGAACGTGTTGAGCTGCGACCGCCAATAGGTTTCGAGCTCGCCGCGGCCGCGATAGCGATGCGTGCCATTGCATGTGCATTCGAGCTGACCGTCATCCGCATACAGGTCGAGCAGTGTCGACAAGTCGCCCTTGCGACAGGCATCCACCCAATCGACGACAATTCCCATCTGGTCAAAATCGCTCACGCCCTTAATCCTGTCTGCCGCGGAAAATTTTGTGCCGTGTAGGCCCACCCTCGTGAATGCGCGCTGAATGGTAAACCCCGGGTGATTCCGGGTTCCGGCACGGAAACTTCGGGCCGGCTCAGCTCTGCCGCCGTCCCCTCACCCAGACGCCGAAGGCGATCAGCACGGCACCCGCGAGTGTGAACCAGGTGATGGCATATTGCAGGTGATCGTCCTTCAGATGCACGTCAAGCGGGCCCGGACGCGGAATCCCGTTCTCGGGCACCGGCTGCTCCAGGTCGACGTAGAACGGCGCGACCGTACCCCAGCCGAGTGAGCTCGCGATCACCAGATGATCGCGCGCGAACCACAGCCGCTTGTCGCGATTTTCGCCCGGCGTCAGCCACCCCGGCGCCTCGAGGAAGCGCAGGTATCCGGTGAGCGCGACCGGCTGCCCGGTCACGAGCTTCTTCACCGCGCGATCCTCGACGGACCGGTCCTGCATCGTGTTCTCGACGAAGCCCGCATCGATCACGACCATCTCGCCGGTCGAAAGGCGCGCTGGCAGGAAGGCCCAGGTGCCGGGACCCGAGGCGTCCTTGCGCACGGCGGAACCGGACGAGTAGACCATCGCATCCGGCAGCGGCGCGTAAGTCGCCGTGAAGCTGACGCGGCGGAACTCGTCGCTTGCAGGGCTCAGCGTGGGCCATCGCGCCGGTGGCGGCAGCGCGATCGGTGCGGCCGCGAGCCGTTCCGTCAACGCCGCGATCAATTCATGCTTGGCAACCCGGCGCTGCAATTGCCAGACGCCGAGCGCGATGAACACCGCCGCCATCGCGAGCGTGAACAGCGCGAAGCCGGCCACGCGAGGCTTGCGCGCGGTATCGTTCATTTCGCGCGGTCGATCAGCCGGCCGGGCGCCGCCTTGTGGTGAAATTGCAATGCGATCAGAAGCGACTTCATCGCGCGCAGCGGCAGCAGCGTGGTCGCGAGGATCAACGGCAGCCACAGCACCGCATGGACCCAGAACGGCGGCTGGTACTTGACCTCGACGACGAGCGCACACCCGACCACGATCGCGCCGGCAAGCATAATGATGAAGATCGCAGGACCGTCACCGGAGTCGATGAAGGCGTAGTCGAGGCCGCAATGCTCGCAAGAGGGCGCGAGCGTCAGGAAACCCGCATAGAGCCTGCCCTGGCCGCAGCGCGGACATTTGCAGGCGAGCCCGCGCATCGCGCTTTGCAGGACGGTGGTCTGGGGTTCGGGCGAATTGGCCGTATCGTTCATGATGGAGGAATCTATCACAGTTCTGCCGAAACCCAGTCGGCCTGAAAGCGAAAGGGCGGCCCTGCGGCCGCCCTTTCCAAGGTCGATCCGTTGCGGCGTCAGTGCGCGCCGTGGGCCATCGTCTCGGCGCCGCGTCCCCAGACGTAGATGCAGAGGAACAGGAACAGCCAGACCACGTCGACGAAGTGCCAGTACCAGGCGGCGAACTCGAAGCCGAGGTGCTGCTTCGGCGTGAAGTGGCCGGCATAGGCCCGCGCCAGGCAGACGATCAGGAACACGGTACCAACCAGCACGTGGAAGCCGTGGAAGCCGGTCGCCATGAAGAAGGTCGCGCCGTAGACATTGCCGGCGAATGAGAACGCCGCGTGGCTGTACTCATACGCCTGCACGCAGGTGAAGGTCGCGCCGAGCAGGATGGTGAGGATCAGGCCGTATTTCAGGCCCTGGCGGTCATTCTCGAGCAGAGCGTGATGCGCCCAGGTCACCGTCGTGCCCGAGGTGAGCAGGATCAGCGTGTTGAGCAGCGGCAGATGCCAGGGATCGAAGGTCTCGATGCCGTGGGGCGGCCAGGTGCCCGGCACGTTGCAGGCGCCGGCCTGGGTGCCGAGGCCGCAGCCGAACACGGCGTCGCGGGTGGCGTGGACGGCGTCGGCCGGGAACAGCGCTGCGTTGAAATAGGCCCAGAACCAGGCGACGAAGAACATCACCTCGGAGGCAATGAACAGGATCATGCCGTAGCGGTGATGGAGCTGCACGACCCGGGTGTGGTCGCCCTTGTACTGGGCTTCCTTGATCACGTCGCCCCACCAGCTCGCCATGGTGTAGATCACGCCGACGGTGCCGACGCCGAAGATGATCGGCGCGGCCGCGAACATGTGGTGCATCCAGGCGATCGCCCCGAACGCCATGACGAAGGCCGAGACGGAGCCGACCGCCGGCCACGGCGAGGGATCGACCAGGTGATAGTCGTGATGCTTGCCTTGCGCTGTGGCCATTGCCGTCTCTCTCCTCAATCCTGTGCCTGTCGGGCACTTATCCCCTTGGATCCAACCCCCGGACGAAGCCCGGCAATCAGAGATTTCCCTTGCGTTTGTCGCCCTCGCCCGATGCGAGCGGCTTCACCACCGGATCGCGCAGCGGGTAGAACGTATAGGACAACGTGATCGTGCTCAGCCCGTCATTGTCGTGATCGTCGACGATCGACGGATCGACATAGAACACCACCGGCATCTCCCGCTTCTCGCCGGGCGCCATGGTCTGCTCGGTGAAGCAGAAGCAGTTGATCTTCTGGAAATAGGATCCGACCGTCAGCGGCGCGACATTGTAGGCAGCCTGGCCGGCGGTGGTGCGCGCGGCCTGGTTGGTCACGGTGTAGTAGATCGTCGTGACCTGGCCGATATTGACCTCGACCTCGCTCTGCTCCGGCTCGAACTTCCAGGGCAGTCCGCCCGCGACATTGGAGTCGAAACGCACGGAGATCTTGCGCGCGATCGGTCCGGTGGCCGGCGCCGAAGTCGCGACCTGGGTGGTGCCGTTGAAGCCTGTGGCGCGGCAGAACCAGTTGTAGAACGGCACCGCGGCGTAGGACGCGCCGACCATCAGCGCAACCACGCCGCCGCAGATCGAAGCAACCACCACATCGCGACCCAGGCCGCGGCCGTTCGGCTTGGCGCTCACGTCTTGCGATATGGTCGGCTTCTGATCCATCACATCACAACGGCCGGTTCAGCACCGCCGGTCCCTTGACCATGGTGACAGCGAAGAAGAGTACGACGAGCACGCCGAGCGCGAGTGCGATCGCGATCGAGCGGTTACGACGGCTCCGCTTCTGCGCCTCGGTGAGGACGATTCCATCTGGATCTTGTTTGTCGGCCATTCCGTTATCATGCGCCCCCTACCATCGGAGCAAGCGCCCGGAAGACGACCTCGGCGAGGAGGGTCGCAAACAGCGCGAACAGATAAAGGATGGAAAAAGCAAACAGCTTGCGGGTCGCGCGCAGCGACTGGCTGCGCTCGCGGCGCATATAGACATTGATCGCGAGCACCAGCATGCCGGCGCCAAGGATCAGCGAAGTGACGCCGTAGATGGCGTCGAAATAGCCGAGCGCCCAGGGCGCCGCGGCCACCGCGATCAGGACGACGGTGTAGAGCAGGATCTGCATCCGCGTCGCGTCGGGACCGGCGACGTTGGGCAGCATCGGAATGCCGGCGCGGGCGTAATCGTCGGAGCGGAACAGCGCCAGCGCCCAGAAATGCGGCGGCGTCCATAAGAAGATGATGGCGAACAGCAGCAGCGGCTCGACGTCGACCGTGCCGGTCACGGAGGCCCAGGCCACCACCGGCGGCAGCGCGCCGGCGGCGCCGCCGATCACGATGTTCTGCGCGGTCCAGCGCTTCAGCCACATCGTGTAGACCACGACGTAGAAGAAGATGGTGAAGGCGAGCAACGCGCCTGCGATCCAGTTGACGAGGATGCCGAGCGTCATCACCGAGAAGAAGGCGAGCGTCATGCCGAACGCCATCGCCTCGGGCCTGGTGATACGGCCGCGCGGGATCGGCCGGTTCGCCGTGCGCGACATCTTGGCGTCGATGTCGCCTTCCAGCGCCATGTTGAGCGCACCGGAGGCGCCGGCGCCGACAGCGATGCAGAGCAGCGAGGTGATCGCCAGCACGGGGTGGAAATGCCCCGGCGCCATCGCCATCCCGACCAGCGCCGTGAAGATCACGAGCGACATCACCCGCGGCTTCAATAGCGCGATGTAATCACCAACCTCCGCCTCGGAGATCCGGGGACCGATATCGATGGCGTTATGATCGAGGACCGACACTTAATTTTACTCGCTTCGTTATAGAGCCGCGGCGCCCGTCTCAAGGCGCCGCGGGAGTTTGCTTACTGCACGCGCGGCAGCACTTCGAACTGGTGGAAGGGCGGCGGCGAGGACAGCGTCCACTCCAGCGTGGTCGCGCCGGCACCCCAGGGGTTGTTGCCCGCCGGCACCTTCTTCATGAAGGCGTCGAGCACGCAGTAGAGGAAGATCAGGACGCCGAAGCCGGAGATGTAGGAGCCGAGCGACGAGATCAGGTTCCAGCCCGCGAACGCATCGGGATAGTCGACGTAGCGGCGTGGCATGCCCGACAGACCGAGGAAGTGCTGCGGGAAGAACACCATGTTAACGCCGACGAAGGTGACCCAGAAGTGCGTCTTCGCCAGGGTCTCATTGTACATGTAGCCCGACATCTTCGGGAACCAGTAGTACCAGCCGGCGAAGATCGCGAACACCGCACCGAGCGACAGCACGTAGTGGAAGTGCGCGACGACGTAGTAGGTGTCCTGCAGCACGCGGTCGACGCCGGCGTTCGCCAGCACCACGCCGGTGACACCGCCGACCGTGAACAGGAAGATGAAGCCCACCGCCCAGATCATCGGGGCGCGGAACTCGATCGAGCCGCCCCACATCGTGGCGATCCAGGAGAAGATCTTCACGCCGGTCGGAACCGCGATGACCATCGTGGCGGCGACGAAATAGGCCTGCGTCGCCGACGACATGCCGACCGTGTACATGTGGTGCGCCCACACCACGAAGCCGATGCCGCCGATCGCGACCATGGCGTAGGCCATGCCGAGATAGCCGAACACCGGCTTGCGCGAGAACGTCGACACGATCTGGCTGATCATGCCGAAGCCCGGCAGAATCAGGATGTACACCTCGGGGTGACCGAAGAACCAGAACAGGTGCTGGAACAGCACGGGGTCGCCGCCGCCGTCGGGCGCGAAGAAGGTGGTGCCGAAATTGCGGTCGGTGAGCAGCATGGTGATCGCACCGGCGAGCACGGGCAGCGACAGCAGCAGCAGGAACACCGTCACCAGGATCGACCACACGAACAGCGGCATCTTGTGCAGGGTCATGCCCGGCGCGCGCATGTTGAAGATCGTGGTGATGAAGTTGATGGCCCCCAAGATCGACGAGGCACCGGCAAGGTGCAGCGACAGGATCGCGAAGTCGACGGCCGGTCCCGGATGACCCGAGGTCGACAGCGGCGCGTACATGGTCCAGCCGGCGCCGACGCCGTTGCCGCCCGGCTCGCCCTCGACGAAGGTCGAGATCAGCAGCAAGGCGAAGGAGGCCGGCAGCAGCCAGAACGAGATGTTGTTCATGCGCGGGAACGCCATATCAGGCGCGCCGATCATCAGCGGCACGAACCAGTTGCCGAAACCGCCGATCATCGCGGGCATGACCATGAAGAAGATCATGATCAGGCCGTGGCTGGTCACGAAGACGTTGTAGGTGTGCGACTCGTGAAAGATCTGCACGCCCGGATACATCAGCTCGGCGCGGATCGCGATCGACATGGCCGCGCCGATGATGCCGGCGATGACCGCGAAGATCAGGTACATCGTGCCGATGTCCTTGTGGTTGGTCGAATAGACGTAGCGCCGCCATCCGGTCGGATGGGCGTGCTCGTCATGCGCGTGATCGCCGTGTGTCGCTGCGCTCGTTGCCATTTTCAAAATCCTGCCTTGCGTCCCATTCGGACCTTGTTGCGGTCCCGCCCTTCAAGTCGCGTTCAGTCCCCCTGCCCGGCGCCTATTGCGTCGGGCCGGCGGCGGAGGCGTAGGTGCTGGTGCCGCCGCTCGCAAACTTCTTCTTTGCCGACTCAACCCAGGAGGCGAACTCCTGGTCGCTCACGACGCGCACCGCGATCGGCATGAAGGCGTGATCCTTGCCGCAGAGCTCCGAGCACTGGCCGTAATACATGCCGGTCCTGGTCGCCTTGAACCAGGTCTCGTTCAGGCGGCCGGGGATGGCGTCGATCTTGACGCCGAAGGCCGGCACCGCGAAGGAATGGATGACATCGGCGCCCGTGGTCTGCACCCGAATCACCTTGTTGACCGGCACCACCATCTCGTTGTCGACGCCGAGCAGCCGCGGCTGCTTGTCCTGCGCGAGCAGCGAGTCGAACTCGAACTTGCCGTTGTCGGGATAGGCGTAGGACCAGTACCACTGCTTGCCGGTTGCCTTGATGGTCAGGTCCGCCTTCGGCACGTCGAGCTGGAGGAACAGGAGGCGGAACGACGGCACCGCGATGCCGACCAGGATCAACACCGGAACCAGGGTCCAGACCACCTCGATCAGCGTGTTGTGAGTGGTCCGCGACGGCACCGGATTGGCCCTCGCATTGAACTTGATGACCACGGTCACCAAGAGCGCCAGCACGAACAGCGTGATGACGGCGATGAGGACGAACAGGAAATTGTGGAACCAGACGATGTTGTCCATCACCGGGGTGGCGGATTCCTGCAGATGCCATTCCCACGGTGCCGGCTGCCCCAGCTCGGCAAATGCCGCACCGCCCGTCGCCAGCGTCAGGCCAGCTACGGCCAATCCCAGCAAGTGCCGGCCCATCCGGCCCATCGACATCCTCATGCCGTTCGCGCTCCCCTTACGAAATCACCCCAAGTGCATTCCCTTATTGATGGGGAACGCTTATTCGATCCGCCCGTCCGACAAACCGCCGCTCAAGAATACCTCTAAGAGGTAGTGGGGCCAGATCGCGAGAACGCCGAAATCAAGCCTCTCAAACCATAATTCTTGATCTATCGCAATGCAGTCTTGAGCCCTCTCCGCCAACCGTCACCCGCAAGATATTTCCCAGTAACATCAGACAAAAATACCGTTTCCCGGCATGCCGCGGCTTGACAGCGGGATTACCCGCGGTAGGCACTGGTCAATCGCCGCGTCGGAGCCTGATTCGCGCGGCGGCGAGGCTGCCGGCGCGGCGCGGGATTTGCTTGGGAAACGCCTTCAAGCCGCCGTCATTGCCGTATCAGTCCTCAGTGCGAGCGACCCAAGCGAACAGAGGGATCGACCCCGATGGGGCTTTCGACATGCGTGGCAAGGCCGGCCAACCGCCTCAGGACCCTCGCGGCCCTGCTGACCGCGGTCGTGCTCCTTGCCCTGCCCGGTCTCGCCCATGCGCAGGGCGCGGTGCGCTCCGTCCATGGCGACTGGCAGATCCGCTGCGACACCCCGCCGGGCGCCCAGGCCGAGCAATGCGCCCTGATCCAGAGCGTGGTCGCCGAAGACCGGTCCAATGCCGGCCTCACCGTGATCGTGCTGAAGACCGCCGACCAGAAGAGCCGGCTGATGCGCGTGGTCGCCCCGCTCGGCGTGCTGCTGCCCTCCGGCCTCGGCCTGAAGCTCGACAACCAGGACGTCGGCCGCGCCGGCTTCGTCCGCTGCCTGCCCAATGGCTGCGTCGCCGAGGTCGTCATGGATGACAAGCTGCTCGGCCAGCTGCGCAACGCCAAGACCGCCACTTTCATCATCTTCGAGACCCCCGAGGAAGGCATCGGCTTCCCGCTCAGCCTGAACGGGCTGGGTGAGGGGTATGACAAGTTGCCGTAGGGGGCGACTTCAACATTCGGTGTCGTCCCGGCGAAGGCCGGGACCCATACCGCGTGATCTATCCATCGCAGTCGGTGGTCGTCCCAACGACGGCCAGTTACTACTAGTCTTCGCCAAAGTCCTCCCTGGGGTTGGGTCCCGGCCCCCCGTGCGCAATTGCGCACTAGGCCGGGACGACGTTGGATGAAACCCGACGCAAATCTCAACCCGCGAAAATGCGTCAGCATTCTCGCGGCATGGTTTGCCAAGCTTTGCTCATCTCCTTGCTTGGACAGACTATGCGCAGTCGACGCGGTAAAGCTCGGTCTCGCACCAGCCGCAGCGATAGATGCGGCCTCTGCCGGCCACTGGCCCTACCAACGCCTTGCGCCGGCACGTCGCGCAAACGACGCCGTCCACCGTGTCGCAGCCGGGGTGGGCTGCGAGATAGGCCGCGCGCGTGGGATAGGATGTCCAGTAGCGGCGATAAATGAGCTGATTGGCAAGCAAGACCAAACCCAGCACGGAAAAGCCGATGATCAGGCCGTGATACTGGTCCCAGAAACCAAGCAGGGAATTCCACATGCTTTTGCCGGCGGCTCCGACCCAAGGGTTCGCCCGTCATAGCCGAAAAACTTGAAAGCCGGCTTAAGGCGAAGGCCCACCTATCGTTTCCGTAATGTGACGGTCGGCCCCTCGCGGAACGCACCGGAAACCATTATCTTGCCCAACATCCCCCGATAATGGACGGACGCATGACCAACCCTGCCACGACCTCCCTGCTCGACCGCGCCAATCTCGATCGCGACCAGGTTCGCAACGAGGTCGCGCGCGGGCTTTCGGGCGCTGACGACGGCGAATTGTTCCTGGAATACAGCCAGACCGAAGCGCTGATGTTCGACAATGGGCGGCTCAAGCAGGCGACCTACGACACCTCGCAGGGCTTTGGCCTGCGCGCGGTGAAGGACGATGCGGTCGGCTATGCGCATTCCTCCGACGTATCGCTGCCGGCGCTGATCCGCGCCGCCGACGCTGTGGCGGCCGTGCGCGGCGGCTACTCCGGCAGCTTCGCAAGCCCCCCTCCGCACACCAATGTGCGGCTCTACGGCGACGACAATCCGCTGGATGCGCCGGGCTTCGAGACCAAGGTCAAGCTGCTCGCCGAGATCGACGGGTACCTGCGCGACAAGGACCCGCGAGTGCGGCAGGTCAGCGTCAGCCTGGGCGCGACCTGGCAGGTCGTCGAGATCCTGCGCCCCGACGGCGAGAGCTATCGCGACATCCGCCCCCTGGTGCGCGTGAACATCTCCGTCGTCGCCGGACAAGGCGACCGGCAGGAGAGCGGCAGCAAGGGCTACGGCGGCCGCGCCGGCTATGCCGAATTCATCGAGTCCAGGAGCTGGCGCGAGGCTGCCGACGGCGCGCTGCGCGAGGCGCTGGTCAATCTGGAATCTGTCCCGGCACCTGCCGGAGAAATGGACGTCGTGTTGGGCGCCGGCTGGCCCGGCGTGATGCTGCATGAAGCGGTCGGCCATGGCCTCGAGGGCGACTTCAACCGCAAGAAGACCTCGGCCTTCGCCGGCCTGATGGGCCAGCAGGTCGCAGCGAAAGGCGTCACCGTTGTCGACGACGGCACCATTGCTTCAAGGCGTGGCTCGCTCTCGATCGACGACGAGGGCACGCCGACCAACCGCACCGTGCTGATCGAGGATGGCATCCTGGTCGGCTACATGCAGGACCGCCAGAACGCGCGCCTCATGAACATGAAGCCGACCGGCAACGGACGCCGCCAGGGCTATGCCCACGTGCCGATGCCGCGCATGACCAACACCTACATGCTCGCCGGCGACCGCGAGCCGGGCGAGATCATCGCCTCGGTGAAGAACGGCGTGTTCGCCGCGAACTTCGGCGGCGGCCAGGTCGACATCACCTCGGGCAAATACGTGTTCCAGTGCACCGAGGCCTATAAAATCGAGAACGGCAAGATCGGCGCGCCCCTGAAGGGCGCCATGCTGATCGGCAACGGTCCCACCGACCTGCATCGCATCCGCATGATCGGCAATGACCTCGCGCTCGACACCGGTATCGGCACCTGCGGCAAGAACGGCCAAGGCGTGCCGGTCGGCGTCGGCCAGCCGACGCTGCTGATGGAACGCATTACGGTCGGAGGCACCGGCGCATGAGCGTAGAGAAAGTGACTGCGACCACCAGCAAGCCGAAGACAAGTACCTGGCGCGGGCAGATCGTGCAGCTCGCCGGCATCGTCGCCGCCGTGTTCATCGCAAAGGGCGCGCTGGCCGAGCCGTTCTACGTGCCGTCCGGCTCGATGGAGCCGACGCTGCTGATCGGCGATGCGCTGCTCGCCTCGAAATTCCCCTATGGCTACGGCACCTCGTCGCTGCCGATCCAGATCAACCTGCCCGAAACCGGCCGCGTGTTCGCAGAAACACCGAAGCTCGGCGACGTCGTGGTGTTCCGCTGGCCCGGCGACCGCTCGCAGGCCTGGGTCAAGCGCGTCGTCGGGCTACCCGGCGACCGCATCCAGATGCGGCAGGGCCAGCTCTTTATCAACGACCGTCCCGCCGAGCTGAAGCCGGACGGCGTCGGTGCGGCCGAGGACGACAATGGCGGTAGCGAGCCCGCCCACCGCTACGTCGAGACGCTGCCGAACGGCGTATCGCATCTGATCTTCAAGATGCGCGACAACGGTCCGCTCGACAACACACCGGAGGTGACGGTGCCCGCCGGCCATCTCTTCGTGCTCGGCGACAACCGCGACAATTCCGCCGACAGCCGCGTGCCGCTGCGCTCCGGTGGCGTCGGGCTCTTGCCAATCGACAATCTGGTCGGACGCGCCGATGCCGTGCTCGGCTCCTGGGATCTCGGGATGCGCAGCCAGCCGGTGTGGACCTGGCTGTCCGGCTTCCGCCTCGCGCGGTTCTTCACCGCCGTGCACTGAGCCTCCGCTCATGACCTTCGACGACGTCAGAAAGATTGCGCTGACGTGGCCGGAGGTCGAGGACGGCACCTCCTACGGCACGCCGGCACTGAAGGTGCGCAAGAAGATGCTGGCGCGCCTGAAGGAGGACGGCGACAGCCTGGTCATGCCGGATGTGCCGATCGACGAGCGCGCGATGCTGGTCGAGAGCCAGCCGAAGATATTCTACTTCACTGATCACTACGCCGACTATCCGATCGTGCTGATCCGCCTGTCCAAGGCGAAGCGCGCGATCGTCGAGCCGTTCCTGCGCCGACGCTGGCGCGGGCTCGCATCCAAGGCGGTGCTGGCGAGCTATGATGCGCGCGAGGGCGCGTGACCGACGCCATGGATGAATTTCTCCGCCGCGAATTACGCCGCGAAGGCCGCGCGATGGAAGGCGCTGTGGCCAGAGCTCACGGTGATCGCGGTGGAGTGAGAGGCCGGTAGGGTGGGTTAGCGAAGCGTAACCCACCTCTTTCGCTTCCGCGGAGACAAACAGTGGTGGGTTACGCCTTCGGCTAATCCACCCTACGCGACCGAATGTTTGGCGCGCAGCCGGGCTTACCGCACCACACCCGACGCGAACCCCGCCTTCCTGCGCGGCGGCTTGATTTCCTTTTTCAGGAAGCAGCGCGCTTCGCGGCCGGTGTAGCCGGGACGGGCGAAGGTGAAGGCGCGGCACTTGTTGTCGGCGGTGCAGGCGGCCTTGCAGGCCTCCACGCCCTCGCCGGCCTTGAGCTCGAAATTGCGCAGATCGCCACCGGGACGGTCGATCGACGTCTCCACGCCCTCGATCCGCGGCTCGATCACGCCGGCACCACGCACGCCGGAGATGCAGCAGCTTTCCGGCACGCGCGGCGGCACCGTGTTCTTGAGCCAGCACAACGCCGATCCACCTTCGATATCGGGATAGCTGAAGCTCCAGGACCGGCAACGGCGGTCGCGCTCGCACAGCAGCGCACAATCCTCCGGATCGCCCGAGGTCACTGGCGTGTTGAAATAGTCGCCACCGGGCCGGTCGAACGCCGTCTGGGCGCGCACAGGCAGGCACGCAAGCGCGAGCACCAGCGTGACGCATGCCACGACGCTTGCCATGACGGCCCCAGGCAGGAGGCCCTTCCCCATCCGAACAGCTTTCGAGTTATTGACGACGCTCAGGTTTTTTCAGCCGACCATTTGATCGCCGCAAACCTGTATGGGCGATGAACGGCCTAAACCGTGGGCGTTGGTCTATCGGACTAGAAAGCGTAGTCCTCGTAGGCCGGTTCCACCGAGCCCTTCCAAGGTCCGTTGAATTTGTCCAGCATCTCCTCGGCCGGTGTTCGGCCGGCATCGATGATGCGGTCGAGCGGCTCGAGATGGCGGGTTTCGTCGCGGCCGAGATGGTCGATTCGACCCCGCCGACGCAGGCCGGCATGTGCCAGAACGAGGCACTCCTTGGCGATCTCGAAGAGATAGCGGTCCTTGATCCGCGCCTTGAAGCCGAAACGCGGCACGTCGTCGCGCAGCGCCTGGCGTTCATGCGCGGACCAGTGCTTCACGATCTCCCAGGCGGCATCGAGTGACACATCGTCGTAGAGCAGCCCGACCCAGAACGCCGGCAGCGCCGGCAGCCGGTCCCACGGGCCGCCGTCGGAGCCGCGCATCTCGAGATAACGCTTCAGCCGCACCTCGGGGAAAATCGTCGAGAGGTGGTTGGCCCAGTCCGACAGCGTCGGACGCTCACCGGGCAGGTTGTTGTTGCGACCATCGAAGAAGGCGCGGAACGAGGAGCCGGACATGTCGATGTATTCGTCGCCGCGCTTGACGAAATACATGGGCACGTCGAGCGCATAGTCGACATAGCGCTCGAAGCCCATGCCGTCCTCGAAGGCAAAGGGAAGCATGCCCGAGCGCGCGTTGTCGGTGTCACGCCAGATCTCGGAGCGGAAGGAGAGGAAGCCGTTCGGCTTGCCCTCGGTGAAGGGCGAGTTGGCGAACAGCGCGGTCGCGACCGGCTGGAGCGCGACCGACACCCGCAGCTTCTTGACCATGTCGGCTTCTGAGGAGAAGTCGAGATTGGTCTGCACCGTGCAAGTCCGGTACATCATGTCGAGGCCGTATTGGCCGACCTTCGGCATATAGTTGGTCATGATCTTGTAGCGGCCCTTGGGCATCACGGGGATGTCCGAGCGCGACCAGGACGGCGTCATGCCGAGACCGAGGAAGCCGATGCCGAGCGGCGCTGCGATCTCGCGCACTTGCGCCAGATGCGCCATCAGCTCGGCCTGCGTCTGATGCACGTTCTCGACCGGCGCGCCGGAGAGCTCGAACTGCCCGCCGGGCTCGAGCGAGATCGCGCCGCCGCCGGTGACGTCGTAGAGCCCGATGATGTTGCCCTTCTCCATGATCGGCTCCCAGCCGAGCAGGAGCTTCATGCCTTCGAGCAGCGCGCCGATGCCGCGCGCGCCCTCGTAAGGCACGGGCCGGTGCCCTTCGAGCGTGAACGGCGTCTTCTCGTGCTCGGTGCCGAGGCGGAATTCGGAGGGGTCCTTGCAGCCGGCCTCGAACCACGCAACGAGCTCATCGCGCGATTGCAGCGGCGTCATATCGATCTGGTCTCGCGCCATATCAAACTCTAATCAAAAGCGCTTCGACCGAACGCGCGGGTGACAGGGATGGTCCGCGAACCGTTGGGTGCGCGGCCGTGTTGGTTTGCCGCGCGATCATCGCGACGGCGTGCTTTCGTGGACGGACGGCAGTTTCATCTCGCCGCAAGAGCAGCCCAGGCGGTCGAGCAGGGCGCTGAGCTTGACGGCGTCGGTATCGGAGAGTTTCGAGCCGACATATTTCTCGATCGCGGCGGAATAGGCGCCCCACATCCGCTTCTGCAACTCACGCCCCGCTTCCGTGATCTCGACGAACTGGCCGCGCTTGTCGATCTTGCATTCGCGCCGGGAGGCAAGCCCCTCGTCGACCAGGCGGTCGATCAGCCGCGAAGTCGAATATTGCGGGATCAGCATCTGCCGCTCCAGCTCCACCGGCCGCAGTTCGCCGGACGGAGCGCGCGACAGTTCCAGGAGCGCGTCATACCAGGCCAGAGGCGGAAAGCCGGCCTTCTTCAGGTCCTGCTCGACGCAGTCGAGCACACGGCTCTGCACCCGCATCAGGCGGATCCAGGCGGCCGTTGCCTCGGTCGATGGTTTGCGTTTCATGATTCCGCTCAAACTCGTCGCCCGCTCTTACTCCATTCGATGCACGTGCATCAATCTTGACTATTACATGCAAGTGCATGTAGGCGTACTTTCGCTCCAACCAAGCGTCAAGAGGAGGAAATTCCATGAAACTGTATTATTCACCCGGCGCCTGCTCACTGTCCCCCCACATCGCGCTTCTGGAGGCCGACCTGCCCTATGAGCTGGTCAAGGTCGATATCCGCGCCAAGAAGCTCGAAAATGGTGAGGATTACCTGAAGGTGAATCCGAAAGGTCAGGTCCCCGCGCTGGGCCTCGACAGCGGAGAGATCGTGACTGAAGGACCGGTCATTGTCCAGATGATCGCCGACCAGGCTACGGCTAAGGCGCTGGCGCCCGCCCGCGACAGTTCCGAGCGTTACAAGCTGCTGGAGTGGCTGAACTTCCTCACCTCGGAGGTACACAAGAGCTTCAGCCCGCTGTTCTCGCCGGTGCTCGCCGACGACGCCAAGGCGTTCTTCAAGGATCGCGTCATGGGCAAGCTGAAATATATCGACGGCCAGCTCGCTGGCCGCGACTATCTGATGGGCAACCAGTTCACGGTCGCCGACGGCTATCTCTTCACGATGCTGACCTGGGGCGACCGCATGAAATTCGACCTCTCGGCAATGCCGAACCTTACCGCCTACAAGGCCCGCGTCGCGGCGCGGCCGAAGGTGCAGGAAGCGCTGAAGAAGGAAGGGCTGGCGCAGGCGGCCTGAGAGCCGGCCTGCCATCAAGCTCCGAAGGGCCGGATCCATGATCCGGCCCTTTCTATTGGCCTATTGGCGCCGTCGGAAATGCGCCCCCCAACGGGGTACCTCCCCTTGGACTTATGAATTAAGGTTCGCCAAGTGTAAGTAGTGCTGCCTTGTTACCGCCCAGGAAGCCGGCAAAGCTGATCGGAGCTGATTGAGGATTGTTTTTGCTCTTTTCGGAGTTGAACTTGACGATTGCCTTGGTCCTGATCGTTGCAAGTGCGTTGGTGGGAACAGCGATCGGCCTTTTTTTCAAGTTTTGGGCTCTGATCCTGATCTCACCATTGATCGCAATCTTTTCCGCGGTCGTGCTCCGGTTCTACGAATTCGGCCTCGTTAAGGGCGTCGCCGTCACTGCTGCCTGCCTTGCCGTCTGCCAGCTCGCCTATGTGGCTACGGCCTATCTGCTGCACGCGCGGGAAATCTCATTTCATGACGAGATCGACGGCGAGCCAGGCGAGCAGAGCGAGCAGAAAATCCGCCGCCAGCACAAGTAACGCCAGCATTGCCCAAAACACCGGCCCCTTGCGGCGCAGGCGCGCAGGCTTCTGCTGCGGCAAGAGGCGGCTTGGTAAGGATGGAATCGCGTATTTTGCCGTCAGATCACGATCGATCGCAGTCTTCTGGAGCACCAGAGAGTTCATTGCGGAACACTTTCTTCGTTGATTTTCAACTTGCCCGTTGATCGGCGCGTCCCAACAAGGTTGCTGAACAGGTTCCTGACCTGGTCCGGCAGCAAGAGTAGTGCCATGGGTGAGCAAAAGGACGGCGCCGCTTTGGCGCGCATATGACAACATGCGCGACACCGCGGCGTTCCAACCCTGCAAGCTTTTCCGGCTGAGTTCTGTGACGGGTTCCACAAACCGGAGAAAAAATCCAGACACGCGTTGGCGGCGATGGGCCGCGTGGCATTCGCGCCGCTCGGATTAGTGATTCGACACGACGAATCAGAAAGGCCGGATCGGTGATCCGGCCTTTTTCATTTCACTATCGGATGCGTTGCCCGGATGGAGCGAAGCGTAATCCGGGCTGCACAAGTACGTCTTAGGCCGCCTTCTTCGGCGCGAAGCGTCCGTAGAAGGTTTCGCCCTTCGCGGCCATCTCCTCCAGAAGCTTTGGCGGCGTGAAGCGCGAGCCGTATTTGGCTTCGAGCTTGTGGCAGAGCTCGACGAACTTCTTCGCGCCCATGAAGTCGATGTAGGACAGCGTGCCGCCGGTGAACGGCGCGAAACCGAAGCCGAGGATCGAGCCGACATCCGCTTCGCGCGGATCGGTGATGACGTGGTCCTCCACCGTGCGCGCGGCCTCCACCGCCTGCACCACCAGGAAGCGCTGCTTCAACTCCTCGACGTCGAGCGTATCGGGGTCAAGCTGCTTCGGCTGCAGCGCGGAGAGACCCGGCCACAGGCTCTTCTGGCCCTTGCCCTTCTCCGGATAGTCGTAGAAGCCCTTGCTGTTCTTGCGGCCGAGCCGGCCCTGCTTCTCGACCATCTCCACCATCAGCTTCTTCTGATCGGGATTGATGGCGTTGGGGCCGAGATCGGCCTCCGTCGCCTTCATGATCTTGAGGCCGAGGTCGAGCGCGACCTCGTCGGACAACGAAAGCGGGCCGACCGGCATGCCGGCCATCTTGGCGCAGTTCTCGATCATCGCCGGCGGCACGCCCTCGAGGAACATCTCGTTGCCTTCGGCGACGTAGCGGCCGACGCAGCGGTTGGCGAAGAAGCCGCGGCTGTCGTTGACCACGATCGGCGTCTTGCCGATGGTGCGGACATAGTCGAGCGCGGTCGCGAGCGCGACGTCGCCGGTGTTCTTGCCGAGGATGATCTCGACCAGCATCATCTTCTCGACCGGCGAGAAGAAGTGGATGCCGACGAACTTGCCCTGGTCCTTGAACGATTCGGCAAGCGAACTGATCGGCAGCGTCGAGGTGTTGGAGGCGAAGATCACATCCGGCTTCAGATACTGCTGTGCCTTGGCAAAGGTCTCGGCCTTGACCTTGCGGTCCTCGAACACGGCCTCGATGACGAGGTCGACGTCCTTGAGTGCTGCGTAGTCGGCGGTCGCCGTGATCCGCGCAAGCAGCGCTTCGGCGTCAGTGGGCTTGGCGCGGCCCTTTTTGATCTGCTCCTCGATCACCTTCTGCGCATGCGCCTTGCCCTTGTCGGCGCTCTCCTGGTCACGGTCGATCAGGACGACGTCGAGGCCGGCACGGGCCGAGACGTAGCCGACGCTCGCGCCCATGAAGCCGGCGCCGATCACGGCGATCTTCTTCACCTTGGTCGGCGGCACGTCCTTCGGACGACGCGCACCCTTGTTCAGCTCCTGCATCGACAGGAACAGGCTGCGGATCATCGCGGCCGCTTCCTTCGAGCGCAGCACGGAGGTGAAGTAACGCGACTCCACGCGCAGCGCGGCGTCGATCGGCAACTGGAGGCCTTCATAGACACAGCTCATGATCGCGCGCGCGGCCGGATAGTTGTCGTAGGTCTCGCGGCGATAGATCGCGTTGCCGGCCGGGAACATCATCATGCCGTTCTTGGAGAACACCGGACCGCCGGGCAGCTTGAAGCCCTTCTCGTCCCACGGCGCGACCGCCTTGCCGCCGGCCTTGATCCAGTCCTTCGCCGCCTTGATGAGGTCGGCGGCCGGCACGATGGCGTGAATGAGGTTGAGCGCCTTGGCCTTCTCGATCGTCACCGGATCACCCTTGAGCAGGATGGTCATCGCATCCTGCGGCGGCACCAGGCGCGGCACGCGCTGCGTGCCACCGGCGCCGGGGAACAGGCCGACCTTGACCTCGGGCAGGCCGAGACGCGTCTTGGGATTCTCCGCCGCCACGCGATAGTGGCAGCACAGCGTGATCTCGAAGCCGCCGCCGAGCGCGAGGCCGTTGATCGCGGCCGCCCACGGCTTGCCGGAGGTCTCGATGGAGCGCAGCACCTGCGAGAAGCGCCGGCTCTGGTCGAACAGCATCTGGTTCGCCGCGGTCTCGCCCTGCTCCTTGAACACCTTGGCATAGGCCTGGTTCATGCCCTCGAGCATCGAGAGGTCGGCGCCGGCGCAGAACGCATCCTTGGCGGAGGTGATGACGACGCCCTTCACCGCGGCGTCAGCCGTGGTCTCCTTGACGATCGCATCGAGCTCGCTGGTCGAGGTCTCGTCGAGCACGTTCATCGAACGGCCCGGGATGTCCCAGGTGACGAGCGCGATGCCGTCGGCGTCGGTCTCTACTTTGAAATTCTTGAAGGCCATGTGGTGCTCCCTCGGTGCCGCAGCCGATCTCAGGCGCGGCGGTTGACTTAAGATCTCGTAGGTGGGTTAGCCGAAGGGTAACCCACCATTCCACGGCGAAAGAAGAGATGGGTTACGCTTCGCTAACCCACCCTACGCAGCGACGGCGTTACACCCGCTCGATGATGGTCGCCGTTCCCATGCCGCCGCCGATGCACAACGTCACCAGCGCGGTGGACTTGTTAGTGCGCTCGAGCTCGTCGAGCACGGTGCCCAAAATCATCGCGCCGGTCGCGCCAAGGGGATGGCCGAGCGCGATCGCGCCGCCATTGACGTTGATCTTGGCGTTGTCGATGTCGAAAGCCTGGATGTAGCGCAGCACGACGGACGCGAAGGCTTCGTTCAGCTCGAACAGGTCGATGTCCGACTTCTTCATGCCGGAGCGCGCGAACAGCTTTTCGGTGACGTCGACCGGACCGGTCAGCATCATCGCGGGCTCCGAGCCGATATTGGCGAAGGCGCGGATCTTTGCACGCGGCTTCATGCCGTACTTGCTGCCCGCCTCCTTGCTGCCGAGCAGCACGGCGCCGGCGCCGTCGACGATGCCCGAGGAGTTGCCGGCATGGTGCACGTAGTTGACGCGCTCGATTTCCGGGTGCGACTGCACCGCGACGCCGTCGAAGCCGCCCATCTGCGCCACCATAGTGAACGCCGGCTGGAGCTGCGCCAGCGACTGCATCGTCGTCGAGGGACGCATGTGTTCGTCCTTGGCGAGGATGGTGAGGCCGTTGATGTCCTTCACCGGCACGACTGAGTTGTTGAAGCGGCCCTCGTCCCAGGCCTTGCCGGCGCGCTGCTGGCTCTGCACCGCATAGGCGTCGACGTCGTCGCGCGAGAAGCCGTACTTGGTGGCGATCAGGTCGGCCGAGACGCCCTGCGGCATGAAGTAGGCCGGCACCGCCATCGAGGGATCCATCGGCCAGGCGCCGCCGGAAGCGCCGATGCCGACGCGGCTCATCGATTCGGCACCGCCACCAATCACCAGTTCATGCTGACCGCTCATGATCTGCGCGGCCGCGAAGTTCACTGCGTCGAGGCCGGAGGCGCAGAAGCGGCTGATCTGCACGCCCGGCACGGCCTCGCCGAGGCCCGCTTTCAGTGCCGCGAAGCGCGCGATGTCGGAGCCCGCTTCGCCGACGGGATCGACCACGCCGAGCACGACGTCATCGACGGAGTCCTCCGGCAGGTTGTTGCGCTCCTTCAGCGCCTTCAGCGGCACGGTGGCGAGCGCCAGCGCGGTCACCTCGTGCAGCGCGCCGTCCGGCTTGCCGCGGCCACGGGGGGTGCGGACGTGATCGTAGATGAATGCCTCAGGCATAACGCCCTCCTGATATGATGATCATAATAAGATAGCGGGTCGGATGCGGCGGCGGAAGCAGCCTCAGAACGCTTCCGCCGCCAGTTCCATGATGGTGGCGCAGCCGGACTGGATGCGCGCGAGATTGGCAGCCGTCTCCGGCAGCATCCGCTCCATGAAGAAACGGCCGGTGACGAGCTTGGTCGACAGATAGGGCGTGGCCCCACTCTCAGCAATCTTGGCCTGGGTAACTTTCGCCATCCGCGCCCACATGTAGCCGAGCGCGACGAAGCCGAACAGATGCAAGTAGTCGGTCGCGGCAGCACCGGCGTTGTCCGGCTTCATCATCGCATTCTGCATCAGCCAGGTGGTGGCCTGCTGGAGATGGCCGAGCGCGGTCGAGAGCGGCGCGACGTAAGGCTTCAGGGCCTCGTCGCCGCCATTCTCCTTGGCGAACGCCATCACCTCGCCGAAGAACGCCATGATGGCGCGGCCGCCGTCGCGCGGCAGCTTGCGGCCGACGAGGTCGAGCGCCTGGATGCCGTTGGCGCCTTCATAGATCATGGCGATGCGGGCATCACGCACGAACTGCTCCATGCCCTGCTCGGCGATGTAGCCGTGACCGCCGTACATCTGCTGCGCCTGCACCGCGTTGGCGAAGCCGTAATCGGTGAGGAAACCCTTCAGCACCGGCGTCATCAGGCCCATGTGATCGTCGGCGGCCTGACGGTCCTTGGGATCCTCGGAGCGATGGGCGACGTCGCTCTTCAGCGCGGTCCAGATCACGAAGGCGCGCGCGGCCTCGTTGAAGGCGCGGATGGAGAGCAGCGTGCGGCGCACGTCGGGATGCACGATGATCGGATCGGCCGGCTTGTCCGGCGCCTTGACGCCAGTCAGCGAACGGCCCTGGATGCGCTCGCGTGCATAGGCGACGGCGTTCTGATAGGCGACCTCGGACTGCGCGAGGCCCTGCACGGCGACGCCGAGGCGGGCCTCGTTCATCATCACGAACATGCCCTGCATGCCCTTGTTCTCTTCGCCGATCAGCCAGCCGGTGGCGTTGTCGTAGTTCATCACACAGGTGGAATTGCCGTGGATGCCCATCTTGTGCTCGATCGAGCCGCAGACCACGCCGTTGCGGGCGCCTACCGAACCGTCGGCATTGACCAGGAATTTCGGCACCACGAACAGCGAGACACCCTTGATGCCGGCCGGCGCGCCCTCGATGCGGGCGAGCACGAGGTGGATGATGTTGTCGGCGAGATCGTGCTCGCCGGCCGAGATGAATATCTTGGTGCCGGTAATCTTGAAGCTGCCGTCGGCCTGGCGCACCGCCTTGGTGCGGAGCATGCCGAGGTCGGTGCCGCAATGCGGCTCGGTGAGGTTCATGGTGCCGGTCCACTCGCCCGCCACCATCTTCGGCACGTAGGTCTTCTTCTGCTCGGGCGTACCGTGCACCAGCAGTGCCGCGGTCGCGCCCATGGTGAGGCCGCCATACATCGAAAACGCCATGTTGGCGGAGATCTGGAATTCGTTGACGGCCTGGCTTAGCGTCACCGGCAGACCCTGGCCGCCGAATTCCTGCGGCGCAGAGAGACCGAGCCAGCCGCCCTCGGCGACCTGCTTGAAAGCGTCCTTGAAACCCTTCGGCGTGGTCACGCTGCCGTCATCGGCGCGCTTGCAGCCTTCGAGATCGCCGACGCGGTTGAGCGGCTGCAGCACCTCTTCGGCAAGCTTTGCAGCCTCGCCCAGGATCGCCTCGCGCACGTCGCTCGAGGCGTCGCTAAAACCCGGCAGGTTGTCATAGCGATCGATCTGAAAGACGTCGTTGAGCAGGAAGTTCACGTCTTCGACGGGGGCTTTATAGATCGGCATGGCGTTCTCCCGGCATGGGCCTTGAAGTGGTGGAATTCTTTGGATGCCCTGCGGCGCAGTGCTTGCCCGCGAGCTTAGCGGGTTCTGCAACCTCAGGGCAGCGTCATGATTGAGCGGCGAGCTGCTCCGCCATCAGGCGATGCAGCATGTTGATGGCCTTGAGCGGACGCACCATCACCTTGAAATGGGTGATGCGGCCGTCAGTGTCGAAGCTGATGATGTCGACGCCGTTGATCTCGATGCCGTCGATCACATTCTTGAATTCGAGCACGGCGCCGCTCTCGCTCTTCCACTCGCCGACATAGGTGAAGCCGGGGCCGCCGAGGACCTTTTCAGCGCTCGAGAGATATTTGAAGGTGATGTCGCGCCCCCGCTGCGGCGTGTGCACGACAGGACTTTCGAAGACGGCGTCAGGATGGAGCAGGTCCCAGAGCGCGGCGCGATCATGGGACTTCATGTAGCCGTACCAGGAATCGAGGCCGGTCATTGTCAGGGTGCCTCCCTTGATAGAGCGCCTTGGCAAAAAGCTTGAAAACAACCCCATGCAAAGTAGCGCGAAGGCCGACGCCGGCGGGCAACCGGCCTGCCGTCATATGCACATTGACGCATATGCGCCGATGTGCATAAAGTCAAGTCAATTGGTCGGGACCTCTTAACGGAGCCGTGTCATGGCGCTGGGCGACGCAATCCTCGCATGCCTGACGGAACGTCCGATGACGGGCTACGAGCTCGCCAAGACGTTCGACTCCTCGATCGGCTTCTTCTGGAAGGCCGACCACCAGCAGATCTATCGCGAGCTCTCCAAGCTGCGCGACCGCGGCTACATCCAGGGCCGCGAGGTCGTACAATCCGGCAAGCCCAACAAGCTGGTTTATACGCTCACTCCCGAAGGCAGAACAGCGCTGCGGCACTGGGCCGCCCGGCCGAGCACGCCGCCCTCGATCAAGGACGACCTCCTGGTGCGGCTGCATGCGCTCGACAGCATCGACATCGAGCCCATGCGCACCGACCTGATGGCCCGGCTCGAGCATCACCGCGACCGTCACGCCAATTACGAGCGGATCCTCAAGAAGCGCTTTCCGGACGGTACAGCATCGGGGAGGCTTGACCTGGGTAACCTGCTGCTGCTCCGCCTCGGCGCGCGGCACGAGCAGATGGTGGCCGACTTCTGCGAAGAGACACTCGAGGCGCTCTCGGCGATGAGCGGCAAGAGCACGGTGGTGCCGCTCGAGGATCCGAAGCGCGAGGGGAAGGGCTGAGCTCGCTCCGTACGTCATGCCCGGGCTCGATCCGGCCATCCACGACCTTTCGCGCGGCACCGAGGAACGTGGATGCCCGGGACAAGCCCGGGCATGACGAGCCTCTGGCATGGCGCCCGCCTTCTCTCTCCACTGTCATCGCCCGCGAAGGCGGGCGATCCAGTATTCCAGAGACAGCGACGAATACGGAAAAGCTGCGGCGTACCGGATGCCCCGCTTTCGCGGGGCATGACACCGGTGAATGTGGCGAGCGGAAGCGAGTCGCAACGAGCCGCCCGGCTCCCTGCGGCCCAGTTCCCCGCCGCCCAACTTTAAGACAGCGGGCCTGCGTTCCTTAACCCGTTATTTACCGTAACAGAGAAAAGTCGGTTTTCGAGACAGACGACCCGCGCAGAATTCGATTGTCTTCGCAACCGGCGCGCGTGGGAGGCTGGAGGCGCCGGGTGGGGCGCCGGAGTCGGAACCGGACAGAAGTCATGAATTCGCGCGTATCGTGGAGTGTTGACGGCATCGATCCATCCGTCAGGGAGCGGGCCGAAGCCGCTGCGCGGCGCGCCGGCATGTCACTCAACGATTGGCTGAACTCCACGCTCGGCGATTCTGCCCCGCCAAACTTTCGCGGACCTTATGATCAGCGAGCGCAAGCGCCGAGCCAAGCACCGAATCAGGAAAGCCGCGAGGTCGCCGACATCCACCAGCGGCTGGATGCGATCACGCAGCAGATCGAACGGATTTCAAAGCCCGCGCCGCGCCAGGACGTCTCGCGCGAGCAGGGCGTTGCGCGGCAGTTGAACGATGCGATCTCGCGCCTCGATGCGCGGCTGTCGCAAATCTCGCGGCCACAGCAGCCTCAACCTCAGACGCAGCAGCCTCAACCGTCGCGGCCGGCACCTGTCGAGACGCGCCAGCGCCAGGCCGACACGGTCGAACGCGCGGCCGCACAGGTTTATCGCAGCTCGCCACCCCTGAGCCCCGCCTCCTTCGACGTCGCAGTCGCGGAGATCACTGCGCGCCAGAGCGAGCTCGACGGCTTTGTGCCGCGGCAAATGCCGCCGCGTGCCGTGCCCTCGATTGCGCCCGCCCCCGCCTCCATTGCGCCGATGGCGCCGCCTCCGCCCGCCTATGCCCCGCCGCCACCGCCGTCGGGCCCGGACTTCTCCGCGCTCGAACGCCACCTGCTCAAGATCACCAGCCAGATCGAGGCGCTGCAGCGTCCCGATCACATCGAGCAGTCGATCACCGCGTTCCGCAACGAGCTTACGGAGATCCGCCACGCCATCACCGAGGCGATGCCGCGCCGTGCGATCGAATCGATCGAGAACGAGATCCGCTCGCTGCATCGTCGCATCGACGAGACGCGCTCGACCAGTTCCGACGGCCAGGCGCTCGCCGGCGTCGAACACGCGCTGTCCGAGATCAAGCAGGTGCTGCGCACGCTGACGCCCGCCGAGCAGCTTACCGGCTATGACGAGGCGATCCGCAATCTCGGCGCCAAGCTCGACCTGATCCTGCGCGCCAATGACGATCCCACCACCGTGCGGCAGCTCGAGGACGCGATCTCGGCGCTGCGCGCCATCGTCTCCAACGTCGCCTCCAACGAAGCGCTGGCACGGCTCTCTGACGACGTGCAGCTCTTGTCGTCCAAGGTCGAGCAGATCACCCGCGCCTCCGGCCCGGGCGACAGTTTTGCGGTGCTGGAGCAGCGCATCGCCGCGCTGACCGCCGCGCTGGAAACGCGCGAGCGGCCGGTCGCACACGAAGGCACCGAGCATCTGGAAGCCGCGATCCGCGCGCTGTCGGACCGTTTCGACCGCATGCAGGTCGGCAATGACTCCGCCTCGACCTTCGCGCATCTCGAACAGCGAGTCTCGTACCTCCTGGAGCGGATCGAGGCCGCGTCCGATCCGCGCGGCGGCGACTTAAGCCGCGTCGAGGACGGGCTGCATGACATCCTGCGGCACCTGGAACGGCAGCAGGCGACCTACGCCGCGCTCGCCGAGAGCCGCAGCTCGGTACCGCCGTCCGACTCCGGCGTGGTCGACCTCGTCAAGCAAGAGCTCTCCGACATCCGCTTCAGCCAGGCCGAGACCAACCGGCACACCCAGGATTCGCTCGAGGCCGTGCACAGCACGCTCGGCCATGTCGTCGACCGCCTCGCCATGATCGAGGGCGATCTGCGTGCGGTGCGCGCCGCACCGCCGGCGCCGCAGCCGGTGCCGATGGCGGCTCCGATGCCAACGGCCGCTCCGATCGAGCCCGCGCCGATGGCGCGCGAGCCGCGGCCGCAGCCACAACAACCGAAATCCGATCCGAAGCCCGAGCTGCCGAACCCGGCCGCCGCGCAAGCGGCGCACGCCGCCTTCGTGGCCGCGCCGCGCGAATTCCACGCTGCCGCGCCGGCCGCGCCGCCGCCGGTGCCGATGGCGGCGCCGATTCCACCGCGCGCGATCAGCGAGATCCTGGAGCCGCACACGGCGCCCGCGCGCGCCGCGATCGCGCCGGAATTGCCACCGGATCATCCACTCGAGCCGGGCACGCGTCCGGGCGGACGCGCTGCCACGCCCTCGGAGCGCATTGCCGCCTCCGAGAGCGCGATCAGCGAAATCCCCGCCGCGCCGAAGGAGCCGGTGTCGTCGTCGAGCTTCATCGCGGCCGCACGCCGCGCCGCGCAGGCCGCTGCCGCGCAGCCCGAGAAGCCCACCCGCGGCACCAAGGCAGCCACCGCGGGCCGCGCCAAGGGCGAGGGCAAGGAGGGCGGTTCGACGATCACCTCGAAGATCCGCTCGCTGCTGGTCGGCGCGAGCGTGGTCGTGATCGTGCTCGGCACCTTCAAGATGGCGATGAACCTCCTGGAAGGCGGCAGCGCGCCCGCGCCGCAGGCGATGGAGAATACGTCGAGCGAGCCCGCGCCGCAGGCCCCGCCGCCGCCCGCCCAGAGCAAGCCCGCCGCGCCCGAGCAGATCACGCCGTCGATGACGTCGCCGACGCCGATCGGCCGGCAGTCGCAGAACAATGCCGCGCCGGCGCCCGGCCCGAGCGCGGGCAGTACGGCTTCGGTCGAAATTCCGCCCGCCCCCGCCGCGCCACCACCCCCGCCCGCGGCGAGCAGCGACGTCACCGGCGCGCTTTCGGGCGGAAGCCGCGCGAAGCTCGGCCTGGTCCAGGTGCCGCCGAGTGAGAAGCTGCCTGACGGCATCGCCGGCCCGATGCTGCGCACGGCCGCGATGAAGGGCGATGCGACCGCGGCCTACGAGATCGGGTTGCGCTTTGCTGAAGGCAAGGGCATCGCGACGAATTACGACGAAGCCGCCAAATGGTACGACCGCGCCGCGCAGGCCGGCGTGGTGCCCGCCACGTTCCGCCTCGGTACGCTCTACGAGAAGGGCCTCGGCGTGAAGAAGGACGCCGACATCGCCCGCCGCTACTACACCCAGGCTGCTGAGCGCGGCAACGCCAAGGCGATGCACAATCTCGCGGTGCTCGACGCCGATGGCGGCGGCCGCGGCGCCAACTACAAGAGCGCGGCACAGTGGTTCCGCAAGGCGGCCGATCGCGGCGTTGCCGACAGCCAGTACAACCTCGGCATCCTCTACGCCCGCGGCATTGGCGTCGAGCAGAACCTCGCCGAGTCCTTCAAATGGTTCAGCCTCGCAGCCGCTCAGGGAGATGCGGACGCGGCGAGCAAGCGCGACGACGTGGCAAAACGCCTCGACCCGCAGTCGCTCGCGGCGGCCAAGCTCGCGATCCAGACTTTCAGCGCCGAGCCGCAGCCCGACGACGCCGTTAACGTCGTGACGCCCGCGGGCGGCTGGGACAGCGCGCCGCAGGGAAGCGCAAAGCCCGCGCCGAAGCCGGTCGCAACCAGGCGCTCGGCCTCCGCCGCGCATTAGAGCATGATGAGATTGAAAGCGCCGGTGGGGGTCACCTCTCCCGTAGGGAGAGGTCGGATCGCATCGTAAGATGCGATCCGGGTGAGGGGTTACTGTCTCGCTGAGCGTCGCGGCCCCTCACCCGGATTGCTTCGCAATCCGACCTCTCCCCGCTGGGGAGAGGTGGTTGGAGTCCTCGGCTCGCACCGAGTCAACCAAATCTCGCCCTCTCCTATCCCGCTCATTCACCACACTTCCTGACCTGCCCGCGGCCAAAAATGCCGCGGGCGGATCGATTCATGGTCCCGTACGGCTGCGAATTCGGCTATTGAGGGACGCGGCAATCGTTCCGCCCTCCCGCGAGCATTCCGCGAAATCGATCCGTCTCGCCGGAGCTTGGGTCCGATGCAGCTTTACCTCCCGATCGCCGATCTTCCGGTCAATGTCTTCCTGGTGCTGGCGATGGGCGCCGCGGTCGGCTTCGTCTCCGGCATGTTCGGGATCGGCGGCGGCTTCCTGATGACGCCGCTGTTGATCTTCATCGGCATCACGCCGGCGGTCGCGGTCGCATCGGTCGCGAGCCACATCGCCGCCTCGTCGTTTTCCGGCGCGATCTCCTATTGGCGGCGGCGCGCGATCGATCCGGCACTTGCGACCGTGTTGTTATGCGGCGGCGTGACCGGCACCGCTCTCGGCGTGTGGACCTTCACCCAGCTGCGCGCGCTCGGCCAGCTCGACCTGATGATCGCGCTGTCCTACGTCGTGCTGCTGACGACGGTCGGCAGCCTGATGTTCTCGGAGGGCCTGCGCGCCTTGATGCGGACGCGGCGCGGCACCGTGCCGCCGCGACGGACCCACAACTGGATCCACGGCCTGCCGCTGAAGATGCGGTTCAAGCGTTCGAAGATCTATCTGTCGGTGATCCCGGTGGTGATCGTCGGCGTCGTGATCGGCTTCATCGGCGCCATCATGGGTATCGGCGGCGGCTTCATCCTGGTGCCGATCATGATCTATCTGCTGAGGGTACCGACCTCGACGGTGATCGGGACCTCGATGATCCTCACTCTCGTCACCATGCTGGTCGCGACCATGCTGCATGCGGTGACCAATCACCTGGTGGATGCCGTGCTGGCGCTGATCCTGATGGTCGGCGGCGTCACCGGCGCGCAGTTCGGCGCCCGTGCCGGCCAGCGCATCCGCGGCGAACAGCTGCGCCTGCTGCTCGGCCTCCTGATCCTCTCCGTCGGCATCCGCTTCGCCGTCGAACTCGTGATCCGGCCCGAGGATCTCTTCACCATCCGCGAGTTGGGGGTGAACGGATGATACGTGCGCTGATCGCCGCTCTTCTCGTTTTGCTGCTCGGCTCCGCCGCGCGGGCCGAACGGCTGATCGTGTCGGTCTCCAACCACCGCGTCACGGTGACGCCGAACTATTCCGGCGAGGAGCTGGTGCTGTTCGGCTCGGTCGAGAAGGACGCCTCCACGCCGGCCGACCGCGCCGCCTATGATCTCGTGGTGACGGTGATCGGCCCGCGCGCCGATATGGTGACGCGCCGCAAGGAACGCACCTTCGGCATCTGGATCAACACCGACTACCGGCAGTTTTTGCAGGTACCGAGCTATCTCGCGCTGTTCGCCAACCGCCCGTTCGACCAGATCACCTCGCCTGAGATCGCGCGGCGGCAGCAGATCGGGCTCAACAACGTGCGCTTGATGCAGCGAGTCAGCGGCGACTATGCCGACGTGGTGCCGAATGACGCGTTCCGCTCGGCCTTCATCCGCCTGCGCACGCAGCGCGGCCTCTATCGCGAGGACGCGAGCGCGGTGACGTTCCTGACGCCGACGCTGTTCCGTACCGGCATCCCGTTGCCCGCGGAGGTGCCGATCGGGACGTATGAGGTCGAGATCAAGCTGTTCGCGAACGGCGCGTTCATCGGCAAGACGGAAACCGCCTTCGAGATCGTCAAGGTCGGCTTCGAGCAGTTCGTCGCGACGAGCGCACGGCAGAATGGGCTCATCTATGGCCTCGCCACAGCGGCGATGGCGCTGATGACGGGATGGATGGCGTCGATCGTGTTTCGGAAGGATTGAAGGGCGGAGGCAAGCTTCCCCCGCATCGTCATTCCACATTGCGCGATTGCGCAATGGGGGCGCGCGAAGCGCGAACCCGGAATCCATCGATCAACGGATTTGGTGGCGCGATGGATTCCGGGCCCGACGCTTCGCGTCGCCCCGGAATGACAGCTTGCATCACGGCGCCTCAACCACCGTCGGCACTCCCGGCTCCAGCAAGCGCAACCGCGGGCCGAAGCCGAGGACGTCAAAGGTCTTGCGCAAATCCTCGCCGTCCTGGCGGAAATGCGCCCAGCCTTCGGTATGCAGCGGCACGATCATCGCATCGGGAAAGGCGCGCGCGGTCTCGATGGTGTCGTTGGTGTCCATGGTGAGATGGAACGGGCCGCGCGTTTGCGCAGCGCCGGCGAACGGCAGCACGACGCCGCACTTGAAGCGCCGCGCGACCTCGGCGACGCCGTCGAACCAGGTCGTGTCGCCGCTGATATAGACCGCCCGGGTGTCCTTCCGGCTCGACGACACCACGAAGCCGATGACGTCGCCCGACAGCGGCTCGATGCCGGCCGGGCCGTGGCGTGCGGGCGTAGCCGTAATCGTCAGCATGTTGCCGTCGCCATCCCTGAGGTGCGCGGTGCTCCATGGCGCAAGGCCCTCGACATGGCCGCCGAGCCGCTTGGCGGCGGCCTCCGTCGTCAGCACGCGCTTCACCTTGAAGAGAAGCTCGCGGCCGGAATTGTCGAGATTGTCCGAGTGCTGGTCGTGGCTGAGCAGCACCGCATCGACCGGGCCGATCGCATCGGGCTTCAGCGCGGGCCCGATCGTCTTCTCCAGCTTCACATGCGGTAGTTGGTAGGCGCCGGGCGCATCGAAGGTCGGATCGGTCAGGAGGCGAAAGCCGTCGATCTCGATCAGCGCGGTCGGGCCGCCGATCAGCGTGATGGAAATGGGCATGATGAACTCTCCTTAACCTGCCGACTTCGCGGCCGGACGCGTCACCAGATAAATGCCGAGTGCGACCGGAATGATCCCAAGGAGGTCGCGGGCCTCGACGTGCTCGCCGAGTACCAGGAAGGCGAACAGCATGCCCAGCGGCGGCATCAGGAAATGATACGCGCTCGCAGCGGTGGCGCCGCACACTTTCAGGAGATGGAACCAGAGCCAATAGGCCATGATCGAGCCACCGAGAACGAGGAACGCAAAGGCGCCGATCAGGCTGGGCGTATAGTCGATCGCATGGACGTCGGCGAAGGTGAGCGCGACCGGCGTGAGCACGATGCCGGCTGAGAGATTCTGGATGCCGTTGCCGATCCACAAGGAACCCTTCGGCGCGAACAGCTTGAACAGAATGGTGCCGGCGACGATGGAGGCGAGCGAGGCCAGCGTGAAGACGATGCCGTGCAAAGAGTCAGTACCGACCGACAGGCGGTGCCAGACGATCAGGGTGACGCCGATCACACCGAGCAGCAAGCCGCTGGCCTTGCGCCAGGTCATGCCCTCGCCGAGGAGCAGAGCGGCGAGCGCGGCGGTGAACACCGGGTTGGCCGAGACAATCAATCCGCCGAGACCGGCGGAGACGGATTGCAGGCCGGTGTAGCCGAGGCCGAGATAGAGCGCGTTGTTGGCGATGCCGAGCACGGTGAAGATCGCGGCATCGCGCCAGGACAGCGACCAGCGATCACCGCGGATGAGCGTGGCACCGAGGATCAGGATGCCGGCGAACGAGAAGCGTGCAGCGAGCAGGATCAGCGGCGGGCAATGGGTGACGCCGATCTTGCCGGCGACGAAGGCGTAGCTCCAGAGCAGGCAGAACAGGCCAATATAGAGCGGCAGCGCGTTGAAGCGGCTGCGGGGAACCGAAATCGATGGGGCGAGCGACATGAGCATTCTCCAGAGCCCTCGATCTAGGGACCCGGCTTGTCATTTGGAAATTAAATGATTAACTTCGGATCAGTGGATTTTCGAATGGTGACGTCCATGCTTGATCTGGAGCTCCTGCGCAGCTTCGTCTCTGTGGTCGAGGCCGGCGGCTTCACCCGCGCCGGCGAGCGCGTTCACCGCACGCAATCGACGGTCAGCCAGCAGATCAAGCGGCTGGAGGAGGATGTCGGCCAGGTGCTCTTGCACCGCGACGGCAAGGACGTGCGCCCGACCGAAGCCGGCGAGCGGCTGCTGTCCTATGCGCGGCGGCTGCTCTCGCTCGCCGAGGAGGCGCGCGACGTGCTGCGCCAACCGGATGGCGAAGGCGCAATTCGCCTAGGCATTCCCGAAGATTTTGCCGCCTACCGGCTGGCGAAACTGCTGGGCGCATTCTCGCGCTCGCATCCGGGCCTGCGGCTGGATGTGCGCGCCGACCAGAGCAAGAACCTGTCCCGCGACCTCGAACGCGGCGAGCTCGACCTTGCGCTGTACAAGCGCGAGGCCGGCGAGAAGGGCGCGATTGCAGTGTGGCCGGAGCGGGTGCATTGGGTCACCAGCAAGAGCCATCCGATTCACGCTGATGTCGCCTCCGTGCCGCTGATCGGCTTTCCGCTCGGCTGCCTCTACCGCGCCGGCGCCATCCACGCGCTCGAAAGCGCAGGGCGGCCCTGGCACATGGCCTATACGTCGTCGAGCCTCGCCGGCATCCAGGCCGCGGTCGCCGCGGGCATGGGACTGAGCATTCTCTCGGAGATGGCGATCCAGTCCGACCACCGCGTGCTCACGGCGAAGGACGGCTTTGCACCGATCAACCGGACTGAGGTCGCACTGATGGCTTCGCCCGGTGCGAGCTCCGCAACGCTGCGGCTCGCGGATCGGCTCGCCGAGTTCTGCGATAACGTGCAGGCGAAGGCAGCATAGTTGCTGCAACGATCGTGATCTTCTGAAGCGTAGCGATCTGCCGCAACGCTAAAGGTACGCTCCCTCCCCGGGGGGTGCCCCACGGGGACTCTCTCGATTCGCGCGAGCACCGGTTCGCCCGCCGAACACACAGCTTTTCCTGGGCCACCCCCCTCCCCTGCCCTCCCCCGCAAGGGGGGAGGGAGTGCAGTGTGCGTATAGCAAGAGCGCTCCGCTCAAGCGTGATCGTAGAGCCTGTGAAGCTATTGGATCTGCGGAGATTGGCCGGCAGGGAAATGGCGAGTTGAGTTGATCCGAGGGCTGTGACGAGGCGGACTGTGGGTGCCACTATGGTTTGGCGAGATGGTGGCCCTGCAGGATGTTGTTGGTGAGCGCGTACCAGAGGACGACGGCGCGGACCTTTTCGATACCGCGGACGGTCAATTGCCGCAGGTCCCAGTTGCGCCAGCGGGCATGTATGCATTCGCAGATCGTACGGGCTCGGTACTGAGCTTTGCCGTCTTCGCTGGCCATGCGAGCACGCCAGGCCAACACGCCCGGACCGTCGCCATGCCGGGGCAAATAAGGATCGACACCGCTCCTGGACTGCGTTGGTGGACAGTAGATGTCGATGCCTTCGCTATGCGCCCACTCGATATCCTCGGCGCTGCAGAAACCGCCATCGACGAGGTGGCGGCGGGGAAAGCGGCCCAGCAGTGATCGCGTTCGTTCCAGCATCGGCCGCATCAGGCCGCGATCCGATCCATTGTTGTCGACGTCGACCGTGACCACGATCAGCTCGCCCGCCGCGCTGGCCACCTGCACGTTGTAGGCTGGACGAAAGCCGGCATCCGCCATCTTCATCACCCGCGCCTGCGGGTCGGTGGTGGAGGCCCGCGCCTCCTTCGGCTTTTTGCCATTGCCGCCCTTCTCGTCGAGCTGCTTTCGCTTGCGCTTGATCTCGGCCAGCGCCGCTTGCGCCGCCTGCACCCGCTCGCTGCGTTCGCGCGCCGCGCGCTCCCTCGCGGCCCGAATGCGCCGATTGCTGGCTTCCGGATCCGCATCGACCTCGCGCTTGAGCTCCTCCACCACAGCCTGGGCCTGCGCCATCTGCCGATCCAGCGTCGCCTCCCGCCGGAACGATCCGGTCCCCGCATTGGCCCGTATCCGCACCCCGTCCTGGGTCAACTTCTCCAGATCGACCAGCCCCGCCTTGCTCAGCGCCGCCAGATGCTCGCTCAGCAGGCGGTCGAGCAGGTCGGCACAGCCGACCCGGAAGTCCGACAGCGTGTGATAGTTCATCGACACTCCGCCACATAGCCAGCGATAGACGTCATGGCTCTCGCAGAGGCGGTCCAGCGCACGCGCGCTGCCCACGCCATCGCTCGTGGCGTAAAGCCAAAGCGCCAGCAGCAGTCGTGGCGATGGCGGCGGATGACCGGGCGTATTCTCCCGCGCCTTGACCCGATCCTCAAGCTCGCTCAGGTCCAGCCCCTCAACATAGGCCCAGATCACGCGCGCCGGATGCTCTTGCCCGATCAGGCTCTCGATATCCACGGCACGCAGTTCGATCTGGTCACGCATCGGCTCGCGCAGCCGCGGCGCTCCAACCGGCTCTGCACCTGCTCGCGGCTTCGCCTGTTCCGGCAGCTCTCCAAATAGCTCTTCGTCAGCCATCATCCCCTCCGCCGAATCAAGGCACACAGAGAATCACGACGGCCTTGATCTCCGCTACATCCGCCCAGCCGAAATGAAAGATTCACAGCCTCGTAGGGTGGGTTAGC
>NZ_LUUB01000029.1:0-62894 GCF_001641635.1 Bradyrhizobium centrolobii
GCGCTGCGGTCGAGGTGTTGCGCCGGCAGCGCCACACCGGCCAGCAGATTGCGGCCGAGGTCGGGATCTCTCCGGCGACCGTCAGCCGCATCCTGCAACGGTTGGGATTGAACCGGTTGCGCGACCTGGAGCCAGCCGAGCTGGTGCGGCGCTATGAACGCGAACATCCCGGGGAGTTGATCCACATCGACATCAAAAAGCTCGGCAAGTTCAACCGTGTAGGCCATCGCATCACCGGTGATCGAACTGGCCAGAGCAGCCTGCGTGCCCGCGGTGAAGGACCTGGCTGGGAATACGTCCACGTCTGTATCGACGATGCCTCCCGCATCGCCTTCAGCAAGGTCATGAAGAGCGAGCGAAGGAGCTGTGCCGTGTCTTTCCTCAAGGCAGCGATCGCCTACTACGCCAGCCTGGGCATCAAGGTCGAGCGGGTCATGACCGACAACGGCTCTTGCTACAAATCCTTTGCCTTCCGCAAAGCCTGCAGACGTCTCGGCCTGAAGCACATCCGCACCAGGCCCTACACGCCCAAGACCAACGGCAAGGCTGAACGCTTTATCCAGACCAGCCTGCGCGAGTGGGCCTATGCCCGCGCCTACAACACCTCAAAAGAACGAGCCGACGAGCTGCCGAGGTGGCTTCACCGCTACAATTGGCATCGGCCTCATGGCAGTATCGGTTCCGTGCCACCCATCAGCAGACTCGCTCTAAACAGGAACAACCTGTTGAGGCTCCACAGCTAGAGCGTGTACTCATGAAGGCGCGGATGTCGGCTTTTGAGCGTTAAGCAGAAATCCTGTGCTTGATCAGAGCATTGCTGGTTTTGACCCCTAGGCGGATGTCGGTCGCTCGAACGTCCAATCCTCCCGTCTGCAAGACGCGCCTCCTGACGGCGGCATGCGAATCCGGGCAGATCCTCACTGACCGGCTCGATCGCGTGGGGGAAGCGATTGCCACGGGCTGTCTGCCATGAGCCGGGCCCACCCGCGAGATCCTGCATCTCGCCCGCCTGCTCGCGCGCGAGGCGTAGACCTGCCGTCCGAGAAGGACGCCCAGCGCGTGTCGAGGCGATCGAAACCGTTGCACGCATGCATACCACCGGGGCGGAGGATATTTACGAGGCCACGGCGGCATAACCGCGAGCCGCGTAAGCGTCACATAGCGCGCTCGGAGATTGAAATCACCGCGTTCGGCTCAGGCTTGATCTAGCACAAAAACTGACATCGCGTTTCGGGCTAGATTGATCTTTCTCAATGGATCATCTGTGGAGGCTAGAATGATCATTGAGCTTCTAAGCCGAGAGCATCGCAACATTGAAAGGCTGCTCGCGGTCCTTGAGCGTGAACTAGAGATTTTTGACCGCGGGGGCCGGCCCGACTACGAGGTTATTCGCGCGATTATTAGCTATTTCGAAGTTTACCCGGAGGTGTACCATCATCCCCAGGAAGACCTGATCTTTGCCAAGTTAAAGATTCGCGATCCCGCTGCGGCTGCGAAAGTCGGTGATCTCGCACGTGAGCATCAGCAAGGAGCTGAGCGGTTGCGCCGTGTCGCTCGTGCGGTCGATGGTGTTCTGGCGGATCGCGAAATCCCTCGGCAAAACGTGGACAACATCGTTCGCGAGTTCATAGACCATCAGCGGCTTCACATCATGATGGAAGACCGCGATTTCTTTCCTGCCGCCCTCAAGGCTCTGGAACCCCAAGATTGGACGGAGATCGATTCGGCGATGACCAATCCCGCGGATCCGCTGTTTAGCGAGGCGGCCGAAGAGACGTTCGGTGCGCTACGAGCGCATATTTTGCAGTTGGAGCAAGAGGCTGAAGCAGAACGACACTAGTCGAGCTTTCATCCGCATTTGGGAAACGAGGGAGGTTCCACATGGCATCGGTCTCAATACCACATCACGAAAAATGCCCTCGGTGTGGTTCTGGGGCAATCCACCTCGAGTGGCATGAACGCGTCAATCCGCAGGAAGTCCAGGATCTTTGGCACTGCTGGGACTGCAAAAACGAGTTTGTCACCGTCGTCACTTCTGACGAGAAGGAGCCGTCAGTCACTGAGAAGATCACCGAACGATTCTTTACGAGCTTCCTCGTCTGATCAATGACGCCCGAGCAGGTCCCGACCAAGATGTGATCAACCTCAGAACCGCGCAGGCGCTAGGTATTACGATTCCGCCTGGCGCTGCTTGCCCATGCCGATGAAGCTGATCGACTGAAGTCGGCGAATGGCCCATCGCCGACATGGATCGATGTCCACTCTTCGGTCGCTATTTGGGGGCAGAGCGGACGTGGCGAATTTATTTGCCGCGCCGTGGGATGACGCGAATCTGCAAGGGGGTTTGGATGACCGAGGTGTTGAACGAGCAGAGGCCGGCGTCCTGGCTCTCTGCGATCTGGGCTGCGCGATACCGCACGCCGGCCCGCTTCGTCGCGCTCGTCGCGCTGCTGCTGCCGTGGTCGACGACCGGGGTGACCTTTGCGCTCGTGCCCTGGCTGATCGCCTTCGCCTTCGTCGATCTCAGGAACTTCCCGCGTTCGCTGCTCCGCCCGATTTGCCTGCTGCCGATTGGGCTGTTCGTCCTCGCCGTTGTCGGCACGCTCTGGTCGGAGGCGTCCTGGTCCGAGCGGCTGCATGCGATCGGGCCGCCTGCAAAACTGTTGGTGATTCCGCTCCTGATCTACCAGTTCGAGCGATGGCCTTACGGCAAATGGGTGTTCGCGGCCTTCCTGGTGTCATGCACGCTGCTCATGCTGTACTCCTTCGCCGTCGCGATCGATCCCAGGCTCTCCCTGAAACTCTATCTGTCGCGCGGGCCCTACCAGGTCGAGAGCGGGATTGCCGTACGCAACTATATCGACCAGAGCCAGGAGTTCGCACTCTGTGCGATCGCGCTGGTCTATCCGATCGTGACGCTGTTCCGCGAAGGCCGCGTTCGCATCGCCGCGCTGTTCGTGGTGTTGGCGATCGGCTTCCTCGCCAACATGATGTTCGTCGTTGTCTCGCGTACGGCGCTGGTGACCCTGCCGGTCCTGCTTGTTGTGTTTGCGCTCCTGCATCTGCGCTGGCGTACGGCGCTGCTCGCCGCCGGGGCGACTGCGCTGGTTGCCGTGTCGCTCTGGACCGTCTCGCCGCATCTGCGCGCCACCGTCGCAAAATTCCAGGGCGACTACGAAAGGAGCATGGAGAACAACAACAACTCGATCAGCGGTATGGGCTCACGCCTGGAATATTGGCGCAAATCCTTGCGCTTCATCGCAGACGCGCCGCTGATCGGCCACGGCACCGGCTCGATCCGCGGCCTGTTCGCAAGCGTGGCGAGCGATGCGGAGATCGACCCGCTGCGCGGCGAGATCGTCAGTAACCCGCACAATCAGACCCTCAGCGTTGCCGTACAATGGGGCGTGTTGGGCGTCCTGATGCTCTACGCCCTGTGGTTTGCGCACCTGCTGATGTTCCGCGGCGAAGGGCTGGCCTGCTGGATCGGCATGCTGGTCGTGGTGCAGAACATGCTGTCCTCGCTGTTCAACACGCATTTGTTCGATTTCACCGCGGGCTGGCTCTACGTGCTCGGCGTCGGGGTCGCCGGCGGCATGGCGCTCGCGAAAAAATCTCAAAGCTAATGCGTGCCAAAACTGTTCCAGACGAGGCCGACGCCCGACAGGAACAACAGGCCAAGCACGATATCGCCAAAATGTTTGTCGCTCAGCGCGTGATAGACGCGCGCGCCCGCCCATGCGCCGATCAGCGTGCCTGGAAATGCGATCGCCGCGAGCCAGACCACCTTGAACGCGACGAGGCCCGAGGCCGTCTGCACCGCCAGCGCAGTTGCGAGCACCGTGAAATTGAAGAGCTGGAAGATGCCGCGCCGCTCGTGCTTGTTCCAGCCGCGGATGTTGGCCCACAGGATCGGAAGCGGCCCCGACAATCCAGCGAGTCCACCTAAAATGCCGCCGGCGAAGCCGACCGCGCCGTCGGCGATCCGGCCGCCGAACTTGAAGGCGAGCGGCTTCTTGTTCAGGTAGAGCGCAGTCGGAAAGATCAGGAGCAGGATGCCGACGCTCAGCTTGAACACCTTGGGATCGGCGGAGGCAACCATCATGGTCCCCAGCGGCACGCCGGCGAGTCCGCCGATCAGGAACGGCCACACCAGCGAGAGATCAAAACTCTTCCACATCGACGGCAGCGTCGAGGTCTGCGCGATTACCGAGCAGATCAGGACCAGCGGTACCGCGAGCGAAGGCGGCAGCACGTAGAGCCAGATTCCGAGCGCCATCAGCGCCGTGCCGAATCCCGCCAGCCCCGAGACGAAGCCGCCGGCCAGCGCGCCGAACAGCAGCAGCGCATAGTTGAACGTTTCCAACAGATTTTCCTTGTCGCAATGGGCGATCCCGAACTGTTGATCGCCATCCCCCGCATAGCACGGGTGCGGCCGTAGAGGTCAATTCCAGACCGCACGCAAGCGTGATCCCCCGCGGCCGGGCTTTCGCGAAAGATGCGCCTACATGATGGTCATACTTCAATCCGGGGGACCCGCCCGACGCCACCGTGCGCTCCGATTGGCCAGTCCCGAATGAGATGATGAGAATGAGCATGACCCGCACGAAGATTGCCGTTGCCGCCGCGCTGTTGTCCGCGGCGGCGCTGATGCCGACATTGGCGCAGGCCCAGTTCTCCGAGCCCGCGGCCTTTCAGGCCGCTCATCCCGACCGCGATGTGCTCAATGGCGGGCAGCTCACGCCGGCAGGCAGAGCGGCGCTCGGCCAGCCGGGCGGACCGGCCGATGCCTATGCCTTGCAGGCCTATCCGCCGACCGTCGCTCCGGTCGTCCATCCCCGCTACCGCCGCTTGCATCGCTAGGCGCTTGCTAGACGATCTGTCTGGTCTCGGCGGGCTTGTGCAGCGCGCCGACCAGGATGCGTAGCGCTTCCGTCAATTCCGGTCTGTTGCGCGCGGCTCCAAGCGAGACGCGTGCTGCGTGTGGCGGCGTTCCGCCAGCGACGAAGGCGTCGCTGGCGATGACCGCAAGTCCGTTGCGCAGCAGATGCGCCGCGACGTCGAGCCGGTCGCGGCCGTCCGGCAACCGCAGCCACAGATGATGGGCGGCGGGCCGCGCCAGGAACTGAAATCCCCTGAGCGCGCGTTGCGCGATCTGCTGGCGGCCGATCGCCTCGTTGCGGATGGCGGCGATGATGCGGTCCGCGATGCCGCTCTCGAGCCAATGCGTCACCAGCGCGACCATCAGCGGCGCCGGCATCTGCACCGTGGCCTGCAAATGGCTGCGCATCTGTTGCTGCGCGCCGCTGTCGGGCGTGACCAGATAGGCGACGCGCAGCGCCGGTGCGATGCATTTCGACAGCGTGGTCGCAAGATACGTCCGCTCCGGAATGAGGTTCGCGATCGGCGAAGCCGATCGATCGAGCAGCCCATAGGCGTCGTCCTCGATCAGCGTCGTGCCGGTATCGCAGATGATTTTTGCGATCGCATCGCGCCGCTCGTCGGAGAGCGTTGCGGTCGTCGGATTGTGCAGCGTCGGAATGAGGTAGACCGCCTTCGGCCTGTGCGCGCGACACGCTGTTGCAAGAGCGTCCGGAAGGATGCCGCCCTCATCCATCACCACGCCGACGAGCTTCACGCCGAGCTCAGCGGCGGCCGCCTTGATGCCGGGGAAGGTGAGCGCCTCCGTCAGCACGACGTCGCCGGGCTGCGCGAGATGAGCGAGCAGGTTGAACAGAATTGTCTGCGCGCCCGGAAAGATCACCAGCCGGTCGGCATGCGCATGCGGAACGCGGGCGCGCATCCATCTCGCCGCGACCTCGCGCTCATGTGTGCTGCCGCCGGGCGGCTGATAGTTGAGGAATGCGGTCAGGCCCGATTGCTGGCGGATCGCCTCCAGCCCCGCGATGATGCGCTCATCGAGCTGCGCCTCCAGCGGATGCGGCGGCACGTTCATGGAGAGGTCGATCGCGACGGGATGCGGCAGGTCGACGGCACGGCGTGCGCTGGTCTCCGACACGAACGAACCCTGTCCGACCCGGGCATCGAGAATTCCGCGGCGCCGCGCCTCGGTATAGGCGCGCGTCACCGTGGTCAGATCGATGCCGAGCGCTTTCGCGAGCGCGCGCTGCGTCGGCAATTGCTGGCCGCGCACCAGCCGGCCCGCCGCGATGTCGGCCTCCATGGCATCGACGATGCGCTGATAGCGCGGCCCCGAGAGCTCGGAGATTGTAGGGACCCAATCCATGCAAGTTCGGCCCATATCCTTTGAATGTATGGATACAAGATATTATTGTATGGATCGTCGAAAAGGAAGAGGTGTGGTCATGGCGACCGGTTCAGTCTCTCTGGCGAAGGCGATGTGGCGGGGTTTTCGCGGCAAATGTCCGAACTGCGGCGAAGGCCACGTGTTCGGCCGCTTCCTGAAGGTGGCCGACACTTGCGACCACTGCGGCGAGGAATTGTTTCACCACCGTGCCGATGACTTTCCCGCGTACCTCGTGATCGTCGTGGTCGGCCATCTCGTGGTGCCGGCGATCCTCGCGGTCGAGACCGCCTATGCGCCGCCAGTCTGGCTGCAACTGGCAGTATGGCTGCCGGTGACGTTGTTTGCCTCGCTCGCGCTGCTGCAGCCGACCAAGGGGGCGATCGTCGGCCTGCAATGGCAGGTCGGCATGCACGGCTTCGAGGCTGCCAAGCGGCGGCGCGAAGCAGCACAGCTTGCGCCAGTCTTGGTGAAGGCTGCGCGGCGCTAGCTGACGTCGTCATTCCGGGGCGCGCAACGGGCGGTTGGTCGCGACAGTTGACTAGCGCTCTGCGTCATTCCGGGGCTCGCGAAGCGAGAACCCGGAATCCATTTATCGACTGACTCTGCGGCCCGATGGATTCCGGGTTCGTGCTGCGCACGCCCCCATTGCGGACTTGCGCAATGTGGAATGACGACCCCTAAAATGGTGAGGGGTCCGATGCGTCAGCATCGAACCCCTCGTTGCAAGATATCAGCCGGCCTGTAAGCCGGGTTCTGTAGGGCATCGCCGGCTTGCGCAGGCGATACGTGACGGCCATTCCTCTGGGACAATGTTTGCACATTGCCTCGAGCAACCTACCCGGACGGCGGGCCTGACATCGCCCCGCGGCGTTATCGCTTTCGCGAACAGCCCGCTTAAGCCGTCCCTATTCGGTTTTGCTCCCGGTGGGGTTTGCCATGCCGGCTCCGTTGCCGGAACCGCGGTGCGCTCTTACCGCACCTTTTCACCCTTACCCTGCGAAGCCGAAGGCGAAGCAGGGCGGTTCGTTCTCTGTGGCACTTTCCCTGGGGTTGCCCCCGCCGGACGTTATCCGGCACCGCATGTCAAGGGAGCCCGGACTTTCCTCCCCGGCGGCCTTTCGACACTTGCCGGAGCGGCCGTCCGGCCGACTGACGGTCTACGCATGGCCATTTATGACAGTTTCGTCAAGGCGATATCGCTGGGCACGCGTTCTCGAAAATAATCTATCCTGAAGATGTCGTTTGGTGTGTGCCCCGTTCGACTGGATGTCGGCGATCCAGCCGAGCAACAGGAGTTAAGCGATGCAGTATCTGCTGCTGATCTATCGGAACGAAGCGGAATTGAGCAAGATGGACCCTGTCGACCGTCAGAAGCTGTCGGCGGAGTACGGCACCTATACCCAATCCATCATCCAGAGCGGCCATTTCAAGGCTGGCGACGGGCTTCAGCCGACCACGACTGCGACCACCGTGCGCGTTCGCGACGGCAAGACTCTGACGACCGACGGTCCGTTCGCGGAGACCCGCGAGCAACTGGGCGGCTACTATCTGGTCGAAGCCAAGGATCTCGACGCTGCCGTCGCACTGGCTGCGCGGATTCCCGGAGCCAGGGACGGGTCGATCGAAGTCAGGCCGGTCATGATCTACAAGTGATCTCCTCGACCGACATCGACAAGATCTTCCGCGACGAGGCGGGGCGGGCGCTGGCCACGCTGATCCGCCTCGTCGGCGATTTCGATCTTGCCGAGGATGCGCTCCAGGATGCCTTTGCTGTCGCGCTGGAGCGCTGGTCGGCATGCGAGGTGCCCAACAATCCGCGCGCCTGGCTCGTCAATGTCGGCCGCAACAAGGCGATCGATCGCATCCGCCGGCAGACTGTTTTCCGCGGCAAGCGGCAGGCGCTCGTGCACGAGCTCGAGCTGAACGCGCAAGCGGCCGAGCCGCCCGCGATGCTCGACGACGACATGCTGCGGCTGATCTTTACCTGCTGCCATCCGGCGTTCGCGCCCGAGGTCCAGGTTGCACTGACGCTGCGCACCGTCTGCGGCCTCTCTACCGTGCAGGTCGCGCGCGCTTTCCTGGTCAGTGAGGAGGCGATGGCGCAGCGGCTCGTCCGCGCCAAGCAGAAGATCCGCCTCGCCGGCATCCCGTATGAGGTGCCGGAGCGCGAGGCGCTGGAGCCGCGGCTGAACGGCGTGCTCGCCGTGATCTATCTCGTCTTCACCGAAGGCTATGTCGCAACGTCAGGCGCAGACCTGATGCGGCCCGATCTCGCGGCCGAGGCGATCAGGCTCGGCCGGTTGCTCGACCGGCTGATGCCCGGCCGCGGCGAGATCAAGGGCCTGCTGTCCCTGATGCTGCTCCATGACGCGCGTCGCAAGGGGCGAGAAACCGCAGCCGGCGACATCGTGCTGCTCGAAGAGCAGGACCGCACGCTGTGGGACCGCGCGCAGATTGAGGAAGGCTTGCGTCTGGTCGACGATGCGCTGCGCGTGCCGGGCCGGCCGCAACCCTATGCCGTGCAGGCCGCGATCGCGGCGCTGCACGCCCGCGCGCCGAGCTTTGAAGAGACCGACTGGCCGCAGATCGCCGGCCTCTATGAGGTGCTGCTACGCATCAGCCCGTCGCCGGTGATCGAGCTCAATCATGCTGCGGTGATCTCGATGGTCGACGGACCGGCGCGTGCGCTCGATCTCGTCAACGCGATCGCCGCGCGCGGCGGGCTTGACGGTTACGAGCTCTTACCCGCGGTGCGCGCGGATTTGTTGCGACGGCTCGGCCGCAAGGATGAGGCGCGCGAGGCGTATGTTGCTGCGACGAAGGCGACGCAGCTCGAGCCGCTGCGAAGACTCTATGCGCGGCGAGTGAGGGAGTTGGGCAACTAGCACCGTCATTCCGGGGCGATGCGAAGCATCGAACCCGGAATCTCGAGATTCCGGGTTCACTTCGTGCGCCCCCATTGCGCAATGTGGAATGACGGCTTCGCCGTCACTTCGACGCGACCGCCGTCGCCTCCGGCGGCAAGCTCGCCAGCAGCGCCTGCAATGTCGACAGCGTCGAATGATCCGCCACGCCATCCAGCCGCGCAGGGCGGAAGTGGCGTTGGAATGCGGTGATGACTTCCATCGTCGCGGCGTCGTATTTGCCGGTCAGCGGCACGCCGTAGCCGTATTTTGCGAGCGCCTGTTGCAGGCTCAGCACCTCGTCGCTGATGGTGCCGAGCATCAGGCTCTCGCCGCGCAGGACGGGCGCGGGCGTGACCCAGTGGCCGACGCCGGAATTGGCCAGCGAATGCCACGGAAACTTCTCGCCGGGATCCTTCTTGCGCGCCGGCGCCACGTCGGAATGGCCGAGCACGCGGTGCGCCGGCACCTTGCGGCGGAGCATGATGCCGCGGCACAGCGCGATCACGGCGGCGATCTGGCGCAGCGGGAACTCGGGATAGCCCCAGTCGTGCCCACGATTGACGATCTCGATTCCGATCGAGCAGGAGTTGATGTCATCTTCTCCGGCCCAGGACGAGACGCCGGCGTGCCAGGCGCGCTTGGCCTCCGGCACGCATTGCACGATGCGGCCGTCCTCAAGCACGACGTAGTGAGCGGAAACCTCGGTGCCCGCCGTGCAAAGCCGCGCCAGCGCGCCCTCGACATCGGGCATGCCGGTGTAGTGCAGCACGATCATGTCAGGCTGCCGTCCCTTATTGCGCTCGCCATGATTGGGCGAGGGGATGATGTCCGAGACAATCGAGGAATCCGGATCGAACGTCCTCATGCTCGCCACGGCCTTGGGAACCGGGAGAACACGCTGACGCTTCGAATCAGAACCAGATGACGCGGACGAACCGGACGGCATGGGCAGCTCAAGTCGGAAAGAATGCGGGGCAAACCCTTCTCTTCTCTTTACTATTCATTTACCCCGCGCTTCACGCAATCGCGCGGCGCGGTTAACGGGCGCATTTTGCACCGGGTGTGTGGATGAAGCATCACCGGCCGATGACCTTTTCGACTTGTGCGGAGACGATCAACGCTTTCTTAACGCTAAGGGCCGTTACTGAGTGGTGAAGAGCCGACCCGCGTCCGGAGGCGGCCAAATGCGTTTTTGGCTCGAAATCCCATGGCTGCCCGACAAATTCCACTGGGAACACTGGGTTTGCGGCCTGGGACGACCGGGCTCGCAAGCATGCTGCACAAGGGTTTGGTCGTGGAACCGCCGCGACGCGTATTAATTCGAGACGTCATGGATTCGATCGCCCCCGGTCCTGCGTCGCCGCTCGGTGGGCGTGGCGCATGAATTCGGCCGCCCATATTCCCGTGCTCGGCCGCGAGGCGGTCGATTATCTCGCGCCGCGCGCGGGCGGCATCTATGTCGACGCCACCTTCGGCGGCGGCGGCTACAGCCGCGCCATCCTCGACGTGCAGGGAACCCGTCTCATTGCCATCGACCGCGACCGCACGGCGATCGCCGGCGGCTTTGAGCTGGTCGATCGCTCCGCAGGCCGACTGACGCTGGTCGAAGATCGCTTCTCGAACCTCGCCGAGGTCTGCGCCGCGCAAGGCGTCGATGCCGTCGACGGCGTCGTGATGGATGTCGGCGTCTCCTCGATGCAGCTCGACCAGGCCGGCCGTGGCTTCTCCTTCCGCCTCGATGGTCCGCTCGACATGCGGATGGGGCAGGCGGGACCGACCGCGGCCGATGTCGTGGCACGCGCCTCGGAAGGCGATCTCGCCGACATCATCTATCTCTTCGGCGAGGAGCGGCATTCGCGCAAAGTGGCCCGTGCCATCGTCGCCGCGCGGCAGGAAACGCCAATCACCACCACCCGCGCGCTCGCAGATATCGTTGCAAGGGTCGTGCGTTCGAAACCGGGCGACATCCATCCGGCAACGCGGACGTTCCAGGGCTTGCGCATCTTCGTCAATGAAGAACTCGACGAGCTCAAGACCGCGTTGGCCGCGGCCGAGCGCGTGCTGAGGCCCGGCGGACGGCTCGTGGTCGTCTCGTTCCATTCGCTCGAAGACCGCATCGTCAAGACTTTCCTCTCCGAGCGCGCCAAGACCGGCGGCGGCTCGCGGCATCTGCCGGAAGTGGCGCAAGCCGCGCCGAGCTTCCAGCTCCTGACGCGGCGGCCGGTGGTAGCCGGCGACGACGAGGTCGCGCACAATCCACGCGCACGCTCCGCCAAGTTGCGTGCCGCCGAGCGCACCTCAGCGCCCGCGCATGGCGAGGGCGAGCCGTCGTCCTGGCCAAGTCTCGCCGACGTCATGAGGGGTGGCTAGCGCATGCGCATCATCCACCTGCTCGTCATCGGTGCGCTGATCTTCGCAGCGGCCTATGTCTACCGGATCAAGATGGACTCCACCGCCCGCACCGAGAAGGTGCTCCGGCTGCACGCGGAGATCCGCGAGCAGCGCGACGCGATCGCGGCGCTGCGGTCCGATTGGGCCAAGCTCGATGCGCCGCTGCGCCTGCAGGGCATGGCCGAACGGCATCTGCCGCTCAAGCCGGTCAACGGCACGCAATATGACTCGCTGAAGAACCTGCCGGAGCGTCCGCCGCGCCTGTTCAGGCCGGGCGAGCCTGATCCGATCGGTTCCATGATCAACACCATCGAAGCCGCGAGCGATCCCGATACGGTGACGGGCTCCGTGCCTCGGCCCGAGGACAAGCAATGAGACCCGCCACTCCGGCCAAAGCGCAGAAGCCAGGCGAGCGGCCCGCTGAGCCTTGGCGGCAGCGGCTGATCCGCAGCCTGCTCTACGGGCGCAACGTCGATCGCGCGGCGAAGGCGCGCGCGCGCGTCGGGCTCGCGATCCTCGCCTTTGCCTCGATCTATGCGTTGATCGGCGGCCGGCTCGTGATGTTCGCGATCGGCGCCGACGCTCACAGCGCGCGCCGTGCGGCGGCGCAGGACGTGGTCGCGACCGCGCGGCCCGACATCGTCGACCGCAACGGCGCGATCCTCGCGACCGACGTCAAGGCGCCGAGCCTGTTCGGCGAGCCGCGCCGCATCATCGACAAGGACGAGGCGATCGAGCTTCTGACCGCGACCGTGCCTGATCTCGACGAGGCCGAGGTGCGCGAGCGCCTGTCATCGCGAAAAGGCTTCGTCTGGCTGAAGCGCGAGATCACGCCGAAGCAGCAGCAGGACATCCACAAGCTCGGCATTCCCGGCATCGGCTTCCTGCGCGAGAACAAGCGCGTCTACCCCACCGGCAACGAGGTCGCCCACCTCATCGGTCTCGTCAACATCGACAACCAGGGCATCGCCGGCATGGAGAAGTGGCTCGACAATAACGGGCTTGCCGATCTCCATCGCGCAGGGTTTGCCACCGACCGCCTGCAGAAGCCGATCGAGCTCTCGGTCGACCTGCGCGTCGAGCACGCGCTGCGCGATGAGCTGTTGAAGGCCAAGGAGAAGTTCCACGCCAAGGCGGCCTCTGGCATTATCTCCAATGTCAAAACCGGCGAAATCGTCGCGATGGTCTCCCTTCCGGATTTCGATCCCAACAATCCGAAAGAAGCCCACGACCCCGACCGCATCAATCGTCTGACCACCGGCGTCTACGAAATGGGATCGACGTTCAAGGCGTTCACGCTGGCAATGGCGCTTGATTCGGGCAAGATCAACCTGAACTCGTCGTGGGATGCGCGGGGAAATCTGCACTACGGCAAGTTCACCATCCATGACAGCCACATGCTTGGTCGTTTCATCAACACCAAGGAGGTGTTCACCTACTCGTCCAATATCGGCGCCGCGCGGATCGCGCTCGGCCAGGGTGTCGAGGCGCACAAGGCATTCCTGGCTAAAATGGGCCAGTTGACGCGGCTGCGCACCGAGTTACCGGAGAGCGCGGCCCCGCTGGTGCCGCGCCGTTGGGGCGAGCTGAACACGGTCACCATCGCGTTCGGTCAGGGCCTGTCCGTGGCGCCTCTACAGGCGGTGATGGGCATCAACGCCCTGGTGAACGGCGGCTACCTGATTCCTCCGACGTTCCTCAAGCGCAGCGAAGAAGAAGCCGCGGCGATGGCCAAGCGCGTGATCAAGCCCGAGACCTCCGACAAGATGCGCTATCTGATGCGGCTCAACGCCGAGATCGGCACGGCCAAGAAGGCCGATGTTCCCGGCTACTATATCGGCGGCAAGACCGGCACGTCCGAGAAGGTCATCAACGGCCGCTATGCCAAGAAGCGCGTGCTCAACTCCTTCACCGCGATCATGCCGTCCGACAATCCGAAATATCAGATTCTCGTCATGCTGGACGAGCCGCAGGCGCTGCAGGAGACGTATGGCTTCATCACGTCGGGCTTTAATGCGGTGCCGACTGGGGGCAAGGTCATCGCCCGTATCGCGCCGCTCCTGGGCATCGAGCCCCGTTTTGATCTGCCGCCGTCCGACCGCCTTATTCTTGCAGCATCCAAGACAACCCAGTAATCAACCGGGTGGCCCATTGCCGGTGCTGAGTCGGTCTTTTCCGAAGATTCGGCGTTCCGGCAGGGCATCTCGACTGGAACACGATGAAGCTGCGCGACCTCTTGGGTCAGGATTTTTTGGGCAATGATGCCGCAATCGAGCCCGCCCTCGCGGCGCTCGATGTGACGGGGCTTGCGTTCGACAGCCGTGTGGTCAGGCACGGTGACCTTTTCTTCGCGCTGGCCGGCAGCAAGACCGATGGCGCTCGCTTCATCGATGCTGCGGTTGCCGCTGGTGCGGCGGCAGTGGTCGGCGATCAGGCCCCTGCGGCCTGCAAGGTACCATTCATCTCGGTCGCCAATCCGCGCCGCGCGCTGGCGCTGGCGGCAGCAAGATTCTTCCCCGCGCAGCCCGCGACCATCGCGGCGGTAACGGGCACCAGCGGCAAGACCTCGGTCGCGGCGTTCACGCGGCAGATCTGGGAACGGCTGGGGCATGCCTCCGCCAGCATCGGGACCATTGGCCTCGTGTCACCCAAGCGCACGGTCTACGGCTCGCTGACGACGCCCGACCCGATCGCGCTGCACCGGCAGCTTGATGAGATCGCGCGCGAGGGCGTCACGCATCTGGCGTTCGAAGCATCCTCGCATGGGCTCGACCAGTATCGCCTCGATGGCGTGCGCATCTCTGCCGGCGGCTTCACCAATCTCTCGCGCGATCACATGGATTATCATCCGACCGTCGCGCATTATCTCGCGGCCAAGCTCAGGCTGTTCCGCGAGCTGGTCCCGCCGGGCGGCGCGGCCGTGATCTCCGCCGATCATGATTGTTCCGCGGAAGCGATCGACGCGGCGAGGACGCGCGGCCTGCGCGTGATGGCGGTCGGCCGCAATGGCGATGGTGCAGGCGAGGGCATTCGTCTCACTGACGCCGAGGTCGAGGGCTTTTCCCAGAGGCTTGCGCTCGAGCATCGCGGCAACCGCTATTCGGTGCGGCTGCCGCTGGTCGGCGCGTTCCAGATCGAGAATGCGCTGGTATCCGCCGGCCTCGCGATCGGCGCCGGCAGCGATCCGGCAAACGTGTTGGCCAGCCTCGAACATCTTGAGGGCGCCAAGGGCCGGCTCGAACGCGTCGGCGAGCGCAACGGCGCGCCGATCTTCGTCGACTACGCGCACAAGCCGGATGCATTGGCGAAGGCGTTGCAGGCTCTGCGTCCTTACGCGAGGCGCAGGCTGATCGTCGTGTTCGGCGCCGGCGGTGATCGCGACGTCGGCAAGCGTCCGATCATGGGCGAGATCGCGGCGGAGAACGCCGACGGCGTCATCATCACCGACGACAATCCGCGCAGCGAGAAGCCGGAAGCCATTCGCGCCGCGATCCTCGCCACCGCGAAGGGGGCCAGGGAAATCGGTGATCGCGCCGCGGCAATCCGCGCCGCGATCGACGAGCTCCAGGCCGGCGATGCCCTGCTGATCGCCGGCAAGGGACACGAGACCGGGCAGATCGTCGGCAGCCAGGTGCTGCCCTTCAGTGATCACGAGGCGGTTGCCGCCGCACTAGCGTCGAGGGTTGCATGAGCGCGCCACTATGGACGGTTGCCGAGGTGGCGCGTGCGCTGGGCGTTGCGGGATCATTCCCCGACACGCCAATCGATTTCATCACCCAGGACAGCCGCCTGGTGAAGCCCGGCAGCCTGTTCGTCGCGCTGAGCGGCACGCCGACCGGCGGCTTCGTCTCGGCCTTCGCCAGCGCACGCGACGGCTGGGAGTTCGCCGACAAGGCGGAAGCCGCCGGCGCGGTCGCGATGATCGTGCCGCATGAGATCGCCGGCATCCGCATTCCGCAGATCATCGTGAAGGACACGCTGATCGACGGGCTCTGGGGTCTGGCACGCGCCGCGCGTGCGCGCTTTGCGGGGCCCGTGATCGGGCTCACCGGCAGCGCGGGCAAGACCAGCACCAAGGAATTCCTCGCGGCCTATCCGAACGCTTATGCGAGCCCGTCGAGCTTCAACAATTTCTGGGGCGTGCCGCTGACGCTGTGCAACGCGCGGCCCGATTCCAGCCTCTGGGTCGTCGAGATGGGCATGAACCAGATCGGCGAGATCGCACGCCTCAGCGAGTTGACGCGGCCGACGGTCGCTCTTGTCGTCAACGTCCAGCCTGTCCATCTGGAGAAGCTCGGCTCGCTCGAAGCGATCCGGCGCGAGAAGGTGTCGATCGCGCTGGGTCTGCCGGAAAATGGCGCGCTGGTGCTGCCGGCCGGGATTGCCGCACCCGAATGGAAGGGGAGGGTCATGCGCTTCGGCGAGGGCACCGAGGTGCGCGAGCTCACGCATGCGCCGCACGGCGAGAGCTGGCAGGTCGTGGCCGAAATCGGCAAGAAGCAGATCTCGTTCAGCCTGACGCCGGGTGCGCCGCACCGCGTCTACAATGCGCTGGCCGCGCTCGCCTCGATCCACGCCGCGCACCTCGAGGTCGCGACGCTCGCCACAAAGCTCGATCGCGTCGGCATCATGACCGGCCGCGGCGTCGAGCAGGCCGTCGGCGGCGTCACCGTGATCGACGACAGTTTCAACGGCAATCCGGCCAGCGTGGCCGCAGCGCTGCAAAGCCTCGAGGCGCGCCACCTGAGCGGCGGCCGCCGCATTGCGGTGCTCGGCGACATGCTGGAACTAGGCGACGACGCGCCGACCTACCACACCGGCCTTGCCAAATATCTCGACGGCATCGACGGCATCTATTGTGTCGGGCCGCTGATGCGCCACCTCTACGACGAGCTGCCGCCCGGCAAGGGGCTCGGCTGGCACGATGATCCGGCCACGCTGAGGCCGAGCGATGTTGCGGCGCTCCTGAAGGCAGGCGATGTCGTGGTTGTCAAGGGCAGCAAGAAGATGTTCTGGGTCAACAAGTTTGTGCCTGCCCTAGTGGCCGCCTTGCAGGCAAAGGCGTAAACTGCTTGGAAGGCGCTGTTCCAGATCCCACCACACGCGGCGCGAAGCCGTCCGGTTTCTTAGAGGTCGCCCGACCCCATGATGAAGACCAGCGAATGCGCGTGAGTGACGTGAGGCAAGGCCGCGTGCGAAGGCGCCATAGGACCGTCTGAATGTTTTACTGGCTGATCGAGCTCTCCAACACATTCCCAAGCTTTGGTGCGGTGCGCACCGTCCTGAACGTTTTTCGCTACATCACGTTTCGCACCGGAGGGGCGATCGTCACCGGCGCGCTGTTCGTGTTCCTGTTCGGGCCCTGGATCATCGATCATTTGCGTATTCGCCAGGGCAAGGGTCAGCCGATCCGCACCGACGGCCCGCAGTCGCACCTCGCCAAGAAAGGCACGCCCACCATGGGCGGCCTGATGATCCTGTCCGGCCTTACGGTGGGAACGGTGCTGTGGGCCAATCCGCTCAATCCTTATGTCTGGATCGTGCTCGCGGTGACGCTCGGCTTCGGCTTCGTCGGCTTCTATGACGATTACCTCAAGGTGACCAAGCAGACGACGAGCGGTTTCGGCGGCAAGCTTCGCCTGCTGATCGAGGCGATCATCGCGCTGGTCGCCTGCTATGCGCTGGTGCGGCTGAACCGCGATCCCTCGTCCACCGCGCTCGCCATTCCCTTCTTCAAGGATGTCGTGCTGCATTTCGGCTGGTTCTTCGTGATCTTCGGCGCCTTCGTCATCGTCGGCGCCGGCAATGCGGTGAACCTCACCGACGGTCTCGACGGCCTCGCCATCGTGCCCGTGATGATCGCGACCGCGAGCTTCGCCATGATCGCCTATCTCGCCGGCAACGCGGTCTTTGCCGATTATCTCCAGATCAAATATGTCGCGGGCACCGGCGAGCTCGCGGTGCTCTGCGGCGCGCTGTTAGGAGCCGGCCTCGGCTTCCTCTGGTTCAACGCGCCGCCAGCCTCGATTTTCATGGGCGACACCGGCTCCCTCGCGCTCGGCGGCATGCTCGGCTCGATCGCGGTCGCGGTGAAGCACGAGATCGTGCTTGCGGTGATCGGCGGCCTGTTCGTGCTGGAGGCGGTCTCCGTCATCGTGCAGGTGGTGTCGTTCAAGCTCACGGGCAAGCGCATCTTCCGGATGGCGCCGATCCATCACCATTTCGAGCAGCTGGGCTGGACCGAGCCGCAGATCGTGATCCGCTTCTGGATCATCTCGGTGATGCTGGCGCTCGCCGGCCTGTCGACGCTGAAGTTGCGGTGACGGTTACATCATGATTCCCGTCACATCCTTCGCCGGCAAGACCGTCGCGGTGTTCGGCCTCGGCGGCTCGGGGCTCGCGTCCTGCCACGCCTTGAAGGCCGGCGGCGCCGAGGTGGTCGCCGGCGACGACAATGCCGACAACGTCGCCAAGGCGGCGCAAGCCGGTTTCATCACCGCCGATCTGCGCAGCGTCCCCTGGGCGAATTTCGCGGCCCTCGTGCTTGCGCCCGGCGTGCCGCTCACCCACCCGGTGCCGCATTGGAGCGTGCTCAAAGCGCGCGAGGCCGGCGTCGAGGTGATCGGCGACATCGAGCTGTTCTGCCGCGAGCGGCGGCGGCACGCGCCGGACGCGCCGTTCGTCGCCGTCACCGGCACCAATGGCAAGTCGACCACGACGGCGCTGATCGCGCATCTGACCAAAGTCGCCGGCTACGACACCCAGATGGGCGGCAATATCGGCACCGCGATCCTGTCGCTGGAGCCGCCGCGCAAGGGCCGCGTCCATGTCGTCGAGATGTCGTCCTACCAGATCGATCTGACGCCCTCGCTCGATCCCTCGGCCGGCATTTTGCTCAATGTCAGCGAGGATCACATCGACCGCCACGGTACGATCGAGCAATACGCCGCGGTGAAGGAACGCCTCGTCGCTGGCGTGCAGGCCGGCGGCACCTCGATCGTCGGTGTCGACGATGGCTGGTGCCGCAACATCGCCGACCGGCTCGACCGCGCCGGCAAGAAGGTCGAGCGCATCTCCGTCAAGAACCCGCTCGCAAGCGGCATCTATGTCGAGCACGGCACCATCGTGCGCGCCTCGGGCGGCGCCCGTAGCGAGGTCGCCATGTTAGGGGGCATCGGCTCGCTGCGCGGCCTGCACAACGCGCAGAACGCGGCCTGCGCCGCCGCCGCCGCGATCGCCATGGGCATCAGCCAGGATGTGTTGCAGAACGGCCTGCGCAGCTTTCCGGGCCTGGCGCACCGCATGGAGCAGGTCGGCCGCCGTGGCAATGTGCTGTTCGTCAACGACTCCAAGGGGACGAACGCGGATGCGACCGCGCATGCGCTGTCGTCCTTCACCGACATCTTCTGGATCGCCGGCGGCAAGCCGAAGGCGGGCGGCATCACCAGCCTGACCGGTTTCTTCCCGCGCATCCGTAAGGCTTATCTGATCGGCGAGGCCGCGCAGGAATTTTCCGGCACGCTCGGCAGTGAGGTTCCGCACGAGATCAGCCAGACCCTCGACGTCGCCGTCGAGCACGCCGCGAACGAGGCGGAAGCATCCGGCCTTGCCGACGCCGTCGTGCTGCTGTCGCCCGCCTGCGCCTCCTTCGACCAGTACCGCAACTTCGAGATCCGCGGCGCAAAGTTCCGCGAGCTGGTGCAGGCGCTACCGGGCGTGAAGCCGGTGGTGTGAGAATGTCGCGGCGACGCTGGATCGGAATTGTCGCCGCCGTGCTCGCCGTTCCGATTGTCGTCGGTTTCGTCTTTCTTGTCCTCATCGACAACGTCATGAGCGAATTCGGCGCGTGCCGCGTCGTTCGCCAGAGTTCATTCGCGTCTCCGAACGGAAGCAAGTCTGTCGTTGTCGTATGGAAATAATGCGGTGCAACAGTGCCCGACAGCACGCAAGCCAGCATCGTAGCTCGTGGGCGGACATTCTCGTCTGACGGCACGCCGACCTTTCTCAGCATTCGCGGTCACTCAGACGTTGTCATCTCCTGGAGCGGCGAGCAGGCCGTCAGAATTGGCTTTCCCGGCCCGGAACAGGTCTACAAGCGCGACCAGAGCGTAGGGGACGTCACGATCGCATACGACTAGGCGAGGGCGTGAAGCCGGTGGTGTGCTCGTGTCCCGGACGCGGCGCGGCATGAAATGACGCGACGCAGAGCCGGGACCCAGGGGCCACAATGGGCCCCGGCTCAGCAGCGCACCACGCCGCGAAGGCGCGGCGCGCTGCGCTGCGTCCGGGGCACGAGACTCTTCACAACTTCATCGATCCCGTTAACCCCCCGTAAACCAACCTCGGCGACCAATGGACGATCTCTGTCCGAAAGCCGGCCGCCCATGCTCTCCCGTGAAGAACGCACCCCCTTTTCCGAGTGGTGGTGGACCGTCGACAAGCCGCTGCTCGGCGCCATCCTGGCGCTGATGCTGACCGGGGTGATCCTGTCGCTGGCGGCGAGCCCGCCGGTTGCGACCCGTATCGGGCTCGATCCGTTCCACTTCTTCAGCCGCCACGTGATGTTCCTGGCGCCGTCCTTCATGGTGCTGGTCGGCGTCTCCTTCCTGTCGCCGCGCTCGATCCGGCGAAGCGCGCTGATCATCTTCGCGGTCAGCATCATCCTCATTGTCGTCACGCTCGCGATCGGCCCGGAGGTGAAGGGCTCGCGGCGCTGGATCACGCTGCTCGGCGTGAACATCCAGGCCTCCGAAATCGCCAAACCTTCGTTTGTCGTCATCGCGGCCTGGCTGTTCGCGGAATCGACCAAGCGGCCGGAGATGCCGGCGACCTCGATGGCGCTGGTGCTGCTGTTGATGCTGGTCTCGCTCCTCGTGATGGAGCCCGACTTCGGTCAGACCATGCTGATCCTGATGGTGTGGGGCGCGCTGTTCTTCATCGCAGGCATGCGCATGATCTGGGTGTTCGGCCTTGCGGGCGCCGCTGCCGCCGGCCTGTTCAGCGCATATCTCTTTGTTCCGCACGTTGCGGGCCGCATCAAGCGTTTCATGAATCCGGCCTCGGGCGACACGTTCCAGGTCGATACCGCGATGGAGGCCTTCTACAACGGTGGCTGGTTCGGGCTCGGGCCGGGTGAGGGCATCGCCAAGCGCAGCCTGCCGGACAGCCACACCGACTTCGTGTTCGCAGTCGCCGCGGAAGAGTTCGGCATCATCCTGTGCCTCGCAATGCTGGCGCTGTTCGCCTTCGTCGTCATCCGCACGCTGTCGCGCGCCTACGCCAATGAGGACATGTTCTCGCGCTTTGCGGCGTCGGGGCTCGCGATCCTGTTCGGCGTGCAGGCCGCGATCAACATGTCGGTCAACCTCCAGCTCATCCCCGCCAAGGGCATGACGCTGCCGTTCATTTCCTATGGCGGCTCCTCGATCGTCTCGCTCGCCTATGGCGTCGGCATGATGCTGGCCCTGACGCGGCTGCGCCCGCGCACCGAGGTCGAGTCGATCGGCCGCGCCGAGGCGATGCGCAGCTACGCGTGAGCGCTCTCGTATCCCGGACAAGCGAAGCGCCGATCCGGGACCCAGAATGCTACAACGGTGGGCCCCGGTTCAGCAGCCGCACCACGCCGCGAAGGAGCGGCGCGCTGCGCTGCGCCCCGGGGCACGAGCACCTTCGCTCTCCGGCTCGCAATGATGGCCGACTGCCTGTAAAAGAGCCCGCTATGGATACGTCCCCCTTGATTCTTCTCGCCGCGGGCGGCACCGGCGGCCATCTGTTCCCGGCCGAGGCGCTCGGCGTCGAGCTGATCCGGCGCGGCTTTCGCATCCGTCTCGTCACGGACGAGCGCGCGCTGCGCTACAGCGGGCTGTTCAGCAAGGACACGATCGACGTCGTGCGCAGCGAGACGGCGCGCGGCCGCAACCCGTTCCAGCTCGCCTACGCCAGCCTCACGCTTGCCGTCGGCACGCTGTCCGCCTTCCGCCTGATCAAGCGATTGAAACCCGTCGCCGTCGTCGGCTTCGGCGGCTACCCGACGCTGCCGCCGCTGGTCGCGGCAAGGCTCGCCGGCGTGCCCGGCATCATCCACGACGCCAACGCCGTGCTCGGCCGCGCCAACCGTTTCCTGTCGCGTCACGTCCGCGCCATCGCAACATCCTTGCCCGGCGTGCTCGATCGCGATCCGACACTGGCCGGCAAGACCACGACGGTCGGCACGCCGATGCGGCCCGCGATCCTCGCGGCAGCAGCCGTGAAATATGCCGCGCCTGAAACCAACGGCCCGCTGCGCCTGCTCGTCGTCGGCGGCAGCCAGGGCGCGCGCATCATGGCCGATATCGTGCCGGGTGCGATCGAGCGGCTCGAGCCCGCGCTGTGGAGCCGGCTCATCCTCACCCAGCAAGTGCGCGAAGAGGACATGACGCGGGTGCGCGCCGCCTACGACAAGCTCAAGATCAACGCCGAACTCGCGCCGTTCTTCACCGACCTGCCGGCGCGGCTTGCCTCCAACCATCTGGTGGTGTCGCGCTCCGGTGCCGGCACGGTCGCCGAGCTCGCCGCGATCGGACGGCCCTCGATCCTGGTGCCGTTGCCCGGTTCGATCGATCAGGACCAGTTCGCCAATGCCGGCGTGCTGGCCAAGGTCGATGGCGCCGTGAGCGTCCCGCAGACCGAGTTCACCTCGGATCGGCTGGCTTCCGAGATTTCCACTTTCGCCGCTGAGCCGGCGCGGCTCGCCGCCATGGCCGAGGCCGCTCGCGGCGCCGGCCGGCTCGATGCGGCCGAGCGTCTGGCCGATCTGGTGGTCAAAGTCGCCGGAGTTTAGCCGGCGTCATTCCGGACGGGACGCGAAGCGGACCGATCCGGAATCTCGAGATTCCGGGCTCGCTCGCGATGCGAGCGCCCCGGAATGACCAAAAAGGGCCAGTTTTTGTAGTTTTGGCATCAAGGCCGGACTTGTTCCGGCCATCCACGTCTTGCAAGAAGGACGCTGGGATTCGTGGATGTCTGGGGCTGTCTGGGCATGTTGCAACGACGGGATAGAGCATGAGACTGCCGCGCGACATCGGACCCATCCACTTCGTCGGGATCGGCGGGATCGGCATGAGCGGCATCGCCGAGGTGCTGATCAATCTCGGCTATGCCGTGCAGGGTTCGGACGCCTCGGACAATTACAATCTCGAACGTCTGCGCAAGAAGGGCGCAAAGGTCTCGGTCGGCCACAAGGCCGAGAACGTCGACGGCGCGGATGTCGTCGTGGTGTCCTCGGCGATCAAGCGCGACAATCCGGAGCTGATGGCGGCGCGCGCGCAGCGCATTCCCGTGGTGCGCCGCGCCGAGATGCTGGCCGAGCTGATGCGGCTGAAGAGCTGCGTTGCGATTGCCGGCACGCACGGCAAGACCACGACGACCACGATGGTGGCAACGCTGCTCGACGCCGGCGGCCTTGATCCGACCGTCATCAACGGCGGTATCATCAATGCCTACGGCTCCAACGCGCGACTCGGCGCCGGCGACTGGATGGTGGTGGAGGCCGACGAGAGCGACGGCACGTTCCTGAAGTTGCCGACGGATGTCGCGATCGTCACCAATGTCGATCCCGAGCATCTCGATCACTTCAAGACCTTCGAGGCCGTGCAGGACGCCTTCCGCCATTTCGTCGAGAACCTGCCGTTCTACGGCTTTGCCGTGATGTGCATCGATCATCCCGTCGTGCAGAGCCTGGTCGGGAAGATCGAGGACCGTCGCATCATCACCTATGGCGAGAATCCGCAGGCCGATGCGCGGCTGCTCGATTTGACGCCGATGGGCGGTGGCTCGAAATTCAAGGTCGCGTTCCGCAACCGCAAGACCGGTGCGACGCACGAGATCGCCGATCTCATGCTGCCGATGCCGGGGCGTCACAACGCCTCCAACGCGACGGCCGCGATCGCAGTGGCGCGGGAGCTCGGTGTGTCCGACGATGCGATCCGCAAGGCGATCGCCGGCTTCGGTGGCGTCAAGCGACGCTTCACCAGGACCGGCGAATGGAACGGCGTCACTGTGATCGACGATTACGGCCACCATCCCGTCGAGATCGCGGCCGTGCTCAAGGCGGCGCGCGAGTCCACCAACGGCAAGATCATCGCCGTGGTGCAGCCGCATCGCTACACCCGCCTGCAATCGCTGTTCGAGGAATTTTGCACCTGCTTCAACGATGCCGACGCGGTGATCGTCGCCGACGTCTACGCCGCGGGCGAGACGCCGATCGAGGGCATCGACCGTGATCATTTCGTCGCGGGCCTGCGCGCGCATGGCCATCGCGAAGTGATCCCGCTGCCTGCGGCGTCGGAGCTCGCGGGCATCGTCAAGGGACTCGCCACGTCGGGCGATCTCGTCGTGTGCCTGGGTGCCGGCAACATTACACAATGGGCGTACGCATTGCCCGGCGAATTGAAGGCGCTGGGGTGAGCATGCCGATGAAGGACTCGCAGGCAGCCACACGACGCGCCGCGCTCCCTCCCCCCCTGCGGGGGAGGGTGGGGGAGGGGGGTAGCCCCAGGCGAGGTCTGAGTTCGTGGCTACCCCCCTCCCTGCCTCTCCCCCGCAAGGGGGGAGGGAACGGAAACAGTGTGCCTTCCTCACCTGAGATCAACTCTTGCAGGGGCTGCCGTCTCGCATGAGTTTCCCCGACATCACACCTACGCTCAAAGCCGCGATGCCTGACCTTCGCGGCCGGCTGCTTGCAAACCAGTCGCTCGCCGAGCTCACCTGGTTTCGCGTCGGTGGGCCCGCGCAGGTGCTGTTCACGCCGGCCGATGAGGACGATCTCGCTTATTTCCTCGCGCATCTCGCAAGCGACATCCCTGTCTGCGTCGTCGGTGTCGGCTCCAACCTCATCGTGCGCGACGGCGGCGTTTCCGGCGTCGTGATCCGGCTCGCGCCGCGTGCTTTCGGAGAGGCGAACGCAAGTGGTGATGTCGTCACCGCCGGTGCGGCCGCGCTCGACAAGCGCGTTGCGGAGGTGGCCGCAAACGCCAATATCGGCGGACTCGAATTCTACTTCGGCATTCCCGGCACGATCGGCGGCGCGCTGCGCATGAATGCCGGCGCCAATGGCGGCGAGACCAAGGACGTGCTCGTCGAGGCGACTGGCGTCAGTCGCGACGGCAAGAAGCACGTGTTCTCCAACGCCGACATGAAGTTCGTCTACCGCAACAGCGGCGTCGATCCCTCCATCATCTTCACGTCGGCCCGCTTTCGCGGAGAGGTCAGGGATGCGGAAGCGATCCGCGCGCGCATGGCCGAGGTGCAAAACCATCGCGAGACCGCGCAGCCGATCCGCGAGAAGACCGGCGGCTCGACCTTCAAGAATCCGCCCGGCCACTCCGCCTGGAAGCTGATCGACGCCGCCGGTTGCCGCGGCTTGCGTGTCGGCGGCGCGCAGGTGTCGGAGATGCACTGCAATTTCCTGATCAACACGGGCGATGCCACCGGTCACGACATCGAGACCCTCGGCGAGACCGTGCGCGAACGCGTGAAGGCGAATTCCGGAATTGAACTACACTGGGAAATCAAGCGGATTGGGATTCCCGGCTAACAGTCGTTCCGGGGGCGCGATGCGCAACCCGGAATCTCGAGATTCCGGGTTCGATGCTGTGGCATCGCCCCGGAATGACGACGCAGATAGGTGACGGACAGACGCATGCGCATCACCATCCTCTTCGGCGGCTCCAACAGAGAGCGTCTGGTTTCGGTCGCATCAGCCCAGGCGCTGCATCAGGCGCTGCCCGAGGCCGATCTCTGGTTCTGGGACATTCAGGACAGGGTGCACGCCGTGCAGTCGAAGCAGCTCGAAGAGCATGCCCGTCCCTTCGAGGACGAGTTCAAGCCCGGCACGCGCGGCGTTCCGCTCGAACAGGCGCTCGACCAGGCCAAGGCGGAGGAACGCGTGCTGGTGCTCGCTCTGCACGGTGGCCGCGCCGAAAACGGCGAGTTGCAGGTGATGTGCGAAGCACGCGGCGTGCCCTTCACCGGATCGGGCTCGGCCTCCTCGCATCTCGCCTTCGACAAGATCGCGGCCAAGCATTTTGCCGCGCTCGGCGGCGTGACGCCGCCGGCAGGCATCGCGCTCGAAAACATCGACGACGCGTTCGCCGAATACGGCCGGCTGATCGCAAAGCCGGCGCGCGACGGCTCGAGCTATGGCCTGATCTTCGTCAACGCCAAGCAGGATCTCGTCGCCGTCCGCAATGCGGCGAAGCTCGAGGAATATGTCATTGAGCCCTACATCGCCGGCATCGAGGCGACCTGCGGCGTGCTGGAGCGGCCGGATGGCTCGATCATCTCGCTGCCGCCGATCGAGATCATTCCGGGCGAGGGCAATTTCGACTACGCCGCAAAATATCTCCTGAAGTCGACCCAGGAGATCTGTCCCGGCCGCTTCTCGGCCGAGGTCACCGCCGCGCTCAAGGAGCAGGCGATGCTGGCGCATCGCGCGATGTCCTGCACCGGCTATTCCCGCTCGGACTTCATCGTCGCGGACAAGGGCCTGGTTTATCTCGAAACCAACACGCTCCCCGGGCTGACGAAATCCTCGCTCTACCCCAAGGCGCTGAAGGCCGAGGGCATCGACTTCGTCGACTTCCTGCGCGGACTGATCGAGCTTGCCGAGCGGCGGGTTCGAAAATAGTTAGGACTGGTTAACGCCAGGACGGCCGAAACCGCCCGGTTTTGGCCCAAAAGCCGGTAAAATGCCGGGCATCGCGGCATAAATGCCTCACAGAACGGGGCAAAAAGCTTTCCTCGTTAACGAACTTTACCTTTTGTTTACCAGGAAGTCCGAAGGTTAACGCTGGCGGCGCATATGGCGCTTTGGCTGCCGGCGCGTGACCGGTTGCGGGTGTTCCCGCTCCTGCGAACGCTTTGAAGGGAGAGGCTTCTTCTGCTGAAGACCACCCGGCCGGCAGGTCCGAGACGTCATGGGCGCCAGAACCCGCGAGAGTGCCGCGGGCTAACTGTTGACGAGCTCGTGCAATGGATGGTGCAGGCAGCCTCACCCGGTCGTTCCTCCGATCGCTGAGGCCCCAAGCTGACCTGAAGGCGGCCGCTATCGGAGCGGTCGTGCTCCTGCGCGAGTGGCTGCAAGAGAAGCGCGAGGAAAAGCGCGCGATTGCCAAGGAAAAATCCAAGGCCAAAGCCATTGTCGAGCGCGAGCCGCCGCCGCGCGTGGTTGCGCTGGTCGAACGCTATCTGCCGCGCCGGGTCGGGATCAGCATGACCGTGCTGCTGCTGGTCGGAAGCTGCAGCCTCGGCATCGTCAAGGGCGGGCACCTCCAGGATTTCATCACCGCCGTCAACGACGCCCGCAATGCGCTGGCCAATTCCGCCGGCTTCCGCATCACCTCCGTCGTGATCAACGGCCGCAAACAGCTCAGCCAGGACGAGATCCTCGCGGTCGGCGGCGTCAGCGGCCGTTCCTCGCTGTTGTTCCTCGACGCCGACGGCGTCCGCGACAAGCTCAAGGCCAATCCCTGGATCGCTGATGCGACCGTGCTCAAGCTCTATCCGGGCCAGCTCCTGATCGAGATCACCGAGCGCAAGGCGTTTGCACTGTGGCAGGAGGGCGGCCGGCTCTCCGTGATCGCCGATGACGGCGCCGTGCTCGAGCCCTATGTCTCGCGCCGCTTCCTGTCGCTGCCGCTCGTGGTCGGCAAGGGCGCCGACACGCAGGCCCGCGACTTCCTCGCGCTGCTGGCGCGCTATCCGCAGGTGAATTCGGTGACCAAGGCCGCGATCTTCGTCGGCGAGCGGCGCTGGAACCTGAGGCTCAAGGACGGCCTCGACATCCGTCTGCCCGAGCAGGACGTCGGCAACGCACTTGCAGCGCTCTCCAAGCTCGACAAGGACGACAAGCTGTTCTCACGCGATATCGTCGCGGTCGACATGCGCCTGCCGGATCGACTGGTGGTGCAGCTGTCCGACGATGCCGCGAAGGCGCGCGAGGAGCAGTTCAAGGACAAGAAGTCCAAGAAGAAGGCCGGGGACTCCGCATGACCGGTCTCGATCGCACCCAGACGCCGAAGACACGCCCGATGCCGCACAAGCGCGGCGGCCTCGTTGCCTGCCTCGACATCGGCACCAGCAAGATCGCCTGCATGATCGCGCGGCTGAAGCCGTCGGCGTCGAGCGAAGCCTTGCGCGGTCGCACCCATGCGGTGGAGCTGATCGGCTACAGCCAGATCCAGTCGCGCGGCATGAAGGCCGGTGCCGTGATCGATCTCGGCGAGTGCGAGCAGGCCGTGCGCCAGGCCGTCGCGCTTGCGGAGAAGATGGCCAAGGTGCGGGTCGAGTCCGTGCTGCTGTCGGTCTCGGGCGGCAGGCCCGCCGGCCAGCTGGTCGAGGCCGCGGCCGACATCCGGGGTGGCGCAGTGACGCCGGCCGACGTCAACCGCGTCACCTCCACCGGCATGCGCCACGCCACCGGCGAGGGCCGCACCGTGCTACACGCACTGCCGGTCGGCTACACGCTCGACGGCGTCAAGGGCATCCGCGATCCTCGCGGCATGATTGCGCATCAGTTCGGCGTCGACATGAACGTCGTCACCTGCGACGCCACGGTGGCGCGGAACCTGATGCTGGCGGTGGAGCGCTGCCACATCAACGTCGAAGCCATGGCGGCGAGCTCCTATGTGGCCGGCCTTTCGGTGCTGACCGACGACGAAGCCGATCTCGGCGCCGCCGTCGTCGAGATGGGCGCCGGCACCACGACGATGGCGATCTATGCCGGCGGTCGCTTCGTGCACGCGGCGGGCTTTGCGGTCGGCGGGCAACACATCACGATGGATCTCGCGCGCGGACTCTCGGCGACCATTGCCGATGCCGAGCGAATCAAGACGTTATATGGCACCGTCCTCACCGGCGGATCGGACTCGCGTGAGCTGATGTCTGTACCGACAGCCGGTGACGAGCAGGATCTGCCGCAGATCGTCTCCCGCGCCACCATCGCCAACATCGTCAAGCACCGTGCCGAGGAGATCTTCGAAATGGTCCGGGACCGGCTGAAGGATTCGCCCTTCGCGGCGGAACCCAGGGGCCGTGTCGTGCTCAGCGGCGGCGCCTCGCAGCTCACCGGCCTCGTCGAACTCGGAACGCAGATTCTCGGCCGGCCCGTGCGGGTCGGACGACCGCTCGGCTTCGGCCGGCTGCCCAACGAGGCGAAGAACGCCGCTTTCGCGGTGCCTGCCGGGCTTCTGGTCTATCCGCAATATGTTCACCTCGAACATGTCGAACCGCGGCATACGCGGCAGCAGGTCAAGACAGGGACCGGCGGCTATTTCGGAAAGGTCGGACGATGGCTACGCGAGGGCTTCTGATGAACCGGTTCCGCAATCTTCGATTTTCACCAACTCCCACGGCCGCCGGCCGGGGCGAACCCACGCGCGCGTGATCGAGAGGCACACATGACCATCAATATCAATGTCCCTGATATTCACGAATTGAAGCCGCGGATCACCGTGTTCGGCGTCGGCGGTGCTGGCGGCAACGCTGTCAACAACATGATCACGGCGGGCCTCCAGGGCGTCGACTTCGTGGTCGCCAACACCGACGCGCAGGCGCTGACGATGTCGAAGGCGCAGCGCATCGTGCAGATGGGCACGCAGGTGACGCAAGGGTTGGGCGCCGGTTCGCAGCCGAACGTCGGCGCCGCCGCGGCGGAAGAGGTGATCGACGAGCTGCGCGACCATCTCTCCGGCGCCAACATGGTGTTCGTCACCGCCGGCATGGGCGGTGGCACCGGCACCGGTGCAGCTCCGGTGATCGCCAAGACCGCGCGAGAGATGGGCATCCTCACCGTCGGCGTGGTGACCAAGCCGTTCCACTTCGAAGGCGGCCGCCGCATGCGCACCGCGGAAGCGGGCATCAACGAGCTGCACAAGGTCGTGGATACGCTCCTGATCATCCCGAACCAGAACCTGTTCCGGGTCGCCAACGAGAAGACCACCTTCGCCGACGCCTTCGCGATGGCCGACCAGGTGCTCTACTCGGGCGTTGCCTGCATCACCGACCTGATGGTCAAGGAAGGCCTGATCAACCTCGACTTCGCCGACGTCCGCGCCGTCATGCGTGAGATGGGCAAGGCGATGATGGGCACGGGCGAGGCCTCCGGCGACAAGCGCGCGCTGACCGCTGCTGAAGCCGCGATCGCCAACCCGCTGATCGACGATTCGTCGATGAAGGGTGCCAAGGGCCTCTTGATCTCCATCACCGGCGGCAAGGACCTGACCCTGTTCGAGGTCGACGAAGCCGCAACCCGCATCCGCGAGGAAGTCGACCAGGACGCCAACATCATCGTCGGCGCCACCTTCGACGAAGCGCTCGACGGCCTGATCCGCGTCTCGGTCGTCGCCACTGGCATCGAGCAGGCCGCGATCGCCCGCAACAGCCAGGCCACCAGCGCCCCGGTTGCCAACCCGGCACCCCAGGCGCAGGCTCCGGCCGCGGCTGCCGAGAGCCGTCTCGCCGACCTGACCGCGCGCCTGCGGGCCGACAATCAGCGCCTGGCCGAGCGCGCCCAGAAGCTGGAAGCGCAAGTCCCGGGCGCTGCGCCCGCCGCTCCGGTCGCGCCGCGGCCCAATGTCGAGCGCGCCGCGCTCGCGGCCATCGCCGCCGCGGTGGCTCCGGACGTCCCGTCGGCACCGGTGCAGCCCGCCTCCTACGGCGACGTCACCGTCCGCCCGATCGCGCAGAAGCCCACCCTGTTCCCGGAACCGGAGCAGGCCCCGGTTGCGATGCACGAGCCGATGACGCCCGATACCTTCATCCCGCCGCAGGCCGAGCGCCCGCCGGTGCGTGCGCCGCGGATGCCTCGACTCGAGGAACTGCCGATGCCGGCCCAGGCCGAGATTCGGCAGGCCCGCGGTGAGGTCGAGGAGGAGCACCCGCAAAAGAGTCGCCTCTCGCTGCTCCAGCGACTCGCCAATGTCGGCCTCGGCCGTCGCGACGAGGAGAGCGAGCCGCCGGTGGCGGCCCGAGCCGCGGCTCCGGCGATGCCGCCGTTGCCGGACCGCAAGCCCCAGCGGAGCGTCGCGCAGCAGTTCGCGGCCAACGAACCGGTATCAGAGTATGCGCGTCGCCCGGCGCCGCAAGGTCTCGACGCCCATGGCCGTCCCGCACCTGTTGCGCCCGCGCCACAGGGAGACGACCATCTTGATATCCCGGCCTTCCTCCGCCGCCAGGCGACGTGAGGATTGTTACAATAGGGAAGACGAAAAAGGGTCCCGGCGGGAAGCTTGCCGGGACCTTTCCTTTTTCATCTTGGATGCCCGAATTGCGCGGCCAAGCAACTGATTTTAAATGATTAATTATGTATTTGGTGGTTCGGTAAAGCTGCCGGGAGAAGCCCGGAACCGCGTCGCAATTTGGTTAAGCCTTGGCGCGAATACGGCAGGTTTGGGGTAACAATCGGTAAAAAAGCGTGAGTTGGCGCTGTTTAGGGCAGTGACTATGGTCCGCCGTGACTTGGGGATACGGAGATTCGGACGGTCGACTGCGGTCGGTCAGTCAGGTCTTGTATAAGTCGCAATGGGTCGTAGTGGGCGGGTTCCTGATGAAATTTAGCCGGCAAACAACGCTTCGCGCGCAAGCCACCGTGGCCGGCGTTGGCGTACACTCCGGTTGTCCTGTCACTCTCACGCTCGGGCCTGCACCTGTCGATGCAGGTTATATTTTTGTCCGGACCGGCCTTGAGGGAAGTGACCGCGAAGTTCAGGCCACCGCTGAGCAGGTGATCGCGACCGAGTTCGCGACCGTCCTTGGCGACCGCGACGGTCCGCTGGTTTCCACCGCCGAGCACGTGCTGGCCGCGCTGCGGGGCATGGGCGTTGATAACGCGGCCATCGAGATCGACGGTCCGGAAGTACCGATCATGGACGGCAGCGCTGCGGCCTTCGTCGCGGCAATCGATCAGGCGGGCATCGTGACCCAGCCGGCGCAGCGGCGCTTCATCCAGGTCCTTAAGCCGGTCTCGGTTGCGATCGGTGATTCGTTCGGCGAGCTGCGGCCTTATGCCGGCGGTTTCCGTGCCGAGGTCGAGATCGATTTCGCCAATCCCGTGATCGGCAAGCAGAGCTACGCGATCGAGCTCAATCCGGAGCGGTTCCGCCGTGAAGTCGGCCGTGCCCGGACTTTCGGCCTGATGTGCGATCAGGCACGGCTCTGGAGCGCAGGCTATGCGCTCGGCGCCTCCTTCGAAAATACCGTGGTGTTCGACGACGAGCGGCTGCTCAATCCCGAGGGCCTGCGCTACGCCGACGAATGCGTCCGCCACAAGGTTCTGGACGCCATCGGCGATCTGGCGCTGGCCGGCCTGCCGCTGCTCGGTGCCTATCGCTCGGTTCGCGGCGGCCACAAGCTCAACCATGCCGTCCTGGCCGCGCTGCTCCGCGACCGTACCGCCTGGCGTGTGGTCGAGGGTGAGGCGGCTCGCCGCACCACGCGTCCGGTCGTCGAGGTTGGCAGCGGTATCGTCGGTGGCCGGATTGCCGCGGCCTACGGGCCGGACGTGTCCTAAGCACTTGTCGTCGGGCATTCGGTGCCCGCGGCACCCGCGAAACTCCTGGTAACCATGATCGGCTAGCATGACGCATGGCCGCCTTAATCCGGGCGAATTGCGCACCTATCCGGTTGGTAACGATCGTTTTTTGGTTACATCGGCGTGGTCGCATTGGCAGGGCGCCACGGACAATCTCGCGTCCATGACGGGGCAGGACCGGTTCATCTCACAGGGCGACGAGTCTCAATTCATGTCGGCACAGCGTATGACGCGCGAATATTTTCCGGTTTCGCCCAGGGCGTCGATCACGGTCCGACGGCTGGCGCAGGCCGCGGCATTCTTCATCCTGGCGCTGCCGCTGGGTGGCTGCGGCACCGGTGCGCTCTGGGACAAGTTCATCGCCAAGGACGACACCTTCGTCGAGGAGCCCGCCGACAAGCTCTACAATGAGGGCCTGTACCTCATGAACGAGAAGAAGGACATGAAGGCGGCGACCAAGAAGTTCGAAGAGGTCGACCGCCAGCACCCCTATTCCGACTGGGCACGCAAATCGCTGCTGATGTCGGCCTACGCGTCCTACCAGGGCGGCGACTATGACGGCTGCATCGGTGCGGCCACCCGCTACGTCACGCTGCATCCCGGCAGCCCGGACGCGGCCTATGCGCAATATCTGATCGCCGCGTCCCATTACGACCAGATCCCCGACATCAGCCGCGACCAGGGCCGGACCGAGAAGGCGGTCGCCGCCCTGGAAGAGGTGGTGCGCAAGTATCCGACGTCCGAATATGCGGCCAGCGCCAAGGCCAAGATCGAGGGCGCGCGCGACCAACTCGCCGGCAAGGAGATGAATGTCGGCCGCTACTACATGCAGAAGCGCGACTACACCGCCGCGATCAACCGCTTCAAATCCGTGGTGACGCAGTACCAGACCACGCGCCATGTCGAGGAGGCGCTGTTCCGGCTCACAGAAGCCTATATGGCGATCGGCATCGTCGGCGAGGCGCAGACCGCCGCGGCCGTGCTGGGCCACAATTTTCCCGACAGCCGCTGGTACAAGGACGCTTATAATCTTGTAAAATCCGGCGGTCTCGAGCCGAGCGAGAATCAGGGGTCCTGGATCAGCAGGACCTTCAAGAAGATGGGCCTCGGCTAGGAAATTTTGGGGTTCCATGCTGGCGCGTCTGTCGATCCGTGACATCGTCCTGATCGAACGGCTCGATATCGAATTCGCAACCGGCCTTGCGGTTTTGACCGGCGAGACGGGGGCGGGCAAATCCATCCTGCTCGATGCCTTTGCGCTGGCTCTCGGCGGCCGCGGCGATGCGGGCCTCGTGCGCCACGGCGCGGAGCAGGGGCAGGTTACGGCCGTCTTCGACGTGCCGAGGACCCATCCCGCCACGAAGATCCTTGCCGAGAACGGGCTGGAGGACACCGGCGAGATGATTCTCCGCCGGGTGCAGCTCGCCGACGGCCGCACCCGCGCCTTCATCAACGACCAGTCGATCAGCGTGCAAACCCTGAAGGCGGTCGGCGCGGCCCTGGTCGAGATCCACGGCCAGCATGACGAGCGCGCGCTGGTCGATGCCGCCACCCACCGCCGCCTGCTGGATGCCTTTGCCGGCCTCGAAAAGGATGTCGCGGCCGTCGAATCACTGTGGGACGCGCGCCGCACCGCGAACACCGCACTGGAGGAGCATCGCGCCGGCATGGAGCGTGCTGCGCGCGAAGCCGACTATCTGCGCCATGCCTCCGACGAATTGAAGCAGCTCGCGCCCAAGGACGGCGAGGAGACTGCGCTCGCCGGGCGCCGCACCACCATGATGCAGGGCGAGAAGATCGCCTCCGACCTGCGCGAGGCGCAGGAAGCGGTCGGCGGCAACCATTCGCCGGTCGCGGCCCTGTCGGCCGCGGTGCGCCGGCTCGAGCGCCGTGGCGTCAATTCGCCGGCGCTGGTCGAGCCGGCGGTCAAGGCGATCGATGCTGCGATCAATGCGCTGGAGGAAGCTGATCAGCACCTCCAGGCAGCCCTGGCCGCAACCGATTTCGATCCGGCCGAGCTCGAACGCATCGAGGAGCGGCTGTTCGCGCTGCGCGCCGCCTCGCGCAAATATTCGACGCCGGTGGATGGGCTGGCTGCGCTTGCCGCCAAATACGCCGCCGACGTCGTGCTGATCGATGCCGGCGCCACGCAGCTGAAAAGACTGGAGCAGGCCGCCATCGAAGCCGATGCGCGCTATGCGGCGGCCGCGCAAAAGCTGTCGGCGGCGCGGCAGAAATCCGCGGAGAAGCTCAACAAGGCCGTCAACGCCGAGCTCGCCCCGCTCAAGCTCGAGCGCGCAAAGTTCATGACCCAGGTGGAGACCGACGAGCGCGCGCCGGGACCGCAAGGCTTCGACCGCGTCGAGTTCTGGGTGCAGACCAACCCGGGCACCAAGCCGGGCCCGCTGATGAAGGTCGCCTCCGGCGGCGAGCTGTCGCGCTTCCTGCTCGCGCTCAAGGTCGTGCTGTCCGACCGCGGCTCGGCGCCGACCCTGGTGTTCGACGAAATCGACACCGGCGTCGGCGGCGCGGTGGCAGACGCCATCGGCGCGCGCCTCGCCCGTCTCGCCGGCAAGGTCCAGGTCATGGCCGTGACCCACGCCCCGCAGGTCGCGGCGCGTGCCGACCAGCATCTGCTGATTTCCAAGGACGCCCTCGACAAGGGCAAGCGCGTCGCCACCCGCGTTAATGCGCTGGCCGCCGACCACCGCCGCGAGGAGATCGCGCGGATGCTGGCGGGCGCGGAGATCACGGCCGAGGCAAGGGCGGCGGCGGAACGGCTGCTCAGGGCGGCGACGGCTTAGTGGTCCACCGTCATTCCGGGGCGATGCGAAGCATCGAACCCGGAATCTCGAGATTCCGGGTTCGGCTCTTCGAGCCGCCCCGGAATGACCACTCTAAATGCAGATCGACTCATAAAGATCGTCCCAGTCGGGATTATCCTTCTCGATCAATTGCACCTTCCAGGCCCGCTTCCACTTCTTAACTCCTTCTCGCGAGATATCGCCGTGACCGGATCGTCATAGGTCTCGAACCAAACAAGCCGCGTGATGTTGTATCTGGCCGTGAAGCCCGGAACGGCCTTGATTCGATGCTCATAGGCGCGACGCACGAGGTCGTTGGTGATGCCGACATAGATTGCTCCATCGCGTCGGCTTGCTAGGATATAGACGTAATACGCCATGAGCCCCTCCCCACCGTCATTCCGGGGCGCACGAAGTGCGAACCCGGAATCTCGAGGTTCCGGGTCTGGTCCTTCGGACCATCCCGGAACGACGAGCTAGAACCTTAAGCATGATGGCAAGAGCAGCAAAATCCAAGGCAAAGCCGCTTCGCGATATCGCCGACCTCACCAAGGCGCAGGCCAAGGTCGAGCACATGCGGCTCGCCCTCGAGCTCGAGGAGCACGACAGGCGCTACTATCAAGAGGACGCGCCGACCGTTACCGACGCCGAATATGACGCGCTGCGTCAGCGCTTCAATGCGATCGAGAAGCGCTTTCCTGAATTCGTCAGCGCGGAGTCGCCCTCGCAAAAGGTCGGCGCCGCGCCCTCGGGGCGCTTCAGAAAGGTCCGGCATGCCGTTCCGATGCTGTCGCTCGACAACGCCTTTGCCGAAGAGGACGTGCGCGACTTCGTCGGCCGCATCGGCCGCTTCCTGAAGCTTGCCGACGACAGGATCGATTTCTCCGCCGAGCCGAAGATCGACGGCCTCTCGATGTCGCTGCGCTATGAGGGCGGCGAGCTCGTCACCGCGGCGACGCGCGGCGACGGCGCCGAGGGCGAGGACGTCACTGCCAACATCCGTAGCCTCGAGGACGTGCCGCAGAAGCTGAAGGGCCGCAACGTCCCCGATATCTGCGAGGTGCGCGGCGAGGTCTACATGACCAAGAAGGCGTTCCTGGCGCTCAACGAGCGGCAGAAGGCCGCCGGCGACACCGTCTTCGCCAATCCGCGCAACTCGGCCGCGGGCTCGCTGCGGCAGAAGGATCCCGCCATCACCGCCTCGCGCCCGCTCGGCTTCTTTGCCTACGCCTGGGGCGAGATGAGCGGGATACCCGAGGGCACGCAGAGCGGCATGATCCACTGGTTCGAGCGCTGCGGTTTCAAGACCAATCCGCTGACGAAGCTGTGTCACTCGGTCGAGGAGCTGCTCGCCTTCCATCATTCGATCGAGGAGCAGCGCGCCGAACTCGACTACGACATCGACGGCGTCGTCTACAAGGTCGACCGCATCGACTGGCAGGAGCGGCTCGGCTTCGTCTCGCGCACGCCGCGCTGGGCCATCGCGCACAAATTCCCGGCCGAGCGCGCCATGACGGTGCTGCGCGACATCGAGATCCAGGTCGGTCGCACCGGCTCGTTCACGCCCGTCGGCAAGCTCGAGCCGGTCGGCGTCGGCGGCGTGATCGTGCAGAACGTCACACTGCACAACGAGGACTACATCAAGGGCATCGGCAACAAGGGAGAAGTGCTGCGAGAGGGGCGCGACATCCGGATCGGCGACACCGTCGTGATCCAGCGCGCCGGCGACGTCATCCCGCAGGTGGTCGACGTCGTCATCGACAAGCGGCCGACGAGCACGAAGGAGTTCCACTTCCCGAAGAAGTGCCCGTGCCCTCTGCACACCGACGTCGTCCGCGAGGAGACGGCGACGGGAGAAGAGGGCTCGCGCGCCCGCTGCACCGGCGAGTTCGCCTGTCCCTATCAGAAGATCGAGCACCTCAAGCTGTTCGTGTCGCGGCGCGCGTTCGACATCGACGGTCTCGGCGAAAAGCAGCTCCAATATTTCTTCGACGAGGGCTGGGTGAAAGAGCCCGCCGACATCTTCACGCTGGAGAAGCGCAATTCAAAGCTCAAGCTCGAGGAAATCGAGGGCTACGGCGCAACCTCGGTGCGCAACCTGTTCGGCGCCATCGAGAGCCGGCGCAAGATCGCGCTGGAGCGCTTCATCTATGCGCTCGGCATGCGCCATGTCGGCGAGACCACGGCGCTGGCGCTGGCGCGCGGCTATGGCTCGTGGGACGCCTTCCATGACGCCTGCCTCAGGGTCGCCAAAGGCGACGAGGAGGCGATGGCCGACATGGACGCGCTCGACCAGATCGGCGACACCGTGATCAAGAGCATCGCGGATTATTTCGGCGAGAGTCACAACCGCGGCATCGTCGAGCGGCTCACCAGCGAAGTCGAGATCGTCGACGCCGAGAAGCCGAAGAGCAACTCTGTCGTTGCCGGCAAGACGGTCGTGTTCACCGGTTCGCTGGAAAAGATGACGCGTGATGAAGCCAAGGCGACCGCGGAGCGGCTCGGCGCAAAAGTTTCGGGTTCGGTGTCGAAGAAGACCGATCTCGTGGTCGCCGGTCCCGGAGCGGGCTCGAAGCTCGCGGAGGCCAACAAGCACGGCGTCAAGGTGTTGACCGAGGAGGAGTGGCTGAAGCTGATCGGGGAGTGAGGTCCGCTCCGCTCGCGCCTCTCGCTCCGCTGTCATCACCCGCGAAAGCGGGTGATCCAGTATTCCAGAGGCAGTGCGAGGATACGGAGAAGCCGCGGCGTACTGGATCCCCCGCTTTCGCGGGGGATGACACCGAGAGTGTCGCGACGGCCGTCGCGCACAGCGACAGCTACATCATCCCGGTCCCTTCCTCTTCCGCCTGCTCGATCAGCGTCTCGCTCACCACGACCTCGCGGCGGGGCACGACGAAGATCATCGTGGCGGCGCAGAGCAGGGAGATCGCGAGGATCGCCGAGGTCAGCGGCAGCGTCGTGGTGGATTGGCCGCCGAGATAGGCGCCGAATTGCGACATCAGCGCACCGATGCCCTGCTGGAGAAACCCCATCGCGCCCGATGCGGTGCCGGCGGCCTCGGGACGGATGCTGATCGCGCCGGCGGCCGAGTTCGCCATCACGAAAGCATTGCCGGCCATCACGATCATCTGCGTGCCGAACAGCCAGGCGGGCGCTTCGTTCCAGCCCGTAAAACTCCAGAGCAGGTTCAACAGGCTGCCGCAGAGTTGCAGGCCGAGTCCGAACCAGATCAGTCTTTCCAGCGAATGCCGCGGCGCAAAGCGCACGCAGAGGAGATTGCCGACCAGATAGGCAAAGCCGGTCGTCGCGAACCACGCGCCGTATTCGGCGCTGGTGCGGCCCATCTGCGTCACCACGATGTAGGGGCCACCGCCGGCGAAGGCGAAGATGATCTGGGACGCGAGCACCTGGCACAGCACATAGCCGACGAAGGCGCGGTTCCTGATCAGCATGCCGACGTCGCCGCGAAAGCCGCTGCCCGCCGCGCGGCTGCGACGCGTCTCCGGCAGCGCCATCGCGATGCCGACGGCAACCGCGATCGCGCCGATCGTGATGGCATAGAAGATCGCGCGCCAGCCGAACGCGGTCTCGATCAGGCCGCCGGTCAGCGGCGAGAGCATCTGTCCGATCATCAGGGCCGCGACGACAAGGCTGATCATGGAGGCGACGCGGTCGCGCTCGTAGATGTCGCGGATGATGGCGCGGCTCACCACCATGCCGGCAGCGCCTCCCAGCGCCTGGAAGAAGCGCGCGGCGATCAGCTGCGGCAGGTTTTGTGCGAAGATGCAGGCCACGCTGGCGGCAACCATCAGCGCCAGCCCTCCGAGCAGAACCGGGCGCCGCCCGAACTTGTCCGATAGCGGTCCCATGATGAGCTGCGAGCAGGCGATGCCGACCATGTAGAGCGACACCGTCATCTGCGCGATCGAGATGTCGCTGCCGAACGTCGTCGCCAGCACCGGCAGCGCAGGAACCAGCATGTAGAGCGAGATCGGTGCGATGCCGGTCATGACGACCAGCAACAGCAGCACCACGCGCGAAGTCGCGATGTGCGATGCCGCTCCCGGCGGCTTGCTGATCATGCCGTGCATGCGTGTCCGTCTCTCAAGTATTGGAATCGGACTGTAGCGTGGTCGCGCAAGACGGATATTGGTGTTTCGGAATGCGGCCATACCGAAACCGGGACGGTTATAGTAACAGTGCGCGGAAGGGCCGGTGTTTTACGGAGTGCGTGTGGTGAGATGCTGGTGCGCTCGTGCCGCATCTTTCGGTGTCATTCCCCGCGAAAGCGGGGAATCCAGTACGCTGCGGCTTCTCCGTATCCAACGACCGTCTCTGGAATACTGGATGCCCCGCTTTCGCGGGGCATGACGGCTGTGATGTGGAGAGAGTTGCGCTAATCGCGTAGCGCCATGCGCCTTCCAACTCGTCATTCCGGGGGGCGCGTAGCGCGAACCCGGAATCCAGAAGTTACGGCGCGAGATTCCGGGTTCGCGCGCTTTAGCGCGCGCCCCGGAATGACGGTGTCATGGTTTCAACTCCGCCGTCGCCTGATCCAGCCACGCCTTGGTCGCCTCGTCCAGCGCCGGCCGCACCTCGGCGCTGACGCGGGCGTGATACGCGTTGAGCCAGTCGAGCTCATCTTTGCTCAGCATCGCCACCTCGATCAGTCGCCGGTCGATCGGCGCCAGCGTCAGCGTCTCGAAGGCGTTCATCGGCTTTTCAGCGCCGGTGATATCAGCGGCGACCACCAGCTCGAGATTCTCGATGCGGATGCCAAAACCGTCGGTCTTGTAATAGCCGGGCTCGTTGGAGAGGATCATGCCGCGCTTCAGCGGCGTGGTGCCGAGCTTTGATATCCGCGCCGGCCCCTCGTGCACCGAGAGATAGCTGCCGACGCCGTGGCCGGTGCCGTGCTCGAAATCGACGCCGGCGGCCCAGAGATATTGCCGAGCCAGCGTGTCGAGCTGCGCGCCGGTGGTACCGTCAGGGAAGACCGCGCGTGCGATCGCGATGTGGCCGCGCAGCACGCGGGTGAAGCGGTCGCGCATCTCGTCGGTCGGCTCGCCCACGGCCAAGGTACGGGTGACGTCGGTGGTGCCGTCCTCATATTGCGCGCCGGAATCGATCAGCAAGAGGTCGCCGCGCGCGATCCGCCGGTTGCTCTTGCGGGTGACGCGGTAGTGCACGATGGCGCCGTTCGGTCCCGTGCCGGAGATGGTCGGGAACGACACGTCCTTGAGCGCACCGGTATCGCGGCGGAACGTCTCCAGCGCTTCGACGGCGTCGATCTCGGTGAGCTTGCCGCTTCCCGCCTCGCGGTCGACCCAGGCGAGGAAGCGCGCCAGCGCCACGGCATCGCGCCGGTGCGCGGTCTTGGTGCCCGCGATCTCCGTCGCATTCTTGGCCGCCTTCAACAGCGCCACCGGATCGCTGCCGCGCACCGGCTTGCCGCCGGCGTTCGCGATCAGGCGGCTGAGCGCGTCGGCCGCGGTGGCACTGTCGAGCGCGATCGATCCGCCGCTCTTGCCAAGCGCCATCAGCGTCGGCGCCAGCGCGTCGGGTTCGCGCACGTCGGCGGACTGCTCGAGATGGTCGCGCGTGAGGTTGGAGAGCTTTCGGTGGTCGATGAACACGGTCGGCCGGCCGTCCTTCGGCACCAGGGCGTAGGACAGCGGCAGCGGCGTATGCGCGACGTCGGCGCCGCGGATGTTGAAGGTCCAGGCCACTGCATGGCTGTCGGACAGCACCACCGCATCGACGCCGAGCTTCTCGATCTCGCTTCGGATCTGCTTCAGTTTCTCGGTCTCGGCAATCCCGGCAAATTGCAGGCCGTGCACCGCGACCGGCGCGACCGGCGGCGGCGGCCGGTCGTGCCAGATCGTATCGACCGGATTGCCCTCGACGGCCACCAGTTCGGCACCGGCTTTGGCGCATGCGCCGGCGAGGCGCTCGGCTGCCGAAAAAGTGTGCAGCCACGGATCAAATCCGAGGCGGTCGCCGGGCTTCAGATGCGCAGACAGCCAGCTCTCCGGCGGCGGATCGATCAGTGGCTCTACCGCCCAGGCCTTCGCGTCGACCTGCTTGGCCGCCTGAAGCGTATAGCGGCCGTCGACGAAGACCGCGGCCTCGTGGGTCAGAACCACCGCAAGTCCGGCCGACCCGGTGAAGCCGGTCAGCCAGGCGAGCCGCTCTTCTGAGGGCGCAACATACTCATTCTGCTGCTGGTCTGCGCGCGGAACGACGAAGCCGGTCAGCTTGCGGCGGGCGAGCTCTTCGCGGAGTGCGGCAAGCCGCGCCGTCAATGCGACGCCGGCCTCCGGCTCCTCGAATGTCTGGAAGTGTGCTTCGAACATGGTGGATCAGTTTAGGATCATGGGGATGAGTCCGCAATGTAGACGCATTTGCGTCCCATCTGGCATGGACCATGCTTGAAAAACTTCCGCTTGAGTCGAGTGGAGTAGTAAAGGGATGCGGCCTTTGAGCTTCGTCCGGATAACAGGGAAATTCGAGCAAGTGTTTCTACTCAACGGCGAGGGGACACACGATGCCAGCGTTCTCGTTTGAGAAGATTTCGCCGCCGGTCCGCCGCGCACCGGCCGCAACGACACCGAAGAAGCCGCGCGGCGTCATCAGCCAGATGATCGACCGTTTCGCCGAGCGCCGTGCCCGTCGTGCCCTGCAAGCCGAGCGCACGCCGGTTCGCCGGGACGACAAGCCGGCGGAATAGCGGTAGCCGCGTTGGACGCTTTCCCTCGCCCCGCTTGCGGGGAGAGGTCGGATCGCATCGGAGATGCGATCCGGGTGAGGGGGACTCTCCGCGAGTCGAACTGCTACCGTCCTCGTGGAGACTCCCCCTCACCCCAACCCTCTCCCCGCAAGCGGGGCGAGGGAGCGCACCGCCATCGCGGACGTCACCGCACTTCACCCCACCTTCCGCAGCAACAGGCTGCTCCACCCCTCGATCCGCAGGTGCCGCAGCGGCACGAGGCCGCGTGCGCGATAGGCGGCGATCACGGCGGGGGCCTGGTGCGTCAACAGGCCGGAGAGGATGACGCGGGCGCCGGGTGCAAGGTGCCGTACCATCGGGCTCGCCAATTGCCGTAACGGATTGGCAAGGATGTTGGCCAGCACCAGATCGAACGGGCCTTCGCTGGCAAAGTCCGGCGCGGCGAAGCCGGTGGCACGGATCACCCGTACATGGTGGCCAACTTCGTTCAGCCTGGCATTCTCGGCCGCGACCCGCACCGAGGGCGGATCGATGTCGGAGGCGAGCACCGCGCGATGCAGCGCCTTGGCCGCCGCGATGGCGAGCACGCCGGTTCCGGTGCCGAGGTCGAGCACGCGCTGCGGCCGCGCGCTCTTCAGAACATGGTCAAGCAGCAGTAAACAGCCGCGCGTAGTGCCGTGATGGCCGGTGCCGAAGGCGAGCGCCGCCTCGATCTCGATTGCGAGCTTGTTCTGCGCCACGCGGTCGCGATCATGGCTGCCGTGCACGACGAAGCGGCCCGCCGGCACCGGGACCAGGTCTTCGAGGCTGGCCTTGACCCAGTCCTTGGCCTCGACCGTGTCGAAGGCGAGCGTATCGGCGATCTCGTTTCCTGCTGCATTTACAACGAGTTCGCGCAGCAATGCCTGGTCCGGCGCCTCGGCGAAATGCAGCGTGACGTCCCATTGCCCGTCCGGTCGCTCGAAGGCGGCGACCGCCGCATCGCCCTCGAAAAAGACCTCGGTAAGCACGTCGACGACACGCTTGGCCGCGGCCTCATTGCCGATCGAAAAGCTGGCGCGATGGGTGGGGGAAGGCTGCATGACGAGGTTCCACTAGGCTCAATTTTTGGAACTTTTGTTTCCAATTTACTGCTTAACTTGTGGTTCCCGGATTAACCCGACTGTAGGTCGTGCTCCGTAGATTTTCGGATGTTGGAGCCAACCAGCACACCTTGAGATAGAGATGGAGGCAAGTCTTGAAGCGTCTGGTTCAGAAGTTTTGGTCCGATGAGTCCGGGGCGACCGCGATCGAATACGGCCTGATCGCAGCTGGTATCGCGCTGGCGATCATCACCGTGGTGAACAGCCTGGGCACCACCATGAATGAGAAGTTCACTTCGATTAGCAGCTCCTTGAAGTAATTTCCGCCTCCCATTTCCCAACGGGGGCTGTTTTCTTCATAGACTGTCTGTTGACCAACGCCCGCAAGGAGGATTGCCCCCTTCGCGGGCGAGGTCGTTTTTGGATGTGCGCGGCCTTCACCGGCGCATCCACAAGCTGTCCGCTCGTTCCCCGGATGCCGTCCACAGGCTTATGCCGGCGGTTTCCACCGTTTTTCCCCATACCCTCCCACCGCCAGTGCACAGGTACTGCCTCGTCGGCAGCGTCTCAGTTTTCGCCAATCGAGCGAATGACCTGAGCCGGATTTCCTCCGACAAGCGTATTCGGGGGAACGTCCTTGGTGACGACCGAACCTGCAGCTACAACCGAATTTTCGCCTACCGTCACGCCGCCGATGATCGTTGCACCGGCTGCGATCCAGACGTTTCTCTCGATCACGATCGGCTTTCCGATCGTAGCGGCGCGGCGCTGCGAAGGTCCGAGGGGATGGCCCGTCGTGATGATGCTCACGTTCGGTCCGATCATCACATCATCCGCGATGTCGAGGCCGCCAAGGTCATAGAACGTGCAGTTCTGATTGACGAAGACATTGCGCCCGACGCGGATTTCGGTCCCGCCGGCGGTATAGAATGGCGGGATCAGCAAAAAGCTCTCGTCTACCTGTTTACCGATGAGTTCGCTGAACAAGGCCCGGACTTCGTCTGCATCGTTGAACGTCAAACGGTTGAGATTGGCGGTGATCGCCATCGCCCGTCTGACGTTTGCCAACATGGCCGCTGATTCCGGCGTCCTCCGATGAATGATCCTGGTGCCGTCCTCATTCGACATTCGCTGGTTTCCTCGGCCTACAGTTGGGCGGGCAGTACCGAGCTTCACAAAGCGGAAGGCTCCGAGCCCACGGGGACATTACCGTCTCGCCCCAGGCTTCTCGACAGCTTGTCCACAGCCCATCCACAGGCCTATCCACGGCTTCCGAACAGCGCACGATGATCCCTCAGGATCACCTGCGCGGCGTTGTGGCCGGGGGCGCCGGTGACGCCGCCGCCGGGGTGGGCGCCGGAGCCGCAGTGGTAGAGACCCCTGATCGGACCGCGGTAATCGGCATGGCCGAGCATCGGCCGCGCCGAGAACAGTTGGTTCAGCGTCAGGGCGCCGTGAAAGATGTCGCCGCCGAGCAGACCGAACTGCCGTTCGAGATCGAGTGGCGAGAGGATCTGCCGGCCGAGCACGCTTGTCGCAAAGCCTGGCGCGTAACTGTCCACCGTCGCGATCATGAGATCGGCGACCTCATCGCGATGATCGTCCCAGGATTTTCCCTCGGGCAGCTCCGGCGCGACATGCTGGCAGAACAGGCTCGCGACATGCTTGCCTGCGGGGGCGAGCGTGTCGTCGAGCGTCGAGGGGATCAGCATTTCGACAACGGGTGAGCTGCTCCAGCCCTGCGCGCGCGCATCGAGATAGGCGCGGTCCATGTAGCCGAGGCTCGGCGCGATGATGATGCCGGAAGTGAGATGATCGCCCTCGCCGGGCAGCGCGGTGAAGGAGGGCAGGCGATCCAGCGCCACGTTCATACGGAACGTGCCCGAGCCGTTCTTCCAGTGGCGGATGCGGGCGAGGAAGTCCGCGGGCAACGCCTCCGCCGCGATCAGTCGCGTATAGAGCAGTTTTGGATTGACGTTGGCCGCGACGTACTTCGCGCGGATGGTCTCGCCATTCTCCAGGACCACGCCAACCGCGCGCTCGCGCTCGACGATGATCTCGCGCACACCGGCATCGAGCTCGATCGCCACGCCCTGGTCGCGTGCGGTACGCGCCATCGCCTCCGTGATCGCGCCCATGCCGCCGATGGCATGGCCCCAGACGCCCTTCTTGCCGTTCACCTCGCCGAAGGCATGGTGCAGCATCACGTAGGCCGAGCCGGCTGCGTAGGGGCTGGCGTAGTTGCCGACGATGGCGTCGAAGCCGAACAGCGCCTTGACCAGATCATGCTCGAAACGCTCGTCCAGTATCTCGCCGGCCGAGCGGGTGAAGAGATCGAGCAGGCTGCGGCTCTGCTCCAGCGTCAGGGTGCGCAGGATGTTGGCGCTCTGGAACGCGTTCATGGCCTCGCGGATTGCAGCCGTGCCAAAACCCTCGAGCAGATTCGGTGGCGCGCGCAGCACGAATTGCCGCAGCACGTCGGCGATGTCTTCCAGCTCGCGCGAGAAGCCGTTGAGCACCTCCGCATCATGAACGCTGAGCCGCGCGACGGAGTCCTTCGTCCGCCCCTCGCCGGTGAGGAGATAGCTGCCGTCGGGTGCGGGCAGGAAATTCTGCGCCCGCCGCTCGACGATGCGCAGGCCCTGCTCGGCGAGCCTCAAGTCGCGGATCACCTGCGGATTGAGCAGGCTCACGGTGTAGGCCGCAACCGAATTGCGGAACCCCGGGTGAAACTCTTCCGTGACCGCGGCCCCGCCCACTACCTTGCGTCGTTCCACCACGTGCACGCGCAGGCCCGCCATTGCGAGATAGGCCGCGCAGGTGAGGCCGTTATGGCCAGCGCCGATGATGACGACGTCGGTTTCGGTCATGAAAGGTTCAATGTGTTCCGCTGTCATTCCGGGTTCGGCTCGTCCGGGCCGCGCTTCGCGCGGTCCCGTCGAGCCGCCCCGAGATGACGTTCTATATCAGTCATTTCCCGCTGCAACACAGCACCGTTTATTGCCCGTTCAGGCATCGTGTGCTCCATTGCGCGCGCCCGGCGCCCGCCGGGGTGAAGCCGGAGCTCCCATGGATTCGATCGTGCAACCTGCCGCCACGGAGCAGCCGTCGTCGTCACGCAACCGGCTGCTGCTGACGGTCTATACGGCCGCGATCTTCGTCAGTGCGCTGCTGCTGTTCTCGGTCCAGCCGCTGTTCACGAAGATGGTGTTGCCGCGGCTCGGCGGCTCGCCCGCGGTCTGGTCGGTGGCGATGGTGTTCTTCCAGTCGCTGCTGCTCGCGGGCTACGCCTATGCGCATCTTTTGATGCAGATCAGGAACCGCATCGTTCCGGTCGTGGTGCATCTGCTCCTGCTCGTTGCAGCGTTCGCCACATTGCCGCTCGGTATCGCCAGCGCCTATGTCGAGCCGCCGAACTCGGGCTATGCGTTCTGGCTGCTCGGCCTTTTCGTGGTGTCGATCGGGCTGCCGTTCTTCGCGCTCGCGGCCAACAATCCCTTGCTGCAAGCCTGGTTCGTTCGTACCGGCCATCCCGACGCGCACGATCCCTACTTCCTTTATGCCTCCTCCAACATCGGCAGCTTCCTCGCGCTGCTGTCCTATCCGTTCCTGCTGGAGCCGATGTTCACGCTGCACGCGCAGAATCGGCTGTGGACCGGCGGCTATGGCCTCTTGATCCTGCTGATCGGCGGCTGCGGTGTGCTGCTGTTGCGCTCGCCGAGGCTTGCCGCAGTCGTGGCGCAAACCGAGGACGCGAATGCGCCGGCACCGGATCTCTTGACACGGCTGCGCTGGATCTTCCTCGCCGCGGTGCCGTCCGGCCTTCTCATCGCCGTGACCGCGCACATCTCCACCGACGTCGCGGCCGCGCCGCTTTTGTGGGTGCTGCCGCTGTCGCTGTACCTGTTGACCTGGGTGCTGGTGTTCCAGTCGCGGCCGCTGCTGCCGCACAAATGGATGCTGATGCTGCAGCCGGTCGCGATCGCGGGCGTCATCTTCCTGCTGGCCTTCGGCGGCGAGCAGAATCTGCTGCTCACGCTCGGCGGCCATCAGCTCTGCTTCTTCATTATCGCCATGGCCTGTCATGGCGAGCTGGCGCGGACGCGGCCAGCCGCAAAATACCTTACAGGCTTCTATGTCGCGCTCTCGTTCGGCGGCATGGTCGGCGGCCTGTTCGCAGGGCTCGTTGCGCCCTATACCTTCTCGTGGATTGCCGAATATCCGATCCTGGTCGCGCTCGCCGCTCTATGCCGGCCCTCGGCCGACGAGCGGCTCGCAAGGCTCGTCAAATGGTACTGGCTGGTTCTGGCCGCGTTCGCGGTGGCGCTCATTGCACCGTCCTGGACGACGGGCGATCTCCCGACCTGGTTGGAAGATCACCGCGTCTGGGTCGCCGGCGCCGTCGGTGTGCTCGCCGCGCTCCTGACGCTCGCGCTCAATGCCGGGCGCTGGAAGATATTTGCCACCGTCGTTCTCGCGCTGGCGCTGACGCGGATCTATCCGGCAGATGAAGGCCGCGTCGTCACCGTGCGCAGCTTCTTCGGCGTGCACAAGATCGTGGTGACGCCTGGCGGCTATTTCCATGTGCTGATGCACGGCACCACGATCCATGGCGCAGAGCGCTTCCGCAACAATGACGGCACGCCGGTGACCGGCCGGCCCGAGCCGATCACCTACTACCACAAGGACGGCGGCATCGGTCAGGCCATCACCGCAATCCGCGAGCGCAAGGGCGCGCCGCTGAAGGTCGCGGCGATCGGCGTCGGATCGGGCACGCTTGCCTGCGCCGCCGCACCCGGCGAGAGCTGGAAATTCTTCGAGATCGACCAGTCCATGGTCGATGCCGCGCGTGATCCGAAGAATTTCCGCTACATCTCGAGTTGCGCGCCGGATTTGAAGCCCGTGATCGGCGATGCGCGCCTGACCTTCGCGAAGGAGCCTGACGGCGCCTACGACCTCATCATCGTCGATGCCTATTCGTCGGACGCGATTCCGATCCATCTCGCAACCGAAGAGGCGATGAAGATCTACAAGGACAAGCTCGCGCCCCACGGCGCCGTGGTGATGCACGTCTCCAACCGGCATCTCGATCTCGAGCCCGTCGTGGTCGGCATCGCCGACGCCAACGACTTGAAGAGCTGGGTCTATAACGAGGACTCCGGGCGCGATGCGGACTACATCTTCTCCACAGATGTCGTCATCTCCGCGCGCGATGAGGGCGATGTCGGCAAGCTCGCGTCGTCCAAGCAGTGGGAGGAGACCGACGCCGACGAGAAGGTGCGGGTCTGGACCGACGACTATTCCAACATCCTCGGCGCGCTCTACCGCCGTTTGCGGGACGGGGAGTAGCGCTGTTACGAGGCTAAAGAATCTCGTGCCCCGGACGCGGTGCAACGCGTAGCGGTGCGCTGCAGAGCCGGGGCCCATATCTTCTGGGTCCGGCTCTGCGTCGCGTCATTTCATGCCGCGCCGCGTCCGGGACACGAGATCATCGACGTCGAGCTCCAGCGTGTCGACGCCCATCGATAGCGCATTGGCAAAGGCCGGCAGGGTGTTTTCCGGCATCAGCGCCCGCCCGTCGCGATGCGCCTCGATATCGAATGCCATCGCCTCTCCCGCGACGAGAAGACCGAGGGGTCCCAATAGTATCGCGCGACGGAATGACATCATGAACCAGAGCAGGCAAGAAATGCCGCAACCACCGCCGCTATGCCGGATCGACCAATAATCGGCATCAACGATGCCGTTTACCCCGCAAGGGCACGGCGTCGCAGTGCGGAAGAAGAAACGCGCAGGGCGCGCGCTCAATGGCCGGGCACGGCGGCGGCAAGCTGGTCGATGGTGGGGCGCGGCTTTGACAGGCGCGGCATGTTGAAGGGGCTGTCGTCCTCGCCGAGGTCGTTGAGGAAGTCGTGCACCGTGCCTTCGATGAAGTCCTTGACCCGGTCCGAGCCGCGATCGCTGAGCTCGTTGTGCTGAAATTCGGTCTTGACCACCTGGATGCCGGCCTTGGCGCAAGTCTCGTCGTCCGGAACGACGCCAGGATCGGCCTTGAACTGCGGATCCTTCGATCGGAATGACAGGATCTTGACCCTGCCGTCGGTAACGAATGGTACACGCAGATTGTCGAGCGTGACCACCTTCTTGACCATCTCGGGATGGAGCTTGGCGAAATACATCGAGATGTCGCCGCCGTTCGAATGTCCGACCAGCGTCAGGTGCTTGTAGTCCGCGTTGGGGTAAAGCCGCTTCAGCTGCTCGATCGCGAACAGGATGTTGAAGATACCGCGGTTATATTGCATGCGCCGGCCGACATATTCCTCGCCGATCTTCGTGACCATGGGGTCGTCGGACGAGAGATCGTGCTGAATGCTCACCACCATGTAGCCGCGCGCGGCGAATGTGTTGGTAAGGAACGAATACTCGGTGTGCTTGACGGTGTTGCCGTGGCTGAGGATTACGACGGGCAGCTCGATCATCTCGGCCATCGCTTCGATCTCGCGGTCGCGGCGGATCGATACCTCCACGGTCACGTCGCGGTCGCCGCGTATGATATCGGAGAGGGCAACGGTCTTGTGGTGGATCGCCCATTTGCCGGCGACGAAATAGGTGAAGGCCATCAGCGCTGCGACGGTGACAAAAACGGTGATGCCGCGTTTCATGACCATCTCCGCATCTGACAATCGAAATTCAGGGGCGGCGCTTGAGCTGCGCGGTGACGCGCCGGCCTCGACCGCAGGCGTCCGCCCGAAAAGCCATGCTCTAATGTGCGGACGGTATTGCGGGGTTTTGACAGTCAGATGACCCGCACCCGGATCGGCCCTGCCGATCCGGCTCATGGCCGAGAAAATCGCGTGAAAGTGACGGGATTGCCCTGCGGTGGGCCTGGCCGCCGATTCAGCCGCCTTCAGGCGGCGGTGCGGATCGCGCGCTTGTCGGCGAGAAATCGGGACAGAGCGTCCACCGCGAGTCTCTCCTCGAGCTCCATCATGAGGTAGACCAGCATCGCGGAATCGAGGCCGAGGCGGTTGAACTTCGTGCCGGTGCTGCCGGAGCGGCCGACCAGCGAGGACGACGGCCTGCTCACCGCAAGCCGCATCGCAAAGCTCAAGCTCGATGCCGACTGGGCAGTGCTGTCCGCGTGCAACACCGCCGCCGGCGACAAGCCCGGCGCCGAAGGCCTGTCGGGCCTCGCGCGCGCATTCTTCTATGCCGGCGCGCGGGCGCTGCTGGTGTCGCACTGGCCGGTCGACTCTGATGCGGCTGTGCGATTGACCACGGGCGCCTTCTCGGAGCTTACCGCGCATCCCGGCATCGGCCGCGCCGAGGCGCTGCGCCGCTCGATGAAAGCTCTGGTTGCGGATCGGTCGTCGCTGCGCAATGCTGATCCGGCCGTATGGGCGCCGTTTGTGGTGGTAGGTGAGGGAGGTCAGTGAAATGCGCCAATTGATCAAAAGGAACGATACGCTGCGCCGGCTCTACTACCGGTTCAAGCTCTTGCGACCGAAGTCGCAGGCGGATGAGGGAGAGCTCATTTCTGGCTTGATCAAAGACTGTCCTCGCGCTTTCATCGAATTCGGCTTTCATCCGATAGAGTTCAACTGCATCGAGCTGGCTAGAAACCTGGACTGGCGCGGGCTGCTGATCGACGGGAGCAAGCGCCAAACCGACGATGCGAGAGCGCTTTGGCCGGATCGGATCGATATCGTCCACTCATTCCTTACGCTGGACAATCTCGACTTCATCAGAAAGCGGTTCCAGCAGGTCGGCGTGCTCTCGATCGATGTCGACGGCAACGACTATTGGTTCTTGAAGGCGCTTATTGGGCTTTCCCCGTCACTCATCGTCGTGGAGTATAACTCCACCCTCGGGCAAGACCCGATCACGGTGCCATATGATCCCGCGTTCGACCGCTTCCAGAAGCATGAACGCGGCTGGTATCACGGCGCATCACTGGCGGCCGTGACAAAGCTTTGCGCCGAACATGGATATGGGCTGGCGGCGGGATCGGACGGAAGCTGCAATGCGTTCTTTACCCGCATGGGCAAGTTGAAGCCGGCCGACGTGTGGAAGCCGAACAAGCTGCGCCAACAACTCTCCGGCATTCCGCACGATCAGCAATGGCAAAGCGTGAAGCACCTGCCTTTCGTCGCAGTCTAGATCAATGCGGACGATGTCGTTGCAGATGATCGCCGGCAGCGCGTCGCCTTCGTCGACGCCGCGTGGGAGATCGTCGAACGCGGCGAGGCCGCGTTCAGGTCGGGTCAGTTCTGGTAATAGTAGCCGCGCGGCTGATAATACTGGCGGGGCTGCTGCTGAGAGTAATAGCCCTGCTGGCCATAACCCTGGCCGTAATACTGCTGTTGCTGTTGCTGTTGCGGCTGCTGGTAGACCTGCGCGTCATAAACACGACGGGTCGAACGCGGCGCCGGATAGCGCGCACCGGTGTCGCTACCATCGGCCGGGTAGATGTAGTTGTCGTCCTGCGGCATGTAGCGGCGCGGCTGCGGCGTCAGGTCGACGGGCTCGCCGGCGGCGGAGTACTGATCGGCAGCCGGCTGTGCGGCGCGGGCAACCGCATTGGCGTTGCGACCGCGCGGATTACGCGCCAGTGCGACCTGTGCCGAGCCGGTCAGCGTCACCGTGGTGTTGAGCACGCCCTGCTCCTGCACCAGCGCATAGAGCGTCGAGGCATTTTGTCGCGACAGTCGCACGCAGCCATGGGACGCGGGCGTGCCGAGCCGGCTGACCCAGTCGGTGCCGTGGATCGCGTGCCCGATCTTGGTGAAGAAGATCGAGTGTGGCATCGGCGCGTCGTCGAATTCCTTGGAGTAGTGGTCCTCTTCCATACGGAAGGCACGGAATGCGCCGCTCGGCGTCTCGCGCGAGGGGATGCCGGTCGACACCGGCCAGTGGTAGCGCTCGACGCCGTCGACGGCGACGGTCATCTGCTGATTGTCCTTGTCGATGGTGATCGCGACCTTGGCCTGCGCGGCGCCCGCGCTCAAAAGCATCAGGGATGTGAAAGCAATGACAAAAGAACGCATCTGACGTCTGGCCTCCGGCCTGTTCACGCAAGCACCGCGGCTCTCCGTCCCCGGCGTGCACTATGCCTGCAATCCGGCTTTGGTTCCAGCAGCCTGCCTTTGCATCGTTAACGTCGCGCGGGGCGTAAGCAAGGCCACATTGCGCCACACGACGCCGGCGGCGCTGACATTTTCGCGAGCAGGTAGCGCGTCCATCTCGACGACAATTCGTCACAAAGGCGCAACCATTTGGCCGCTTCTGGCGTTGAGCATGGCCTGCCCTGACCGGCTCTCGCCGCCGGTGTATCCTTGGAAATGAAGATGAACAAAGCTCGCATCACCGCCGCAGCCCTGCCGGCCGCTTTACCTTTCCGCCTGCTCGCCGGCGCGGCCATCCTTCTCTCCTTATTGCTGCTCCCGCAGCCCGGCCACGCCCAGGGCATCGTGCGCGGGGCCCAGGAAGGCTCCTATGAAGGCAACCGGATCGCCGGCCCCGTGGGCGGCGCGGTCGGAGGCGTCGTTGGTGCCGGTGTCGGCGGGGCCGTGGGCGCCGTCGAAGGCGTGTTCGGCATTCCCCACCATCACTACCGTCATCGCTGCCACGGCTATTATGACGGCTATCACCGCTTTCACTGCTATCGGTGAGCTGACTTAAGCACCGTCATTCCGGGGCGCGCGCAAAGCGCGCGAACCCGGAATCCATCGCGCAGCAGAGTTGGTGGATGAATGGATTCCGGGTTCGCGACTTCGTCGCGTCCCGGAATGACTGCGAGGATCAATTCTTCAGCCGATAACCCGTGCGGAAGATCCACCAGATGATGCCAAGGCAGATCGCCAGGAACGCCAGCGTCATGCCCATGCTGACCGACACGCTGACGTCGGCGATCTCGTAGAAGCTCCAGCGGAAGCCGGAGATCAGATAGACGACCGGGTTGAGCAGCGCCACGCTGTGCCAGGCCGGCGGCAGCATGTCGATGGAATAGAAGCTGCCGCCGAGGAAGGTCAGCGGCGTCACCACCAGCATCGGGATCATCTGCAGCTTCTCGAAGCCGTCGGCCCAGATGCCGATGATGAAGCCGAACAGGCTGAAGGTGACCGCCGTCAGCACCAGGAAGGTCAGCATCCAGATCGGGTGCAGGATGTGCAGCGGCACGAACAAGCCCGCCGTCGCCAGGATGATCAGGCCGAGAATGATCGACTTGGTGGCGGCTGCGCCGACATAGCCGAGCACGATCTCGAAATAGGAGATCGGCGCCGAAAGGATCTCGTAGATCGTGCCGACGAATTTCGGGAAGTAGATGCCGAACGAGGCGTTGGCGATGCTCTGCGTCAGCACCGACAGCATCACCAGGCCCGGCACGATGAACGTGCCATAGCTCACACCCTCGACATGGTCGATGCGTGAGCCGATCGCAGCGCCGAACACCACGAAATAGAGCGAGGTCGAGACGACAGGCGAGACGATGCTTTGCAGCAGCGTGCGCCAGGTGCGCGCCATTTCGAACAGGTAGATGGCGCGGATGGCGCGGTAGTTCATGACGTCCTCACGAGGTCGACGAAGATGTCCTCGAGCGACGATTGCGTCGTGTCGAGATCGTTGAAGCGAATGCCGGCGGTGCGCAGGTCGCTGAGCAGGCTGGTGATCCCGGTGCGATCGCCGTTGGTGTCGTAGTCGTAGACCAGCGTCGCGCCGCTGTCGCAGATGTCGAGCTCGTAGTGGGAAAGGCTCTCCGGCAGCGTAGTGAGCTTGCTTTGCAGGTGCAGAGTCAGCCGCTTCTTGCCGAGCTTCTGCATCAAGGTCGCCTTGTCCTCGACCAGCACGATCTCGCCCTTGTTGATGACGCCGATGCGGTCGGCCATCTCCTCGGCTTCCTCGATGTAGTGCGTGGTGAGGATGATGGTGACGCCGGACTGCTGAAGTGTGCGCACGACCTCCCACATGCCCTTGCGCAGCTCGACGTCGACGCCGGCGGTCGGCTCGTCCAGGAACAGGATCTGCGGCTCGTGCGACAGCGCCTTCGCGATCATCACGCGGCGCTTCATGCCGCCGGAGAGCGTGAGGATCTTGTTGTCCTTCTTCTCCCACAGCGAGAGGTCCTTCAGCACCTTCTCGATATAGGCCGGGTTCTTCGGCTTGCCGAACAGGCCGCGGGAAAAGCTCACAGTCGCCCACACGCTCTCGAAGGCGTCGGTGTGGAGTTCTTGTGGCACGAGGCCGATCAGCGAGCGCGCCTTGCGGTAGGAGGTCTGGATGTCCTCTCCGCCGACCGTGACCTTGCCTTCGCTCGGATTGGCGATGCCGCAGATGATGGAGATCAGCGTGGTCTTGCCCGCGCCGTTGGGACCGAGCAGGGCAAAAATCTCGCCGCGCTGGATGTCGAGATTGACGTTTTTCAGCGCCTTGAAGCCGGACCCATAGGTTTTCGACAGGTTCGCGACGGAGATAATCGAGGACATGATGGCCGGATGGCTGGGGAAGGGAGGCTGCAACCCGCCCGGGAGGCAGGTCAGCGGAGCCTGAAATAGGAATGCGCTTGCCCGGCCGCAATTGCCCGGAGAAAAATGGTCTCAAAACAGCCCCTTCGGTGGCAGGTTCCGGGCAAGTGTTGCGGAACAGTCACGGGCCGCGGCTAAGATTGTCCGCTCACGCGGCTCTTTGTTGCCTCTGCGAGCAGGGCGTGGCTACGATTCCGGCCTATCGCGAAGCGTATTTGTCCCCAAGGAAAAGATCGATGAGACCGAACGGCCGTCACGCAGCCGGCGCCAGCCAGTTGTCCGCCATCCGTATGTGGGCGATGTGCCTGCTCCTGCTGTCAGCTGTTGCCATGAACCCGACAGCCGCCAAGGCCGCGCCGTCCCAGGCCGCCGCGACCACGCATGTCTACCTGCTCCGCGGCGTGCTCAACATCTTCTCGCTCGGGCTCGACACGATCGGCGCCCGGCTCGAGGCGCAAGGCATCCCGGTGACCGTCGCCAATTTCGTGTCCTGGTCCTCGCTCGCCGACGAGGCGGCGACCGCCTACAGGACTGGGCGGGTGAAGACCATCATCCTGGTCGGGCATTCCTCGGGCGCGACTGCGCTGCCCGACATGATCGCCAAGCTCAATCAGCTCGGCGTCCCCGTGAAGCTCGCGATCGGCCTCGATTCCGTATTCAAGACCAGGCTGTCGACCGGCGCCGAGCGCTACATCAACATCTATATCGGCGACGGTCCCGGCGAGCCGGTGCGGGCTGCGGCCGGCCTCCGCGGCAAGCTCGACAATGTCGACGTCCGCGGCACCGGCGTCGGCCACATCACCATCGACAAGAGCGAGGCGATCCAACGCCGCGTGATCGCCGAGATCGACGCCGCCATCATGCGCTCGCGCGGTCCGGCTGCACCGGTCGCTGAACCCGGCGCGCCGAGGCGGGCGCGGTCGGCGGCGGCCACGGCGCCGTCGCGGAACTGAAGCCGTTAATCGAGACCTGGTCTCACTGGACCCGGCCTCACAGACCTGAGCTTGATGCCGCCGCGACGCGCAAGTCGACGGCGGCATTATTCTGTGCGTCAGCCGACTCCTGCGTGGACTGACGGATCAGTCCTTGCCACGCGTGTCATCCTCGGCACCCGGCGCTTCGGGCTTCAGATAGACGATCAGGCAGCAACAGCACATCGCAAGCCCGAGGATCGGAAATCTCAAGGCTACGGCCGCGGCGACCGCGAAGATGCAGAGCGTGATGACGGAGCGGATGCGCATGATCCTGCGCTCCTTCAGCGCGACTTCGCCTGCAGGCGTTCGTCCGACGAGGTCCCAGATCAGGGCGACGTATGTCGCGTTCACCAGGAAGAACACCGCGGCGTAGAACGCGACCGGCTGCGGCGCGAGCTCGCTCACCGCCATCCAGGCCGTGGAGAGTGGCAGCAGCGATACCGAGAACAGATGCGCGAAGTTGAACCACATCAGCCGCGGCGTCGCCTCGCTGGCATAGCGCATCAGATGGTGGTGATTGGCCCAGACGATCGCGATGAAGACGTAGCTCACGGCATAGGAGAGCCAGGTCGGCCACAGCGCCAGCAGTGCGGTGAAGGTCGGGATCTCGGGCGGACGAAGCTCCAGCACGAGGACCGTGATCAGGACGGCGAACACGCCGTCAGAGAATGCGCTCAATCGTTCCGGAGTCCGTCTCGCATGTGCCATGGTGGTCGCCCCCATATCCATCGACGCCGACCCGATGTCCTGCCGAACGCGGAGGGTACGAGTCCCGTTCCCATCACACCGATTTACTTTCTCCGCCGTCCATGCGCAGCACCGTGCCGGTCATCCAGCGCGCCGCCGGCGAGACCGCGAACGCGATGAGCTCGGCGATCTCTTGGGCTTCGCCGAAGCGGCCGTGGTCTCCTCGCACTACCGCAGCCGGCCGAGAAAATCGCGAATGCTGTCCGCGATCTCGCGCGCATGCGTTTCGAGTGCGAAATGGCCGGTGTCGAAGAACTGCACCACGGCATTGGGATTGTCGCGCTTGAACGCTTCGGCGCCGGGCGGGATGAAGAACGGGTCGTTCTTGCCCCAGACCGCGAGGAACGGCGGCTTGTGCGCGCGGAAATAATTCTGGAATGACGGATAGAGCGCGACGTTGCTCTTGTAGTCGCCAAACAGATCGAGCTGCACGTCGTCCGAGCCCGGGCGCGCCAGATAGAAATTGTCGAGATTCTGGCTGTCCGGCGACACCAGCGACGCATCGGCAACGCCGTGCGTGTATTGCCAGCGCGTGGTCTCCGGCGTGAGGAAGGCGCGCAGCGCGTCGCGGTTGGCAGGCGAGGGGTCCTGCCAATAGGCCTTGATCGGAGTCCAGCCGTCGCTCAGGCCGTCCTCATAGGCGTTGCCGTTCTGCGAGATGATGGCCGTGATCCGCTCGGGATGGCGCAGCGCTAGCCGGAAACCCGTCGGCGCGCCGTAGTCGAACACGTAGACCGCGAAGCGATCGAAGCCGATCACCTCGGTGAAGCGCTCGATCACGCGCGCGATATTGTCGAAGGTGTAGCTGAAGGTCTCACGCGGCGGCATGTCGGACTGGCCGAAGCCGGGAAGGTCGGGCGCGACGATGTGGTACTTGTCGGCGAGCAGCGGGATCAGGTCGCGGAACATGTGGCCTGCGCTCGGAAAGCCGTGCAGCAGCAGCAGCTTTGGCGCGTTCTTGGGGCCGGCTTCGCGATAGAACACCTTGAAGCCGTCGACGTCGGCCGTGCGATATCTGGTGGAAGTCATGACATTCTCCGTCATCGATGACTGTTGTGGTGGCCTAAAGAAGGTTGCGGCACCCGCGCGGCGCTGGCGGGCAGGGCGCTCTAATTGCCGCTCACCGAGCGGACTGCCTCGCGAATAACGTCGGCGACAGCCGCGGGTGCCGTGACGCTGGGCGTATGATCGACGGCCTGCGTCCGGATCGTCGCCTTCATGCGCTCCGCCATGAAGCGCTGCGTCTCCGGCACGATCATGCGGTCCTGTTCGGCGATCAGATACCAGCTCGGCACATCCTTCCAGAGCGGGCGCCCGGCCGGGACCGTGATGCAGTTCAGCGAGATCGGCCGCTGCACGGCCGCGAGCACGGCGTGATCCTCCGCCGAGGCGTTTTGCGCGAAGGCTGTCGCAAAGGCGTCCTCGGGCAGCCAGATCAGGCCATTGTCGTCAGGGGCGAGTTTTGGCGCCTTCGGATGCGGCGCGAGGCGATAGAATACGTCCGCAACCTTCTCGCCCTCGTCGGGCGCGAGGGCGGCGATATAGACCAGTGCCTTCACGCGCGCACGGCGCGCAAGCGCAATCACCGCGCCGGCATAGGCGTGTCCGGCCAGCACGACCGGGCCTTCGGTGCGATCCAGGCTGCGGCTGAGGGCGGCGACATCGTCGGCAAGAGACGTCAGCGGAAGCGGCGCCGCCTGCACCTTGATGGCCTCGGTTTCGAGCGCCGTGATGACACGCGCCCAGCTCGATCCATCCGCCCACGCGCCGTGGGCGAGAACCACGGTGACATCTGCTTTGGCCATCTCCGTCTCCGTAACCTGTTATGTGGTTTCAATCAGGTTATGCCTGCTGATCGTAACTTGTCAAGTGGCTTTTTACAGGTTATCTAGGAGGTGTTTCGTCTGGCTGGGGAGCCGCGCATGTCAAACAGACCGCCCGCCATGTTCGTTGCCGACTCGCTCGGCCTCGATTTCCTGAATTCGATCGCGACGCCGGTCGATACGCCCGTCGACTGGATCGACGACGGCGAGGGCCTGGTCGACTGGCTGGCCCAGGCCAGGCTCGTGCCGACGGATGAGCTGGACGCTCTGAAGGCGCGTGCGACGCCGGGCGAGCTGGACAAGGTCGCCGATCAGGCCCGCGCCTTGCGCGAGTGGTTCAGGACTTTCGTTCGCGAACACGCGGGCCGGCCGCTCGGCGCCGAGGCGCTACAGGAGCTCGGTCCGCTGAACGGCCTCTTGGAGCGTGACGAAGCGTTCAGCCGGATCGAGCCCCGGCAGGACGATGGCAGCCTCGCATTGCGCATGATGCGGCGCTGGCGATCGCCGGACTCCCTGCTGCTGCCAGTCGGCGAAGCGCTGGCGAAGTTCGTCTGCGAGGAGGATTTTTCGAATGTGAAGGCGTGCGAGGGCCATAGCTGCACGATGCTGTTCGTTGACCACACCCGCAGGCGCGCGCGGCGATGGTGCAGCATGGCGATCTGCGGCAACCGCGCCAAGCAGGCCGCGCATCGCAACAGGCTCAAGCACAGGCACTGACGGCTGACACCGAATGACACAAAGCCGCAACAAGTCTCCGTAAGATGCAGGTCACTGAGCCTTGATCAAGACAGGGGTAGTGCCCTTCGGGCACATCTCCGTGCCCCAAATTCCGCCAAATCGGGGGTCACTAAGCCCCGCTGGGGAGGCCCCTGCCTCCCGTGGTGGGGACTTATGATCGATCCGAGGCGAATCGTCGTGCTGGCAGCGGTCGCGCTGCTCGCCTTGAGTGGCGGCATAGCCGCGGCTTCTCCCGCGAAGCCCAAGCCCGCTGCGATTGCGACTGCCGTGCCGTCGCCTGCACCTCCGCCTCCCGCCGTGGAGTTGCCGCCGCCGCGGATCTACCTGTTCCGTGGCGCCATGGGCCCGATCTTCTCGACCGGCATGGACCGCCTCAGCGAGAAATTGACGAAGGCCGGCTTCTCGGCCGACGTCTATGAATTCACCCTCTGCCGGCTGATCGGCAACCGCGTCATCTCCAATTACAAGGAGAGCCCGGCCCCGATCGTGCTGATCGGCCACTCCATGGGCGGGCTGTGCTCGATCGTCATCTCCGAGATGGCGGCCAAGGAGAACATCCAGATCAGCCTCGTCATCACCATCGATCCCGCTCATGCGACCGGCGACGTGCCGCTCAATGTCGAGCGCTTCATCAACATCTTCATGTCCGACAGCGTGCTCGGCGGCGGCGACGTCGTGGCGGTGCCCGGTTATCGCGGCCACTATGCGAGCTTCGACCTCAAGGAGAACTCGCGTGTCACGCACATCAACATCGAGAAGTCGGACGACATCCATCGCCAGATCATCGACATGGTGACGCAGTTGCCGCGCATCCCGGCGCAGAACCAGACCGATCCCGTACCGCTGCGCTATCTCGTGCCCGGGAATACGCTGGTGGAATTGTGGGACAGTGGCGTGCGGCTGCCCGTGCGCGCCGGCGACACGATGGAGAGCATCGCCGCAGCCAATCGCGTGCCGTTGTGGTCACTCGCTCAGAGCAACTCGCTGCCGGAAAACGCGCCGCTCACCCCCGGCCAGTCCATCATCGTCCCGCGCCATCTGACGCCGCCAGAGCCGGTCGCCGCGATGGCGCCGCCGGGCCGGCGGTAGGCGCCTAGTCTCATTGTAACCACGAAGACGGTGCGCTCCCTCTCCCGCTTGCGGGGGAGGGCTGGGGTGGGGGTGTCTCCACGATCGAGGACTCCCGAGAGGTGACAGCCCCCACCCGGCGCTTCGCGCCGACCTCCCCCGCAAGCGGGAGAGGTGAACCGAGCCCGTGGCAAGATCGGTCTGACTAGAAGCTACACGTTCGAGCCGTGGATCGCGTCGATCACGGCGTCGGTCACTTGCTTCGTCGTCGCCTTGCCGCCGACATCGGGCGTCAGCACGCCGGCCGCGCAGACGCGCTCGACCGCCGCCATCAGCCTGCCGGCGGCGTCTTTCTCGCCGAGATGCTCGAGCATCTGCGCGCCGGTCCAGAACGTTGCCACGGGATTCGCGATGCCCTTGCCGGTGATGTCGAAGGCCGAGCCGTGGATCGGCTCGAACATCGAGGGAAACCGGCGCTGTGGATCGATGTTGCCGGTCGGCGCCACGCCGAGGCTGCCGGCAAGCGCGCCGGCGAGGTCGGAAAGGATGTCGGCGTGGAGATTGGTCGCCACGATCGTATCGAGGCTCTTCGGATGCAGCGTCATGCGCACGGTCATGGCGTCGACCAGCACCTTGTCCCAGGTGACATCAGGGAATTCGGTCGCGACCTCGGCGGCGATCTCGTCCCACATCACCATGCCATGGCGCTGCGCGTTCGACTTGGTTACCACTGTCAGCAGCTTGCGTGGACGCGATTGCGCGAGCTGGAACGCATAGCGCATGATCCGCGTCACGCCTACGCGGGTGAACACCGCGACCTCGGTGCCGACCTCCTCGGGCAGGCCCTTGTGGGCGCGGCCGCCCATGCCGGCATATTCGCCTTCCGAATTCTCGCGCACGATCACCCAGTCGAGATCGCCGACGCCGACATTGCGCAGCGGCGAGGCGACGCCCGGCAGGATCTTCGTCGGTCGCACATTGGCGTACTGGTCAAAGCCCTGGCAGATCGGCAGGCGCAGGCCCCACAGCGTGATGTGATCGGGCACGTCGGGCGCGCCGACTGCACCGAAATAGATCGCGTCGAACTTCTTGAGCTCGGTGAGGCCGTCAGCCGGCATCATCACGCCGTGCTTCTTGTAATAGTCCGAGCCCCAGTCGAAGGTCTTGACGTTGAAGGCGAGGTCGCCGCTGCGTTTTGCCAGCGCCTCCAGCACGCGGACGCCGGCGGAGATGACCTCGGGGCCGATCCCGTCGGCGGGGATTGCTGCAATCGAATGGGTGCGCATGGAAGTGCTCCATTTTGAGGATATCAATGGGTTTGCGTGACGGGTTCGACGCGAGCGGCCTGCGCCCGCGACAATAGCAGGGTGAGGATGGCGGAGAGAACGAGCAGGCCGCCGACGAAGTAAAGTCCGCCGACGAAACTGCCGGTCTGGTCCTTGATCCAGCCGATCATGGCCGGCCCGACGAAGCCGCCGAGATTGCCGATCGAGTTGATGGTGGCGATGCCGGCCGCGGCGGCGGAGCCGGAGAGGAACATCGTCGGCATGCTCCAGAGCGGCGGTTTTGCCGAGGAGATGCCGATATTGACCAGCGTCAGCGCGACCAGCACGGCGACCACGCCGGTCGCGAGGCCGGCGAAGGCGAGTCCCGCGGCGGCGAGCAGGCAGGCCAGCACGACGTGCCAGGTGCGTTCGCCGGTCCGGTCCGAATGCCGCGCCCACAGGATCATCGCGACGACGGCGGCGGTCGCCGGCACCGCGTTGAGGAAGCCGACTGCGAGCGAGGACAGGCCGAACTGCTTGATGATCTGCGGCGCCCAGACGCCGAGCGTGTAGAGGCCGGCCGAGGTGCCGAAATAGATCAGCGACAGCGCCAGCACGCGCGGATCGGCAAGCCCGCGCCAGATGCTGTGGCTCGCGGTCGCGGCCTTGCTCGTGGTCTCCGCATTCATGGCCTCGACCAGCCATCGGCGCTCGTCGTCCGCGAGCCACTTCGCCTTCTCCGGGCGATCGGTCAGAAAGACCAGCACGACGAAGCCGAGCAGCACGGCCGGCAGCGCCTCCAGCACGAACAGCCATTGCCAGCCCTTCAAGCCGAGCACGCCGTCCATCTCGAGCAGCGCGCCGGAGATCGGCGATCCCAGCACGGTCGAGAGCGGCGCGGCGGCCATGAACAGCGCGGTCACCGCGGCGCGCTGGCGCGCCGGGAACCAGTAGGAGAGATAGAGGATGATGCCGGGGAAGAAGCCGGCTTCGGCAACGCCGAGCAGGAAGCGCAGCACGTAGAAGCTGGTCGGGCCCTGCACGAAGGCCATCGCGGCAGAAACCAGTCCCCAGGTGATCATCACCCGCGCGATCCAGATCCGCGCGCCGACCTTGTGCAGGATGATGTTGGAGGGCACCTCGAACAGGAAATAGCCCCAGAAGAAGATGCCGGCACCGAAGCCGTAGACCGCGGGCGACAGGCCGAGGTCCTTGTTCATTGTCAGCGAGGCGAAGCCGATGTTGACGCGGTCGATGAAGGCCACGAAGTAGAGCAGCATGATGAAGGGAACGATGCGCAACGTGATCTTGCGCAGCACGCGCGTCTGAAGCTCGCTCGCCACCCTGGCCTCCTTGAGATGTGGATTTATCGTTATGTCGGCGGATTCAAGGTCCACGCCGGCAACCAGCCTAGGCGCGGGTATGAGGCGGACTCAATTGGCGCTGGTTTATACAAAAAAATGATATAATCCCGACAAGGCACGGAGAGAGGACCAGCGAATGGAATTGCATCAGCTTCGATGCTTCGTGGCGGCGGCCGAGCAGCTGCATTTCGGCCGGGCGGCGCAGCATCTCCAGATGCTGCCCTCCGCGCTCGGGCGCCAGATCAGGCTGCTCGAGGAGGATCTGGGAACGCGGCTGTTCGCGCGGACGACGCGTGCCGTCTCGCTCACCGAGGACGGCACAACGCTGTTGCGCGACGCCCGTGCCATCCTCGCCCGCGTCGAGGCGGTCGAGAGCAATTTGCGCAACCGCACGCGTACGCAGGCTGCGCGGCGGCTGCGGGTCGGCGCCATCGACAGCGCCGCGGCGGGGCTGCTGCCGCCGCTGTTGCGCGACTTCCGCGCCAAACATGCGGAGGTCGCGGTGCAGCTTCTGGAGGACAAGACCGTCCGGCTGCTGCCGAAAATCCTGACCGGCGCGCTTGATCTCGCCTTCGTCCGTCCGCCCGACCGGCCGGACAAGCGGCTCGAATTCCGCCATCTGCTCCAGGAGACCGCGATCGTGGCC